>CAVPNC010000013.1:0-213671 GCA_963706695.1 uncultured Chloroflexia bacterium | reverse complement strand
TGTTGCGTCCTGTCACCACAGCCCCGCGATGCCGCCGGACCGTGCGGCTGTGGTGAAGTCTGGTGGGGTTAGGCTAGGCGCCATGGGTGAGGCTGACTGGTGGCTGTGCGGCGGGTGCATGAGCCTCAACAACCTTGCCGCAGGCAAGTGCTATTCATGCCGACAGCCACGGCCCAAGGACGCCGTGCGTGCCAGCGAGTACCTGGGCTATGTGCCCGTCGTCTCCTGGGACGGCAAGGTCGCGATGCACGACCGGCGACTGGAGATCACGCAGGAGGACGTGCCAAAGCAGGGCGCGCTGCCACCGCTTCGAGATCCGATCCCTCGCGATACGCTCGCCGTGGCGCCACGGCCGCCACACCCCGCTCGGATCACCTACCGCGAGAACGTCTCGCCACCGGCGGCGCCCGGCGTACCTGCGGGGCCGATGGGCGGAGCAGCGCAGCCCGTGACGGCAGTCGGTCCAGGCCCGAGAGGCCATCACGACGCAAGGCAGGTGCCGCCGGTCGCACCCCCTCGTGGGTCCGACTCGCCACCGTGGCCCCACTGGCGTGAGCTCCTCGATGGACCCGATCAGCGAGGACGGCGATCAGGAGGCGTGAGTGCCTCCGAGGTCGACCCGTTCATGGACACGAGGGGCGCCCTGGCGCGACGCTCGAGTTTCTCCTTGCAGGACGCCATCAAGGTGGCGCAGTCGACCCAGGCGACGCCCCGATCGTTCATCCCCTGGCCGGCGTCCGACCGCCCCGCGTCTCGTTCCGATACACCGGCGAACGAGGAGGAGCCTCATGGCTACCCTCCCGCTCCGCAGCGGCCACGGAGTAGCGAAGGGTAAGCACCCGGCCACCTGCGACGCCGGAGACGATCGCCCAGAACGCTGCGCCTACCTGCTACTTGATGCCGCTGGAGGCCACGTTCTCCTGGAAGTAGCGCTGCACGAGGACGAACAGGGCGATGGGGAACAGGACGGCGATGGTCACGCCCGCGAACACGAGCTGTGGGGAGTCCGCGGCACGACCGCCGAACTGGCTGCAGGGCCACGGTCAGCACCTGAGCGTCGTCGTTGCCGGTGCTGATGACGATGAACGGCCAGACGAAGCTGTTCCAGGCGTAGAGGAACTCGAAGGTCGCCAAGGTCGCCAGGGCAGGCAGGCTCAACGGCACGTAGATGCGCCACAACACCGTCCAGCGGCTGGCGCCGTCGATGAAAGCTGCTTCCTCGAGCTCCTTGGGCAGGGTCACGAAGAACTGACGCATCAGGAACGTGCCGTAGGCGGTGAAGATCCAGGGGAAGATCAGCGCCGGGATGCTGTCGACCCAGCCGATGCCGACCATCAGCTGGTACAGCGGGATGATGAGCACGACGAACGGGATCATGATCGAGCCCAGGTAGACGAAGAAGAGCGTGTTGCGGAAGGGGAACGGGATGCGCGCGAAGGCGTAGCCGCCGATGATCGAGGTGAAGAGCTGCCGCCGACCACGAACAACGTGACCAGGATGGTGTTGGTCAGGCTGCGGTCGAAGCCCGCGCGATCGAGCACGTCCGGGAAGTTCTCCGGGTTGGCCGTGGGGCGTTCGACCGCCTCGGCCGTGCGCACGACGGCGTAGGCCGTGAGGCTCGGATCGGTCGGTGACACGAATTCGGCCACGGACGTGTTGCGCACCTTCACGACCTGCTCGCCGTCGATCTCGTACACCGGCAGCTCGTCGTCTCCCGCTGTCAGGAGCACCTCAGCGCCGTCCGCGTCGAGGATGGCGGTCGCGTCCTCCAGCGGCACCACGACCGTCGCTTCGAGGTCGTCCGCGGGCGCGAAGATGCCCGCTCGGACTCCGGTATCGACCGGCACCATCTCGACCATCTCGCCGTCGACCGGGATGCGATACAGCGGCAGCGGCTCGCCCTCGTAGGTCGCTGTCGCAGCCTGCATCGGCAGCAGCTGCGGCGGGTAGCGGAAGAACTCCTCGCTGGTCTTCAACGCCGTCGTCAGCATGTAGATGAACGGGAACATGAAGACGATGGCGATGCCGATGAGCAGGGCATACATGCCCACGGTGCCACCGCTTCGCCGCGCTCGGGCGCTCAGGCGCTGAGCGTCGGAGGGCTTGGGGGCCTGCTGGTTCGTCGTGGCGGTCATGGCGCTACTCCCCGAAGGCCTCGGCGCGCTGACGACGGTACTGGACGATGGTGAAGATGAAGATGAGGCCGAACAGGACCCATGCCACCGCGGAGGCGTACCCGAACTCGAAGTTCTGGAAGCCGGTCTCGTAGAGGTACATCACGGGGGTCAGCGTGGCGTTGTTGGGCCCGCCTGGGTCGAGACCCTTCAGGACCCAGGCTTCGGTGAACACCTGCATGGCCAGGATCGCTGTGGTGGCGACCACGAAGAACGTCGTCGCCGAGACCGAAGGCAACGTGATGTTGCGGAACTTCTGCCAGCGGTTGGCGCCATCGATGGTGGCGGCCTCGTAGAGATCCGCGGGGACGCCCTGGAGCCCGGCCAGGAAGAGCACGGTGTTGAAGCCGATGGTGATCCAGGCGAAGACCACGGCCACCATGGGGAGCGCGGTCACCGGGTCCGAGAGCCAGCCGATCTTGGGATCGACGATGGCCAGCCCGAAGACCGAGTTCAGCGTGTCGACACTGATGGTGATGAGGTAGTTGATCCAGCCCACCGTCTGGTCGAGCAGCCCACGGAAGATGAGGGCGATACCGACCACGCCGGCGACGGCGGGGATGAAGTAGATGGCGCGGAACACGCGGATGCCACGGATGTGCTGGTTCAGCAGCGAGGCCAGGAAGAGGGCCGGGATCACGGCCAGCGGGATGGCGATGAGGCAGAAGACGATGATGTTGCGCAGCGAGATCCAGAAGAGCTTGTCCTTGGCCGCCACGACGATCGATCCGATGCGGACGATCTCGCTGAACCCGGCCTCCAGACCCGGCGGCAGGAAGACGCTCGGGTCGTCGAGAACGAGCACCTGCAGCGAGATGATGTCGAGGTAGTTGCCGAGCCCGAGGAAGATCGGGTCGCTGAACGCGTTCCAGTCGGTCAGGCTGACGTAGAGGCTGAACAGCAGCGGCCCGGCGAAGAAGCCCAGGAAACCGAGGAAGTTGGGCGAGATCAGCAGCACGCCGTCAAGGACGTCGCCGTCCGTGAGCGTGGCGCCGAAGCGTAGGCGGCCGGCGCGGCCCCAGAGCGCGATCAGGAAGACGAAGAGGACGAGGCTGGCGACCGCAAGGCCGAAGCGCAGTGGGTCGGCCAGGCCCCGCAGCAGCTCGAGTGCACCGTGCATGGCGTCGATGGCCCACAGGAACCCGATGCCGGCGACCGCCAGCACACTCAAGCGCAGGTAGTGGACGGCCTGGTGGACGGCCGGGCGGTGGCTCAAGCCATCAAGGACGTAGCCGATGAGGTAGCCGATGAGCGCCAGGACGAGCCAGGGGATGGCTGCGCCGAAGACGTCAGCGAGGTCATCGAAGCCGACGAAGACCCCGGAGAAATGGAGCAGGAGCAGGAAGACGGTGAGGAAGGCGAGGTAGTCGACGAAGACGGCCAGGACGCGGCCGCGAGATGTTCGCTGCCAGGTCCACAGCACCGACGTGCCCGCCGCGATGCTGAACAGCAGTGGCACCGCGAGTGCCGCCAGG
Source organism: uncultured Chloroflexia bacterium (assembly GCA_963706695.1). GTDB lineage: Bacteria > Chloroflexota > Limnocylindria > Limnocylindrales > CSP1-4 > JAFMJV01. Next base: position 210,022 of record CAVPNC010000013.1, on the reverse strand, counting down.
AACAAGATCAGGGGCAGGTCTTCCGGCCCGCTGACCATCAGGGCGATGAACGCCACCACCCCGGCGATCGTGAGCACGACCTGGAGCAGCGGGATGCCTCTGACCAGCACAGCCGCGAACCGGCCCCAGTAGGTGTCCGGCGCAGGCGGCTGCGATGGTTTCGCGCCGGGCTGCCCGACGACGGTCGCGGTCATGTGTCTTGCTATCGCGCGGGTGGCCGCGCGATCGTTCTCCCCTGTACGGAGATGCCGGAGCCAGTCATGGCCGGCTCCGGCATCGTGATCCGATCGAGTCGACTAGCCGATCGAGTCGACTAGCCGCCGAATGCCTCGGCGTTGGCCTCGGCACAGATGGTGGCCTGGTACTCCTCGATGCTGATCTCGCCGTTGACGACACCAGAGACCGCGGCACCCATGACCGAGTCGAACTTGGGCCAGCTGCCATCCCAGAGCGGACCCTCGGCGACGCTGTTGTTGGCGAGGCCGTCGAGGAACGCCTGGTTGTTGGCTGGCGGGCTGAAGGTCAGGAAGTCCGCAGCCGTCTGCTCGCCGAGCCGACTGGGGATGTTGGCGCCGAGCTCGGCGATGGTGGCCTGGATCTCAGGCTGCGTGAGGGCGTCGATGACCTGCCAGGCAGCTTCGAGGTTCTCGCTGTCCGCGTTGGCGGCGTAGGCGCCCCAGAAGAGCCAGTTGCCGCCGGGGACCGGACCTTCAGGCAGGGCCACGACGTCCCAGTCGAAACCAGCGTTGGCGCGCATGCCCGGAGTGGCCCAGCGGCCGTTCTGGTACATGGCGATGGTGCCGGCCTGGAAGCCGGGCTCGGCATCCTCACCGTAGCTGAGCGCGAAGTTGTCGAGCCCATAGATGTCGACAAACTGCTGCAGGCCCGCGATCGACTCGGGCGTGTCCAGCGCACAGGCCGTGCGGTCCTCGGTGAAGAAGCCGCCGCCGGCGCCGTTCATCCACACGCCGTACGGGCCCCACCAGTTGCTCTGGCCGTAGGCCTTCACATCGGGACCGAGTGCGGCCACTGCCTCACCGACCTCGATGAACTTGTCCCACGTCCACTCGCCGTTGGCGGCCAGCTCACGCGGATCCTCGGCTCCGGCCTCAGCGATGAGGTCGTTGTTGAGGTAGAGGGCGAACGTCGAGACGTCGCGGGGCAGGCCCCACAGTGGTCCACCGGCCTCGCCCGTGGCGGGGTCGTAGGTCAGATGGAACATCGGACCCTCGTAGAAATCGGCATCCGAGTGCCCAGAGGCGTCGGCGTACTCGCGCAGGTTGGCGATGATGCCGTTGGTGCCGAACTCGGCGATGTCCGTGCCTGGGATCCAGAAGACGTCGGGAGCCGTCCCGGAGGCGGCCTCCGTCTTGAGCTGATCCTGGTAGCTGGATGTCTCGGAGCCGCCCTTCTGGTACTCGACGGTGATGCCGTCGAGCTGCTCGGAGATCTGTGATGCGACCTGCGCATAGACCTCGGCCTCAGCGTCGTTGTCAGGGCGCGTCCGGAACGTGACCGTGACGTCATCCTGGGCGACGACCGGCAGGCTCGCGGCAACGAGTGCTGCGGTGACCAGCCCGGTCGCGAGAAGCGTGACGCGACCACGGCCGCGTGCTTCGGCTTGAACCATGGGTTCCTCCTCCATGTGCTCGCCGACTCGATCCAACGCCGAGCCGGCGACAGTAACCATGGCCCGAGTCTGCGACGGGTGGCAGCGACTGTCAACGACCCCCTGATGAGGCGGTTGCGGGGCGTGGACCAGCACGTCGCCGGCCTTGATGACAAGCGACCTACAAGCCGGAGAGCGACATCCACGCGCTGGCCACCGCGTACCGCCGCTACGCACTCGACATCCTGGCCGCTACGCCGCCACCGTCCGTGCTGCACGAGCCGGTGACCGTGAGCTCGAGGCCGCCAGCGGGGCCACGCTCCGGACCGCGGCCATCTCGACCCATCAGCAGCAAAGTGAAGACGGCCGGCGTCTGGCGTCGTTGCCAGCCAACCTCGTCCGGCTGAACGTCGGCGCCGAGCACCGAGAGGACATCATCGTCGACCTCGAACAGGCCTTGAGCGTGCTGGACTGAGGCGCGGAGTCGCCGCCAGCACCGACCGGCGACAGAGCGTCGGCGCGCCCTGTCCGACCCACATGCCCGGCATGCGGAGGTCGGCTAGCCCCCGTACCCCATCAGCCGTGGCACGAACAGGACGATATCGGGGAAGAGGATGAGGACGATCAAGGAGACGATCATGATCCCGAGGAAGGGCCAGATCTGTCGTATCACGTCCTGCAGGGGGGTGCCGGTCGTGCTCGACACGATGAACAGCAGGACACCGAACGGCGGAGTCGAGAGCCCGATCATCATGTTGAGCACGATCACGACACCGAAGAAGACCGGGTCGATGCCCACCAGTCGCATGACCGGAAGCACCACCGGAACCATGATGAGCAACAGGACCATCGTGTCGAGGAACATGCCCATCCCCAGGAACAGCAAGTTGATGAGGATGAGCAGGACCAGAGGGTCGGTCGAGATCGACAGGATGGCATCTGCGAAGGCCCGCGGGATGCCCTCGACGGCGACGGCGTAGTTGATGATGAAGGCCGCGCCCACGATCAGCCCGACGGTCGCCGACTGGCGAACGGTCGTCTGGAACATCGAATAGAACTCACTCGGCCCCATCGCCCGGTAGACGACGAACGCAAGCAGGAGCGCATACAGCGACGCGACTGCCGCGGCCTCGGTCGGTGTGAACGCTCCCGAGTAGATCCCGCCCAACAGGATCACCGGAGTGAGCAGCGCCGGAGCAGCCACCAGGAAGCGTCCCAGCGCCTGGCCCAGGCCCGGCCACTGCTCCCTGGGGTATCCGCGCCTCTTGGCCAGGAAGTGGATCAGCACCATCTGCATCCCGGCGAGCAGGAGACCCGGAACCATCCCAGCAGCAAAGAGCATCCCGACGCTCGTGGCACTGAGATAGGCGTAGATGACCATCGGGATGCTGGGAGGGATGATCGGCCCGATCGTGGAGGTGGCAGCAGTCGTGGCGCATGCGAAGTCCTTGGGGTAGCCGCCGTTGGCCATGGCCTTGATCTCGACCAGGCCGGTTCCGCTCGCGTCGGCCACGGCACTGCCGCTCATGCCGCTGAAGATCACGCTGTTGATCACGTTCACCTGGGCCAGACCGCCGGGCGCGCGCCCCACTACGGCGTGAGCGAAGTGGAAGATCTTCTCCGTGATGGTCGATTCATTCATGATCTGCGCCATGAAGATGAACAACGGCACGGCCAGCAAGACGAACTTGGAGTAGTAGCCGTTCATCGTCACCTGGGCGAAGAGGCCCAGGTCGGTCCCACTTGCCACCAGGTAGACGATGCCGGCGGCCATCATGCCGTAGGCCAACGGGATGCGGATGATGAAAGCGGTGATGAACACGACCAGCAGCAGGGCGAACGCGACACTCATCCGTGCCCCGCTCCGTCAGACTGCTCGTGAGCGATGTCACGGAGGTCGTTGACGAGTAGGCGTCCCCGGTGCACGACGGTCGAGGCCAGGAACCAGAGGACCACCGCAAAGGCCCAGTCGAACGTCAGTGGCAGACCGGTGACGGAATCCTCCGCGATGAACGCCAGGTAGTCCCATGTCGCCGGGATCGGCAAGGCGAAGACGATGACCAACAGGAGGTTGCCGATCATCCTCGAAACGCGCTTCCATCGAGGCGACATCCGCCTGTAGAGCAGGTCGAACTGGATGTGCTCATCCGCCCAGTTCGGCAGCCCTGCTGCGATGAGCACGGTCCAGATGAACGCGACGGCCGCCGCGTTGACGGTCCAGATCAAGGGGTCGTTCAGGACGTATCGCCAGAAGACTCCGACCAGGATCGCCGTGAACATCACCGTGAAGAACGCCATGGCGGCGACTTCCTCGACCCGCTCCACACGAGTCAGCGTGCGCGGTGCGTCGCCAGGCCACTCAAGAAGATCGCCGGATTCCGGAGGTTCCATCCCGAGGCGCACCTCGGAGATGAACCTGGAAACCGGCGATCTCTCCTGCGTCACTCGAGATCCAGGCGCTGTGCTAGCCGGCCAGCTCCTGGATGATGTCGTAGTGCCCGTCTGTGAACGTCGAGGTGAGCTCTTCGTTGCTCAGCAGTTCATCGAGCACATGCGTGCGGAAGGCGTCACGGTCGGGCTCGTAGACCTCAAGCCCTTCTCCTTCGAAGAAGGACACCAGATCGGCCTCGGCCTGGAGAGCGATGTCCGTAGCGTAGTCGCGAGCCTCGAGCCATGCCTCCGTGACTTGGTTCTGCTGATCCTCGCTGAGTGACTGCCAGACCTCCTCGTTGATCGTGGGCCAGACGTCGTTCACCAGGTGGCCGGTCAAGACGATCTGGTCTGTGACCTCGTAGAACTTGGCGTTGAAGTTCGTGGGGAGCGGGTTGTCCTGGCCGTCGACCGTGCCGGTCTGGAGTGCCAGGTAGAGCTCACCGAACGCGATCGGCGTGGGGTTGGCGCCGAGGGCCTCGCCCATGGCGATCCAGCTCGGTGAGTCGGGGACCCTGAGCTTGACGCCCTCCAGGTCTGCCGGCGTCATGATCGTGCCGACGTCCTTGAGGTTCAGCTGCCTCGTTCCCAGGTAGAGGGATGTGAGTGGCCGCACACCGGCCTCGGCCACCGCTGCCGCGAAGATGTCCTGGCCGACCTGGCTATCCATCACGGCGTACAGGTGGTCGACGTCGGTGATCATGTAGGGCACGCCGACGATGCTCGCCGCCGGCACCCGCTCCGAGAGCCACTGCGAGCTCGTGTAGGCCATGTCGAGATCGCCGCGGAGCAGCGCGGTCTGCTCGGCGTTCTGGTCGAAGAGGCTGCCGCTGTCGAAGACGTCGACCTGGATCGAGCCGTCGCTCGCCGCTTCGACGAGCTCCTCGAACTTGTAGATCGCCTTGGTGTGGTGATCGTCCGGGACACTCTGGGTCGAGAACTTCAGCGTCACCGGTTCCTGGGCCACGGCGGTCGCTACCGGCGCAGCGGTCACGGCCAGGGCCGCGGCAATGGCCAACATCCCAGTCTTTCTCATCGAGAGACCCTCCTCCAGATTGCTGCTCCGGAGCCTCTCCCCATGGTCAGGCCCCGGCTGACGTGGATGAGTTACCGTGACCAGCATATCCGACACGACCTCGCGAACTGTGGCGATCCGGATCGGATCTGATCGAGGCCATCGACATGGGATACGACCGAGAGATCGGCTGGACGGCGTCGCTGAAGGGCGTGGTCGCGGCCACGCTGACGCCCCTCGGGGAAGGTGGCGAGCTGCGCCTCGATCTCGTCCCAGAGGTGGTCGAGTTCCAGCTCAAGGGAGGAGTGGCAGCGCTCCTCGTCGGCGGCACCACATCCGAGTTCATCACCCTCGACCTGGCCGAGCGCCGCGACCTCCTCGAAGCCTTCGTGCGAGCCGTCGACGGCCGCATCCCGGTCATCGCACACGTCGGCCACGTCGACCGCAGCAAGGCAGCACGCCTGGCTGCTCACGCACATGACGCGGGTGCCGACGCGACCACGGCCATCGCGCCGTACTACCACCCAGTCAGCGAGGCGGCCTCCAGGGACTACTTCGCGACGCTGGCGAGTGCGACGCCCGACCTGCCCTTCTTCGTCTACAACTACCCTGGCACCACCGGCAACCCCGTGCCCCTGGACGTGTTCGAGTCCCTGCTGGAGCTGCCCAACGTGGCGGGCGTCAAGCACTCGGTGGGCACGTTCCAGGAGTTGGAGCCCTACCTCTCCCTGCCCTCGTATCTCTGCGTCATGGCCGGGAACGACTCGTTGTCGCGGAGGTTCCTGCTCGCTGGAGGCCGAGCCATCGTCTCCGGCAACGCCGCGGTCTTCCCGGAGGTCGTGTGCGGTCTCGTCGATGCGGTCCTCGAGGGTCGGGGGGCCGACGCCGATCGCCTGATGGCGCAGCTCGATGTGATCGTGGAACTCGGGCGATACGGTGCGCCCGACCGGCTGCGGGAACTGCTGGCCCTGCGCGGCATCGACGTCGGACGCTCGCGGCTGGCGACGTTCCGTCCTGAGGACATCCCCGAGGAGCAGGCGCAGCTGGCCCTCGACCTCGTCGCTCGGCTGGACGGCTAGCTCGGCACGGGCACTCCGATGCTGGACGTGGTTGCCTCGTTGGAACGTGAGCGAGTCCGTACGCTCGCGACACGATGGGCTGAGATCGCCGCCCTGCCGATCACGGCCGAACGCAAGCGCGCGTGGACGGCGCTCCACGACCTCCGACCCGAGCGCCCGATGGTGCTCTTCGAGGTCGGCTCGATCAACCAGTACGTTGACGAGAGCGAGCTGGAGTGCACCCATCCGGTGCTGCGTGCGGTCGAAGCCACGATGCTCGAGCACATCCACCACTTCGACGAGGTCGGTGACGACATCGTCTTCGAGCCCTACTACCGGCTGGGCTGGGACATCCGTGACACCGGCTGGGGCGTGGACGTGATCCAGATCCCGGGGCCGGCGGCGGCTGACGGCACCTCCATCGGCTACACCTTCGACTTCCCCATCAAGACGCCGGCCGACTCGAGCCTGCTCGAGCCTCGACGGTTCTCCGTGGCCCGCGAGGACACGCTGGCCAAGCAGCGGCTGCTGGAGGACACGTTCGGCGACATCCTGCCGGTGGTGGTCGGCAACTACGAGCACCTGATGTCCGACGAGGGCGCTCCCTCCCGCGCCGGCAACTACTACCTTGGTCTCACCCGACAGATCTACCGCTTCATCGGCAACGACGGCCTGCTGCGCTGGGTCTACGAGTCGCCCGAGACCATCCATCAGCTGATGGAGTACATGGTCGCCGATCGGGAGCGGCTGTTCGGGCTCCTCGCACGACGCAGGGCCTGATCGTGCCCAACACCGACAACATGCTCGCGGGGCCCCGGGCCTACGGCTACTGCTCGGACCTGCCCTCCCCTGACGAGGCCCCGGGCACCCTGGGCGACCTCTGGTGCTGGGCCGAGTCGCAGGAGTCGACGCCCATCAGCCCGGCCATGTTCAAGGAGTTCGTGCTGCCCTACCTCAAGCGCGTGACCGACCGCTTCGGCCTCGTCTACTACGGCTGCTGCGAGCCCCAGACCGACCGGCTCGACCTGATCATCGAGGCCATGCCCAACCTGCGCTCGGTCTCGGTCACGCCGTGGGCGGACTTCGAGCGCACGGCCGAGCTGCTGGGCTCCGACTACGTCTTCAGCCGCAAGCCCGACCCCGTGCCCATCAGCGGGAGCCAGCCGCACTGGGACCGTGCCGAGGCTGACCTCCAGCGGACGTACGAGGCTGCCCGCCGCGGCGACTGCAACGTGGAGCTGCTCTTCCGCGACGTGTACGACATCGGCGGCGACCGTGGGCGGCTCAGGACGTGGGTGGAGCTCGCGCGCAAGGTCTTCGACGCCTGAAGCGTTCGGCCCGCAGGAGAACCGCGGCGCTGCGCGAGGCAGGAGTGTGGCGCCCCCAAGGGGATTCGAACCCCTGATCTCCACCTTGAAAGGGTGGCGTCCTAGGCCTCTAGACGATGGGGGCCAGCGACCGATGGAGTGTACCCGACGTTCGCCGGGTGTCGGTCAGACGCGGATGAAGGCGAAGATGGAGGCGGCCGCCAGGCAGCCCGCAGCGCCCAATGCGAAGAGTCCGCCCATGGCCGCTCCCAGCAGCGAGCCTGCCGTCCGGCCCCAGCGCGCATCGTTCAGGGCACGCGAGAGGAACCAGGCCGACGTGAAGGCGAAGGTCAGTCCGAGGACGGCCAGCCCCGCGACGGTGAACGCGATGTTCTGGCCGGAGCGGTCGAGGATGAGGCCGTACAGGACGACCAGTCCTGACGCCACCATGACCACCACGACTGCGATACGTACGAGCGCCACGTCCCGAGTATAGGTTTGGCCGCGGATGCCAGCCGGCGCCGCCTCAGGCAAGGCGCACGACCATGCCATCGCGGCCCGGCAGATCGACCTGCAGCCGGCCATCAACGATGTCAGCGCTGCGCACTCCCGAACCACCGCCACGGACCGGCACGATCTCCGCCGAACCGAGCCCCGGCGGCAGCGCGAGCTCCCAGCGGAGCTCGTCCTCCGCGGCATTGACGATCACCGCGAAGGCATCGACGCCGGCTCGTCGCAGGTAGGCCACCGCGGCACCGGCGGTGCCCAGCAAGGACAGCTCGGCATCACGGAAGGCCAGGCTCGAGTGGCGCAGCGCGATGAGGTCCGCCAGCCACTGGTACGGCTCGCGCTCCCAGAGGGCAGAGTCCCGCGGGAACGAGCGCCGGCACTCCGGGTCCATCGAACCAGCGAGGCCGATCTCGTCGCCGTTGTACACGCAGGGTGCGCCCGGCAGCGTCAGCTGCAGCAGCATCGAGAGTCGGACCGAATCGAGGTCACCACCGCAGAGCGTGCGCAGTCGTGGCGTGTCGTGGCTGCCGAGCAGGTTCAGCTGTACCGCCGTCACCTCGGGCTGGTTGATCGCTCGCAGCTCCTCGATCCGCGCCCATAGCGCCGCTCCGTCGACGGCCTGGAGCCGGCCCTCGTACTCGGTGGGCAGCGGCGCGCTCATGTCGAGCCGGTCCTGCGCACAGAAACCCATCACCGCCAGCGCCAGTGGGTAGTTCATGAAGGCGTCGAACATGTCGCCCTGGAGCCACTCCGGCTTGTGGTACCAGATCTCGGCGACGAGGTAAGCCTCCGGGTCGGCCGCCCGCACGCGTGTGTGGAACTCGCGCCAGAAGTCACCGTCGATCTCCTCCGCCACGTCGAGCCGCCAGCCGTCGATGCCGAAGTGGATCCACTTCTCGGCGATCCCGAGCATGTATTCGCGTGCCTCAGGCTGATCGAGGTTGATCTTGGGCAGCGCCGGCAGGTCCCACCAGCATTCGTAGCCCAGCACCTCACGCGAGACCGAACCCTTGGGCTCGCCCGAAGCATGGCGTCGGCCGATCTCCGTGAGCTGCGCCACATCCGGGAACGGCGACAGCTCCTGCGTGCCGGCACGCACGCTGTCGGAGAGGTAGAACCACTCACGGTAGGGCGAGCGCATGCCGTTCTCGAGCACGTGGTGGAAGGGCCACCAGCCGCGCCCGGAGTGATTGAAGACACCGTCAAGCACCACCCGCATGCCGCGCGCGTGGGCCGCGTCGAGCAGCTGGCGCAGGGCCTCATTGCCACCGAGCAGCGGATCCACGTGCTCGTAGTCATCGGTGTGATAGCGATGGTTGGAGGCAGAGGCGAACACCGGGTTGAGGTACAGCGCCGTGATGCCCATCGTGGCGAGACGCTCGAGGTGCGCGATGACGCCATAGAGGTCGCCGCCCTTGAAGCCATGCGTGGTGGGTGCGGCGTCCCACGCTTCCAGGGGCCCCGGCATCGGGACTCGACCGCTGCGGGCAAGCCGGTCGGGGAAGACCTGATAGAACACCGCGTCTCGGACCCAGGACGGCGTTTGGATGGTCATCGTCGCAGGGTATCGCCTACGGTCTGGAGCGTCTCGCGTGGGACAATCGGAGTGCATGTGGGACGTGATCAAGGCGATGCCGCCGGGAGTGCTCATCTTCATGGGCTACTCCTTCGTCGTGCTATCGATCCTGGGGTTGGCCATGCCCATCGTCATCGACCAGGCCGTGGCAGCTCCGATCTCCTTCATCGGCGTCGTGTGGATGGCCCTCCTGGCCTACCTCATCTTCACCATGACGCTCGTACTCCAGAAGAAGCAGGCGGCCTTCGGCTTGTCGATCGGGCTGACCTCGCTGATGGTGCCGTTCGCGGCCATCGTCTTCTTCGCGCCCGGCGGCTTCGTGCTCTCGATCGTCGCGCTGGTGCTCTTCGTCATCGTCATCATCGCCCTGCGGCGCCCACGCAGCCGCGAGTGGTTCTCCGAGCCCTAGCATGGCCGACCCGCGTCCCCGGTGGGTCGTGCTCGACGTTGGCGAGACCCTGCTCGACGAGTCGCGCCTGTGGCGCATCTGGGCCCGTGAGCTGGGCATCTCAGAGCTGGAGTTCATGTCCGTCTTCGGTGCCGTGGTGGCACGCGGACAGGGCTACGCAGACATCGCCGGCTACTTCCCCAGGCTCGACTGGACGTCGCAGCGGGCGCTGATCCTGGAGCGCGTCGGGAGCCTCACGGAGGAAGACCTCTTCCCCGATGCTCGCAGCTCGCTCGACGAGCTGCGCTCGCTGGGCTACCGCGTCGCGGTCATCGGTAACCAGCCCGCGGCCATCGGTGAGGAGCTACGGGCCCTCGGCATCGACCCAGAGGTCATGCGCATGAGCGGGGAGATGGGCGTGATGAAGCCGGATCCGGCCTTCTTCCGACTCACCCTCGAAGCCATCGGCGGACCGCATCCGAGCGAGGTGGCCTATGTCGGCGACCGCATCGACAACGACGTCGTGCCCGCCGCTGAGGCCGGCATGCGTGCGGTGTGGCTGCGTCGTGGGCCCTGGGGCGTCGTGCCCCAGGAGGAGCCCGCCGAGGCCGACCTCATCATCGACTCGCTGAGCGAGCTGGTGGAGCGGATCGAGGAAGCCTGGCGGTAGCTCAGCGGGGAGCGGGTCCGACGAGCCGCACGACCTCCTCCCACAGGCGCCGCCGCTCGAGAGCGCTCAGGCGCGTGGCGGGAACCCGGTCGAAGGGACGAGCTCGCCGGTCGAGATAGAGCCGCCCGTGGGCACGCTCGCCGGACGCATCCGTAGCCAGCCAGCTGATGGTGTCCGCTCCCTCGGCCGGGCTGCGCAGGAAGGGGCGCATGAAGCCGTAGAAGCCCGGCAGGGACTCGGCCAGTCCGGGTGTGTCTGCCCAGCCCGGGTGCATGGCGTCGAAGCGAACCCGGCCCCGATAGCGTCGAGACCACTCGCGCATGAGGGCGGTCGAGGCGCGCTTGGCTCGGGCGTAGGCGCGCGTGCCATCGTACGTGCCTCGCTCGAACTGGAGGTCGTCGATGGGCAAGGGCTGGGCGTACATCCCGCCCGAGACGACGTTGATGACGCGACCATCGCCGCTGGCCTCGAGCAGCGGAAGCAGCCCCTCGATGAGGACGAACGGTCCCGCCACCATCGTGGCGAAGGTGGCCTCCAGGCCATCGTCGGTCACCCGCCGCTCGGCGTTGATGGCGCCGGCGTTGTCGATCAGCACGTCCAGGCGCGGCTCGCTGGTGAGCATCTGCGCCACGGCGTCACGCACGCTCTCGAGTGAGGACATGTCGGCCACGACGATCGGGAAGCGGTCTTCTCCGTAGCGCTCCCTGAGCTCGTCACGCACGGCACCGAGACGTTCGGCACTCCGGCCCACGAGCACGACCCGCGCACCCACGGCAGCCATGGCCTCAGCGGTCGCTCGGCCCAGACCGGAGGTCGGTCCGGTGACCAGGACGGTGCGGCCGGCGAGTGCGTCGGCAGCGGGTTCGTCCCAGCCGTAGAGCCGGCGCCGGATGAGGTATCCGGGGCGGCTGAAGCTCCCGACGACGCTCAGCTCGAGGAGCGTGTCGACGAGGTCACGCGCGGGCATCGAGCTCTCGCTTCATGCCCACCAGGACGCCCTGGCCGACGCTCTCGAAGTACCGACCAAGGAACGGCTGGGCCAGGCGCAGCAGGCCCTGCAGCTTGATCTCGGCGTGATAGTCCACTTGGGTGCCGGACTCTGTCTCGGCGAACGTGAGGATGTCCTCCGTCCACACGCCTGAGCCTTCGCCGATGAGCACCAGTCGCTCGGGCGCGACGAGCTCGGTGATGCGGTATTCCATGGGCATCGGCGCGCGGAAGCCCTTGACCTCGAGCGCATAGCGAGCTCCGACCTCCGGGCCGCCCTCGCCGATACGGGCCGCGGAGACGGTGTTCGGGTCCCACTCCGCCTGTCGGCTCCAGTCAGAGATGTAGGCGAAGGCGGCCTCGCGATCGAGGGTCGTGTCGATGGTCTCGTGTAGTTTGGTCATGACGGTCTCCTATCGGGGGTTGCGTAGGTTGTACAAACATTGTACTATCCTTGTACATCCAGCGCGAAACGAGGGGAACAAGGCATGGACATCGCCATCATCGGCTCGGGCATCAGCGGACTCTCGGCCGCCTGGGCCCTGCGCCAGGACCACCATATCCGCATCTTCGAGCGCGATCTGCGCCCGGGCGGCCACGTCAAGACCGTGACCGTGCCGACCGCAGACGGTCCGGTCAACGTCGACACCGGGTTCATCGTCTACAACGAGCCCACCTATCCGCGGCTGACAGCGCTCTTCGCCGAGCTCGGCGTCGAGACACAGCCGACCGAGATGTCGCTGGGACACACCTGCGAAGCGTGCGATCTGGAGTTCGGGTCACGCCATCCCCTGAGCATGTTCGCCCAGCCTGGGTCGCTTGCCCGGCCGTCACACTGGGGCATGATCAGGGACATCCGGCGCTTCTACGGCACCGCGCGCGAGCGCCTCGACGGCGACGTCTGGACGCGAGAGACGCTGGGTGAGTTCCTCGACGCCGGAGGCTACGGCAACGCCTTCCGCAACCATTTCCTGGTGCCGGTGGTCTCGGCCGTATGGTCGACCTCGGCAGCCGAGATCATGGACTTCCCCGTCGACTACCTGCTGCGCTTCCTCGACAACCACGGGCTCATCGGCTTCGGCAAGGGCAAGCCATGGCGCACGGTGGTCGGCGGCTCGATGACCTATGTCGATCGCATCATCGAGGGACTTCCGTCCGACGCCCTGGTCGCGGGCGATCCGGTGGTCGACGTCGTGCGCGATCTGGAGGGTGTGACCGTCACCAACCTCTCCGGACGCAGCGAGCGGTTCGACGCGGTGATCATGGCCACGCACGCCGACGTGACCCTCAAGCTGCTCAACGATGCCGATACCGAAGAGCGTCGGGCGCTGGGCCTGTTCGAGTACACCACCAATGACGTGGTGCTTCACACCGACGAGTCGCTGCTGCCGGACCACACCCGCGCCCGTGGCTCGTGGAACGTCGAGACAGCGGACTGCCGTCGTCCAGCCGATCAGCTGGTGATGAGCTACTGGATGAACAACCTGCAGCGGCTCGACACGCCCGTGCAATACCTGACCTCGGTCAACCCGGGCGACCGCATCCCGGACGAGAAGGTCATCGTGGCGCGGCCGATGTCGCACCCCAAGTACACCTTCCGCACGCTCGACGGTCAGGATGCCATCAGCGCGCTCCAGGGTCATCGCAACACCTTCTACGCCGGCGCACATCTCGGCTACGGCTTCCATGAGGACGGCTGCCGCTCGGGCTTCGACGCGGCCGAGAGGATCGAGCACATGACAAGGATCCCGCAGGGTATCGCTGCATGAGCGACATGCGCTCGCACCTGCTCCGCGGCGTGGTGCGCCATCGGCGGACACAGCCGATGCCGTATGAGCTGGAGCACGACGTCTTCTACCTTGCCCTCGATCTCGACGAGGTCGATGAGGTAGACCAGCGACTGCGGTTGTTCAGCCGCGGCCGGTGGAATGTGCTCACGCTCCGCGACCGTGACCACTGGGTGCCGGAGTCGGCCGATCTGCGCGCCTCCGTCCACGGCCACCTGCAGGCCGAGGGCTTCGACACGACGGGCTGGCGCATCACCTTCATCGCCACGCCGCGCGTGCTCGGCTACCAGTTCAACCCGGCCAGCTTCTACCTCTGTCGCGACCGGGCAGGCGTGATGCAGGTCGTGATCGTCGAGGTCCACAACACGCACAACGAACGTCGGCTCTACACCCTCAAGCCCGAGCGTCGTGGAAAGGCGTGGGTCGATGACATGGAGAAGGACTTCTACGTCTCGCCCTTCATCGACATGGACGCCCACTACACCGTGCGGGTACAGGATGACCCCGGTCGTGTGCGCATCGCCATCACCGAGACCGAGAAGGGCGAGCCGCTCCTGACCGCCACGCTCGTGGCCGAACGCTTCCGCCTCACCGACCGCAGCCTCCTGCGAACCCTCCTGCGCGTGCCCTTGGCGACGCAGAAGACCATCGTCGCCATCCACCTTCACGCCTGGCGCATGTGGCGCCGCGGCTTCACCTTTCACAAGCACTCCGAGGTGACTCGATGAGCGGCCAGTCGATGACCTCTCGCGCCACCAGCCCCGTAGACTCCCTGCTGACCCAGGCCGCCGCGCGCGTGACGCTCTCGGCGGCATCGCGGATCCGCGTCGGGAACCTGACGGTCAAGCTGCCCGACGGCACGACCCGTGTCTTCGGGGATCGCGCCTCGACGCTCCAGGGCGAGATGCACATCCACGATCTGGAGGCCCTCCGCCGCTTGCTCATCGGCGGTGAGGTCGGCGGTGGCGAGGCCTACATGGACGGCCTCTGGAGCAGTCCTGACCTGGTAGGCCTGATCTCCCTGGCCGTGGCCAACCGCGAGGGCCTGGCCCTGTCCAAGGGCTGGTGGCGTGCCCCGGCGAAGCTCGCGCGCACCGTCGCGCATCGACGCAATCGCAACACCAAGACTGGCTCCCGGCGCAACATCACCGCGCACTACGACCTGGGCAACGAGTTCTACCGCCTGTGGCTGGATGAGACCATGACCTACTCGTCGGCCGTGTTCGAGACGCCCGAGCAGTCCCTCGCCGACGCGCAGCGCAACAAGTACCGCAGCATCGCCGAGCGCGCCGGGGTCAAGCCCGGTGATCACGTGCTCGAGATCGGCACGGGCTGGGGCGGTATGGCCCTGTACCTCGCAGGCGAGCTCGGTGCACGCGTGACCACGGCTACCATCTCGCAGGCGCAGCACGACCTGGCCCGCGAGCGGATCCACGAAGCCGGCCTCGACGACCTCGTGGAGGTCCAGCTGCGCGACTACCGCGACCTCTCGGGCGAGTACGACGCGGTCGTCTCGATCGAGATGCTCGAGGCCGTCGGTGCCGAGTACTACCGCGACTACTTCGGGGCGGTCTCGCGGGCGCTCAAGCCCGGCAGCCGAGCGAGCATCCAGGTCATCACCTTCCCGCACGACGCCTACCAGGCCCAGCTGCGCGGCGCCAACTGGATCCAGCGCTACATCTTCCCCGGCGGCGTGCTGCCCTCTCTCGCTGCCATCGAAGCGTCGCTGGACGGCACCGGACTCCTGGTCGAACGCGTCCGCGACATCCGCGACAGCTACGCCTTGACCCTCAAGGCGTGGCGCGACTCGTTCTTCGCCCACCTCGACGAGGTGCGGGCCATGGGCTTCGACGACCGCTTCATCCGCATGTGGGACTACTACCTCTCGATCAGCGAGGCCGGCTTCCGCACGGGCATGACCCAGGATCTGCAGATCACGCTGGCCAAGAGCCGCGGCCGGCCCTAGGCTGAGTCGACCATGGACATCCTCATCGTTGGCGCCAGCGGCTATGTCGGAGGACGACTGGTCGCGCTGTTGAGCGCTGACGGGCACCACCTCCGCCTTGGCAGCCGCGACCCGCGCGGGCTGGCGGAGCGCTTCCCCGACGCCGAGGTCGTGCGCATCGACCTGCTCGACCCCGAGACGCTGCCGCCGGCACTCGACGGGGTCGACATGGTCTACTACCTGGCGCATTCGATGGCCGGCGGCGAGCACGGCTTCGAGCTGCGCGATCTGCGCGCCGCTCGCTGGTTCGGACAGGCTGCGCGCGAGGCTGGCGTCAAGCACATCGTCTACCTCGGAGGCCTGGGCGACCCCGACAGTGGCCTCTCGCCCCACCTTGCCAGCCGCCAGGAGACCGGCGCCGAGCTCGCTTCGCACGGGGTGCCGGTGACCGAGTTCCGGGCCGCGGTGATCATCGGCTCCGGCAGCGCGTCGTTCGAGCTGCTGCGCAGCCTCGTAGAGCATCTGCCCGTGATGGTCACACCGCGCTGGGTGGGCACGCTCTGCCAGCCGATCGCCATCCGTGATGTGCTCGACTACCTGCGTGGTGCCGCCGGTCATCCCGAACGGGCAGGCATCGTCGAGATCGGCGGGCCGGACGTGCTCTCCTATGCGGACATGATGCAGACGTACGCGCGCTTGCGGGGCATGCGTCGGTGGATGATCCCCGTGCCCGTGCTGACGCCTCGGCTCAGCTCCTACTGGTGCAGCCTCGTCACGCCGGTACCGACCTCGATCGCCAAGCCGCTGATCGAAGGTCTGCGCAACGAGGTCGTGGTTCGCGATCCCCTGCCGGCGCAGGTGTTCGAGGTGGAGGTCACCCCCTTCGAGCTGGCCGTGAAGCGAGCCATCGACCGTGTCGACCGGCACGACGTCGAGACCACCTGGTTCGACGCGATGGGCCTGCCCGGGCAGCCGGACCTCGACCGCGACGACAACCGCGAGGGCATGATCGTCGATCGCCAGCGACAGGACGTCCGCGCTACCCCAGCCGCCGTGTTCGCCCAGATCGAGCGCCTCGGCGGTCAAGCCGGATGGCCCTCGGGCAACCTCCTGTGGCGGGTCCGGGGCCTGCTCGACCGCCTCGTGGGCGGACCCGGGATGCGGCTCGGCCGCCGGGATCCGCAGCACCTGCGCGTCGGCGACGCGGTCGACTTCTGGCGCGTGGAGGAGGTCCGTCCCGGCGAGCTGCTTCGGCTTCGGGCCGAGATGCGCGTGCCTGGACGAGCGTGGCTGCAATACGAGACCGTCGAGTCGGCGGAAGGCTGCCAGCTGGTGCAGACCGCCTTCTTCGAGCCTCGCGGTCTCAGCGGTCGGCTCTACTGGTACCTCTTGCTGCCTGTCCACCTGGCCATCTTCCGCGGCTCCGTACGGGAGCTCGCACGTCGCGCCCAGCGCGCAGCGGCCTGACCGCCGGATCCGCTCAGCGCCCGGTCGCGGCCTTGAACGCGGCCAGGGCCCGTTCTCGGGCGAACGCCAGGTCGACGATCGGCTCGGGGTAGCCGGGCACAGGAGCGGGTGATTCCCAGGGGGCGTGGACGAAGCGATCAGGGACCGACGCCAGCTCCGGTAGCCAGCGTCGGACCCAGCGACCGTCGGGATCGAAGCGCTGCCCTTGACGCACGGGGTTGAAGATGCGGAACCAGGGCTGCGCATCGAGCCCGATGCCGGCCGTCCACTGCCATCCGCCGCGGTTGTTGGCGACGTCGCCGTCCACGAGGTGACGCAGGAAGTGGCGCTCCCCGACACGTGGGTGCATGAGCAGGTGCCGCGTGAGGAACGAGGCTGTGACCAGGCGCGCACGATTGCTCATCCAGCCGGTCGCCGTCAGCTGACGCATCGCCGCATCGACCGTGGGGATA
Source organism: uncultured Chloroflexia bacterium (assembly GCA_963706695.1). Taxonomy (GTDB): domain Bacteria; phylum Chloroflexota; class Limnocylindria; order Limnocylindrales; family CSP1-4; genus JAFMJV01. The sequence goes on along the minus strand of CAVPNC010000013.1, from coordinate 192,821 downwards.
CCGGTCCGGCCTTCTCGCCAGGCGTCGACCGCGCCGGCGTCGTCAGCCTCGGTCCGGAAGGCCGACTCCAGGGCAGATGGCATCCGTGGAGCGCGGCCTTCGTGGTGTAGCTGGTGGTGGTAGAGCTCGCGCCAGGCCAGCTGGCGGGTGAACGGCTCGGCGTCGGCTCCGCTGGCCTCGGCCGCCGCTTCCACCTGCAACGGCGAGAGCGTCCCGAGGTGCAGGTCCGCACCGAGGTGCGATGTACCCGCGCCATCGAGGCCATCGCGATCGGCTCGATAGCCGGCGAGACCATCGCTGACCCAGCGCTCCAGCCGCTCCCGCGCGGCTGCCTCGCCCGGGGTGGGCAAGCCCGGCAGCGGCGCGGGTCCGGCCTCGGGCAGGGCCTCGCTGGAGACCGACAAGGGCGGCGTGGGGATGGACACCGGAGCCGGCAGGAGGGCGCGCCGCCCGACTCGGCCGAGCGCACGCCAGAAGGGCGTGAACACCGTGTAGGGACGGCCCTCGGCCGTGTGCACTTCGTGGGGCTCGACGAGCAGCAGCCCCTGATGGAGCTCGAGGCGGCCACCGTCCCGCTCCAGCATGGCCGCCACCGCCGCATCCCGCCGCCGGCCGAAGGGCGTGACCTCATCGCTAGCGATCACGACGTCGGCGCCGAGCTGACGCGCAACCTCTGGCACCACGTCCCGGGCATCGCCACGGCGAACCAGCAGACGGCTGCCGCGCGCGCGGAGCGATCGATCGAGCTCGGCGAGCGCACCGTGCAGGTACCACGAGCGCGCGGGAGCACTGCCCGCCAGCAAGCGCTCGTCGAGGACGAAGAGGGGCACGACGGCGCTCCCGCGTGCGATGGCTGCGGCCAGGGCTGGATGGTCCGCGAGTCGCAGATCGCGCCGGAACCAGAGGACGACGGGGCTTGGAGCGTCAACCTTGGACAAGTTCATAGAAAACATTGTACAACCCCTTGACACCGGGAGGGGTGCACCCTACTATCCTGCTTGTACAAACTTTGTACAACCAAGGAAGAACCGATGACGAAGCACATCCTCAGCAGCCGACACCACATCGCCGCCGACCTCGACACGGTATGGGATTTCTTCTCCCGTGCGGAGAACCTGGGCCGCATCACGCCGCGCTCGATGGGCTTCGAGATCCACACCCCTGAGCCCTCCACCGAGAGCGGCTCGACCATCGACTACACCTTGCGTCCGGTGTTCGGCATCCCAGCCAGCTGGCGGACCCGCATCGAGTCTGTCGATGCACCACACCACTTCCGCGACGTGCAGGAGCGTGGCCCCTACAAGTCGTGGGTCCACGAACACCGCTTCACCGAAGTCGAGGGTGGGGTCCGCATGGACGACCGCGTGGAGTACGAGATGCCCTTCGGACCCCTCGGGGCCCTCGGCCATCGCCTGCTCGTGCGCTCGCAGCTCGAGTACGTCTTCGGCTTCCGCGCCACCGCTATCGACAACATCTTCGAACCCCCCGGCAGACAGGACGGTGCCCCTCCCTCCACCGTCGCTGTCGCCGGCGGTACCGGGTTCGTGGGCGGCGAGATCGCCCGAGAGCTGCGCCGCCGCGGGCGCCACGTCATCGTCCTCTCCTCCCGGGGCGAGGGCGCCCGCGGACAGCTCCCCAACGACATCGAGATCCGGGTGGCCGACGTCAAGGATGGAGACAGCCTGACCGCTGCGCTCGACGGCGTCGACGAGCTGGTCATCTCCCTGGCCTTCCCGGGCCTGCCCGTGGAACAGCCGAAGAAGGGGTACACCTTCGAAGAGGTAGATGCCGGTGGCACCGAAACGCTCGTCGCTGCCGGTCGCGCAGCCGGCGTCACCTCGCTCGTCTACATCTCGGGCGCCGGCGCCGGCCACGATGCCGAGCATCACTGGTTCCGGGCCAAGGCACGCGCCGAGGATGCGGTGCGCGGATCCGGCATGCGCTGGACCATCATCCGACCGACCTGGGTCTACGGTCCCGGTGATGTCTCGCTCAACCGTTTCCTCGGCTTCGCCCGCACCCTGCCCTTCGTGCCCATGACCAGCTTCGGCACCCAGCAGCTGGCACCGGTCTTCGTGCGTGATGTTGCCGATCTCGCAGCCGACGCCCTCAGCGACGACGACGCCGCCGAGCAGGTCTTCGAGATCGGCGGACCGGAGACACTCTCGATGCGTGAGCTCCTCCACCGGGCCATGGACGTCGCCGGCACCAAGAAGTTCCTCATGCCGGCCCCGGCTGCGCTGGTGAAGCTGGCCGCGTGGCCCATGCGCTTCCTGCCCAACCCTCTCCTGAGCCCGGGGGCGGTGGACTTCGTGAACCAGCCCGCGACGGTCGACGTGCAGCCCTTGCTGCAGCGCATGCCGCGCACCCTCACCCGTCTCGAGCAGGGCCTGGGCACCTACCTCGGGCCCGAGCGCACGGACGTGCGCATCGCTGATGCCACTGCCGAGGAGGCTGGCCCAGCAGCCTGACTGCCGCCCGACCGCCATGATCGAAGCCCCCTTCTACATCAGCGGCGCGCGCCGCCCGGAACACCCCATCGAGCTGCTGCGGGGTCCTGCGAGCCCGGCCCTCCAGGTCGCCTCTGCGCTCGACCGGGTCAGGCGCGCGCCGGCCATCCTCAGCGCGATGCGGACCCTCGGAGAGGTCTTGCCGGTCGTCGATGAAGCCATCGCGGACGGTGTCGGCAGCCAGTGGCTGCTCGAGCCGATCGCGGAAGCCATCGGCGACGAGGCCGACACCGTGACCGGCCTCGCCGCGGTCCACGCCCTCGCGCGCGTGCCCGGCCCGGGTGCCGCGGTCATGCTCGCGGAGCTCGTCGCCGACGGCGATCCGGGCTTCCAGGAGCACGCGCTGTGGGCCCTCAGCGGCCAGCCCACCAACCCGGTCCTCGTCTCGGTCGTGGCTCGCGCCGTGGCCCACGGTGGGCTGGCCGGCATGCACGCGCAGCAGACGCTGGCCTCGTGGGCCACGTCGGCTCCGCATCTGGTCCTGGCGGCGCTGCTCTCGGTCCTCCGGGAAGTGGAGGGTCCGTCGGCGCGGCGCTACGTGGTCGAGACCCTGGGGCTCGTTCCCGGTCGCCTGGCTGCGGACGCGCTGGCACGCGTGGCGCTCGATACCTCCGAGGCCACCCTGACGCGACGCACGGCAGTGCTGGCCTTCAGCGAGCGACTGCCAGACCGCCTCCCGCCCGAGCTGGACCAGCTCGAGGGCGACCTTCGGCAGGCTGTACACGCGGTCCGGGCGCACCGCCAGCTGCTCCGGCGTGGACCTCGACGCAGCCACGGCCAAGCCTTGCGCGTGGCGCAGGTCCACCTTGCCCAGACCGGTGGCCTCGCGACGCTCCTTCCGCAGCTCGGTGACGCGCTGGCTGGGCAACAGCGCGTCGCCGAGCCCCTCACCATCCTCCGTGCCGAGGCTGCCGCCCCCGCGGGCGTCGCCGGCCACCGCCTGGAGACCATCGCGCTCGAGTCCGGCGAGGGCGCCACCTTCAGCGGCCGCTGGCCTGCGACCGTGGCCGCCTCGCGCGGCATCCGCGCTGCCTTCCTGGCCGGTTCCGTGCCCGACGTGGTTCACGTGCGCATGGCTGATCCCGGCACCTACGCAGCCGCCGGGGTGGCGATGTCGATGGGCATCCCCATCGTCTTCACGCTGGCACCGGACCCGCACGGCCCCATCGCCGCAGCTGAAGCGGCCGGCACGCTCGACCGCCGCACGTTCGCGACGGAGGACGGCCACGCCGCGCTCTGGTTCCGAGCGAGCCTGGTCGAGCGCCTGGCCGAGGAAGCTCGAGAGCTTGTCCTCTTCCCGCGAGAGCGTCTGGCCGACCACCTCAGGGAGCTGGCCGGCATCGACCTCACCGCCGGCCCCCCACGTCACACGGTCGTCGCCGAGGGCATCGACATGGTCCGCACCCACGCCGCCGCCGACGTGGTCGCCGACGCGCGACGGCAGCCGCCCGTCCTGGCCCGGCTGCAGGACGCCATCGGCCGACTGCCCAAGGAGCGACACGGGCTGCCGCTCGTGCTGAGCGCCGGGCGGCTCGTCAAGCTCAAGGGCATGGCCCGGCTCGTCGAGGCCTTCGCGCGCGACGCGGAGCTGGCGCGGCGCGCCAACCTGGTCATCGTCGGGGGCAACCTGGCTGACCCATCTGCGGCTGAAGCGGCCGAGCTGACACGCATCCAGCGCCTCCTTGAGGACCATCCGCAGCTCGAGGAGTCCGTGATCTTGCTCGGACAGCAGAGCCATGCCGACGTGGCCCTCTTGCTGGCCGCGACGCACGCGGGCTGGCGCAACCTCATCGGCCCTGGCGGCAGCTACGCCTGTGCCAGCACCAAGGAAGAGTTCGGCCTGGCCATCGTGGAGGCGCTCGCAGCCGGGCTGCCGGTCACGGCACCGCTCGCGGGTGGACCAGCCACGTACGTCGAGCCCGGTCGGACCGGCACGCTCGTCGACACGACTGACACCGCGGCCCTGGCCCGCGCCATCCGCGCCTCGCTCGAGCTCGCGCGCGACGCTCACACCGCACGTCATGCTCGTGCGCTCGTGGAGCAGCGCTACACCCTCGAGCGCATGGCTCGGTCCCTCACCGCGGTCTATCGCTTCAGCACCGGCGCCGCCTCCCTCGCCGCCCCGGTCGCAGGCCGCAGCGAGGACGTCGCATGAGGCTGCTCGTCATCACGCCCGACTTCCTCTCGCACACCCTGCCGATGCTGACGATCGCGGACGCCTGGCAGCGTCGTGGACACCGCGTGGTGGTAGCCACCGGGCCGGCCATGGCGCCGCTTGTCCGAACGGCTGGCATGGAGCACATGGAGCTGATCATGTCGCGCGGCTCGAACGCCGGCGTGCTGCGAACCGCGGCCGTGCGGGACGAAGAAGCGCGCTCGCTGCAAGCCTTCTTCGAAGCCACGCGGGAGGGCATGGTCCCGACCCTGCGCTACCAGGCCGAGCAGCGGGCGACCGATCTCCTGTGGCGCCCCGAGCAGGTCGCACGCCGCGTCACCAACATCATCAACGACGTTCAGCCGTCCACCGTGCTGGTGGACCACCTCGCCTTCGCGGCGACCATCGGGCTGCGCGCCCTGCGAGTCCCCTACGGCGACGTCGTCGTCGGCCACCCGACGGCGCTACCGGTGGGCGATGAGATCTACGGCGTGCCCTCGGCCTGGCCGCCGGCCGTCGGCACCGACGCTCTCGACCTGGCCCAGCTACGAGCCACGGCACGGAAGGCCACGACGGCCTTCACCCGCTCGTACAACGAGACCTTGCGCGCCATCTCGCCGACGGCGAGCCCGGTGGAGGATGCCTTCGCGGCGCATGGCGAGATGGTGCTGTACGACTATCCGGCCGAGCTCCACGGCCCCATCCGCTCCGCTCGCCTTCCGCGGCACGCGTTCCTCGGGAGCGCAGTCCGGAAGGAGACCGCGGACCCGGACACCATGGCCTGGCTCGCGCGACCGGACCAGCGACCCCTCGTGGTGGTCTCCCTGGGGACGTTCCTTTCCGCCCGCTCCGATGTCCTGGCCCGGGTCAGCGCGGCGCTTCGACGCGTCGACGTGCGGGTAGCGATGTCGATCGGCCAGACCGAACGTGCTGCACTGGGCGAGATCCCGAGCGACTGGCTCGTCCGACCCAGCTTGCCGCAGGTGACGCTGCTGGAGCGGGCCGCTGTGCTCGTGACCCACGGCGGCAACAACTCGGTCACCGAAGCCCTCACCTTCGGTGTGCCCATGCTGGTGATGCCGCTCTCGACGGACCAGTTCGACGGCGCCGCATCCATCGAACGCAACCTCGCTGGCATCGCGCTCGACCCCAACAGCGCCTCGCGGCCCCTCATCGCCGGTGTCGTCCGCGGGTTGTTGCGCAACCCGCCACCTCTGCCGCGAGCGCTCGGCGCGAAGCTTCGCGCCAACCCTGGTCCCGAGGTCGCGTTCGCGGCCATGTCGACGCTGCCCGACATCCGCGGTGGCCTCGCTGGACCACGGCCGGGTATGCTCATGGTCTCGTGATGCACGATCAGCCCCCCGATCCGCTGCCGACTCCAGAGGAGCTGGAGCCGCCCGCCCGGGAGCTGCTCGAGGTCACGCCCTACGACGCGCAGCAGTTGCTCATCGACCTCGAACCGACAGCGGCACGGCTGCTCGACCGCCACCTCAGCATCGCCGAGGACTGGCTGCCGCACGAGTACATCCCCTACAGCCAGGGTCGCGATTTCGACAAGGAGCCGTGGACGCCCGATCAGCCACGTCTGAGCGGCGTGGCGCGTACGGCGTTCGAGGTGAACCTCCTGACCGAGGACAACCTGCCCTCCTACCACCGCCTCATCTACGGCATGTTCGGCTCTGGCGACGGCGCCTGGATCAACTGGGTCGGCCGTTGGACCGCGGAAGAAGGCCGGCACTCGATCGTGCTTCGCGACTACCTGACCGTCACCCGCAACCTCGACCCGACGGCGCTCGAGCAGTCACGCATGGCGCAGCTGGAACAAGGGTACGAGCGACCCACCCTCGATCCACTGCGCGGATTGGCCTACGTGGCGTTGCAGGAGGTCGCCACGCGTGCCGCTCATCGCAACACCGGTCGCTACTCGAACGACCCGGTCGCGGACCGCATCATGGCCCGCATCTCCGCCGACGAGAACCTCCACGCGACCTTCTATCGCGAGGTCCTTGCCGCCGCTTCAGAGGCGTACCCCTCGGCCACCGTCGAGGCGGTCGCAGCCGAGATCATGGCCTTCGAGATGCCGGGTGCCGGCATCAAGGGCTTCCGCCGCAAGGCGGCTGAGATGGCGCTGGCCGGCATCTACGACCTGCGTATCCACCGCGACGAAGTGGTCATGCCCCTGGTGCGACGACTGCGTCTCTTCGAGCTCACCGGCCTGTCGCCCGAAGCCGAGGCAGCCCGCACGGAGCTGGGCCTCTACCTCGAGGAGATGGAGGCATCGGCGCAACGGCTCGAGGACCGCCGGGCCCGGACGCAGGCCCGCGCCCAGCGCGGCTGACCACGCCTCCACACCGGCGCACCTCCGCAGGCACCCTCAGACCAAGGTCGTAGGCCGGGAGCCAAGCGAAGGGCTGACCTGTCGCTACGAGCGTGCACCCGCCTGCCTGCTGCTCGGCCCGGAAGAGCAGCGGCCGTCCTGCCACCGGTCGTCCTGTTCAGCGAGCAACATGGCGACCTCGACGCTGTCGCGTTCGATCTGCTTGCTCGAGCCCACGAGCCGGTCGGCCTCGGCCTCCACGAGCAGAAGAGCGATCGCCGGTCATCGTTCATCGTTCATCGTTCATCGAGACGGTCGAGCGCCCGTCGCGGCCTCGACCAGGCCCTGTGCCGCGGCCACTTGCACCTGCTCGAGGACCGTCTTGACCAGGCGGGATGGCCATCGCTGATCATGAGGCGGACGCCCCTCGGCCGCGCGGCCAGGCACTGCCCGGCATGGTAGCCGTGAGCGCCAACGGTGGACCGGTTGCAGGGCACGAAAAGCAGCCGGGTCGACCACGAAGGGTCGACCCGGCTGGCAGCGTGGGGATGTTGGTGATGGCTTAGGTGAGCGGCGGGACGCCCACCTCGTCGACCACGTGGATGATGGCGTTCTTGGAGCGGATGTTCTTGACCTTGACCTCGCCACCAGCCCAGGTGACCTTCTGGCCGGAACCGCCGATGGCAGCGGGAGCGCCGTTGAACATCTCGATGGAGTTCCCACGGGCGGCCTTGGCTTCCTTGTACCAGATCTTGTCACCGACGAAGACGTGGTACGTGAGGACGTTGAGCAAGGTGCCTTCACCGAGCAGCGAGTCGACGGTGCAGACGTTCTGAGGCGTCAGCCCATCGCGCACGCCGAGGGCCTTGCCCAGCTTGCGGAAGGCGTAGTTGGTAGGAGCGAAGATGGTGATCGGGTCAGCGGTCGCGAGTGTCTCGGCCACGGCGCCCTCGAAATAGTCACAGGTGACGGCGGCGATGAGGGTGTCGAGGCGGTCGCGGTTGTTGCCGCTGAAGCCAACGATGCGCTCCACGGCATCCTTGTTCGACTTGATCTGACCCTTGGACTCGACGGCGGCGCCGGCCACAGGAGCGATAGCCATGGCGGCTACGCTGGCGATGACCACGCTGGCCACCAGTTGCTTGAACTTGTTCATCGGAGTTCTCCTTGTTGCATTCGATGAGGTAGCCCGTGCGAGGCCCGGCGGGGGGAGACCGGGCCTCGCCACGGGTGTCCGGGGGATGGCTAGTTGACGGAAGCCTCTTCGACGAGGATCACGTTGAAGCTGTCAGGGAACTGGCCGATAGCGATGGCGCTGTAGGCCTTGCCGTCTTCCAGGTTCAGGGCCGGGATGTCGAACGCCTTGGCACGCTCACCGGCCGCGCGGACGTCGAGGTCGATCTCGCCTGCGGGCACGTTCTTGTAGCCCTTGGCCTGGCCGAACTCGAGATTCTTGAAGATGGCGGCGTTGCGCTTGGAGCCGTCGGGCGCGATGTCGACCGCGGGCGCGTTGGCGCTCAGGTGGACGACGCGGACCTTGGCACCCTCGGCGCGCGGCTGGACACGCTGGTCGGCGATGACCGCCGGCGCGATGTTGGCGAGCTCGTTGGTGGCCGCGACGGTCGTCAGCGTGCCAGCCTCGAAGCTGAGCTCAGCGTCGATGACCACGGGCCCTTCGTCAAGCGAAGCACCGGTGGGAACGACCTGGATCTGGTAGGTGCCGGCGGGCACGTAGAGGTAGTCGGACAGGGCGCCGAAGGGCACGTCCTCGAGGATGGCGCCACCGTTGGCGTAGACGTCCACGTTGGGAGCGTCCGCGCTGAAGTGACCGACGCGGACACCGGCCACGCCGGCGTCGACCGCGGGCACGACGGTGAAGCTGCCATCAGCCAGGCTGCCGACCGCGAAGACGGTGTAGCTCACCCCGTCGGTGACGGAGATCTCGGGGATATCGAAGGCGACGTCCATCGAGCCGGCGGGCCGGATCTCGAGGTCATAGGCGCCACCGGGGAGAGCGAGGTAGCCGGTGTTGTTCGGGAACTCGAGACCCTCGATGAGCGCGTCGCCACCGTCGGGGGCGATATCGACCGCGGGAGCGTCGTAGCTGAAGTGGGCCACACGCACCTGGGCGGTGTCAGCGCTGGGGGTGGGATCGTCGGCGAGCACCTGCGGGATGATGCCGTCGGCAAGGCTGCCGGTGGCAGCGACCGTGGTCATCGTGCCGGCTTCGAAGGTCAGCGGCGCGTCGATGACGACCGGACCTTCCTCCAGGGTGGCGCCGTTGGGCACGACCTGGATCTGGTAGGTGCCGCCTGGCACCTCGAGGTAGGGGGTGATCTTGCTGTAGGCGAGGCCCTCGCCGATGAGTCCACCGTCGGCGTAGATGTCGACAGCGGGCGCATCGCCGGCACCGTGGAGGACGCGCACCATGGCGTTCTCATCCTGGGCGGCGACCGCGGCAGGGATAGCCAGGGCGGCGGTCAGCGCGGCGGCGGTGCCGAGCAGACCGACCTTCCGGCCGAAGGAGGTCTGGGGGGTCATGTTCAAGGGATCCTTTCAGAGGTAGAGCGGCTGGCGGCCGATGGGCCGCCAGCCAGGTAGTGCGAGGGGAGTGATTACTCCTCGGTGGCCTCGTCCTCGGCCATCTCGTCGTCAGCCATCTCGTCATCCATCATCTCGCCGGAGGCGTCGATGACCGGGAGGACGGTGAAGCTGCCGTCGGCGAGGGAGCCGATCGCGAAGACGGTGAAGCTGTTGTCACCGGGAAGCTCGAGCGGATCGATGTCGAAGGCGACATCGGTCGTGCCGGTCGGGCGGATCTCGAGGTCGTACTCACCCTCGGGCAGGTCGAGGTAGGCCTCGGTCGCGTTCGGGTACTCGAGGTTCTCGACGACCACGTCACCGCCGTCGAGGGCGATGTCGACCGCGGGAGCGTCAGCGCTGAAGTGCACGACGCGAACCTGCGCGATGCCGTCCTGAGGCATGGGCGCGTCGGCGATGACCTGAGCCTCGATGTTCTCGAGGGTGTTGGTCGCCGCGACCGTGGTCATGGTGCCCGCACCGAACTCCAGGTCGACCGGGCCGATGACGGCGCCGTCGGCCGGGTCAGCACCCGCAGCCACGACTTCGATGGTATAGGTGCCACCGGGGACTTCGAGGTACTCGGAGATGACGCCGAAGGGCACGTCGGTCAGGATCGCGCCACCGTTGGCATAGACGTCGACCGCAGGAGCGTCAGGGCTGAAGTGAGCGACGCGGACCTTGGCCTCGTCCTCGTGGTTGTCAGCAGCAGCCATGGCGGGAACGGCCATGACCGCAGCCATCGCGGCGGCGGCGCCGAAGAGCTGAACCTTGTTCTTACGCATGTTGGGATTTCGTCCTTTCGGGATCATCGCTGTCTGAGATAGTGGGCGAGTGATGTCTCGCCTGAGGTCCTGGGGGGAGGCGATCTACGCCTCGACTCGTGGGCCGTTCAGGTGGACCACCGATGACTCATACGGTTGTTCTCCTCACTTCGGTGCTACGTCAGAACGTCGTCTGGGTTCATGGTTTGTAGCGCCTTACGTCCCGTACACTAGCGGTGTGTACAGGGATTGTCAAGTGTTTGCCAAACGAATCTTCGGTGCTATAGTCAACAAACCATGTACAGCATCAAACAAGCCTCCATTCGCTCAGGCGTGAGCGTCCCGCTGATCCGCGCGTGGGAGCGTCGCTACGGCGTGGTCAGTCCCAAGCGCACGCCATCGGGCTATCGCCTCTATGACGACCAGGCCATCGCCACGCTCATGCGCATACGCGAGCTGACTGAGAGCGGGTGGTCCGCCAGCGAGGCCAGCCGTGCTGTCCTCGAAGGCGAGGTCACGGTGCCCGCTCCCCGACCCCAGCCGACCACCGTCATCAACAGCGCAGAGGGCCACGCCGAAGCCGCGGACCTCATCACGCGCTTCGTGGAGTCGGCCGCGGCCATGGACATCGCGGCCACCGGTGCCGTCCTCGACGAGATCTTCGCGCGCGGCTCCTATGAGGCCATCGTGGACGATCTGCTGATGCCGGCGCTCATCGCGCTCGGCTCGGCCTGGAGCGAAGGCAACCTCGACGTGGCCGCCGAGCACGCCGCGAGCGCTGCCATCCATCGCCGCCTCTCGGCCCTGTACGAGGCTGCCGCCACGGTCGAGGAGCCCCTCGTGGTCGTGGGCCTGCCACCCGGCTCTCGGCACGAGCTGGGGGCGCTGGCGTTCGCCGTCGCGTTGCGACGTCGGGGTGTGGGCGTGCTCTACCTGGGGCCAGACGTGCCGGTCGCCAGCTGGGTGCATGTCATCGAGCAGAACCGCGCGCGCCTGGCCATCATGTCTGTGGTGCAGGAAGTGGATCGTGGATCTGCCCTCGACGTGGCGACTGCGCTGCGAGACATCGGCAGCAAGCCTGCGCTGGCGGTTGGTGGCGGAAGCTCGGACTGGGCCGGCGCCGTGGAAGCCGGTATGGTGGTGCTCCCGGGCCGGATCAACGAGGCGGCCGGCGTGGCCGCGAGGCTGGCGAACGGGATCGATAGCGGCAGCTAGACAGGAGCAGGGGCATGGTTGGGAGCGCGCACACCGGTCCGTGGTGGGGTTGAAGCTCACGGTCCTCGGTTCCTCAGCCGCCTGGTCTGAGCGCCCCGGTCGGCCATCCTCCTGCTACATGCTGGAAACCGGTGACGAGGCCGTCCTGCTCGATCTGGGGCAGGGCTCGCTGGGTTCACTCTTTCCCCACCGTGACCCGTCGACCGTGAGCGCGGTGGTCGTAAGCCACATGCACGGTGACCATCACGTCGACCTCATCCCGCTGCGCAACCTGCTCTACTACCACTACGGTGAGCCGCGCGGGATCGGGCTGCACCTGCCCCGGGGCCTGCGCAGCCGGTACGACGCCTTCATGGGCGAGGATGGCTTCCTCGACTTCATGGCCGGTGAGGACGTGACCGAGGGCACGCTCCTGATCGGACCCTTCGAGGTCCAGGCGCACCCCGTGACGCACGCGGAGAACAGCCACGCCTTCCGTGTCACGGACACGTCGGATCCCGGTGCCGCGGGCCTCGTCTACAGCGGCGACTGCGGTCGAGCCGACGATCTGTTGCCCCTGATCCGCACGGGCGATACCGTGCTCTGCGAGGCCTTCTGGTCGACCCAGGAGCCGATCCCCAGTGCCAATCACCTCGACGCTGCCCAGGCTGCTGACGTCGCCCGACGAGGAGGAGCGTCTCACTTGATCCTGACTCACATCCTGGAGTCCTATGACCCCCAGGCGGGCCTTGCTGCCGCACGGGCGATCTTCCCAGGACCCGTTGACCTGGCTGAGCCGGAGATGGTCGTCACCATCGGGTCGCCCCGATGAGTGGAACGACGGCCGTACGCTCGGTCCGCTCGCGCATCCGTGAGCTGGTGGACGAGGCCTGGGCAGAGGCCACCGTGTCCGGTGCGCTGCCCGCGGTGGAAGCTGCTGCCCGGCCAGGCTTCGAGGTCGAGCGGCCGACGAACCCCGAGCACGGTGATGTCTCGGTCAACCTGGCCATGAAGCTGGCGCGCCCGATGCGACGTCCTCCGCTGCAGATCGCGGAAGCCCTGGCCGCTTCGATCCAGGCAGTGCCGGGAGCCCATGCGTTCAGCGAGGTCACCGTGGCGCCGCCAGGCTTCCTCAACATGCGCCTTGCGCCAGCCTGGCTCGAGAGCGTGCTGGATGAGGCTCGCGCAGCCGGTGACGACTTCGGGCGGGTCGATCAGCAACAGCCACGTCACTACAACGTCGAGTTCGTCTCGGCCAACCCTACGGGCCCCCTGCACGTGGGCAATGCGCGTGGCGCCTTCGTCGGTGACCTGCTCTGCCGAGTGCTCGAGGGCGCCGGCCACGAGGTCACGCGCGAGTACTACTTCAACGACGCCGGCGCCCAGATCCGGAACCTGGGCGTCTCGGTCATCGCGCGCAAGCTTGGGCTGGACATCCCCGAGGACGGCTACCACGGGGCGTACGTGGACGATCTTGCAGCAGAGCTCCCGGCGGACGTGTGGGAGAAGGCCAACAGGGATGGTGTCGACCGCGACGCGATCGTCGCCGACTGGGCCCAGGAACGCGTTCGCGCTGGCATCGAGGAGAGCCTCGAGCGCCTGGGCGTCCACTTCGACGTGTGGAAGAGCGAATCCAGCCTGCATACGGAGGGATGGGTGGACCGCTCCGTCGAGCGCTTGCGTGCAGAGGGCCACATCTACGAGCAGGACGGCGCCACCTGGTTCCGTTCGACCACGTTCGGCGACGACAAGGACCGCGTGGTCTACCGCTCCGGTGGCCAGCCCACCTACTTCGCATCGGACATCGGCTACGTCAGCGAGAAGTTCAGCCGCGGCTTCGAGAAGCTCATCTACATCTGGGGCGCGGACCACCACGGCACGGTCGCTCGCGTGCGCAACGCGGCACAGGCCATGGGCCTGCCCGTGGACGAGGTGGAGATGCTGCTGGTGGCCTGGGTGCGGTTCGTGCGCGATGGCGTGGAGATCCCCATGAGCAAGCGCTCAGGCGAGTTCCTCACGCTCGACGAGCTGCTCGAGGAGCTGGGCGTGGATGCCGCGCGCTGGTCCTTCGCCTCGCGTGCGGCCAGCTCCCCCATCGACGTCGATCTCGAGCTGGCGGTGAAGCAGTCGTCGGAGAACCCGGTCTACTACGTGCAATACGCACATGCACGCATCAGCTCGATCCTGGCCAAGGCGGCCGGGGCAGGTCTCTCACCGGCGGCCGACTTCAACGGCGTGCTGGAGGGTGACGAGGTGGCCACCGGTCTCGCGCGCGAGGTGCTGCGTCTCCCGGAGGTCGTCGAGGATGGAGCACGTGACGAGGAGACACACGGCATCACGACGTACGCCCTGGAGCTCGCCACGGCGTTCCACGCCTTCTATCGCGACCGCCGCGTCGTCGACCCGGAGGACGCGGTCACCTCCGCCGAGCGACTGGCCCTGGTGAGCGTGACCCAGTCGGCCATCCGCAACGCCCTGGCCCTGCTCGGCATCTCCGCGCCGGAGTCGATGTAGGACCTCGCGACCACCAGCCATCGCGGCACAAGATGAACGCCGGGCTCGAGGCCCGGCGTTCATCGCACTGCTGGTGACCCGTCGAGGGTCGTGGGCTACTCGGCAGCAGCAGTCACGACACCCAGCGCCTCCGCGACCGAGCTGAGCGTGTCGTCGCCGCTGGCGATGATCACGAGTGCCGGGTTGGAGACGCCGCTCGAGACGTCGGCGTTGACCACGAGGCCGGAGCCAGCGAGGTCCCTGGCGACCGCTTCGGCGGCGTTCACGAACTGCTCCACGTCCTGCTCGGTGTCCCACTTGGTCTGCCAGATGACGGCCCACTGACCGTCGGGGCCATCGAGGCTGACAAGGCGGTCGCCACCCCAGCCGGCGGCGGCGTTGGCCCTGGGCAGCTTCACCGCTGCCTTCGGGCCCGACTGCTCACCTGGCTGACCGTTGGCCAGCCAGACGCCGATGCGCAGCTCGCCCATGGTCTGCTGCCAGCCCTCCTTCCAGCCGTCACCGAGCCGGCCTGCCAAGCCGTCCATCACGACGGTGGTGGGGCGATCGTTCGGGTACAGCTTGGGATGGAGGATCTGCTCGGTCGACTCGGGTGGGCGGCCCCAGGCGTCGTTGACGCTGTTCCAGCCACCGCTCTCGCGCAACCGGTCCACGAAGAGGCGGCCCTCCAGGAACGGGAACGAGTACTCGCGCTGCAACACCAGCGGCATCGAGGCAAGGATCCCGTCGTCGCCGGGGACGATCACATCGTTGGTCGGGCCCGGATTGCCGTGTGCCGAAGACCAGGCAAGCATGGCCGCCGTGCCATCGCCCTGTTCGAGCGCGTAGCCGGCGAGCGCCTTGTCACCGCGTGTCTTGTCGTTGACACGCGTGCTCTGGAGGCCGAACGTCTGGTCCGTCAGGGCGCGGTCGAGCTCACGAGCGGCAGCGGCCCGCTGGGAAGCGTCCAGCTGGTCGATGGACTCGAGCACCGAGAGGTGGCCGTCATCCTCGAAGTAGGCCACGGGCAATGCCTGTCCGTAGAGCCTCTCGAGCAGGGCGGCCAGGTCGTCGCCGTCACCCAGTAGGCCGAGGCGCTTCAGGGCTCGCTCCTCCGCCTTGATGGCGTCGGTGTCGCGCAGGATACCGATGCGCTCGGCCAGCGCCAGCTCATGCTGGCGACTGTTGCTGCCGTCATACGGTGTGTTGCTCAGCTCGAGCTCGCGCACCGGCTCGATCTCGCTGGCGACCACGTCGAGCTGTGAGATGACCTCCGAGCTGGCGAGATCGCCACCGAGGCCGAAGGGTTCGATGGCCGGACCGCTCGAGAGGGTGTAGTCGACGGGGCTGTCCTTGTCGAGGATGGTGCCCTCGGCGGGCGACTGCTCCACGACGGTTCCAGCCGGCGCCTGGTTCTCAGCCTGCGAGACAGTACCGACGGCCAGCTCGGCCTCGGAGATGGCCGTCTGGGCATCGCCCTCGGCGAGGCCCACGAGGTTGGGTACCGTGACCTGCTTGGGGCCCCTGCTCACGGTCAGCGTGACCGTCGAGCCGACCGGGACGCTCTCGCCAACTCCGGGCACCGTCTTGACGGCATCGCCCTCGGCCACGGTGCTGTTGGTGCGCTGCTCCGTCTCGACCACCAGGCCGAGATCCTCGAGCGCCTTCGTAGCGCGAGCTTCCGACTCGTTCTTCACGGCCGGAATCTCGACCAACGGCGGTCCGGAGCTGATGGTGTAGCTCACCGACGAGCCCTGCCCCACGCTGCTGTCGGCCGCCGGGTCCTGCGCGATGACGGTGTTGGCCGGTGCGAGGTCCTCGACGGACGTTGACTCCCCGACCTTGAGGCCGGCGTCCTTGATGGCGGTGTTGGCAGCGCCCTTCTTGAGGCCCACGATGCTGGGCACCGTGACCGGCTTGGGGCCGGTGCTCACGGTCAGCGTGACCGTCGAGCCGACATCGACCAGCTCGCCTGCGGCAGGCTCGGTCCTGACGGCATCGCCGGCGGCCACGGAGGCGTTGCTACGCTCCACGGTCTCGACCACCAGGCCGAGGCTCTCGAGCGTGCCCTGTGCTTCGGAGGCGGGGGTGTTCTTGACGGCCGGGATCTCCGCCTGTGGCGGACCGGCGCTGACCGACAGGTTCACGGCTGTGCCTTCGGGCACTTCCGTGCCGGCGGCCGGATCCTGACTCAGGACGGTGCCCGGCGCTTCGGTGCCATCGACCACGTCCGCGGTACCGACAGCCAGGTTGGCCTCGGTGATGGCCGCCTCGGCAGCGCCGCGGGCGGAGCCCACCACGTCAGGCACGGCCGCCGTCTTGGGTCCGGTGCTGACGATGAGCAGGACGTCGGAGCCG
Organism: uncultured Chloroflexia bacterium; assembly: GCA_963706695.1. Classification (GTDB taxonomy): domain Bacteria; phylum Chloroflexota; class Limnocylindria; order Limnocylindrales; family CSP1-4; genus JAFMJV01. The sequence goes on along the minus strand of CAVPNC010000013.1, from coordinate 176,450 downwards.
ACGGGGACCGTCTCGCCCGCGACGGGCTCGGTCCTGACGGCATCGCCGGCGGCCACGGAGGCGTTCGTGCGTTCCTGGGTCGCGACCACGAGGCCGAGGGCTTCGAGGTTCGCCTGTGCTTCGGCCGCAGCTGTGTTCTTCACGGCCGGGATCTGGATGGATGGGGGACCGGAGCTGATGGTGAGGTTGACGCTTGAGCCAGCAGGCAGCTCGGTGCCGGCCGCTGGCTCCTGGCCGATGACGGTGTTCGCATCAGCCACGTCCTCGGCGCTCACCTGGTCGCCGACCACGAGTCCGGCGTCGGTGATGGCCGTGGTCGCGGCGCCCTTCCTGGAGCCGACGACATCGGGAACCACGACGGGCTTGGGGCCCTTGCTGACGGTGAGCGTGACCTCGGTGCCGACGTCGACTGGCGTGCCGGCTGGCGGATCGGTCTTGACGGCGTCGCCGGCGGCGACGCTTGCGTTGTTCACTTCACGGACGGTCACGATCAGACCGTCAGCCTCGAGTTGAGCCTGGGCGTCTCCCGCGGACACGTCCCGGACCTCAACCACGACGACCTGCGGCGGACCCGAGCTGAGGGTGATATCCACACTCGAGCCCTTGTCGGCTTGGCCACCGGCCGAAGGATCCTGGGCGATGACGGTGTTCTTGGGCGCAGCGTCGTCTACGACGGTCTCGCTACCGGCCGACAGCTCGGCGTCGCCGATGGCCGTGATGGCCGCGCCACGGGGGAGCCCGACCACGTCGGGCACGTCTACCTGCTTGGGCCCCCTGCTCACGATGAGGGTGACATCGTCGCCGATCGTGACCTCCGTGCCGGCAGCGGGCTCGGTCTTGACAGCGTCCCCAGCGGGGACCTTGGCATTGGTGCGCTCATCGACGACGACCACGAGATCCTCCGCCTCGAGCCCAGCCTGGGCCTCTGCGGCTGGCTGGCCCGCGACGTCAGGGATGGTGCGCGCGCTGGAGCCGATCGAGACGTAGAGCTCCACCGACGCCCCGTGCAGGATCTCCTCGCCCTCTTGTGGCTCGGTCCTGAGGGCGTTGCCGGCGGCCACCGCCTCGTTGGTACGCTCCACGACCTCTCCGACCGTCAGGCCGGCGGCCTCGATGGCGGCGATGGCGTCTGCCTGGGGCAGGTCACGCACGGCGGGCACCTGCACGAACGGGGTAGGGCCGTCGCTGACGATGTAGTCGACGGCCGAGCCCTTGTCTGCGTCGGAGCCGGCCGTGGGATCCTGACTCGAGATGTTGCCGGCGGCGGTGTCCTCATCGAACGCCGAGTCAACGGTGCCGGCGACCAGCCCGACGGCGTCGAGGGCGGCAAGGGCGTCTGCCTCCGTCAGGTCGACGATCTGGGGCACGGTCACCTGCTCGACACCAAGGCTGAGCTGGTAGTCGACGGCCGAGTTGGCATCGACCGAGGAGCCAGCGGCGGGGTTGGTGCTGATCGACGCTGCCAGCGGGAACGGTGTCGCTGTGTTCATCGGAGGCGACGCCAGCGGTGAGCTCAGCGGCTTCGAGGGCGGCGATCGCGTCTGCCGCGGTCATCCCGACCACGTCGGGAACCTCGACCTGCTTGGGTCCCTTGCTCATGGTGAGCGTAAGGCCGGAGCCGACATCGACGCTCTCGCCCGCGGCCGGCTCTGTCCTGACGGCTTCGCCGGCGGGAACGTTGGCATTGGTGCGCTCGAGGACCTCGGCGACGGTGAGGCCGGCGGCCTCGATGCCGGCGGTGGCATCCTCTTGAGACTGCCCACGCACCTCAGGGACCTCGACCTGCTGGACGCCGAGCGACTCGACGTAGCTGACGGCGGTGCCGAGCTCGACCTCGGCGCCGGCCGCGGGGTCCTGGCTGATGACGTCACCGGCCGCGACGCTGTCGCTGTAGGCGGTGCTGGCCTCGCCGACGGTGAGGCCGGCGCTGGTGATGGCCTCGGGGGCGTCGGCGGCGGCACCCGCGAGATCGGGCACGGCCACGGTCTGGACGCCGAGCGACTCGACGTAGCTGACGGCGGTGCCGAGCTCGACCTCGGTGCCGGCCGCGGGGTCCTGGCTGATGACGTCACCGGCCGCGACGCTGTCGCTGTAGGCGGTGCTGGCCTCGCCGACGGTGAGGCCGGCGCTGGTGATGGCCTCGGGGGCGTCGGCGGCGGCACCCGCGAGATCGGGCACGGCCACGGTCTGGACGCCGAGCGACTCGACGTAGCTGACGGCGGTGCCGAGCTCGACCTCGGTGCCGGCCGCGGGGTCCTGGCTGATGACGTCACCGGCCGCGACGCTGTCGCTGTAGGCGGTGCTGGCCTCGCCGACGGTGAGGCCGGCGCTGGTGATGGCCTCGGGGGCGTCGGCGGCGGCACCCGCGAGATCGGGCACGGCCACGGTCTGGACGCCGAGCGACTCGACGTAGCTGACGGCGGTGCCGAGCTCGACCTCGGCGCCGGCCGCGGGGTCCTGGCTGATGACGTCACCGGCCGCGACGCTGTCGCTGTAGGCGGTGCTGGCCTCGCCGACGGTGAGGCCGGCGCTGGTGATGGCCTCGGGGGCGTCGGCGGCGGCACCCGCGAGATCGGGCACGGCCACGGTCTGGACGCCGAGCGACTCGACGTAGCTGACGGCGGTGCCGAGCTCGACCTCGGCGCCGGCCGCGGGGTCCTGGCTGATGACGTCACCGGCCGCGACGCTGTCGCTGTAGGCGGTGCTGGCCTCGCCGACGGTGAGGCCGGCGCTGGTGATGGCCTCGGGGGCGTCGGCGGCGGCACCCGCGAGATCGGGCACGGCCACGGTCTGGACGCCGAGCGACTCGACGTAGCTGACGGCGGTGCCGAGCTCGACCTCGGCGCCGGCCGCGGGGTCCTGGCTGATGACGTCACCGGCCGCGACGCTGTCGCTGTAGGCGGTGCTGGCCTCGCCGACGGTGAGGCCGGCGCTGGTGATGGCCTCGGGGGCGTCGGCGGCGGCACCCGCGAGATCGGGCACGGCCACGGTCTGGACGCCGAGCGACTCGACGTAGCTGACGGCGGTGCCGAGCTCGACCTCGGTGCCGGCCGCGGGGTCCTGGCTGATGACGTCACCGGCCGCGACGCTGTCGCTGTAGGCGGTGCTGGCCTCGCCGACGGTGAGGCCGGCGCTGGTGATGGCCTCGGGGGCGTCGGCGGCGGCACCCGCGAGATCGGGCACGGCCACGGTCTGGACGCCGAGCGACTCGACGTAGCTGACGGCGGTGCCGAGCTCGACCTCGGTGCCGGCCGCGGGGTCCTGGCTGATGACGTCACCGGCCGCGACGCTGTCGCTGTAGGCGGTGCTGGCCTCGCCGACGGTGAGGCCGGCGCTGGTGATGGCCTCGGGGGCGTCGGCGGCGGCACCCGCGAGATCGGGCACGGCCACGGTCTGGACGCCGAGCGACTCGACGTAGCTGACGGCGGTGCCGAGCTCGACCTCGGCGCCGGCCGCGGGGTCCTGGCTGATGACGTCACCGGCCGCGACGCTGTCGCTGTAGGCGGTGCTGGCCTCGCCGACGGTGAGGCCGGCGCTGGTGATGGCCTCGGGGGCGTCGGCGGCGGCACCCGCGAGATCGGGCACGGCCACGGTCTGGACGCCGAGCGACTCGACGTAGCTGACGGCGGTGCCGAGCTCGACCTCGGCGCCGGCCGCGGGGTCCTGGCTGATGACGTCACCGGCCGCGACGCTGTCGCTGTAGGCGGTCGCTGGCCTCGCCGACGGTGAGGCCGGCGCTGGTGATGGCCTCGGGGGCGTCGGCGGCGGCAGCCCGCGAGGTCGGGCACGGCCACGGTCTGGACGCCGAGCGACTCGACGTAGCTGACGGCGGTGCCGAGCTCGACCTCGGCGCCGGCCGCGGGGTCCTGGCTGATGACGTCGCCGGCCGCGACGCTGTCGCTGTAGGCCGTCGCTGGCCTCGCCGACGGTGAGGCCGGCGCTGGTGATGGCCTCGGGGGCGTCGGCGGCGGCAGCCCGACGAGGTCGGGCACGGCCACGGTCTGGACGCCGAGTGACTCGACGTAGCTGACCGCGGTGCCGAGCGCGACCTCGGCGTCGGCCGCGGGATCCTGGCTGATGACGTTGCCGGCGGCGATGCTGTCGCTGTAGGCCTCGCTGGCGTCGCCGACGCTGAGGCCGGCCGCGTCGATGGCGTCGAGGGCGTCGGCCTCGCTGGGGTCCGACGAGGTCGGGCACGGCCACGGTGGCGGGCCCGGTGGAGAGGACGTAGTCGACCGCGGTGCCAGGGGCGACCTCGGCATCGGCGGCCGGATCGGAGCTGATGACGTTGCCCGCGGCGATGGTCGCGTCGCTGGCCTCGGTGGCGTCGCCGGCGCTGAGGCCGGCCGCGTCGAGCGCGTCGAGGGCGTCGGCCTCGCTGAGGTCGACGAGGTCGGGCACGGCCACGGTGGCGGGCCCGGTGGAGAGGACGTAGTCGACCGCGGTGCCAGGGGCGACCTCGGCATCGGCGGCCGGATCGGAGCTGACGACGTTGCCCGCGGCGATGGTCGCGTCGCTGGCCTCGGTGGCGTCGCCGGCGCTGAGGCCGGCCGCGTCGAGGGCGTCGAGGGCGTCGGCCTCGCTGAGGTCGACGAGGTCGGGCACGGCCACGGTGGCGGGCCCGGTGGAGAGGACGTAGTCGACCGCGGTGCCAGGGGCGACCTCGGCATCGGCGGCCGGATCGGAGCTGATGACGTTGCCCGCGGCGATGGTCGCGTCGCTGGCCTCGGTGGCGTCGCCGGCGCTGAGGCCGGCCGCGTCGAGCGCGTCGAGGGCGTCGGCCTCGCTGAGGTCGACGAGGTCGGGCACGGCCACGGTGGCGGGCCCGGTGGAGAGGACGTAGTCGACCGCGGTGCCAGGGGCGACCTCGGCATCGGCGGCCGGATCGGAGCTGACGACGTTGCCCGCGGCGATGGTCGCGTCGCTGGCCTCGGTGGCGTCGCCGGCGCTGAGGCCGGCCGCGTCGAGGGCGTCGAGGGCGTCGGCCTCGCTGAGGTCGACGAGGTCGGGCACGGCCACGGTGGCGGGCCCGGTGGAGAGGACGTAGTCGACCGCGGTGCCAGGGGCGACCTCGGCATCGGCGGCCGGATCGGAGCTGATGACGTTGCCCGCGGCGATGGTCGCGTCGCTGGCCTCGGTGGCGTCGCCGGCGCTGAGGCCGGCCGCGTCGAGCGCGTCGAGGGCGTCGGCCTCGCTGAGGTCGACGAGGTCGGGCACGGCCACGGTGGCGGGCCCGGTGGAGAGGACGTAGTCGACCGCGGTGCCAGGGGCGACCTCGGCATCGGCGGCCGGATCGGAGCTGATGACGTTGCCCGCGGCGATGGTCGCGTCGCTGGCCTCGGTGGCGTCGCCGGCGCTGAGGCCGGCCGCGTCGAGGGCGTCGAGGGCGTCGGCCTCGCTGAGGTCGACGAGGTCGGGCACGGCCACGGATTCCGGGCCGATGCTGATGACGATGTCGATGACGCTGCCTTGCGGCAGCTCCGTGTCGATGGCGGGGTCAGTGCTGATGACGCGTCCGCTTGGGACCTCATCGCTGAACGCCTGGGAGATGTCACCGACGACGAAGCCCGCGTCCTCGAGGGCCCTCGTCGCGTCCTCCTCGCTGAGGCCACTCACGTCTGGCACGGAGTTGGTGGGCACGGGCCGGGCCACAGACAAGACGATGGTCGAGCCTTCCTCCACCATCTCACCTGCTGCAGGATCCTGGGCGAGCACCGTGCTCGGCGGTTCTTCATCCGTCAGGACGGGATCGACCCGGACCACGAGCCCGTAGTCCGTAGCCGTGGCTTCAGCCTCCTCCAGGGCCATGCCGGTGAAATCGGGGGTGCCGACGCTGGCGATGGCAGACGGGCTTTCGCTGGGGACTTCCGTGACGACCGGGCTGGGTGCGAGCGAGGCGTCGACGTCGTTGAGGTTGTCGAACGGTCGGAAGAGGATGAGCACGATGGCCAGGGCGACGATGAAGGCGCCCACGAGGATGCCGCCGACCAGCAGCACAGGCGTACCTTCGTCCGGCGGCTCGTCGCCTGGCGGGGCGGGCGGCGCTTCAGGCGCCTCGAGGGTGACCTCGGGCTTGGCGGCCAGAGCGGCGAGCGCGGCCTCCGTTGCCTCCGGGTCGGGAGCGACGGGCGTCGTCGTCCAGGCGGCCCCCACAGCGGCGGCGTCAGCTGCCTCAGCCTCCGTCTCGGCGACGACCTCTGGAGCAGACCCTTCGACGGTGGCGTCGTCCGGGGCGGCTTCCGCGTCGTCCGGGGCGGCTTCCGCGTCGTCCGGGGCGGCTTCCGCGTCGTCCGTCACGACCTCGTCGGCCTCGACCTCGTCCGTGCCCTCCGCCGCTGCCGCGTCATCGGCCCCGGCGCTCTGGGCTGCGTGGGTCTCGACCTCGTCCGTGACGCCGTCGGGTCCTGCGTCCGCAGGGACCTCAGGCTCCTGGGGTGACTGCGCTGCCGTCTCGACCTCCTCCGGCTCGGGCGGCGTGGCTGCGCTGTCTGTTGACAAGGTGTTGTCGGCGGGATCCGGCTTCTGGTCTGTCATGGCAGGCGGACCTTACGGCAACCCGAGTGGGTCTGTGTGCCTCTTCGGACGGCCTTCTGGGCCGTTACCGACGCAAGTGTCCGTTTCTTCATCGTCCGCCGCTCCTCGCTTCACTCGCTGGCGGCTCGCGATGTCAGAAGTCAGAGACCGAGCGCCACCTCGAGGGCACCCATGGTCGCGTCGCCGTCGGCCACCAGTACGAGTACTGGAGAGGATAGTCCTCCCACGATGTCGGCATTGCTCACGCGATGTGCGCCTGGCAAGTCCTCCATGACGCCCTTGGCCGTCGAGCGGAACTCGGCCTGGTCGCTCTTGGAGTCCCAATCGGTCTGCCATACCACGGCCCACGACCCATCGGGTCCATCGAGGCTCACCAGCCGATCGCCGCCCCAGCCGGCGGCCGCCTCGGCATTGGGAAGCTGGGCGGGCAGCGCGGGGAACAGCGAGCGCGGCTTCTTGCCGTCGGCGAGCCAGACATGCGTCTGCATCTCTCCCAGCGTCTGCTCGTAGCTGGCGACCCACTCCGGGCCCAGCGCGGCAGCGACGTCAGGCAGCTCGATCTCCACCGGCAGCTCGCCTGGGTAGTACTCGGGATGAAGGATCTGCTCGGTGGACACGGGCGGGTTCTCGAAGGCTGCATCCACGGCCTCCCAGTCACCTCGTCCCCGGAGGGCATTGACGAAGGCATAGCCGTCGATGTAGGGGAACTCGAGCTGGCGGGAGATGATGTCAGGCAGGCGACCCAGCCGCCTCGAGTCCTGCTGCGTCAGAGCCTGCGCGGAGACCTCGAGAAGGTCGGACAGCTTGAGCTCTCGGGCAGCCCAGTCGTACATGACCGCGGTCGCGTCACCCTCGACCAGAGCCTGCCGCGCGAGTATGGCATCCGCCTGACTCAGGTCTTCGATGCTGAAGGCTTCGAGGTCCCACGCGGCGTCCTGCAGCGCGTGTCCGTACTCGTGGGCGACCACGATCGACTCGAGGGGACCGATCTTCTTGATGGGGCCGATGAGCGTGAACGTCGTGGTGGCGGGGTCGTAGTACGCCAGGACCTGCTGGTCGTAGACCTTGAGGATGAGCTTCTTGAGGTCATCGTCGGGACCGATGAGGCCCAGACGCGTGTAGGCCGCATCCTCGGCCACGATGTAGTCGTCGGGGTACTCCTCCTCGAAGAGCGCTCGCAGCTCCGTCAGGAACGTCTCGTTGTCGATGACGCGGTACGCCACGTCATCTGCCGGTGGCAGTCGGCGAACCGGATGGACGGCATCGATGACCTCGGTCACCGTCGCGGCCATCTTCTTGTTGAAGCCCTCGGGCAGCGTCGCCGCTGCAGGCTGCGGGCTGACCTGCGTGGGATCGACCTCGTCCTGAGCGGCCACGGGGGCGACCGTCAGTGAGGCGGCTAGCGCGGCGCACGCAAGCACGCCGCTCAGCGCAGGCGCGAGGCGAAGAGATGGGTGTCGTTCCGATCGAGGGGATGGCATGGCCGCATTCTGCCAGTCCTTGGGCGGAAGCCCCAGCAGGACCAACGGCTCGTTTCGATGAACCTGCAGCAGATATGCGTTTCTTCACCGTTCACGGTCTGGTGCCTTCACGCTCGATGGCTACTGTTGTCAGCACGGAACCGCGAAGAAGGTCTTCACAGTTCCCTCTCCCTCCCTCTAGGAACGAGGGGCGCTGATTGGGCAGGCGTCCCTCGTTCCTTTCTTTCTGCGCCCTGTTCCTCGTGCGCCCGGGTGAGCCGGTCACGCCTGTGGCACCATCGAGGGCATGGAGATCACCTGGTACGGCGGCTCATGCGTTCGTCTCAAGGGGCGTGAAGGGGTCGTCGCCGCAGACCCGTTCCGGTCCATCGTCGGGCCCACGGGCCGCGGCCTCAGTGCAGACATCGTCTCGTTCGGGCATGCCGACGAGTCGGTGGTGACGGGCCGGGGCGCCAAGGCCAAGGCCGACGTCACGTCTCACCTCCTGGGCGTTCCGCTACCCACCAGCCTGGAGAAGGCCTTCGTGCTCGACTCGCCTGGCGAGTACGAGGTGCACGACGTGATGGCCACGGGTGTGCGCACCTTCCGCGATAGCGAGCAGGGTGCCGCTCGTGGCATGAGCACGTCCTTCGTCTTTGAGCTCGATGGCCTCTATGTGGCACATCTCGGAGAGGTTGGGCACCGGCTGGACCCGGACACCATTCGCGAGATGGGACACGTGGATATCGTTTGTCTTGGCATCGGCTCGCAGTTGAGCGCCGTTCACGCGGCGGAGATCGTGAGCCAGCTGGACGCACGCATGGTGGTCCCTCTGCCCCTGACGGACGCCGCCGCCAAGCCCGAAGGCGAGCTCGAGAAGTTCCTCAACGAGATGAGCGTGACCGACGTCCACCCGGTGCCCACCCTGAAGGTGACCATCTCGACGGTGCCCAACGAGACCGCCGTCGTCCTGCTGGAACAGCGCGGCCGCTGAGGCCTACGGCGCCCGTCTAGAGGCGCTCGCGAGCCTGGGCCAGCCTGACCTCGAGCACCATGCTCGGGTCGAAGCGGCGGATGCGCAGCCAGGAGGCGGCTTCCCGCAACCGGTGGTCGGCGGTGTGGAACGAGCCCGAGCCGATGTGATCGGCGACAGCCACGAGCGCCTTGGCCGGCACGAGGCCGATCAGCTCGGAGTCGAGCAGGCTTACGCCTTCGTCGGCGGCGAGGCGCTCGGCCTCCTGCCAGACCTGCCAGAGCGGGGTCTGCTCGTGATCGAGGATGTTCATCGACAGTTGAGCGCACCCCTGCGAGGCCAGCTCGATGCCCAGCGCCTGGACAGCCGGCAGGCCGCCCTCGCGCTCACGGATACGCGTGGCGATACGGCGGGCGACGCGCACGTCCGTGGTCGAGAGCTGGATGTTGTAGGCGATAAGGAACGGCCGTGCACCGACGACCGTCGCTCCGGCGGTGGGATGTGGCTGCCCGGGCCCGAAATCGGGCGCCCCCCCGGGCGCGGCCATGGCCTCCGCCAAGCCCTCGAACCGCGGCTGCCGAATCGTAGCCAGGATCTCGCGTCCCGGCTGGCGCGCTGCTCGCGCGTAGAGGTAGACCGGCAGCCCGAAGCGAGCCGCGATGCGTTCGGCGAACTCGCTCGCGCCGGTGATGCACTGGTCCATGGTCGTGTCGCCGAGAGGCACGAAGGGGATGACGTCGACAGCGCCGATGCACGGGTGGCGCCCGGCGTGCCTGGTCATGTCGATACGCTCGAGCGCGACGGCCAGCGCTGCCTCCATGGCGCCCATCACGCGGCCGGGGAAGCCGGCCATGGTGTAGACCGCGCGACCGTGGTCGGGGTCGGCGGTACGGTCCAGGAGCCACGCTCCCCGGTGCGTTCGGATGGCCTCCGCGATGGCGTCGAGCGTGGCCTCGTCACGGCCCTCACTGATGTTGGGCACGCACTCGACGAGGCTCTCCATGGGGACCATGGTGCCGATGCTAGCTCCGCGCCGGCCTCTCCTCCTCCTCCTTCGCTGCTGCGCCCTCCTCCCTGCCACGCTTATCTGTGCTTCGATTCCCACCCTCCATCTTCATTCGCCTCTCCCTGCCAACTCTTTCCGGCGCCTCCCGGCGCCTGGCTGACTCGCGGCCGAAGCTCGCGCCTCGGAGTCCCGCTGCAGCACCTGCGGTGCATAGCGCAGTCTCTCCCGATTTTTGCTCCCCTCTCTCCAGCGTGCGAGCCGGCTCGGCTCTGTTTCGGGGCTGCGCGGCTGGGCCTCCGACGGGGTGCTCGTGGCCTCCGTTGCGCGCCGCCCGAAGGCGACCGTCTCGATCTCGCGCAGGGTCACGCTCACGCTGTCACCGATACCCAGGTGGCGGACCCGGCTGCCGGCCTCGACCCACAGTCGCTCGCCGTCAGCAGCGCGCACCTCGAGCAGGATCTCCGAGCCCGAGAAGCGCCTGGCGATGACCTGCCAGCCATCGCTCGCAGCCGGACCGTCGGGTGACTCCACGATGGCGAAGTGCTCAGGCCGCAGGAGCACGAGCCCGTGGCCGGACAGCTCTCGGCTACCGGGGCCGATGAGCGGCACCGGGCCGAAGCGGGTCTCGGCCGCACCGTGGCTGACGCTGCCCGGCACAAGGTTGGCCACGCCCACGAAGGTGGCCACGTAGGCCGTCGCAGGCTCGGCGTAGATGAGCTCGGGCGGTGCCACCTGCAACACCTTGCCGCGGGTCATGACCGCCACCCTGTCGGCCACGGTCAGGGCCTCTCCCTGGTCATGGGTGACGAAGATGGAGCTCTGCCGCGCCTCGCGCAGGATCTCTCGGACCTCCGCTCGCAGTTGCGTACGCATGGCCTGGTCGAGCGATGAGAACGGCTCGTCGAGCAGGAGCACGTCCGGGCGAGGTGCGAGCGCACGAGCCAGCGCCACGCGTTGCTGCATGCCACCCGACAGCTCGTGCGGCATGCGCTCGCCATCGCCGGACAGACCCACCAGCTCGAGCAGCTCGTCGGTGCGCACGCGATGGTCGGGGTCGCGACGGATACCGTAAGCCACGTTGTCACGCACGGACAGGTGCGGGAACAGGGCCAGGTCCTGGAAGACGAGGCCCACGCGCCGACGCTCGGGCGGCACCATCGCAGTGGGTGAGGCCACGCGCCGCCCACTGACCTCGACGGTACCCGCGTCTGGTCGCTCGAAGCCGGAGATCAGGCGCAGGGCGGTGGTCTTGCCGCAGCCGGACGGACCCAGCAGCGCGAGCATCGTGCCCGCCTCGAGCTCGAGGCTCACCTGGTCGAGGGCGATCACGTCGTCGTAGAGCTTGCTGACGCTGTCGAGCCGTACCGCTACCTCCGGGATGTGACCACTCAAGAGTCGATCTCTCCACGACGCACCAGCAGCCCCACCGACAGGAACGAGATGGCCAGCAGCAAGGCGGCCGGGATGGCGGCCTGCGCGTAGAAGGCCTCGCGCGCAGCGTCCCAGAGCTCGGTCGCAAGCGTCGATGTGCCCGGTGGCGCCAGTAGTAGCGTCAAGGGCAGCTCCTTGAGGCCGGAGAGCAGCACCAGCATCGCGCCGGCCACGATGCCCGGGCGCAGGAGTGGGAGGGTCACCGTGCGCAACACGCCCACGCTCCCCTCGCCCAGAGAGCGCGCCGCCTCCACGGTGCGGGGCGAGACCTGCAGCATCGGGCCGCGCAGCGCACCGACCGCCTGCACCAGATAGCGCAGGCTGATGGCGAGCACGAGTGCGAAGAGGGTCTGGTACAGCAGCGGCACGGCATTGAGGGTGAAGAAGACGACCGCCAGCGCGAGGCTGATGCCCGGGATGGCATAGACGGCGTAGAGCGATCGGTCGGCAAGGGTGGCAGCGCGTCCGGGGAAGTGGGCGATGAGGCGTGCGAGGGGAAGTCCCAGGAGCACCGCCACGAAGGCGGCGCTCGCCGCCAGCACGATCGAGTCGCGCATGGCATCGACGCTCACCTCCAGGGGCGATCCTGCGAGCAGGCCGTCGAGCAGCCAGATGCTGATGGTCGCCAGCGGGATGCCCAGCGCGAGTGACGCGACCGCGGCACAGAAGAGCATGGCCGGGAAGCGCCACGGACCCAGGCGCACCGGTGCCGGGACGCGGCGACGGCCATGGGGCGTAGAGAGCGCCACGCGTCGGCGGATCCGGCCCTCCGCCCACACCAGGAGCAGGGCCAGCACCACTAGCAGCAGCGCCAGGCTGGCCGCGCTCGAGCGGTCGAAGGAGAACCGGTACTGCGAGTAGATGGCCGTCGCGAGCGTGTCGTAGCGCAGGATGGAGACGGCGCCGAAGTCGCTGACCGCATAGAGGCAGGCGAGCAAGGCCCCGGCGCCGATGGCGGGCACCAACACCGGCACGACCGCGGTCCGCGCCGCGGCCCAGGGGCCACGTCCGAGCGAACGAGCCGCTTCTTCGGTGGCCGGGTCGAGCCGCATCAGCGCGGCGCGGGTGGCGATGACGACATAGGGCAAGGTGGCCAGGCTGAGCACGAGTGCCGCACCCCAGAAGCCATAGATCGACGGCACGCCCAGACCGGCCAGCCAGCCCCGCGGCGCGAAGGCGCCGACGAAGGCGAACGCGAGCAGGTAGGAGGGCACCGCCAGGGGCGCGATGGCCAGCACCGACCAGGCCTTGCGCCACGGGAGGTCCGTGCGCACCGTGAGCCACGCCAGGGGCACGCCGAGCGCGACGGCACCGACGATGACCGCCAGGCCCAGGGCCATGGTCGAGACGACGAGCTCGAGCGTGCGCGGCCGGGTCAGCGCCTCGAGTGCCACGGGTCCGCCGTCGAGCGCCCGCAGCAGCAGATACGCGAGCGGGATGAATGCGAGCGCGGCGATACCCAGGGCCACGACCAGCAGCGGCCACGGCGCAGCCGCCCGTCGGGCGGACGGGTGGCGGACGGATGAGCGGACGCCGATGAGGCTGGCCATGGAGTCGCTAGCTGCGGTGGTGGACGCGAGCTAGTCGATCGCGCCGACCTCTCGCAGCAGCTCGACCGTGCCCTGCAGGTCGGCCAGGGCTGAGAGATCGACCTCCGGCGCCCCGATGGAGTCGATGGCCGGCAGGCGTGGATCGGCCGCGATGCCCGCCACGAGCGGGTACTCGTAGGTGGACTCACTGAAGTAGGTCTGGGCTTCATCGCTCAGCAGGTACTCGATGAAGGCTCCGGCAGCCTCGGGCTGGTTGGTGGAGGCCAGCTGCCCGACACCGGCCACGTTGACCAGTGACCCGGGATCCCCGCCGCCGAAGAACTGCTGGGCCACGGGGTAGTCGTCGCCGTTCTCGGCCATGAGCTGGAGCAGGTAGTAGTGGTTCACGAAGGCGACATCGACCTCACCGGCGGCCACGCCCTCGACAGCGGCCGTGTTGTTGGGATACGCGACCGGATCGTTGGCCAGGATGCCCACGAGCCAAGCGCGCGCGGCTTCTTCACCTTCGATCACCCGCAGTGCGGTGACGAAAGCCTGGAAGGAGCCGTTGGCCGGCGCCCAGCCGATGCGACCCGACCACTGGGGATCGGTGAAGGCGAGGATCGAGTCCGGCAGCTGGAGCTCCTCGGTGGTGGTGAGAGCCGCCGTCCGAGCGCGTCCGCTCACCCCGACCCACCGCCCCTCGACGTCACTGAAAGCCGGCGGGACCAGCTCCAGCAGGGCCTCGGGCAGGCGCGCCAGCAGCCCGGCGTCGGCGACGGCGCCGAAGGCACCGGCGTCCTGTGCGAAGTAGACGTCGGCGGGCGAGCGATCGCCCTCCTCGAGCAGGATCGCCGCCAGCTCGGCGGTATCGGCGTACTTGACCTGCGCCTCGATGCCGGTGGCCTCGGTGAACGACTCGATGACCGGGCCCACGAGTGATTCGCTCCGGCCGGAATAGACGGTCAAGGGCTCCTCAGCATCCTGGGCCACAGCGGCCGTGGGCACGAGCAGTGCGACGGCCAGACACGATGCAGCAAGGGTGCGGGAACGAGACACGTGCTTCCTCCGAAGGGTCGAATGGGAGTCGCCAGCGAGGCGTCGTGGACCGCCTGCAGGCTCCCGATGCGACCTGAGGCTACGGCACCGCAGCCACATGTGTCAACCGACCATGCTGCGGTATATCAAGCAGGCTTGATAACGACCTCACTCGAGCTCGCGGCGCAGCACCGGATAACGTTCATCAGCTGCTGCCAGCGAGAAGCCGCAGGCCTCCCAGAAACCGGTCGACGCCGCTGAGGCCTCATCTGCGGCGAGGGTCAGGTCAGGGTAGGCCTCGATGGCGGCGAAACCGCGAGCGGCGAGGTCTCGTGCGATGTCGGCGACCAGGGACTGGGCAAGCCCGCGTCCACGTGCCCACGCTGCGGTCGCGACGCAGGTGATCACCGCCGGCAGGGGTGCGCTGGGCAGGCGTGGGTAGAGCTCGCGAACCCGCTGCGCGCGGGGGTACGCGGACAGCGGGCCGAACTGAGCGTAGACCGCGGGCTCGCCATCGAGCATGAGGATCTTGGCGTAGGAGCCGAAGATGCCGCGACCTCGACCGAGGAGGCGCAGCTTGCTGGGGGCTTGGGGGTCGAATCTGTCATCGCCATGCTCCGCTGCCGGAGCGAACGGGTTGAAGGCCGGCTCGGCAGCAGTGCCGTCCGGGTCGAAGGGGTTGAACGCGACCTCGTCCCGCGGCGGAGGAGCGAAGGGGTTGTCCGAGCGCGGGCGCGGCGCGGGCTTGGGCGCAGGTCTGGCCGGCTGCCACCACGCGGGCCGGGAGGCCTTCGACCCGCGCACCCCGTCCTCCCAGTAGTCACAAGACCGGTGATCGAAACGCGGATCGGCACAGGGTGGGAGCAGCTCGAAGTGGGCGCTCTCGGTGACGTCGAGGATCTCGACGGAGACGTTCTCGTTCACGCCGACGAGTGTAAGCGGGCTAGGCCCCGAAGCGGAGGCTGTCCTGGATGTCGTCGAAGTCCTCGGCGGCACCATCGGCCAGGTCCGCGGAGGCCACGAAGTTGACCAGATAGGCCCAGCTGCCGAAGCGGAAGAGCCAGGAGCGAACGCGGATCTCACCGAGGTCAGGATCAACGACGAAGTAGTCGTAGCGCACGCCTTCGGCCATCGGCAGCCGCACGTCGTGCGGCGCCAGCCCGCCACTGAGGCCGGGGAGGTTCTCGATCCGCGCATAGACATCGGACTTGATGACCGCAGCCTTGCGGCCAGCCTTGGGCTCCGCCAGGACCAGCAGCAGGGGCGCGATCTTGCCTTCGACGATGGGCTTGGTGGCGATGGCGCTGACGCGCACGTCGCTGTCGCCGATGACTGCCTCGATGCGATCACCCAGGCCGGGGTAGGCAGCGTCGACGGCAGCCATCAAGGCATCGGACTGGTCGTCGGCCACGGCCACGCCCGTCCAGCCGGCGGGAAGGACCATCTCGTAGCCACGGGGATGCTGCCACCACGTCGAAGACTCGCTGGCCTCTGCAGCGCTGTCGGCGGGGTCGACCTCCGGCGAGGACACAGCGGTCCCGGCAGGGTCGAGCAGAGCTTGGAACACGGCATTCGTCGGTGCGCTACAGCCCACAGCGATGAGGCCTGCGAGCGCGATGACCAAGGATGCCGACTGGGGTTGTCCGGCTCGTCATTCGGCTGTCAGCATGCCCCAGAACGTGGGAACGTGCAGGCGATCATTCGGCCTCTCTGACGGTGACCAACGCCCTATAGGTCGGTCTCGAGGCGACTGCTATAGTCGAGTCACATCACGCATACACGCCTCGCCTTCGGGGTCGGGTGAAATCCCCTACCGGTGGTCGGTGGTCCAGACGCCAGTCGTCCAGGCCGCCAGCCCACGACCCGCGCACCAATCGGTCGCGGTGGATTCCCTTGCAGGGAGCCGACGGTCACAGTCCGGATGAAAGAAGGAGAGAGGTGCCGCCGGCAGCGAGTTGTCGGCGTGCGGTAGCTCGCAGAGCGCGATCGCACCGTCTTCGACGGGGGTCGTGGGCTCGCTTCTCTTCCCGACGCCTCGATGGTGTGGCCGGAGGTCACACGACTGTGGACGCCATCGAGCTCCATGACATCTCGCGCAGCTTTGACATCCAGGGCGCACCCCTGCATGTCCTTGACGGGCTCGAGCTGCGCGTGGCCGAACGCGAGATCGTGGCCATCGTGGGCCCCAACGGCTGCGGCAAGTCGACGCTCCTGCGGGTGATCAGCGGACTGCTGCCACCAGACCGAGGCAGCGTCCTGGCCTTCGACTCGACCGTGGCTGGACCGGACCCGCGCATCGGCCTCGTGTTCCAGGAACCACGCCTCTTGCCCTGGCGCGACGTGCTTGCCAACGTCGCCTTCCCGCTGGAGCTTGCCGGCGTGGGACGGGCCCAACGCGAGGAGCGGGCCCGTGCGGTGCTGCACCTGACCGGCCTCGATGGGTTCGCCGACGCCTTTCCTGACCAGCTGTCCGGCGGCATGGCCCAGCGCGCGGCCCTGGCCCGGGCCCTGGCGCCGGAGCCGGACGTGCTCCTCCTCGATGAGCCTTTCAGTGCCCTCGACGCCATGACTCGGGAGCGCCTCGACGATGAGCTCCTGCGCCTGTGGGGTCAGACCGGCTCGACCATCGTGCTGGTGACCCACAGCATCTCCGAGGCCGTCTTCCTCTCCGACCGGGTGTTGGTGATGTCCGAGCGCCCGGGCCGGATCGTGGCCGAGGTGCCTGTGGCGGTTCCGCGCCCGCGCAGCCTGACCAGCGGCGGAGCCTCCATGTTCGGGCGCGCTGCTGACGAGGTCCGCACGATCCTGGCGCGGAGCGGCGCCACTGGAGTGGCCGCGTGACCACCACGGCCCCCGAAGCCACGGCCCCCGAAGCCACTGCCGCGCGCTCCTCGCGGAGCCGGGCGTCCGCCCCGCTGCGGCGCCGGCTCGTCCACGATGTGGGCCCCGTGGTGGTGGCCGCGCTCCTGTTCATCCTGGTCTGGCAAGCCATCGTGCTCATCGGCGACTACCCGCCCTACATCCTGCCCGGCCCGCTGGCCGTAGCGGAGCGGTTCGCCAGTGGCTGGGCCGACGGCACCATCGGCCCGCACTTCATGACCACGCTCGGGGAGGTGCTGCTGGGCCTCCTGGTGGGAGCCACCGCAGGCATCCTCACCGGCATCCTCCTGGCACGGTCGCGGCTGGCAGCACAGATGCTCTCGCCATACATCGTGGCCGCCCAGGCCACACCCATCCTCGCGCTGGCGCCACTCATCGCGCTGTGGTTCGGTACCAACCTGGGCAGTCGTGTCCTCATCTGTGCCTTGATCTGCTACTTCCCCATGGCCGTCGGCACGATGGTGGGCATCCGCTCGGTGGACCCCAAGCTCATCGAGCTCGGCCGCAGCTTCCGCGCCAGCCGCCGTCAGCGGCTCTCGCGGATCGAGATCCCCTCGGCCCTTCCCCAGATCCTGGGCAGCTTGCGCATCGGTGTGACGCTGGCCGTGGTCGGCGCCATCGTCGCCGAATGGGCCGGGGGCGACTCCGGCTTGGGGGTGCTCATCAACCTCGCGCGCGGGAGCATGTTCGATATCCCGCTGATGTTCGCCACCCTGTTGAGCATCGCGCTCCTGGGGGTCGTGCTCTATCTCATCGTCGTCGCCATCGAGCGTCACCTCGTTCGAACTCCATCCTGAGCAGCAGAAAGGGCCTACTCGTATGCACCCGTTTCCCACATCCGCCCGCCGACTCCTGCCGACCGCGGTCTTCGTGGCCACGCTCGCGCTCGGCACGTCCTGGGCGGCCGCGGCCCAGGACGATGACGCGACCGAGGCAGCAGTCGATGCGGTCCCGTTGACCGTCGGGCTGGGCTACATCCCCAGCGTCCAGTTCGCGCAGTTCTACCTGGCGGAGGAGGCTGGCTACTACGACGAGGCCGGGCTCGAGGTCACGTTCCAGAACAAGATCGACCCCGAGCTCATCACGCTGCTCGCTCGTGGCACGGTCGATATCGGCATGGCCGATGGCACCAGCGTCATCCCGGCCGTCAGCCAGGGCATCCCCGTTCGCTACGGTGCCACCATCTACGGGCGTGACCCCAACGTCGTCTTCTCCCTGGCTCAGAGCGGCATCGAGAGTGCCGCCGACCTTGCCGGTGCATCGATCGGCATCCCCGGGCGCTACGGCTCCTCCTGGGTGGCCCTGCAGGCGCTGCTCGCGTCCGAGGGCCTCTCGCCAGAGGACGCCCAGATCACCACCTATCCGGACTTCGGCCAAGCCGTGGCCGTGGCCGCTGGACAGGTCGATGCGGCCACCGGCTTCGCCACCAACGAGCCCGTCCAGCTGGGCCTGCAGGGCCTGGACGTGAACGTGCTGCGCGTGGCTGATGTGGCACCGCTTCCCGGTCCGGGCCTCGTGGCCGGCACTGGCACCATCGAGGGCAAGGGTGCCGCCTTGCGGGCCTTCACCGCCGCCACCATCCGGGCCATGGAGGAGATCACGGCTGATCCGCGCCTGGGCCTCGAAGCGACGTTCGCTCGCGTGCCGGAGCTGGCCGATGATCCTGCAACCCAGCTGGCCATCCTCGAGGCCACCATCGACTCGTGGATGGGTGACTACGCGGCCGAGCACGGACTGGGCGCCGTTGACCGGGCCGCCTGGGAGTCCGGCCTGGAGATCATGCGCTCGCTGCCCGACTCGACGGTCAGTGACGAGCTGACCGTCGATGATCTCGTGACGGACGCGCTGGGCTCGTGACGATGGCCGATACTGGGGACATGTCTGCTGCCGAAACCAGCCACGCCTCCACGACCGACGGGCACGACGACGGGCACGGACACGCTCCGGCCACCGAGCCGTTGGGTCCGGTAGACCTGGTCGCCTGGGCCTATGCCGCAGGCGGTGCCGTGCTGGGCCTGATGATCGCCCTCGCGCTCGTCGCGGCGCGAGGGGGCTGAGCCGCGAGGCCTACTCCCCGGCGAGTCGCCGAAGCGTGCCTTTCGCGACGCGCTCGCGGGCGCGGTCGGCCGTGCTCTGGATCTGCTGGAGCCGCTGGCCGAGCTCTGCGCTGACGGCGCTGGCGTAGCCCTCATCGCCGACCGAGGGCAGGTTGGCGCGAACGTTGACCGCGGCCGAACGAGCAGCACTGTCGAGCAGGAGCGCGGCGACCTCCAGATCGCTGGCGACGTTGAGGTTGGTGCGGCCGGCCAGACGATCGACGAGGTCCACCTGCGCGTGGCACTGCCTTGACGACCTCCAGCGGTACGCTCGCTGCGATCCTCGCGGCATGCGCGCGCGGCCGCATCCCGCGCCTCGATCTCCGACTGGGTCTCCCGAGGCAGGCTGCGCGCCGCTCGATAGGCAGCGTAGGCCGTCGCATCCTCCTCAGCCAGCTCAAGGAAGCGCATCCGGGCCGCATCCGAGGCTGCCAGGGCCACGGTGTGGAGCTCCTCGAACTCCGCGTACTTGGGACGGTCCAACGAGAGCCGCACGACCATCGCGGTCAGGCTGGCGGCCAGAGCGGCCGAGACCGCTGCCGCTGCTCCGCCCCCAGGTACAGGCTCCGCCGACGCGAGTGCCGCAAGGAACTCGCCCAGGGGCTGGGCAGCGATGGGATCTGTCGATGCGCTCATGGAGCGCATTCTCCCACGCGGAAGATGGTGGTAGAAGTGCCCAGTCGTCTCAGGCCGCGGACGCCAGAACGGGTCCCCGACCGAGATCCTCGATGATCCAGCGGCGGTCGTCGAGGTGATGGACGAGGCGGAACCGACGCTCGGCCGCTCGCACGACGAAGACCGTGCGTGGACCCGACTCGAGCGGGTAGGCCAACGTCTCGTCACGCACGGACTCAAGCGCCGTGATGGCCAGACGCTGACCATCCGTGCGGATCTCGCGAGGGCGGCCGGTGGCGGTATCGACCGAGACGGATGTGGCGGCGGGGATCAGGTTGAACACGTGTGGACTCCTCTTGGCGACGCGTCCGAGGGGCACGGTTCGGACCGGTGTCGAACATCTGTTCTGTTACGGCTACAGGAGCGTATCGAACATCTGTTCGAACGTCAAGCCCGAGCCGGCATCTGCTGGCAGCCTGGGACGAGTCCGTGCCATCTCCGGTGTCACGGACTCCGGGCGCTCAGCGATCGCGCGGCTGCTCCTCGCGGGCACGGCCGATGCTGCCCCCCTCGGGCGCCGTCGTGGGGTCGCGCTCGAAGGGCTCGGCAACGCCGCTCTCGATGAGCCGGGCGCGACGGATGGCCTTGGAGCCATAGCGCTTGCGAATGGCGTCGGCCGCCTCGGTGGCCTTGCGCCGGCGCTCGTCGTCAGCCCCGAAGAGGCCCAGCTGCTCGCCCTGGTCGAGGTGCGACGCGCCGACCCCCAGCAGGCGCACGCGCACGCCCTTGAGCTGCGGTCGCGCCAGCTCGAGGGCAGCGGCGAAGACATCTTCGGTCTGGTCGGTCGGCTGGGCCAGGGTGCGTTGGCGGGTGATCGTGTGGAAGCTGGAGTCGCGCACCTTCACGGCGATCGTGCGCGCCTTGACGCCGCCAGCCCGGAGTCGGCTGGCCACCCCTTCGGACAAGGCCAAGAGCGTGCGCTCGAGGACCTCCGAGTCGGCGGTGTCGATGTCGAAGGTGTGCTCGTGGCTGACCGAGCGTGCCGGGTCGGCGGCGGACACCGGCGACGTGTCGATGCCCCGCGCCCGCCGGGCCAACAGTGGACCCTGCCGACCGAAGCGCCGCACGAGCAGGTCATCGGGCAGGGCCGCGAGGTCACCGATGGTGCGCACGCCGAACTCGGCCAGGATCGAGGCGGTCTTGGCACCCACGCCCCACAGGCGAGAGATGGGCAGGGGCGCCAGGAAGTCGGCTTCGGTCCCAGGCGCGACGACCACGAGCCCGTCGGGTTTCTCGAGGTCGGATGCGACCTTGGCCACGAGCTTGGTGGTGGCCACCCCGACCGAGACCCGCAGCTGCAGCTCCTCGTGGACAACGGCCTTGATCGAGCGCGCCATCTCGATGGGCGTGCCGCGGAGCGCCTCGGAACCGGCGACGTCAAGGAAGGCCTCGTCGATGGAGATCTGCTCGACCGCCGGCGTGTAGCGACGCAGGATCTCCATGACCTGCTTGCTGACGGCGCCGTACTTGCGCCCGTCGACAGGCACGAAGACCGCGCTCGGGCAGAGACGCGCGGCCGTACGCAGCGGCATGGCCGAGTGGATGCCGTACGCGCGCGCCTCGTAGGAGGCAGCCGAGACGACGCCGCGATCGGTGCGGCCGCCGACACCTACGACCACGGGCTTCCCGCGCAGCTCGGGACGGTCCCGCTGCTCGACGGCAGCGAAGAACGCGTCGAGATCGACGTGCAGGATGGTGGCGCGGTTCACCGCACCATGATGTGACCACGAGACAAGCCCGTGGTCGGCCGTGCTCCGCTTGGGGCTAGCCCTTGGGCTCGACCTCGATGGTGACCTCGGGCGTCAGATCCGTGTACACGCGGATGGCCACCTTGTAGGTGCCCAGCTGGCGCAGCGGCTCTTCGAGGTCGATCTTGTGACGGTCGATGTCGATGCCACGGCGAGCCAGGGCGTCCGCGATGTCCTTGGCCGTGATGGAGCCGTAGAGCTTGCCGCCCTCTCCGACCTTCACGCCCATCGTCAACGTGGTGCTGCTGATCCGCTGCGCGTTGACCTCGGCTTCTGCGCGCTCCTTCTTGCGCTGCTCTTCGCGGCTGGCGATGTCGTGCAGCCAGGCGCGGTAGGTGCCGCCGGACGCCGGCACAGCCAGGTTGCGCGGGATGAGGTAGTTGCGGGCGTAGCCGTGGGCCACGTCCTTGAGCTCGCCGCTCTTGCCGAGCGGATCGACATCCGATGTGAGGATGACCTTCACGCTGAGATTGCCTCCTTGTTCGTCTCTTCTGTCTCGATGAAGCCGCGTGCTTCCAGCTCCGCCCGAACGACATCGGCGCTGGCTTCGATGAGTGCCGGCAGTCGTCGTGCGAGGGAGCGGACGGGCAGCGGAAGGAAGCGTCGAGCAGCTTCCATGTCGCGCTCCAGCTCACGGCCGTCGATACCAAGGGTATACATCTTCTCGATCATGAGCTCTCTGGGCACCCCTTCGAGGAACAGGTCGAGCGCGATGATCGTGACCATGACGTCGTCGACCCGGCTGATGAAGGGGATGAAGTCGGGGATCAGGTCGATGGGCGATACGACGTATGCCACCGCGATCCCCAAGATCGCCTTCCTTGACCAGGGCACCCGCTTGTCGATCGCGAGCTCGTACACGAGCCGGCCGTAGACGGGCGCGCGCGAGGCGATCGGCAGGAACGGCCAGAAACTGAGCGCGGTCAGTCCCAGCTTGAAGGTGCTTCTCAGGGCCATCGGGAGCGCGAGTCTAGCATTCGCGCGCTCCCAACCCCACGCGACCCTGCGCGGTGGACGACCTAGGTGGCGATCGAGCTCCAGGGCAAGCGCTCCACGGCCTTCTCCAGCGTTCGGTCGTCCTCCGCCACGATGACGTAGAGCACGTCGCCGTACGGGTACCAGCCGACCTTGAACCGTCCGAAGTCGGCCACTCGCACCTCGCGACCGTCGATCAGGACCGGGTAGCCATCGGGCTTCTCCCCTTGCCACTCGTAGTCACCGAGGTCGACCGTGGTCAAGTACAGGTAGAACGTGGGATCCCACTCGCTGATCTCGTGGGCTGGGACCTCCTTGATCTGCGCGGCCGCCAGCGCCAGCCGGGGGATGCGCTCGGTGGCCGTGGGCGGACCGGTGACCCGGGCGCTCTTCTGCTCGACCATCACCATCGACTCACCGAAGCCACGCCCGACGAGGAGCTGCCGCACCCGCGGGTCGGCGACGAACTCCGACTCCTCGTACTCGATCTCCTCTGACGCCGGGCGCTGCAGCACCTGGGTCCCGACCTGGTCGGGCAGGCCCAGGGCGAGGGCGTCACGGCCGATCGGTGAGTAGAGCGGCGGGCCCGAGGAAGGCTCGGCCTGCTGCACAGCCCCGGCGTTGGTGTCGACTCCGGTACAGGCGGCCAGGGCGATGAGCACCGAGGCCAACGCCAGGTAGTGGACGCGCATGTCTCCTCCTCTGCCCCCAGTGGTCACGAGCCGGCCTCGGTGGCGAGCTCGGTGGTGCCGTCGACGCAGACTCGGTTCTTGGCCACCGGCTCGAGCGGGACCCGAGCCCCGCCACGCAGGTCGAGGTTGGAGCGGTTCTCGCAGATGTCGCTGTCACTGACCTCGAGGAAGGAGTCCCCGCTGACCTGCAAGCCGACCTCGTTGCCGATGAGCGCTCCGTTGAGAAGCATCAGCGCGGCGTCCTGCACGACGATCCCGACGTCGCTCTCCTGCACGCTCGAGCGCTGGAAGGTGGCCGTCGCGCCCGTGCCCACCGTGAGACCTGCATAGCCGCCGGTGATGACGGTGCCGGAGATACTCGCACTGCTGCCTTCATTGGCGACCCGGATGCCGATGTTGCCAGGGGCGCTGGTGATGGGACTGGCCGAGATGTCCGCGTGAGCTCCGGCCGCGACGCTGATGCTGAAACCAGGGCACTCGCTCTCGATGAAGTCGACGTCGCGGATGGTCACGCTGGTGCCTTCGCCGTCGATGAGCAGGCAGCCATCCTGGAAGACAGCGCCCTCGAAGACCGGACGTGCACCGCCGCTGACCCCGGCGAGGCCTGTGAGCTCGCTGCCGCTGATGGTGGGGCGGGCGCCACCCATGACGGCGAGGGCCTCGCGAGGCTGATCGGGTCCGCCGGTGCTCATGTCACCATCGGGATCGACCAACAGGTCCTCCAGGATCGGCGCGCCGCCGTCGACGACGATGGCAGTGCCATTGTCCGAGCCTCGGAGCGTGAACCCTCGCAATGACGCCTCGCTGTCCTGCAGCGAGACCAGGACTCGGCGGCGATCGGTGAGCTGCTCACCCTCCCGCAGCGGCAGCGGAGCCACGACGATGGCGTCGCGGTCGCCCACGCCCACGATGTCGATGTCCTCGGTGACGATGACCTCGGCGTAATGGATGCCCGGATGGAGCTCGATGCGGTCACCCGCCTTGGCCTCGGCCACGGCCCCGGCCAGGGTCGCGAAATGGCCGTCGACGGGGTCGACCACGATGATCCGCTGGGGACCGGACTGCTCGATGGGTCGCATCGGCTGCTCGGGCGTGGCGCCACCAAGCTGCTGCACGCGCCCTGGCCCGACGGTCAGCCACGCGGCAGCGGCGACGACCACGAGCGCCACGGCGAGGACGGCCAGCAATATCGGCAACGAGATCACGCCCTGTCGCCCGAGCACGGCCGGACCGACCCCGCTCGCATTGGCTGGAGTGAGAACGATCTCGGGTCGATCAGCGCTGCCCAGCTGCGTGGTGGCCCCTTCGAGTCCGAGCATCTGACGCAGCCAGGACAGGCGACCACGGCGCTGTGGCGTCATCGCGGCCGCGTGGAGGGCCTCAGCCACCGCACGGGTGGGTACAGGCACTGCGTCAAGCTCCTCGCGGAGCCACTCGTCGATGCGCTGATCCGGGTCGCGCTGGCTCATCCGTCGACCCCTTGCGGTTCGGGGTTGGTGGCAGGACTCGTGGGCGGCGACGGCGGGCGACTGTCAGCCTCGAGCGCAGCCCGCAAGGAGGCCATGGCGCGATGGAAGCGCGAGCGGGCGGTGCCGGACGGGATGCCCAACGTGGCGGCCACGGCCTCGAGCGGCATGTCAAGGTAGTGGTGCATCACGACGATGGCGCGGTGGTCGAGCGAGAGACGCTCGAACCCTCGATCGAGCTGGTCGCGGTCAGCCACCGATGCCATCTCGTCGCCGGTCACCGGTTCGCGGAAGGAGATCCCGAAGGGCTCGGCCATACGGCGCCGGCGCCGGCGGGCCTCCGCGTAGCACGCGCGGACGAGCAGCTTGTAGGACCACGACCCGTAGCGGGCCGGGTCACGCAGCTGGGGCAGGTCCTTCCAGATGCTGAGCAGCGCCTGCTGGACCGCGTCCTCGGCGAGATCGCGATCGCGCAGGATGCCCACCGCGAGCGCGTTCATGCGCCGTGCGCCTTCTGTCGCGAGCAGCGCGAAAGCGGCTTGGTCGCCCCCCTGCGCTCTGACCACGACATCGATATCCATGTCCCTTCGATCGCGCCCTCCTCCGGCGTGGTTCGCAGACAGGCGATCGCCGGTCTGAGGTGCCGTCATGTCTAAGGGGCCCGACCGAGGGTGATCTACTCCATCTTGCTCAGGCTTCCGCCTCAGCCTGGTAGCCCTCGAGACCGAAGAAGCTCACCCACCAGCAATCGCAGTTGGGGTTGCCGGCCGGCGAGTAGAGCTCCGTCGCGATCGTGGCCGGGTCGATCTGGCCATGGGGCGCGATGGCCACGTGAACCTCCGCTTCGAGCGGGTTGCTCAGGGGGTACGTCGTCTCGCCCGGCGGCAGGTCGGGCCACGGCGGATCACCGATGGTGATCTCGCCCCGCAGGATCATCTGACCGTCGGTCGCTCGATCAAGGATGAAGCTGGCACCCTCGTGGTCGATCGAACTGACGTGGCCGGCGACGCCGTAGACGCCAGCCTGGACCGCCTCGGTGAAGTCTTCCCCGGCACACCAGTCCCAATCAACGTCTCCGACGCAGTGCTCGGGGTTGTTGAAGACGAAGGCCCAGGCTGTGAAGACCTCGGGCGGGGCCTTGCGGGCCTCGGGAACCTCGTCCGGGTAGATGTAGGTCCCTGGATCGGGCGTGTCCATCCTGATCTCGAAGACGAGCCTGTCCTCGTAGCGCGTGAGCAGGGCCTCCTCGGCGCGAAGCGTGGGCTCCTCACCAAGCTGGGTCAGCGGCTCGTTCTCCACGCCGACGGCCAGCTCGGGCTCCGGCTGGGCGGTGGTCGCGGCCGGGAAGGCCAGGGCCGTCGCAAGGGCAAGCGACATCGCGCTGGGCAGGCGCCGGAACACTCCGATGGACATCAGTTCCTCCCTGGGTGCGTCCCCCCGGCGAGGTGGGCCAATCCTGCCTGCCGAGGGCTGCGCTGTCTAGCGCGAACTGACGACGATGGAGTGTTTTGGACTGCTTGACCTCCCAAACACGGTGTCCAGCGGACGTCACGACAGCGGATAGCGCGCATCCGCCAGTCAGGTCCCGGATGAGTGGGGGGCAAGCAACGAACGGGAGATCGAATCATGCGCAAGATCGGAACCGCGGGCTCGCTGTTGCTGGCCGGCTCGCTGACGCTCATGGCCACCGGCGCCTCCGCCGAAGGCATGGGTGAGCCAGCCGGGCTGATCGAGAACTTCCCAGCGCCTGACGCCGGGCTGCTCCAGCCCGAGAACACGGGCATCACCCGGAGCGACGAGGGCGTGCACCTGCACCTCGACCTGACCACGCCCAAGGCTGGCTCGTACACCTATCCCGAGGACATCGGCAAGAAGCGGCAGCGCCAGCCCGAGGTATTCACCGGCTGGGCCTTCGTCTTCAACTACCCCGAGATGTGCGAGACGCCGTTCGAGTGCGGCGCCAACGACTTCAACGAAGCCGTCAAGGCCGGCGTCTACAACTTCGGTGGGTCGAGCAACCAATTCAGCCAAGCGAGCGGCGGCGAGATCGTCATGAACGCCGCCACTGATGGCTACGTGCGCATCGCCGGCGACATCCTCCTGGGCCAGGAGCAGCGGAGCGACCTGCCGCCCGGCGGTACGACCTTCGCGTTGGAGAACCCGGCCGGGGCGGAGATCCATGCAGCCATCGCGCCACACGGACAGTTCGACCCCGCGACGGTGCGCGACGAGCTCTACAACCCGACGGGCAACCCCGCCTGTGGCTGCTGGTGGGTGGCCGTCTTCGAGTCGCCGGACGCGCCTGCGGACGTCGCCAGCAACTAGCCCACCATGTCGTCGGCGGCCGGCCGCAACCCTCCTCGCGGCCGGCCGCCGCACCCACGACGGGAGCGAACGATGAGATCACGCATCCGGTCGCTCGGCATCGCACTCGCCGCCACCGTCGCTCTCTCGAGCGGTGGCGTCTCGGCTGCCTCCGACGACCCCCTCTTCACCCCCAACAGCCAGCCCCACTCGATCGCCATCGACTGGGTCGAGGCCATGCTCGAAGGAATCGAACGCAACCCACCAGCACCGACGGCCACGACCTGGCGGATGTGGGTGGTGCTGTCCTCCATGTATGACGCCTGGACCGCCTACGATGCCGATGCCCGTGCGACGGACCCGGGCTTCGATCTGAAGCGTCCGACCGTGGAACACACGCGTGAGAACAAGGAAGATGCGGTCGCCTACGCCGCACACAATGCGCTCAGCCACGTCTTCCCGGGCCAGGCGCCGATCTTCGACGCGGTGCTCGAGATGCAAGGCCTCACGCCGAGCTCGTCGGTCGACGCCTCCGTCCCGGCCGGGATCGGCAACATCGCGGCCGACCGGGTGATCCGCACGCGTTCATACCCGGGCGCCAACGCCTTCGACTTCAGCGATACGGCTCCGAGCGCGTTGGGTGGCGCCTACCGTCCCGTGGCGGAGTTCGATGGCAACCATTGGGTGCCGCTGCCGATACCGACGGGCACCCGGCTCGACGCCCACGGTGTACCGGCCGCGTCGCTGACCGACCCCCACAGCTATGCCCTGCAGGAGTTCCTGACGCCGCACTGGGGCTCGACCATGCCCTTCGCGCTCGAATCCGGAGATCAGTTCCGGCCTGCCGCGCCGCCCAAGCTGGGTTCGAGCGAGCCCTATACCGACGCGCTGGGCCAGACGAGCACGAACGATGAGGCCTATCGCGCGCAGACCGCGGCAGTGCTGGAGCACAGCGCAGCACTCGACGACGAGCGCAAGGTGATCGCCGAGTTCTGGGCCGATGGACCGCATACGTGGACACCGCCGGGCCATTGGATCCAGCTGGCGGTCGGCGTCTCGATCCGGGACCAGCACGGAGTCGACGAGGACGTGTGCCTCTTCATGGCTCTCGCAGGAGCCTTGCTCGATGCGGGCATCGCGGCCTGGGACGCCAAGCGGGCGCACGACTACGTGCGACCGGTGACGGCCATCCGGCATCTCTACGCCGATCGAACGGGTCGACGCCTGGCTCGGACCCGACCAGGGCCAAGGCACGCTGCCGGGCTCCGAGTGGCGGCCCTACCAGGCCTCGACCTTCGTGACGCCGCCGTTCGCGGAGTACGTTTCCGGCCACAGCGCCTTCAGCGCAGCGGCTGCTGAGGTGCTCGCGGGCTATACCGGCTCGGAGCGGATGTACGACGGCTGGACGCGCGTCGGTCGCGACTACGACGGCGACGGCTACGAGGACATGTTCGGGCGCCACATCGCGACGCCGGGCACCCTCGCCTTCGAGACCGGCCCGATGGAGACGGTGGTTCTTCGTTGGGACACCTTCCGTCAGGCGGCCGATGAAGCCGGGATCTCTCGACTCTATGGCGGCATCCACTTCCAGGACGGCGACCTTCGCGGACGCGAGCTCGGCCGAGCCGTGGGCCGGCAGGCGCTCGAGCACGCCCGCAGCTACTGGGACCCTCAGGCCTAGCGAGCCATCGGCAAGCGCGTCACGCTTGACATTCGAACAGGTGTTCGGTACCGTTCGGGCATAGGAGGCTCCTGTGACCAAGCATGACGCGCTCCGCAAGCAGCGGATCATCGAGTACATCGCCGCCACCGTTCGCGACAGCGGCTACCCGCCCTCCGTGCGTGAGATCGCTGCTGCCGTGGGGTTGGCCTCCACCTCGGCTGTGCACCACCATCTCTCCTCGCTAGAGAAGGAGGGCATGCTGGAGCGTGATGCCACCCAGTCCCGCGCTCTTCGCCTGACGCCGGCGGCGCTGCTCTCCAACGGCACGGGCAGTGACGTGCACACCCGAGGATCGGGATCGGTCACGACAGCGATCCCGATCATCGGAGAGATCGCCGCAGGTGGTCCCATCGAGGCCTACCAGGAAGCGAGCGAGTCGGTCACGGTCCCGGACATCATCAACACTGCCTCCGGCACGTACGTGCTGCGAGTACGCGGTGATTCCATGGTTGACGCCCACATCATGGACGGCGACCTGGTGGTCATCCGTGAGCAGCAGACTGCCCATGACGGGGACATCGTCGTGGCCCAGGTTGAGGAGAACTCGGTCACGCTCAAGCGTTTCTTCAAGGAGCGTGACCGCGTTCGGCTGCAGCCGGCGAACGAGGCCTATGAGCCGCAGTTCTACGACGACGTCCGCATCCAGGGCAAGCTCGTGGGGGTCATCCGGCGGGTCGACTAGGAACGTTCACGCCCGTTCTGTGCGTTTGTCCACCGGTTATCCACAGAAATGGTGGAGAGATGGACCGCAGTTCGTGGGAATGGTCCTTGCGGGAGCGCTCCTTCAGCCACGAACATCGTCCGTAGTCCCCGCCGTCGAGTAGCCCCTTCCCTCATCCTGGAGTCCGCGTGTCCATCGATCGCTTGCCGCCGCAGTCCATCGAAGCTGAGCAGTCGGTGTTGGGCGCCATGCTCATCGACAAGGACGCGGTGACGGAGGTCGCGGAGATCCTCAAGCCGGATGACTTCTATCGGGGGCATCACGGCACCATCTACGCGGCGGCCCTGGAGCTCTACGAGCGTCGGGAGCCCGTCGACATCATCACCATCAGTGAGGTCCTCGAGCGACAAGGCAAGCTCGATGAGATCGGAGGCTCGGCCTACCTCACCAGCCTCATGAACCTGACGCCGACGGCCGTCAACGTCGTGCACTACGCGCGCATCGTCGAGCGCAAGGGTGTGCTGCGGAACCTCATCAGCGCCGCCGGCCGCATCGCGGGCTACGGCTACCAGGAGGAAGGTGAGGTCGGCGAGGTCATCGACAAGGCTGAGTCGGAGCTGTTCGCCGTGAGCGAGAGGCGCGTCCAGTCGGGCTTCTCACCACTGGACTCTCTGCTCCACAGCGCCTGGGACCGTCTCGACTACCTGCACCAGCACAAGGGCGAGATCAGCGGCATCCGCACCGGCTTCACCAAGCTGGACTCGCTGACGACGGGCTTGCAGAAGTCCGACCTGGTACTCGTGGCCGCACGTCCGTCCGTGGGCAAGACCAGCCTGGCCCTGAATTTCGCCGAGCACGCGGCTGTCAACGAGGGCAAGGTCGTGGGTGTGTTCAGCCTGGAGATGAGCAAGGAGCAACTGGTGCTTCGTCTGCTCTCGTCGGTCAGCGGCGTGGACTCCAGCCTGCTGCGCACCGGATGGCTGGAGGAGATCCATTTCGCGCGTCTTGCACCGGCCATGAGCAAGATGGCGGCGGCGCCGATCTTCATCGACGACACCCCCAATATCAGCGCCATGGAGCTACGCACCAAGGCCCGTCGGCTGCAGGCGGAATCAGGCCTGGACCTCATCCTCGTGGACTACCTCCAACTGATGCAGTCTGGTGTGACCTCCAAGGACGCCAACCGCGTGCAGGAAGTCAGCGACATCTCCCGCAGCCTCAAGGCGCTCGCGCGTGAGCTGCAGGTGCCAGTCGTGGCGCTCTCACAGCTTTCGCGCCAGACGGAGAACCGCGGTGACAAGGGTGAGCCGCGGCTCTCGGACCTGCGCGAGTCGGGTGCCCTGGAGCAGGACGCCGACATGGTCATGTTCCTGTGGCGTGACAAGGAGCGCGGCGCGGAGGACGGCGACGCCGAGGGGGAGATCATCAACCTCAAGCTGGCCAAGCACAGGAACGGACCCACCGGCGAGATGCAGCTCTACTTCAAGAAGAAGCAGACGCGTTTCGAGAACGTGGAAGAGGATCGCTACGCGGAGAGCGCGTACGCCTAGTCCGGCCCGGGCTGCCGGTGACCACTTGGCTGGAGGGGCACCGCCACGTCGAGACCATGCTCGGCTGAGAGCCGTACACTCGGGATGGCCAACGGGACACCACACCACAGAGGAGACGCACGATGGGCGTCATCATCATTCGCGAGATGGTCGGCAGCAGCCCTGAGTCATGGAGCGTCGCGGCCGCTGAGGCCGTCGCCCGTGCGTCATCCACGGTCCGCAACATCCGACAGATCGAGGTCGTGCGTCACACCGCCAAGGTGGACGGCGGACGGATCATCGACTACGAGGTCGAGTTGAAGCTCTTCTTCGAGTACGAGGGCACCTGACCGCACTTATCCACACCTGAGTAAGCGCCGAATGAGTGGTCGCCGCGAGGATGCGGCCATGTCCAACGAGCCGGTGACCGGAGAGCACCCTTCCACCCGCATGTCGGCCCCCAAGTCCCCGGACGCGGCGACGGCGCCCCGGCGGCGCCCCGGCCCACCCGTCGGGACTGACGATCATCGGCAGCAAGATCGGGCCGGCGGCGCCCGCGCGATCGATCCTGGCGCGACCTCGCCTCGTGGAGTGGTTCGGACAGCACGCGGACGCGCGCCTGATCCTGATCAACGCCGACGCGGGGTACGGCAAGACCACGCTACTCGGCGAGTTCGCCAACTACACGCGGGATCGCGTGGTCTGGTATCGCCTGGAGCGGTCGGACGGCGACTGGATCACCTTCCTGAGCTACCTGACCGCGGCGCTGCGCGACGTCTGGCCGGAGTTCGGTCGTCCCACAGAGGCCCTGCTGCGCAATGTTGCCGCGATGGGCTCATCCCGCGAGGTCGTGCTGGCGCAGTTCCTCGCGGACCTGGGCTCCGCGAACACGGAACGGGTTGCGGTGATCCTCGATGACTATCACCTAGTCGAGGCGTCGCCGGACGTTCGCATGATCGTGAGCCGGATGCTGGAGCGCGCTCCGGAGGGGATGTACTTCATCCTCTCGGGGCGGGGCACTCCCAACCTGGCTGTTGGCCGCCTGACCGGGCAGGGACGCGTGCACGGTCTCAACATCGATGATCTCCGCTTCACGCTGGCGGAGATCGAGCAGCTGTTCTCAAAGACGTACGGTCAGCCTCTGGACGATGAGGCCTGCCAGATCGTCGCCGAACGCACTGAGGGCTGGGCTGCGGGTCTTCAGCTTGTGGCAGCGTCGATCGCCGTCAGTCGACCGAGCGAGGTCGCGGAGTTCATCAGAGCTTTGAGTGGCGCCGCGGCGCCGATCTATGACTTCCTTGCTGAGGAAGTGCTGACCCGACTATCCCCGCAAACCCAACGCGTGTTGATGCATGCATCGTTGGTCGATCGAGTCGAGCCGGAGTATGTCTTCGTCGCGCTTGAAGCCGGTGGCACACCGGTGGACCGAAGGGACATCCGGGCCGCTCTCGATCGCGCTGAGTCGCTCGGCCTCCTTGGTGTTCGCAGCAAGGCGTCTTCAGGGCGGCGTTTGCAGGCACTCTTCCGCGAGTTCCTCGAGGTGCACCTCGAACGAGAGGTAGGGACCCAGGACATCCGCGAGATGCACTTGGCGATCGCGAAGTGTTGCGAACAGGACGACTGGCTCATGGGCGCCCAGCACTTCGCCAAGGCCGCAGACCATGGCAACGCGATGCGGGTGTTGGGCTCGGCCGCTGGAGAGGCGCTGGGCACCGGAGCGTGGGGGGCTGCGGTCGAGATCGTTGGGTTGATGCCGGATACGGCGCCGCCGCCAGCCGTGAAGGTGATCCAGGCCAGAGCGTTCATCAGTGAGGATCGCCCTGGTAGCGCCATCGACGTGCTGGGCAGTATCGACAGGAGCGACTTGGACCCCGAGGAGCGCGGCCTGGTCGGCCTCACTTGGGCTGCAGTCCACCACATGAACGGCGATAGGCAGCCACCTGTACGACGAGGTCGAGGCGATCGTGAAGATGCTGTCGGTGCCAGCTCTGCTACGCGACGTAGGGTGTCGTGGCGTCTGATGCTTCGAGCGCCAGTCTGGTGGCTCGCATCG
Organism: uncultured Chloroflexia bacterium; assembly: GCA_963706695.1. GTDB lineage: Bacteria > Chloroflexota > Limnocylindria > Limnocylindrales > CSP1-4 > JAFMJV01. The sequence goes on along the minus strand of CAVPNC010000013.1, from coordinate 143,677 downwards.
CCGACGCAGTGTCATGCACTGAGGGCTCTGGCGTCCGACCAACGCGAGCTGGATCTTGCACTACTTCGCGGGCGTGACGCTGCACAACGCCTGCAGCTCGCCGAGTTGGCTCGTGGGTAACTACGCCGAGGCTCGCGACTCGGCAGACAGGCAGTCAATCTTCGAGCTGGCCAAGACGACGACACAGCTCCATCGGCCCGTCAACTCGATCCGTCCAGGCGACTGCAATCGCAGAACTGGGCGATCTTGAGGAGGGGCTTCGGCTGGCAACTGCCGCGGCGACCAGTCCGGATGCGACTGCTGACGCCATCGCGGAGGCCGCGTACATGCACGCCGTCTGCGGCCGTAGTCAGCAAAGCGCGCACAGCCTCCTGATGAAGTTCGACGAGGGCGACGCCCGGTGGGCGCGGGACCCCTCGAGTCAAGCGCTTGGTTGGTTCGCCACGGTTCGCGCTCTGCACTGAGCGACGGGATCACCTCGACGAATGCACGGCTGTCGCTCGAAGCAGTCGCCAAGGTCTCGACGCCGTACGACTTCGATTCGAAGTCTCGCCAGTCCGTCCTAGCAGCCACGTTGGGTAGTCGCGGTTCGGGTCGCCTGATGCCGCTGGCCTTGTGGATCGCGCGATGGAGATCGTCACCCAGCCAGAACGCGTGGCGATGGATGGCGAGTGCGCGGATTCTCGATGCCATCGTCCGACGTGATGGCGAGAGCCTTGCCTTGTGGATATCCGAGACAGAGAGTCGGAGTCGGCTCTGACGGTTCTTGAGTTGGCTGATGCGGTTGCCACGGCCGTCGGACTCGCTCGCTCCGCTTCCAGCAGGCGTTGGAACGTTCGATCCTGCGCGAGCCGACCCGATGGGTTGGCGGCCTGAGCCGGCAAGTGCGAGGTCACCCAAGCGAAGACGCAGGGGCAGCGGCAGTATTGATTGCAAGGTTCGGCACCGCGACGATGCGCTCTTTGCTGCGTGAGTACGAGCGAGGCCGCATCTGGTCGACCGAAGACGGCGTGGACTGGCCACCCAGCTAATCCGCCGGGTCAGTCCGACCGTGACGAGTCCACGACCTCGGACTGACCAGCTACGAAATCGGGGAGCGCGTCGTGCATCTCACGGAAACGCGCAGGAAGTCGGCTGCTCTCCTGCTCTATCCTCGTCACGAGGCCGGACCTCGCGGCGAATCGCGAGCAGGTGATGGAGGCCCTATTGGCCGGACCAAACTCCGAAGTCAGCGCTCAACAGCCTGCACCAGACCATCTTCTTCCTGAGACGCGAGCTCGAACCGTGGTATGAGGATGGTGCGAGCGCTGACTACGTGCACATGGACGCGGAGATCGTCGGCTCGACCGAGAGCTGTTTCAAGTTGACAGCATTGCCTTCGCCCGACAGGCGGCAGACATCACTGCGACGGGCTCGGCTGAGACCGCGGCCCGGAGTTGCTCGCTCTGTACCGAGGCCAGTTCGCGCCTGAGTTCGAGTACGAGGAGTGGGCGGCGGAGTGGCGAACTCACCTTCACACTTCATACCTCCGCCTCGCCCATGCCACGGCCTGCGTCGCTGGTCGAAGACCGGCGCTACGGCGAGGTCGGTCGAAGTGCTTTCCCCAGTTGTTGGGATTGACCCGACCGCGTTCGAACTACGGGGAGCTCTCGTCGGCTGCCTCGCGGCCGCCGGGGCGCGTGACGCGTCCCTAGCCCAGTATCGAAGCCTGGCGGTGCCGCACACGAACGAGACTTGGGCCTGCCGGCACGACCCTTATCAGGAACTCGTCGACGCCGTGAGTGCCTATGCCCTGACTCCCCGTACGTACTAGTACTTATAGGGTCCGGACCACCCCGTACCTAACCTCTGTGGTGCATCAGCCAGAACGGCTAGGCGAAGATCACGGAGCAACCGTAGCTAGTGACGCATCAGAGGGCTCGAGAGAGGGGACCTTCGAGGATCGCAGACGGTGATGCTCCCCAAGCGACTGGACGCTGTCAAGCCGATCAGGAAGAAGGGGAACTGACGATGACTCCGAACGCGCACGTCAAGCCCTGGTAGCCAAGATGCCTCGCACGATGCTGTCGAGGCTCACGCTGCTTTCGACCCTTGTCGCCACACTAGATCTAGCGGGCAGCGCGGGCATCAATCCGATCTGAAGGGACTAGCGCAACCCCAGTACGAAGGTTGGATGGGGAGTTAGCGGCATCAGTCGCGATACTGACCTCCTCCCGTAGGCATCCAGGAGTTGCGTACTTTGTCGAGAAACACTTCGGATTCTCCTGGTAGCTACACCGGCGTTGCGGCTCGCGCTGCTCGCCTAGTCTGCGATATGGCCCGTTGACTTCAACAGGCCTCTTGAATTCGTTCGACGGGCCGCTTCGTGATCTCCTCGGCTCGCGCTCGTCTTCTGGGCTGCCTAGTGACGCTCGTTGCATCCGCGTCGCCGATCCACATGCCACGGGGTCGTTGGTTAGCGTGGCTGCTGCTCCAATCATCGCTGCGAGCTATCCTCGGGGGCCCAAGTGCGGGGGCCCTGGTCGCGGTCCTCGGCACCACGAGCTTCGCGAGCTTCGAGGTCGAGGTCCCCTGGTACGGGGTCATCTACAACCACTCGATCTCGGTGGTGGCTGCAGTGGTCGCCGGCGTGGCATACGTGAGTGTCCTGAGCGTGGACCCGAACGCGTCGCTCAGCGACCCACTGGGCCTCGTCGGCTGGCGTGGTGGCTGGTGCGACCTATGTGGTCGTGGTCGTCGACACTGTCATCGCTCGCTGTGGCACTTCGCGAAGCTAGGCCGATGGTCGCGGTGCTGCGCTCAGACTTCCGATCGTTCGGGCTGAGCCTTGTCGGCCTCACGCCGATGGCATGGCTCATGGCCGTGGCATATCTCGGTGTCGGTCCGCTCGTCGCGTTCGCTGTTGCGCTTCCGCTTGTACACGACGCGTGCCGCCTACAAGGCCGTCGTCGACATCCGTGAGATGTTCACGCAGACGGTCAAGGCGTTGGCCTCCGCCATCGATGCCCGTGATCCCAGCACCAAGAAGCACTCCGAGCACGTCTCGGGCATCGCCGTAGAGATCGGCCAGGCCATGAACCTCAGTGAGACCCAGCTGGAGCAGCTGGAGTGGGCCGGCCTGCTTCACGACATCGGCAAGATCGGCATCCGCGACGCCGTCCTGCTCAAGCCCGAGAAGCTCACCCGTGAAGAACGGATCCTCATGAACGAGCATCCGGTCAAGGGTGAAGAGATCCTCAAGGACGTCGATCAGCTCGCCGCTGAGCGCCCCCTCATCCGTCACCACCACGAGTGGTACAACGGCTCCGGCTACCCCGACCGCCTCATCGGCGAAGAGATCCCGCTGCTCGCCCGCGTCCTCCACGTTGCCGATGCCTTCGAGGCCATGACCGCCTCACGACCGTATCGCCCGGTCCCGCTCACCGCCGCCGAGGCCTTCGAGGAGCTGCAGCGCTACGCCGGCATCCAGTTCGACCCCAACGTGGTCGAGGCCTTTGGTCGCACCAGGACTGCCATGGAAGCCTCTGAGGATCAGCACGACGATCCGGGCGAGCCCGAGCTGCAGCAGGCACCGGTGCCGACGCTGGGCCAAGTGGCCGCGGCGCGCGCCAAGTCCGCCCCTCTGCCGACCAGCTCCGCTCCGGCCAAGTCCTAGTCGGGAGCTTCCGAGAGCATGGCGGGCCTGCCCCCGCACCCTTCCGAGCCCGACCGAACCTGCGCAACCATCCACGACGGCGCTGACTGATGCTCTTCGTGGCCGTCCTCCTCGGGATCGTGGCTGGCCTGCTGGCCGGTGGCCGCCTGAGCAACCTGCTCTCTGCCCAGCTCCGCTACGGGGCCCTCATCGTCGGGCGGCCTCCTGCTCCGCGTCGCCACGCAGTGGCTCATCGACCAGGGCGTCGAGATCGTGGACCAGCTGCGCGTCCTGCTCTTCGGCGCATCGTTCGGCATGCTCGTCATCGCCCTCTGGCTCAACCGCTCGCAGCCGGGCCTGCTGCTGGCGATGGTCGGCATCGGCGCCAACGGCATCGCGGTCGTGGTCAACGGCGGCTTCATGCCGGTGTGGCTGCCGGCGGTAGAGATGGCCGGGCTCACGGCGGCTGACCTCTCCCCCACCTTCCACGTCCTGCTCCCAACCGAACTGGACCTTGACTTCCTGCTGGCTGCCGGCCCACTCGGCGACATCGTCCCGATCGCCATCCCGTTCCTGTCCAACGTCATCAGCCTGGGCGACGTGATGCTCGCAGCAGGAGTGGGCTGGTTCCTCTTCTCGGCCATCGCCCGCGGCTCCGCCGATCCCGACCAGGGCGTGGTCTCGCTGTGGAACGCCAAGCCCCGCGTCGAGGTCGACTATGGCGCTGCCCGACAGGACCCGGCGGGCATCCAGCGGCCGATCGTCGGCGGTTCCGGCATGGGCACGGGCCTCCGCTCCTCAGCGACGCCCGGCGCCGAGCGGATCCTGCCCACGCCACCCGCAGACCAGACGCTCAAACAACGCATCGGCGAGCACCCCTACGTGCGACTCGCTCGTGATGCGCGCTTCTCCACGTTCTGGCTGGCGGGCACCATCAGCGTCTTCGGTGACCGCCTCCATCAGATCGCCCTCGGCGTGATGGTCCTGGCCACGACCGGCTCGGCCATGCAGACCGGGTTCGTCTTCCTCGCCGCGACGCTGCCCAACCTCCTGCTCGGACCGATCGCCGGGACCTTCGTCGACCGCTGGGACCAGAAGCGGGTGATGATCGTCAGCGACCTCATCCGCGCCGGACTCGTGCTCACGCTGCCGTTCGTCGTCGAGTTCAACGTCTGGCTCGTGTACCCCCTGGTCTTCGTGGTGACCACGGTCAGCCTCTTCTTCCGACCGGCCAAGACGGCCATCCTGCCGCGCATCGTCAGCCGTGATGACTTGATGCCTGCCAACGGTGCGATCTGGACCGGCGAAACCCTGGCCGACATCGCGGGCTACCCACTCGCGGGCGTCTTCGTGGCCTCCCTGGGCACGAACCTCGCGCTCGCGTTCTGGGTCGACTCGCTGACATACGTGTTCAGCGCCGTCCTGCTCGCCGGCCTCGTCATCCCGCCTGCCGTGCGTGAGGTCGGTCCGCGTGTCAGCAGCGCCATCGGGTCCTTCGTGGAGGAGCTCCGCGAGGGCTGGCACTTCCTGCGCGGCGAGACGACCCTCTTCCAGAACACACTCGTGAGCGTGCTGGCCCAGCTATCGATCGGTGCGACGCTCTCACTGATGGTCGTCTACGCCGAACGCTCGCTTTCGGGCGAGATCATCCCCTATCCCAACAGCTACGCGATCATCGAGGCCGCCATCGGCTTGGGCAACCTGGCCGGCGGCTTCGTGGTCGGGGCCATCGGTGCGCGTCTGCGCAAGGGCTGGCTGGTGATCACCGGCTTCGCCTTCATGGGTCTCGCCACCATCGCGCTGGGCCTGACTTCGAACGAAGTGCTGGCGATCGGTGCCGCGGTGGTGATCGGTATCTTCAACCTCGTCTACGTCATCCCCAGCCAGACGCTGTTCGCGGAGCGCACACCGGAAGGCATGCTGGGACGCGTCGTGGCCATCCGCTCCAGCATCGTCATGGGTGCCCTCACTGGCGCCATGGCCGTCGCCTCGGGCCTCGCCGACCACGTCGACGCCGGCCTCATCATCGCCTTCACGGGCGTACTGACCGTCATCGCTGCCATCGTCGCGGCGTGGCTGCCCGCGGTACGTGACGCCTAAGCCCGGCACGCTTGCCTCGCTCCCGCGATAATCGAACCAACGCGAACGATCCAGGGAGAGCTCCGCTAGATGACCGACCAGACCAAGCCTGAAGACGCCATCCCCGAGGAGGAGTCGCCCGAGGAGTCGGTCGAGGAGCCCGCGGAGCCTGCAGAGCCGCCCGCTGAAGAAGCCGCGGCGGCGGAGCAGGCTGCCGACCAGGCACCTGCTGCCACCAAGCCGGTCACGAGTGCCACGACCGCAGCGATGGCGAAGGCCACGGAGCCGGAGGAACCGCCGTTCATCGACGACCCGGTGAGCAAGTGGTGGATCGGCATCATCGTGGCCGTCTTCGGGCTGATCTTCGTGTTCGCCGTCTTCTTTGGGCGTGGAGGCTTCCTTGCCGACATCTTCGATTCGGACGACCCCACACCCGGGCCTGGCATCGCCGCCAGCCCGTCGCCAGAACCGACAGACGACGAGAGCATGGAGCCAGTCGACGCTACGATCGAGCCCACGCCCGAGCCGACAGCGAGCCGACGCCCGAGCCGACAGCCGAGCCCACGCCCGAGCCGACAGCCGAGCCGACGCCCGAGCCCACGCCCGAGCCGACAGCCGAGCCCACGCCCGAGCCGACAGCCGAGCCCACGCCCGAGCCGACAGCCGAGCCCACGCCCGAGCCGACAGCCGAGCCCACGCCCGAGCCGACAGCCGAGCCCACGCCCGAGCCGACAGCCGAGCCCACGCCCGAGCCGACAGCGAGCCCACGCCCGAGCCGACAGCCGAGCCCACGCCCGAGCCGACCATCGGTCCGTGTCCGACCATCGATCCAGAGGCCAGCCTGGACCCGGAGGCCAGCCTGGACCCGAGGCCAGCTTCGATCGTGAGGCCGAGCGGCTGCCCGAGATCCCCTGCTACACCCCCGAACCGAGCGAGAGCCCGGAGCCATCGCCAGAGTCGGACGGCTGACGACATGGGGTGAGCGGCGAGTCCCCGCAGCACCCTGACCCCTTCGCCGCCGCACGTGCGGCGATGGTGCGCGACCAGATCGAAGCGCGCGGCATCCACGACCGGGCCACGCTCGCTGCCATGTCGCTGGTGCCCCGCGAAGCCTTCGTGCCCGCCGGGCGCGAGTTCGATGCCTATGCGGACAGCCCGCTCTCCATCGGCCACGGCCAGACGATCTCGCAGCCCTACATGGTCGCCCGGATGACCGCGGCTCTCGACCTTCCGGCTCTCGGCTGGCCCTGGACGGAGGCTCGCCCGTCGGTGCTCGACGTGGGCACCGGTTCGGGGTACCAGGCGGCGGTGCTGGCCCAATGCGGTGCCCGCGTGACTTCGATCGAGCGCGACCCGGCGCTGGCGGACCGCGCACGGGCGAACCTGCAGCGCGCGGGCTACGAGGTGGAGGTGCTGGTAGGAGACGGCAGTGCCGGCTACCCCCCTCACGCCCCGTACGCCGCGATCGTCGTCGGGGCCGGTGCCCCTGCTGTCCCTGGACCGCTTCGAGACCAGCTCGCCGACGGTGGCTGTCTGGCCGTTCCCGTCGGGGATCGCCGTTCACAGCGTCTGACGATCGTCCGGCGAAGCGGCCAGACGTTTCAGGAACGCACCGCCGATCCCTGCGTCTTCGTCCCACTGGTCGGTGTTCACGCCCATCCCGGCTGAACTCTTGAGGAGGCCGGTGCTATCCTCGCCCGCGATGACCCACGTCTTCGTTGCCCCCCACCCGGACGACGTCGCACTCTCGTGTGGCGGTCTCGTCGCGAGCCTCCGCGAACTCGGCCAGTCGGTGACGATCCTGACCGTCTATTCCGGCGGGCCCAGCGACCATGACCCAGCCGACTACCAGCGTGAGGCGCTGGGGTTCGGCACCAAGACGCTGAACCCAGCGACGCAGGCCTTCAACCGCTCCAACATCGCGGCCGAGTACCCCGTTCCCACAGCGGCTGGCAGCGGTGCCCCGTGGGAGGCCGATCCAGCCCGGCTCGAGGCCACACAGGAACGCGCCAACACCCAGGCACGCCAGTTCTGGCAGCGGGCCGCGTGGTCCCGCAACGCCAACATCACCAACGACGTCCACGACGACCGGCCCCTGCGTGACGACGTGCCCACGCATGGCACGCTCCAACGCTTCGACCTGGCCCAGGCAGACGCGACCGTGATGCGCAAGGCCGAGGACGAGCGTTGGGCCTACTTCATCGAAGCCGCCCTGGTGGATCTGGACCTGCCTGACGCGGTCCATCGAGGCTACGAGGGTGACGATGCCCTCCTGGGCCAGCCCTACGAGGACGACGAGCCGCCGATCGACATCCTGCGCCGCGAGATCCTGCGTCTCGAGCCGCAGCAGGTCTACTTCCCGCTCGGCGTCGGCGGTCATGTCGACCACCGGCTATGCCGTGATGCGGGGCTGGCGCTGCTCACCGATGAGACGGCCTGGGTCATGCCCGGACCAGAGCTGGCCGGACGCCTCTCCTTCTACGAGGACTTCCCCTACGCCTGGTGGAGTGGCTTCTCCGGTCCCGCCGACCTCGCCGGTCAGGACATCGACGTGCCCAGGGGTCTGGCACTCGAGGCCCGCTATGCCGACATCAGCGACCAGCTGGAGCGCAAGAACGCCGGACTGAAGATGTACGCAGGTGAAGTCCAGCGACTCTTCGACAGCGAGCAGGGCATGCTCGACGCAGTCACCGGCTACGCCGCTCGCGTGGCCGAAGCCGGAGGCGTGGGCACCGGAGCAGCCGAACGCTACTGGAGCGTCGTCCGTTCCTAGAGCGGCGCGAACAGCACCAGACCCGACACCAGTACCTTCGCCCGAGGGGCACCGTCCTGAACGCGCGCTACCGTCGCGTCCACGATGACCGCGCGATCAGACCCCCTGCGGTTCGCGGGAACGATCCTCGCCCTCGTGGGCTGGGCCTTCGGGGCCGTCACCTTCCTCGTCCTGCTCGCCGACAACCACTTCGAGATCGGGGCGGACCTGGCGGCCTACCTCCGTGCCGGCGATTCGCTGCTCGCCGGCGAAGCCGTCTACGTGGGCGAGATCGGCAACCTCGACGTCTTCAGCTACGCGCCACCCTGGGCCGTGCTCTTCGGTGCGCTCGCGTGGGTACCCGACGTCCTGATGCAGGTCGGCATCATGCTCCTGGGCTTGTTGTCCATCCGGTACGTGGCCGGTTCGTGGCTGTGGTCGGGGCTCGTCTTCTTCTACCCCGTCAGTGTGATGGTGCTGTTCGCCGGCAACATCGAGTTCCTGATCGCGGCCTCCATCATCCTCGCGGCCCACGGTCGTGCCGAACCGCTCACGGTCATGGCCATGGCCAAGATCTCGCCCATCCTGGCGGTGCCGCCCAGGCTCTGGCGACAGGTGGTGATCACGCTGGCGGTGGCCTTCGCCGTGACGCTGCCGTGGCTGCACCTGTGGCCTGAGTGGATCGACTACCTGCTGCGGCAGCCCTCAAGCATCGACATCCACATCGGACCGCCCTGGTACGTGCGTCTGCCGCTGGCCCTCGCCTTGCTGCTGGTGCGCCGGCCGTGGGCGCCGGCCCTGGCCGTGGTCGTGGGCATGCCCTCGCTGTGGCTCGGCACGCTGGTCATCCTCATCGCACCCATCCGACTCTGGATCGACGGGCGGCGCTCGGCCTAGAGGCTGTCCGAGGTCCTCGGAGCAGGCACGCTCGCGCGCGTGTTGCGGTGGATGATGGGGATACGGAAGAGATCCCAGAGCACGCTCAGGCCGAGGCGCAGTCGGACGCGCATGCGCGAGCCGTGGATGTCATCCCACATCACCGGCACGACGGCGTAGCGGTAGTCGAGCCGACGCATGAGGTAGATGATCTCCACGTCGAAGACGATGCCATCGGTCTTGAGTCGGCTGAAGATGTCCTGGGCTGCCGCTCGGCGGAAGCCCTTGAAGCCACACTGCGTGTCCGGTACGTCACCGGTGACCCAGGCCCCGGCGAGGACGCGGTAGACGCGCCCGAGCAACCGCCGGTAGGTGGGCTGTGATGCGCGGCGATCGGAGCCGTCCGGCTGGATGCGGCTGCCGAGTGCCACGTCGGCCATGGCGAGGGCCTCGGTGAGCAGGGGGATCTGATCAGGTGGCGTGGCCATGTCGGCGTCGGTGAAGATGACGATGTCGCCGTCTGCCGCCAGCACCCCCGCAGTGACCGCCGCGCCCTTGCCAGCGTGGCCACGGCGCAGCACCCGCAGGCTGGGCGGCGAACCGTCCTCGCCCGCTCGTGCCTCAGGACGCGACTCCACGATGGCCACCGTGTCGTCACTGGAGCCGTCGTCGACGACGAGGACGTTCCAGGTGCCGATGTCATCGGATGAGCGGCCGGTGCTGCGGGCGGGGCCGCCGCGCCGAAGCCAACCGAAGAGCTCGTCGAGGGCAGGCCCGATCCGTGCGGCCTCGTTGTAGGCCGGAACCACGATCGTCAGGCGGGGGGCACCCCGGGCGGGAGTCATCACTCGCGCAGGCTACAGGTCGAGTCCAGCCCCCATGCATGGCTCCTTGGTCCCATCCCGAGCCCACCGCATCGCACGCGACTGACCACGGGCACCCCCGGTACTAGTCCTTTCGTACCAGCGGGCCGCGAGGGTAGCCGTTGCTACGGTGGCACGGATATGGCCATCCCTATCCTGCTCTTCGTGGTCGCGCTGGTCGTGCGCGTCGCGGTCGGGGCGCTCTTCACCGAGCCCGCGTACCCCGACGCGCTGTACTACGCCAACCTCGGTCGTGAGCTGGCGGCCGGTGGCGGGTTCAGCGTCGATTACATCTGGAACTTCGTCGAGGTGGGCGGCACATTGCCCGCCGTGGGCGAGCTGCCCATCCCCTCGAACGCTCACTGGATGCCGCTCGCCGCGCTCATCCAGGTGCCGTTCATCTGGCTGCTGGGACCGACCGCGACGGCATCCGCCGTACCCTTCTGGCTCGTGGCCGCCGCGACCTCACCCTTGACCTGGTTCATCGGTCGCGACGCAGGCCTGTCAACGCCCGGGGCCATCTCCGCAGCCCTGCTGGTGGCTGTGCCCGCAGCCGTCTCGCCGTTCCTGGGCCAGCCGGACAACTTCGCCCTGTTCATGCTGCTGGGCGCCCTCGCCCTGTGGCTGTGCGCTCGCGGCCTGAAGGGGAACCGAAGGTCGTTCGCGGCCGGCGGCCTGGTGGTGGGCCTGGCCTTTCTCTCGCGAAACGACGGCGTCCTGCTGGGGGTGCCGTTCGCCCTGGTCTTCCTCTACGACCTCCTGCGAGCGCCACGGCTGTCACGGATCGGCTGGCGGCCGGCCCTTGCCTGCGCCGGCGGCTTCGCCCTCGTGGTCACGCCGTGGCTGTTGCGACAGCTGCTCGTCTTCGGCTCCATCTCGCCCTCGTCCGCTGGTGGTCGCATCCTCTTCATCAGCGAGTACCGCGAGCTCTACAGCGTGACCTCCGAGACGACCCTCGCGTCGTTCCTCGAGCAGGGCCTGGGCGCCGTGATCGAGAGCCGCGTGACGGGGCTCATCGACGCCCTGCTCATCTTCGTGACCATGCCGCTCATGGGCCTCCTCGTGCCCCTGCTCCTGGTGGGCATCTGGGTCAGCCGACGCAAGCCCGACTTCGTGCCCTGGTTCATCTACGCCCTCACGCTGTTCCTCTTCACGGCTCTCGTCTCCGCGGTGCATGTGCCCTTTGGCACGTTCATCCACTCGGCCGTAGCGCTGGTGCCCCACGCCTACCTGCTGGTGATGGTCGGGGTTGCCGCTGCGGTGGGATGGATCGCGGCACGCCGTTCCCATTGGGACGCGCAACGCGCCACGCGCAACCTCAGCTACATGCTGGTCGGCGTCATCGCCGTCGTCTCGGTGCTGGCCACACGCAACACCCTCGAGGCCTGGCACGAGGAGCAGCGAGCTCGCGTGGAGGTGCTGGCCGCTCTCGAGGAACTGGCCCAGCCCGGCGACGTGGTCATGAGTCCCGATGCCGGCGCCTACCAGTATCACGGCGACTGGGCCGGGGTCGTGACCCCGGACGACCCGCTGGCCACGATCGAGCAGGCCCTGCGCCTGTACGACGTGCGTTGGCTGGCGCTCGAGGGTGCCCACACCGTCGAGGCGCTCGAGCCGGTCCTGCGCGGTCGAGCTCCGTCCCGGATGGCTCTCCGAGCCGATCGTGGTGACCCCGCCCCTGCCGCGAACGGAGGAGCAGGCCGCACGCGACGAAGGTGTCGCAGCCGCACCGCGTGCGGCCCTGTTCGCGGTGTGCCTCGCGCCGGATGACGAGCGGTGCGCGCCGTGAGGTGGCTGATCCCGCTCGGGCTCTTCCTGCTGGCGCTGCTGCTGCGCCTGCTGGCGGCGATCGAGATCCCGTTCCCCACCACCGAGCCCAGCGCCTACTACGTGGGCGTGGCCCAGAACCTGGTCAACGGGCAGGGTCTCGTGAGCGATGCCGTGTGGAGCTACTCCACGCCTCCGTTGGAGGTGCCCAAGCCGGCCTTCGAGCTGTGGCTTCCGATGAGCACCTTCATCTCGGCCGCAGCCATGGCCGTCCTCGATGACTCGTTCTGGGCGGCCCAGGTCGGTGGCGCGATCGTGGGCGCGCTCGTGGCGCCGCTGGCGTGGGCCATCGGCCGAGAGGCGGCGAACGCACAGGGGCTCGACTCGCGCCGCGGGCGAGCCGTGGCCATCACGGCTGGTCTTCTGGCGGCGGTGCTGAGCCCGCTGGTGCTGGGCTCGGTCGTGCCCGACTCCTACACGCCCTTCACCGTCTTCGTGCTGCTGGCGGCGCTGTTCGTGCCGCGTGTCATCGGTGCCCACGACGGCCACGACGACATCATGCCGCCCAGCATCGTCGCCGGCCTCGCGCTGGGCGTCTTCATGGGCCTGGCCTACCTCTCCCGCCAGGAGGTCGTGTGGCTGGGTCTCAGCGTGCTCCTGATGCAGGGCATGGTCCTCAGCTGGCGCCCGACCGGAGCTCGCTTGCGCGAGGCCTCGACCCGGCTCTGGCCGGTGTTCGCGGGCGGTCTGCTCGCTGTCGTGCCCTGGCTGGTGCGGAACACGGTCGAGCTGGGCACGCCGCTGCCGGGACAGGCGGTCGAGAACATGTTCCTCGTCGACAACGAAGACATCTTCGCCTTCGGCGACCACCCGAACCTCGCGACCTATCTGGCGCAGGGTGCAGCTGAGGTCGTGCGCAACCCCTTCGAGGGCGCCGTCGACGGCTTGGTCAACGTGCTGGTCCTGCCAGCGTTCCCCATCGGGCTGGTGGGTCTGCTCACGCTGGCCCTGATGTGGCGGGCGCCGTTCCTGCGGCGCCCGACCGCGCTGATGGCCGTGCTGCTCAGCGGGCTGCTCATCTTCCTGACGACGGTGCTGCTCTTCCCGGTCGCCACCCTGTGGGGCACGTTCATGCACAGCTCGGGACCGCTGCTGGTGGGCCTGGGGGTGGCCGCGGCCATCGGTGGCGATGCCCTGCTGGCTCGTATCTCGACGGTCCGGGAGTGGGAGAAGCCCAACGTCATCATCGCGCCCATCGCCCTGGTCTTGACCGCGACCGTCATGACCGCGTTCCAGGTCATGGTCTTCGGCGCGCAGGCGAGAGACACCCAGGAGCGTATCGGATCGGTGGCAGCATCCCTCGCGGAGGCGGCGGCCGCGGACGGACGGGCCCAGCCGCGGACCATCATCACCGACCATCCCATGTGGCTGGCCGGTGCCACCGGCGGCTACGCCATCGCCCTGCCGGCCGAGGACATCGCGTCGGTGCAGGAGCTGGGGGCGACCTTCGGGACACCGTGGATCGTCGTCATCGACGAACGGGGACCCTATCCTGGGGCGCTCCTGAGCGAGGACGCCCGCGCGTGCCTGGCAGCTGAGCCGACGCGGCTCGAGACCTCCGCTGGTGAGGCCTGGCTCTTCGAGCTGGCCGAGGCTTGCGACGCCTCGTGAGCACGCACCCGTGGGCGGCCACCCGCAACGCCTATACTCCGAGCCACATGGACGGCGGGATGTCGCACGTGTGGCGACAGCAATCAGCAGCAGGCACGAAGCTACGGCTCGAGCCTCACCCCAGGGAGAGGAGCGTGGAATGACTCCGGGCGAGTACTCAGGACCTGAACGACGCCGCGGTGGCCCCGATCGGCGAGAACCCGGCGCGCGGGTCAAGATCCTGCTCGTCGATGACCACGCCCTGTTCCGCGTGGGCATGCGACAGATCCTCGATGCGGAGGATGACTTCGACGTCGTGGCCGAAGCTGACGATTCACGCAGCGCCATCGACGCTGCGAGCGCCAGCACCCCGGACATCGTCCTGCTCGACCTCTCGTTGCCGGCGCCCGGTGGCATCGAGACCACGCAGCGTGTGAAGCGTGAGGTGCCCAGCGCGGGCATCATCGCCCTTGCCGCCACCGAAGACGAGGACATGCTCTTCGAGGCCATCAAGGCCGGCGCCGCCGCCTTCCTGCTCAAGGACATCGGCCCGGAGGACCTCGTCACCATCATTCGCCGTGTCAACCAGGGCGAGTACCTCATCAACGACAAGGTCTTCGCCCGCCCGTCGGTCGCGAACCGTGTGCTCAAGGAGTTCCGCGAGCTGGCGGTGTACGGTCAGGAGGCCGCCCCCATCTTCGCCCCGCTCTCGCCGCGTGAGGTCGAGATCCTCGACAACATCGCCAAGGGCATGACCAACAAGCAGGTCGCGTACGCGCTCTCGATCAGCGAGCAGACGGTCAAGAACCACATGAGCTCGATCCTTCGCAAGCTTTCCGTGAACGACCGCACGCAGGCGGTCGTCTACGCCATGAAGCAGGGCTGGATCAGGATCCCCGAGGATTGAGCGCCCCGGAGCCGCCGCGCGCTCCAGGCCCCGCGTCGGTCGGTTCCGGCCAGCCGAATGCGTCGGCACCGGCAGGCACCCACCCTCCGCCACCGCCAGGCCGACCGCTCGCACCGCCGCCAGGATCGCCCGCGGGCGCGCCGCCGCCTGCGAGTGGGCCCTCGCAGGGAAGTCTCATCGGGCTGCGCAAGGAGCTCGAAGACGACATCCGCCGGATCGACGGCGAGAACCGTGAGATCGACATGCTCATGGAGCAGGTCCTCACGGAGATCGAGCGTCACGAAGGGCGACGCACCAAGATGGAGGCTCGCCTCGCTGCCCTCGAGACCAGCGCAGCCCCGGACCCCACTGAGATGTCCGAGGTCCGAGACGGCCTGCTGGCGCTGACGAGGCGCGAGATGCTCTTCGACGCCCAGCGCCAGGTGCTCGAGGGCAAGCAGCGCGTGCTCGCGCGGTTCCTGCAGCGCCTCGTCGAGATCGATAACAGCCTCGCGGCCATGGGTGGCGGCGCCACGCGGCCGGCACCGGTGGCCTCGGTGGGATTGCGCGCGCTGGCTGCGGCTGCAGGCGGCAGCGGTGCCCCGGGCATGAACCAGCCCGCCATGGTCATGCGCGGCGAAGAGGACTTGCGCCGCGACATCGTCCGTCAGCTGCATGACGGCCCCGCCCAATCCCTGGCCAACATCGGCCTGCAGGCCGAGATCGTCGAGCGGCTGGTGCAGAAGCAGGACGCCCGGGCCATCGACGAGATCGAGTCCCTGCGCCAGCTGGTGCAGGCCGCCCTGGACACGACCAAGCAGTTCATCTTCGAGATCCGGCCCATGGTCCTCGACGACCTGGGCCTGGGGCCGACGGTCCGGCGCATCGCCAACGACCGCGGACGGCGTGCCGGCATCAACGTCGAGTTCGATTCCCACGGCATCGAAGAGCGGCTCGATTCTGATATCGAGAGCGTGGTCTACCGCAGCATCGACGAGGCCATCGCCGGCTACATCGAGCTGAAGCCGCCGTCGGTGCTCGTCCGACTCGACTGGAGTGAGCGCGAGCTGGTGGCCACGGTCGAAGGCACGTGGCCGCGCATCAACCCCGAAGGCCAGGCCGAGCCCAGCTCCGCGGCCGCCGCACGTTCCGTCGAGACGCCGCCCGCCCTGCTGGCGATGATGGAGGAGAACTTCTCAGCCGATCGGGCCGCCGCTTCCGCCGCGCGCTCGCTGCCGAGCCGGTTGGTCGATGGCATCGAGCATCGCGCCAAGGCCATGGGCCTCACGCTCACCATGCGTGACGATGGTCAGCTCATGGAGTTGATCGCGCCGGTCGCGCGCTAGGCCGGAGGTCCGGGGTACGGCGGCACCGCCGGGCCATTCGCAGCCCTCACCGGCATCCCTACCTTGGGGCCGTCAACAGCAAGCCAGCCTTGGCCAATCGGAGGCGTCATGTTCCTTTCCATCCTCAACAGCCTGTCCCACGACGACGAGCGTGGCCAGGGCCTTGCCGAGTACGCGTTGATCCTGGCGCTCATCGCCATCATCGCGATCGCCGCCCTCATCTTCCTCGGCGGTGAGATCTCCGAGATCCTGTCGACCATCGGAGCCAACATCTAGCACGCTCACGACGCTCGGCCAGCGATAGCGTCGTCCGAGCGCACAGCGGAGCCTGGTACCGATCGCGCGCCTGCCGGTTCGCAGCCTGATCGGCCGCCAGGATCCGCCGCCAACTGAGAAGACACCGGTCCTCACGGACCGGTGTCTTCGTCTGTCCGTGGGGGTGTCGTCCGCACGAGCCCAGGCGTCGCGGGCCAAGGCCTCGACCTAGGCCATGTCCCCGAAGTGCGGCCAGAGCGAAAGGTCGAGATCCGGCACGAGGCCCTTGAGCCGCTCCACCTCAGGGGCGTAGTAGCGACGGAGCAGGTCGATGTGCTCCTGGGGCACCTCCACCTTGTCCAGCTTGGACTTGTTGCGCGGTCGTGCCAACTCATCTGCGGGCAGCTCGTGCGGCGGCAGGCCCAGATAGCGATGGGTGCGCGCCAGCTGCGTCGCCGGGTCCGTGGCGCAGGCTTCGTATTGCAGCACCAGCAGATGATCGGCCTCGTACTGCGCCAACAGCCACTCGATCTGGGTGGCGTACAGGCCACGCTCGATGGCGTCCGTGACCACGCGGACACGGTCGCCGAAGACCCGCGACTGACCGGCTGCGTCCTCCTCGTCCAGCAGGCCGCCGCGATCCTGGTGACTCAGGCCGGAGATGTAGCGCTCCACGGGGTCACGCAGGAGCACGATGGCCCGGGCCTGCGGTGCGGCCAGCTTGGCCATCGGCGGCACCCACGCACAGTTCATGTACTCGGGCGTCTTCTCGCCCACCAGCTTGCCCGCTGGTCGAGGGAAGTAGCGGTGATAGCGCTGGATCTGCTCAGCCGTCGGCCACTCCGCCCAGAGCCGGTCGAAGAAGTGCAGCTCGGGTCGCTGGTTGGTCGGCTGCACCACGTCCGGATGCTGCTCGATGAGGCGGAACCACCAGGTGGTGCCGGACTTCTGGGCTCCGAAGATGACGAAGTCGGGCGCGCCGGTCGTCCAGCCCTCCGGGCACGGAGGGTATTCGGGAAGCGTCTCGAAGACCTTGCGTCGCTTGCGCACGCTGGCCTTGTCCATGGGCTTGGGCTGGGGGGCCGGGGGCTGAGAGAGTCCCAGCCGCCTGCGCAGCTTGCGCAGTCGGATCTGGCGCATACGTAACCTCAGGAGCGGGTCGTCAGGGTGTGAGTGCTGAATCATAGCCGCCAGCGGCGCGCCGGGCCGCACGTGCCTCCTATGACGCATAGCCCGATAGTCATATCGAATGTGGTGGGAGTGGTGCATAGGATTCCGGTGACACCTGTCACATCAGTCGAGGTCCTGCTCTTGTCGACGATCCCAGCCGCGCACGTGCTCGTACCAGCCCGGACGAACCCCTATCGTCCTACTGGCATTACCTGCGCCCCGGGTCTACCCTTGAGCACCCGAGATGGCCGCCTGCCTTCTACGGCCCTGAGGAACCGAGCGTGACTGAACAGATCCGCGTCGTCATCGTCGACGACATCGCCGAAACCCGTGAGCACCTGACCAAGCTGCTCTCGTTCGAATCAGATATCGAGGTCGTCGGCGCTGCCGCGTCTGGCGAAGAGGCCGTCGACCTCACCGGCAAGCTCCAGCCCGACATCCTGCTGATGGATATCAACATGCCGGGCATGGATGGCATCGCCACCACCGAGCGCGTCTCGGCCACCTTCCCCATGACCTCCATCATCATGATGAGCGTCCAGGGCGAGGCCGACTATCTGCGCCGCTCGATGCTTGCCGGTGCACGGGAGTTCCTGGTGAAGCCCTTCAGCTCCGACGAGCTGACCGCATCGATCCGGCAGGTCCACGTGCGCGAGAAGCAGAAGCGCGGACGGATGATCGTCCCGACGCCGGGCGCCGCTGCCCCTGACGGGAGCAAGAAGAACGGCAAGGTCGTGACCCTCTTCGCGCCCAAGGGTGGAGTCGGACGCACCACGCTGGCGGTCAACCTGGCGGTGGCCCTGGCCGGCGAGCAGCGCCAGACGGTGACCCTCGTCGATGGCTCGTTCCAGTTCGGCGACGTGGGCGTGCTGCTCAACCTGAACCCCAAGAACAAGTCGATCATCGACGTGGTGGCCGACCCCTCCTCCACTGATGAGGACCTCGTCGACACCACCCTCATCAACCACAGCACGGGCATCAAGGTGCTGCTGGCGCCGCCCAGCCCGGAGATGGCCGAGCTCATCACCGTCGACCAGATCCGCCGCATGACGACTCGGCTACGCGAGACCAACGACTTCACGGTCGTGGACCTCTGGCCGCACTTCAACGATGTGTCGCTGGCGCTCCTGGACATGTCCGACGTGATCCTCACCATCCTCACGCTCGAGATCACCAACATCAAGAACATCCGCCTCTTCCTGGAGGTCGCGGAGCAGCTGGGCTACGGCGATCGACTCAAGCTCGTGCTCAACCGCGCCGACTCCGCCTTCGGTATCCGCGTCGCGGACGTCGAGAACTCGGTCGGCCGCAAGATCGACCACCAGGTCGTATCCGACGGCCGCACGGTCGTCTACGCCCTCAACCGGGGCGTTCCCTTCGTGTGGAGCAACAGCCAGGCTCCAGTCAGCGAAGACATCCTCAAGATCTCGCGATCACTCGTCGAGGGCGACGGCTCCCCCGAAGGCGAAGGCGAGAAGGAGCCGGCACGCAAACTCTTCGGACGGCGGTGAGTCGTCATGGATCCTCGATAGGGAGACGTTGAGATGTCACTGCTGAAGCGAATCGAAAGCGCCAAGCCCGGCGGCGAAGGCGTAGCGCCGGCCCCGGGTGCACCGCCGCCTCCCGGCGGTCAACCACCTCTCGGTGCGGGCATGCCTCCGGGCGCTCCTGGCGCCATGGCGGCGCCCCCGTCGCCCATGCCCCAGCGCGTCATCAGCCAGGTGCCGGTGCGTGAGTCGTTCCGCGACACCAAGTACCGCATCCAGCAGCGCGTCATCTCTGACCTTGATCCCAAGCTCGACCTCACCAACCAGGTCGAGGTTCGGCGCCAGATCGAAGAGATCTTCAGCATCGCCGTCGACGAGGAGGGCCTGGCTCTCACTCGCGCCGAGCGTGTACGCATGCTCGAGCAGATCACCGACGAGATCGTCGGCCTTGGTCCGATGGAGCCCCTCCTGCGAGACGAGTCCATCACCGAGGTCATGGTCAACGGCCCGCGCCAGGTCTACATCGAGCGCGGTGGCCGGCTCGAGCTGACCAACATCTCGTTCCAGAACGACGACCACGTCATGCGCATCATCGATCGCATCATCGCCCCCATCGGCCGTCGCGTCGACGAGTCGAGCCCCATGGTCGATGCACGACTCACCGATGGCTCCCGCGTCAACGCCATCATCCCGCCCTTGTCGCTGGTGGGCCCGGTCATCACCATCCGCAAGTTCGCGGCCAGCCCCTTCACGGTCGATGACCTCATCCGCTTCGGCACCGCCACGCCCGAGATGTTCGACTTCCTCAAGGCCTGCGTGGAAGCGCGCCTGAACGTCTTCGTCTCCGGGGGTACCGGTTCGGGCAAGACCACGACCCTCAATGTGCTCTCCTCGTTCATCCCCAACGACGAGCGCATCGTGACCATCGAGGACGCGGCCGAGCTGCAGCTCCGCCAGGAGCACGTCATCACCCTCGAATCGCGCCCGCCCAACATCGAGGGCAAGGGCGCCATCCCCATCCGTGAGCTCGTGCGTAACTCCCTGCGTATGCGCCCCGACCGCATCATCGTCGGCGAGTGCCGTTCGGCTGAGGCCCTGGACATGCTCCAGGCCATGAACACCGGTCACGATGGTTCCATGTCCACGGGCCACTCCAACAGCCCGCGCGACATGCTCTCTCGACTCGAGACCATGGTGCTGATGGCGGGCGTGGACCTGCCCCTCCGCGCGATCCGCGAGCAGATCGCCTCCGCGGTCGACCTCATCGTCCACCAGTCCCGCATGAAGGACGGCACCCGCCGCGTCACCAGCATCACCGAGGTGCAGGGCATGGAGGGCGACGTCATCGTCATGCAGGAGGTCTTCACCTTCGAGCAGACCGGGGTCGTGGACGGCCAGATCCAGGGCATGCTACGTCCGACCGGCATCCGCCCCAAGTTCACCGAGAAGTTCGAGGTCATGGGCATCACCCTGCCTCCGGCTCTCTTCGGGTACCGGAACTAGGAGCTGAGCATGGATCCTGCCGTCCTCGTAGCCCTCCTCGCCGCCGCCGCGGTCCTGCTCCTCTTCTTCGGCCTGTTCGGTGGTCGACGCGTCTCGCCGACCGAGCGCATCGAGCAGGTCGCGGTCGCCGCGACCGAGGCCCGCAACCGCGATGGCAGCGGGGCCAAGACCAAGACCCTGCGTTCCCGCCTCTTCGGTGGTCGCGCGGCGGTCGCCGCCGATCGCGCGCGTGGAGCAGCGCGACTGGGGCGCCAACATGGCCCGCGAGCTCGCTCGTGCGGACCTCCAGCTCCGACCCTCGGAGTACCTCGCCATCCGCGTCGCTGCGGTCGTGGGTGCCCCGCTGGTGGTCTACCTCCTGGGCGCCACCGTCATCCCCAGCCTGAGCAGTCCCATCGCCATCCTCGTGGCCCTCGTCCTGGGCTGGTGGATCCCGCGGTTCTATGTGGGCCGACGCAAGGCCCGCCGACTGTCTGCCTTCAACGACCATCTCGCTGACACCATCACGCTCGTGGCCAACGCCCTCCGCGCCGGTGCCTCGTTCCTGCAGGCCATCGAGCTGGTCGTGCGCGAGACGCAGCCGCCCATCTCCACGGAGTTCAACCGTGTCATCCGCGAGGTCAACCTGGGCCTGCCCTTCGAGCAGGCGCTGGCCAACATGGTCCGACGCGTTCGTTCCGAAGACCTCGAGCTGATGACCACGGCCATCACCATCCAGCACCAGGTCGGTGGCAACCTCGCCGAGATCCTGGACTCCATCGCCTTCACCATCCGCGAGCGCATCCGCATCAAGGGTGAGATCAAGACGCTGACCGCTCAGCAGCGCATGTCCGGCTACGTGGTGGCTGGCTTGCCCATCTTCCTGGTGGTCATCCTGGCCATCATCGCGCCTACCTTCATGGAGCCGATGTTCGGCGAGCCCTACATCGTGGGCATCCCGCTCGGCGTCATCATCCTCGCCATGGGCGGGATCATGATGCTCGTCGGCTTCCTGGCCATCCGCCGCATCGTCGACATCGAGGTCTAGCGCATGGGTCTGCCACTCCTCATGGCGTTGCTGGCCGCCGGCGGCGTCCTGCTCATCGTCTGGGCCCTCCTCGGGACCCGCAGCTCCGACCCCGTCCAGGCACGCCTGACGCAGCTGGGCACCCTCGAAGGCGTCACCAGCCTCGAGGAGATCGAGCTCCAGCAGCCGCTGATGGACCGCACCTTGCGCCCGCTGATGCGGCGCCTCTCGGGCATCGGCACCCGTCTCACCTCGCGTGAGCGCGTCGGCCGCACCGAGGGCCGGCTGGCACAGGCGGGCTACCCCTACGGCCTGCGCACCATCGACTTCATGGGCCTCAAGGTCGTCTCCGCCATCGTCATCAGCGGCCTCGCCTTCCTGCTCTTCGGTGTGGCCCTGGGCTCGGCCATCGCGTCCAGCCTGATCTTCGCGGTGGGCGCCCTGGCCATCGGCTTCTTCGTCCCTGACTACTGGCTCACCACCCGCATCCGGGGCCGCCAGAAGGCGATCCTGCTGCAGATCCCGGACACCCTCGACCTGCTGACCATCTCGGTCAAGGCCGGCCTCGGCTTCGATGCTGCGCTGGGCAAGGTCATCGAGAAGACGGAGGGTCCGCTGACGGACGAGTTCCGTCGCGCACTGGCGGAGGTTCGCATCGGCAAGCCCCGACGCGACGCGCTCAAGGAGATGGTGGGCCGCACCAACGTGCCGGCCCTGACCAACTTCATCGGCGCTATCGTCCAGGCCGAGCAGCTCGGTGTGGCCATCGCCAACGTCCTCGAGGTGCAGTCGGAGCAGCTTCGCATCGAGCGCCGACAGCGCGCCGAGGAGATGGCCGCCAAGGCGCCCATCAAGATGCTCTTCCCGCTCGTCGGCTGCATCTTCCCGTCGATGTTCATCGTCATCCTCGGGCCGGCCCTTATCCTCATCGTCAACAACCTCTAGCACCGCGGGGCGTCCATCGATGGCCACGGAGAAGCTGCGCCTGCGCCGCGAAGGCGATGACGCGGTCATCTGTGACGAGCTGGTCCTGGGCGAGTCGTTCAGGCAGCGCTTCATGGGCCTCATGGGACGTGCCTCGCTGCCGGACGGCTACGGCCTCTACCTGCCTGCCAACAGCATCCACATGATGTTCATGCGCTTCCCCATCGACGCCCTCTTCGTCTCGAAGGAGGACGAGGGGGGCCGTCGTTCCGTGGTCAGCACGCGCTCGGACCTTCCGACCTGGCGCGGGATCGTGATGCCCGTGCGCGGCGCCGAGGGCGTGGTGGAGATGCCGGCCGGCACGCTGGCGCGTGCGGGTGTGGCTGCGGGCGACACGGTCCTCTTCGAGCCCGTCGCCAGCACCTCGCTCCAGGCCACCGCCTAGGGCCTGCCTGCCAAGCCGCGCATAAGCGGCAGGGACGCCGTCCGAGGGCCGAGCCTGCCACGGTGCCCCGATGCGTGCCTTGCTGGACCTGCTGCTCCCGCCCCGATGCCCCGGCTGTGGCCGCGAGGGTACGTTGCTGTGCGAGCGCTGTGGTGCGCCACTGCGGCGCCGGCTCGAGGAGCCGGCAGGTGTGCCCATCGGCCTGCCGGCCGCGATGCCTCCGGGGCTGTTGCAGCTGGAGTGGTGCGCCATGTACAGCGGTCCCGTACGCGACGCCCTCCACGCGCTCAAGTACCGTGGCGAGCGACGTCTGGCAGAACCGCTCGCGGAGGCCCTCGCTGAGCGCTGGCGACGAGCCGGACGTGGCGGTGACCTGCTGACCTGGGTGCCGGTGCACCCGTCGCGCAAGCGGGAGCGCGGCTTCGACCAGGCGGAGCTGCTGGCTCGGCACATGGGTCAGGTCCTCGGGCTGCCGGCTGCTCCCCTGCTCGAGCGTCGCCAGCGCACCAGCGCCCAGCACGCGCTAGGGCAAGCGGAGCGCGCCACCAACACCGCGGGTGCGTTCCGACCCACCAGCGAGGCTGCGGGCCGCTACAGGGGCTTCTGGGTCGTGGTGGTGGACGACATCCTGACCACGGGTGCCACCCTCGCGGGCTGTGCCGCTGTGTTGCAGCGCAGCGGTTTCGGGGCGGTTTCGGCGGCGACCGTGGCGAGAGATCGCTGATCGCCGGTGCGTTGGGGCCATCAGACCCCTGAGGGCGCGCCGTCCGGCTGCGGCGGGAAGGGTCGGCGAGGCCTATCATCGGAGCACAACTCGGATAGCGGAGGTGCCCTCGGTGCGAACCACGATCAGAGGCAAGAACCTGACCGTCTCGGACAAGGACCGCGCCTATATCGAGCGCAAGCTGCGCCGGCTCGAGCGCATGCTCGACGACCGCAGCGAAGCCGAGGTGGAGTTGCGGCTCGAGGGCAACCGCAAGGTCGATGACAGCCACATCGTGGACATCGCGGTCATCACCGCCGGCCAGCACCTGCGCGGCGTGGGCACGGCTTCGTCCTTCAAGGTCGCCGCCGACGACGTGATCGACAAGATCGAGCGGCGCGTGGTCGAGGCGCGCCAGCGCCCCCGCGACAAGCGGCGTTCCGAGCATGCTCGCTTCAACGAGACGTCCAGGTCCGCGTCCCCGCTGGTGGAACCGCCTGAGCCAGACCCGGACTCCCAGGTGGTCAAGATCAAGCGTTTCGCCATCAAGCCCATGTTCGAAGAGGACGCCATCACGCGCATGGAGGAACTGGGCCACACCTTCTTCATCTTCGTCAACGCGGAGAACGAGCAGGTGGCGGTGCTGTACCGACGCAAGGATGGTCGCTACGGGCTCATCGAGCCGGTCATCGGCGGGGCCTACAGCGCCGACTAAGGCCATCCGCGACGGATCGACGGTGCCCGCAGCGATCGGTGCGGGACCCCAGCCCCAGCGGCACCCCGTACCAATGGACCACTTACGTGTGGCGTGCAGGCAACGATGATGTTCCTGCCTCCGAACGGTGGCTACACGGGGCCCACGAGCCCAGTGTCCGAACGCATGACGCTGACGGGGTGCCATGAGCGTCCAGAACCCACGGGCCTTCAACGAGTGGCTTCGAGCCCAGCTCAAGGCCAAGAAGATGTCCCAGCGCCAGCTGGCGCAGCAGTCGGGTGTCGACCACTCGACCATCTCGCGGCTGCTCCGGGGTGATCGCACGCCCTCGCTGGGCACCGCCACCAAATTGGCCAAGGGCCTGCGCGAACTGCGTGACGACACCGATTCGCCGCAGTACTTCGGTCTGACCTCATCCTCGAGCACGCATCCCACCGCCCGCGTGGAGTACGCGCTTCGCTCGGATGAGCTGATGAGCGAGCCCCAGGTCCGCCAGGTCATGGAGTACTACCTGGCGCTGCGCATGCGCCGCCTCTCGGTGCGCCAGACCGGCCGCTACGCCCCGGTCCGCCCGGTGGCTGCGGTCCGATCGGTCCCGCGCGCGGACGGGCCCAACAAGAAGCACTGATCCCGGCGGCGTCGCTGCCGCCTTCACCACGAGTCTCCTCGACCACGGCCTGCCTGCGCCTGCCCGGCGCTGTGCCCCTGCTAGGCCGTGGTCGCTTCCGTTCCGGCAGGTTCGTCCACGGCCGCGGCACCCTCCCCCGCCTCGCCCTCGCCGCCGTCGTTGCCATCGGGCCCGCCGTCGGTCGGGTCGGTGGGACGACCCTTGGTCTTGGGTGAGAGCAGGTAGGCGATGAAGCCGAGGACGATGACGGAGAGCACGCTGATGGCCCGGTCGACGAGCGCGATCGCGGCCGCCTCGTTGGCGTCGGCACCGTACACGACCGTGAGCAGGCCGACGATGCCCGCCTCCACGATGCCCAGGCCGGCAGGCGTGAAGGGCACGGCGGTCAGGAGCGAGGCCACGAGGGCCACGAAGAACGCGCCGCTGATGCCCAGCGAGATGTTGAAGCCAAGGGCATCGACCACGAAGAGCAGGCGGAGGGCCTCGGTGGTCCAGATGACCAGCGTCAGGAACGCCACCAACGGCAGCGTGCGCCGGTCCATCGAGAACACGCCGTCCTCGAAGTGCTCGTACAGCTCCTTGACCCTGTCGGGGAGCGGCAGACGGTCGACCAGGCGCCGGCCGAAGTTGCGCAGGCTGAAGAGCCCGATGGCGATGACGACCACGACCACGATGCCCAGCAACATGATCGTGCGCACGGTGTCATCAAGCCCGGTGCGGAACGACCAGAACGCCGCACCCAGGCCCAGGATGACGATGGCGAAGATGTCGAACATGCGCTCGATGAAGATCGTCCCGAACGTCGCCGATAGCGATACCGGGTAGTTGATCTTCAGCAGCCAGGCGCGGTAGACCTCGCCCAGCTTGGCCGGTACGACGCTGTTGACGAGCCAGCTGACGAAGATGATCTCGGTCGAGTCACGAATGCGCACCTTGGCGCCGATGCCGCGGAGCAGCAGCGACCAGCGATAGCCGCGGACAGGGAAGCCGGCGTAGTAGACGACGAAGGCGGCCAGCAGCCATGCCGGGTCGGCCGCGAAGACGTAGCCCACGAGGGTGTCGAGCTCGAAGCCCGGGAGGGCCACGAGGAAGAGCAGGAGCACGATCGCGGGGACGATGATCGAGGCCTGCGTCCGGCGATCGCGCAGGCGCGACGTGAGGGGGACCGCGCCCTCCGCCAGATCGTCCCGGACGAGTGGGTCCTGCTTGACCGCGTCGCCCACGTCGGGCGTCTCGTCGAGGGCCAGGACCCAGGGCTCGGTCCGGTCGTGGATGCCGGGCTCGCGTGGGCTGCCCTGCTCCTCTTCCGCCGGCCCCTGCGGCGGCGGCCCCTGGCCGGTCATGCCACGGTCCCGCTCGGTGGGCGGATGCGCCCGTTACCCCTGGCCCGGTTGACGAGCTTGGCCACGGGCGTCCACAGGCGCACGTAGTAGGAGGCACGTCCCGGCGTGATCTCGGCCCGGGGCAGCAGCTCGAGCAGCTCGGCGGCCGTGGTGAAGCGCCCCGGCAGGACGGTGGTGGCGATGCCCAGCTCGGTCAGGCTATGGGCGTCGGACGACGCCACACCGGGCAGTCCATGGCGCTCGGCGAAGGCACCGGCGAGCGGGTTGGCATCACGATAGGCACGCGCGTTGTGCGTTTCCACGTAGTCAACGATAGCCGCCAGCTCTTCCAGCTTCTGCTCGGCTTCGCCGGCCTGACTCCCGCCCGAGCTGCGGAATCCGTCGAAGGGATGCGGCAAACCGACGAGGCCACCCTGCTCGCGGATGGCCGCCGCCGTCTCCGCGGCCGAGAGCCCCGGAGGGATCGCCTCCTGCAGGAAGAGCCCAAGCATGTCGCCGTCCGCGGTGCGGATCTCCTCGCCCACGATGAGCTGCAGGCCCGGCGGTGCCAGGGCAGCCGCGTCCTGCGCGCCATCGATGCGCTCGTGATCGGTGATGGCCAGGTGCGTCAGCCCCAGGCCCACGGCCTTGGCCATCATCTTGCGCGGATCGGAGAGCGAGTCGAAGGAGGCTGCGCTATGCGAGTGCAGATCGACGAACGACCGGTCCTGGCGAACCGGCGGCCCCGGCCTTCAGGCTCACCCTAGACCTTCTGCACCAGCGAGGCCTTGAAGAAGTCGAAGTGCTCCATGGCCAGGCCCGTGCCCAGGGCGACGCAGTTGAGGGGGTTCTCCGCGACGTGGCAGGGCACGCCCGTGACCTGCGTGAGAAGACGGTCCATGTTGCGGAGGAGAGCGCCCCCGCCGGTCATGACCATGCCCTTGTCGATGATGTCGCTGGCCAGCTCCGGCGGAGTCTCCTCGAGCACGGCGCGCACGGCCGTGACCACCTGCTGCAGCGGCTTCTCCATGGCCTCCATGATCTCCGAGCTGGTCATGGGGATGGTCCGAGGCAGGCCCGCGATGAGGTCGCGCCCGCGCACGTCCATGGTCAGCTCGCGCTCGAGCGGCAGGGCCGTGCCGATGGCGATCTTGACCTCCTCCGCGGTGCGCTCGCCGATCATCAGGTTGTACTTGCGGCGGATGTAGCTGGCGATGGCCTCGTCGAAGCGGTTGCCGCCGACGCGCAGCGAACGACTGACCACGATCCCGCCGAGCGCCACCACGGCGATCTCGCTGGTGCCACCGCCGATGTCGATGACCATGTTGCCCGAGGCCCCGCTGATGGGCACGTTGGCGCCGATGGCGGCGGCCAGCGGCTCCTCGATGAGGTAGGCCTCGCGGGCGCCCGCCTTGAGCGCGGCGTCGCGCACGGCGCGCTTCTCGACGCTGGTCACGCCCGCAGGCACGCAGACCATCACGTCCGGCTTGGTGAAGGTGCGGCCGGCCTTGCGGATGAAGTAGCGCAGCATGGCCTCGGTGATGACGTAGTCGGCGATGACGCCGTCCTTCATGGGTCGGATGGCGCTGATGTTGTCCGGCGTGCGCCCGATCATCTCGCGCGCCTCCTCGCCCACGGCCACGATGTGGTTGGACTCGCTGATGGCCACGACCGAGGGCTCGCGGATGACGATGCCCTTGCCCTTCACGTACACGAGCACGTTGGCGGTGCCGAGGTCGATCCCGATCTTCATGTCTGCGGGCCTAGGCCTCGGGCTCCTCTTCGATTCCTGCGCCGAGGTCGAGCAACTTGCCCTCGATGCCCTCGTAGCCGCGGCGCACATGGTGGACGCCGTGGATGGTGGAGCGGCCCTCCGCCGCCAGTGCGCCCAGGATGAGCGACGCTCCGGCGCGCAGGTCGCTGACCTCGACCTCCGCGCCCTTGAGCCGGGCGGGTCCGCTGATGACAGCGTGGTGTGCGTCGCGGATCTCCGCCCGGGCACCCATGAGGCCCAGGTCGGTGAGCCACTCGAGGCGGTCCTCGTAGATGGTTTCGTGCACGGTGCTGGTGCCTCGAGCCTGGGTCAGCAGCACACCCGTGGGTGGCTGCAGGTCGGTGGCCAGGCCGGGGTAGGCCGCGGTCTCGATGTCAGTGCCGACGTACGCGCCGGGCTCGCGGCCACGAACGGTGATGCGGTCGCCTTCGCCGGTGATATCGACACCGACGGTCTCGAGCACATCGAGGAAGGCGCCGAGGTGCTCGGAGGGAGCCCCCTGCAGGGTGACCTCGCCACCGGTGACGGCGGCGGCCACGGCGAAGGTGCCGGCTTCGATGCGGTCAGCCACGGTGTGATGGGTCGCACCACGCAACCGCCGGCGGCCCTCCACCTCGATGACGTCGGGCGCGGTGCGCTCGACGTCCGCGCCCATCTCCTGGAGCAGGCTGATGAGATCGTCGATCTCCGGTTCGCGCGCAGCAGGGCGGATGGTGGTGTGGCCGTCGGCCAACGTGGCCGCCAGCATCGCGTTCTCCGTGCCCATGACGGTCACGTGGGGGAACACGACCTCGCCGCCGCGCAGCCGTCCGGGAGCCTGCGCGAAGTAGTAGCCGTTGCGATACTCGATGGTGGCGCCCAGCGCTTCCATGGCGCGAACGTGCAGGTCCACCGGCCGGCGGCCGATGCGGTCTCCACCAGGGTTGCTGATGATGACCTTGCCCATGCGCGCGAGGAGCGGTCCCAGGAGGATGAAGCTGGCACGCATCTTGGCCGCGGCCTCGAGCGGTACGAAGTTCCAGTCGATGTCCCCGGCGCTGACCTCGTAGGTGTTGGGCTCCGGGTGCTCGACCACCACACCGAGGTCGCTGAGGACCTCCGCCATGAGCGCCACGTCCACGATCTCCGGCATGTTCGTGAAGCGGCAGCGCTCACCGGTGAGGGTGGCTGCAGCCAGCAGCTTCAGGGCGGCGTTCTTGGAGCCGCTGATGGGCACGTCGCCACGCAGCGGCCGACCGCCCTCGATGCGGATGGTCTCATCCGCAACAGGCGGGGCCTGGTACTCCCAGTGGAACGGCCGAGAAGCTGCCATCAGGACCTAGTCTCGGCCATCCGCGCTATCGGCGCTGACGCGGACCCTCGCGATGCCGGCGCTCCGCGACGCGGATGCGCAGCAGGGCGCGCTCCATGGCAGCACGAGCCTGGGCCAGGTCGGCCGGCTCGTCGAAGCCGGCGGCGAGCGCCCGCTCGGCCTCGTTGCGCGCCTCCTGGGCGGCCTCGAGGTCGATCTCTGCAGCGAGGTCGGCGAGTTCGGCCATGACCACGACCTTGTCAGGCAGGACCTGCACGAAGCCACCGGCGATGGCGAAGAACTCCTCTTCGCCGCCCTTCTGGATGCGCAGCTCGCCGACGCCCAGCATCGAGAGCATGGGTGCGTGGTGCGGGAGCACGCCGAACTCGCCCTCGGTCCCGGGGCAATAGACGGCATCGACCGTCTCCGAGTACGCCTGGCGCTCGGGCGTGACGATCTCCAGCAGCAGGGGCATGAGCTACTCGGCCATCTTGGCGGCGTTCTCGCGCACCTGGTCGAGGGTGCCAGCCAGGAAGAAGGCCTGCTCGGGCAGGTCGTCGGCGCGGCCCTCGAGGATGTCCTTGAACGAGGTGACGGTGTCCTTGATGGGCACGTACTCACCCTCGCGACCGGTGAAGACCGCGGCCACGAAGAAGGGCTGGCTCATGAACCGCTGCAGGCGGCGGGCGCGAGCCACGAGCGACTTGTCCTCTTCGGAGAGCTCGTCGATACCGAGGATGGCGATGATGTCCTGCAGGTCGCGGTAGCGCTGCAGCACGCGCTGGACCTCGCGCGCGGTCTCGTAGTGCTCCTGGCCCACGATGAGCGGGTCGAGCACGCGCGAGGTGGAGGTCAGCGGGTCCACCGCCGGGTAGATGCCCAGCTCGGTCAGGTAGCGCTCGAGGCGGATGGTCGAGTCGAGATGGCCGAAGGTGGTCGCCGGGGCCGGGTCGGTGTAGTCGTCCGCGGGCACGTAGATGGCCTGCAGCGACGTGATCGAGCCGGTCTTGGTCGAGGTGATGCGTTCCTGCAGGGCCGCCATCTCGGTGGCCAGGTTGGGCTGGTAGCCCACGGCCGAAGGCATGCGGCCGAGCAGCGCGGAGACCTCCGACCCGGCCTGGGTGAAGCGGAAGATGTTGTCCACGAAGAGGAGCACGTCCCGGCCCTCGTCGCGGAAGTACTCGGCCATGGTCAGGCCGGTAAGGGCCACGCGCAGGCGGGCGCCCGGCGGCTCGTTCATCTGGCCGAAGCTGAAGACGGTCTTCTCGATGACGCCCGACTCGGTCATCTCCGCGATGAGGTCGTTGCCCTCGCGGGAGCGCTCGCCGACGCCCGCGAACACCGAGTACCCACCGTGCTCCTGGGCGACGTTGCGGATGAGCTCCTGGATGATGACGGTCTTGCCCACGCCGGCGCCACCGAAGACGCCGATCTTGCCGCCCTTGGCGAAGGGGCAGATGAGGTCGATGACCTTGATGCCGGTCTCGAAGACCTCCGTAGCCGTGGCCTGGTCCTTGAACTCGGGTGGCTTCTGATGGATGGGGTAGCGCTGCTCGGTGACCACCTCGCCCTTGCCGTCGATGACCTCGCCGAGGACGTTGAAGACGCGGCCCAGTGTCTCGGGCCCCACGGGCACGCTGATGGGACCGCCGGTGTCCACGACCTCGATGCCGCGGGCCATGCCGTCGGTAGAGGTCATGGCCACGGTGCGGACCCAGTTGTTGCCGAGGTGCTGCTGCACCTCACAGGTGACGGAGCCATCCGACGTCTCGATGGTGACCGCGTTGTAGATCGCCGGCAGTTGACCCGCGGGGAACTCCACGTCCACGACGGGCCCGGTGATGGCGATGACGCGCCCGACCGTACCTGCGGTCTGCTCGGGCTTGGTGCTGGTGGTTGCCGCCATGTGGGCTGATTCCTCCGTGGTTCCTAGGTGCTGCTGGCGCCGGTCGCGATCTCGATCATCTCGCGCGTGATGTTCGACTGGCGGACCTTGTTGTAGGTGAGGGTGAGGTCGTCGATGAGCTCCTGCGCGTTGTCGGTCGCGCTACGCATGGCCACCATGCGCGAGGACTGCTCGCTGGCGGTGAGCTCGAGCACGGCCTGGAAGAGGCGCGTGGCCACGTAGCGGGGCATGAGCTGCTCAAGGACCCGCGACGGATTGGGCTCGAAGATGAACTGGTGGCCGGGGATGCCCTCGAGTGCGTCGGGGTTGGTCTTGACCGGCAGCAACCGCTTCATCTCCGGGCGCTGCACGAGCGTGGAGACGAAGGCGGGGTAGAGCAGATGCACCTTGGTGTAGGTGCCGGCCAGGAAGTCGTCGCTGACGAGCCGGGCCAGCGGCAGGATGTCGCTGAAGGTGGGCTTGTCGCCGAAGCCGTCGAAGGAGGCTGCCAGGGGTACGTGCCCGCGACGCATGGCGGCCGTGCCCTTGCGCCCGACCGTCACGACCTCCAGCTCGCCGCTGGACTTGGCGATCTCCTGGGCCGCGAAGCGGATGGTGTTGGTATTGAGCGAGCCGGCCATGCCGCGGTCGCTGGTGAAGAGCACGATCAGGCGGGTGCCCTCACGCTCCTCCGCCAGCAGCGGATGCGCCTCGGGGTCAAGCACGGCCGCGACATCGGCCAGGACCTCGTCGAGCTTGTCGCTATAGGGCCGCGAGGCCAGCGTCGCGTCCTGTGCTCGGCGGAGCTTGGAGGCAGCCACGAACTGCATGGCCCGGGTGATCTGCTTGATGTTTCCGACAGATCCGATGCGGCGCCGGATCTCGCGCTGACTGGGCACGTTCCCTCTTAGGCCGTGAAGCTCTGCTTGAAGTCGTCCGCCGCGGCGCGCAGGGACTCGATGATCTCGTCATCCCAGCCGCCGTCGGCCAGCTTGGCCATGAGCTCCGCATGCTCCGCGTCGAGGAAGCGGTAGAACTGGTCCTCGAAGTCACGCACCTGGCCGGTCTCGATGTCGTCGAGGTAGCCGTTGGTCACGACCCACAGGATGGCCGTCTGGCGCTCCACCGGGAGCGGGCTGAACTGGGGCTGCTTGATGACCTCGGAGATGCGCTCGCCACGGTTGAGCTGATCGCGCGTGGCCTTGTCGAGGTCGGAGGCGAACTGGGCGAAGGCGGCCAGCTCGCGGAACTGGGCCAGGTCCAGCTTGAGCGGGCCGGCGACCTTCTTCATGGCCTTGTTCTGGGCCGCGGAGCCCACGCGCGAGACCGAGATGCCCACGTTCAGCGCGGGCCGCTGGCCGGCGTTGAAGAGGTCGGACTCGAGGAACATCTGGCCATCGGTGATGGAGATGACGTTGGTGGGGATGTAGGCCGAGACGTCGTTGGCCTGCGTCTCGATGATGGGCAGGGCCGTAAGCGAGCCACCGCCGTTCTCCTCGTTGAGGCGTGCGGCGCGCTCGAGCAGGCGGCTGTGGAGGTAGAAGACGTCGCCGGGGTAGGCCTCGCGACCGGGCGGGCGACGCAGCAGCAGGGACATCTCACGATAGGCCCAGGCGTGCTTGGTCAGGTCGTCGTAGACGCAGAGCGCGTCCTTGATGGTCTGGCCGTCGATCTCGACGCCCTCCTCCATCACGAACTCACCCATGGCCACGCCGCTGTAGGGAGCCAGGTACTGCAGCGGCGCCGGGTCCTCGGCACCGGCCACGACCACGATGGTGTGGTCCATGGCGCCTTCGCGCTCGAGCACGGCCACGGTCTGGGCCACGGTCGAGAGCTTCTGGCCGATAGCCACGTACACGCAGACGACGCCCTTGCCCTTCTGGTTGATGATGGCGTCGATGGTCACGGTGGTCTTGCCCGTCTGGCGATCGCCGATGATGAGCTCGCGCTGGCCGCGACCGATGGGGATGAGGGCGTCGACGGCCTTGATGCCCGTCTGCAGCGGGGTATCGACCGACTTGCGGGTGATGACACCGGGCGCGACGCGCTCGACCGGGCGGGTGACGGAGGCGTTGATGGGGCCCTTGTCGTCGATGGGGTTGCCGAGCACGTCGACCACGCGGCCGATGAGCGCCGGGCCCACCGGAACCTCGACCACCGCGCCGGTGGTCTTGACCGTGTCGCCTTCCTTGATCTGGGTGTAGTCACCCAGGATCACGGCGCCGACCGTCTCCTCCTCGAGGTTGAGGGCCATGCCCTTGACGCCGCCGGGGAACTCGAGCAGCTCGCTGGCGAGGGCACCTTCGAGGCCGTAGATGCGGGCGATACCGTCGCCGACTTCCACGACGGTCCCGACCGAACGCGTCTCCACGCCCGAATCGAACTCGTCGATGGCGGACTTGATGATCTGGGTGATGTCGTCGGAGCGGATGGCCATGCGTGTTCCTTTTGGCGTCGGCGTCAGATAGCGATGTTCGTGAGATCGGTGCGGAGTCGTTCGAGGCGACCGCGGACGGAACCGTCGATGAGCTGGTCGCCCACGCGGACCTGCAGTCCGCCCAGGAGATCGGGGTCGACCGCCTGGGAGAGCTCGATGCTCTTGCCGGTCATGGCCTCGAGTCGAGCCTGGAGCGCCCCCACCTCCGCCGCGTCGAGTGCTGCCGCGGAGGTCACGGTGGCCTCCACGATGCCCTCCCGCAGGCGGTAGAGGCGCCGGAACTCGCGGATGACCGCCGGCAGCTGCTCGAAGCGGCCGCGGCGGACCATCAGCGCCAGCAGGTTGCGCTGGGCGCCGGTGACGTCGTCGCCGACGATGCGCTCGAGCACATCGGTGCGGGAGGCAGTGGGCACCGACGGGTTCGACAGCAGGCGCATGACTTGGGGGTCCACGAGGCGCTCCTCAGCGATGGTGAGCGCCGCCGTCCAGGCCTCCATCGAGTCATCGCGCTCGGCGATCTCGAAGGCGGCCTCGGCATAGCGGCGTGCAGTGCCCCGGGTCTAGCGCCATGTGGTCCCCGCGATCGCTGCGCGCATCAGTTGCGATCGTCTCCGGCGGGTGCCTCGACCGAGACCTGCGCCAGGAACTCGTCCACGAGGCGCTTCTCGCGCTCGCTGCTCATGGTCTCGCTCACGACCTTTCCGGCCGCGGCCAGCGCCAGCTGCGCGACCTGGCTGCGGACATCCGCGAGCGCACGCTTGCGCTCGGTGTCGATCTCGGCAACGGCACGCTCGCGCATGCGTCCGATCTCGACCTCCGTGTCCGCGACGCCCTTGTCGCGCGCCTCGTCGGCGACCCGCTGAGCGCGCTGCACGATATCGCTGGCCTCGCGCCGAGCCTCGTTGATGACCGCCTGCCGCTGGTCGGCGGCAGCCTCGCGGTCACGACGGGCCGCATCAGCGTCCTTGAGGCCCTGCTCGATGCGCTCGCGGCGCTCGCGCAGGCGCTCTCCGAGCGGCTCGATGGCGATCTTCCATGCGAGCAAGAAGAACACGAAGAAGTTGGCGCCCGCGACGAGGACCCAGAAGAAGTTGACGGTCAGCCCGCCATCCTCGGCTTCGGCCGCGAACGCCGGCAGCGCCTCTGTCAGGCCCTGAGCGGCAGCCAGGAATTCCACTGTCTCTGCTGACCCTCTGCCGTCTAGCCGACGAAGACGAGGGCGAGCGCGACGACGAGCGCGATGATGCCGAGGCCTTCGGCGAACGCGGCCATCAGCACGGCCACGCTGCGGATCTGACCGGCGGCATCAGGATTGCGGCTGATGGCACTGGCGCTCATGCCGGCCAGGATGCCGATGGCGAAGCCGGGACCGGTGATGGCGAGGGCGGCGAGACCGGCCCCCAGTGGTGCCAGGTCGACCGGCTCTGCGGCGCT
Source organism: uncultured Chloroflexia bacterium (assembly GCA_963706695.1). Classification (GTDB taxonomy): domain Bacteria; phylum Chloroflexota; class Limnocylindria; order Limnocylindrales; family CSP1-4; genus JAFMJV01. Next base: position 108,845 of record CAVPNC010000013.1, on the reverse strand, counting down.
GGTGGCGGCTGCGGCCTCCTGCGCGAAGGTCGGCGAGACGATCATGGCCAGGGCCACGACAACGAGGCCGAGCGCGGCCATGAGGTAGACGGGCAACATGCGCCAGCGGCGGCTGCTCGCGATCTGTGACACTGCCTGTGCTGCGACGTGCATCCTGGGCTTCCTCCTGCTTGGTTCCTACGAGATGGTTTGGTGATGATGATGTGGGCGACGGTGCCCGATTGCTGCTGATCAGGCGGTAGCGGCTGCCCCCTGCTCGCTGTCCTTGTGGGCAAGCGCATCCGCTGCCAGCGCCTCCTCCTCCTCATGCCCTTCCTCGTGATGGCTCTCGATGGCCGCGAGGATGAACATCAGGGTCAGGGTAGAGAAGATGAGCGCCTGGACGAACGTGAGGATGATCTCCAGGCCATAGAGCGCGACCGGGATGAGGAAGGCACCGGCGAGCGCGGTGACGATCGCCAGGGCCACTTCACCGCCGTAGATGTTGCCGAAGAGTCGCATCGAGAGCGTGATCGGCTTGACGAACTCGAGGATGAGCTCGACGAAGCCCACGAACATGCCGATGAGCCCAGCCCCGACCCCGTTCTTGAACTCGTAGACCGGGAAGAACTTGGACATGTAGCCGCCGACGCCCAGCTTCCTGAAGCCCTGGAACTGGAAGTAGAACCAGGCGAAGAGCGCCAGGCCAAGCGTGACGTTGAGGTCGCTGGTGGGGGCGCGGGTGCCGGGGAAGATGCCGATGCCGGGAACCAGGCCGCTCCAGTTGAAGGCCAGGATGAGCACGAAGAAGGCGGCGAAGATGGGCAGGTACCGGGTGGCCTTGCTGCCGCCCATGCCGATGGACCAGCTGGAGAGCGATTCATGGGCCCATTCAGCGAAGTTCTGGAAGAAACCCGGGATGTCCTTGCGACCACGGGTGGCCAGGATGAGCACGATGGCCACGAGAACGGTGATGGCCATCATCGTCAAGAGGGTGTCAGTGAAGCTCACCTGGAAGGTCATCAGTCCGGTGTCAGCGACGTCACCGCCCGCTATCCAGACCTCGTGCGGGCGCGGCAGATGGAGGATGCCGTTGACGAGGCAGTTGATGGTCTCGGAGATGCCGTCGGCAGACGTGCAAGCCTTGTTGGGATCGTCGTAATCGAACGGCGGCAGGAAGATGAAGGCCGCAAGGTTCAGCGGGATGAGGATGCCGATGGCCACCAGGATGGTACGCATCGAGATGCGACTCTTCTTGTCCTGGCTGAACTCGATCTGGTCGTCTGCGTCTGCCGGCAGATCGTCTGCGTCTGCCGGGGCCGGATCGTTCGACACGCTAGCTCCGTTGGGGAGGCGGAAGCCCCCGTCAGTCATCTATCTTCGCGAGGAACCGGCTCAGGACGCGCCAGTTAGCGATCGCACCGATCAGGATCCCCAGCAGGAACCCTCCGATCACGAGCAGAGGGTTCGTTCCTAGCTGCTGGTCAAGCCAGCGGCCGAGCAGGAGCCCCCCGAACGTCGTCACAAGCAGGACGAGCCCGATCTCGCTGAACAGGGCGAAATATGAGAATGATCTTCCGTCCATGAGAGCGCCCCTCGCGGGCCGCTAGGAGTATAGCAGCACGCTCGTGCTGCACCTTTCCTAGGGTTCGCCATCTCCGGTTCCGACAGCTGAGACATCATCGTCGGCGTCGTAGGTGGTGGCCTCAAGCGCCGCATCAGGCCCGCGGAAGGTGATCAGCAGGAGCACGATGCCGGAGGCCACGACGATGGCCATGAAGGCATAGATCGGTCCGGAGCCGCCGGCCAGCAGCACGCTCATCACCGCCAGCATGGCGGTGATGGCATAGATGAGCACGACCACGCCCCGGTGGCTCAGGCCCAGGTCCAGCAGGCGGTGGTGGATGTGGCCGCGGTCGGGCGTGAAAGGCGAGTGGCCGCTGAGGAGCCGCCGGGTGATGATCCAGAAGGTGTCGATGATGGGCACGCCCAGGATGAGCAGGGCCACGGCGACCTTGGCCGAGCCCAGGATCGCCAGCACGGCCAGGAGGTAGCCCATGACCATCACCCCGGTGGTCCCGATGAAGACCTTGGCCGGGTTGAAGTTCCAGGGCAGGTAGCCCAACAGGGCCCCCGCGAAGACCGCACAGAGCAGGGCCACCATGGGCTGATACGAGGACTGGTAGCCGAGCGACACGAAACCGAGCGTGAGGGCCGCGATGATGGCCACGCCCGTGGAGAGGCCATCGAGGCCGTCGATGAAGTTGATGCTGTTGATCATGCCCACGATCCAGAGCGCGGTCACCAGCGCGGCCAGGATGCCCTCGAACACGAGCGTGTCGTCGGCGAAGACGCCGCCGAGGAACTCGAGCGGGTTGTTGATCTCGAGGATCTGCAGACCGAGAAGGATGGCGAACCCCGCCAGCGCCAACTGGAAGGTGAACTGCCAGCGGGCGCGGATCTGCCACTTGTCGTCGATGAAGCCGAAGGCGGCCGCGAGCATGGCGCCCCCGAACACCGCCACGATCGCGCGCTCATCGAGCAGCCAGCGAGCGAGCTCCCACGGGCGACCGGAGGTGTACAGCTCCGTCTGCCACTGGAGGCCGAGTGCGAGCAGGCCGATGATCACGAAGGCGCCCACGACGGCCAGGCCGCCGGCGCGGGGGATCGGTCGCAGGTGGATACGACGACCGGAGTCGGGTTCGTCGATGGCACCCGCGCGGGTGGCCAGGCGCATGGCCAGCGGCGTCAGGAGGTAGGCCAGGAGTGCGGCGATACCGCCGGTGACGAGGATGGCGGGCAGCGCCTCGTAGATCACGCCCGGGGCAGCCCCGGAACAGGGAAGCGCGCGCAGATCTCGCGGACCTCGGCCCGCACGGCCGCGAGCGCCTCATCGTCGTCACGCTGGCGCAGCGTGCGCGTGATGAGCAGACCGATCGCCCGCATCTCGTCCGTGCCGAAGCCACGGGTGGTGGTCGCGGGCGTGCCCACACGGATGCCGGAGGCGGTGTTGGGTGGCAGCGGGTCGAAGGGGATGGCGTTCTTGTTGACCGTGATGCCCACGTCATCGAGCAGACGCTCGGCCTCCGTGCCGTTCACGCCCAGTGGCGTCACGTCCACGAGGATGAGGTGGTTGTCGGTGCCGCCACTGACGAGCTCCGTGCCGTTCTCCAGCAGCGTCTGGGCCAGGACGGCTGCGTTCTCGACGGTCTGCCGCTGGTAGGCCCGGAACTCGTCGCTGGCAGCCTCCAGCAAGGCCACGGCCTTGGCCGCGACCACGTGCATCAGGGGTCCGCCCTGCGTGCCCGGGAAGACGGCCCGGTCGATGGCGCGGGCCAGCTCCTGCTTGCCGAAGATCAGCCCGCCCCGGGCACCACGAAGGGTCTTGTGCGTAGTCGTGGTCACGATGTCCGCGTGGGGGAAGGGGCTGGGGTGCTGCCCTGCCGCGACCAGGCCGGCGATGTGGGCCATGTCCACCATCAGCATCGCGTCCACCTCACGGGCGATGGCGGCCATCCGCTCGAAGTCGATGATGCGCGGGTAGGCGCTCGCGCCGGCCACGATGAGCTTGGGCCGGACCTCCTGGGCCTGACGCTGGAGGGCGTCGTAGTCGATGCGACCGTCGGCCTTCGATACCCCGTAGCCGTGGAAGTCGAAGTAGCGGCCGCTGAAGTTGATGGGGTGGCCGTGGGTCAGGTGACCGCCGTGCGCAAGACTCATGCCCAGGACGGTGTCGCCATGGTCGAGCACCGCCAGGTAGGCCGCCACGTTGGCCTGCGCGCCCGAGTGGGGCTGGACGTTCACAGCCTCGGAACCCGGGAAGAGGGCCAGGGCTCGATCCTCCGCCAGCCGCTCCACCACGTCCACGTACTCGCAGCCGCCGTAGTAGCGCTTGCCCGGCTGGCCCTCCGCGTACTTGTTGGTGAGCCAGGACCCGGTCGCCTCCATCACTGCCTGCGAGGTGTAGTTCTCACTGGCGATGAGCTCGATCTTCCAGGTCTGCCGGTCCCGCTCGGCGACCATGGCCTCCCATAGTTCGGGGTCCACGCTGGCGATGGGGGCGTCGGTCAGGTGGCGGCCAGAGGTAAGGGTCATCGGTGCTCCGTTGGTCTGTCCCTGCGTGCTGAGTGTACTCGCGCCCGCGTTCAGCCTCCGCGCACCGCGGCGTCGACCTCGGCAAGGCTGAGTGCGCCTTCGCGCAAGAGGTGCCAGTCACCCGCGCGGCCCACGGCCACCACGGTCGAGGCCACGCCGCCACGGACCGGCCCGTCGTCGAGCACGAGCGCGAGCGCGTGCCCCACGGAGGCGATCAGCTCCTCCGGCAGCAGCGCCGGCGGCTGGCCGGAGCGGTTGGCCGAGGTGACCGCGATGGGGCCGAGCTCCCGCGCGAGGGCTCGCGGAACGGGGTGGTCCGGGATGCGCACGCCGAGCGTGTCCCGGCCGCCGCTGACAGCCTCGGGCACGAGCTCGGGCCGCGATAGCGGCAGCACCAGGGTCAGGGCGCCGGGCCAGTAGCGCTGGGCCAGCCGACGGGCGGTCTCGGGCAGCTCCACCAGGCCCTCGAGCTGATCGAGGCCGTCCACGAGCAGGGCGATGCCCTTGTCGTCGGGGCGCTGCTTGGCGGCGATGACCGCGGCCAGGGCCTCCGGGCGAGGCACCACGCCGATGCCGTAGACCGTCTCCGTCGGGATGCCCACGATGCCACCGGCCTGCATGGCCATGATCGCTTCGGTCAGGGACGCCGGATCCGCAGCGGGCAACAGCGGCGGTCGACCGTCAGGCACGGGGCCGCTCCAGAAGCGCGACGCGCGGGCTGCCAGAGAGGTCGGGATGGACGGTGCAGGCCCACTCGGGCAGGGCCGCGGCTGCGGCCGCAGTCATGAGCGCCGCCTGGTCGCCGCCGATCTCGAGCAGGACGGCACCGCCAGGCGTCACCACCTCCGGTGCGCGTGGCAACAGCCGGCGGATGACATCGAGCCCATCAGGGCCACCGTCGAGGGCGCCGACCGGCTCGTAGCTGGCGGCCACGGGCAGGTCGGGCACCATGGCAGCGGGGATGTAGGGCAGGTTGGCCAGCAGCAGATCCACCGGGTAGGGCGGGGACGGCGCCACATCCGTGAGGTCACCCTCGGCGAAGATGAACAGATGGGCCAGGCCGTGGGCCACCACGTTGAGCGTGGCGACGTCGCGTGCATCACCAGAGATGTCGCTGCACCAGAAGCGCACGGCATCGCCGTAACGGCGGCGGCGCAGCTCGCTGGCGATGGCCACAGGGATGGCGCCCGAGCCCGTGCCCACGTCCCACACCAGGTAGGGGTCGGCGGCGGCGCGCGGCGCCGCCGTGAGGTCCGACGTGATCCGAGCCAGGGCCAGCTCCACGAGGGTCTCGGTCTCCGGTCGCGGGATGAGCACGCGCCGATCCACCGAGATGGCGGCGCCGTAGAACTCCTTCAGCCCCCGGATGTAGGCGACTGGCTCCCCTGCTTCACGCCGCACCAGATACGACTCGTAGGTCTCCAGCTGGCCCGTGCCCAGCACGGCCTCGGGATGGGCCATGAGGCCGCTGCGGTCGATGCCCAGGACGTGCGCCAGGAGCACCTCCGCGTCGAGGCGGGCGGTCTCCGAGCCGGACGCCTGCAGTCGAACGCTGGCATCGGCCAGCAGTTCGTTGACGCGTTGTCGCCCCAGGTCCATCGGCCGAGCCTCCGCCCTAGCTCCTGCCCGACCCCGATTCCATCGAGGCCAGTCGCTCCGCCTGGTCGGTGGTCACGAGGGCATCGATGATCTTGTCGATATCACCGTCGAGCACGCTCGGCATGCCATGCACGTCGAGGCCGATACGGTGGTCGGTGATGCGATCCTGGGGGAAGTTGTAGGTCCGGATCTTCTCCGCTCGCTCGCCGCTGCCGACCATCGAACGGCGGACCTCAGCCTCTTCCTCCTGCGCCTTGCGCTGTTCCTGCTCCAGCAGACGTGCCCGCAGCACGGCCATGGCCTTGGCCTTGTTCTTGTGCTGGCTCTTCTCGTCCTGGATCTCCACCACCAGCCCGGTGGGCAGGTGCGTGATGCGCACGGCGGAGTCGGTGGTGTTGACCGACTGTCCACCGGGCCCCGAGGCGCGCTTGACATCGATGCGCAGGTCACGCGCCTCATCGATCTGGACGTCGACCTCATCCGCCTTGGGCAGCACGGCCACGGTGGCGGTGGAGGTATGGATGCGGCCGCTCGACTCCGTCTCCGGCACACGCTGCACGCGGTGGACACCGCCCTCGTACTTGAGCCGGCTCCAGGCCCCTTGGCCACTGATCTCGAAGATGACCTCGCGCAGTCCCTTCACGCCCGACTCGCTGGCCGAAAGCGTCTCTGCCTTCCAGCGATGACGCTCGGCGTAGCGGGCGTACATGCGGAAGAGGTCCGCCGCGAAGATGGCGGCTTCCTCGCCGCCGGTGCCACCGCGGATCTCGATGATCACATCGCGGTCATCGTTGGGGTCCTTGGGCAGCAGCTGCACCCGCAGCTCCTCGCTGAGACGCGCCTCTTCAGCCTCGTACTCGAGGATGAGCTCCTTGGCCAGCTCCTTGAGCTCGGGATCGGACTCCGACTGCAGCTCATGCCGAGCAGACTCGAGCGAGGCGCGGGTCGAGCGCAGGGCCCGGTAGTTCTCCACGATGGGGGCGATGCGAGCCTGCTCGCGCCCGAGCCTCCGGCTCAGCTCCTGATCGCCGGAGACCTCCGGCTTGGCCCACTCAGCCTCGATCTCGAGCAGGCGCTGCTCCAACTCTTCGAGCCGGCCATCGAGGCTCATGCGCTCTCCGTGGCGCCTCCGGGCCGGGAGGCAGGGGCGTCAGCGTCCTCGCCAGTCTCGGCCGGGGTGCTCTCGACTGCGGGCGTGGCCTCGGGCGCAGCGGCGATCGTCCCCTCACCCTGGGCTTCAGCCTTCTGGGCAGCCTCCTCGGCATCGAGGCGGGCCTCCATCTCCTTGGCCAGCTCGTCCGCGTCCGGGATGGGCTCCCGAGGCGGATCCCAGCTGCCCTCGGGCGCGGTGTCGCCGTTGGCGGCGAGACCCTCCTGCATGGCGCAGATGGCGATCTCGATCATGTCGTCATCAGGCTGCTTGGTCGTGATCTTCTGGACCCAGATGCCGGGCAGGAAGAGCAGCCGCCAGACGCCGTTCTCGCGGCGAGCAGCCCCGAACTTGAGGACCTCGTAGGAGACGGCGGCGATGACCGGCACCAGCAGGATGCGACCAAGGATGGCGATCCAGAGGTCGACGCCGGCGAGCAGGCTGAAGAGCAGGATGCTGACGATGATGAAGATGACCAGGAACTCGGTGCCGCAGCGCGGGTGCGCGGTGGGGAACTTGCGCACGTTCTCCACCTGCAGCGGCAGGTTGGCCTCGAGCGTGTGGATGGTCATGTGTTCGGCACCGTGGTACTGGAACACGCGGCCGATCTCAGCCGAGCGACTGACCAGCGCCAGGTACCCGATGAAGACGGCGATACGCACGAGCCCTTCGAGGATGTGCACCAGGAAGGAGTCGAAGCCGCTGTCGACCTCGCCGAAGAGCAGGGTCACGCCGCCTTGTGCCACCAGCAGGGGCATGAGCACGAACAGTCCCACGGCCAGCCCGATGGTGAAGAGCATGGTCAGGGCGATGGCCTTGCCGCCGAAGGCCACGCCCTCGCCGGCGGCGGCGAGCGAGCCGGAGCGCATCAGCCACTTGGTGCCGATGACGAGCGTCTCGTAGAGCACGACCACACCCCGGAACAGCGGAGCCCGCGCGAAGCGGTTCCGGTGCATGATGCTGTCGAGCTTCTCCTGGCCGGCGAAGATCTGGCCGTCAGGACCACGCACGGCGACGCCGATGGCGTCCTTGCCGCGCATATAGACGCCCTCCATGAGGGCCTGCCCGCCGTACGCGAAGCGGGGCTTGTCAGCTGTACCGGGATCGCCGCTCAGCGGGGCGGCTGTCCCCTGCCCTGCCGGCGACTGGGTCACGGTCTACGTGCTGCTTAGAGCTTCGCGGAGCGCTCGAGGCGCTTCTGGAACCGCTCCACCTGGCCGGCGGTGTCCACGATGGTCTGCTTGCCCGTGTAGAACGGATGGCAGTTGGAGCAGATGTCCACGCGCAGCTCCTCATGGGTGGAACCGACGGTGAACTCGGTGCCACAAGAGGCGCAGTGCACCTGGGCCTGGTAGTACTGGGGATGCGTGTCTGGCTTCATCGGGATCCTTGCTGTCAGCTGGCGGCGGCTTCCGCCTCGACGCGCACACGCTTCTTGTCCTTGCGGGCGTGCTCGAAGACGACGCGGCCGTCGACCGTGGCGAAGACGGTGTAGTCCTTGCCCAGGCCAGTGCCGGGGCCGGAGAGGAAGGTCATGCCGCGCTGGCGGACGATGATCGAGCCGGCGCTGACGCGCGAGCCGTCGCCAGCCTTCACGCCAAGGCGCTTGCCGACGCTGTCGCGGCCGTTCTTGGAGCTGGAACCAGCCTTCTTGTGAGCCATGGCTTACTCGTCCTTCCCGGTAGCGGCGTCGCCCTCGCCCTTGGCCTCGGGCGTAGCTTCCGCATCCTCTGCGGCTGCCGCTGCCTCCGGCGCAGGCTCTGCGGCGGCCTTCTTGGCGCTCGACTTCCTGCTCGTCTTGGGCTTGGCCTCCGCGGCCTCCTCCTTGGCGGGCTCGGTGGCGGCAGCCAGCTTGGCGGCCAGCTCTGCGTCAGCGGCGGCCTTCTCCTCCGCCGCCTTGGCCGCGGCTTCCTTGGCGGCCCGCTCGGCTTCCGTGGCCTTCTTGGCCTCAGCCTTCTGGCGCTTCTCTTCGTCCTTGGCTGCGCTCTTGCCGCCGAACGCGATGTCCGTGATGCGCAGGGTGGTCAGCTCGGCCCGGAACCCATTCTTGACGCGCGTGCGGGCCTTGGGCTTGTACTTGAAGACGATGATCTTCTCGCCGCGGTCCTGGCCGAGGACTTCTGCCGAGACCGTGGCGCCGTCGACGACCGGCTTGCCGATCGCAGCGTCGTCGCCGTCAGCGACCAGGAGGACGCGGTCGAGCGTGATGGAATCGCCGGGCGCGACGTCCAGACGATCGACCTGGATCTTCGAGCCGAGCTCGACGCGGTGCTGCTTGCCGCCTGATTCGATGACTGCGTACATGGGGTTCCCGTTGTGTGGTCGGTTTCGTGATGGTCTGACTGGGTCTGGGTGCGCTGGCGAGTCGCAGGCGAACACGGCGCGACAAACACTCGGGCGCGAACGGCGATGGTAGCGGGATTCGCTGCATCGCGTCAATCGCCGACGCCAAAGCACCCGCGCACGGTCTCGAGTATGGTCGCGGGGATATGGGCCGAACCTTCTACGACGTGCTCTTCGTCACCCCCCGCGCCGACCGCGAGCTGTTGTCGGTGGTCTACCGCCATCTGGCCAAACGCTATCACCCCGATCGCGACGCTTCCCCGGAGGCGGCCGCGCGCATGCTGGAGCTGAACGAGGCCTACGCGGTCCTGAGCGACCCCGACAAACGCGCCCGCTACGACCGCCAGACCGGCCTGCACTCCAACGTGCCGGCGGTCGCCCCGCGATCGGGTGACGGCCGTCCCACCCGGGCTGGCAGCGCCACCGTGGCCCCGTCCCCCGGTCCATACGGCGATGCTGGGGCACCGCCGGCGAACCCGGCGCCCAAGGGGCGAGCGCTGACCTTCGGCCGCTACCGGGGCTGGACGCTCAACCAGGTGGAACGCTACGACCACGACTACATCGAATGGCTCTCGCGCACGACCATGGGTCGCACCTACAAGACGGAGCTGGACGCGCTGCTTCGACGCGTGCCCTAGGAGCCGGACAGCCGGACCCGGAGACCGTCCTCTGTGGTGCACGTCGCTGCCCAGACCGGGCGGCCGGTCTAGGCGGAGCGGCCGGCGTGGTCGGGATGACGCTCGTCGCGCGGTGCCTTGGGGATGGCCCACTGGAGCATCACCGGCGCCACCAGCGTGGTCAGGATGACCGCGGCCAGGAGGACCGCATAGATCTCCTGGCTGATGAGTGACAGGGAGAGGCCGAGTGCGGCCACCACGATGCCGACCTCGCCGCGCGGGCTCATGCCCAGGCCGACCACGATCGAGTTCCACTTGCCCAGCTTCCACGAGCCGATGATGCCGCCGATGAGCTTGGTCACCACGCCCATCACGGCCAGGATCAGGACGATGACCAGCAGGTCCAGCTGCAGCAACGCGCTCATGTCGATGTTGGCGCCGGTCACGGCGAAGAAGAACGGCGCGAAGATGCCCAGCAATGATCGGAAGCCGTGCTCGACCTCCTCCCGCACCGGGGTCTCGGCGATGAAGAGGCCGACCACGAAGGCGCCGATGATGGCGGCCAGACCCACGAACTGCGCCAGCAGGGCGCCCGCGAACATGATGATGAACACGGGCACGACCGGGGTGTCAGCGAACTTGGGGAAGACGAAGACCTTGCGTGGGATGCGGCGTCCCAGCGGGGCCAGCGCGAGACCCACGCCGACGAAGGCGAGGCCGGCCACGAGGGTCAGGACGGTATCGGCGCCGAGGTCGCCTTCGGCCAGGCCCGAGAGCACGCCGATCGCCAGCAGGGCCAGGATGTCGTCGACGATGGCGGCGCCGAGGATGACCCGCGCGAAGGCTCTGTCGAGCATGCCCATCTCCGCGAGGACCCGGCTGGTGATGCCGATGCTGGTGGCTGCCAGGGCGAGGCCGGTGAGGGCGGCCGCCAGTGCCTCTTCTCCGATGGCCAAGCCGATGGCCATGCCCGCGATGATGGGCAGGATGAAGCCGATGGTACCGACCGCGATGGCCATGGGGCCGACCTTGATCAGATCATCGAGGCGCACCTCGAGGCCGACCGTGAAGAGCAGGATGACCACGCCCAGCTCGGCGAACACCTCCGCTGTGACGGTGACACTGGCGAGTCCCAGCGCGAACGGGCCCACGATGAAGCCGCCAAGCAGCTCGCCGATGACGCCAGGCTGGTTGATGCGTCGGAAGATCTCCTCGCCGATCTTGGCCGCGAGGAACAGGATGAACAGGCTGAACAGCGCGTCCCCGAAGGCCGCACTCTCCTCACCGCCTGCGCCGGACGAGAAGAAGCTGAGGTCGGGAAGGTCGAAGGGGAGGATGGGCATATCGCGCTACAGCCTAGCGGCACCGTCCCCCGTCGGGGCCGGTCGCTCTGGCGCGTTCTGGGGGGCCATAGGTCGATGGCCCGGACGGGCTATCCCGATCTGGAGCGGCGCATGGCCAGGGACTCGAGGATGCCCAGGCCCAGCGCCGCGCTTAGCAGCGAGGCCCCACCGTAGGTCACGAAGGGCAGCGGGATGCCGGTGATGGGCATCACGCCCAGGACCATGCCCACGTTGACGATCATCTGGAAGAGGAGCATGCCGGCGAGGCCGCCGGAGAAGGCCAGGGTGAAGGTGTCTCCCGAGCGCCAGCCGACGTTGAGCACACGCCAGATGAGCAGCGCGAAGAGGGCCAGCACGACAGAGCCGCCCAGGAAGCCCAGCTGCTCGCTGACGTGGGCGAAGACGAAGTCCGTGGAGCCCACGGGCAGGTTCTGGCCGGCGAGGCTATTGGTGAGGCCACGACCCAGCAGGCCGCCCGAGCCGACGGTGATCTGCGACTGCTCCAGCTGGTAGCCGGCGCCGAGCGGGTCGGCAGCCGGATCGAGGAACGAGATCAGGCGCTGCTTCTGGTAGTCGCGAAGCACGAACTCCCAGGCCACCGGGACCATCGCCGCGATGCCCAGGATGAGCACCGTGAGCCAGCGCAGGCTGGCGCCGGAGAAGAACAGCGACCCCAGCAGGATGGCGCCGAACACGAGCGAGGTGCCCAGGTCCGGCTGGACGAGCACGAGGGCCGTGAGGGGAGCCACGATGACACCCGCGCCGAAGAACGTCCTGAAGCTGCCGATGTGGTGTGCGCGGGTGGCCAGGTAGTGCGCGAGCACGACGGCCAGGAGGATCTTGGCGACCTCGCTGAACTGGAACTGCAGCCCGAAGATGGAGACCCACCGCTGCACGCCACCGACGCCGCTGCCGACCGCCAGGGTGAGCACCAGCAGGGCGATGCTGAAGCCATAGATCGGCCACGCGAACGTGCGCAGCCAGTGGTGGTCGGCAGCGGCGGTGGCGACGAAGATGACGGCCGCGAGCGCGAGCCAGATGAGGCTGCGCATGAAGATCGAGCCGGGCCTGAAGGGGTCGTCGGCCGAGTTGGTGAAGGCCATGAGCAGGCCCACCACCGTGAGCGAGAGCGCGAAGATGGCCAGCTGCAGGTCGAAGCCGTACCAACGGCCCTCCCCTTCCTTGGCCGTCAGCGTGCCGACGCGTGCCGGTTCGAGTCGAAGCGTGCTCATCAGCTGTTGCGACTGTAGAAGTTGTCGCGCACGAGGTATTCGGGGTTGCGCAGGTCCACGCTCAGCCCGTAGTGGAGCTGCAGGAAGTACTTCACGACCTCGGTGGCGGCGTTGCCTTTCGTGCGCGTGTCATCCAGGTAGGCCAGCACCACCAGGTCCGAATCCTCGCGCTTGACGGCCTGGATGCCGGACGGGTCCGAGGCCGTCTTGCGAGCCTCCTTGGGCACGAACGCGGCGAACCAGTTGCTGAAGGGCAGGCGGCCCTGCTTGTCGCGTTCCCCGAACTCAGCCGTGCCCGACTTGCCCGCGACCACGATGGGCAGGTCCACGAGGTTGTCCGTGTGGCGGATGGTGACCACCCGGCGAGCCGCCGAGCGCATCACCTTCAGGACCGACTTGTCGACGTCCATCTTGCGCACGACCTCCGGCTGGACGCGCTCGACGAGCTTGCCCTCGTGGTTGACGATCTTGCGCACCAGCTGCGGCTTGTGGATGGTGCCGCCGTTGGCCAGGGCCGCATAGGCGTTGAGAACCTGCAGCGGCGTGCTCATGTTGTAGCCCTGCCCGATGCCAGCCTGGTACAGCTCGCCGTGGAAGTAGATCTCGTTCTTGGTGCGGCGTTTCCATTCGCTATCGGGCACGATGCCGCTGGCTTCTCCGGGCAGATCGATGCCGGTCGGTTGGCCGAAGCCGAACTGACGCGCCCAGTAGGCGAGCCGGTCGATCCCCAGACTGCCCGCGAGCTGATAGAAGTAGGTATCGCTCGAATGGCCGAAGCCATCGTAGATGTTGAGGGGGCCCCAGCCCTCACCGTTCCACTCGTAGTACTTCCAGTCACCGATCTCGAGGAAGGGCTTGCTCTGGGTCCGACTGGTGGGCGTGATCTTGCCGTCGGCGAGAGCGCCGGTGCCGGTCACCAGCTTGTAGGTGGAGCCGGGCGGGTACTGCTCGTTCACGGCCACGTTGAGCATGGGTTTGGTGGGGTCCCGCAGCAGCTTGTTGTACTCGCTCAGGGAGATGCCTTGCGCGAACTGATTGTTGTCGTATGAGGGCAGCGAGACCATGGCCAGGACCTCGCCGTTCTGGGGGTTCATGGCGATGAAGGCGCCGCGCTTGACGCCGATGCGATCCATGGCCCACATGAGCGCCTTCTGCGCGTTCTTCTGGACAGCAGTGTCGATGGTCAGCACGAGGGAGTTGCCCGGCTCCGGCTGGCGCAGGATGGTGGGTGCCTTGACCTCGTGGCCCTGGGCATCGAGATCGACCTCTTCGAGCCCGTAGGTGCCGCGCAGCACGTCCTCCCAGGTGGACTCCAGGCCGGCCTTGCCGATGAGATCCTCCGGGAAGTAGCCGTCGTCGCGCAGCGCCTGATACTCAGGCCCGGAGATCCGCCCGGTCCAGCCCAGGACGTGGGCCATCAGCTTGCCCTGCGTGTAGTCGCGCCGCGCCTCAAGGTCTACGTGCACGCCTGGGAAGAGCTCCGGGTCCTCGGCGATGATGCGCGCCGTGTCGGTATCGATGTCGGCGATGCGGACCAGCTCGTACCTGGAGCCGGTGTGGCGATCGATGAGCTCCACGATCCGCCGCGTCTTGAGGTCAGTCAGGCTGGCTAGCCGCTCGGCCAGCGCCTGCCGCTCCTCGAAGGGCAGCTCCGCCGGCATGATGCGCAGCACGAAGGTGGGCACGTTCTCGACGAGGACGCGGCCCTTGCGGTCGTAGATGAGGCCACGCGCGACCGGGATCGGTCGCTCGGTGGTGAGCTCGGCCTCCTGGTACGCAGCGTAGGTGGAGCCCTCCGACAGCTGGAGCTGGAACAGCCGCACACCGAGGCCCGCGACGGCCAGGATGATGGCCACCCCAAAGACCAGGAAGCGTGGAGCCAGGCTGGGTCGCTGCGCCGACTCGCCCACGATGATGCGTTCGTCCATCAGGCCCTCACCACGCCAGTCGCTCTTGCTCGCCGAAGCGCAGATCGAGTGCCCGGATGGCCGGCACCGCGACGCCAGCGATCGCTCCGTTGAGCAGTGCGATGACGACCAGCTCGGAGGCTGAGAGGCCGGTGAAGGCCGAGCCGTTCGTGAGCGACAGCACCGCTTGCAGGATGAGGTGGTACGCGATCGTGAGCACGGCCGTCGTGGCTGCGATGAAGACGAGCCGCGGCGGCCAGAGCACCCGGGCCACCAGCGAGGCTGCGGCCACCAGCAGGACGAGCGTCAACGCCGAAGAGCCCAGGACTTGCCCGGGTAGTAGCAGATCGAGCGAGACGCCTCCCACGAAGGCCCAGGTCATGCCACTCTCGAAGCCCAGGACCATCGCCACTGCGATGCCCACGGCGAATACGAGGTCGGGCCTGACGCCGCCCACCTGGAGATGGGTCAGCACGCTCGACTCCAGGATGGCAGCGAAGACGGCTCCCACGGCAGGAGCCAGGATGCTCATCAGGGTATGTCGATGCTTTGCGGTTCCACGGCTTGGGAGCGCACGGCCGAGTCGCCCCCCGGACTACGAACGTTCCCGGGAGCGAGTATAGCCGAGGCCCAAAGGGCCTTCACCCGGGCCACTGCCCGGCCGGGATCACGTCACCTCCGCGACCGCTCCCCTCCCCTCCCCGGCGGATGTGCGTGTCTCGTGGTCCTCTGTGTCGGGCATATCTCCTCGGACGAGACCGACCGTTCCGATGTGCGAGTGCGTTGGCCGGACTGAACAAGGTGCTCCCGATCAACAGCTCGACGCACGAGGGTGCGCATTGTTCCACGTGGAACAATCGTCGTGTGGTCAGTCCAGCGACCACTCCCCTCCCCGCGAGCACACGACTTGAACCCTGGAGTCGCGACGCCACCAGACTCGCTCCCACGGTGCCCACTGCAGGTCAACGAGCACGCGCACTGTTCCACGTGGAACGTTACCCACACGAATGTGGATACGCTGCGGATAAGTGCGCCATGTCACCATCCGCCTTCGTATGGTGACGACGCCCCGCCCGGAACGATCATGTGGTGCGGCGATGCACCATCGCCCTGCTGAGAGTAAAATGATGGCAGTGAACAGCGAACGGGTTGGGGGCTAGGTGGGCGAGATCGTCGCCTGCGCGAACCAGAAAGGCGGAGTCGGGAAGACCACGACCGTGGTCAGCCTTGCCTCCTTTCTCGCGCTGGACGGCCACCGAGTGCTCCTCGTCGACATGGACCCACAGGGCAACGCCACGAGCGGCCTGGGCATCGATCGGAGCACCATCGACGTCTCCGTCTACGACGTGCTCCTGGCTGGCGTGGCCGTGTCCGACGCGATCCGTGACACGGCCGTCGATGGCTTGGTCGTCCTCCCTTCAGACAGGAGCCTGGCTGGCGCGGAAGTCGAGCTTGTACCGAGCCCCGCTCGCGAGCGCCGCCTGAAACAGGTGCTTGAGCCGTCAGGCGCTGACTACGACTTCATCCTCCTCGACTGCCCGCCATCGTTAGGCCTGCTAACCGTGAATGCCTTGACGGCGGCTGACAGCGTGCTCATCCCGCTGCAATGCGAGTACTACGCGCTTGAGGGCCTGGGACAGCTCATGGCGACCATCGACCTGATCAGGGAGCATCTCAACCCGACCCTGACCATGAAGGGCGTGGTCTTGACGATGCACGACGGCCGCACGAGCCTGTCAGCCGATGTGGCCATGGAGGTGCGACGCCACCTCGGCGACCAGGTGTTCCAGGGCGTGGTCCCACGAAGCGTGCGCTTGGCGGAGGCGCCCAGCTATGGTCAAGCGATCGGCCAGTACAGCCCTGGCTCACGGGGTGCACTCGCGTATCAGGCGATCACCGCGGAACTGCTGCTGCGCAGCGGTCTGCAGCCGAGCCTGACGTTACGAGAGGCTGGGGAGCGATATGAGATCCCACGGAGCGCGCAGGCAGGGGAGGTGAGGTAGTCATGGCAGTCGAACCACGGAAGAGCAGCGGGCTTGGTCGGGGCCTCGCCTCCCTCATTCCGCCAGCTTCTTCGGGCGTATCTGGTTCTCGTGAAGTGGCCGTGAGCTCGATCCAGGCCAACCCTGAGCAGCCTCGGCGCACGTTCGACCCCGATGAGTTGCAGGCGCTTGCCGATTCGATCTCGGCCCATGGGGTGCTGCAGCCGGTGGTCGTGGTCGAGGATGGCTCCGGCTTCATCCTCATCGCCGGAGAACGTCGCCTGCGCGCCGTCAGGCAGCTCGGGCTGCACACCATCCCGGCGGTCGTTCGCACGGCTAATGAACTCGAGCGGCTGGAGCTGGCGTTGGTCGAGAACATCCAGCGTTCAGACCTCAACGCGCTCGAAGAGGCCCGGGCGTATCGGCACCTCATCGATGACTTCGGACTCACGCAGGAGCGCGTAGCTGAGCGCGTCGGCCGCTCACGGCCGGCCGTGGCCAATACCCTGCGCATCCTCGAGACCTCGGCCCGGGTGCAGGCAGCGGTAGCCGACGGCACCATCAGCGGAGGCCACGCCAAGGCCCTGGCGGGACTGGACGACCACGGACTCCAGGATGTCCTGCTCGCAAGCGTGGTGGCGCGATCGCTGTCGGTCCGGCAGACGGAGAGCCTTGTGGCCGCCTCTCGCGACGAAGCGAAGGCTGGGCCCACCAAGGCGCAGGCGCGGGAGAGCGATCCGGATATCCAGCACATGGAGGCCCAGATGCGTGAGGCACTGGGCACCAAGGTGACCATCGCGTCCGGCCGGAAGGGCGGACGCATCACCATCACCTGGTATGACGACGAAGACCTCGGTCGCCTGGTCGACCGACTAGCGATGGTCGACCGATGAACGGAGAAGAGCGATGACCGATCGAGCGACAGCAGAGGCCCTGGCCTCAGCGACCACCAAGGCCAAGGCCGCGGCCTACTCAGCCGACTCGATCCAGGTCCTCGAGGGCCTGGAGGCCGTCCGCCGGCGCCCTGGCATGTACATCGGCTCGACGGATGCGCGCGGCCTCCACCACCTCGTGTGGGAAGTGGTGGACAACTCCATCGATGAGGCCATGGCCGGCCACGCCGAGTACATCGAGATCACGCTCCTGCCCGATGGCTCCATCCGCAACAGCGACGACGGCCGCGGCGTCCCGGTGGGCACCCAGAAGCAGACCGGCAAGAGCGCACTCGAGGTCGTGCACACGGTGCTGCACGCCGGCGGCAAGTTCGGCGGCGGTGGCTACAAGGTGTCGGGCGGCCTGCACGGGGTGGGCGTCAGCGTGGTCAATGCGCTGTCCGAATGGCTGACCGTCGAGTCCGTGCGTGATGGCAAGGTCTGGACGCAGTCCTATGCCCGAGGCATCCCCACCAACAAGGTCCAGGCCATCGGCCGGGCCAACGGGCGCACGGGCACGACCACCACCTTCAAGCCCGATCCGGAGATGTTCGAGACGGTCGAGGTCAGCTTCGAGGTCATCGCGCAGCGCCTGCGGGAATCGGCCTACCTGACCAAGGGCGTCCACATCCGCCTTGTCGATGAGCGCGTCACGCCAGCTCGCGAGAAGTCCTTCTACTTCGAGGGCGGCCTGGTCAGCTTCGTGCGCCACCTCAACAAGGGCAAGGACGTGCTCAACTTCCGTCCGATGGCCGCCGAGAAGCGCGAGGGCGCCACCCAGGTCGAGGTCGCCATCCAGTACAACGATGGCTTCAGCGAGACAGTCCTTGCCTTTGCTAATAATATCAATACCGTCGACGGCGGGACGCACGTCACGGGCTTCCGTGCGGCCCTGACCACGTCGCTGAACGACTGGGCCAGGCGGCAGGGTCTGATCAAGGACAAGAAGAGCGCGCTCAGCGGCGATGACGTGCGCGAGGGCCTCACCGCCGTCATCAGCGTGAAGCTCACCGATCCGCAGTTCGAGGGCCAGACCAAGGCCAAGCTCGGGAATGCCGAGGTCAAGGGCCAGGTGCAGACCGCGGTAGGGGAGGGCATCAGCCAGTTCCTCGACGAGAACCCCGGTGACGCCCGCCGCATCATCGACAAGTCGCTCACCGCGGCCCGTGCCCGCGAGGCCGCCCGCAAGGCTCGCGATCTCGTCGTGCGCAAGAGTGCGCTCGAGGGCTCGGCCCTGCCGGGCAAGCTGGCTGACTGCCAGGAGCGGGACCCGGAGCGCAGCGAGCTCTATATCGTCGAGGGTGACTCGGCCGGCGGCTCGGCCAAGCAGGGGCGCGACCGGCGTTCGCAGGCCATCCTGCCCCTCTTTGGCAAGATGCTGAACGTCGAGAAGGCGCGCATCGACCGTGTTCTCTCCAGCGAGAAGATCCGGCCCCTGATCATCGCGCTCGGCACGGGCATCGGTGAGACCTTCGACCTCTCCAAGCTGCGCTACCACAAGGTCATCCTGCTGGCCGACGCCGACGTCGACGGTGCCCACATCCGCACGCTCCTGATGACCTTCTTCTATCGCAACATGCCCGAGATCGTCGAGGCCGGCCACCTCTACATCGCCCAGCCGCCGCTCTACCGCGTGAGCACGGGCAAGGTCACCCGCTACGCCGCGGACGAGCGGGAGCGCGACCGCATCGTCAAGGAGATGAAGGTCAAGAACCTCACGGTCCAGCGCTTCAAGGGCCTGGGCGAGATGAATGCGGAGCAGCTGTGGGAGACGACCATGAACCCGGCCACCCGGACGCTCCTGCAGGTGGACCCCGATAACGCCGCCGAGGCCGACCACATGTTCACCGTGCTCATGGGTGAGAAGGTCGGCCCACGCAAGGACTTCATCCGGGCCGAGGCCAGGAAGGTCCAGAACCTCGATGTCTGAGGCGAGCGCCTTCGTCTCGGCGCACCTCGCAGAAGCCACGGCGCTCGGCCACCGGCTGGCCGAGCTCATCGACCAGCCGGACGAGTACCTGCTGGTGCTGACCGAGGGGCTCGAGGCCTTGAGCGAGCCCGCATACCTGGAGATGGTCACGCGTGCCTGCCCGCAGACGGAGGCGCGCCTCCTCGTGCGAGGCGCGCTGTCGGACGCGATCGCCGCACCGCTCAAGCTGGCCCTCGACGAGGGCTCCAGCATCTCCGCACTGCAGCTGGCACACCGTCTGGTGAGCGCCGAGCATCGCGACCTGCGGCTCTTCGCGAACGATCCGCTCCGTCGCGCCCTGCCCGAGGATCCGGAGATGAGCTGGCAGCTCATGCGCCGGCTGGGGCGAGCGGCGGAGGACTGGATCGCCACGGACAGCCTCGCCGACCTGTGGGCCCGCGGCGTGCTCGCGGAGCCCTTCCGGTGGGCCGAGCTGGAGCAGCTGCTCTACTCCCAGCAGACCTACGAACGCCGCCTCGTGGCCGCCACGCTGGCCACGCTTCCGCATCGCGTGCCCGCGGCCCGACGCCACGAGCTCAGGCCCGAGATGGTCGAGCGGGCGTTCGGGCTCCTGCGCATGCTCATGGGTGACGCGGAGGTCATGGTCCAGAAGGCGCTCTCCTGGGCTATCCGTGAGTGGACCCCCGTAGACCTCGAGGTCGCGGCTGCGTTCCTGCGGGCCGAGACGGAGCTCGCGGCGTCGGAGCGTGACGGTGCCCGCGCGTGGGTCATCCGCGATGCCCTCTCCAAGCAGCCGGCCGCGCTCGCGACAGAGCTGAGGACCCGGCTCGAAGGGATCCGCCGGAGTGCCCAGCGCCCGTCTACCAGCATCGCCTCCCTCCAGGCGGCCGCCTTCGCGACCGCCCTCGCCAGCAGTAACGACGCCGTCGCCGCCCAGGGCGACCGCTACACGAGGAGTCGCGCATGACCGACCACGTCGGAAACGTCCGCTCGGTCCCCATCGAGGAAGAGCTCAAGACGGCATATCTCGATTACGCCATGAGCGTGATCGTCAGTCGCGCCCTGCCCGATGTCCGCGACGGCTTGAAGCCGGTGCACCGCCGGATCCTCTACACCATGAACGAGATGGGCCTGAACTCGGGCGCCTCGTATCGCAAGTGCGCCGCCATCGTCGGTGACGTGATGGGCAAGTACCACCCGCACGGCGACCAGGCCATCTACGACGCGCTCGTGCGCCTGGCCCAGGACTTCTCGCTGCGGTTCCCGTTGGTCGATGGCCAGGGCAACTTCGGCTCCGTCGACGGCGACCCCGCGGCGGCCATGCGCTACACCGAGGCGCGCATGACGGCCATCTCGGCGGAGATCCTGGCCGACATCGAGAAGGACACCGTCGACTTCGTCGAGAACTACGACGGCACCCGCATGCAGCCGTCGGTGCTGCCGGCCAAGCTGCCCAACCTGCTCATCAACGGCTCTGCCGGCATCGCCGTGGGGATGGCCACCAACATCCCGCCGCACAACCTGGGTGAGGTCGTGCGGGCCACGCAGGCGCTCATCGACGACCCCGAGATGAACACGGACGCCCTCTGTGAGCACCTGCTGGGTCCCGACCTGCCCACCGGGGCCACGATCTTCCGCTACGACCGCCGCCGCAACCCGGTGACCGGCGAGTGGGAGGAGATCGACGCCATCCGCGACATGTACCGCCACGGACGCGGTCGGGTCGTGATGCAGGCACAGGTCGCCTTCGAGGAGACCCGCGCCGGTCGCACGGCCATCGTGGCCACGTCGATCCCGTATCAGGTCAACAAGTCCACGCTGCTGGAGAAGATCGCCGACCTGGTCAAGAGCGGCAAGGTCGATGGCATCGCCGACATGCGCGACGAGTCCGACCGCGACGGCATGCGCATCGTCATCGAGTGCAAGCGTGACGCGGCCCCGCGCAAGGTCCTCAACAACCTCTTCAAGCACACCGCGCTCAAGGTGGCCTTCAACGCCAACATGGTGGCGCTCGTCGACGGCCAGCCACAGACGCTGTCGCTCAAGCAGATGCTCCAGCACCACATCGACTGGCGCCAGGTGGTCGTGCGGCGGCGGACGGAGTTCGACCTGCAGAAGGCCAAGGACCGAGCCCACATCCTGGAGGGCCTCAAGACCGCGCTCGACAACCTCGATGCGGTCATCCGCACGATCCGCGAGTCGGCCGACGTGGAGACCGCCCGCGGCAACCTCATGCAGCGTTTCGGTCTCAGCGAGGTCCAGGCCAACGCCATCCTTGAGATGCAGCTGCGCCGTCTGGCCGCGCTCGAACGGCAGAAGATCGAGGACGAGTACGTCTCCATCATCCAGCGGATCGCCGAGCTGGAGGACATCCTGGCCAACCCCAAGCGGGTGCTCCAGATCATCCGCGACGAGCTGGGCGAGCTCGACCTCAAGTACGGCGAGGACCGCCGCACGCGCATCGAGGGCAGCGCGGACAAGGAGCTCAGCGACGACGACCTCATCGCTGATGAGGACGTGGTCATCACCATCAGTGGGCGCGGCTACATCAAGCGGCAGCCGCTGGTCACCTACCGGCGTCAGGCGCGCGGCGGCAAGGGCATCATCGGCGCCCGCACCGTGGAGGAAGACGCCGTCGGGCACCTGCTCGTGGCCAACACCCACGATTGGGCCCTGTTCTTCACCGATCGTGGGCGCGTCTTCAGCTCCAAGGTGCACCAGATCCCCGACGCCACGCGCCAGGCGAAGGGCATGCCCATCATCAACCTCGAGGGCGTGCAGGTGGACTCCGGCGAGCGCGTGCTGGCGACCATCACCCTGCCCGACTTCGAGCCCGGGTACAACCTGGTCATGGCCACGGTCAAGGGTGTGGTCAAGAAGACACCCATCGAGAAGTTCGAGCGCGTGCGCTCGACAGGCATCCGTGCCATCACCGTGGCCGAGGACGACAAGCTCGCGTGGGTGGCGGTGTCTTCGGGTCAGGACGACATCATCCTGGCCACGTCGATGGGTCGCATCGCCCGCTTCAAGGAGTCGGAGGTGCGGACCATGGGTCGCGATGCCGCCGGCGTCATCGGCATCCGCCTCGCCAACAAGAACGACCGCGTCGTGGTCATGGGTGTGCTGCGCGAGGATATGGATATCCTCGTGCTCACCGAGACCGGCTACGGCAAGCGCGTGGCCAACTCCGAGTTCCGGCCCAAGCACCGCGGCGGTCAGGGGGTTCGCCTCATCTCGCTCGAAGGGGCCAAGAGCGGCAGGGTCGCCGCCGTGGAGCTGGTCGACGAGTCTGACGAGGAGCTGCTGCTGATCTCCAAGGAGGGCCAGGTCGTGCGCACCGATGTGCAGTCCATCAACCGCTACGGCAGCGGGGCACGCGGCGTCATCGTGATGCGCCTCAACGCGGGCGACTCGGTGGCCGGCATCGCCGTCTTCCGGGAAGGGCTGGCAGAGCAGCGCGACCTCGGTGAGAATGGCGGCGACGGGCCCGACGAGGGCGGCCCCGGCAACGACGAAGCGGAGCAGGCATGACCGACCCGGCGCGGATGAAGGCATGACAACCTTCGGCGAGCCCGAGCGTGCACGGCTGGGAGAGGCGCTCGGCCTCTACAGCGGCAACGCCAACCCGGCGCTCGCCCGCAAGATCGGTCGCTACCTTGGCGCCGATCTGGGCCGCTCGGAGGTGTTCGAGTTCGCCAACGAGAATATCTTCGTGCGCATCGTCGACAACGTACGTGAGAAGGACGTCTTCCTCGTCCAGCCGACCTGCAAGCCGGTGCAGAAGTCGATCATGGAGCTGCTCATCATGATCGACGCCTTCAAGCGCGCCAGCGCCGGTCGCATCACCGCCGTCGTGCCCTACTACTCGTACGGGCGCTCGGACAAGAAGGATCAACCACGCGTGCCCATCACGGCTCGCCTGGTGGCCGACATGATCAGTGTCGCGGGGGCCGACCGCTTGCTCACCATGGACCTGCACCAGGGCCAGATCCAGGGCTTCTTCAATATCCCAGTCGATGAGCTCACCGCGACCCACCTGCTCTCCAACTACTGGCAGCAGAAGGAGCTGGAGAACGTGGTCGTGGTCACGGACCTCGGCTTCGCCAAGCGCGCCCGGACCTTCGCCGAGCTGGTTGGCGCGCCCCTCGCCATCATCGAGAAGCGCCGCGAGGGCAACGACGACCGAGCGGAGGTCATGAACGTCATCGGTGAGGTGCGCGGCAAGCGCGCCATCATCGTGGACGACGAGATCGACACCGGCGGGACGCTGGTGGAGACGACGAAGGCCCTCGAGCGGGAGGGTGCCCGCGAGATCTACGGCTGCGCCACGCACGGGGTGCTCTCGGACCCGGCCGTCGACCGCATCCGCGACTCGGCCATCGAAGAGGTCGTCATCACCGATACCATTCCCTTGCCGAGCGCAGGCCAGCTCGACAAGATCAAGGTGCTCTCGGTGGCGCCGCTCATCGGCGAGGCCATCGCCCGCATCCACCAGGGCCATTCCGTGGGCGCGCTATTCTCCTCCGAGATGCAACGCACCCAGGAGATGCTGCTCTGGGGCGAGGATGACGAGGAGCCCGCATGACCGACCCATCGGGCCTGCAGCCGGCGCACGGCGAGGCCAAGACCACGCTGTATCGCCCCAGCGCCGAGGGAGGGCTGGAAGCCGGCGCGCCAGAGGTCGATGACTATCGCGATCAGCTGCGATCACGTCGCTGGGATGCCGCCCCGCTGGAGAACCCCGAGGTCGAGAAGACGGACCCGCGCATCGCGGTGCTGGCGCTGGTGCTGCTCGCAGCCCTGACCCTGGTGCTGTTGGTGGTCGGCTACGGCAGCGGCGTCTGGAGCCTGCCGGCCTAGGTGCCGTCCGCCGTTCGCCCTGTCCTCACCCACGTGGTGTGGGACTGGAACGGGACCCTCTTCGACGACTTCGAGCTGACGGCACGCATCGCGCGGCGTACCTTCGCCTCCATGGGCGTGCCTGGTGTGACTGCCGACGCGATCCGAGCCAGCTTTCGGCGTCCCTTCAGTGACTTCTACGCGGATCTGTTCGGGCGACCCATCAGCCGAGGGGAGTACGCCTACATCCGCGAGCGCTACGAGCTGGAGTACGAACTCGAGCTTGAGGCAGTAGGGCTGCGACCAGACGCCCACGAGGCCATGGACCTGCTCGCCGCGCGGGCCTCGCAGTCGCTGCTCTCGATGGCGCAGGACGAACAGCTCCAGAGGCTGGTCGACCGACACGGCATCCGGGAGCGCTTCATGCTCATCGAGGGCAGCCCCACTCGCGACAGCGACGGCAGCAAGGCCGCGCGCATGGAGCGCCACCTCGAGGCCATGGGCGTGGACGCAGCGTGCACCGTCGTCATCGGCGACTCCGTCGATGACCACGAGGCCGCGGTGGCCAATCGCGCGCGCTCGGTGCTGGTCACGACCGGCAGCAGCGCACGACACCTGCTGGAAGCGACCGGAGCGCCGGTGGTGGATACGCTCAGCGAGGCTGCGGCCATCGCCCTCCGGCAGTAGATCGCCGCGGCGACGGTCAGCGACGCGGCTCTGGGTGACGCTCGCTCAGGCCGCGCCGTGGCAACGCTTGAACTTCTTGCCCGAACCGCAGTAACAGGGGTCGTTGCGCCCGATCTTCTCACCGTCGGGCGCCACTCCAGCCGCCTTGGCCGGTGCGCTGTCCACCAGCTCATCACCCTTCTGCAGCTGCACGTTCTTGGGTGTCTCGGGGCGCAGACCCGGGATGACCTGCGTGGTCGTGGTCACGCTCGCGCCGCTGGTGGCGGTGGCGCTGCCACCCGAGGAGACCGCCGGCGTGACCGTGCCGACGCCCTCAGCCGGGGCGGCGCTGGTGTCCACTCGTGCGGCCGGGGTGCCGTTGCCGCCGCCCTTGAGCTTGGCCAGTTGCTCCGGTGAGAGGGTGGGCATGGCCTGCGCTTCCTGGGCTGGAGCGGTTTGGCGCTGCTGGACGCTGACGCGGAAGATCGTGCTCGCGACCTGGTGCTGGATGAAGCCGCGCAGCTCGTCGTAGAGGCTGAAGGCCTCGCGCTTGAACTCCACGAGCGGGTCGCGTCCGCCGTAGCCACGCAGGCCGACGCCCTTGCGGAAGTCCTCCAGCTCGGTCAGGTGCTCGACCCAGAGGGTGTCGATGGCACGCAGCAGGACCGCGCGCTCGACCAGCGACCAGGTCTCTTCGCCGTACTCGGCCTCACGCGCGTCGAGCGCCTGCGCGGCGTGCTCGTTGACGTAGTCGATGATGTCCTCACGGCTGCCCTGCTCGTCGAGCGCGTCCGCGCTGAAGACGTCCCCGCTGAGGCCCAGCGCGCCGAGCGACTCGCTCAGGCCCTCGAGGTCCCAGTCGGCCTCCACTTCACCGAGGTGATCGGCGATGACGCCTGCGAGCTCCTGCTCCACGAAGGCCAGGACGGTCTCGCTCAGGTCCTCGTTGTGCAGGACCTTGTCGCGCTCCTCGTAGATACGCACGCGCTGCTTGTTGATGACGTCGTCGTATTCGACGATGCGCTTGCGCATGTCGAAGTTGTAGCCCTCGACGCGCGACTGGGCGTTCTCCACGGTCTTGGAGACCATGCGGGACTCGATGGCCACCTCGCCCTCCAGGCCCATGCGCTCCATGAGGGCGGTCACGCGCTCGTTGGCAAAGCGCTTGAGGAGCGCGTCCTCAAGGGAGAGGAAGTAGCGCGAGGAGCCGGGATCGCCCTGGCGGCCGGAGCGACCACGCAGCTGGTTGTCGATGCGGCGAGCATCGTGGCGCTCGGTGCCGATGATGTGCAGGCCGCCCGCAGCCACCACCTTGTCGTGGTCCTCGTCGCAATCGGCCTTGGCTTGCGCAAAGACCTCCGCGTAGACCTCGGGTTCCACCTCCGCGGGATTGAGGCCGCGCTTGTGCAGGAGCTGACTGGTGAGGCCGACCGGATCGCCGCCGAGCTTGATGTCAGTGCCGCGGCCGGCCATGTTGGTGGCGATGGTGACAGCACCGGAACGGCCCGCCTGGGCCACGATGGGTGCTTCCTTCTCATGGAACTTGGCGTTGAGCACCTCGTGCTTCACGCCACGCTTCTTGAGCGCCCGGCTCAGCGACTCGCTCTTCTCCACCGAGGTGGTGCCCACGAGCACGGGACGGCTCGACGCTTGCTGCTCTGCGATCTCCTCGATGACGGCGTTGAACTTGGCCTCCTCGTCGCGGAAGACCAGGTCCGGGAAGTCCTCACGGATCATGGGCAGGTGCGTGGGGATGGCCATCACTTCCAGCTGGTAGATCTTGTAGAACTCCTCCTGCTCGGTCATGGCCGTACCGGTCATGCCGGCGAGCTTGTCGTACTGGCGGAAGTAGTTCTGGAAGGTGACCGTGGCCATGGTCATCGACTCGCGCTGGACGCGCACGCCCTCCTTGGCCTCGACAGCCTGGTGGAGGCCCTCGGACCAGCGCCGACCCGGCATCTGGCGGCCAGTGAACTCGTCCACGATGACGATCTCGTCGTCCTTGACGATGTAGTCGCGGTCACGCTTGTAGAGCGCGTGTGCACGCAGCGACTGCTCGAAGTGCCGGGGTAGCCGAGGGTCCGTCTCCACGCCGTAGAGGTCGCGGATGTTGAGCATCTTCTCGATCTTGGCGATGCCTTCCTCGGTGGCCGAGACAGCGTGCTCCTTGAGGTCGACGAAGTAGTCACCGCCCTCCTCGGCGCCCTCGGGTCGCGCCTCGAGTCGCGGGACCAGGCGGGCGAAGACCTTGTAGAGGTCGCCCGACTCACCGGCCGCTCCGCTGATGATCAGGGGTGTGCGGGCCTCGTCGATGAGGATGTTGTCGACCTCGTCCACGATGGCGAAGAACCGTCGTTCTCGCTGCACGCGCTCGCTGAGCTCCTGGACCATGTTGTCGCGCAGGTAGTCGAAGCCCAGCTCGTTGTTGGTGGCGTAGGTGACGTCCGCGTCATAGGCCTCCTTGCGCTCCACGGGGCGCAGGTGCAGCAGCGTCTCGTCGCTGGTCGGGTACTCGGGATCGTAGAGGTAGGCCGTGTCGTGCTGGATGATGCCCAGCGAGAGGCCCAGGCCGTGATAGATGGGGCCCATCCACTGCGGGTCGCGCTTGGCCAGGTAGTCGTTGACGGTCACGATGTGGACGCCCCAGCCAGACATGGCGTTGAGGGCGGCTGCCAGGGGCGCCACGAGGGTCTTGCCCTCGCCGGTCTTCATCTCCGCGATCGTGCCGCGGTGGAGCGCGATGCCGCCCAGCAGCTGCACATCGAAGGGCCGCATCTCCAGCTTGCGCCGGCTGACCTCGCGAGCCGCAGCGAAGACGTCGGGCAGGACCTCGTCGAGCGCCGACTGCATGCGCTTGAAGTCCGCCCTCTCGCGCGCACGGCGCAGGTTGGCACGGGTCTCGGAGTCCGGGCTGTGGATCTCCTCCTCGCTGGGCTCGGTGGCCGGCGCGGCTTCACCGACCTCCTGGCGCACATCGGCCATCTCCGCCCGGATCTGCTCGTCGGACAGGCCGGCGTAGTGAGCCTCCAGCTCGTTGATCCTGTCGACCAGGGGCTGGAACGGCTTGAGGTTGGACACTTCGGAAGTCCCGGCGAGGCGGGAGAGGAACTTGCGCATGGACGTCCAAGTATAGGCGCCCCGCGCGTTCCGCCCGTAGACGGACGCTCGCTCGTCCACGCTCGGCGTGAGCGTCCTGGAATCTTCGCCGACCCCTTGTGTGGAAGCGCCTCCGCTCGTACACTCTTGGGCAAACACCGGCGGCCACACCCGCCGGTGTGTCATTACGCGGCCGTAGCAAGGAACGTGCCCTGGCTAACGGTCCGATGAGGGAGAGCAACATAAGTGAAGCCGCTTTCGGTTGAGCCCGGAGCCGAGATCGGCGATCTGTCGTTCACCGACCTGATCGCCTGTGAGCGTGATTGCCGCAACTGCAGCTATGCCGCCTGGCTGGACTGTGACGGCAACTGCGGTGAGTGCGTTCACAACGGCTACTGCCCGTGCGTGAACCCCGTGGTCGCCCGCAGCAAGACCGCGCTCAAGATCATCGAGCTGAGGCCCCTGCTGCTGCAGGACCTGCGCTCACGTCGCTAATCACCAAGACCCCGACAGCCGATGGACCACGCTCTGATCCGGGACCTCGCGTCCCGCGTCCATTCGACCTCGGGGAGGCTTTGACCTAGCCAGCAAGGCAGAGGAGCTCGCGGCGCTCGACGACCGCGCCTCCCAACCCGAGTTCTGGAACGACTCGCGCGAAGCCAAGCGCGTGCTACGCGCGGCCGACGGCCTGCGCGACGAGCTCGAGGCCTGGAACGGCCTCATCAGCCGCGCGGACGAGCTGGCCGAGCTGGCCGAGCTGGCGGCGGAGTCCGCTGATGCCGACCTGGAGGCTGAGCTGGAGGCCGAGTTCAAGGGCATCGAGGCCGACTACCAGCGGATGCGCACGAGCCTGCTCTTCTCGGGCGAGTACGACGACTCCGACGCCTTCATCAGCATCAGCGCCGGGGCTGGCGGCACGGAGGCCACCGACTGGGCCGAGATGCTGCTGCGCATGTACTTGCGCTGGTGTGAACGACGCGGCTTCGGCACCGAGATCGTGGATCGCCTCGAGGGCGAGGAGACCGGCATCAAGAGCGCGACCGTCTCGGTCCAGGGTCGACGCGCCTACGGCTGGCTGCGAGCGGAGGCTGGTGTCCACCGTCTGGTCCGCATCAGCCCGTACGACTCCCAGTCGCGGCGGCACACGACCTTCGTGCAGGTGGAGATCCTGCCGGAGGTGGCGGAGGCCGCGGAGGTCGAGGAGATCCCCGACGACGAGCTGAAGGTCGACACCTACCGCGCCCAGGGCGCCGGCGGGCAGCACGTCAACAAGACCGACTCGGCCGTGCGCCTGACCCACATCCCCACCGGCATCGTGGCCCAAAGCCAGAACGAGCGCTCGCAGCACCAGAACCGCGAGGCCGCCATGAAGATCCTGCGGGCGCGGCTGCTGGAGCGACGTCTCGAGGAGCGTGAGGCGGAGATCCGCGAGCTGAAGGGCGAGCACGTCGACGCGGGCTGGGGCAACCAGATCCGTTCCTATGTGCTGCACCCATACCAGATGGTCAAGGACCACCGCACCGAGCACGAGACGGGCAACACCACGGCCGTGCTCGACGGCGATCTCGACGCCTTCATGGTGGCCGAGCTGGAGCGAGTCGCCACCGAGCGGGAGGGCGGCACTGCCTGAGTTGCGGGTCGCCACGGCCGCCGACATCCCGGCCATGCTGGAGGTCTTCTTCCACGCGATCGAGGACCTCGACCGGCAGCGGGGCCAGCCGCTCCCGCCGCGCAATGCGGCGCCGCTGGAGATGCACTTCGGGCACCTGCTCGGGACCGACCCGCAGTCCTGCTACGTGGCCGACGACCACGGCCGGGTGATGGCCTTCGGGATCGTCATGCGCCGTGGCGTGGAAGCCTTTCTCTCGTTCCTCTTCGTGGAGCCCGCGTGGCAGGGCCGGCGCATCGGGCGGGCCGTGCTCGACGCCTGCGTGGCGGGGGCAGGGGAGGGCGTGGAGCGGTTGTCCACCTGTGCCGAGGCCAACCAGCCGGTCTCCACGGGTCTCTACGCCAGGATGGGCATGGCCCCTCGAACGCCGCTCTATCTCATCCGGGGGACCCTCCCCGATGAAGCCCTGCCCTCGGTGCCCCTGGACGTGCAGCGACGGCCACTGCAGGCTGAGGCGGTGGCGGCGCTCGATCGTGCGCTGCTGGGCTACGAGCGCCCTGCCGACCACACCTTCTGGGCCCGCGAGCGGACCGGCGCCCTCTTCACCGACGCTGCCGGGGCCGTGCTGGGCTACGGCTACGCTCATCCCAGCGGACGCATCGGGCCGGTGGCGGCGGTGGAGCCCGAGTACCTGCCCGGGTTCATCGGCTATCTCGTGCGACTGACCGACGTGCTCGAGGGTCGGCAGCTGGTCGTGCCGGGACCGGCCGCGACCGCACTGGTCCCGTTGCTGGCCGCGGGCCTGCGCATCGACGGCACTCCTGCCGTCCACTGCGCACAGGGCCCGGGGCCCCGCTTCGACCGCTACATGCCCATGAGCTTCGCGCTCCTGTAGGCGCAGCTGGAGGACCGATGACACGATTCACCCTGCCTGACCCCAACACCGAGATCGGCGCCGCCGTGGAGGTGGCGCTGGCAGCCTGCGATGAGGCCGACGCCCTCTCCCTGGCCTCGTTCCGTCGCGCCATCCGCATCGAGGCCAAGCCCGACGCCTCCTTCGTGACCGAGGCCGATACGGCCGTGGAGCGAGCGATCCGCGAGCGCATCGCGGATCGCTTCCCCGATCACGGCCTGGTGGGCGAGGAGTACGGCGTGGCCGACGCGGCGGGCGGGCGGCGCTGGATCATCGACCCCATCGACGGCACCCACAACTACATGCGTGGCGTGCCCATCTACGCCACCCTCATCGGGTTCGAGATCGACGGAGTCCTGGCTGTCGGCGCGGTCAGCGCCCCTGCCCTGCACCGACGCTGGTTCAGCTGGCAGGCCGGTGGCGCTTGGGCCGTCGAGACGACCCCCGGCGGGTGGGATCGGGACTCAGCCGCGCGCCTCTCGGTCTCCACGGTCGACCGCCTCGAGGAGGCCTCCGTGGTCTACTCGTCCTACCCCAGCATCGCAGCGTCCGGCTGGGCGCCCGGGTTCGGACCCATGCTGGGCGAGGTCTGGCGCGACCGCGGGCTGGGCGACTTCTACGGCTACATGCTCGTCGCCGAAGGCGCGGCCGAGGTCATGGTCGAGTCCGAGCTGAAGCTCTGGGACCTGGCCGGTCCTCGAGCGGTGTTGGAGCACGCGGGCGCGCGCGTGACGGACATCCGGGGCGGCTCCGACATGCCCGCTCAGGGCGTGCTCGCGACCAATGGCCTGCTCCACGATCGTGTGCTCGCACGCCTGGCTCGCGCGGAGCCCCGCTGACGGGTCGACGCCGAACCCTGTGCTACGCTCCCGGCCGATGAGCGACGCCGTTTCCCGGGCTGTCGCCGGGCCACCGCCAGGAGTACCCCGGTCCGATCAGGTGCCTACCCCAGTGGCGCCCGGATATGGACAGCCCGGACCCGCCATGCCCGGTCAGCCGCTGCCTCCGGCAGAACGGCCCGATTCGGTGCGCCTGGCGGGCGTGAGCAAGACCTACGGCACGGGCAAGGAAGCGCTCATCGACGTCGACCTGGTCATCCCCGAGGGTGACTTCATCTTCCTCGTGGGCCCCTCGGGTGCGGGCAAGTCCACCCTCATCAAGCTGCTCGTGCGTGACGAGAAGGCCAGCGAGGGCAGCGTGGAGGTCGCCGGCCACGACCTCGGTCGCATGAAGAGGAAGGAAGTGCCGCTGTTGCGGCGCAAGATCGGCATCGTCTTCCAGGACTTCCGCCTGCTGCCGCGCAAGACCGTCTACGAGAACGTGGCCTTCGCGCTCGACGTCACGGGCACGCCCAAGCGGCTGATGGAGCCGGCTGTGAAGCGCGCGCTCGCCCTCGTCGGGCTCACCGAGCAGGCCAAGCAGCGTCCGGACCAGCTCTCCGGTGGCGAGCAGCAACGCACGGCCATCGCCCGGGCCATGGTCCATGACCCGCGCCTCATCATCGCCGACGAGCCCACCGGCAACCTGGACCCCCTCATCAGCTGGGAGATCATCCAGCTGCTGCTGCGCATCAACGAGATGGGCACGACCGTGCTCATGGCCACCCACGACGCGGAGGTCGTGACCGCCTTGCGCCGGCGCGTGGTCGCGCTTGAAGACGGCCGCGTGGTGCGGGACGAGGTCGGCGGCTATCACCGTGAGTACTAGGGCGGTCTGCTGATGCACTTCCTCCGCTTCTCCGTCCGGCAGGCGCTGCAGGGCCTGTGGCGCAATAGCGTGATGACCTTCGCGGCCACCTTCACCATGATCCTGATGCTCATCCTCTTGAGCGCGTTGGTCATCGTCGTCAACGGGGTCGAGGCCGGCCTGGCCTACGTGGAGTCGCGCGTGGAGGTTCGAGCCGAGGTGCACGCGGGGCTCACGGCCGACCAGGTGCTGGCCTTCCAGCAGGCCCTGCAGGAGCGCCCCGACGTGGCCACCGTCACGTACGTGAGCAAGGAGGAGGCCCTCGAGCGCTTCACGGCCGACCGGG
Organism: uncultured Chloroflexia bacterium; assembly: GCA_963706695.1. Classification (GTDB taxonomy): domain Bacteria; phylum Chloroflexota; class Limnocylindria; order Limnocylindrales; family CSP1-4; genus JAFMJV01. The sequence continues at coordinate 76,581 of CAVPNC010000013.1, read as the reverse complement.
CCGAACAGGGCGACACCGACATCACCGCGGCCTACGCCGGCTTCAACCCCTTCAACGCCTACTACTCCATCGAGCTGAGCGACCCCCGTCAGTCGCGCGCCGTGGTGGTCATGCTGGAGGACCAGACGAGCATCGTCCAGCGCGTGCTGGGACAACAGACCGGCATCGACCGCCTCGTCGAGCTCACCGCGCAGTTGCGCAACCTGGGTTTCATCGTGCTCAGCTTCGTGGCCCTGACCGTGCTGCTCATCGTCGTCAACAGCATCCGCATGGCGCTCATGGCCAGGGCCCAGGAGATCGAGATCATGCGCCTGGTGGGAGCATCGGATCGCTACGTGCGCTGGCCCTTCATCCTCGAGGGTGTCTTCATCGGTCTGGCGGGAGCGTTCATCACCCTGCTGTTGTTGCTGCTGGCATCACCCGCCATCAGCGACATCGCCAGCGACATCGCGGGCTCCGTACCCCTGGGCTTCGACCAGTCACTGACCTACCAGATCTCGCTCATCACGCTCGTGGCCGGGTTGGGCCTCGGCGGCGTGGGCGCCTGGATCAGCGTGCGCACGTACCTGCGCTAGGTTCCGGACCACGCCCATGAGCGCGCCCCACGGCAGCCCTTCAGCCCCTCCGCCCGCCACGGGACCGGACGCCCCGACGCCCGGCGGGGACGGACCCTCGGTCACGCTCACGGCCGTCGTGCTGCTGGCCATGGGCGCTGCCGCCATCTTCTGGGCCGGCATGACCCTGGGCGGGGCCACGACGGGCCGCAACGCCGATGAGCGTGCCGCCATCGAAGCCTTCACCCGCACCTACCAGGACATCGCTGATCGCTACATCGGCACGCCCGTGCCGGAGGAGGTGCTCGGAGGCGCGCTCGAGGGCATGTTCGACGTGCTCGAAGACCCCTACTCGGCCTACATGCCGCCGGATGCGTACGATGCCGCGCTCGACGATGCCATGGGTGAGTTCGAGGGCATCGGCGCGGTGATGGACACGACCGACGACACCGGTGCGCGCTGCGAGGTCATCGACGACCAGTGCCGCCTGCGGGTCGTGCAGGTGCTGCGTGGTGCCCCCGCGGAGGGAGCGGGGCTGCTGGCCGGCGACGTGGTCACGGGTGTCGACGGTGAGCTGCTGGAGGGCAGCACCATCGACGAGTCGGTGTGGCTCATCCGCGGCCCGCGCGGGAGCGAGGTCGCCCTGACCGTGGACCGGGTGGGCCAGGAGCTGGAGATCCCCATCACCCGTGACACCGTCGTCGCCGACGACGTCCGCAGCGCCACCCTGGCCGATGGTCGCATCGGCTACATCTCCATCGACAACTTCAGCAGCAACGCCGCGGATGACTTCGAGGCAGACCTGCAGGCACACCTTGATGCCGGCCTGGACAAGCTCATCATCGACGTGCGCGACGACCCCGGCGGCTTCGTCGACGCGACCGTCGAGATCAGCAGCCAGTTCATCGAGGAGGGTGCGGTGTTCTGGGAGGAAGACGCCGACGGCACGCAGGTGGCCATCAGCGTCACCGGTGAGGGGATCGCTACCGACCCCCGCATCGAGCTTGTGCTGCTGGTCAACGGCGGCTCGGCCTCGGCCAGCGAGATCCTCGCTGGGGCCCTGCAGGATGCCGGACGGGCTCAGCTAGTAGGCGAACCCACCTTCGGCAAGGGCACCGTGCAGGAGTGGAGCGAGCTGCCGGGCGAGAACGGTGGCTATCGGCTCTCGATCGCCAAGTGGCTGACCCGGGACAAGACCTGGATCCACGGCGAGGGCCTGACCCCGGATGTGACCGTGGGCCTCGAGCGCGAGCGCTACTGGGCCGGCGACAGCGCTGCTGACCCCAGCCTCGACGAACAGGTCGCAGCAGCCGTGGCCCTGCTGCTTGACGAGCCATGGCCAGCGCCTGCGGCGACACCTGGCGCCTCGCCCTAGCGTCCCTCGTGGCACGGGCTTGACAGGTCAGGTACCGTTCCCTCGAACGAAAGGAGGTGGTGTGTAATGCATAGTCGTTTAAGTAGCAGCACCGCCTCGGAGGTTCGACGCTAGTCGTTCCGACGAGTGGTGCAAGCCGCAGGGACGCCGGCCCAGCTGGGCCGGCGTTCGTGTGCCTGTGCGACCCTTAGGGGCCGCCGCCAACGCCGATCGACACTCAAGGAGCCCCGCAGATGGGCAAGACCGTCGCGACCAACCGCAAAGCCCGCCACCTCTACTCCATCGAGGACTCGTTCGAGGCCGGTATCGTCCTTACCGGCACGGAGATCAAGTCAGTGCGTGATGGTTCGGTGAACCTGCAGGACGCGTACGCCCGTATCGAGGGCGGCGAGGCCTGGCTGGTCGGCGCCCGCATCGCGCCGTGGGCCGGCGGCAACCGCTACAACCATGAGCCCATGCGCGACCGCAAGCTGCTCCTGCATCGCACGCAGATCGATCAGCTGGTCGGCCGCACCAAGGCCAAGGGCCTGACCCTGGTGCCGCTCTCGATGTACTTCAACGACCGCGGCAAAGCCAAGATCGAGGTCGGGTTGGCCAAGGGCAAGAAGCACTATGACCACCGACGCGACATCGCCGACCGCCAGTCCAGGCGCGACATGGAGCGCGAGGTGGCGGACGCCATGCGCGGCCGCTAGCCGACCGGCGGCCGGATGGCCCGAGGCCCAGGCAGACCCGACGCTCGAGCCGGACGAGGCGCGTCGGACTGGCTTGTCGCACGGGAATGCCACTGGCGCGGCTCCCTCCGCCGGATTACACTATGTGGTCCATGGGGATGCGTGGTCTCGACAGGGCCCGAACCCCGAAGAACGCGAGTCGAGGTTGCCATCGGGCCTCGTTAATCAGGTGGCAAAAACGAAGTAACTGGCAACAACCGCCAGCCGACTCTCGCCCTCGCGGCCTAGGCCGTAAGGTGAGTGTGGAAGCAGTCTCGTCCCCGCGGGCTGTGGAAGCATCATTCAGCGGGGATGCGCTCCAGGTAAGCGTCACGTAGCCCGGAGTCAAGCCCGAAAGGGGACGTGACTGGACCTGACGCCACGGTGCCGATGCCGGGACGGCAGGTCGACGACAAATCATCGGATACGCTCGTAGTGGTCTTCGGCAGAAGGTTCTGGACGGGGAGTTCGACTCTCCCCCATCTCCACCAACTCGCAGACACAGCACGACCCCGTCAGCACTGACGGGGTCGTCTTGGATGCGGGCGCCGGGGCCCCTGGGGCTGCGCGCTAGGCCTTGATGACCACCACCCGCCGCATCGGCTCCTCGCCGATGGACTGCGTGGTAACGCCGTCCACATCACGCAGGGCGATGTGGACCCAGCGGCGCTCGAGCGCGGACATGGGCTCGAGCTGCAGCATCTGACCGGTCTCGGAGACGCGCTCGGCAGCACGGGTGGCCACCTCCACCAGCTGCTGCTCCCGGCGACCGCGGTAGTCCTCGACGTCCACGAGCACGCGTGTCCAGGTGCCCATCTTGCGGCTGAGCATGAGGTTCACGAGGTGCTGCAGCGCGGAGAGGCGCTCGCCCTTGCGGCCGATCAGCGCGCCCAGGGCTTCCTTCTCCTCCTCGTCAGCGCCATAGACGGTCAGCTTGGCGGTGGCGCCGGTGGTCACCTCCACGGCGGCGTCGTAGCCCATCATCTCGACCAGCTGCTCGAGGATCTCCTTGCCTGCCTCCAGGGCCTCCGGAGTGATCTCGTCGTCACTGGGCTCAGGCTTGGCCTTGGCCGACGAGCCGGCCGCGACCGCGGCCGCGACCTCCGCCGTGGCAGCATCGCCGACCTTGGAGGTCTCCTTGCCCCGGCTGCTGCTGCGACCACGCTTGCGCTCGCCGCCCTCGCCGTCGCGCTCGCGGCGCCGACGTGGCCTGGGCTCGGAGGGGCCGTCGTCCGGGCGCGGGGCAGGCTCGACCGGTGGTGCGGCCTCGACCGCGGGTGCGGCCTCGACCGGCGGTGCGGCCTTCTGGGCCACTTCCTTCCTGGGCGTGGCGCCACCGAGCGCCGACTTGGGAGCCGCGATGATGCGGGCGGGCTCTGCGCCCATGCCCAGCACGCCTCGGCTGCCCTGGGTCAAGATCTCGAAGTCGAGGTCCGAGAGCCCGCTGACCCCGAACTCCTCACGCGCGTTCTTCAGCGCCTCCTCGACGGTCTTGCCCGTGAACTCCTGGTATTCGCTCATCGTCGTCTCCCTCGGCGACGGCTGCGACGCCGTGCCGGCTTGATGGTTCCCGCGGCGCTCTCCTTGGCGGAGCGCTTGGTGGTCGTGGTGGACTGGCCACTGTCCTTGGCAGGATCAGCGGGCTTGGGCTGCGGCATGCTCACCGGGAACGGCGCCTCGAAGTCCCTTGCGAAACGCGGGGTCCAGCCAAAGAGCGGGAAGAGGCCGCCGAAGCCGTTGATCAGGAACTGCTGCACGACGCTGAAGACCGAGGTCGTGATCCAGTAGATGAACAGACCCGCCGGCAGGATCGCGCCGTAGACGATCGAGAACAGCGGCAGCAGCAGCATCATGCGGTTGGTGGTGCTGGCGGTGGTGTCGCCCGGGGCGATGTTGCGGTTCATCATCATCCGCGACTGGACGAGCTGCACCGCGGCCGACACCAGGGCCAGCAGCGAGAGGCCGAGGCCAAGGCCGCCGAAGACCATGATGAAGATCTCCGGCTCGTTCGCGGGCAGGCCGCCGGGATAGCCGGGGAACACGAGGCCGTTGTCGATCTTGGGCAGCCAGGCCAGCCAGGGGATATCAGGGTTGATGCAGGGCGCGTACGGGTCCGTCGGGTTGTAGCAGGCGACGTCCACGACCTGGACCTCGGTGTCGGTGAAGGGGATCTTGACGCTCAGCATCGAGGTGATGTCCGGGGCGTTCAGGCCGCGCATGAAGACCTGGTACATGGGCAGCAGCAGGAAGAGCTGCAGCACCGCAGGCAGGCAGCCGGAGGCCGGGTTCACGCCACGGTCCTTGTACAGCTTCATCTGCTCTTCGGAGATCTTCTGGCGGTCGCCCTTGTACTTGGCCTGGATGGCCCGCAGCTCCGGCTGCAGCATCTGCATCCGCCGCTGCGACACGATCTGCGCGCGGAACACCGGGATGAGCAGGATGCGGATGATGATCGTCAGCAGGATGATGCTGATGCCGATGTCACCGGTGATGTCGTAGATCTCGGCGAGGCCGATGAAGATGATCTGGAAGATGGGCGTGAAGAGCCAGGCCAGCAGGTCCAGGGGATTGCTGCTGGGCTGCGCCGGGCAGAGGTTCTCCGGTGGGGCATCGGTAGCGTCCGGGTCAGGCGAGACGTTGGGGTCCTGCGTGGCCGCGGGCGCGCACGGGTCCGTCTCCGCCTCCGCATCCGGTGCCGCGGATCCCTCCGGGTCGAGCGAGGCCGACGGCTCGACGCTGGCCTGCGCGTCGGGCGTGGTCTCCGCGTCGGGCGTGGTCTCCGCGTCGGGCGTGGTCTCCGCGTCGGGCGTGGTCTCGGCGTCGGGCGTGGTCTCGGCGCTGGCCTCGATGCTGGCCGAGGGCTGCGTCGAAGGGCTGGCGTCCTGCCCCATGACCGGGCCGATGGCCATGCCGAACGCGAGGATGGCGATGGCCACCGCGGCCATGAGGTCAAGGAAGGACAGGCGGAAGGGCGCTGCGAGCGCGGAGCGGATGTTCATCACTTCACCGGGTCATAGCCGCCGGGACGCCAGGGGCCGCAGCTGGCGATGCGCTTGGCACCCATCCAGCTGCCCTTCAGCAGCCCGTACTTGTTGATGGCCTGCTCGGTGTACATCGAACAGGAGGGTTCATATCGACACGAACCGGCGAAGAGCGGGGAAAGCACCTTGCGGTAGGCGTGGATGAAGCCGATGCCGATACGTCGGCCGGCACGGCTGAGGGAGTTCACGAAGTGGCCTTCACCGAACGACGGACCAGGCCGAGGAGCCGCTCGAGCGCGGAGCGGAGATCGTCGAACGAGGCACCGACGGCCGGCGGGCGCACGATCACGAGGATGTCCCAGCCGTGGCCGGTCTCGTTGGGGACGCGGCGCAGGATCTCGCGGACGCGCCGGCGCACACGATTACGCTGGACGGCCCCTCCAAGGTGGCGTCCAGTCGAGATGCCATAGCGGTCGTGATCGCGGCCATTGGGTACGAAGCGGACGACCATGAGTCGGTCCGAGCGCGTGCGGCCCTTCTCGCTGATGAGCGCGAAGTCCTCGCGAGCACGGAGTGTCGGCACGGCCCCCTTCCGGGTCAGCCGGCGCTCAGGCGGTGAGCTTCTTGCGGCCACGCGCCCGCCGGGTGGCGAGCACCTTGCGGCCACTGCGGGTCTTCATGCGCTTGCGGAAGCCGTGTTCCTTGGCGCGATGGCGCTTCTTGGGCTGGTACGTTTGCTTCGTCACTGGGGTCTGGGCTCCTTCGGGCAGACGGTCAGGACCATCATTCGTGGACCGGCCTGCCGATGTGGATGTGAGCGATACGTCCCCGCGATGCGGTAGACCACTTGTGGCCGTCCCGGCACCGATGCGCATCGATGTCGAGCGGATTATACGCGAGCCTCACCCGATACCGGGAGGAATCGAGATGTCACCAGATCTGCCGGCCGCGGTGCCGCGCCTGCTCGAGCCGGGAAGTGCCACCCTCGCGGACTTCGAGGCCCTGGACCTGCGCGTCGGCCGCATCGTCTCGGCGCGGACGCTCGAGGGTGCCCGCCGACCTGCCTACCGGCTCGAGATCGACTTCGGCCCCGGTGGCCGCAAGCGGTCCTCGGCCCAGCTCACGCGCACGTACCCCAACCCCGAGGCCCTGGTCGGCCGCCTCGTGGTGGCGGTGGTCAACCTGCCCCCTCGACAGGTGGGCAGCGTTCGTAGCGAGGTGCTGGTGCTGGGTGCGCTTGCGCCCGAGGGCGAGGTCCCCCTGCTCAGCGTGGACGAGCGTGCCGAGCCCGGGCAGCGGATCGGGTAGTGCGGGGTGGTGGGGTGCGGTTCGGAGCGGTCCGGCTGGTGTCCCCAGTACCCTCAGGTGGTGCGTTCGGCCACCACTCGCCGGCCCGCGTGGGCCCGCAACAGCGCGTCCCGGACGGCCGCTCGGCACCCTGCGGCGTGGCGAGGCACGCGGGGGAGGGAATACTCCCTGGGGGTATATCAGACAGACGTTGCGCAGTCCCGAAACCCGGTGCTAAGGTTTGGCGCCCCGGCCCCCGAGAGCAGGTGCCGGAAACCCAAGCTGGAGCCACCGTCGTGACGGCCCGAGGGGGGTCGGCCCGGTTCCTCCGATGGGATGTCGATCGCGCCTCTGCCCTGGGTGTCGGGACGTCACTCCGAGAGGACGCGCGGATAGGTCGCTGTAGTACGGGTCACGTTGCCATCGATGGACGCGAAACAGGTCTGGAGAGCCGCCCTCGGTGAGCTTCAGGTATCGCTGTCCCCGGCCAACTACGAGACCTGGCTGAAGGACACGCAGCTCGTCGATGTGGACGAGGACCGCTTTCGCGTCGCCGCACCGAACGGGTTCGCGAAGGATTGGCTGGAGAACCGCTACCGCTCGTTGATCGCCCAGACCCTGGCGCGCGTGGTCGGCTACAGCGTGAACGTGGAGTTCGTGGTTCGCGAGCTTGACCAGGAGGCGCCGCTCGAGGTGGAGTCGCAGGAGGAGGCGGCTCGAGCGGACAGCCCCAAGGTCCGCCTGGAGCCCGGACGCGTCGGCGCGACCGGGGGAGGCGGTGTCAACCTCAACTCCCGCTACACCTTCCGCACCTTCATCGTCGGGAGCGCGAACCGCCTCGCGCATGCGGCCAGCCTGTCAGTGGCGGAGCGACCCGGCGAGGCCTACAACCCGCTCTTCCTGTACGGGGGCGTCGGCCTGGGCAAGACACACCTGATGCACGCGGTGGGCAATGCCGTGGTGCAGCGCTTCCCGCGCAAGAAGGTCGTCTACGCCACCAGCGAGAAGTTCACCAACGACTTCATCACCTCCATCCAGCAGGGCCGCATCGACGACTTCCGTGCCCGCTACCGCCAGATCGACGTCCTGCTCATCGACGACATCCAGTTCATCGCCGACAAGGAGCGCACGCAGGAGGAGTTCTTCCACACCTTCAATGCGATCCACGAGGACGGCAAGCAGCTCGTCCTCTCCAGCGACCGACCACCCAAGCAGATCGTGACGCTCGAGGAGCGCCTCCGCAGCCGCTTCGAATGGGGTCTCATCGCCGACCTCACCGCGCCCGACCTCGAGACCCGCATCGCCATCCTGCGGACCAAGTCGGAGGAGCAGGGCGTACGCGTCGACCACGAGGCCCTGGAGTTCATCGCGCGCAAGGTCGTCTCCAACATCCGCGAGCTCGAGGGTGCGCTCAACCGCATCGTGGCCTACGCCTCCATGCAGGGCATGCCCATCAACGTCGACATGGCGCAGGCCGTGCTCAGCAACGTGCTCTACAGCCCGCGCAAGCGCGCGGTCACGCCCGAGCGCATCGCCATCGCGGTGTCCGAGTACTACGACGTGGACATGGAGGCCCTGCGCGGCAAGAAGCGCGACCGCGCCGTGGTCGTGCCACGCCAGATCGCCATGTACCTCATGCGCGAGGAGACCGACGTCTCGCTGCTGCGCATCGGGGCCGAGCTGGGCGGCCGTGACCACTCCACCGTGCTGCATGCCTGCAAGAAGATCGACCGGGAGGCCGCGCGCAACGAGGAGCTTCGCCGGGAGCTGGCCGCGGTCCGCGAGTCCATCTTTAGCGACTCCTAGGCCCCGTCCTCCTGGGGCCCCGTCCGACTCCGGGTGCTCGCGGTGGCCGTCCATGGCCACGTGATGGTCGCGACTGCGCCCGTACCGGACCTTGCGCCTCGCCCACGAGGCCAGCGGTGTCTGTGGGAACCCTTGTGGAGAACCCGTCCGCCGAGCGTGGTGCCGGGCGCGGTACCGTGGGTGGCGGTCGTGGGTAGACCGGGGCGGTGCGTGGGTATCTGCGGCAGTCATCCACAGACCCCCGAGGGGCGTACACGTCTCGCGCGCAGGTTGTCCACCGGCCCGGAGCGCCCGAGTGCAGCGTGAGCGCACCGTGGCGCCCATGGGTCATCATCAGAATCCACAGCATGAAGATGACTGTGAGATGAGAAGATTAGAACGACCCATGTACATCTCGTAGGGAGCTCGACCGCTCGTGAAGCTGTCCTTGATGCAGGAGAACCTGGCACGGGGCCTGTCCCTCGTCAGTCGCGCCGTCAGCAGTCGTGCGACGCTGCCGGTTCTCGCCAACGTCCTGCTGAAGACGCAGGATGGCGGACTCCGCCTGACTGCCACCAACCTCGAGATCGGCATCTCCGTGTGGGTCCCGGGCAAGATCGAGAATGACGGCACCATGACCGTGCCCGCTCGCCTCATCACCGATGTCGTGAGCGGCCTGCCCGGGGGCGAACGCGTCGACCTGGAGATGGAGAGCGAAGACACGCTCCTCATCCGGGCCGGCAGCTACCGGACCCACCTCCGCGGTATCGACGCCGAGGAGTTCCCGGTCATCCCCGGTGCCGGCGACCGGCCCACCACGCAGGTCAGCCAGAAGGCGCTCAAGCGCGCCCTCTCGGAGGTCACCTTCGCCGCCGCCGCAGATGAGACCCGACCCATCCTGACCGGCGTCCTGACGCAGTTCGCCGGCGAGGTCCTGACGCTGGCCGCCGCGGACAACTACCGCATCGCGGTCAAGACCCTCGAGCTGATGCAGTCGGTGGAGGAGACCAGCGTGGTCATCCCCGCCCGCTCGTATACCGAGCTCATGCGCGTGCTCGGTGACACGGAGGACCCGGTCGACATCATCCTGGCCCAGGCCAAGAGTCAGGTCATCTTCAAGGTCGACACCACGGAGGTCGTGAGCCGGCTCATCGACGGACAGTTCCCCAACTACCAGTCCGTCCTGCCCACGTCCCACAGCACGCGCGCCCTCGTCGATCGCGACGAGCTGCTCAAGGCCGTGCGCCTGACCGCGCTCATCGCTTCGTCCTCGGCCAACGTCGTGCGCCTGGGCTTCGGGGAGGAGGAGCATCCCGGGTCGATCTCTGTCAACGCCAAGGCGGACATCGGCGATGCCGAAGGGCAGGTCGAAGCACAGCTCGAGGGTGACCCCGTGACCATCGCCTTCAACGCCCGCTACATGGTGGAGGCGCTCCAGAACATGGAGGCGGAGCAGCTGGCGGTCGAGCTCAGTGGCCCGCTGGCCCCCGGTGTGCTCAAGCCCGTGGACGACCCCGCCTACGTGCATGTGATCATGCCGGTGCGAACGCCCTCCTGATCGCGCCGCGCGGCAGGGCCCGCTAGATGCCCGTCCGCACGCTCAGGCTCGATGGGTTCCGGAGCTACGAGCATCTCGAGATCGTCTTCGGCGACGGACCGCACGTGGTCGTGGGGCGCAACGCTGCGGGCAAGACCAACCTCGTCGAAGCCGTGGTCCTGCTCTCGACCGGCCGCTCGCATCGCAGCAGCGCGGACCCTGAGATGGTGCGTTGGGGCGCCGCCTTCGCCCGCTCAGCGGCCACGGTCGAGAGCGGTGGACGCAGCGAGGAGCTGGAGGTCGTGGTCCATGCCAGGGGCGCCGGCCCTGGCGCCCGCAAGCGTGTCCGCGTCAACGGCGTGAACCGGCGCGCCAGCGCCCTCCGGCCCGTCCTGCGCACGGTGCTCTTTGCGCCCGAGGACATGCTTCTCATCGTGGGCTCGCCCGCGCTGCGGCGGAACCTGCTCGATGCTCTCGTGGCACAGCGCGAGCCGACCGCGGCGGCGGTCATGTCGACCTATCAGCGCACGCTCACCCAGCGCAACTCCCTCTTGCGTCGGATCCGTGAAGAGGAGGCCGATCGCGCCGAGCTCTCGTACTGGACGGAGGCCATCATCGAGAACGGCGCCCGCATCCTCGACTGGCGCCACGAGACGCTGCAGGCCATGGCGCAGCCGCTGGCCGAGGCCCACCGCGAGATCGCGCCCGACGAGTCCGACCTGCGCTTGCGCTACAGTTCCAACGTCGAGCCCGGACCAGGCGAGGGCAACGAGGCCGCGCTCCGCCGCCGGCTGCGTGAGACGGTCGACAAGGAGGTCTGGAACGGCGCCACGCTCGTCGGCCCCCACCGGGATGATCTCCTCTTCGTCTCCGGGGAGCGCCAGCTGACCGAGTTCGCCTCCCGCGGGCAGCAGCGCACAGCCATCCTCGCCCTCAAGCTGGCCGAGCTGGACGTGCTCACGTTGCTCGATGGCCAGCCGCCGCTGTTGCTGCTCGACGATGTCTTCAGTGAGCTGGACCCCGAGCGGCGGGCCCACCTCGTCCGTCGCATCGGAGACCTGCCGCAGACCATCGTGACCACGACCACACCCCATGACCTCGACCCGGCGCTCGTCTCCGCCTCCACCCTGTGGCACGTGGAACCGGGCAGCGTCGACCTCGACGAGCCCGCCTCGTGAGCAGCCGCAAGCGTCCTGTCCACCGCCTCGGCGACCTCCTGCCGGGCTTGGCCACCCAGCTCGGCCTCGACGACGAGCTGGAGGCGGCTCGGGGCCTTGCCTCGTGGACGCGAATGGTGGAGGAGCTGGTACCGGCCGCTGCGGGTGCCTCACGCCTGTTGGAGGTGCGACCGCCACTGCTCATCGTCTCGGCCGACGACGCTCCGACCGCGCAGGAGCTTCGCCTTCACTCCAGCGAGCTCCTCGAGGCCTTCGCCTCCGCGCCCGGCGGACAGCGCCTGCGAGAGCTACAGGTGGTGGTGCGAAGGCCGCCGGCCGGGGATTCTGCCGAGCCGCGCTAGACTAGGCCGCCCATGGCTACCCGACTCGAGATCCAGCATGGATTGATCAGCGAGCGGGACCGGCTATCGACCTCAGCCGACACCGTCAGCGTTACTCGGCCGTCGACGGGATCGAAGACACGCTCCAAGGGCGTGCTCTTCATCGTCGTCGGCTCGGCCATTCCCGGACCTCGGGCCCGGGAGGCTACCAAGCTCGTGGCCGAGACCATCCGCCACGAGTACTACTACGACGAGTCGGCCGGCGTGCCGGTCTGCCTGGAGAAGGCCATCAAGGCCGCCGATCGCCGGTTGCGCAGCAGCCGCGAGGGTGCCGGGCTTCCTCCAGGGTCGCTCGGTGTGGCTGCTGCTGTGATCCGCAACAACGAGCTCTACCTCGCCACCCTCGGCGGCACGGAGGCCTACCTCGTACGCGCGGCGCGCCTGCTCATGCCCGACCGCAATGCCGCGGCCGGCCTGCCCGGCAACGACAGCCTGTCGATCGACGTCTGGCGCGGTGAGCTGAGCGTGGGCGACGCCCTCCTGCTGGTGGCGCGCAACATGACCGAGACGGTCGGCACCGAAGAGCTCAAGAGCGCTGTCCTCACGCTGCACCCGCAGGCTGCCGTCGAGCACCTGCACCATCTCTTCGTGGCCGCCGGTGGGGCCGGCTCGGACGGCCTCCTCGCGGTGGAAGCCAAGGAACAGACCTCTCGCGTCCAGGCTCGCGCCACGGCCGCGGTGGGCGACGCCTACGGCGATCTGCCGGGAGCCTTGCCGGAGCCGGTGGGCGGCGCTGTCGGCTCAGCCATGCTGGGCATGCGCGACGGCCTCGATGGGCTGCGGGACCGCTTCTGGGAAGCCATGCCCCATCGACACGCTCGCGCCCACGAGGTCACGGCCGTGCACTCTCGTGCCGAGACGCGCCGACGAGCGGCCATGGGCCTGCTGGCCCTGGTGGCCGTGATCCTGGTGGTGGGCGTGGTGCTCGCCCTCGTGCCCCGCGGCGCTGACGTGCGCGAGGTCGGCCAGGTCGCCGGCAGCGACACGGCCCTGGGCGCTGCTCTCGATGCTGCCAACCGCGCTGACAACCTCGTGGGCACGGAGCCTGGCACGGCCCTGCAGTATTACCGTGACGCCTGGTCGGAGATCGAGCGCGCCCGCGCGACCGGCCTCAGCGCCGCCGCGCTCGACGATCTCGAAGCACGGGTGACCAGCGGCCTCGACGGGCTCTACGACGCGCACGAGGTGGCCGTCGAGCGCCTGGCCAGGCTGCCCAAGAACCCCGATCCCGCCTATCTCGTCGATGACGACCGAGGCGGTGCCGTCTACCTTGACCGCAACGACGGCACGGTCTACCGCGCCAACACCAAGACGGGCAACGTGGCCAGCATCGTCAAGGCCGGGGACAAGGCCAGTGGTGGCAAGACCATCGACACGCCCACCCAGCTGGCCGTGGCCGACTACGTCATCGTCGTGGACGACAAGGGCCGCCCCTTCCGCTGGAGCCCCTCCAACTCGGCCGGCGCCGGCACCCTCGCCAAGATCAACCTGCGCGGTCGCACCGGCTTCGAGGAGGGCCACGGCGACATCGAGGCCTACGACCCGCCGGTCGGCAACTACCGCATCTACGTGGCCGAGCCCTCGCTCAACCAGATCATGAAGTACACCCAGGACTTCGATGGCAGCTCCTTCGCGGCACCCGGCCCGTGGCTCTCCTCGCCCAGCTCCGAGGTCGCCGACATCGACCAGATCTATATCGACTTCGACGTGTACACGCTCTTCAACGACACCCTGCGCCGCTACGAGTTCGGCAAGTGGGACGGCAACTTCTCGCTCGACGAGCTGCCCGACGACGGCGACCTGCGTCCGGGCCACGAGTACCGCATGGTCGACGGATCCGGCTCCGAGGGCACGCTCGGGCGGGCCTACCTCTACGACGCCAAGCACGGCCGCATCGTCGCCTTCGACAAGTCCGACGGCAGCTACATCGGGCAGTGGCGGCCTGCCAACGGCGGGACGCAGATGGAGGACGTGCGCGGCATGTACGTCATCGAAGGCGGCCTCAACAAGAAGCAGACGAAGCGCAAGAACGATCAGCTGGTGTGGATCACGCCTGAGGGTATCTACAAGACGACCCTCGCGGTCGGGGGGTAGGTCGGAGCCGCCGTACCCGGCCGCCGCCGCTAGAATCAGCCCATGCCGCAGGCAGCACGAGAGATGGTCGTCGAGAGCGTCAGGGTCCACATGCTCTCCTCGCAGCACGTAGTCATCCTGCGCGAGGCTGACGCCCAGCGCTACCTGCCGATCTGGATCGGCTCGTGGGAGGCGCAGTCCATCGCCATGCGCCTGCAGGGCGTGGAGGCCGAGCGACCGCTCACCCACGACCTGCTCGCGACCATGCTTGACGACCTGGGCGTGAGCGTGCGCCACATCATCGTCTCCGACCTGGCCGACGAGACCTTCCGTGCCCGCATCGTGCTGGTTCAGGGTGGCGACGACTTCGAGATCGACTCTCGGCCCAGCGATGCCATCGCGCTCGCCGTGCGCACGGCGGCGCCCATCTTCGCCACCGAGGCGGTGCTGGATCGCGCCGGGGTCATGCCCGAGGCTGACGAGGACGAGAAGCTGAGCGTCTTCCGCGAGTTCGTGAACTCGCTCGAGAGCGATCCGCCCGAGGGTGGCTCACGTCCGCCCAGCCCCTCCGACACGCTCCCTGCCCGACGAGTCGGAGCCTGAGGTCGCTGACGATGACCGCCCGCTCGACGATCGACTCGGTGAGGGGCCCGAAGACACGCGCTAGCCTTCGCCGGCCTCTCCGATGACGGGCTCGCCGCGCTCGAGCGCCTTGTCCTTGTCGGCCCACAGGCGCAGGCGCAGAGACCAGAAGTCGCGGACCGCTCGCAAGACCACGCGCGGGTCCGCGCCTGACGCGCGCCCCGCTGTGCGCGGGTAGTGGGGCACGCCCTGCTCCACGATGATCTGGCCGCGGGCGCCGATCTTGATGAGCAGCTCCGCCGACAGGAAGGCGCCACCAGACTCGACGGCCACGCCTTCGAGCGCGTCTCGTCGAAAGAGCTTGCAGGCGCAGTCGGGGTCGCGCACGCGCAGGCCGAAGAAGAGGCGCAGCATGGCCCGGTAGGTGCGGGCGTAGGCCAGGCGGACGGCAGGGTCGGCGCGCTTGATGCGGTAGCCGGCCACGACGTCGGGGGTGCGTCCATCCCGGTCCGTCTCGTCGAGACGTGCGGTCAGCCGGGCCAGGTCAGCGACGCGGAACTGGCGATCGCCGTCGGTGAAGCAGACCAGCGGATAGCGAGCAGCGGCCAGGCCGGATCGTACGGCCGCCCCGTAGCCCTGGTTGCGGGGATGGTGCACGACACGTACGACATCGGGGTGCAGCGCGGCGAGCCGATCGGCGATCTCGGTCGGTGCCGTCGGTGCTGCCGTCGTCCACGGCGATGATCTCGAACCGCTCCGCGATGGGCCCGAGGTCCACCAGGGCCTCCTCCACCAGGGCTTCGATGTTCTCGGCCTCGTCGTGCGCGGGGAAGAAGTAGCTCAGGGCCTCGACGTGCGCGTTCGGCGCTGGGTCGGGGGCGGTGTTGGGGTCGGCCACGTTCCAATCCTAGTCGGCCGGACCTCCGGCGTCCGTGCGCCCCGCCTCCACCCTGTACATCTCCAAGGGCACGCCCATCACTGGCTCCAGCCTGTAGGACTCGCGCAGGGCCTGCAGGTCACGGTCGAGGCGGATGACATAGACCGGGCGCTCACCGAGGTGGGCCTCGATGGCAGCGGTCACATCGCCGTATCCGTCATCGAGGATGTCGCGGTCATCGATGACGGTCACGTCAGGACGGCGCCCCTCCACGTGCTGGCCGTACCACAGCGGTGTCGAGTACGACCACCACGAGATGATCACGGCTTTCGGCTCGACCACCTCGAAGGTGGACTCGAGGATCTGCCGGCCCCAGCTGTCGCCGCTCGCGTCGATGGCCTCACGGCGCTCGAGGGCGGGCGCGACGGCCAGGCCCAGCAGCAGCAGCACGAGGGCGCTCGTGGCCAGGCGGTAGCCGAGCGCGTGACCGCTTCGCGCCAGCAGGTCGCGCAGGGCGTCCCAGACCGCGTCGGCCGCCAGCCCCACCGCCAGCGCAGCGGTCAGGAGGGGCACCAGGTAGTAGCGCTCGATGGCGGCGTTGGGGTAGCCCACGGCGAAGAGCCAGGTGCCCCCGAACCAGAGCAGCGCCAACACCGTCAGGCGCGGGTGGCGCAACAGGCCCAGCAGGGCTCCGGCCAGCGCCAGGCTGGCCAGCAGGCCGACGTTACGCACGAGCTCGTCCCAGACACCGCCGAGCAGCTCCGCCAGCGCCGGTAGCGGTCCGTAGGAGCCCTGGAACTGCTCGCCCAGGACCACGTACCAGAAGCGCTCCCAGGTCTGGGGGTCGGCGTAGTCGAGTGCCGGGTCCATGGCCGAGCGCAGGGGCAGGTAGAGGTAGACCGATGCCGCCGCCAGCAGCAGCGCGGCCGCGCAGGCGAGCACGAGCCGCCACTGACGCCGCAGGATGCGCGGCGACACCAGCAGGACGTAGACCGCGATGCCGGGCGCCAGCAGCAGGGTCAGGGCGTGGTTGCCCAGGGCCAGTCCATAGACCACGGCCGCCGCCAGCAGCCAGCGAGCGCCGTCGCCCGGGGCGCGGCCCTCCCGTGCCTGCCACACACCGAGCAGGACCAGCAGCAACGCGGCCACGAAGACGTGGAGGGCGTGCGGATCGGCCCGTAGCCCCCACGTCCAGGCCACC
Source organism: uncultured Chloroflexia bacterium (assembly GCA_963706695.1). Taxonomy (GTDB): domain Bacteria; phylum Chloroflexota; class Limnocylindria; order Limnocylindrales; family CSP1-4; genus JAFMJV01. The sequence continues at coordinate 60,058 of CAVPNC010000013.1, read as the reverse complement.
GGTGTGAGGGCGAAGATCGCGCCCGTGGCGAGGCCCAGGGCCCAGCGCCTCGTGGCCATGACGACGCGCACCGCCAGCAGGGCGGACGCACCGGCCATGAGCAGGGCCGAGAGCAGGTCAGCCCGGTAGGCCTCGTTGCCCAGGGGCTGCAGCACCACCGAGGCCAGCCACAGGAGCAGGGTGTAGGTGGGGTAGCCGGTGGGGTGCGCGGTGCCCAGCACCGGACCCAAGGCCTGGAACTCGGCCGTGTCCCACACGCCCACGTCGGGCAACAGGGTCGACATGTAGAGCGCGAGGGCACCCATCATCACCGGCAGGGCCGCGAGTGCGTAGTCGGACGCGCGTGCGCCCGGAGCCTCGGTGGCTACCACCCCAGCGTGACGCCCCAGGTGACACCCCAGGCGTTGACCACGATGGAGGCGACCACGAGCGCGATCGGGAGCCAGCCCGAACGCAGGCGGGCGATGCCGAGCGCCACCAGCACCGTCGCGAAGGGCGCGAAGTCGTTGCTGAAGCGATAGCCGAACTGGACCCAGCCCTGGCTGAAGTGCATGAGGTCCGCGAGGGCCACGGCCAGCACCGCCAGCGCCGCCCCGGCCACCAGTCGTCGCCGCCAGTCGGAGAGCAGGACCGGCAGGGCCAGGAGGTAGGCCGGGCTCGTCAGCAGGAGGCTCATGCCCAGCGGGTCCGGCTGCAGGATCGGACAAGCGCGGTCGAAGAGCGAGCCCAGCGTCAACGGCTGGAGAGCGCAGGCGGGATCGTCAAGCAAGGGTGAGACCGGCAGCGCGCCCAGCATGATGCCGATGTTCTGGGGGATGTAGCGGGGGTCCTCCGCTGCCCAATCCGGGTTCACCAGCTCTGGTCTGGGGCGGTACTCGACCTCGTAGAGGTAGTCGTAGGCCGGATGGAAGAGCTCGCCGGTCGTGACGAGGTTGTAGCCCAGCAGCAGCAGCACGGGCATGAGCGCGCCGACCCCGGCCGCAAGGGCGCGCCCGAACCAGCCACGTCCACCACCGACGAAGACGAAGAAGGGCGCGGCCACGATGGTGGTCAGGCGCGCGGTCACGGCCGCCCCGAAGGCAAGGCCGGCCGCCAGCTGACGGCCGGCCGCATGTCCACCACCGACGGCCTGGGCGCGCATCGCGGCGGTGTCGGCGCGTACGGCTGTGGCGATGGCGATGAAGAGGAAGGTCGAGGCCACCACATGCGCCAGGAACCAGGTCGTGCCCAGCATGGCCGCGTACCAGGCCACCGTGCCGAAGGCGTAGAAGAGCGTGCCCAGCAGCGCCGCCGACCGGCGCGGCGTCACGCCCAGGAGCATGACCCAGCAGAGGACCACGTTGAGCGCCCCGAGCACGGCCGCCACCGCCGCGCCATTGGTGCCCAGGCCCCACACGGCCACGAAGGGCATGAGCACCACCGCTGGCAGGGGCGGGAACGGGATCTGGGCGCGGTCGGGGGCCACCGGCAGCACATCCTGGAAGTGGCCGTTCTGGAAGGGGCCCTCGACGACCGGGTACTCGATCTCCGCGCGGCCCTGGAGGAAGGCGTCGGCCTGCCACACGAAGTGGTCGTAGAAGTCGTTGCGGACCGGGTTGGAGCCGAGATAGACGACGAGCGCGAGACCGAAGAGTGCCACCGAGACCCACACCGGGTCGACCCGCCACAAGAGCGACTCCAGCCGAGCACCGGGACCGGTCTCGAGGGGCGGTGCTTCAGGCGCGGCGTCGGTGAGCATGCTCGCGCCAAACTACCGTACCGGGCGCAACGAGGGTGCTCCCGAGGTCCGTTGATATACTCGGCGCCACTTCCACGCTTTCCCAGGAGGCAGGACGTCGTCGGTGACTTCTACCCCGGTGGGTGGGGTCGGCCGTAGCCCCGGAGAGCCGGTCCGCCCCCTGTCCGCGCTCGCCCTGAGCCCCGCCATCGTGGTCCTGCTGCTCGCAGGCCTGGCGCTGCGGCTGGTCATCGCCTATGTGCTGTTCCCCGGTTCTGGCTTCGAGTCGGACCTCTCGTCGTACGCCTCGTGGGCCGGCTCGATGGCGGAGCACGGGCCGGCCGGCTTCTACGCCAACGCCGGCTTCGCCGACTATCCGCCGGCCTACCTCTACGCGCTGTGGCTGGTGGGCACGCTCTCGGGCGCAGCGGTCAGCGCCACCGAGCTGATCAAGCTTCCACCCATCCTGCTCGATGTCGCCGTCGGCTACGTGCTCTACCGTCTCGTCCGGGGCTGGACCTGGCCGGGCTCCCGCAGCGAAGCGCTGGCCCTGGCGGCAGCCGCGCTCTACGTCTTCAACCCCGTCTCCTTCTACGACTCGGCCCTGTGGGGCCAGACCGATGCCGCCGGCGCGCTGGTGATCCTGCTGGGCCTGGCTGCCCTCATCCGTGGCAACAGCGAGGGCGCGGCCGCCTTCGCCGCCACGGCCGCGCTGGTCAAGCCCCAGTTCGGGGTCGTGCTCATCCCCATCGTGGCGGCGGTGCTCATCAAGCGCCACCTCCTGCGATCGGGGTCGGGCCCGCGGCACGAGCCCTGGGCGCCGCGACGACTGGCGGCCTGGCTTTCCACGCATCAGGGGCCGATCCGCCTGCTGACGGCGCTGGTTGCGGCCTGGGCCGCGTTCTTCGTCATCGCCCTGCCCTTCGGCATGGGGCCGCTCGAGTACCTCGAGCGCATGTTCGGCACGGCCGGCGGCTACGGCTACCTCAGCGTCAACGCCTTCAACGGCTGGGCCCTGGTGGGCGCTGGTGGCGAGCCCTCGCTGGCCGCCGCCCTGCGCTGGAGCGACGACACCGTTGGTCTCCTGGGCCCCATCCCGGGAGTGGCCATCGGGGCCGCGCTGCTGGCGGTCGGCTTCGCCTGGGGCGTGTTCCGCGGCGCGGTTCGCGACGACCGCTGGACGCTCATCGTGGCGGTGACCTTCCTGGCCATCGCCTTCTTCATCCTGCCCACGCGCGTCCACGAGCGCTACATCTTCCCGGCCGTGGCCCTGATGCCCCTCCTGGCCGTCGTCAGCGGCCGCTGGGCGGTGGCGCTGCTGTTGCTGAGCGTGGGGGCCTTCATCAACCTCCACGCCATCCTCACGCTCCCGCTCTACGGCACCGCCAACGTCGAGACCCTGCCCCTCGGTGAGTGGTTCCGGACGCAGCCGCTGATCACGCTCTCAGCCCTGCTGCAGACGGGTGTGGGCCTGTGGGTGGCCCTGCAGCTGCGTCCCGGACTGCGCACCAGCCCCGATGCCTTCCATGCTCGCGCCGCACCGGACGCCGCAGGACGCCCGGTTCAGGCTCCTGCCCCGGTCCCGCCCGGCCCCGCGGGGGCCACCGCCCCGGTCCCGCCGTCGGCCTATCCTGCGGCTCCCGCCCCGGCACCGCCGACACCGGCGCAGCTCAGCCTGCTCGACCATCTCGTGGCCCGTCTCTCATGGGGCTCGCTGCGCCGAGATCGCAGCGAGCTCCTGCGCTTCGAGCCCGGTGGGCGTATCGACCGGCTGGACCTGCTGGTGCTGGTGGTGCTGGTGGTGCTGACGCTGACGCTGCGTGGCTTCCGGCTGGACCAGCCGACGCGCATGTACTTCGACGAGGTCTACCACGCGCGCACCGCCGCCGAGTTCCTGCAGCAGTGGGAGTACGGCCAGCCGCACGATATCTACGAGTTCACCCATCCACACCTGGCCAAGTACGCCATGGCCTGGGGCATCCGCCTTGCCGGTGGCAACGAGGTCACCGGTACGGCCGATCTGGGCATGAACGCCGAGGACGCCGCCATCGAGGCGCGCTGGGCCCCTGACGACGACGAAGGTCGCCGCAACGGCGATCGCCTCTACGTGGCCGCTGGCGACCGCCTGGGCGTCTACGACCTGGCCACACGCGAGCTGCTCGAGGAGCTGCCCCTGGCTGCTTCTGCCGTGGCCGTGGACGGCGACGATCACCTCCTCTACGCGGCCGATCCTGCCGGTCGCCTCTACCGCTTCGATACCACGTGGTTCGATGCGCAGCGGTTCGGCGCGGACGCCGACCCTGCCGCCATCGTCGATGCCGCCATCCCGTTCTCGTTCGGGCCAGGCGCACCGGTGCAGCGACTGCTGGTCACTGACACGGCCCTCGTGGCGGTCACCCTGGGATCCATCGCCAGCTTCGACACCGACACCGGTGAGCTGCTCTCGGAGCGACTGGCCGTGGGCGTCGAGGACGTGGTCGAGCTGCCCTGGGCCGAACGGCTCATCGTCGACACCAGAGCGCTGCCCGACCGCAAGGCGACCGCGGACCTGCTCGCGAGCGTGCTCGACGACGACCCCGGTCGACTCACCGAGCTGCTCGCGCGCGACGGCTTCGTGACCATCCTGGCCTGGCCTGACGCCGACACCGTCGAGGGCCTGTCGGCGTTCATCGAAGACGGTCGGCTGCCCGGCGCAGAGCTGGAGTCGGCGCCGCTACTGGCGGTGGCCGACGCGGCAGGCGTCGACATCCTCGATGTGTGGAGCCTGGATCCGCTCGACACCATCCCCACGGACGAGCCGGCGCGGGCGCTCGCGCTGGCCGAGCCCGACAGCGACGAGCCCACGCTCTACGTGGCCGCAGGCCCCGCGCTCGAGACCATCTCGGTCAGCGACGACGGCCTGGCCCTGCCCGAGTCGGTCTGGATGCCCGGCGCGGTGGAAGGCCTCGTCTGGAACGGATCCGCCGAGCTGATGCACGCCCTCGGGGTGGCCCCGAGCGGCGGCCCCACCGTCTACGTGGTCGAGCCCAAGGGCCGCTCCGTCTTCATCGATGTGCCCCTCCCGCACCAGCCCCGGATCCTGCTCGCGGATTCGCTCTCCGAGCGGCCTGACGCCGACCGCAGCGAGCTGCTGGCGATCGCCGGCGATGGACGCGTGGCCGGCATCGATATCGGCGGCAACGCCTTCGGCTGGCGAGTGCCAGGCGTCCTGCTGGGGGCGCTCACGGCCGCGCTCGCATACCTGCTTGCCCGAGTGCTCTTCGCCAGGCGAAGCATCGGGCTCATCACAGCGGGACTGGTGCTTGGCGAGGGCATGCTCTTCGCCAACGCCCGCATCGCCATGAACGACGTCTACGTCACCGCCTTCGTGCTGCTGGCGGTGCTGCTGCTGGCGCCGCTCTACCTGGCACCGCGTCGACCCTGGACCGCGGCCGGGCTGGTGGCCGGGGCGGGCGTGGCCCTGGGGCTCGCTCTGGCCTCGAAGTGGGTCGCGCTCTACGCCATCGGGGGGCTGGGCCTGCTGGTGCTCCTGCGCTCAGCCCTGGGTCGTGCCCTGGCGTTGCTGGTGATGGTGGGCATGACCGCCGTCCTGGGCACGATGGCCATCCGACCCGAGGCCGGGTCGGAGGTCGTACGCAACTGGGTCTTCCTCGTGCTCATGCTCGTGCTCACCGGCCTGCTGACGGCCGGGATCATCCGTCGACCCATCCCCTGGACCAAGGTGGAGGTGATCCTGGCCGTGGCCCTGCCCCTGGCCGCCGGCGTGGCCCTGTGGCTGCTGCAGCTAGCTGTCCTCGGCGGCCTCTCCATGGTGATCGGCGTGGCCGTCGCGGTCGTGGCCCTGATCGCGGCCATGGCCGGCCATGGACCGTGGGCTGTCGGCGCGCGCGGTCCGGCCCCCGGCACGAGCGCGTGGTTGCGGCCCGGACCGGTGCACGTGCTGCCCTGGCTGCTGACCATGGCCGCCCTCACGGTGCTGCCCGTGATCGTCTACCTGGTGACCTATTCGCCCTGGGTCGAGCTGGGCAACGACTGGGGCGTGCCCCTGCTGGGCAGCCTGCCCTTCCTGGCAGAGGGCACCGAGGGCGGCCGCACGATCGCGGCCCTCACGGAGTCCATGTACCAGTATCACGACAACCTGCGCGCCGAGCACGCGGCCTCTTCACCCTGGTGGGCCTGGCCGCTCGACCTCAAGCCGGTGTGGTTCTTCCAGGGACGCTACAGCGACGGCACCACCGGGCTCATCTACGACACCGGCAACCTCGTCATCTTCTGGCTGGGTATCGCCGGCATCGGCTTCAGCGCCTGGGCGGCGTGGCGACGGCGCAGCCTGGCGCTCACCATGGTGGTGCTGATGTGGGCGGCGATGTGGTTGCCCTGGGCTCGCGTGGACCGTGCCGCTTTCCAGTATCACGTCTATGCCAGCCTGCCCTTCATGCTCCTGGCCCTGGCCTACTTCCTGGGCGAGCTCTGGCACGGGCCGTCGTGGCGGGTCTGGTTCCTGGCGCGGGCCTCGGCGGCATCGGCCATCGTCGCCATCCCCTTGCTGTGGTTGCTGCGCACCCCCCTGTGCATCATCTCCGGGACGGCCGTGGCCCATCCCGACGGGGTGGCCTGCGCCAGTCAGGTCACGCGCACCGCCCAGCTCAGCGAAGGTGGTGTCGCGGCCCTCTTCGTGGTCGGCGCCGGAGCGGCCATGGCCGGGCTCATCGGCTGGCGTGCCTCCCGTGCGGATCCCGGCAGGCAGGGCCGGTGGGTGGTGGCGCTCGTGGCCGTGGCCCTGGCCACGCTCACGGGCGTGGTCGGGGCGCTGCTTGCGCTCGACACCGCCTCCACGGCGGGGGTGACCTTGAGCTCGGACGTGCTGGCCCTGCTGGGCCTGATCGTGCTGGCCCTGCCGGCAGCCGCCGTGCTGCGGGCCCGTGATCCACGGCGCCTGGTGGTGGGCATCCTCGCTGCGGCGGGGATCTGGCTGCTGCTGTGGTACCCCAACATCGCCGGCCTGCCGCTGCCAGCGGACCTGGCCCACCTCTATCAGGGGCTGCTGCCGACCTGGAACTGGGACTTCCAGTTCTCGGTCAACACCGACCCGGCCAGCGACGACGGCATCTTCGAGCCGGCCATGCTCGTGCTCGGCGGGGTCACGGTGCTGTTCGTGCTGGCGGTGGCCGTCGCCGCCCGGCGCTGGGGCGCTGACGCCGGGCACACCCCCGATCCGCGAGGCTAGACCCCGGCTTCAGAAGCCTCGATCGTGGCCAGTGACTCCTCGCCCGCCTCGTCCTCGAGGCCATCCGCCTGGCTCCACAGGCCCGGCGCCCGACTGGGAGCTGGCGGGATCTCCGCGTCGAAGCCCGCGGGCAGGCCACCTCTCGCCTCCAGGCGTCGGATGACGAAGCCGTAGTAGTCCTCGACCTTGGCCGTGATGTTCTCCCAGCCGTACTGCACCACGCGCTCGCGACCGGACTCGCCCATGCGCTGGCGCAGGAGCGGATCGCGCAGCAGGGTCCCCAGTGCTGCCGCCAGCGCCTCCACGTCACGTGGCGGCACCAGCACGGCCTGCTCGTTGCGCCGGACGACTCCCTTGTAGCCGTGGATGTCGCTGCACACGATGGGCGTGCCGGAAGCCATGGCTTCGAGCAGGACGATCCCGAAGGACTCCTGCCCCGTGGCGGGCCCGGCGTAGATGTCGGCGGTGGCGAAGGCCCGGGCCTTGTCGTGGTCCGAGAGGCGCCCCAGCATCTCCACGCCTCCGAGGCGGCGTGACTGGATGTAGCGGCGCGCCTCCGCCGCTTGGGGACCGTTACCCACCACCAGCAAGCGGCAGCCGAGCCCTTCGAGGCGCAGCTGGTAGTACGCGCGCAGCAGATACATCAGCCCCTTGCGCTGCTCGAAGCGACCGACGAAGAGGATGTTGGGCACGCCGTCGTTCCAGCGTGCGAACGGCGGCACGTCGTCGAACTGCGAGATGTCCACGCCGTTGGGGATGACCTTGTAGTCGCCCGGGAAGTAGCGCTTGATGAAGTGCATGGCCGCGGCGCTGACCGCGATACGGCCATGGAGCCGGCGTGCGGGTGTGCTCATGAAGCGTCTGCCGAACTCGTACGAGGGGCTGAAGCCGGAGTAGGCGTGGAAGGTGGCGATGTTGACCGCCTTGGAGTAGCGCAGGATCACCAGCGAGAGGAAGGGCACGAACGGCTCGTGGAAGTGGATCACATCGAAGCGCTCACGCTCGAGCATCTCCTGCACCAGATGCGGGTAGCGATGTGAGACGGTGAGCGTGCCCACGGAGCCGTTGGTGGGCACGGACCAGCCGTAGCCGAGGCGGATGATGTCGCCCTCGCTCGAGCGCTGGGGCCCGTGCGTGGCGCTGATGATGCGCACGTCATGACCGCGCTTGACGAGGTTCTCGTAGAGGTAGCCCACGTGGGCGTTGACGCCGCCCGGGAGCGGGTAGATGTAGGGCGTGACGAGGCCGATCTTCATCGCCGGTGACCGTCAGGCGGCAACCCTGCGGCCTCGCGGTCGAAGGCCACCGGTCGCTGGCGTCCGCCAGGATAGCCGAGGTCTCGTCCGGTGCCATTGCGGCGCACCTTGCCGTTGATCTCGGCCGCGAGGGCGGCGAGGTTCTTGCGAGTCTGCTGGCTGAACATGCCCACCTGCCCGCGCCAGCTGTAGCCCTCGCCCTGCCAGCGCGTGTCCCGTTCCTCGAGGGCCTGGCGCAGGCTCGCTTCGAGCGTGCCTCGCCGCCGCACGAGCGTGTGGGTCGTGCCCACGTTCTCCGCCTTGTGCGCGTCCGACCCGCCCGTGGCGGCGATGCCCAGCTCCTCCGCCAAGGCCGGCGCACGACGGCTCCAGCGGCGCAGGGCAGGCCCGGCGGTCGTGGGGTTGAAGCCCTCCATGCCGTCGGGGTGGTAGATGGGGTCGGCCTCGTCCATGAGCTTGCGGATGGTGCGCTCGCTCGCACAGAGCGGGTAGGGCGGCAGGGGGTGGGCGATGATGGCCAGGCCACCCTGCTCGTGGATCCGCGCGATCGAGTCCTTGAGCGAGTACCAGGGCCGGATGCGCTGCTTCAGGTAGAGACCGAGGAGGTGGCCGCCACGGGTCGAGATCTCTTCGGCCACGATGACCTCGATGGGCCAGCCACGGTGCTGGGCCATGGCTCGACCGGCGACGGCGGCGTCCATGCGTTCGTGGTCGGCGATGGCGACCGCGTCCAGGCCCACGGCCATGGCCGCGTGGATCACCGTCTCCACATCGTGGATGCCATCGGAGGCCAGGGTGTGCACGTGCGGATCGATCCGCAGGAGCTGTCCTGCCGCGTCGGCCGGGAGCTGCTCGGGAGCCTCGTCGGTCACACTTCCCTCTCGTCTTCCCAGATCGGAAAGAACAGTGTGGTCCATTGCTCCGGAGCGCGTGCGATGACGCGCTCCATGGCCCGGACCTCCTGCTCGATGAGCTGGCGCATGGCTTCCCGCCGAGGCGCACCGGGCTCCGGGCGCAGGGGGATCGTGTGCCCCAGCCAGCAGCCCGGCTCGCGCCGTTCGATGGCCTCCAGGTAGAGCGGTGCGCCCGTCTGTAGCGAGAGCATGGCCGGCCCGATGGGCAGCCGCATGGGAGCGCCGAAGAGCTCCACCAGCGTGCCGCGGCCGACGATGTTGCGGTCGGCCACGATGCCCACGGCCTCCCCGCGCACGAGCGCCTCGGTGAGCGCGCTGGCGGCGTTCCCGAGCGGCACGATGGTTACGTCGAGGTCGGTGCGCACACGCTCGAAGTAGGCTCGAGCAAGGGGCGTCTCCAGGAACTCCATGGGCCCGGTCAGCGGTAGCCGGCCGACGCGTGCCCCATAGAGCGCGGAGAGATCGACCGAGCCGAAGTGCATGGCCATGTGGATGGGTCCGGGCTGACCCGGTGGCGGCACGGTCAGCGCTTCCGCCGAGGCCTCAGGGTCGGCTCGCGCGAAGCGGCGCTCGAGCTCGGCTGCGCTGTAGCGCGGCGCCAGGGCCGCTTCCACGTAGGTCACGACCCAGTGGCCGAAGCACTCTCGAACCAGCCTGTCGAGCGAGCGCGGGTCGGCCGCGGCGCGACGCACCCTCGGGCTGGCTTGATCGTGTTCGACCAGCCAGTCCACGACACGCTTGAGGTTGGAGCGCACGAGGGCTCGTCGCCCAGGCAAGAGCACGTAGAGGCCGGCGCCGATGGCGTACGCGGCGCGGTAGAGCGGACGATCGGGCAGCCGGCGCGCCAGCCACAGTCCGAACATCAGCGTCGCGAAGACGACCCTCCCCGCGGCGCCCAGCGGGGTCCCTGGCGGCGTTCGCTCGGTCTCAGACATGGGCACCATCCCCCTCGGTGGCGGCGGCGCGACGCGCGAGCTCGGCCTGCTCGGCCTGGCTCGCGGGCCACATGGGCTTGAAGGTATACCACTGCTCGGGCGCCTCGGCGATCATGGCCTCGAGCGCGTGGGCGATCGACTGCGTGGCTGCGGCAAGGGTGGCAGGGGAGGAGTCGGCGACCTCGATCGGGTCGAACATGATGGGCCTGTAGCCCCCGTCGTCGAGGCGGCGTGCCACGACCGGCAGCACCACCGCGCCGGTCCGCGCTGCGAGCGTGGCCGGTCCGGCCGGCAGGGTGGTCCACGAGCCGAAGAGCTGCACGGGCAGGTCATCCGCGCGGTAGCCCCAGTCCACGACCATGCCCAGGATGGCTGGCGTGCGCATGACCCTGAAGATCTCGCGCAGCCGCTTCCAGGGGATGATGGTCACGCCCCAGCGTGCACGGCTGCGGTTGAGCAGCTCGAAGAGCTCTGGAAAGGCCGAGTCGTCGGCCAGGCCGTAGGTCGGCAGCCCCTCTCGCGCATAGGCCCCGGCAAAGACCTCGATGCTGCCGATGTGGCCGGAGACCGCGATGATGCCGCGGCCATCCGCTTGGCACTGGCGGCACAGGGCCAGGAAGCGGTCGTGCTGCTCACCTTCCCGGCGCATCAGGCGCACCGGTTCGTCGGCCGGCAGACCAGGCATGCGCATGACTTCGATGGCGAAGCGGGCGTAGGTGCCGAAGACGCCGCGTGCCAGGCCGGCCACGTCCTTGTGTGAGACGGGCAGGCCCAGCACGTGGGCAGCGTTGCGCTTGACGATGTCGCGCTTGGCCGGCCAGAGGTAGTAGCCGGCCATGAAACCGATCTTCGCGATCGGCTCGCTGATGCGCAGCGGCACGCGCACCAGCACGAAGGACGCGGCGCGGAAGACGGTGACCACCATCCGCTCCCAGGCCCGCGAAACGGCTCGCAGGAGCCGTCCCCGGTCAGTGCGGCGGTGGGGTGCGTAGTCGACGCCGGACACGTCCCTCCTGTCAGGCGATCGTGACCGCCTCCTGCTCCGACGCGGCCGCCAGGACCGCCTCGGCCTCTTCGACCGCGTCCGGCTCAGCGCCGGTCAGGGTCGCGTTGTCCTCGCCACTGATGAAGGCCTCGACGCGCTTGCGGGCGACGTCATCGTGCAGCTGCTCGGGCGGGCTCTTCATGAAGTATGCCGAGGGAGCCACGAGCGTGCCCGCCAGACCTCGGTCAAGCCCGATCTTGGCGCAGCGGATGGCATCGGTGATGACACCGGCGCTGTTGGGGCTGTCCCAGACCTCGAGCTTGAGCTCGGCCAGGAGGGGCACGTCACCGTAGGTCGTGCCCTCGATGCGGATGTGGCAGAACTTCCGGTCCTCCAGCCACGGCACGTGGTCCGAGGGCCCGACGTGCACGGCACCCTCCTCGAGCTCGTAGTCGAGCTGCGAGGTGACCGCGTTGGTCTTGCTGATCTTCTTGGACTCGAGACGATCACGCTCGAGCATGTTCTGGAAGTCCGTGTTGCCGCCGAAGTTCAGCTGGTAGGTCCGGTCGACCTGTACGCCTCGATCGTCGAAGAGGCGGGTCAGCACGCGATGGGTGATGGTGGCGCCCACCTGGCTCTTGATGTCGTCGCCGATGATGGGCAGCCCGGCCGCGGCGAACTTGGCCTGCCACTCGGGCTCGCGGCCGATGAAGACGGGAATGGCGTTGACGAACGCGACGCCGGCCTCGATGGCCTGCTCGGCGTACCAGCGGGTGGCGTCCTCGCTGCCCACGGGCAGGTAGGAGACGAGCACGTCCACGTCAGCGGCCTTGAGGGCGGCCACGACATCGACTGGCTCAGCGGGGGACTCGGGCACCACGGCGGCGACGTACCGGCCGATGCCATCCATCGTGGGGCCGCGCTGCACGGTCACGCCGACCTGTGGCACGTCCATGAACCTGATGGTGTTGTTGGGCTTGGCGTAGATGGCTTCGCCCAGGTCCTTGCCCACCTTGTTGGCGTTGACGTCGAAGGCGGCCACGAACTCGATGTCGCGCACGTGGTAGTCGCCGAGCTTGACGTGCATCAGGCCGGGGACGAACTCGTCCTCATTGGCGTTCTCGTAGTAGTAGCGGCCCTGGATGAGGCTGCTGGCGCAGTTGCCGACGCCGACGATGGCGACGCGAACCTGGTTGCTCATGGGGGATGTCTCCTGCCTTGTCCGGTATCAGTCGTTGCCCGGGTTGGGTGGTTGCGAGGTCACGAAGCGGATGCGCTGGATCACCGTGATGGTGGCCAGCAGGGCGATGAGGCCGAGGCCGATCGCGAGGCTGAGGCTGCCGGGGTCCGACAGCTCCGGCGTGACGCCGAAGATGCCGGCGACGACGACAGCGATGCCGAGGATGACCGTGCGGACCTCGCGCGGAGCGAATCCGATCGCGGCCATGCCGGTACCACTGGAGAAGCCGAGCGACTCGCTCTTGGCGCGGGTGTAGCTGACCATGAAGGCCGAGACCAGCGCTGCGGACGCCAGCCAGGCTCCGAGATCGAAGCCTGCTCGCGTGGAGCCGATGACGATGCCCAGATAGACGATCCCCTCTCCCCAACGGTCGAAGGTGCTGTCCATGAAGGCGCCGAGCTTGCTTACCTGCCCAGTGGCGCGCGCGACCGCCCCATCGAACATGTCGAAGCCCGCACCGGCCGTGGCCACGATGCCGGCGAGCAACCACCATTCGACAGCGGCCAGCACGCCACCCAGCGAGGCGATGCCGAAGCCGATGAGCGTGAGCATATTGGGCGTGAGCCCTGCTCGAGACATGGCCAAGGCGATGGGCTCGACCTTGGCGCGGATGCCGGAGCGCTGCTCCGGTGAGATGAACGATCCCTTGCCCACGACTACCCCTCGATCCCCAGGAGCGCGAGCTCCTGTGCGTGGAACTGCAGCAGGGCCTCGCGACCGAGGCTGCAGATGGTTTCTCGACCCTGGCGACGGGTCTCGACGAGACCGGCAGTGCGCAGTCGGCGCAGATGCCACGACACGAGCGGCTGGCTCAGGTCGACGTGGCGCATGAGGTCGGTGACGGTGCCGTCCCCTTCCGCGAGGCGCTGGAGGATGCGCAGCCGGGTGGGGTCGGCAAGGGCCTTGTGGACCAGCGCCACGTCCTTCAGATCCGGGGGCGGATCGGTGACCGCGGCGATGGTCGAGCGGACGCGTGCCGGACTGGGCAAGCTCCCTCCTCCAGGCGCTCGGCTCGAAACAACAACTAGCCTTTATATAAGGCGTTGTTGATGCTAGAGCGCGCGACTGCACCTTGTCAAGCGCGGCCGGCAGGCAGACGCGAAGGGGCGCGTAGCACGTGCGCACTCTTGACCGCTGGCCCATGATGCCGCCATGGTCGCCTCGTCCCGTACCGCCCTCGGCTGTGAGGGTGCGATCGCCGCCCGCCACGGGGTCCGCGTGTGAGTCGCGCGTCGCGCGCGGTGATGCTGGCCGCCCTGTGCCTGGGTGTCCTGCTCGTCGGCATCGAGCTCTTCATCACCGCCGTGGCGCTGCCCGAGATCTTCCTTGACCTGTCCGGCTGGACCGAGCTGCGACGTGCCTCGTGGATCGTCACGGCCTACCTCGTGGCCTACATCGCGGCCATGCCCCTGGCCGGGCGAGCGGCCGATCGCTTCGGCCTGCCCAACCTGATGATCCTGGCCCTGCTCGTGTTCGCCGCCGGCTCGCTCGTGTGCGGGGCCGCGGGCACGCTGGAGGTGCTCGTGCTTGGGCGGGTCATCCAGGGCGCCGGCGCCGGTGCCATCCTGCCCGTGGCCACGGCCGGTGCCAGCCATCTCTACGGCGGGCACAGCCGCTCGCGGGCCCTCGGCCTCATCGGCGCCGCGACCTTCCTGGGCATGGCCATCGGTCCGGTGCTGGGCGCGCTCATCCTCGAGTACCTCGACCTGCGCGACGCGCTCGCCTCGATCGACGTCTGGGCCGGCACGGCGGTCGACCTGCTCACCCCGGCCTGGCGCTGGGTCTTCTACGTGACGGTGCCCCTGGCCGGCCTGGCCGCCATCTACGTCTGGGCGGCCGCGCCTGGCTGGGATGTGAAGCCGGGCAGCTCACGCATGGACGCGGTCGGCGCCGTGCTCTTCAGCGTGGCCCTCACCAGCGCGCTGCTGGCGGTCACGCTCATCGGAGACGAGCCCGGTGACCTGCCGGTCATCCCCATCGCCAGCGTGGTGGCGATGATCACGGGCAGCCTCGCCATCCGACGCATGCTGCGCGTTCCCGAGCCCTTCCTGGATCTGCGCCTGTTCGCCGACAGGATCTTCAGCGGCGCGGTGCTGGTGAGCCTGCTCACCGGCTATGCCCTGGCCACCGCCATCGTGGGCATGGCCGCCTTCATCGACCGCGTCCGTTTCGCTGGTCCCGACGAGCAGGCCGTGGTGCTGGGATCCATGGCCCTGTTCATGGCCGTCGGCGCCTTCGTCTCCGGGTTCCTCATGCGGCGCTTCGACGCCACGGCCGTGACCCTCGTGGGCCTCGCGGCCAGCGTGGCCGGCCTGCTTTGGCTCTCGACCACGCGCATCGACACCCCGCTGTGGATCCCGGTGGTGTCGCTCTCGCTCTTCGGCCTCGGCTTCGGCTTGACCGTGACGCCGCGCTCGATGGCGGCGGTGGAGGCGGCCGGACGCGACGCGTTCGGGGCGGCCAGCGCCGCCGTGACGGTGGCGCGCATGGCGGGCATGGCCATCGGCATGGCCGTGCTCACGGCCTTCGGAACGACCCGCATCGACCAGACCACCAAGGCCCTCGACGACCAGGCCTATCGCGACGCCATCCTGCCGCCGGACCTGGTGGGACAGCCGCTGGCGGATCCCTTGGTCCTCGACGCCATCGAGCGCTGGGCCTCGGCCGAGGCGGCGGAGGTGCTGGGCTCGCTCTTCGTGGTGGCGGCCATCGTGCTCGTCATCGCGGCGGTGCCGGCCTGGTTCATGCGTGAGCGGCGCGCGGGTGCCTCGGTCGGCTCTGACGAGGAGGTCCTCGCTGGTTTCTGAAGGCTCGGCCGACTCCGACGTGGTGCTGACGTCCGCGGGTGAGGCCCTCGCGCGTCTCCGCCCGAACCTGGCAGGCAGGCTGTTGGTGGCGACCGACTTCGATGGCACCATCTCGCGCCTCTCGATGGACATGTGGGCCGTGCTCGTCATCCCTGCGGCACAGCGTGCGCTGCGCCGGATGGCCGCCGCGCCTGACACCAACGTGGCCTTCATCTCCGGGCGGACCGTGGCCGACCTCGCGCCACGGGTGCGGGTGGGCGGCGCCAGCTACCACGGCGACCACGGCGCGGAGTGGGCCCTCGCCCGCCGCGGATCGAGGCCGGAGCGCCTGGTCATCGAGCACGAGCCAGTGCCCCCCGCGACCGTGGCCATGGCTGAGCGACTCAAGGCGGAGGTCCCGCGCCGCGTCGATCGCGAGTGGCTCGTGGTCGAGGACAAGGGCCCGGCCGTGACCTTCCACTTCCGGCGTGCACCGGACATCGCAGCGGCTCGGGCCCGGGTGCGCGAGGCTGTCGACGCGGTCGATCGTGAAGGCCTCCTCGACCAGCCCGGCGGCCGGCGAGCGTGGGAGCTGCGACCGCGTGGCGCCACGACCAAGGCCCGCACCCTGGCGCGACTCATCGAGCAGCACCAGCCGGAGACGGTGGTGATGATGGGTGACGACAAGCACGACGCCGAGGCCTTCGATGCGCTCCGCAGCTTGCGCCAGCAGGGCCGGATCGAGGGCTTGGCTATCGCCGTGGCCAGCCCGGCCGCGGACACCCGGGAGATGGCGCGGCGGGCCGACCTCGTGTTCGGCGAGGCCGACGAGAGTGCCCGCTTCCTCTCCCGCCTGGCGCGTGAACGGGGATCCCGGGGCGAAGAGCGCCGCCCGGAGGCGCTGCGGGGTGCTCGCCGCCGAGGCGCTAGAAGTCGATGAGGAGCACGAGGCTCTGCGCGGCCGCCTCCGTCCAGTCCAGGATGGCGCCGGTCACCGGTGGCACGAGGCCGATCACGATGACTGCAGCCGCGGCCACGATGAGCCCGACGCGGGTGACCGTGCCCACGCTCACCTCGGCGGCGGCGCCCTCCGGCTTGCGCATGTACATGTAGACGACCACGCGCAGGTAGTAGAAGGCGGCCATGGCTGCGTTCAGCATCATCAGCACCGCCAGCAGGGTCATGGGCCCGCCGACCTCGAGGGCCGACAGCACCACGGTCATCTTGGCGAAGAAGCCGGCCAGCGGCGGGATGCCCACCAGGGAGAGCAGGAAGACGGTCATGGCCAGGGCCAGCACCGGGGCGCGATAGCCGAGGCCAGCGAAGGTGGAGATCTGGCTGGTGATGCCGGGGCGCCGCTGCAGCGCGGCCACGACCGCGAAGGCACCGAGGTTCATGAAGGCGTAGGCCACCGCGTAGAAGAGCACGGCTTGCACGCCAGCCGCGGCTGCGTCACGGTTCTCAGCCGTGGCGAAGACCACGAGACCGACCATGATGTAGCCGGTGTGGGCGATGGACGAGTAGGCCAACATGCGCTTGATGTTGTCCTGGCCCAGGGCCGCCAGGTTGCCCACGGTCATGGTCAGGCCGGCGAGCACGCCCACGATGAGGGCCCACTCGCCGCGGAGTGGCCCCAGGGCCTCCACGAAGATGCGCAGGATGAGCGCGAAGGCGGCGATCTTGGGACCGACCGAGAGGTAGCCGGTGACAGGCGTGGGCGAGCCCTGGTAGGCGTCCGGCGTCCAGTAGTGGAAGGGCACCGCGGCGATCTTGAACAGCACGCCCACCGCCAGCAGGGCCAGGCCCATGGCCAGCGCCAACGGCAGGGCCGCGTTCCCGTCGAGCACGCCCGAGAGCGCCTCGGCGATGCCGGCGAGCTGGGTGTTGCCGGTGTAGCCGATGACGAAGGCCAGGCCGAACAGCAGGATGGCGCTGGAGAAGGAGCCCAGCAGGAAGTACTTGATGGCGCCCTCGGTGGAGAGCCCGTCACGCTTGGCGAAGCCCGCCAGCAGGTAGCCCGGCAGCACCAGCAGCTCGAGCCCGATGAAGAGCACCAGCATGTCCTGGCCGCCGGCGATGAGCATGCCGCCGCTGACGGCGAAGATGAGTGTGGCGGTGAACTCGGCCAGGGGCAGCTTGCGCGGGGTGAGGTAGTCGGGGGCGAAGAGCAGCGTCAGGATGCCGATGGCGATGAGGGTGAAGTCGAGCAGCGACGTCAGCAGGTCTCGCGTGTAGAGCGCGGGGTCACCGAAGGACGAAGCCTCGCTCAGGCTGGCGAAGTCCCAGGGCATGGGCCCGATGAGCAGCGTGGCCACGAGGGCCGCGCTGAGACCGCCCAGCCCGACCGCCATGACCAGCTCGTTGCGCCGGGGCCAGAAGAGATCCACCAGGATGACCAGCAGGGCCGTGGCCACCACGAGCACGAACGGCAGCAGGGTCAGCACGTCGTCGCTCATGGCAGCAGCCCCGCGGTCGACTCGGCAGCGGCATCAGCGGCGTTGGCCACGACCTCGAGGATGAGGTCGACCGGCATGGCCGTGATGTCCAGCACGAGCGCCGGGAAGAGGCCCAGCACCACCGTTAGCAGCACCAGCGGCGCCAGCGTGGCGACCTCGACGCGGCTGACGTCGGTGAGCTTGTCACCCAGGCCCTTGAGGAAGTCGGTGACGTCGCCCATGATGATGTTCTGGACCATGTAGAGCAGGTAGACCGCCGCGAAGATGATGGTGAAGGCGGCCACGTAGCCGACCCAGGGCTCCCACGTCACGGCGCCCAGGATGACCAGGAACTCCCCCACGAAGCCGGCCAGGCCAGGCAGGCCCGCCGAGGCCAGGCTGAAGAAGACCATCAGCGTGGCGAAGACCGGCACGCGCTGGCCCAGGCCACCCATCTTGGCGATGGTGCGGTCGTGGGTGCGCTCGTAGATGACGCCCACGAGGAGGAAGAGCGCACCCGTGATGACGCCGTGGCCGACCATCTGGAAGATGGCGCCCTGCACGCCCTGTTCGTTGAGCACGAAGATGCCCAGCGTGACGAAGCCCATGTGGCTGACCGACGAGTAGGCGATGAGGCGTTTGAGGTCGGTCTGACGGATGGCCACGATGGCGCCGTAGAGCATGCCCACGATCGAGAGCGCGATGACGAACGGGGCCAGGTCCTGCGTGGCGTCGGGGAAGAGCGGCAGGTTCATGCGGATGAGCCCATACCCGCCGAGCTTGAGCAGGACACCCGCGAGGATGACCGAACCGGCCGTGGGGGCTTCGGTGTGGGCATCGGGCAGCCACGTGTGCAGGGGCCACATCGGGATCTTGATGGCGAAGGCCAGGAAGAAGCCCAGGAAGGCCCAGAACTGCAGGGTCGGGTCGAAGCCGAACTCGACCAGCGTGGTGTAGTCGAAGGCACCCACCCACGAGCCGGTCTCCTGTGCGTACGTCCACGCGATGGCCAGGATGGCGACCAGCATCAGGAGCGAGCCCACCAGCGTGTAGATGACGAACTTGATGGTGGCGTAGATGCGGTTGGCCCCGCCCCAGATACCGATGATCAGGTACATGGGCACGAGCACCACTTCCCAGAAGACGTAGAAGAGGAAGAGGTCAAGGCTCAGGAACACGCCCAGCATGCCCACCTCCAGCACGAGGAAGGCGATCATGTATTCCTTCACGCGCGTCTTGATGGGACCGAACGAGGCCAGGATGCTGATCGACGTCAGGAGCGTCGTGAGCAGCACCAGGACCAGGCTGATGCCGTCCACGCCGACCTTGTACTGGATGCCGAAGAAGCCGATCCAGTCGACCTCCTGCACGAGCTGGAAGCCCTCGCGCTCGTTGTCGAAGCTGAGCGCGATGAGCAGCGAGATGCCCACGGCCACCAGCGAGATGGCGAAGGCGCCCCAGCGATGGATGTCCTCACGCCTTCCGGGCACGAAGAGCAGGATCAGCGCGCCGATGAGCGGCGTGAGGATCAGCAGCGTGAGCAGGTCGGGACGTTCGAGGAAGTCGGTCATCAGCGGGCCATCAGCATGAAGAGCGTGGCGATGACGATGAGGCCGATGGCGATGCCGAGAGCGTAGTTCTGCACGCGGCCCGTCTGGATCTGGCGAACGTCGTCACCGATGCGCTGGGTCACGGCGCCGACGCCGTTGACCACTCCGTCGATGATCCTGACGTCGAACCACATCACGCCGTTGGCCACGCGCCCGCCGATGACGTAGAAGAGGTAGTGGTTGAGGTCATCGAAGTACCACTTGTTGAGCGACGCGGTGTAGAGGAAGCGGCTGACCCGGTTGCGCTGGGTCAGGCTGTCCACGGTCTCGAGGCGAGCGCGCGAGTTGAAGACACCGAAGAGCCAGATGGCCGCGCCGATGCCCAGGGCTGCCATCGCCACCGAGATGACCAGCAACGTGCCGTTGAGGCCGAAGAACTCGTACTCGGGGAAGGTGATGCCGAGGATGACCTCGCCCGGATGGAAGACCGGTTCCAGCCACTTCTTGATGGGCGAGATCCCGAGCACCGGTCCGCCCGGGTCGAAGGCGACCTTGCCACTGTCGTTGACGAAGAGTCCGGTCCCGATGACCAGGCCCAGGAACATGGTCGGGATGGAGAGCAGGACCAGCGGGGCCACCATCGAGGGCGGTGATTCATGGATCTTGGGCTCGACCTCCGGGTCCACGCGGCTCTTGCCGTAGAAGGTCAGGCCCATGAGCCGGAACATGTAGAAGCCGGTCAGCGCGGCCACGATGATGCCCACGATGAACACCGGCCACCAGCCGAGGACGAAGGCCTCGTCGAGGATCAGGTCCTTCGAGAAGAAGCCGGCGAAGAGCGGGATCCCCGCGAGCGACAGGGCGCCGATGAGGAAGGTCGCGTGGGTCCACGGGATCTTGCGCCAGAGCCCGCCCATCTTGGTCATGTCCTGCTCCTCGTGCATCGCGTGGATGACCGAGCCGGAGCCGAGGAAGAGCAGGCCCTTGGTGAAGCCGTGGGCCATGAGGTGGAAGATGGCCGCCAGCCAGGCACCCACACCCAGGGCCATGAACATGTAGCCCAGCTGGCTCAGGGTGGAGTAGGCCAGGACGCGCTTGATGTCCTTCTGGGTCAGCGCGATGGTCGCGGCCAGGACTGCCGTGAACGTGCCCAGCAGCGCCACCACCAGCAGCGCCTCCGGCGCGGAGGCGAAGATGGGCGTGGTGCGGGCGATGAAGTAGACACCGGCGTTGACCATGGTCGCGGCATGGATGAGCGCGGAAACCGGCGTGGGGCCCTCCATCGCGTCCGGCAGCCAGACGTGGAAGGGGAACTGGGCGCTCTTGCCGGCCGCACCCACGAACAGCAGCAAGGCCACGGTGTTGCGTACGAGCGGGTCCACCGTGGCCGTGTTCCAGGCGCCGAAGGACGTGAAGATGTCCATCGTTCCGGTGATCAGGAAGACGCCGATGATGCCGACGAGGAAGCCGTGGTCGGCGACGCGGTTGACGAGGAAGGCCTTCTTGGAGGCCAGCGCCGGCGCTCGCTTGGTGTACCAGAAGCCGATGAGCAGGTAGGAGGACAGGCCCACCAGCTCCCACGCGCCGAAGACCACCAGGTAGCTGCTCGCGAGCACCAGCAGCAGCATCGAGAACATGAACAGGTTGAGGTACGCGAAGAAGCGCCACTTCGACGGGTCGTGCTCCATGTAGCCGATGCTGTAGATGTGCACCAGGGCCCCGATCCAGGTGACCACGATGAGCATCAGCGCCGAGAGGTTGTCGAGCACGAAGCCGAACTCCACCTGCAGGTCGGCGACGCCGATCCAGGTGTAGAACATGTGCTGGATGCCATGTTCGCCGTAGGCGCCCGACAGCTGCCCGAAGGCGAGGTAGGTAGCCACCAGCGTGGCGGCCACGATGGCTGCGACCGAGATGACCCACGGCCGTGACAAGCGACGGCCGACCAGACCGGTGAGCAGGAAGCCGGCGAGGGGCAGGGCCAGCACGAGCAGGATGAGGAACGTCTCGAGCTCGCCCGCGGGCTCGGGCGGGATGAAGAGCAGGCCGCCCTCCTCCGCGTTGAAGACCAGGTCCATCGCCGCCTACTCCTTCATCGACGCGTACTCGTCGACGAGCGGCGTCCTGCGGTTGCGGTAGATGGCGATGACGATGGCCAGGCCCACGGTGGCCTCACCGGCAGCCACCGCGATGACGAAGAGGGCGATGGTCGACGCCTGCGCCGCGAACTCCGGCGTGAAGGCCCCGAAGGCGATGATGGCCAGGTTGACCGAGTTGAGCATGAGCTCGATGGACATGAGCATGGCGATGGCGTTGCGCTTGGCGAGGAAGCCGAAGGCGCCGATGCCGAAGAGCAGGACCGCGAGGATGAGGTAGGCCTCGAGCGACTGGCTCACGCGCCCTCCTCCTCGTCAGGCATGGTGCGGGCCTGGATGTTGGTCTCGGGCATGTCGTCGTCACGCTTGGCCAGGTAGAGCCCGCCGATGACGCCGGCCAGCAGCAGCACGCCCAGGGCGAGGAAGGCGAACATGTACTCCTGGTAGATGGTCAGCGCGATCTCGCGCGCCTCGGCCACCTGCACCTCGCTGGTCACGTCCCACTCCGTGAGCAGGATGCTGATGATCATGAGCCCGACCAGCACGATGGCGGCGATGGCGCCGGCCCACCACTGGCGGTTGAAGACGAGCTCGCTGGGACCGCGCTTGGACTGCGTGATCATGACCGCGAAGAGGATGAGCACCGCGATGGCACCCACGTAGGTGAGCACCTGGCTGATGGCCAGGAAGGCGCTGCCGAGCAGGCCGTACACGCCCGCGAGGGCGGCGAAGGACAGGATGAGCCAGAGCGCGGACCGGATGATGTCCCGGCCGAGCACGACGAGCAGCGCGGAGCCCAGCATCACGCCGGCCAGCAGCAGGAAGATCAGGTCATCCCAGCGCCAGTCGAGATACGGGACCGTCCCCGGTAGCTCCACTCCCTCTTCCGAACCCCCTGTCGACTACTTGTGGTGGACCGACGCTGCGCCACCCCCGGCTGCGCCGGTGGTGGAGTCAGCGACGGTGCTGGTTCTACCGTTCCCGTTGCCGCTGCTCCCGGCCAGTCCCGGCGGCAGCATGGGCAGCAGCCGCTCGTGCGGGATGTCGCGACCATCAGCCTGGGCGCGGCTGAGCCAGTCGCGTTCGCGGCGGACGTAGCTCATCTCCGAGTCACGGTCCATCGCAGCGAGGGCGATGAGGTCGATCTGCGGCTCCGCGCGCGACTCGTGTGCGAGCTCGAAGTCCGGTCCGCAGCGGAGCGCGTCGTAGGGGCAGGCATCGACGCAGATGCCGCAGAGGATGCAGCGAGACTCGTCCACCTCGTACTTCTCGAGCACGCGTGGCTTGGGCATGAGCGCGCCCGTGGGACAGGTCTCGGCACAGCGGCCACAGGAGACGCAGGGCGTGGTGTTGAGGCTCATGTCCAGCGGCGTCGTCACGAGCGTGTCGAAGCCGGTGCGCATGAAGTCGTAGCAGGCCGCACCCACGACCTCGCGGCAGACGTTGGCGCAGCGGCCGCAGTCGATGCAGCGCGAGGGTTCGCGCAGGATGAAGGAGTGGCTGTCGTCGCGGATGTAGTCGTGGTTGGTGCCGGTGAAGCGGTTCTCGCTCACGCTGCGGAAGGAGAGGCCGGTGCGCTTGGGCTCAAGCGTCTGCAGCGTGGTGCCGTACTCGATGCCCTGCCGACGGAGGTCGCAATAGCCGATGGCCTCGCAGGTGCACTGGAGGCAGCGTGCTGACTCGGACATGGCCTCTTCGGCGGTGTAAGGGATCTCGTACTCGACATACGAGCTGTTGCGCTCCTCGGCCGGCATGGCCTTCAGGCGGATGCGCGGCTCCTTGACCTCGCTGGTGTAGGGCACGATGGAGAGGAACTCGGGCTGCGGCTCCGCGAGCGTCTGGCGCGTGCGGATCTCGTCGAGGTCCTGGCCCTGCAGATAGGCATCGATGGCGTAGCTCGCGCGTCGCCCCTCGGCGATGGCCTCCACCACCGTGGCAGCGCCCGTGCGCACGTCCCCGGCCCCGAAGACGCCTGCGCGCCCGGTACCGAAGGTGACCGCGTCCGCATCCAGTCGCCAGCGCTTGGTCTTCTCGATGCCCTCGGCGCCGTGCTCAAGCCAGTCCAGCTTGGGACCCTGGCCGATGGCCAGGAGCACGCGGTCGCAGTCGATGATGAACTCGGTGCCCTCGACCGGCTGTGGTCGGCGCCGGCCGGAGGCGTCCGGCTCGCCCAGTGCCATGCGCTGGAACTCGACCCCGGTGACCTTGTCGTCCTTGTCCGTGACGACGCGCGTGGGCGAGGCCTGGAAGATGGCGCGCGCGCCCTCTTCGAGCATCTCGTGCACCTCGTCCGCAGCGGGCATGTCCTTCATGTCGCGGCGGTAGACCAGGGTCGTCTCCGTGCAGCCCTGGCGCACCGAGGTGCGCGAGCAGTCCATGGAGGTGAAGCCGCCGCCGATGACCACGACGCGCTTGCCCTTGTGCTCGGGGTAGGGCAGTCCGAGCGTGGCGACGCGGAGGTATTCGAGGCCGTCGATGACCCCGTCCGCGTCCTCGCCCGGGATGCCCAGCTTGTTGGTGTCGTAGCAGCCGATGGCCACCAGCACCGCATCGAAGCCCTGGTTCTGGAGGTCGTCGATGGTGAAGTCCACGCCCAGCTCCGCGCCCGTCACGAGCCTGGCGCCGAGCTCCCACACGGCCTCGTACTCGGGCTCGAGGACACGTTCCTTGGGCAGGCGGTACTCGGGGATGCCGTAGCGCAGCATGCCGCCGGCCTCCGGGTCGCGTTCGTAGACGGTGACCTCGTGGCCGCTGAGCGAGAGGTAGTAGGCAGCTGACATGCCCGTAGGCCCGGAGCCGATGACGGCCACGCGCTTGCCCGTGGACGGCTGCTGGTCGAAGGGCAGGGGCGGCTTGACGCCCTCAGCCTGGGCCTTGAGCACCTGGTCGCCGGCGTAGCGGTGGCTGTCGCGGATGGCGATGGCTTCCTCGACCTCGTCGCGGCGACAGTGCTCCTCGCACGGCGCTGGGCACACCCGCCCGAGCGTCGAGGGGAAGGGGATGGTGCGCTTGAAGATGCGCGTGGACTCGACGAAGTCACCCTCGGTGTTGGCCTTGAGGAAGCCGGGGATGTCGATGTGGCTGGGGCACTTGTTCTGGCAGGGCGGCAGGCAGTAGGCGTTGTGGTCGCTGAAGATCAGCTCCAGGTTGGTCTTGCGGATCTCCCGCAGCCGCTGGGTCTGCGTCTGCACGACCATGCCCGCTTCAGCCTCGCGCGAGCACGAGATGGGCGGAGTGTCCTCACCCTCGACCTCGACCACGCACATGCGGCAGGCACCGAAGCCGGGCAGCTTGGGCTCGTAGCAGAGCGTGGGCACCTCGATGCCGGCGTCGCGGCAGACCTCGAGGATGGTCTGGCCCTCGCGGGCGGTCAGGGTGCGGCCGTCGATCTCGATCTCGAAGGCCGCGGATGTCTGCGGCCGCTGCGGCGACTGGGTCGTGAGCAGCCGCTCGGTGGCCTCGTCGGGTGACGGGCCCGGCTGCTGCTGGATGATCTCAGGGAGCGTGTCGGTCATGACAGCACGGCACCGGCTAGACGAATGGGTTGGCACACACCGGCCGGGCATTCACCACGCTCGGTGTGGGCTTCGAACTCAGGCGCGAAGTATCGCATCCCGCTCAGGAGAGGGTTGGCAGCGTCAGCTTCCAGGCCGCAGAGGGCCGCTGCTCGCACGTCCGCGGCGAGGTCACCCAGCAGCGCCGCGTCAGTGGGCCGCACGTGCCCCGAGCAGATGGCGCTGCCCAGCTCGGCCATGCGCCGGGTTCCGATGCGACAGGGGATGGTCTTGCCGCAGGCGTTGTCATTGAGATAGCGCGTCATGAGCGTGGCCACGTCCACGATGCAGGCGCTCTCGTCGAGGGCCAGCAGCGTACCCGAGCCGGCCAGCGCCCCCGCCTCCCGCAGGGCCTCGTAGGTCAGGGGCGTATCGAGTGCGTCGGGCGGCAGGAAGCCGCCGCTCGGGCCACCCACCAGCACGGCCTTGAGCGAGCCCGTGGTCTTGCCGCCGGGGCCGTCGAGGATCTGCCGCAGCGTGGTCCCGAAGGGCACCTCCACGACACCGGGCTTCTTGACCGCGCCACCCAGCTGGACGAGCGTGGTGCCGGGGGCTTCGGGCAGGCCCAGCGAGGCATAGGCGCCGGCGCCGTGAGCCACGATCCAGGGCACGGCTGCGAGCGTCTTGACGTTGTTGACCACCGTGGGCTTGCCCCACAGGCCTTCGCGGCTGGGGAACGGCGGGCGCTGGTCCGGTTGGGCGCGCTTGCCCTCGAGGGCTCGCAGCAGCACCGTCTCCTCGCCGACCACGAAGGAGCCGGTGACCTCGCGGACCTCGAGCTGGAGGCTGCGGCCGTCGGCGGAGCGGCCGATGTAGCCGGCCTCGACGGCTTCGTCGATCGCGGTGCGCAGGCGCTCCGCGGCCACGGGGGCAGCGGAGGAGACGGCGATGATGGCGGTCTCGGCTCCGACCGCCCAGGCGGTGATGGCCACGCCCTCGACCACCAGGTGCGGATCCCGTTCCATGAGCGAGCGGTCGAGCTGGGCGCCTGGATCGGCCTCGAAGCCGTTGGCCACGACGTAGTGGACCGGATCGGCCTGGGAGACGCAGTCGCGCCACTTGGCGCCGGTGGCATAGCCGGCTCCGCCGAGCCCGCGCAGGCCCGACTCGGTGACGGTGTGGATGACCGCTTCAGGCGACAGCTCAGCGGTGGCGCGCCTGAAGGCCGTCCAGGCCCCGCCGGCCTCCGCCTCGGCGATGTCGGCGACGGCCGCGTCCGCGGCTCGGGCCAGCAGCACCTGCGGCCAGTCCTTGGCCCCGGCCAGCACGGGCAGGCTCATGCGGCCTCCCCCTGCGGCACGGTGGCACGCAGCGCAGCGGCGATGGTGGCCGCGTCCTCGGGGCTGGACTTGGGCAGCGGCTCCCCGTCCACCTCGACGTACGCGCTGCCGTGGGAGGACCCGCCGCACTCGGTGACCGCGAGGCGGACCGCACCATCGGGGCTCACGCCGCCGACGTCGGTGCTCAGATGCTCGCGGAAGGCTGCCAGCACGCGGCCGCCGCCGAGCAGGGTGCACTGCGCACAGCGGCAGACGCGCACGACGTGGCCGACCGGCGGCTCGAAGTGCAGGTGCGGGTAGGAGGTGGCCATGCCATAGAGCTCGGCGTAGTTGGCACCGGTCTGGTGGGCGATGTGCTGCAGGGCCGCCACGGGCAGGTGGCCGTAGGCGCCCTGCACCGCTTCGAGCATGGCCAGCGAGCGGCTGGGCTTGTACTTGCCGGCAGCAAGGATCTCGTCGACCGGCCGCAGGTCGATGGTCTCGAAGGGATCGAAGGTGCGATCGGGCACGGGTCGGCCGGAGCGGCGCAGGGCTGACTCCTCGCGGCGCTCGGCGTACTGCTCGGCTGCGCCCCAGTGCACGTGATAGCGGTTGCGCGTATCCACGCCGCCCATGTCGATACACTCGATGGGACAGGCCTGCGCGCACTGGAAGCAGGTCTCGCACTTGAGCGTGCCCGCTTCGTCGTAGACCAGGAGGAGCCGGCCGCGGTGGCGCGGGCTGATGGGGTTCTGCTCTTCCGGATAGCGCACCGTGAGCCCAGGACGGAAGACCTGGCGCACGGCGAAGAGCATGCCCTTCACGATGGCCAGGCCGGGGATGCGGTCGGTCCTCACGAGAAGTACTCCGTGATGATGATGATGGCGCCGGCGGTGACGAAGATGTTGAGCAGGGCTGCGGGCATCAGCCACTTCCAGGCGAAGTTCATCATCTGGTCGATGCGCACGCGGGGGTAGGTCGCCCGCATCATCACGAACAAGGCCACCAGCAGGAACGACTTGCCGAAGAAGACGAGCACGCCCAGCAGGGCCTCGAAGCTGAAGATGGCCCACAGGCTGATGAGGCCGCCGACCAGCAGGTTGGCCAGGACGAAGCCCACGAGCAGGGACTTCAGGAAGCCCCACGACGACTTGAGCATCCACAGCAGGCCGGCGAGCACCAGCGTGAGCACGGGCGGCACCAGCAGCGGGATGGCCAGCAGCCACGCGCCCAGCGAGCCGGGGTCGATGTTCGACAGCTGCACCGGCGTCTCGATGCCGACCCACGAGAGGACCGGATCGATGTCCACGCCCAGGTGGTACCCGCCCAGGAAGAGCGTGACCGTGAGGGCGCTGAGGATGAAGACGTTGACGTACTCGGCGAAGAAGAAGAAGCCGAAGCGCATGCCGCTGTACTCGGTGGCGAAGCCGGCCACCAGCTCCGAGTCCGCCTCGGTGTAGTCGAAGGGCGTGCGGCCGGCTTCGGCCGTGGCGGCGATGAAGAAGATGATCAGGGCCAGCGGCTGCTGGAAGGCGTACCAGTTCCAGACCCAGCCCGCCTGGTTCTCCACGATCGTGCCCAGGTTCAGCGTGCCCGCCAGCAGGACCACGCCGAAGGTGCCCAGGATGAGCGGCAGCTCGTAGCTGATGACGGCGGCTGCGGCGCGGATGCCGCCCAGCAGCGAGTACTTGTTGAAGCTGGACCAGCCGGCCATCATCAGGCCTACCACGCCGATGCCCGAGGCTGCGAAGAAGTAGATCAGCCCCAGCTCCATCTCGTAGCCGATCATGCCCGGCGCGAAGGGGATGACCAGCAGCGTCAGGACCGAGGCCAGGAACGTGACCGCCGGGGCCAGGGTGTAGACCGGCACGTCCACACCGCGGGGCGTGTAGTCCTCCTTGGAGAGCACCTTCAGGCCGGCCATCAGCGAGGCCAGCGAGCCCCAGGGCCCGGTGCGGTCAGGACCGACGCGCAGGTTCATCTGGGCGATGATCTTGAGCTCCATGTAGATGATCACGAAGGCCGCCGGCACCGTGAACAGGAGCACCCCCGTGGCGGCCGCGAGGAAGCGCAGGATCTCGATATTGGCCGAGCCGGTGTCGAGGACCCACTCGGTCAGGTCGGGGCCGAGCCCGGTGATCCAGAGCAGGGCGAAGCCGACGCTGGCCACCACGATGAGGGCGATCAGCCCGAGCACGACCTTGCCCAGGGCCGACACGCCTGCGGGTGCCGGGCCCGTCGCGGCGCTCACTTGTCGATCCCGCCCATGATGGGGTCGAGGCTGGCCATGATGGCCATGATGTCAGCCAGCACCTGGCCCTTCGACAGCGGGCCCACGGCCTGCAGGTTGAAGAACGAGGGGTCGTGGATGCGGAAGCGGAAGGGCTGGTCCGAGCCGTCGCTCACGGCGTAGGCCGCGTACTGGCCACGCGGCGACTCGAGTGCCGCGAAGGCGCGGGCCGGCGGGATGCGCAGCAGGCGTGGCAGCTTGGCCATGACCGGGCCGTCAGGCATCTCGTGCAGCACCTGGTCGATGATGCGGATCGACTGCTTGATCTCGTCGATGTGCAGCAGGTAGCGGGCGTAGGAGTCGCCATCGGTGCGCGTGGGGATGTCGAACTCGAGCTCGGAGTAGACGCTGTAGGGATGTGCCCGACGAACGTCATAGGGCACACCCGTGGCTCGCAAGGGGGGCCCGGACATGCCCAGGCGCAGCGCCATCTCGCGGTCGATCACGCCCAGGCCCTTGGTGCGGTTGACGAAGATCTCGTTCTCGTTCATGAGCGTGGCCTGGTCGTTGATGCGGGCACCGGCGCGCCCCATCCAGTCGCCGAGGCGGCTCAGGAACTCGTGGTTGAGGTCGCCGTTGACGCCGCCGATGCGCATGTAGTTGAAGAGCAGCTTCTGGCCCGTGAGGGCGGCCAGCATCTCCACGATCTCATCGCGTTCGCCGAAGCCGTAGAGGATGGGCGTGATGCCACCCAGGTCCAGGGCCAGCCAGCCGATGAAGAGGGCGTGGCTGCTGATGCGATTGAGCTCCCAGGCCAGCACCCGGATGTAGTCGGCTCGGCGCGGTACCTCCAGCTCGAGCAGGTGCTCGGCGGCCAGCACCGGCAGCGATTCGCTGAACATCGAGGCCGCGTACTCGAGCGGGTCGGTGTTGCTGATGGCGTGGTGCCAATCGCCGTGCTCGCAGATCTTCTCGACGCCGCGATGGAGGTAGCCCAGGACGGGGTCGATGTCGACGATGCGCTCGCCGTCGATCTTCATGACCACCCGCAGCACGCCGTGGGTCGAGGGGTGCTGCGGCCCGAGGTTGAGGAACATCTCCCCGTCCTCGAGCTGGTAGAACTCGGCTTCACGCTCGGTGCGGGGGGTCAGGGGCGGGATGGCGTCGTAGATGGTGCCCGGCGTCTGCACCATGATGTGGGGATCGTCCAGGGAGCGGACCTGCTCGCGATCGTTGCTCATGCCGGCTCCTCGCCACGCTCGAGCGCCTCATCCGCGAGCGTTCCGGCGCCGACAGCCAGCAGCTCCCCGTCAGCCCCCAGGAGGGCACCAGCACCGGCGCTGGTGCGGATGACCGGCTGCTCCCGGATGTCGGCCGGAGTCACCGGCGTCTCCATGTGGCGGATGCCTTCACCCGGACCGCGCGAGGCGTCATCGGGCATGGCGAAGTCCTTGCGCAGCGGGAAGGCCAGGTAGTCGGGCGGCATGTAGATGCGGCGCAGGTCGCGGTTGCCCTCGAACTCGATGCCGAACATGTCGTAGGCCTCACGCTCGGCCCACTCCGCGCCCGGCCACAGCTGCGTGACCGAGGGCACGCGCGGGTCATCACGGGACAGGCCGTCGGCGATGACCCGCACCCAGTCGGCCGAGAGCGGGGACCAGAGGTGGTACACGACCTGCATGGTCACACCGGTGTCCACGCCGCAGAGGTCAGCCAGCAGCTCGAAGCGCAGGTCGCCATCCTCGCGCAGCGTGCGCATGACGAACGTCAGGTCGGCTGGACGGACGACCAGCTCGATGGTGTCACCCATCCCTTCGGCAGGCACGACCAGACGCTCACCAAGGCGATCATCGAGCTGGGCCAGCATGCGCGTGTCCGTGGTTCGACTCCTTCTGATCAGACGCCCTCGGGGACGGTGGGGCCGACCTTGCGGTCCTTCCACTGGCCGCGTCGCTCGAGCACGAGCTGCTGCAGCTTCATCATCCCGTAGATGAGTCCTTCCGGGCGGGGAGGACAGCCAGGCACGTAGACGTCGACGGGCATGATGCGGTCGATGCCCTCGACGGTGGCGTAGGAGCGCTTGTAGCGGCCACCCGAACAGGTGCAGTCACCCATGGCCACGACCCACTTGGGCTCCGGCATCTGCTCCCACAGGCGGATGAGCGGCCCGGCCATCTTGGTCGTGAGCGTGCCCGCCACGATGAGCACGTCAGCCTGCCGTGGGCTGGCACGGAAGGGGAACATGTTGAAGCGGTCCATGTCGTTGACCACGGTCGCGGCCGACATCATCTCCATGGCGCAGCAGGCGAGCCCCGAGAGCAGCGGCCAGAGGCTGTTGGCGCGGAGGTAATCGAGCAGCAGGTCCGCATTGGCAGGCACCACGTCGAGCGCACCCCAGCGGCCGTTGTCACCCTTGTCCGCGAACTCCAGCTCCTTGAGGTGATCGATGGTGGCGGGCTGGCCGCCGCTGTAGGCCTCTGGGTCCGCCGGCGTCCAGGTGGTGTTG
The DNA here is from genome assembly GCA_963706695.1 of uncultured Chloroflexia bacterium. Lineage (GTDB taxonomy): Bacteria > Chloroflexota > Limnocylindria > Limnocylindrales > CSP1-4 > JAFMJV01. Next base: position 29,368 of record CAVPNC010000013.1, on the reverse strand, counting down.
GGCAGGACGATGGCGCCGCGCTTGTGCTTCGTCGTGGTCAGGCCATCCTTGCCGCCGGGTCGCTTCACTTCCATGTCAGCAGGCCTTTCCTGGCGGCGTACAGCACCGACAGCTCCATGATGCCCACGAAGACGAGCATGCCCATGAAGCCTCCGGTGAGGACGTCGTCGAAGACGAGCGCCCAGAGGGCGATGAAGAGGACCTCGATGTCGAAGGCCACGAAGAGCAGGGCGTAGAGGTAGAACGAGAGGCCGAAGCGCCCGCGCGTATCGCCGTAGGTGTCGATACCAGACTCATACGGCAGGCCCTTGTGTTCGTCACCGCGATGCCGGTGCGAGATGAACCAGGCCAGACCGATCGTGAGGAACACGAAGCTGAACCCCGCGAAGACGAAGCCGAGCACGTACCAGAGCGGTGCGGTCAATCCGGTTCCTCATGAGCCGTTCGTTCAGACAAGGCTCGTAGCCCGAAGTCGCGCTTCGGGAAAGGCAACGAGCGCGGGTGGATGTTACCGCAGCCCCGCGGTTCTTCATGTGACACTGCGGCGATGCAGCAGCACGTCCTTGCCTATATCGGGCTCGGCGCCAACGTGGGCGAGCCCCGTGAGGCGCTCGAACGGGCCATCTCGGCGCTCGCCGCCCTGCCCGGGTGTGCCCTCGCCGGAGTGTCACGGCTGTATCGCACGAGGCCCGTGGGGCCGGTCGAGCAGGGCGACTTCCTCAACGCGGCCGTGGCCCTCCGAGCTCCCGCCGGGGTCACGCCCGCGGACGGCGCCATGGCCCTGCTGGCAGAGCTCAAGGCCCTGGAGCGCGCGATGGGTCGCGTCCCACGCGAACGCTGGGGCCCACGCGAGATCGACCTGGACCTGGTGCTCTTCGGCGACGCCCGCATCCACGTGGAGCGCGAGCAGGCGACGCGCAGCGACGACCCGGGCAGGGGCGGGGTCCAGTGGCTCGATGTGCCGCATGCCTCCGCCGCTGAGCGCTCGTTCGTGCTGGCGCCACTGGCTGACCTGGCCCCGGAGCTGGTGCCGCCGGGCTGGACCGCGAGCGTGGAGGCGATGCGTGCGCGGGCCGAGGCCGCCGAGGGCCCGGACGCCGTCGAGCCGCTGGCCGAGTGGGACGACCGACAGGCACGCTGGCGCGACCTCGGCTGAGGGCCAGCCTCAGGAGGCGTACCGCACGCGAGAGCAGGAGGCAGCCGAGGCCATCACCGCTGATGCCCGAGGCACCGCCGGCGAGCTAGGTCGTGGGGGCCTCCTCCGACGCCACGCCCCGGAACTCAGCCTGCAAGTCGGCCGCCAGCTGCTCGAGCACAGCTGCGTAGGCTTGGTCCTCGGCCAGGTTGGTCAGCTCCCAGGGATCCTCGCTCGAGTCGTACAGCTCGCGCTCGCCGGTGCCCCACTCGATGTAGTGCCACCGGCCCAGCGGGTGCCGGGCGGTGGTGCGGATGGCCTCGAACGGCGGTGCGTCAGCGTAGGGGCCGCTGCGTTCCTCGCGTACGAGCGTGCGCTCGAGGCTGTCTGACTCGCCCTCGAGCAGCGGCAGCAGCGACAGTCCGTCGGCCCCATCGGAGCCATCCTTGAAGGGGCCCATCTCACAGCCGGCGAGGGCACAGAGCGTGGGTGCGAGGTCGATGTTGCTTACGACCTCATCGATCTCCACGACCTCGTCGCCCCAGCGGGCAGGCCAGCTGAAGACGAGCGGGACGGGTGTGGCGTAGGGCACGCCCTTGCGCTGCGGGAGCCGGTGGATGCCCCAGGCCACGCCGTTGTCGGCCGTGAGGATGTACAGCGTTTCGTCGTGCCGACCGCGTCGCTTCTGCTCACGCACCAGGGCCTTCGTCAGCTCCTCCACCGCCAGCATCTCCTCGCAGTAGGTCTGCATCTTGGCGGCCCACCAGCGTGTCGAGGGCTTGCTTCGCTGTCGTACGAACCTGGGCTTGCCCTTGACGCTGCCGTCGAAGCTGGGCGGGGTCCAGGCCTTGATCCGGCGGCAGCTCTTGGCGTTCTTGTGCTTCTGCGCCGGCAGGTTGGGCTGATGCAGGTCGAAGATGCTGGCGAAGGCGAAGAGGGGCTGGTCGTCAGGCGCCGACCTGAGCCGCTGCAGCAGCTTGCGCTTGGTCACGAGCGTGCTGTGGTCGGATGCGCCGCTACCGAACTTCTCACGTCCGCCATCGGGTGACCACATGGTGTAGTCGAAGAACTTGCCGTTGTTCTCGTAGATGATGTCGAACGCGTCCCAGCTCCTGGCGTGCCGCTTGAGCTGGTGGGGCTTGACCTCGTCACGCAGCTGGTTCAGGTACTTGCCCGCGAAGATCGTCTGGTAGCCGCTGGCCTGGAGCTCGCTGGCGATGGTCACCCGCGGGTCGAAAGGCGAGGCCACGTTCTCGGCCACGCCGTGGTTGACGGTGTGCCGGCCGGTGAGGGTGGCCGCCCGGCCCGGGCTGCACAGCGGGGTCTCGCTGACCGCGCTGGTGAACTGCACGCCGGCCTTGGCGAACATCGCCGCCAGCGTGGGCGTGCGCCTGGGGTTCTTCCACAGGCGTGCGTCATGGGGGTCGACATCGTCGAGGTAGATGACCACGATGTCAGGCTGGCGCGCAGGCTCGCTCTGGGCCGTGGTCGACATGGTCACGACCAGCAGCACCGCCAGTGCCAGCATCAGGGAAGAGGCCAGGCGGGCGGTGCGGGCGGTGCGTCGGCGGGGGCTCACGGCGGCGAGTATGGCCCAGCGTCTGCACTTGCGCCGGTGAGCGTGCGCTCAGTGGCGGAAGTGACGCCGCCCGGTGAAGACCATGGCCAGGTGATGGCGATCGGCGATCTCCACGGCCATCTCATCGCGGATCGAACCGCCCGGCTGGATGATGGCGGTCACCCCTCGTTCGGCCGCCAGCGCGATGGCGTCACCGAAGGGGAAGTAGGCATCAGACGCCAGGACGGCGCGCGCCGCTCGGTCGGACGCCCGGTGCAGGGCGATCTCCGTCGCCGTCAGGCGGCTGGGCTGTCCGGCCCCGACGCCCACCAGCTGGGCGCCCTTCACCACCACCACCGCCAGGCTGGTCACGTGGCGCACGGCGCGCCAGGCGAACATCAGGTCGGTCAGCTCCTCGAGCGTGGGCCGCCGGCGCGTGACCACGTTGAGCTGCGCGTGGTCGATGTCCAGCGAGTCCTTGGTCTCGACCAGCAGGCCACCCTCGATCCGGTGGAAGTCGAGCTCCGCGATGCCGTAGTCGGTGAGGCCATCCGTCGGTGGGGCCGGCACCTTGAGGGCGGCCAGCTGTGGCCGGCCCGCGAGCAGGGCCACGGCGCCCTGGGAGTAGGCCGGCGCCGCCACGCCCTCGTACGGGTTGAGCACGATCTCGCGGGCGATGGCCTCGTCGATCTCGCGATTGAAGGCGATGACCGCGCCGTAGGCCGTCACCGGGTCGCCTGCGAGGGCTCGCCGGTAGGCCGTCAGCGTCTCATCGTGCGAGGCCAGGCCCACGGGCGTGCGCTGCTTGACGATGGCACAGGTGGGGGAGGCGAAGTCCGAGGCCATGCGGTAGGCGGCGTCGAGGTCGACGAGGTCGTTGAAGGTCGGCTCCGGGCCCTGCACCTGCTCGGCGTCGGCGAGGGAGCGCGAGCGGTGCGTGGTCTCGTGGTAGAAGGCCCCACGTTGCTGGGGGTTCTCACCGTAGGGCAGGTCCCGCTCCTTGCGCAGGACGATGCTCAGCTGCTCCGGGAAGCGCGTCCCGCAGATGTGGTCGAGGTAGGCCGCGACCTCACCCTGGTACGCAGCGATCGCGCCGAAGGCCTTGGCCGCGAAGCGCTGGCGGACCTCTGCCGAGACCGCTCCATGCTGACGGATCTCGTCGAGCAGCAGGGGGTAGTCGTCGGGATCGCAGACCGCGGCCACTCCCCCGAAGTTGCGGGACGCGGCACCGAGCAGCGAGAGACCGCCCGCGTCGATCATCTCCACCGCCTCGTCGATGCCCACGACGCGCCGGCCCACCTGGGGCGCGAACGGGCGGATGCTCACGACCACGATGTCGATGGCACCGATGCCGTGCTGGGCCAGGCTTTCGAGGTCTTCCGGCAGGTGCCGGCGGGCCAGGATGCCGGCGTAGATCTGGGGGTGATAGGTCTTGACCTGGTCGCCGATGAGCGCCGGCATGTCGGTCAGCTCGGTGACAGGCGAAACCGCCACACCGGCCTCGGACAGCGCTGTGCGCGTGCCCTCGGTGGCATAGACCTCGATCCCCTGGTCAAGCAGCTCGCGCGCCAGATCGGCGATGCCGGCACGATCTGCGACCGAGAGCAGGGCTCGCACTCGGCCTTCTCCTCCCTCGTTGCCGCGCGAGCCAAGAGGCCGTGCGCGGGAGACCGAGTATATCCACGACGTGCCCCTCGGCTGTGCGAGCCGGGCCCCGCCTTGCTACTCTCGCGGATGTGAACCAGAGCTTCCTTGACTCGCTCTTCCTCGAGGGCGGGTTCAACCCCGACAGCTTTCCTGACCTGTTCTACCCGCTCACCATCGCGGCCCTCGTCTTCCTCGTGGGCACGATCGTGCTCTACAACGTCCAGACGCGTCGGCTGAAGCCCCACCCGCCGCTGCTCAACCTCAACGAGTGGCTCTTCTGGACGGGCCTGTCGGTCTTCGGGCTGCTGCTGGTGTACTCCATCTTCTCCTTCTACTTCGTCTTCGTGCTGGGCACGATCGTCGTGGGTGTGGGCACCATGATCTGGATCCGCTGGGTCCGCTTCCCGCCCCTGATCGTGGCCTACAACAGCATCCTCCGACGGGAGCAGTACCTGGCCCAGAAGAAGTACGCCTCTGCTGACGCGACCATCCGCAGCAAGACCAAGGGTCGTGCCAAGACCAAGCCCAAGCCCAAGAAGAAGAAGCGGCGCTGACTCGCCACTGAAGTGACGTGGACGTCCTGCGCTTCGGTCCCGGCTTCCGCCGCCCCCGCCCCCGCGAGGGCACCCAGGGGGTTGCCGACCAGACCATCTGGTCCGACCCTCGAGCCCGCATCACCGAGCTGGCCTTCTCCGACCGCGCCCTGATCGCGCCCCAGACCAGTCCCGACCTGGGCCTCTTCATCGTGGTCGCGGGCGGCGGCTGGGTGCAGATCGGAGACGAGCGCGCGACCATCGACCACGGCGAAGCCGTGGAGTGGCCTCCGGGCGTGCTTCACGGGGCCTGGACCGACGGGTCGACCATGCGAGCGATCCTCGTGGAGGTGCCCGATACGGCCATCGTGGGCGAGGCCGCCCGGCGACTGGACCCGCCCGCGGTCACCGACCTGACGCCTGCCCGCGGCCGCCTGGCCGATCGCGATATCCGGCCCGAGGAGCACGACCCCTCCGAAGGCGAGCCCTGGTGACCGGCAAGCTCTAGCGGCGGTCGGGGTCCGGACCGAGCACGGCGCCCAGCTGGGCGATCGCGCGGCCCGTGGCGCCCCACACGCGGTGGCCGGCGACCGGGTAGCAGCCGTAGCGCAAGACCCAGCCGTCACGGTCCTCCTCCACGATCTCGACCGGCGCATCAGGCAGGAAGAGGCGCACGGGAACGGTCAGGATGTCCGCTGTCTCGGCCGCATCGGCGGTGAAGACCGGTGTTCGCTCGGCCACCGCCAGCACGGGCACCAGCCAGAAGCCGGAGACGCGCACATCCACCGTCTCGAGCACGCCCATGGTCGTGACGCCGGCCGCGGCGACGTCGAGCCCGACCTCCTCGGCCGCTTCGCGCAGGGCCGTGCCCTCGGGGAACTGGTCGCCGGGTTCGCGCTTGCCGCCGGGCAGGGCCACCTGGCCGGCGTGGACGTGGTCGCCGGAGGGCCGGACCTGCAGCACGATGTGGGCCTCGCCAGCGGCGTCCGGGTAGAGCAGGGCCAGCGCTGCCGCGTCACGCACAGGACCGTCGAGTGCTCGTCGCGCACCGCGTGGCAGCGGTCCCTCGCGCAGGATGTGCGCGTCGATCTCCGGTCGAGGCGGAGGCAGGGGGGAGGGCAGCTCGGTCAGGCGCCGGCGGACGGTCTCGATTTGCACTCGCAGAGCCTAGGGGCTATCGCTGAATCCGGGGAGCGTGGCCACCGAGCCGTCGTCCGCAGGTCGGCCCCAGGCCAGCACGCGGAAGCCACCCAGCTGCCGTGGATCGAGCAGGCGCGCGACCGATGCTCGCGCTTCCAGGTAGGCCCGTGGGTCGGTGCCGGGTCGTCGGCCCAGCTCGGCGAGCAGCTCGCCCAGGCCCAGCCGTGCCAGGAACGGCCCCTGCGTGGTCGTGCCGATGAGCACCAGCCCGGCCTCCTCGGCCGCACGCTCGAGGGCGGTGATGTCGACGTGGGCGGTGAGGTCCGCGCGACCGACCGCGTCGAAGGGGTCGTCGCCGACCGCGTGGCCGCGATAGGTCAGCAGCGTGCCGGCCATGCGCCGGGGTCCGTAGAGCTCGGCGGCATCGTGCCCATAGTCGATGACCAGGATGGCCCCGCCCGGCACGAGACGTGCTGCCGCCGTGGTCAGCCAGCGGGGCGTCGCCAGGCAGACCTCCGCGCGCTGGCCCTGTCGCAGCTCGATGCCGTCGGCCTCGAGGTGATCGGCCAGGGCGGGCGTGGAGGGTGCGGCCGGGACCTCGCGGAACCAGCCCGCCTCCCAGCCGACCCACAGCTCCTGCAGCTCGCCGTCGTAGCGCAGGCGATGTACCGGCAGCGCATCGAGGTACTCGTTGGCGACGACGAGGTCGACCGGGGCACCGTCGTCGTCGCTGCGATCGGGCAGGTCGGCGCGCGTCCAGACCACCGGGAAGCCGAGGTCGTCCGTGGCATCGTCACGCAGGGTGCCACGCCCGCCCCCGTACTCGAGCACCCGGAAGGGCGAGGAGGCGGATGCTGCCCAGGCTGCCCGCAGCAGCCGGCCCAGGCAGCGACCGAAGAACGGGTGCAGCTCCGGCGCGGTGAGGAAGTCGCCCGAGCGCGTGGGCCGCAGCGCGCTCGTGGCGTAGTAGCCCAGCCCAGGCTCGGTCAGGGCACGCTCCATGAAGCGCGCGAAGGTGATGCGCTGCCCCGGCGCGGCCAGGATCTCCTCGCGCAGGACCTCCACCAGGCGCGGCTCACTGCCGGCCCAGCGAGGATCGTCAGCCACGCCGGCCGGAGCGGCTGCGGTGAGCGGCTGGCGTGCGCGGTCGTGCCATCGAAGCAGCCCTCGTGGCGCGGCGCCCTAGTTCAGGCGTCGCTTCTTGCCCTCGCTCGCGGGCGGATCGGCAGGCGGCAGGTCCAGCAGGTTGGGCTGCAGGCCGGCCCCGACCGGCTCACCCGGCGCCGCTTCCCGAGGGTCACGACGCCCACTCGCCTCGGACACGAAGGTCTCTCCCTCCGAGCCCGTGCACACGATGGTGCCACCGACCGGGTCGGCATCGGCGGTGATGGTGCTGCCGGGCTTGAACTTGCCCTCCAGCAGCGCCCTGGCCAGGGGGTTCTCGAGCAGGCGCTGCACGGCTCGCTTGAGCGGTCGCGCACCGTAGTGCGGGTCCGCACCCTCGCGCCCGATGAGGGCCTTGGCCGCCGGTGTCAGCACCAGCTCCAGGTCGTGCTCCGCCAGCCGCGCGGCGAGGTCGGCCACGAGCAGGTCCACGATGGCGTCGAGCGCAGCCGCGTCGAGGCTGTGGAAGGTGATGATCTCGTCGATGCGGTTGAGGAACTCCGGCCGGAAGGTAGCCCGCAGGGCCTCCGTGACAGCCTGCTCGACCTCCTGCTCGCCGAGCGCCTCTGGCCTGTCGGCGGCAAGCACCTGCGAGGCCACGTTGCTGGTCATGATCAGGACCGTGTCCTTGAAGGAGACGGCGTGACCCTGGCCGTCGGTGAGGCGGCCGTCATCGAGCACCTGCAGGAGCACGTTGAAGACGTCGGGGTGCGCCTTCTCGATCTCGTCGAGCAGGACCACCTGGTAGGGCCGGCGTCGCACCGCTTCGGTCAGCTGTCCGCCCTCCTCGTAGCCGACGTAGCCCGGGGGTGCGCCGATGAGGCGGCTGACCGCGTACTTCTCCATGTACTCGCTCATGTCGATGCGGGTCATGGCACTCTCGTCATCGAAGAGGAACTGGGCCAGCGCACGGGCCGTCTCCGTCTTGCCCACGCCGGTGGGGCCAAGGAAGATGAAGGAGCCGATGGGGCGCTTGGGATCCTTGAGGCCCGCGCGGGCGCGCCGGACCGCGTCCGAGACGGCGGCGATGGCCTCATCCTGGCCCACCACCCGCTCGTGCAGCCGCTCCTCCATGTGCAGCAGCTTGGTCTGCTCGCCTTCCATCAGGCGGGCCACGGGGATACCCGTCCAGGAGGCCACGATGCGGGCGATATCGTCCGCATCGACCTCTTCCTTGAGCAGGCGACGGGCGCCGGCATCGTCAGCCAGGGCGGCTTCCTCCTCGGCGAGCCGCTGCTGCAGCTCGGGGATCTTGCCGTACTTCAGCTCCGCCGCACGGCCGTAGTCGGCCTCGCGCTCGGCGGCCTCGGCCTCGTGCTCGGCCGTCTCCAGCTCCGTCTTGGTCGCGCGCAAGGCACTGATGGCGCCCTTCTCCTGGTCCCACTGGCTCTTGAGGGCACCGGCCCGCTCGGAGAGGTCAGCCAGCTCACGCTCGAGGATCTCGAGGCGTGCAGCCGAGGCATCGTCGGTCTCCTTGCGCAGGGCTTCGCGCTCGATCTCCAGCTGGATGCGACGGCGCTCGAGCTCGTCGAGCTCGACGGGCATGGAATCCATCTCCATGCGCAGGCGGCTGGCCGCCTCGTCCACGAGGTCGATGGCCTTGTCGGGCAGGAAGCGGTCACTGATATAGCGGTTGGAGAGCACGGCCGCCGCGACCATGGCCGAGTCCGTGATGCGCACACCGTGGTGCACCTCGTAGCGCTCGCGCAGGCCACGCAGGATGGAGATCGTCTCCTCCACGTTGGGCTGGTCCACGTAGACCGGCTGGAAGCGACGCTCGAGCGCGGCGTCCTTCTCGATGTGCTTGCGGTACTCGTCGAGCGTGGTCGCGCCGATGGTGTGCAGCTCGCCGCGGGCCAGCATGGGCTTGAGCAGGTTGGAGGCGTCCATGGCGCCCTCCGCAGCACCCGCGCCCACGACCGTGTGCAGCTCGTCGATGAAGAGCACGACCTGGCCGTCCGAGTCCTTGATCTCCTTGAGCACGGCCTTCAAGCGCTCCTCGAACTCACCCCGGAACTTGGCGCCGGCGATGAGCGCCCCGAGGTCCAGGCCCACGACCGACTTGCCGCGCAGGCCCTCAGGGACGTCACCCCGCACGATGCGCTGGGCCAACCCCTCCACGATGGCGGTCTTGCCCACGCCCGGCTCGCCGATGAGCACGGGGTTGTTCTTGGTCCGGCGGCTGAGCACCTGGATCACGCGGCGGATCTCCTCGTCCCGGCCCACCACTGGGTCGAGCTTGCCGGCGCGCGCGGCCACCGTGAGGTCGATGCCGTACTTCTCCAGCGACTGGTACGTGCCCTCGGGGTTGGCGCTGGTCACGCGCTGGCTGCCGCGCACGCCCTCGAGGGCCTTGAGCAGGGCTTCGTGGCCCGCTCCGGCCTTCTCCAACAGGCGCTGGGCGTCGCCGCCGGCGACCGAGGCGGCCAGGAGCAGGTGCTCGGTGGAGACGTACTCATCGCCGAGCCGCGAGGCCTCCTCCTCACCGGCCTGGATGAGCGTGGCCATGCGAGGGTCCAGGCCCAGCTGGCCACCCTCGATCTTGGCCCGCCGAGAGAGCACACCGGCGACCTCCACCGAGACCGCGGCCGGGTCCGCACCAAGCTGGCGCAGGACCATCACGGGGATGCCCTCGGGGTCATCGAGCAGAGCCGCGAGCAGGTGCTCCACGTCGAGCACGGGCGAGTTGGCGCCGGAGGCCAGCTGCTGCGCCGCGAGGATGGCCTCCTGGGCTCTCTGGGTATAGCGATCGAGCTTCATGTCGGGTACACGTCCTGTCGTGCTAGCGGGTTGCGGTTCCGGGCTCGTGCCGCGGATCGGACTGTTCGATGTGGTCGATGAAGGCCTGCGCCTTCTCCCGTCCCTCGTCGTCGAGGAAGGTGGGCAGCACGACCTTGGTGCGCACGCGCAGGTCGCCGCGACCCTCTGCTCCGAAGCGCGGCAATCCCTGGCCGCTGAGCCGGAAGACGCGGCCGTTCTGGGTGCCTGCGGGGATGGTCAGCAACAGCTTCTTGCCGGCGAGCGTGGGGATGCTGATCTGCGCTCCCAGCAGCGCCTCACCCAGGGTCAGCGAGAGATCCGTGGTGAGGTCGGCGCCATCACGCGTGAACACCGGGTGCTTGCTGACACGCACCGTGATGTAGACGTTGCCGCCGCCCTCGGCCTTGCCCGTGAGGCGGATCCGCTGGCCGTCGCGTACGCCCGGGGGGATCCTGACCTCCAGCGTCTTGCCGCCGACCTCAAGGTGCCGCTCGGTGCCACGCGCGACCTCTTCCAGGCTGATGGTGGCGTCGGCGCTGGCGTCGGGCGCTCGCGGTGGGGCTGGCCGACGGCCGCGAGCGGAGCCGGTGCCGAAGCCCGAGGAGGCGTAGCCGGCACCGCTATCCCCGCCGAGGCCGCCGAAGAGCGGGTCGATGTCGATGTGGCTGCGGCCGCCACCGCTCGCTCCGCCTGCCCCACCGCCGCTGAAGAAGGTACGGAAGAAGTCGCTGAAGCCGGACAGGTCCTCAGCCGTGCCGCGGAACTCGAAGCGAGTCCCTGGGCCGGCGGCCGAGCCACCCATGCCGCCGTAGCCCGCGAAGGGGTTGCCGCCGCCGGTGCTCCCGGCCTGCTGGTAGGCCTGCCAGTTGGCCCCGAGCTGGTCGTAGGCCGTGCGCTTCTCGGCATCCGAGAGGACCTCGTTGGCCTCGCTGATCTCCTTGAAGCGCTTCTCGGCGGCGGCATCACCCTTGTTGACGTCGGGATGGTTCTCGCGGGCAAGGCGACGAAAGGCCTTCTTGATGTCGGCCTGCGTGGCGTCCTTGCTTACGCCGAGCGTGGCGTAGTAATCGCGATACTCCATCCGTCTCCGTGTGGCCTAGGCCACCGCTGGCGGCTGCTCCGGCGGGAACACCGGAACGGTCTTGCTGGTGGATCTGGTCGTCTTCGAGTCACCGCCCTTGGCCTTGGACGGGGCGGGGTTCGGCTTGAGCGGCCGGGGCTTGCGACGCAGGGCCGCGCTCAGCACCTGGTCCATGTTCTCCACCGGGATCAGCTTCATCTTCTTGCGCACCTCGTCGGGCACGTCGCGAAGGTCCTTCTCGTTCTTCTTGGGCAGGATCACGATCTTGGCCCCGCTGAGGTGCGCCGCCAGGATCTTGGACTTGAGCCCGCCGATGGGCAGCACCCGTCCACGCAGCGTGATCTCACCGGTCATGGCCACGTCCTTGTTGACGGGGATGCCCGTGAGGCTGCTAACCATGGCCGTGGCCATGGTCACGCCCGCACTGGGGCCGTCCTTGGGGATGGCCCCAGCCGGCACGTGGATGTGCATCGTGTTCTTCTCGAACTCCTCGCGCTCGACACCGAGGCGAGCGGCATTGGCACGCGTCCACGAGAGCCCGGCGCGAGCCGACTCGCGCATCACGTCGCCCAGCTGGCCGGTGAGGATGAAGTCCTCCTTGCCTTCCATGCGCGTGACTTCCACGCTGACCACATCGCCGCCGACCTCGGTCACGACCAGCCCCGTGGCGGCCCCGATCTGGTCCTCGGCCTCGAGCTCGCCGTACTCGAAGCGCGGCGGGCCCAGCAGGGCGGTGAGCTTACGCTCGTTGACCGTGGTCCTGGACTTGCGCCCTTCGGCCACGGTGCGGGCGACCTTGCGCATGACGTTGGCGATCTCGCGCTCGAGGTTGCGGACTCCGGCCTCGTGCGTGTAGGACTGCACCAGCTGGGTCATGGCCCCGTCGGTGATCTCCACGTTCCTGGGCTTGAGGCCGTGGTTCTCCATCTGCTTGGGCACCAGGAAGCGGCGGCCGATCTCGGCCTTCTCGCGCTGCGTGTAGCCGGGCAGCTGGATGATCTCCATGCGGTCGCGGAGGGCCATGGGGATGGGGTCGATGAGGTTGCCGGTGGCGATGAAGAGGACCTTGGAGAGATCGAAGGGCACCTCCAGGTAGTTGTCCGCGAAGGTGTTGTTCTGCTCCGGGTCGAGGACCTCCAGCAGGGCCGACGACGGGTCACCGCGGAAGTCCATGCCGATCTTGTCGATCTCGTCGAGCATGAACACCGGGTTGTTGGTGCCGGCGGTCTTGATGTTCTGGATGACGCGTCCGGGGAGCGCGCCGATGTAGGTGCGGCGGTGACCGCGGATCTCAGCCTCGTCGTGGATGCCGCCGAGGCTCATGCGCACGAACTCACGACCCATGGCCCGCGCCACGGACTTGCCCAGGGAGGTCTTGCCCACGCCAGGGGGACCGACGAGCGCGAGGATGGGGCTGCGGATGGTGTCTGCGAGCGAGCGCACCGAGAGGTACTCGAGGATGCGCTCCTTGACCTTGTCCAGGCCGTAGTGGTCCTCGTCGAGCACGATGGCGGCCTGCTTGATGTCGATCTTGTCCTCGGAGGACTTGTCCCAGGGCAGGGCCACGAGCCAGTCCACGTAGGTGCGGATCACCCCCACCTCGGGCGAGGCTGAGGGGATGCGGCTCATGCGGTCCACTTCCTTCAGGGCCCGCTCCTTGACCTCCTCGGGCATGTTGGCCTCTTCGACCTTCTCCCGAAGCTCGTTGACCTCCGCCTGCTGGGGGTCGTCCTCGCCGAGCTCGCGCTGAATGGCCTTGAGCTGCTCGCGCAGGATGTACTCGCGCTGGGTCTTGTCCAGCTCCGACTTGACCTCGGACTGGATGCGGCCCTTGAGCTCAAGGATCTCGACCTGGCGCGCGAGGAAGGTGGAGACCAGCTTGAGGCGCTCGACGACGTCGAGGGTCTCGAGCAGCTCCTGGCGCTGCTCGGTGGTCATGTCCGGGCTGTAGGCCACCATGTCAGCCAGCAGGCCCGGCTCGCTGATGTTGCGTGCGGCCACGGCGGCTTCCGGCGGGACCGGCGCGCCCGACTGCACGTACTGCTCGATCTGGCCCTGCACCGTCTGCACGAGGGCCTCGACCTCGATGTCTTCCGGGGCCGCCTCGTCGAGGATCTCCACCTCCGCCGAGATATGACCTTCGGTGGAGACGAAACCGATGAGGCGGAGGCGCTGCTGGCCCTGCACGATGGCGCGCACCGTACCGTCCTGGGCCTGCACGACCTGGGCGATCTTGGCCAGCGTGCCGACCTCGTACAGCTCGTCCGGGCTGTCGATGTCTTCGCGCTCCGCTTGGCGCTGGGTCACCAGCGCGATGAGGGACTCGGCGCCCACGGCCGCGTCAAGGGCCTTGACCGACTTCTCGCGGCCGACCTGGAGGGGCACGATCATCTCCGGGAAGATGACCGTCTCGCGCAGTGCCACCAAGGGCAGCACACGAGTGCCGTCGGAGGGCTTCTCGGGGGCCTCGGTGGCGGCTGCTGGTGTGCTGCTGATGTTCTTGCTCTTGTCCTTGGTGGCCATTCAGATCTCCTTGGCGGTCCGCTCAGGGGTCGGGGTGCTCGGTCGGGACTCGGACGCCTCGTCCTTGCCTTCCTCGAGCTTCTTGCCCTCGCGTTCGGCGACGGCTTCGGGGGTGCTGTAGAGGGTCTCGAGGATCCGTGTCCCAAGACGCTCCTCGAGCTCGAAGAGGACGCGCACCCCGGCCAGGTTCACGCCCAGGTTCTGGGTCAGGTGCCGGATCCAGAGGACCCGGCGGATGTCGTTCTCCGAGTAGAGCCGGATGTTGGTGGGAGTCCGGGCTGGGCAGACCAGCCCTTCCCCCTCGTAGATGCGCAGCGTTCGGGGGTGAACGCTCACCAGCTCCGCGGCCACGCTGATGACGTAGACCGGTCGGCTGGCGTCGGCGCCACTGGGGCGCCGACCCGCTCCTGCTCTATCTCGCACGCGATCAGGCCTGCTCGGCCGTTTCCGCGACCGTCTCATCCTGCTTGCCCTGGGTCTCGGCGGCAACCGCGACGGGCGCCTCCGTGATCGAGGTCAGCGGGATCTGGCGGGGCTTGGCCGCCTCGGCGCGGGGAATGCTCAGCCGGAGCATGCCGTTCTCGAACGTGGCCGTGGCCTGCTCGGTGTTCATGCCACTGGGCAGCGTGAGGGTGCGAGAGCCGCTGCTGCGGCGCACCTCGCGGTAGACGCGCTCGCCCTCTGTGGACTGCTGTTCTGACTGCTCCTTGACGCTGATGGTGAGGTCGTCCTGGTGGACGGTGATCTCGATATCTTCGGGTCGAACGCCCGGGAGCGCGGCCTCGACGGTGACGGCATCCTCGGTAGAGGTGATGTCCAACGGCAGGCGCACCTCGACGGGTCGCCCCCAGGCCAGCGGCCGGAAGGTGGCGTCGTCGAAGAGGCGGTCCAGCGTGCGGCTGAAGTTCGTCAGCTCAGTGCTCGGGCGGACCTTGCGGATCATGGTCATCTCGTGGTTCCTCCGTATCTCGGTTCGTGTTCTTCGGTGTCTGACAGGTACGGGCGCGTCGCGAACTTCACCCTGTATGCGCCGAATACTAGAACCCTGACAATACCATTGTCAAGTATTGTGTCATCGAAAATGTCACTGAACGTGACATCGCTTCGACATGAAGGATGCCAGCGGACTGCGGGGGTTCGTGAGTGTCCCACGAATGGCCGTGGGCAGCAACTGACGCAGAGCCCACGGCACCACCACGGCCGCCATGGCCAGGCCCGAGTGGGCCAGGGGAGGAGATGCGCTCGAGGCTACGGCTCCCCGCTCGGGGAGCGCCGACACAGCCCCGGCCTAGTCGCAGCCCCCGGGGGTTCGTGAGCCATCGCCTCGCGCGGCCAGCAGTTCGGTCAGCCAGTCCTGGAGAGGCTCGAGGATCGAGGCCCGCTGCGGCGTGGTAGCACGCGGCGTGGTGGTGCGCGGGGAGGCGGCGCGCAGGGTGCGCGGCGTGGTGATTCGCCGGCTATGCCGCCAGGGACTGTACGGACCAAGCGGCCGTCGGATCGCCCGTCCAGCGGCTCATCCCACCCGCGGCATGCCCGCGGCGCATGGCCCCTGGCGGCGCAGGGTTCGCCGGCTATGCCGCCAGGGACTGTACCGACCAAGCAGGCCGTCCGATCCCCCGATCCAGCGGCTCATCCCACCCCTGGCATGCCCGTGGCGCATGGCCCCTCGCGGCGCGTCGGCCCGATCATGCACCGGGGGCATAGACCCGCGCGGCGCCTGGCCCGTTCAGGCGCGGGGGGCATAGATCCGCGCGGCGCCTGGCCCGTTCATGCGCGGGGGGCATGGACCCGCGCGGCACGTGGCCCGTTCATGCGCGGGGGGCATCGACCCCGCAGCGCCTGGCCCGTTCATGCGCGGGGGCATCGACCCCAGCGGCGCGTGGCCCGTTCATGCGCGGGGGGCATCGAGGCCGACGTACGTGGTCGTATGCTGGAGCATGGTCGGCGTCCTCCGTATGCTGGCTCCACCCGCGATGTCGCGGATGGTCCACGACGTTACACCGGCGTCGACCTCTCCATGCTGACTAGACGATCTCGGGCACGTCTCCGATGAGCTGCATGCGCAGATCGTTCTCGCACTCGGTGCGGGAGATGGCGATGACCTTGTCACCCTCCTGGAAGATCGTCTCCGGCATCACTGGCTGTGCGCGGTCGTCGCGGATGACCACGAAGAGCGTGCAGCCATCCGGCAGTGAGATGTCCGCAGGACGCCGGCCCAGGGCTGGCGAGTCCTCGGCGATCTGTGCCTCCAGCAGCTCCAGCTCGCCGCCCTCGAGGTTGGCCAGGTGCAGCAGCTCGTGGATGGGGATGTCCTGCTCGATGGCGGCCAGGACCATGCGCGTGGGGCTGATGATCTCGTCGACGCCGAGGTTGCGGTAGAGGACCTCGTTGCGCGGGTTGTTGACGCGCGCGATGGTGCGGGGCACGTCGAAGTGGTGCTTGGCCATCTGGCAGACCACGAGGTTGTCGGCGTCGTCACCGGTCACCGCGGCCACGATGGCCGCGCGGTTGGCACCTGCTTCAGCCAGGTGCGTGCCCTCGCAGCCGTCACGGTTCACGACCACCGCACCCAGCTCGTCACGGATGCGCTCGGCGGTGCCCGGGTCCTTCTCCATGAGCACGATCTCGTGGCCTTCGGCGAGGAGCTCCTTGGTCAGGTAGAAGCCGATGCGGCCTCCACCGACGACGATCACGAACACGTCAACGGTCTCCGGTGGTGGTGGTTGCGGGTGCGGGCTCGGCCTCGATGACTGCCGGCTGCGCCGGCACCTCCGCTGGCGGTGGCGTCGGAGGCGCGGCCGCCACGGTCACATCGGCGGCTCCCGGGATGCCTGGCTTGCCCATGTAGCGGCCGACGCTATCGAGCATCATCTCCGTTCGGTTGATGGTGTCGATGCCGAGGGTGGCATAGGCCTTCGAGCGCACGGGGTCGTTGATCTTGCAGAGCACGTGCGGGATCCCGAACGACTGCCTGGCCAGCTGCGCTGCAAGGATGTTGCGGTTGTCGCCGTTGGTCATGGCGAAGAACCACTCGCACTCGCGCGCACCTGCCCGTTCGAGCACGCTGGTGTCCGTGCCGTCTCCGCGCAGGGCCTGCCCGGAGAAGCCTGGCGCCAGCCGCCGGAAGGAGTCCGTCCTGGTATCGAGGATGACCACCTCGTGGCCCTCTTCGGCGAGCTGGCTCGCGATACCGGCGCCGACGCGCCCGCTCCCGACGATGATCACGCGCATCGGTCAGATCCTCTTCATGGTCTCGTCGCGTTCCTCGCTGCTGGCCACCGGCTCTCGCACGACGTAGACGCGGCAAGGTGCGTTCTTCAAGACATAGGGGATGGTGACGCCGAGGGCGAAGTCACCCCCGAAACGCACCTTGTAGGGCAGGCCCATGACGATCGCGTCTGCGTCGAGGGCCACGGCTTCGTCGACCAGCGCGGCTCCCACGTCGCGCGCCTGCAGCAGCTGCGACTCGAGGGGCACCTTCTCCTTCTCGGCCATGCCTTCAGCCAGGTCGAGTGCGCGCGAGGCTTCCTCGCGGTGCTCCTCGAGGTCATCGGCCAGGTCGTGGCTCCAGTCGACCTCTACCACGTACACGGCCACCAGCTCGCTGTCGTCCGCACGCGCGAGCTTGCAGCCGCACTCGATGACGAGTTCGTCCGTGGGGCCGCCGTCGAGGCTGAGGACGGCGCGCTTGACCGGCTCGCCGAGCTTTCCATTGGGCACGTCGGTGAGCCTACCACCGCCTCGCAGATCCGGACTGGCCGAAGGCGCGCGCTCCGCCAGCCGGCGCCCGTGTCCGCGTCATCATCGACGCCATCCGAACCGACGCCTGGGTGCATCGACCACATCGTCATCGACGCTGCCCAGGCCCGGCCCGGGTTCGTCCTGTCCATTCCCGGTCCTGCCCGAGCGCAGGCCGCCGTAGGGCACCTCGGCCACGACGGTGTTGTACCGCCCGACGAGCGCCTCCCGGATGCGGTGCGCCTTCTGGTTGTGCAGGACCTTGTCCCACCAGTGCCGCGGCACGTACTCGGGCAGGACCACGATGGTGATGGTGTGTGGGGGTGTCGGCGCCATCACGTCGAGATAGTGCAGGAACGGCAGCACCAGCGAGCGATAGGGCGTCTCGATGATCACCAGCGGCACGTCCGGCAGCATGTGCTCCCAGTCCTTGCGCATCACCTCCGCTGCCTCCGGGTCGATGGTGATGTGCACCGCGGTCACGTCGTCGGACAGGGAGCGGCCGAACTGCACCGAGCGCAGCACCGCCCGCGAGAGCGTGGGCACCGGGATGATCACGCGGCTCTGCTTGGTGGGCTTGCCATAGACCCGCGTCCGGTCCACCTCCAGCTCTTCCTCGGCCGCGTCGTACTCGTGGTGGATGAACCACATGATCCCCACCAGGATGGGGATAAGCACGAGCACCAGCAGTGAGGCCGGCGCCTTCACCACGGCCACGTCGATGGCGACGAGGCCGGTGATGACCGCGCCCACGGCGTTGACCGTGAGGCGTCTGCGGAAGCCCGGGGGCCGCTCGCGCAGCCAGTGCCGGATCATGCCGGTCTGGCTGATGGTGAAGTCGATGAACACGCCCACCGCGTAGAGCGGGATGAGCGCGTGGGTATCGCCGCCGAAGGCCACGATCAGGAGGCCCGCCAGCACGCCCAACACCACGATGCCGGCCGTGAAGGCGAGGCGGTCGCCGCGGTAGGCGAAGCGCCGAGGCATGAAGTTGTCCGAGGCCAGCACGGCCGAGAGGCGCGGGAAGGCCGAGAAGGACGTGTTGGCCGCAAGCATCAGGATGATGGCGGCGAACGTGAGGAAGAGGTAGAAGCCCACCGACTCGGGGCCAAAGACGTGCCCGGCCACCTGCGAGAGCACGGTCGCCTCTTCGTTGGGCACGACCGCGTAGCCACTGGCCAGGAAGGTGATGCCGATGAAGAGCACCGCCAGCAGCACGGCCATGATGGCCAGGGTGCTGGCGGCGTTCTTGGACTCTGGCGGCTCGAACGAGGGCACGCCGGTGGCGATGGCCTCGGTGCCCGTGAGGGCCACTGCGCCGGAGGCGAAGGCGCGCATCGCCAGCAGCAGGATGGCCACGCTCGCCAGGTCGATCGAGTTCTCCCGCAGCGAGGGGTAGCTGGCACCCTCGCCGCCGACGATGATCTGCCACCCGCCGAGCACGATCATCAGCAGGGCCGTGCCCACGAAGAGATAGGTCGGGATGGCGAAGATGTTGCCGGCCTCGCGCACGCCGCGCAGGTTGGCCATGGTGATGACGGCCACGACCACCACCGCGATGAGCACCTGCCACGGGCCCAGGGAGGGCACAGCGGCCACGATCTGCTCGGAGGCGGAGGAGATGGAGACCGCCACCGTGAGCACGTAGTCGATGAGCAGGGCCGATGCCGCAACCAACGACGCCAGGCGGCCCAGGTTGGCCTTGGAAACCGAGTAGGAGCCGCCGCCGGTGGGGTAGGCCACCACCACCTGGCGGTAGCTGATGGCGACCACGCCCAGGAGCAGGGAGATGCTGATGGCCACCGGCAGTGCCAGCTGCAGGGCCGCCAGGCCCACGCCCGCGAGCAGCAGCGCGCGCAGGATCTCCTCGGTGGCATAGGCGCTGGAGCTGATCGCGTCCGAGCTGAAGATGGCCAGGGCCTTCTTCTTGGAGAGGCGTTCGCCGATCTCCTCGGCGGAGGCCAACGGACGCCCGAACAGCGTCCGTCGAGCCGCGGCCACGAAGCGGCCGCGTGACTCGACCTCCTCGTGCGCCTTGGGCCGCGCCTCGAAGGACCCCGACGGCGTGTAGCGGAAGTACTCGCTGCGCGTGCGCTCGACGCGGACGCGCCGGTTCCCCGGCTTCTGGCCGCTCAGGCCGGCCGGTTTGGCTGTCTGCGTCGTTCGTTCCAGATCGGATGGCGGGCGGCCACCACCGTCCTCAGTGGTCATGGGCATCGCTCGGACCGGGATCCGGCCCACTCGCATGCAGCCCCGAGATAGACGGGGGTGCGGTCATGAGGTGTCCTTCATGGAAGCCGCTCGTCGCGCCCTGTACCTGTGGGCCGGATGCGCGATGTCAGCGTTCGGGGCGGAAGTATGCGCGCTCTTTCGAAACCGAACAGCGGCGGTCGGTCGGCTCCTGGGTCGGGTGGCCGGGTCTACCCGGCCGCTACCGGGCATCACCGTCGTCGGTCTCGGCAGGCTCGGCGTCCCGGTCCGCCGCGGGCTCGGACCCGTCGCGGTTCCAGAGTCCCCGGAAGCTGATCCCGGCGTGGCGGTGCTCCGAGCCGTAGGGCACGTCCGCGACCACCGTATCCGGCCGGCCCACCAACGCGTTCTTGAGCCGGTCGGCGGTCTGGTTGTAGAGGATGCGGTCCCAGAAGTGACGCGGCACGTACTCAGGCAGGACCACGATGGTGATGGTGTCGCCCTCGGTGGGGGCCATCACGTCGAGGTAGTGCAGGAAGGGTGTGACCAGCGAGCGATAGGGCGTCTCCACGATGACCAGGGGCACGCCGGGCAGGGCCTGTTCCCACTGCGTGCGCAAGCGCTCGCCTTCCTCCAGGTCGGGCGTGATCAGCACGGCCTTGACGTCGGCGCTGAGCGAGCGGCCGAACTGGACCGACTGGACCGAGGCACGCGAGAGGTTCATGACCGGGATGATCACGCGGTTCTTCTTGGCAGGAGCCGCGAAGACCTGATCCGGATGCAGCTCCAGGTCCGCCGCCACGGTGTCGTACTCGCGGCGGATGAACCACATCAGCGCCACCTGCACAGGCAGGACCAGGATGACCAGCAGCGACTCGGGTGCCTTGGAGACCGTGACCGAGACGAGGATGATGCCGGTGATGACGGCACCGATCGCGTTGACAGCCAGGCGGAACTGCCAGCCGGGCGTCTTGTGGCGCAGCCAGTGCCGGACCATGCCCGATTGGCTGATGGTGAAGTCGGTGAAGATGGCCACCGCATAGATGGGGATGAGCGTCTCGGTCTCACCTCCGAAGGCCACGATGAGGACCGCCGCCATCACGCCCAGGACCACGATGCCCAGGGTGTAGGCCAGACGCTCGCCGCGGAACGAGAACGCTCGCGGGAAGAAGCCGTCGTTGGCCAGCACGGACGCCAGCACCGGGAAGGCCGCGAAAGAGGTGTTGGCCGCGAGCATGAGGATGAGCGTGGTGAAGGTCAGGAAGAGGAAGAAGCCGATGGAGCCCGCACCGAAGACCGCCTCCGCCGACTGCGCGATGATCGTGACCTCGTCGTTGGGGATGAGCCCGTAGCCATTGGCCAGGAAGGTGATGCCGATGAAGAGCGTGCCCAGGATGACCGACATCACGGCCAGGGTCGTGGCTGCGTTGCGCGCCTCCGGCGGCTTGAAGGCGGGCACGCCGGTGGCGATGGCCTCCGTGCCGGTCAGTCCGACCGAGCCGGCTGAGAAGGCTCGGACCGCCAGCAGCACCAGCGCCAGGCTGCTCATGTCCGCGGTCGCATCCGAGAGGGAGGGGTAGGCTGCGTCCACGCCGCCGACGATGATCTGGTAGCCGCCCAGGCCGATCATCAGCAGGGCCATGCCCAGGAAGAGGTAGGTCGGGATGGCGAAGATGTTGCCGGCCTCGCGCAAGCCTCGCAGGTTGCCGATGGTGATGAGGAAGACCGCGCCGACCGCGATGAGCTCCTTCCAGCTTGCCAGCGCCGGCAGGGCGGAGGCGATCTGGTCAGAGGCGGAGGAGACTGACACCGCCACCGTCAGCACGTAGCCGATGAGCAGCGCGCTGGCGGCCACCAGCGAGGGCATCTTGCCGAACGTGGCCTTGGACACCGAGTAGGACCCGCCGCCGGTGGGGTAGGCCATGACGATCATGCGGTAGGACAGGGCGACCACGCCCAGCAGGACGGCGAGGGCGATCGATACCGGCAGTGACAGCGCGAGGTAGCCGTAGCCCACGCCTGCGGTCGCGCCCGCGACCACCAGCGCGCGCAGGATCTCCTCGGTGGCGTAGGCGCTGGAGCTGATGGCGTCCGAGCTGAAGATGGCCAGGGCCTTCCGCTTGGGCAGGCGCTCCTCGCCCTCCTCCTCGGAGGCCAGGGGGCGGCCGAAGAGGATGCGTCGGCCGGCCGCCAGGCCGCGCCCGAGCGGTCGCTTCTCCTCGTGCGCCTTGGGCCGGGCTACCAGCGTGTCCTTGGCCGCATAGCGGAAGTACTCGGCCTGCGGGCGCTCGACGCGCACGCGCCGGTCGCCGATCTTTCGGCCCCTCAGCTGCCCCGACGGCCTGGCAGGGGCACCGTCGGAGCGGCCGGCCTGATTCGATCCGCTGCTCTCGTCGTGGCGCTCGTCGCTCATGCCGGGCTAGACCCCCAGCTCCAGGCGGTCGGCCAGCCGGCCCGGCAGCGGGGTCGCCCGGATCGCGGCCTGCGTGGCCTCGATGTCGTAGCCGAAGCGCAGCCACTTCACCTGGGCGGTGCGGGTGTCGATGGTCATGGCGCAGGCCCGCGGGTCGCCGTCGCGTGGCTGGCCCACCGAGCCCGGGTTGAGGATGGAGCGACGCGCATCGAGCGTGAGCGTGTCGCCGTCACTGGCCGGCAGCGCTTCCACTCGGCCCAGGTCGTCGCGGAAGGTCAGCTGGTGGTGGGTGTGCCCAACCAGGCAGTAGGGTGTTTCGAAGGCGGCCAGGTTGATGCGCGCGGCGGGGACCGAGAAGAGGTACTCCCAGAGGGGATCACGAGGGCTTCCATGGACGAGGGTGAAGTCGCCCTCCACGCGCGTCTCGGGCTGCTGTGCCAGCCAGTCCAGGTTCGCGCGCTTCATGGTCTGGGCGGTCCACTCGACCGCGGCTCGGGCCAGGTCGTTGAAGGTGCCCGTGGGGATGCGCCCGAGCACGGCGGCATCGTGATTGCCCTGCACGGCCACGGCGCCGACGTCGCGCAGCCGCTCCACGACCTCATCCGGATGCGGGCCGTAGCCGACGATGTCGCCGAGGACCCACAGCTGATCGTGGGCACCTACGGCCTGCAGGGCCGCTTCGAGGGCAGGGCCGTTGGCATGGATGTCTGAGAGGACCGCGACGAGCATCGGCGCGAGGGTAACAGGGCCCGGCGGCCGGCGAGGCCCGCACGCGGCACGAGCCGCACCGGACAGCTCAGCGCTTGCGCTTGCGGCGCACGTGTGCCGGACGGGGGTAGGCGATCGGTGTCGGCCGCTCCTTGGCCACGATCACCAGCCGGTGATCCTGGAGGGCGGTCGCCGTCACGGTCAGGACTCGTGGCCGACCGCCACCGGCCGCGCGGATGATGGATCCCGCACGCTGCAGCTCCGTGCGCAGGCCTCCGCCCTCTTCCTCGCGCCTCCAGGCCACGATCGTGCCGCCCACCCGCGCCAGGGGCAGGCTCAGCTCCAGGACCTCTGCGAGGGACCCCACCGCTCGCGTGGTCACGATGTCCCACGCTTCGCGGCCGTCCTCCTCCTCGGCCACGTCTTCGGCGCGCTCGCCCACGGCCTCGATCCGCGGCGCCGGAAGGTCTCGCTCCGGGTCGTCGGCGAGGACCGCGGACACGGCCGCTCCGGCCACGCCCAGGAAGCGGGCCTTCTTCTGCACCGAGTCGAGCAGGTCCACCCGCGCCAAGGGCAGGGCCGCCGCGAGCGGTAGCCCGGGATAGCCACCCCCGCTGCCGATGTCGAGCAGGCGCATGCCCGGCCGCACCAGCTCCAGCAGGGAGGGCACGGCACTGAGGGCGTCACAGGTGTGGCGACGCGCGGTCATCTCGGGGTCGCGGATGGCGGTCAGGTTGATGGCCGTGTTCCAGTCTCGCAGCAGCCGCGCGTGGGCCTCGTAGCTCCGACGCGCTCCCGGCGAGGCGGCCGCGGTCTCGAGCAGCCCCAGCTCCGACAGGCCTTCTTCCAGCGCGGCCTCGAAGGCCTCGCCCATGGGCTCCAGGATGAAGGGATCAGTGGGCAGCTCCCGTCGCGCATCGGTCGCAGGTTCGGTCACGGCTGGGAGTCCCCCTCGGAGCTGTCGGGTGCGCGGTCACCGTCGCGGGCCGTCGCGGCCCAGACCAAGAAGATGCGCCGGAAGCGACCCTCCTCATGGCCGGTTCGCGGTCGTCGTCGCGAACACGTGACCCGGGCCAAAGCCGCTCCCGGCGCTGGAACGTTCCTCGCACCCGTTGGCGTTTCAGTCTTCCGACACCCGGACGGTCGTCGCGTACGGATCTCTCCGTACATCGTCACGGGCGGCGTTACCGTACTCCGCCACTGCACGACACCACGTAGGGCACCGCGTGGTGCAGGAAGGGCAGTGTCCGCAGGCAGGGACAGAGCGTCAACCGGGTTATCCACGATTCGCGGTGCGTCCGGACACCACTGTGGATAACCGCACCCTGGTGGTGGATAAGCTCAGCGAGGACCGCCGCCTTCAGCCGTCCGGGCTGCTGCGACCTGAGCGCGCCGGGCGGCCCATGCCACGTCGAACGACGTCCATGACCTCATCCGTCACGGCCCCTGCGTCTCCGCTCTCGAGGGCAGAGGTCACGCAGCCCTGGACGTGGTCCTCCATCAGCAGCATGGTCACCGAATCGACCGCCGCTCGCAGTGCCGCGGTCTGCTGCAGCACGTCCACGCAATCCTCGTCGCGCTCGATCATGCGCGCCACGCCGCGGACCTGGCCCTCCATGCGCGCGAGCCGGCGGAGCACCTGCTCACGCGATCCGCCATAGGGTCGCGGTGCGGTCGCCGCGGCACGCCTGCGCTTGCTGCTGCTCGAGCTCTCGCCCACCGTTCCTCCTGCTCCCGTCGGGATACTGGGTGGGAGTATAGACCTCGACGAGCGGCTACGGCGCCGCCGGCTTCTCGGCGAAGAGCTCCAGCACGCCCCAGGTGGTGATGGCCATGGCCACGATGGCAAGCCACAGCCCAGGTGCATCCAAGGGCGTCAGGCTGTACCTGGCTTCGCCACCGACGAGCTCGATGACCGCGATGGACAGGCCGCCGATGGCCACCGCCAACAAGCCCAGGTACACCACCGGCCGGTCGAGCGCGACCTCGCGCGTCTCGGTCGTGAAGGGCAGCAGGATCAGAGCCAGCATCAGCACGGCCGCGATGAACATGGCCACGCCCGCGCCAGAGAAGCCCCAGTCGGTGCTGACCGGCAGGACGATCCCACCGGCCTTCTGCCAGCTCAGGGGCATGGAGATGATGGCGAGCGTGGCCCCGAACGCGATGAGCGACCGGCCCCGCCCCAGACCGCGCCTCACGCCCCGCCGTAGACCTCCGGCTTCAGGACCCCGATGTAGGGCAGGTTGCGGTAGATCTCGTCGTAGTCGAGGCCGTAGCCGATGACGAAGCGGTCGGGGATCTCGAAGCCCCGATAGTCAAGGTCGATCTCCACCAGGCGCCGGGCGGGCTTGTCGAGGAGGGTGCAGATGCCCAGGCTGGCCGGCTGCTTGCCGCCCAGGTACTGGGTCAGGTAGTTGAGGGTGAGGCCAGTGTCGATGATGTCCTCGACGATGAGCACGTCCTTGCCCTCGATGGAGGAGGAGAGGTCCTTGAGGATGCGCACGCGCCCGGTGGACTCCGTGCCGCTGCCGTAGGAGCTGACCTCCATGAGGTCGATGCGCACCGGGATGGTCATGGCCCGCATGAGGTCGGCCATGAACGGCAGCGCCCCCTTGAGCACGCTCACGAGCGTGACCTGACGGTCGGCGTAGTCAGCCGAGATGGCCGCGCCCAGCTCGGCCACCTTGGCCTGTAGCCTGGCCTCGTCGATGAGGACCTCGGCCACGTCCTGCTCCAATGCTGATGCGGGCATGCGCTCCGCTCCTTACTTCAGTGGCGATCAGTGGTGGATGACGGCTTCAGCGGTCAATGATTGCGCGGCCTCGTCGGCGCCCCACCCGGGACGCCGCTCACGACCAGCTTCTTGGCCGGCGGTTGGCCCTCGATGCCGATGAGCGAGTCGGCCGCGTCGAGGCGACCGTACTTGAGCATCAGGGCCTTGAAGTCGCGTGCGTAGAACAGCTTGATCCTGATCATGGGGTAGAGCTCACGCAGATGCCGCAGCTTGCGGTTCTTCTTGCGCACGAGGCTCTGCTTGAGCGTGGTCAGCTCCACGTACAGGTCCAGCTCCGAGAGGTAGAAGTCCGGCGCGAACGACTCGACCACCATACCCTCCACGTTCCAGCGGATGGGGAAGGTGCGAGGCTCGTACTCCCAGAGGATCTTGTAGTAATCGAGGATGCGGGCCAGCTCAGCCTCGCTGGCGTGGGCGAAACGCGGGGACTCGGTCAACGCGCCTCACCTTCGAAGCGGGCGATGAGCTGATGGATATCGCCGTGGAAGTCGTCGAGCAGGTCGTGGACATCGAGCACGTCATCTGTGCTGACGGGCGGTCCATCCGGAGCCGCGTCGGGGTCCGACGCGTCCACGCGCACGAGCTCCCCACCCTCCAGGGTGGCTCGATCGCCGTCGATCTGGATGGTCACGATGGCCACGGCTTGCGAGCCGCAGTGATCACACGACAGGTCGACGAAGAAAAGCTCCTCTCGCTGGGCGATGAGGCGGATGTGTCCCTGCCCGTAGGCCTGCCCGCAGGCCGCGCAGCCGAAGGAAGCCAGCTCGCTCGTCAACCAGCTCTCTGCGTCCATGCTGCAAGTCTATCGGCAGTGTCATGCAGGGTGGTTGCGGCGGCGTTCCATTCAGGTCGCGGCGCCTGCCTGGGAGCTGGATGGGCGGCCCGGCCTTGCCTCTTCGTGGTACAACGGTGCGACCCAAGCACAGAGGAGGGACTGAGAATGGGAAATCGCACCAACCGGGCGCTCGTCGTCTCGGCCGCAGCGGTGCTGGCGCTGACGGTGGTCGCGCCTGCCGTGGCCCAGGATGAGGAGCCGGACATGCTGGCCCGCATCCAGGAGGCGGGCGTCATCCGCATGTCAACGGACCCGGCCTATCCGCCGCAGTCCGAGCTCGTCGACGGCCAGATCGTGGGCTTCGACGTCGATGTCGGGCGTGAGATCGCTACCCGCCTGGGCGTGGACCTCGCCCTGGAGACACCGGACTGGGCCTTGATCACGGCCGGCTCGTGGGGAGACCGCTGGGACTTCAGCGTGGGCTCCATGACCATCACCTCGGCGCGCCAGGAGGCGCTCGACTTCACCCAGCCCTACTACTTCACGCCGGCCCAGATGGCCGCGCACGCGGATGCCGGTGTGGCCACGCTCGACGACCTCGCCGGCAAGACCGTCTGCATGGGTGAGGCCACGACCTACCTCGAGTGGATGAACGGCACCCTCGACTTCGGCACCGAGTCCCCCGATACGGTCCCGCCCGAGGGCGCGACGGCCGTCACCCGCACCACCGACCGCGATTGCGCGCAGGAGTGGGGTCTTGGCCGCATGGACTACGAGGGCTGGCTCTCGTCATCGACGACGGTGGCGGCGGCCATCGCCGACGGGCTGCCGATCGTGGCTGTGGGCGAGCCCGTCTTCTACGAGCCCCTCGCGGCGGCCTTCGACATCACCGTCGAGGACAACGACTCGCTGGTGGAGGCCGTGGACGCCATCATCGGTGAGATGCACGAGGACGGCACGCTCAGCGAGCTGAGCATGACCTGGTTCGGCGAGGACCTGACCAAGCGCGTGGACGAGTAGCCTCCGCTCCACATCGACCCTGGGCGGGGGCGCTTGGGCGCCCCTGCCGCAACCAGCCAGTCTGTTGCCTGTGACCCGCGCGGGCCACCCCAGCGGGCATCCCGAGGGTCCCCCCGCATGACGACCGCCAGCGACCCCATCGTCACCGCCATCGCCGAAGCCGATTCGCGGCGCCGGATGCGGTTCCGCACCGCGTTCGCCCTGACCTGGATCGTGATGGTCGGCGGCTTCATCGTGTGGCTCTTCACGATCGACCGCTTCGATCCCGACTTCATCCTCGAGCAGGGGCCCTACATCCTCTGGGGCGCGCCGCTCACGATCATGATCTCGCTGACCTCGATCGTGCTGGCCGTAGGCTTCGCTCTCATCGGCGCCATGGGGCGCATCTCGAGGAACGCGATCATCTACGCGATCGCCAGCCTCTACGTGTCCGCGGTGCGCGGCACACCCCTGATCTTCCAGATCCTCTTCATCTACCTGGCCCTGCCGCAGCTGGTGCCCGAGGCTGCCCGCATCCCGGGGGTGGTCCTGGGCATCTTCGCCCTGGCCTTCAACTACGGCGCCTACATGACCGAGATCTTCCGCGCCGGCATCCAGGCCGTGCCCGGAGGCCAGCGCGAGGCAGCCGCGGCCCTCGGTCTGAGCGAGCGCCGCATCATGGCCCGGGTCGTGCTGCCGCAGGCCATACGCATCGTCACGCCGGCGATCGGCAACGAGTTCATCGCCATGATCAAGGACTCGGCCCTGCTGGCCTTCATCGGTGTGCAGGAGACGCTGTGGCGGGCCAAGACCATCGGCACCGCCAACTTCCGCACGCTCGAGACGCTGCTCCTGGCGGCCGCGGTCTACTGGGTCCTGACGATGGTCTTCTCCTACTTCCAGGAGCGGCTGGAGAAGCGCATGGCGCGAGGTGACCGATGAGCGTTCCCCTTGGCGACGTCGTCCTCGAGGCGACCGACATCGAGAAGTACTTCGGCGATCACCACGTGCTCCGCGGCGTGAGCCTGACGGTGCGCAAGCACGAGACGGTCATGCTCATCGGGCGCTCCGGCTCCGGCAAGACCACCTTCCTGCGCTGCCTCAACTTCCTGGAGGAGCCGACCGTGGGCACGGTGGCCATGGGCAGCCTGGTCATCGAAGCGGATCCCCTGCAGAAGCTCGGTCGCGCCCGGCGCGGCGACATCCGCCAGCTGCGCCAGCAGACGGGCATGGTCTTCCAGGACTTCAACCTCTTCCCGCACATGAACGTGCTGGAGAACCTCATCGAGGCGCCCATCCACGTGAAGGGTGTGGGCAAGGACGAGGCCGTGGCCACGGCCGAACGCTACCTCGAGAAGGTCCAGCTGCTGGACAAGCGCGACGAGTACCCGGCCCGCATGTCCGGCGGCCAGAAGCAACGTGCCGCCATCGCCCGGGCCCTGTGCATGGAGCCGGAGGTGCTGCTCTTCGACGAGCCCACCAGCGCCCTGGACCCCGAGCTCATCGGCGAGGTCATCGTGGTCATGGAGCAGCTGGCGCACGAGGGTTCGACGATGATCGTGGTCAGCCACGAGATGGCCTTCGCGCGTGAAGCCGCGGACCGCGTGCTCTACCTCGAAGGCGGCGTGGTCGTGGAGGAGGGCCCGCCGGAGCAGGTCCTCGATGATCCGCAGCAGGAAGCCACCAAGCAGTTCCTGCGCCGCTTCCTCAGCGAGGGGGCCAAGGCTCCCACTGCCACCGAGCCGACGCCGCCCTCACCGCTGGATAGCGACCGCATCCCCGGCAACATGCACGGCCACGGGGGTGGCGGCTAGACGGGCCTAGATCTCGCCCAGGTAGGCGCGGCGAACGTCCTCGTTGGCGGCGAGGGCGGCAGCGTCGTCGGCCATGATGATCTGGCCCGACTGCAGCACGTAGCCGCGAGCGGCGACGGTCAGGGCCGTGGCCGCGTTCTGCTCCACGAGCAGGATGGCCGTGCCTTCGCTATGGATGCGGACGATAGTCTCGAAGATGTGCTCCACGAGGTTGGGAGCGAGTCCCATCGAGGGCTCATCGAGGAGCAGGATGCGCGGCTTGGTCATGAGGGCCCGGCCCATGGCCAGCATCTGCTGCTCACCGCCGGAGAGCGTGCCCGCGACCTGGCTACGGCGCTCTCTCAGGCGCGGGAACATCTCGAAGGCATTCTCCACGCCCTCGGCCACGAGCGCCTT
>CAVPNC010000012.1:0-39909 GCA_963706695.1 uncultured Chloroflexia bacterium | reverse complement strand
GCCATGGCGAGGTACGATGCCGGGCCTCGGCTTGGACCAATGAGGACCATCAGTCCGGACCGAGCAAACGAACCAACCAGGGTCGGTTCGCGCCGTGGGTCGTCTTCGAGGTGGGACGGCACCGCCCGCTCGCGATCGGCTCGCCAGCAGGAGGGTGTAGATGGCAGGTGCCGGCGCAGCGCACCATCCCATCGATGAAGGTGATCGCACCGCGGCCATCGAGGCCGCCTTCGAGCGGCACTGGCGCCACTTCGGTCTATACCCGGGAGCCAGCCTCCGTGACGAGCATGGTGTGCTCTGGTTCGAGTCACCTATCCGGGCTCTGCCGTACAACGGGATCATCCGCACGCGAATCCCTGCCGACGCTGACGCCGACGCAGTCATCACGGCCATCGCTGCTACGTTCCGGTCCAGGGACGTGCCCTTCATGTGGATCCATCGACCTTCGGACCAGCCGATCGACCTCGGACACCGGCTGGCGGTCCAGGGCCTCGACCTTGTCGAGGAAGCATTCGGCATGGACCTGGACCTCGAGGACTGGCAACCGGACCCGGTGACGAGTCGTGCGGAGATTCGCGCTGTCGACACACCGGGCACCGAGCAGGGCCTCCACGACTACGAGGAGCTGATCCGGACCTACTGGTCAGTGCCGGAGGAAGAGCGCCACCTGATCGAGACGCTCAACCGCTATTGGATCGCTGATCGGAATCCAGGTTTGCGGCTCGTGGCCTACCTCGACGGCGAGCCGGTCGGCAAGACCTTCGTGAACCTCGAGGACGTCCCTGCGTGGGTAGCCATCTACGGAGTGGCGGTGAAGCCCGAAGCGCGCGGGCAGGGCGTCGCGACGGCGCTCATGAACGAGGCCATCGCGCGTGGGCAGGCGGCTGGGGCGGAGCGAGCGGTGCTGCATTCGAGCTCGATGGCCCTCTCGATGTACCGACGGATGGGCTTCGTCGATCGATGCCGGCTGCCGGTCTTCGCGTCCGCAGCTCTGTTCGGGACACACCACCACTAGCCCGCCCGTCGGTTTTCAGCTCAGACCCATGCTGCGGCATAGCCAAGGATGCACTGCGGCACGACCGGACCAACCTCCGAGCGTGGGATTGCGGAACGCCAATTGACTGCCGGCAGCCGGCGTAGCGCGAAGCCATGGCGGGGCTAGTCGGCTGTGTGCAAGTCCGACGGCGCTCGACGCATCGCCGCGATGGTGAGGTCAGAGCCAGGCACCTGGAGTCGCGCGACGACCTGGTAGCCGTGGTGCTCGTAGAAGGCCACGTTCTGCGCTGTCTCGGTGTCGAGCGCGCACGGCAGGCGAGCGGCATCGGCCCATGCATGACCGGCTTCGAGCAAGCTGCTGGCGATGCCGCGGCGTCGGTGCTCCGGCAGCACAGCGATGGTGTCCAGATACGCATGGCAATCCGGGCGGGCACGCTCACGGAGCTGCCGGATCGCCGCCGAGTAGCGTTCGACTCGGTCGGCGGCATGGGCGGGGAAGACCACCGGTAGCCGGCGCTTGGTGGCTGCTGGCGACGCGGCTGCGATGATCGCCGGTCGCACGAGCCAGACGGCCACGCCGACCACCGGCTCGCCCGAGGTCTCGACATGACCTTCGGCGAGCCCCAGCCGGATGAGAGACGCGTACAGCTGCCGGTGGACCGACAGGAACTCGTCCGGGTCCGGCAGGAGCCAACGGCTGCTTGGCTCGTCGACCATCGAGCGGGCGAGAGCGTCAGCCGCTTCGGCCACCTTGTCGTCGAGTCCGAGCATGGTCGTGCCCCTTGGTTCGTTCTCGTCGGGAACCTTCCCTCCTCATCATGCGCCCGAGCCGAGCCGAAGTCACCGGTCGGGTGGCCGGAGGCGAAACGGCTGACGACATCCATTCGGGTAGGCTGCTCCTGTCTAGCCGAGACCGTCGAGTCAGACGGTGCCAGTCGAGGTGAAGGGCATGGAGCTCGAGATGCGGTCAGTGGTCGTCAAGACGTTCCCTGCCGCTACGCAGGCGATCGCGGCCGAGCACTTCGCTTCGGACTCGGTCGTGGCTGCCCGATTGGGCTATGCGGCGACGTCACAGTCCTGGGACGGCGAGAAGCTGACGGTGGTCTACCAGCTGCAGCGAACGGGCGAGGGTGCAGCACCAGTTCCGCCACCCGCAGCACGCGCGGAGTCCAACGCACAGGCGAACCAGGCGCGCGCAACAGCCAACGCCATGGCCAATCAGGCGCGTGCCGCGGCCAATGCGCAGGCCAACCCGGAACGTGCGCAGGGTCGCGATGCAGTCGGTCCGCCGCCCGCCGGAACCGTCGGAACCGCCCCGATAGGCTGGTCAGACCGGTCCCACACGCGAGGCGTGCCGCACTCGAGCTAGGGCACGTCCACCGGGCGGACGACGCGGTCCTCGCGGCCGGAGATCTGCGCCGCCAGCGCCGTCGACAGCACCTGCCGATGCTCCTCGGCGGTGAGCAGGGAGGACCGACCCTCGCGCACGGCCTCGATGAAGTCGCGCGTGGCCAGGATGAAGGACTCGTCCCACTCCGAGGCGATGTCCTCGAAGTCTCGCGTCACCCCGTCCCGGTACACCTGCAGCGAGGGCACCTCCTGGATCTTGCCGTGACCGCGGTTGACCCAGGCCACGCCCTTGGACCCGGTGACCTCCACGCGGTCGTCCTGCGAGTAGAAGAGCGACTGCACCTGCAGCTCGGGCGCGTTGACCACCTCGAGCACGCCCATGGCGCCAGAGCCCCAGCGCATGCGTCACCGCCGACGGCGAGTCGAGCGCGCCACCCTCGACCGGCGTCGAGCCGATCCAGGCGTGCACCTCGTCGGCCACGCCCAGCAGCGCCCAGAAGATGCTGAACTTGTGCAGGCCATCGTCGAAGACCAGCGGGCCGCCACCGTTCTGCTCGATGTCGAACCGCCAGGCGGCCGCGCGGTCGGGCACGTCCCAGCCACAGTCGGGGTTGCCCGAACGGCTGATCTGGCGCACCGAGAGGACCTCGCCGATCTCGCCCTTGCCGCACCAGCTCGACCAGCCGCGCGACCGGCGGGTAGAAGAGGAAGTTCTCGAACACGCGCACGACCTGGCCGCGTGCCTCCGCCGCTGCGGCCGCCTCCACGAAGCGCGAGCACTCGGCCACGGTGAAACCGACCGGCTTCTGGGTCGAGAGGTGCTTGCCGGTCTCGATGGCCGCCAGCGCCACCTCCATGTGCATGTGGTGGGGGAGCAGTACCTCGAAGGCGTCGATGGAGTCGTCGGCCAGGCAGTCTCGCCAGTCGGCGTAGACCTTCTCGGGCTCGATGCCCCACGAGCGTGCTCGCGCCAGCGCACCCTCGGTGTCCGGCTTGCACACGGCGGCGATCTCGGTGTGCGGCGAGTTCACGTACTCGATGGCGTGCAGGTCGCTGATGCGTCCCGGGCCGATGATGGCCACCCTCATGCGTTCGACGGCTGCGGTCACGTGGTTCCCCTCCTCGGTGGTCTGTTCATTCCTTCACCGAGCCCATGGTCAGGCCGGCGATGAAGTAGCGCTGGAAGGCGATGAAGATGACGACGGTCGGGATGCTGGCGATGACGGCCATGGCCGCCTGATTGGCCCAGGCCACGTTGTACTGACCCTGGAGCGCGCTGATACCGGCCATGATGGTCTTGGCCTCGTCACTGCGCGTGAGCACCAGCGGCCACAGGAAGTCGTTCCAGATCCAGGTGAACTGCAACGTGGCCAGCACGGCCAGCGCCGGCAGGGTCAGCGGCACGATCACCCGGAAGAGCACTGACCACTCACCGGCGCCATCGACGATGGCGGCCTCGCGCAGGCCCGACGGTAACGCGGACATGAAGTTGCGCATGAGCAGGGTGGTGATGGCCAAGCCGATGCTCATGTGGATGATGATCATCGAGTAGACCGTGTCGTAGAGGGTGGGCAGGATCTGGAACCCGAAGATCTCGATCGGCGAGTTGAACATCCGGAAGAGCGGGATGAGCATGGCCTGGGGCGGGAAGAACATGCCCGCGATGACCACGAGGAAGAGCAGCTCGGCGAAGGGGAACTTGAAGTGGCTGAAGACGTAGCCCAGAAGCACGCCGCCCAGCACCGAGAGGGCCGTCGCCGGGATCGTGACCATGAAGCTGTTGAGCAGGTAGCGCGGCGTGGACGTCTCGTTCCAGACGTCGACGAAGTTGTCCAGCGTCGCGTCCTCGGGGATGTGCCACACGCCGCGCGCCGAGATCTCGGCGTTGGACATCACCGAGGTGATGAGGACGCCGATGATGGGTGCGGCGTAGATCACCAGCATGGCCAGGATGAAGCCGTGCAGCACGAACGAGCGGCTGAACGGGCGTCTCCCGGCCGCGCTCCTCGGTGACGGTCATGCCGTGAGCGTCAGCCATAGATCCGCTCCGAGGCGCGCGCCTGCCGGAAGTAGATGATGACCACGATGATGGCCAGGGCGAAGAGCGCCGTCGCGATGGCAGCGCCGTAGCCCAGTCTGTACTTGAAGAAGGTCTCCTCGTACATGAACATGGCGAGGTTCGACGACATGTGGAACGGTCCACCCTTGGTCAGCACGAAGACGATGTCGAAGCCCTTGAGGGTGTTGATGACCGCGAGTGTGATGACCACGATCGAGGCCGGCCGCAGCAGGGGCACGATGATGCGCAGGAACTGCTGTCTGCCATTGGCGCCATCGATGGCGGCCGCCTCCAGCAGGTCCTTGGGCACCGTCGTCAGGGCCGCGAGGTAGAGGATCAGGGCCAGCGCCGTCTGTTGCCAGCACCAGGCCACGATGACCGCGATCAGCGCGGTCTGCGGATCGCCCAGCCAGGCCCTTGTCAGGTCCCCGAGGCCCACCGCTTCGAGCACGGAGTTGATGAGTCCCCATTCAGGCTGATAGATCCAGGTCCAGACCTGGCCGACCACCACCAGCGAGAGCGTGATGGGCAGGTAGAACGCGGACTTGTAGAGACGGCTGCCACGCAGGGGCCGGTCCAACAGGACCGCCAGCAGCAGACCCAGGATCGTGGGCACCGTGACGGCCACGATGAGCCAGATGGCGGTGTTCTGGAAGGCGCGGATGAAGTTGGGGTCGGACAGCGCCCGTGAGAAGTTGTCGAGCCCGATGAAGACCGGTGCGCTCAGCCCGTTCCACTTGGTCAGGCTGTAGTACATCGACTGCGCCAGCGGCCAGATGACGAAGACCAGGAAGAAGGCCAGTGGCCCGGCAGCCATGAGGAACAGCGAGAGGCGATTGCCGCGGATCATGGCCCTAGCTCCCTGCCCCTGATCGTCATGTTCTCACCTTGCGGTCGCTTGCTGCGTGCCACCGGCAAACGCAGACCGCCGGCCCTCAAGGACCGGCGGTCTGCGATGTGGCTACTCCTCGAATGCTGCGGCGATCTCGGTCTGGGTCTTCTCGAGAAGACCCTGGATGTCGCTGGAGTCGTTGATGAACTCCTGGAACATGGCCAAGCCGACCACGCTGGGCGCAGGCGGGGTAGCCAGGTCGTAGTTGAAGTTGTAGGTCTCGGCTGCGGCCGCGACCTCCATGGCTCGCTGGGTGATGTTGTTGACCTCGGACGTGTCGGATGTCGTGTTGGTGCTCATGTTGCCCTGGCCGATGGCCCACGCAACCTGGACTTCAGGCCTCGCCATGAAGGCCAGCAATGCCTGGGCAGCTTCGGGGTTCTTGGCACCGGCGGCGGTGACGAAGCCATCCACGGGCCCCACGACCGCACCGGGCACGCCCTCGTCGATGACGGGGAACTCGAAGAAGTCGTAGTCGACCTCGGGCTCGAAGCCGTTGCCGTTGAGGTAGCCCATGATCCAGGTACCCATGAGGTTCATGGCCGCCTCGCCGTTGGACAGCTGATCGGCGGCATCGGTCCAATCGATGCTGTTGATGGTGGCCCCGTCGGCGAAGCAGCCCGCGTCGACGAGTTCCTTCCACAGCTCCATGGCTCGTACGACCTCGGGGTCCGTATATGAAGCCTCACCGGCCATCAGGCTGGCGCGGTACTCGGCGCCGGCCGTACGCAGGATGAGGTAGTCGAACCAGAACTGTGCCGGCCACTGCGCCATCGCACCCATCGAGATGGGCAGGACGCCGGCCTCGCTGAAGGTCCCGCAGGCAGCCTTCAGGTCGTCCCACGTCGCGGGGATCTCGACGCCGTTGTCGGCGAAGAGCTGGGGGTTGTACCACATCGGTGCGATGTGGAAGCCGAAGGGGAGCAGGTACTTGACGCCGTCGTAGGTCACGGCGGACTCGATCATGCCTGCGCCGAACTGCTCGTCGAGGCCGTTCTCGGCCCACATCTCGTCGATCGGCGCGAGCAGGCCGTTCTCAGCCTGGAACGCGGTGCGCGCGCCGGCCCAGTTGGTGTGCACGTCGGGCGGGTTGCCGCCGGCGAGCTGGACGAGGATGCCGGTCTTGTAGTCCTCGTGACCGACGTCCACGAAGTTGACGGCGATGCCCGACTCAGCCTCGAAGTCGGCCAGCAGCTCCTTGAGCGTGCCCTCGCCGAGCTCCTTGCTGAAGTAGGTCATCACCACCACTTCGTCATCCTGCGCGACCACCGCACCTGGCAGGGCGGCTGCCGCGAGCGCCACGCCTGCGACCATCGCGAAGCCCCGGCGCCAGGTCAATCCGAACTTGGACATCTTGTAACTCCTCTGTATGACGTTCTCCCAATCACGTCCCCTCGGGTCAGCTGCGCTTCACAGCATCTCGTCGGACCGGTGCCACCTCCCTTTCATAGGTCTTGCGGCGCTTCGTCAACGATGCGGGGACCGGAACGTCCCACCAGCCGCTGACAGGGCCGGCGGACTCCGGGAACTCGCGTCGGACGGGAACGACGATGACCGTCGGCCCGCCTGAGGCGAGCGCCCTTCCGATCGCGCCCTGGAGCGCCCGTTCGTCGGTCGCTTCTTCGGCCTGGGCCCCGAACCCCCGTGCGACCGTGACCAGGTCCGGGCTGACGGATGCACCCGCGGCGTCGCGGAACTCGGCGGCGAAGCCGTGATCCTCGCCGTAGGCGTCCATCTGCAGGTCGCGGATGGACTGCCAGCCGGCGTTGTCGACCACCACGTAGACGACGTCGAGGTCGTACTGCACCGCCATGGCCAGCTCCTGCACGGTCATCAGGAAGTCGCCGTCGCCGGCGAACCCCAGCACCGGGCGGTCCGGCGCTGCGAGCTTGGCGCCGATGGCGCCCGGGATCGTGAAGCCCATGGTGCTGAAGCCGTTGGGCGAGATCACCTGGCTGGCGTCGTTGACGGTGTACTCCTGCAGGAACTGGGCCTGGCTGTGGCCGGCGCCGGTGAGCACGATGGTGTCCGCCGGCACGGCGTCGTGGACGATGTCCAGCACCGCGCTGATGCGCAGCGGCAGCGTGCGATCGGTGCGGCCAGGCGCCAGCTTCTTGTTCCAGGGCACGACCAGGTCGGCGATCTTGCCTTCCCAGTAGGCGCGCTTCTCGGTGTCGGCGGGTTCGGCCTCGACCTCGCGCCAGAGCGCCTCGCAGAAGGCGTTGGCATCAGCCACCACACCCAGCTCGACGGGGTAGTTCTTGCCGATCTCGTACTCGTCGATATCGACCTGGTAGAGCTTGGTCGGCGGGATGGAGAAGGTCACGCCGGGTACGTACGAGGATGCCGCCTCGTCTGCGAAACGACAGCCGACCGCGAGGATGACGTCGGCCTCGCGACAGAGCGCGTTGCCCGTGTCGGTGCCCTTGGAGCCGGGATAGCGCCCGTACAGCGGGTGGTCCTCCGGGAGCACCCCCTTGGCCTGATAGGTGGCCACCACGGGCAGGCCCAGGTGCTCCGCGATCTGGCGGAACCGTGCGGAGGCGCCGCTCTGCACGACGCCTCCGCCGGCGAGGAGGACCGGGCGCTTGGCGTCTGCGAGTGCCGCTCGGATCTGCGAGACGCCGGAGGCGGCCGGTGCCGGAGGCTCCGGTAGCTCGACCTTCTGCGCGACGGGCACATCGGCTGCGTCGGCCTGCACGTCCATGGGCACGGAGATGAGCACCGGGCCCGGGCGGCCGCCGGCCGCGAGCGCGTAGGCCTGGGGCATGATGCGGGCGAGCTGGTCGACGCGCGTGACCTGCCACTGACGCTTGGTCATCGGCTCGAAGAGGGTGGAAAGGTCAGCCCAGGCCTTGCGATCGATCTCCTGCAGCACGCCCCGCCCGAACATGTAGGTGTGCACGTCTCCGGTGAACACGAGCATGGACGAGGAGTCGACGTAGGCCGTGGCGATGCCCACGGCGGTATTGACCGCTCCCGGGCCGATCGAGGTCATCACGGCCATGGGCTTGCGTGCCACCCGGAAGTAGGCGTCAGCCAGATGGGCGGCGGACTGCTCGTGCCGGACCTGCAGGAACCGCGGCTTCTCGAGGCCCATGAAGGCATCGACCATGGGCAGGCAGCCGTGACCGGGGATGCCGGCCACGTACTCGACACCATTGGCTGCCAGGTGGTCGGCGATGACCTGTCCGCCCGTGCGCAGGTTGCTCATGAAGCCATCCTTCTGGTGGGACCACCCAGCTCTCGACTGACTCGTCCGGCGGTATCGACCACGAGCGGCACGATCACGCGCAGGCGCTCGTTGTCGAGTCGGTCGGCAGGGGCGGAGATGCCGAGCGACGCCATGACGCCGCCGATCCCGAAGACCGGCGCAGCCACGCAGCGGACGCCTGGGTGGTATTCGCGGTCGTCCACCGCATAGCCCGTCACACGAACCTGCGCCAGCTCCTTCTCGTAGGTAGCCGGCGTGGTCAACGTGCGGGGCGTGAATGATTCGAAGTCCAGTGACGCGATGAGGGCCTCCGTGGTGCCGCGCGGCAGGTTGGCCACGATCGACTTGCCTGTGGCCGTGCAGTGCAGCGGACCCGTCTGGCCGATGGCCGTGTTGGCCGAGAGCATGGTGGTGCCGTTGAGCATCGAGACATAGACGACGTGATCGCCCGACAACACGGCCAGGTGCGTGTTCTCGGAGGTGGCTGCCCACAGCGACTTGAGGTGGGGCGCCGCGACCACGGTCAGGTCGCGCGACTCCAGCACCATGCGGGCCAGCTCGACCACCTTGAGCGAGGCGCCGTAGCGGCGGGTCGAGGCGTCCTGCTCCACGTAGCCCAGGCGCACGAGGGCGGCCAGGGTCCGATGGGCGTTGGCCTTGTCCAGCCGGAGCTGGTCGGCGATCTCCGTGACCCCCAGCGGGTTGTGCGACGCGACCAGCAGCTCGAGGGTACGCAGACCCGTCGCGAGTGCTCCGCGCTGTCCCGTTCCGGAGGCCCCCCTCTCGGTCGTCATGCAACGCGATTGTCCGACTCGCTACGCGCTGGTCAAGAGGATTTTGGAATGGACAACAGGTGTTGTGGACCCTTGTGGATCGCGGCTGCTCCGGCGGCGCTACCGCTTGCGAGACCAAGCGCGCCAGCCGTGTCACAGATGCGTTACCACGCTTGTCATACATTGGTGTCATGGACATGCACCAGGAGCCGGGGATCCGGCACCTTACCTACGATCAGCTCGTCGCCTCCACCGCCGGCCATGAATGTGATGGCGTCGGGCGCGACCATATCTGCGTCAGGATCGCCGCGGTGGCGGATCTGCCCACCAAGTTCGGGACCTTCCACATCGTCGGCTTCTGGAACGACCGCGATGGCAAGGACCACGTGGCCATCGTCAAGGGAGACCCCTTCGGCAAGGAAGACGTCCCCGTGCGACTCCACAGCGAGTGCCTGACCGGCGATGCCCTCGGGTCCCTGCGCTGCGACTGCCGCGACCAGCTGACCTCCGCCCTGCGCACCATCGGCGAGCAGGAGACGGGCATGGTCCTCTACCTGCGCCAGGAAGGTCGCGGCATCGGCCTGCTCAACAAGCTGCGTGCCTACGGCTTGCAGGACCAGGGCCTCGACACGGTCGATGCCAACCTCGCCCTCGGCTTCCGCGACGACGAGCGCGACTACTCGGTGGCGGCCCACATGGTGGCGCTGCTGCAGGTGCGCTCGATCAAGCTCATGACCAACAACCCCAAGAAGGTCGAGGGCCTGCGAGAGCTCGGCGTGAACGTCACCGGGCGCGTGCCGCACATCATCCCGGCCAACGAGTACAACGAGTTCTACCTCGAGACGAAGGCGGCTCGTTCGGGCCACCTCATCGACTTCGACGGCCATGAGCACCTGCTCGAGCAGATCGACCGACCCGTCGTCGAGGGCATGGACGCTGAAGCCGTGGAGGCCCTCGGGGCGCTCGACGCGGTGGAGGCGCGAGCATGACCGGGGCGCGAGTCGCCCTCGTGACCGGCGCGACTGGTGGCCTGGGCAGGGTCCTGGTGCCAGACCTCGCAGCCGACGGCTGGGCGCTGGCCCTCGTGGGCTCCTCGCAGGGGCGGCTCGAAGCCCTCGTCGCGGATGCCGGCCTGGACGCCGAGCGCACGGTGACCATCGCGGCCGACCTGCGCGACCAGGCTGCCGCGACCGAGGCCATCGAGGCGGCCTACGCTCGCTTCGGACGCGTGGACGCCCTCGCGCACCTGGTCGGAGGGTGGACCGGGGGCACGCACGTGGGACGCTCGCTCGGACGAGCCCTACCGCGACATGATCGACCAGCACTTCTGGACCTCCCTCAACGTGGTGCGGGAGCTGGCGCCGCGCATGGTCGACGCCGGCTTCGGGCGCATCGCCGCGGTCTCCTCGCCCATGGCCGCCGCGCCCGACGCGGGCATGAGCGCCTATGGCGTGGGCAAGGCGGCCCAGGAGACGCTCTTCGCGGCCCTCGCGCAAGAGGTCGCGGGCACGGGTGTCACGGTGAACGTGGTGCGCGTCCGGGCCATCGACACGTCGGCAGGGGAGGGCGGCTCGGACACACCCTACGCCACCACCCCGGCGGAGATCTCAGCCGCGATCCGCTATCTCTTCAGTGACCCTGCCCGGGTCGTCAACGGAGAGCGCCTGGGGCTGCACAGCGGCGTCTGACCACGGCGCGGTCCCGGCGCGCCTAGCCTTCGATGAGCGCCCGCACCTGCTCCGCCATGGCTGCCCCCAGGCTGGCGCAGGCGTCGGGGTCGAGGTGGATGCCGTCGGCGGGGCTGACCTGCGCCACTGACCCGGCGTCGAAGAAGCCCGCGCCGTGATCCTCGGCCACGATCCGGTACATGCCGGCCAGCTGCCGCGAGGTCTCGATGGCGGCGCCGAAGCCCCACATCTCACTCTGGGCCGTGAGCGGCCCCACGGGCACCGGTGACACCAGCAGCACCTTCGGGGGCGTGCCCTCGGGGCCTGCCAGCGTGCCCTTGGCCTCATCGATCAGCCGGGCCGCCCCACACGCGATGTCGGCCGCGGTGTTGCGGTAGATGCTCTTGAGGTCGTTGGTGCCGAGCATGATGGTCACGAGCTCGACGGGTGCGTGAGAGAGCAGGCAGGGGTAGAGGTAGGAGAGGCCGTTCCGGCCCTTCTCGATGGGCGTCTCCCAGACGGTGCAGCGACCGTTGAGGCCCTCCTCGATGACCTCGTAGTCGGCACCCAGGGCGCGCTCCATCACGCGCGGCCAGCGCAGCTCGCGAGGCAGGCGGCCGGCACCTGCAGGGTCAGCACCATGGGTGTTCGAATCGCCGAAGCAGACGATGGTGTAGGTCATCACGAGCCCCCTGTCTCGAACCGATCGATGCGGAACATCTCGATGTCATGCTCGGTGCCACCGTCGAGCGCCAGGTCGGCGGCGATCTCCCCGATCACGCTGGCGAACTTGAAGCCGTGCCCGCTGCACGGCGACACGACCGTAACACTCGGACTGCCTGGCAGCGTGTCGACGATGAAGTGCTCATCGGGTGTGTTCGTGAACAGGCAGGTCTTGAGCGAGAGCGCCGGCCCGTCAGCCTGCGGCAGGTAGCGCGAGAGGGCGGCACGGAGCAGGGACTCGTCCTCGGGCTCGATGCGCGAGCGGTCCCACTCGTCCGGGTCCACCACCTGCCGGCGATGGTGCATGCGACCGATCTTCAGGCCCGGGATGCCGTACTCGGGAAAGCCGTAGAAGAGCCCCTCGTCCACGTCGAGGATGAAGACCGGCAGGGCTCGTGGAGTGAACAGCGCGGGCTCCCGCGTGCCGGCCCACAGCAGCACCTGGCGCTCCGGCACGGCCACCGGCGCGAGCGAACCGATGAGCTTGCCCACCCAGGCGCCGGCGCTGACCACCAGCTTGCGGGCACGGTACTGGGCGACGTCGGTGCGCACGACCACGCCGCCGGCTCGAGCCTCCCACGCCAGCACCGGCTCATGGCCGTGGATCTCGGCGCCGGCCTCGAGTGCCAGTCGAGCGTACCCGGCGATGGCGCGCTCCGAGAGCACGAAGCCTCCGTCGGGCTGGAACACGGCCACGATCTCGTCGGGCAGGGCCAGGCCCGGGAAGCGCGAGCGCACCTCGGCGGCCTCCAGCAGCTCGTGGTCCAGGTCGTGCTCCCGAGCGGAGGCCAGCGCACCCATCACCGTCTTGCTGTCCGTCCGGCCGATATCGAGTCCGCCGGTAGTCACGAGGATCGTCTCGCCCAGCTGTGACTCCAGCGCACGCCATCGCTCATACGCCCGTCGCAGCAGGGGCACGTAGCGGGGGTCCTCCGCATAGGCCAGGCGGATGATGCGGTTGACGCCGTGCGAGGAGCCACCGTCGTTGGGGATGCCGGCTCGCTCCAGCCCCAGCACCCGCGCGCCGCGCGCAGCCAGCTCCGCCACGGTGGCGCTGCCCATGCCGCCGACCCCGGCCACGATGACGTCGTACTCGTTCATGTCCTCGACCTCGCGCACGTGGGAAGACCGGGCACGTGGCCCGGTCTCCTCGCTGCGATCAGGTCTGCGCGCTAGCGCGCACCGGGGTTGCTCGTGGCGATGGACTCCTCGACCGCTGCGAACTGGCCACGGATGTCCTCGCGGCTGGTGTACCACAGAAGCAGCGCCGGGATCGCCGCGGCGGCCAGGCCGTAGGCGATGTTGTTGGTGGCGATGAGCACGAACATGGCGTCGACGAGACCGAAGACGGCCATGATCATGGTGAAGACGAGCGCCCACGACCGCATCGACCACAGGGACCAGCCGACGGCGAGGTAGATGAGGCCGACCACGATGGTCGTGATGCCGACCCAGATGACACCGGTGCCGTCCCACTTCTCGTCACCGAAGACACCCACGCCCAGCAGCTGCAGCCCGACGAGCAGGCGCACGATGGCGATGGCGACCGCCAGGGCGCCAAGGACGAGGACGCCGAACGGGCGCTTGTTCACGCTTTCCATGTGGACCTCCTTTGAGTTGTTTCGAACCTCGCGCGGTCACGAAGGAGGGCACGTCTCTCGTCGCACGCGTGGCCCTAGCGTATCGCAGGCCCGCAGGCACGCGAAAGCGGTAGACGCCGGCCGACGTCCACCGCTTCAGGCCCTGGTCTCAGTCGTCGATGACCACGAAGACCGGCGAAGGCTCGAGGCCAGGGTCAGCCACCGCCCTCGACGGATGCGGCACGACCTCCACGGAGCTCGCGTGGGCGGTCACACCGCGCGGGATGAGGAAGGCCAGCACGGCTCCCATCCCGACCACCACGGATCCCACCAACACGGCTGGGACCATGCCGTCGACGAATGCCTGCGGGCTCTGGTAGGAGCCGCCTCGCGCGAAGATCGAGGCCAGCACGGCCACCCCGAAGACCCCGCCGAGCTCGCGGATGGCACCGCTCGCGCCGGAGGCCTTGCCTTCCTCCTCGGGGCGCACGGACGAGAGCAGCACGTTGGCCATGGGCGCGAAGAACAGGCCCATGCCCACGCCTGAGATGATGAACGGCACGATCATGGCGGTGTACGCGATCGACGTGCTCGCGATGAGCCCGAGCCACGCGAGGCCGATGGCCATCAGGCTCAGGCCCACGCCCATGAGCAGGCCGCCACCGACGCGATCCGAGAGCGCGCCGGCCACGGGGGCCACGAAGATCGGCGCCAGCGTCCAGGGCAGGATGGAAAGCCCCGCCTCCAGCGGCGAGTAGCGCAGGCTGAACTGCAGGAACTGCACCAGCAGGAAGATGGCCCCGAACATCCCGAAGCTCATGAACATCGAGCTCAGGTTGACGAAGCTGAAGCTGCGGCTGCGGAAGAAGCGGAGCGGCAGCATGGGGGCAGGGGCGCGGCGCTCCCAGGCCACGAAGGCCACCAGGAAGAGGACGCCGATGGTGAAGGCCCCGATGAT
Source organism: uncultured Chloroflexia bacterium (assembly GCA_963706695.1). Classification (GTDB taxonomy): domain Bacteria; phylum Chloroflexota; class Limnocylindria; order Limnocylindrales; family CSP1-4; genus JAFMJV01. The sequence goes on along the minus strand of CAVPNC010000012.1, from coordinate 25,697 downwards.
CAACGGGCTGGTCCAGCCTTCCGCGTTCCCGTTGATGAGGGCCCACACGATCCCGAAGAGCCCGACCGACACGAGTCCCAGGCCGACCATGTCCAGCCGGCGATCAGGCCCGTGTGACTCCTGCAGGCCGAACAGGGCCAGGGGGATGAGGGCGATGCCGATGGGCACGTTGACCCAGAAGATCCAGTTCCAGGCCAGGCCTTCGATGATGGCGCCGCCCACGAGCGGGCCGATGGCCACGGCCAGGCCACCCACGGCCCCCCAGGCGCCGAGTGCGACCCCCCGCCGGTCGGCCGGGACGGCCGCCGAGAGCAGCGTCAGCGTCAGGGGCGTGACGATGGCGGCGCCGATGCCCTGGGCCATGCGCCCGAACAGCAGCATCTCGACGCTGGTGGACATGGCCGCAAAGGCGCTCGCGGAGGTGAAGACGGCCACGCCGATGATGAACATCCGGCGCCGGCCGAAGCGATCACCGAGCGCGGCGCCGGTGAGCAGGAACACGGCGAACGTGAGGGTGTAGGCATTGACCGTCCATTCGAGCTGCTCGATGGAGGCGCCGAGGTCCTCGCGGATGACGTTGAGGGCGGTCGAGACGACGAGGTTGTCGAGCATGACCATGACGAGCGCCACGGACGTCACGACGAACGTCCAGATGGCGAGTGATCGACCTTGCACGGGTCCTTCTCCTAGCTCCCCCCGGTGCTGTGGCTGCGGTCGTTCGTTGATCAGTGGCGCCGACGACGGCCATGGGGCTGCCGGTGGTCGGTGGGAGCTGTCTGGACGAGCTGGCTGTGCCGGTGGTGGCGGCGCCTCGACAGGATGACGGTGGCAACAGCCGCCGTGACGGTCCAGATGGTAAGCGTTCGGGTCGACATCGTCGGTCTCCATTGGATAGTGAGTACTTACTAACTAACTTCGCCAAAAAAGGGGGGTCCTGCGTACCTCAGTCGAAGTGGATCTCCTCCATGCATCCCTCGCGGATCATCCGCGCCCACCCGTCGGGGTCCTCCATGGCGCCCATCGAGGTGGTCACGTTCATGAGCATGCCTCGGCCGATGAACACGGCCAGCTGCTGGGGGCTGGCCTTGGTGTGCCGGTCGATCTCCATGACCATCCGCCCGAAGCCCTCGTTCACCAGCTCGCGGATCTCCGGGTCAGACGTGGAGGCGTACGCCTGGAGCTGGATGTCCAGGTAGCGGCGATCGCTGATCAGCGCCTCATAGGCGTAGCCGATACGGCGGAACGCGTCGTGCTGATCGGCGGCGGCCTCACCGGCTTCCCGGAACCGCTCGACGGTGTGGTCGAAGGCCCAGCGCAGCGCGGCCATGAACAGCTCCTTCTTGGTGCCGAAGAGGCGGAACAGGTACGGCTGGCTGACCCCCACGTCCCGAGCGATCGCCTCCGTGGACGTGCCATGCAGGCCGGTCTGGCCAAAGCGCGTGACGGCCACACGGACGATCTCCTCGCGTCGTTCTTCCGCTGTCAGACGTGGCCCTGTCGCTGTGGTCATGCGCGAAGGTTAGTGACCACTCACAAACCTGTCAACCCCCGGGGCCGAGGCTGCCCTCAGATGCTCTCGATCCGCTGTGGCGCAAGCCGTGGCCCGAACCGCGGCGCCTTGATCCCCGAGCGCTCGATGAGGCGCACGACCCGCGCTCGTTGTCCTCGATACGGCTCCAGCAGCTCGAGCATGCGCGCGTCATCGCCGCGAGGCTCAGCGGCGAGGGCCCAGCAGACGGTGTTGGGTACGTGGAAGTCCCCGAGGCTCACCGCGTCAGGATCGCCGAAGGCCGGTCGGGCCACCTCGGCGGCCGTCCATGCGCCGATGCCGGGGAGGCCTCGCAGGCGAGCGAGCGCGGCCGACGGTGGCAGGTCCGTGGCCGCTTCGAGCCAGTCGGCGCGCTCGGCGGCGCGGATGAGGGTGAGGGCCCGCCGCTGCTCGAGGCCCACGCGGTGCAGCTCGTGATAGGGCAGGGCCGCGATCGTCTCCGCGCGTGGCGGCAGGCGCAAGCCCATCGGCCCGGGCGCGTCCTGGCCCCAGCGGCGGACGATCCCGAAGTAGGCCCGATGGGCCTGGGCGGAGGTCACCTTCTGGCCGCAGACTGCCGGGATCAGGGCCGGCCAGACCGCGTCCGTACGCCCGAACCGCAGCCCACGGGAGCGAGCTGCCAGGTCGCGCAGGCGGCCCGGGGGCAGCTCCAGTGCGGCGGGGTCATCCTCGGAGCCGAGCAGGCGAGGCACGGCGGCGAACGCTTCCCGTGCGCCCGGACCCCAGGCCGACACGCGCCAGCCGGAACGGGCTGGTGCGATGCGCACGGTGGCCGGTCCCACCCGCGTGTGAGACGCACGCCAGACCACGCCGCGTTCGAAGCGGATGGTGGGGTCACCGGGACCGTGGCGCTGTTCGGCCAGCGTCGCGAGCGGGTCCACCTCGAAGCCAAGCTGGACCAGCTCGTCCACGTCCGGCAGGATGCTTCCGGCGTCGGCTCCGCTCATGTGACCACGACGGCCTCGGTGACGAAGACGAGGTTCTGGCCCAGCGACCACAGGGCCACGATGGTCATGCCGATCATGAGGGTGGCCAGCGGCCACTGGCTGGCCACCTCGCCCCGCCGTCGGCGATCCCGCACGGCCGCGTGACCCATCCAGGCTCCGACGACGTGGCCGAGCACGACCGCCAGGACCTGCATCGTCCACACCACCGAGCTGGAGAGCCAGTCATCGGTGGGCTCGTAGTGGACGGTACCCAGGAGGTCCCAGCCCTGTTGGAAGGGGTCGGACAGGGCGACCACGAGGCGCTGGCCTTCGGTCAGCAGGTAGGTCAGGTAGTGGGCCACGATGTAGCCGACCGCCACCGGCACCAGCCCGGCACCCATGGCCGCGTAGCCGGCGCGTCGACCCACGGCGATGACGATCACGATCATGAAGGCGAGGAAGCCCAGGAGCATCACCGTATCGACCACCGGGTGCAGCTCGCCGAAGACGTCGTAGAACGGCTGCGTCTGCGAGACGCCGTCCCAGATGACCGAGCCCGTGGCCACCGCCACCACCGCCAGGAGGGACGCCGACCACGGTGCTCGCGTGAGGGCCTGGCCGAACGGGCGACGCTGGATCTGCCCGTCACGGCGCCGGCCCACCAGCCCGAAGGGCGCCAGCCGTCCCAACAGGCCGAACCAGACGCTGAAGGCCTCTCCGTGCGTCCGCCAGCGATGCTTGCCGTACCAGGTCATGCCCACGAGCGTGATGAGGGTGTAGCCCAGCAGGACGATGCCCAGATCGCGTCCGCCCTCGATGCGTCCGGACAGCTCCAGCCACACGAAGAAGACGATGGTGAGGACCGCCGGCCAGGCCTGTGTGCGCTGGTTCCAGGGCGCGCGACCGGGCAGGTGCAACCCGGTTGGCCGGAACACGGCCGCGATGAGGTCGTAGATGGTGGTAAAGGGGTCCAGCCAGGCCCACACCGGGCCCAGGAGCGCACTCACGATGGCCAGCCCGATCCAGCCGTAGACCCAAAGCACGAGCGAGGCCACCTCGGCGTCGCTGCTGCCGCCGGCGATCGCCTGGGCCACGACCCACAGCCAGGCCAGGAGGCCGACCAGCCGCAGCATCCACCGCAGGGGCCGCCACAAGGTGCGCACCGGACCGGGCTCGGGCTCGGGAGCGGGCCGATCGTCGCCCACGGCGACGAACACGAACGACAGCGCCACCGCGATGGCAGCCCCCGCAAGGTAGGCCGCGAACGGCAGTGGCGCATCGACGTCGCCGTGCAGCGTGTGCGCGCTGGCAGGGGTCGCGGCCAGCAGCAGGAGCACGGCTGCAGACCCCGCCACGCGGAGCGTTCGGTTCCTCCTCATCTGTGCAGGTGAGCCTAGCAGCGGAGCCGGTCGCGGCTACACTTGCGCGCATGCCCAAGTACAGGAAGGTCGACGCCGAGCTCATGGACAACCCGCCCAAGCCCAAGCCACGCGGGCGGCCTATCAGTCCCGAGCAGCAGGCGTTGATCAACCGCATCAAGAAGATCACGGACGAGTCCGTCGTGTACGAGGCCGTGCTGGGGCCCGATGACAAGGCTGCCACCGTGCGTGCCCAGATCGTGCGCGCGGCCAAGCTGGCGGGCGTCGAGATCGCGGTCAAGAAGTCGCCCGAGGGCTTCTACTTCGGCCTCATGACGCCGGCGCGCAAGTCCCGGCGCGGGCGTCCCCGCAAGGACAGCGGAGGCGAGTAGCTGAGCGCCGAGAGCGGCAACCCGGTCATCCAGGTCTTCGGCCGCAACGACTCACAAGGCACCCGTCGCGCGCAGCGCTTCTTCAAGGAGCGGCGCATGCCCATCGCCTTCGTCGATCTCAAGAAGCGCCCGCCGGCGCCCGCCGAGCTCAAGCGCTTTGCCCAGAAGCTCGGGGCTCGGGCGCTGCTCGACACGGACGCCAAGGCCTACAAGCAGGCCAACCTCGGCTATCTCTCCATGGGCGAGGCCGAGGTCCTTGAGCGCGTCATCGCCGATCCCGGACTGCTGCGGCTGCCTCTCGTACGCTTCGGCAACGAGGTCACGGTCGGTGTCGACGAGGCCACCTGGAAAGTCTGGCAGGGTCGCTTCTAGTCGCTGCCGAGAAGACGGCCAGGTGTCGCTGCCAGCGACGTGAGGCACACGCAGCGAGAGCCGGAGCCGGTTGTTGCCGGAACTCGTAGCCACGCGTCGCTGCGATCGACGTGAGGCGCAGGTCGCGAGAGCTGGAGCCGGTTCTTGCCGGACTCGTAGCCACGTGTCGCTGCGATCGACGTGAGGCGCACGCAGCGAGAGCCGGAGCCGGTTGTTGCCGGAACTCGTAGCCACGCGTCGCTGGCACCGGCGCTAGCGCTTCTCAGGGCTTCATTCGGTAGACACACGTCCCTGCCGCCGACGCTAGCGCTGCTCATGCCTCGATCTGCTAGACACACGTCTCCGCCTCCGACGCTTGGCGCGCGCGGCGGGTGGTGAGGCCGTCCGTGCGTCACGCACAGGCCACTTGAGATGTCCTGCCACGCTCAGCTCCGGTCGAACCGGCACGCCCGGCGCCCGCGTGCGCTGGCGCTGAGTGTGCCCAGCGTCTACCGGGCCGACATCTGTCGCGCAGTCGCTCCGAGGCCCTGCTCGAGGCGCGCTGCCCCCGCCGACCGCGGCCCCGAGGCCGGCTCGCGCTGCCGCGCCGCCGACCGCGCTGCCCCGAGGCCGACCGCGCTGCCCCCGCCGTCCGCGGCCCCGAGCGGGCGCTGCCGCCGGCAACGCTGCCCCGACCGGCGACGATGCGCCTCGCTAGTAGGGTCGGATGTCCGCCCAGGAGATGCTGACGTTCCAGTCGGGACCCGGGCGGACGGTGTCGTAGCGAGCCTTCAGGATGCGGATACGGGTGCCGGTGCCGCGCGCGCTGAAGAGCACGAAGTCCTCGCGCCCGTCGTAGTCGATGTCGGCTGCGCCGAGGCGCGTCTTCTCCACGGGGATGGGGTCGGACTTGGGCGCCGTCCAGATCTTGACCCGCTTGAAACCGCCCAGCTTGCCACCTTGCAGTCGCTCGACCACGGCTCGACCGCCCCCACCGACGAGCATCAGGACGTCGTCCCGACCGTCGCGGTCCGCGTCGGCGACGGTCATCTTGACCTTGGGCGGGATGAGCGACGTGTCCTCGAAGCGGGCCTTGTATGTGCCCATGCGCGGGTAGCCCTTCGGTAGCGGGCTCTTGGTCACCGCGGTCTTGAGGCGGATGCCGCCCCCCTCGATGTTCTGGCGCACGATCAGGTCGCTGCGACCGTCGCCGCTGAGGTCACCCAGCCACACCTTGGCGACCTTGTCGAAGTCCTGGCCGAAGGCCAACCACAGCACGGGGTCGTTGAGCTTCGTGGCGTTGGTGTACTTGGAGCGCTTGAGCACGACCAGGCGAGAGGTGGTCTCTGTCGTGCCCCGACCGAAGATGGCGATGTCCTGTCGTCCGTCCGCGTGGAAGTCGCCGATGAGCAGCTTGGCGCCGCTGACCGGCACGACCGTGTCACCCGCCCACCAGTCCTCCGCCGCGCCGTAGTTGGTGCCGTCGCTGAGGGCCACCCTGATGCTGCCGGCGCTGCTGCCCGTCCGCTTGAGCCAGGCGAGGTCCTCCTTGCCGTCCCCGTTCAGGTCCCCGGCGGCGTAGTCGATGAGGTCAACGGTCGAGAGCGAGAGGCCCGCGTTGGAGCTGCCGTCCGGGGCAGGCTGACCCGGCGTCCACACACGCGTCGTGCGCTGGCCGCTGCTGTGCTGCATGGCGCTCGCGTCACCGTGCTTGGTGCCGATGACGTCGTTGGCACCGGGCGAGACGATCTCCAGCCGGGGGTTGAGGTACAGGCGCAGGATCTCGCGGTACTTGAGCCCGTCGTAGCCGCACTTGCGAGTGCTGTTGTGGAAGAGCTTGAAGCCGGTCTTGTCCGAGCCGCAGGTGGCGGAACCGGAACCGGCGCGATAGCCCGTGAGGAAGAAGCGGCTGCTACCGCTCGAGTACGAGTACTTGCGCAGCGACTCGTCCCACGTCACATCCATGGCCTGGCGGATCTTGGAGCCCTCGGCGGGCCAGAGCTCCGTGCCGGGGCCGAACTTCTCCGGCCGGTACCACTGGTCGATCGTGGAGTCGACGACGTCGTAGCAGTACTTCGTGCCGTCCTTCCACTTGGTGCCGCCACGCGGGTACTTGATGTAGTACCAGGCGAACTGCTTGGTCGCGACCGCGCCGGCCTTGATCGTCTCGATGGGGTACTTCTCGGGCCATTCGGCGGCCATGACCGTGGCCACGTACTCGTAGAAGTCGACCGTCTGGACGGTGCCCTTGACCTCCGCCGGGGGGTTGGTCGATGCCGTCCGCAGGACCTTGATGGTCCTGGGCGGCGTCATCGTGCTGGTCCACTTCGTGCACGTCTTGGAGACGGCATCGAAGGACAGCGCGGGCTGCGGCTCCGCAGGTGCGATGGCAGCGCTGGCGGGCACGGCGTAGAGGATGGCGACGAGCAGGCTCGACATCACGGCGAAGAGCCCACGCGCCGGCTGGGGACGGCGCATCGCCCCGACCCTATCGCACTTGCACGGTTTGCACAGGCCCCGGTGGTGCCCCGACGCACCATGACCATCGGTCCGACGGCCTTTCCGCTACGCTCCGCCGATGCACATCTCCATCGTCGGCGCCGGCTATGTCGGTCTCGTCACGGCCGCCTGCCTCGCGCACGTCGGCCACCACGTGGTCTGCCTGGACGTGGATGCCGCCCGCATCACGCGACTGCACGGTGGAGACCTGCCGGTGCACGAGCCGGGGCTCGACGAGCTGGTCGCGGAAGGCCTGCACAACGGACGCCTGCGGTTCAGCGTGGACTACGCCGAGACGCGCGCGACCGAGCTCATCATCGTGGCCGTGGGCACGCTCGACGCTGACGAGGAGTGGGACGGCGCCATCGTGCGCGAGGCCGTCCGGACCATCGCCGCCGACCCGGCGCTGCCGCGCGACATCGTCATCCGCTCCACGCTCATGCCGGGCACAGCCGCGGCCCTGGCGGAGGAGATCCGTGCGGTCGATCCCGACGTGCGCCTGGCTCACAACCCCGAGTTCACCCGCGAAGCCGTGGCCGTGCGGGACTTCCTGGCGCCCGATCGCGTGGTCATCGGCGTCGACGGCTACGACGACGGCGACCGGGGCTCGGCCCTGGCCGCGGCGCTGCGCGCCGTCTACGAGCCGCTCGACGCCCCGGTCGTGGTCACGGACCTGACCAGCGCCGAGACCATCAAGGTCGCCTCCAACGTCTTCCTCGCGGCCAAGATCACCTTCGCCAACGAGATCGCCCGCCTCGCGGCCGCCACCGGTGCTGACGCCCAGGCGGTCGTCGACGGCATGGGCCTCGACAAGCGCATCGTGCGCAGCTTCCTCTCGCCGGGGCCTGGCTTCGGTGGCTCCTGCTTCCCCTCCCAGGCGCGCGCCCTGCCCCAGCTGGCGGCCAGCTACGGCGTGCAGACCCCACTGATGGATGCGATCTGGCCCAGCAACGTGAGCCAGGCCGACTGGCTGCTCGACGGGCTCGAGCGCGCGGCCGGCCGCCCGGTGGAGGGCATGCGCGTGGCCCTGCTGGGGCTCACCTTCAAGGCCGGCACGGACGACCTGCGAGAGTCGCCCGCGATCCGCCTGGGCCAGGCGCTGGCGGCCCGCGGCGCCACCGTCGTGGCCTACGACCCGGTCTCGCTCGACGCGGGTACGACCATGCTGGTGCGACTGGCGCCCGCTGCGGCCATCGAGCCGGCGCCTTCTGCGGCTGCCGCCTGTGCTGGTGCCGATGCCGTCGTCGTGGCCACCGAGTGGTCCGAGTTCGGCGAGCTGTCCTGGTCGGAGATCGCGCCGAGCATGCGCGGCCGCGTCATCGTCGACGGCCGGCGCGTGGTCGATACCGTCGCCGCCGCTGCGGCCGGCCTGCGGGTCGTCGCCCTCGGCGTGGAGCTTTCAGGGGCGGTCCTGCAACCCGCCGACTAGGGCCCCGCTTAGGGCAGGGCGTCCACGGCGTCCATGATCGCCCGTTCCAGCTCCCCGGCTCGCTGCGACCCGATCATCACCGAGCGCCCATCCTTGAGCAGCAGCTCCACGGCCGTCGTTGCCGCTGACGGTGTAGGCGCGCTTGTCCTGCGACCAGCCCTTGACGCCGCGGCCTCCGTATGCCTGGAGCGCGTCGTACTCGCGCGTCGTGGCACCGAGGATCTCGTGCAGTCCGATCCGTCGCAACGTGAAGGGCACAGAGCGGATGAAGACGGCCTCGTCGGTCACGGTCACACGCAGGTGGGCCCACAGGAAGAGGGCCGGGAGACCGACGCCGATCAGCAGCCACAGCATCCACACCAGCCAGTCCGGACCCGGGTTCGTGCCGAAGGCCACGCCGAGCACGACCTGCTGCACGAAGCCCCACCAGGCCACGCCCGCCACGACCAGGATGAGCAGCCACAGCCAGGGCCCGCGGAAGTGCTGTCGCTCCTCGAACCTCGTCCTGGTCACCGCCCGGCTGCTGACTCCGGATCCCGCCGACCCGCGATGAGGGACAGCGACAGCCAGGCCACGGCCAGGCCGATGGCGGCCCCGATCATGTCGGTCACGACGTCGTCGAGCCGGCCCGTGCGATCGGGCACGAACGACTGATGGAGCTCATCGGTGAGGGCGTAGACGAACGCCAGGCCGAACGCGATGGGCACGTCGCGCAGGCGCGGCCGGCGACCCCAGCTGAGCGCTACCAGCAACAGGCCCGCCAGCGTCGCGTAGGCCAGGAGGTGGCCGGTCACGCGCAGGGGCCGCTCGACGTCGACGTCTTCCGAGACCCGCAGGCCGCTCTGCGACGAGAGCACGAAGATCACCGCCATGACCGCCACGGCCGGCACCCACGGGCGCCAGCGCGGAGACCCGACCCGCCCGTCACTCACCGCGGCCAGGCGACCTCGATGACGCCGTCACGCACCCGCAGCGGGTAGTAGCGCAGGCGACGCACACGGGTCAGCGCGCGCGCCCGGGCCTTGGGGTCATCCGGCCGGAGTGGTGGCTTGGCGGCGCTGCCCGTCCGGAGCCCAGGTGGGGTGGTACGTGCCGTCGGCTTCGAGCCCGCCGGTGGTGGGGAAGGTCACGACCTCGCCATGGCACAGGTCGAACGAGCCCCGGTGGAGCGGGCAGTGCAGCGTGCACCCCTCGAGTCGTCCTTCTGATAGCGGCGCCGACATGTGCGGACAGCGGTCCTCGGTCGCCACCAGGCCGTCGGTGCTGTGCGCCAGCAGCAGATCCAGATCGCCTCGACTGATGCGGGTCATCGATCCGAGCGGCAGCTCGGAGAGCGGCAGGGCCGCTTCGAAGGCGGCGCCGGCCGTGCCGGGAGCCTGCAGCTCGGGCGGGAACGGCAGGAGGTCGGGGAGGGGCATACGCGCATCGTACCCGTGCTCGCGCTCTCGGCCATGTACGGCATCATTCGTGGTCCCAGCCCAACCCCCAGGAGACGTCGATGCGCTACGCACTCATGACCGAGCCCCAGCAGGGCTACAGCTATCAGGACATCCTCGACGCCGCCAACGCCGCCAAGGCCGCCGGCTTCGAGACCTACTTCCGCTCCGACCACTACTCCAGCTTCCCGGGTGAGGAGGGGCAGCCCGCGACCGACTGCTGGACCACGCTGGCCGGGCTTGCGCGTGATACCGAGGGCATCGGCCTGGGCTCGATGGTCTCGCCGGTGACCTTCCGCATCCCGGGCTCGTACGCCAAGGTCGTGGCCACCGTCGTGGAGATGGCCGGGGGCGCCACCATCGAGATGGGCATCGGCGCCGGCTGGAACGAGGAGGAGCACGCCGCGCTGGGCATCCCCTATCCCGGCACCGTCGAGCGCGTCGACCGCATGGAGGAGCAGCTGGCCATCGTGCGTGGGCTGTGGGACGAGCCCGACGGCTGGTCCTTCGAGGGCGAGCACTACCAGGTCAGGAACGCCATCTTCCGTCCCCGTGGTCCCCGGCCCAACGTCATCGTGGGCGGGGTGGGCCGGCCGCGCTCCTGCCGGCTGGGGGCACAGTACGCGGACGAGTACAACATCAGCTCGTCGAACCCGGCCGAGGTACGCGAGATCAACGCCAGGCTGGACGCTGCCTGCGTGAAGCTGGGCCGCGATCCCGGGACGCTCACGCGTTCGGTCATGGCCGGTGTGCTCGTGGGCCGGGACAGGTCCGAGGTGGCCGAGCGCCGGGCGCGCCAGGTGGCCATCTTCGGTGGCGACGACGATGGCGCCGAGGCCTGGCTCGAGGAGCGCAAGGACCGCTGGATCACCGGCACCCCGGACGAGGCCAGGGCCATGATCGCGGCCTACGCGGACACCGGCGTCGACCGCCTCCTCTTCCAGGACTTCCTGCCCCAGGACCTCGACCACATCGCCGTCATGGGCGAGCTCTTCGCTTGAGGCCGGTGCGAGAGCCTTCGTTCGTCGCTTGACAGACAGGCGTACCGTGCGCCCATGGCCAACGCAGCTCTCCCCGCTGCCGACGCAGCACCGCGCCAGTACGGCCGCGGCGCGGCGGCCTTCCACTGGGTCAGCGCCATCCTCATCATCGTCTTGCTGCTACAGGGCTTCTCGATGACCAAGCTGGAGCTTGGCAGCCTGAAGACGACGATCTACCAGTTCCACGTCTCGCTCGGGTATCTCGTGCTCATCCTGTCGGTGGCCCGAGTGTGGTGGGCCCGGCGTGACCGGCGCCCCGATCCGTTGCGGATGCCGGCGGCCGAGGCCGCCGTCTTCAAGTGGGTCCACTACCTGCTCGTGCTCGGGGCGATCCTCACCGCCACCAGCGGCATCCTGCTGCTGGTCGGCAGCGGCATCGTTCCGATCGGGCCGCTGGTCGACGCCGCCGACGTCGATGGCTCGCTCGTCTTCCGCAATGCGCACTTCGTCTTCGCCTTGGGCATGGTCGTGCTGCTGATCGCTCACCTCGCTGGCGGCATCATGTACCAGCGGCGCGCCGGGCAGACGTTCGGGCGCATGCGCTGGCCGCGCCAGTCACCCGACGCGAAGGGCGAGTAGCACCTAGCCGATGCGGCCGATCCGCCGAGGCGGCCAGTAGCGGAACCAGGGGCGGCCCTCGACCGTCGTCGTGGTGATCGACCCGAAGGCCCGCGAGTCGGTCGAGGCATCGCGAGCGTCGCCCGTGACGAAGAGCTCGCGCCCGTCCTCGTGGACCTCGGCCACGCGTTTCACCAGCAGTCGCGAGGGCGCACGCGGGTCGGGCACGAGCACGAGGTCGCCCACGTCTGGCGCAGTCGTCGCGTAGGCCTCCGGGTCGGCCAGCAGCCAATCCCCGGGTTCGAGCGTGGGGCGCATCGAATCGCCTTCGACCGCTACGCGGCCACGCCAGGAGCGGATGACTCGACCGATCATCAGGCAGCCCTCCGAATCAGAACGACCCGCCCAGGGCTCCCGAGCGGGTCGTCGGTCGGCGTGGAAGCCGAACTACATGCGGGTCTTCTCGGGGCCGCCGGTGCCCTTCCACATCTCATCGACCTGGTCGATGAGCGCGAGCAGCTTCTTGGCCGCGTCGAGGTCCACGCCCTGCTTCACCGCGGAAGCGGCCTTGGAGGCCTTCCAGCAGATGTCGTGCAGGTCGGGGTACTGCTCCACGTGCTCCGGCTTGAAGTAGTCGTGCCAGAGCACGTCGATGTGGTGCTTCACGAGGTCGGCGCGCTCTTCCTTGACCACGATGCAGCGAGTCCTGAAGACCTCGTCGTCGGAGGCGTGGTAGCGCTCGATGATGCGGTGGCAGGACTCGGCCTCGATGCGGGCCTGCTCGGGGTCATAGACGCCGCAGGGGATATCGCAGTGAGCGTGAGCGCTCCGCTTGGGGGCGAGGAAACGCAGCAGATCCATCAGGGCTCTCCTTTCGATCGGATCGGCACCCGTGAGGTCTGACGACCGGGCGCCGAAGCGTGGTCCATCAGGTCGCGTGGCACGGATCGGGTCGAGGTGATCTGCACCGCCGCATGGTTCCGTGATTCTGCCACGGCTGTCCGCAGCGGCTCGGAACCGGCGCCGCCGCTCGGCCGTCCTATCGCATACGATTCGGTTCGCCGCCGACGCAACAGCCCAGGTTTCGGCGCTCCATGGAGCACCCTTGAACACCGACCTTCATCTTCTATCTCGTCGTCTTCACTGCGATGTCGGCGGTGATCATCGGCGCGGGCGTGCTCCTGGCCAAGTCCGGCGACCGCATCGCCGACGTGACCGGCCTCGGCGGCCTGCTCATCGGCATGGTGCTGGTCGCCGCCGCGACTTCGTTGCCGGAGATCGCGGTGGCCATCAGCGCCGTCGTGGTCGAGGACTCGCCCGACCTGGCCATCGGCAACCTCTTCGGCAGCAACATGGCCAACATGGCCCTGCTGGCGATGGTCGATATCGCCTGGCGCGGGAAGGTCTGGCAACACGTGGGCACGGGCCATGCCCGCACGGCTGCGGTGGCCATCGCCCTCACCTCCATCGCCGTGCTGGCTGTGCTCCAGCCGTTCGAGATCGTCATCGGCTGGGTCGGCATCGAGTCGATCGTCATCTTCATCGGCTTCCTCAGCCTCATCGCCTGGACCCACCGCTCCGCGACCCCGGCCGTGCCCACCGGCCAGGTGAGCCACGAGCAGGTCACCGCTGAGGACGCCCCACACCAGCACCTCAGGGGTGCCGACGTCACGAGCCGCAGGTCCATCCTCTACACCATTCGCTGGGACCTGGCCAAGTTCGGCATCGCTGCCCTGGTCATCCTCGTGTCGGCGCCCATCCTCGTGGACGCGGCCGATGGCATCGGCCGTGAGGCAGAGCTGAGCGACTCCTTCGTCGGCGCCTCCTTCCTGGCCTTCTCGACCTCCCTGCCGGAGCTGGCCACCGCGGTCGCCGCCGCTCGGATCGGCGCGTTCGATCTGGCCGTGGGCTCGCTGCTGGGCAGCAACGCCTTCAACATGGCCATCATCTTCTTCACCGACCTGGCCTACACCGACGGCGCCATCCTCGCTGACGTGAGTCCGGCGCAGGCCTTCGTCGGCGTCAGCGCCATCCTGCTCATGTCGGTGGTGCTGGCGGGCATCGTGCACGGCGCCCGCACGCGCGCGTGGAAGCTCGAGCCCGGCTCGGGCATGACGCTCGTCGTCTACTTCATCCTGATGTACATGATCTTCAACTCGGGATCATGAGCGGGGTCGGGGGGATGACAGGCAGCGACCGGCGCACCGCGCTACCGGCCGGCGAGGCCATCGAGCCCTGGAAGCTGCGCGCTGCGGACGTGGTGCGCGCCCTCGACACGTCCGCCGAGTCCGGGCTGGAGGCCACCGTCGCCGCCGGGCGGCTGGGTCAGTTCGGCCGCAACGAGCTGGTGGAGAAGCAGCAGCGTCCCACGTGGATGCTCTTCGTGGACCAGTTCACGAGCCCCATGATCCTCGTGCTCATCGCCGCGGCCGTGGTCACCTTCCTCATCGGCCACGGCAAGGACACCGTGGTCATCCTGGCCATCGTCGTCTTCAACGGCGTGGTCGGCTTCGTGCAGGAGTACCGCGCGGGCCAGGCCATGGATGCGCTCAAGCAGATGTCCTCGCCGCAGGCTCGCCTGGTGCGCGGTGGCGAGACCACCCTCGTGCCGGCCGCGGAGGTGGTGCCCGGCGACATCGTGCTGTTGGAGCAGGGCGATATCGTCACCGCCGACATGCGCCTGCTGGAGGCGCCGGGACTCAAGATCAACGAGGCGCCCCTGACCGGCGAGTCCGAGCCCGTGGCCAAGGTCACGGAGCCGCTTCCCGAGGTCGGGTGCGAAGACCTCGGCCGACCAGCGCAACATGGCCTTCTCCGGCACCGCCGTGACCCTTGGCCGCGCGCGTGGCCTGGTGGTCTCGACGGGCATGTCCACGGCCATCGGGCGCATCGCCGAGCTGCTGCAGGAAGGTGAGGATGAGGCCACGCCGCTGCAGCTGAAGCTGGGTCAGCTGGGCAAGTGGCTGGCCATCGCGGCCCTGGCCATCTGCGCGATCGTCTTCGGCCTCGGCGTGGCGCGGGGCGAGCCGGTGGAGGAGATGTTCCTCGTGGCCGTCTCGCTGGCCGTGGCGGCCATCCCCGAGGGTCTGCCCGCGGTCGTGACCATCTCGCTCGCGCTCGGTGCCCGCCGCATGGCTGCCCGACGCGCACTGGTGCGGCGGCTGCCGGCGGTCGAGACGCTGGGCTCCGTCTCGGTCATCTGCACCGACAAGACCGGCACGCTGACCGAGAACCGCATGCTGGTGGAGCGGCTGTGGACGCCCAAGGGCGAGTACCAGGTCAGCGGAGACGGCTACTCGCCCGACGGCCAGCTGACCCCCTCCGCGGACGACGACGCCCTGGCCCGCCGTGCCGCCCACGTGGCGGCCGCCTGCAACGACGCCACCCTGGTCTCGCCCGACGGCGGCGGCGACTGGGCCATCACGGGCGATCCTACCGAGGGCTCGCTGGTCGCCTTCGCGGCCAAGCTGGGCGTGGTCCAGAAGGAAGTCCACGTCTACTGTCCGCGCGTCGCCGAGGTCTCGTTCGACTCCGAGCGCCGGCGCATGACGACCGTGCACCAGCGCGGCGACTGCGGAATGGACATCGACGAGCCCAACTGGGTCGCGGTCAAGGGCGCCATCGAGTCCATCGCGCCGCTGCTGGCCGGCGACCAGGCCTCGATCCTTGCGGCGGCCCGCGAGGTGGCCGAGCGCTATGCCGCCGACGGCTACCGCGTGCTGGCCCTCGCTGACGCCGGCATCGAGGCCGTGCCCGACGAGCCCGAGGACGCCGAACAGGGGCTGCAGCTGGTGGGCATCGTGGCCATGGCCGACCCGCCCCGCGAGTCGGCGGCCGTGGCCATCGCCGAGGCCCGTTCGGCCGGCATCACGCCGGTGATGATCACCGGCGACCATCAGCTCACCGCCACCGCCATCGCCAAGCGCCTGGGCATGCTCGACGACGGACGCGAGTCGATCACCGGGGCCGAGCTGGCCCAGATCTCCGACGAGGAGCTGGCCACGCGGGTGCGTGGCATCGGGGTCTACGCCCGTACCAACCCCGAGCAGAAGCTGCGCATCGTCGATGCCTGGCGCAAGCAGGGTGCCGTCAGCGCCATGACCGGTGACGGCGTGAACGACGCGCCGGCGCTGCGAAAGGCGGACATCGGCGTGGCCATGGGCATCACCGGCACCGACGTCTCCAAGGAAGCCGCTGACATGATCCTCGAGGACGATGACTTCTCGACGATCATCGCGGCGGTCGAGGAGGGGCGCCGCATCTATGCCAACATCCGCCGGTTCGTGCGCTACCTGCTGACCACCAACAGCGCCGAGATCATGATCATGGTGCTGGCGCCGTTCCTGGGCCTGCCCCTGCCGCTGCTGGCCATCCAGATCCTCTGGATCAACCTCGTCACCGACGGGGCGCCCGCACTCTCGCTGGGCGTGGAGCCGGCGCACCCGCGAGCCATGAAGCAGCCGCCGCGCGAATCGAGCGCCTCCATCCTCGGTGGCGGCCTGTGGCAGCACGCTGTGTGGGTGGGCCTCCTGATGACGGCCATCACGCTTGCCGTCCAGGCGTGGTCATACCACGGCGGTGCCTCCGAGGCGACCTGGCGCACGATGGTCTTCACGGTGCTGGCCTTCCTGCAGCTCTCGCACGCCCTGGTCGTGCGCTCGGAGCGGGAGTCGATCTTCAGGTTGGGCTTCGGCACCAACCGGGTGCTGCTGGTCGTGATCGTCATCAGCGCGCTCGTGCAGCTGGCACTGGTCTACGTGCCCTTCCTGCAGCCCATCTTCGAGACCACCGCGCTCTCGCCGCTCGAGCTGGGCATCGTGTTGCTGGTGACGCCGATCCCCTTCATCGCCGTGGAGATCGAGAAGTGGTTCACGCGTCGGCGTGAGGCACGCGCGCAGGCCTCTTCGGCGACCTAGTCATGGTGCGGCCCCGCCAGCCGCCCGATCGGGGCTTCGGCGGAACGCGCCAGGGGGCCTATGCTCATAGGCACACCCCGCACGCCCCGAAGGAGACTCCCCATGTCACCGATCCACGCCCCGCGCCGAGCCGTTGTTGCCGGTGCCCTGGCCAGCCTCATGGTCGCAGCTGCTCTGCCCGTCCACGCCGTGAACATCCCCGAGGGCGGAGCGGTCACACCCGGCAGCTCGTTCCTCTTCAACGTGCGCGTGACCTCCACCTGCGATGGGTTGCCCATGGACGAGCTGGAGGTGACGATCCCCGAGAACGTCACCAACCCCACGCCTGTGGTGGTGCCGGGCTGGGACGTTTCGATCGAGACGCCCGAGGAGATCGACGACGAGTCGGCCGGGGCTGGCGCCGAAGGCGATGACGCAGAGGTTCCGCCGACCGTGGTTCGCTGGAGCAACGGCCTGCTGGAAGATGGCTTCCTGATCGACTTCGGCATCCGTGCCCGGTTCCCGGACGAAGAGGGCGCGGTCCTGGAGTTCCCGGTCGTGCAGCGCTGCGGTGATGTCGAGGTCGAGTCCGTTCCGACCATCAACCTGAACCTGCGCTACGGCCAGGCAGAGATCGCCGCGCTGAGCGACGAGGTCGCTGGCCTGAGCGCTGAGATGGACGTCCTTCGCGCCGACGTGGACCAGCTGCAGCAGCAGGTCGGAGACGTGAACGTGGAGTTCCTGCGCGGCCGCGTGGGCGACACCGAGAAGGCCATCGTGGAGCTCGACGAGCGTGTCACCGCCCTTGAGGAGGGCGAGCCCGTGCCTGCGTCGGAAGGCTAGGCCTGCCGGCCTGCCGCGGCGTGGCTCAACCGCGGTAGGCCTCATCGGCGAGATAGAGCGCGTCGTCGATGATCTCGAAGGCGTGGGCCATCTCCTCTTCGCTGATGATCAGCGGCGGATTCGTGTGGATGGTGTTCCAGCGCGTGAGGATGAAGAGCCCGCGCTCTCGCATATACGTCTGCATGGCCTGCATCTCCGGGCTGCTGCCGTTGTAGGGCGCGAGCGGGGCGTAGGACGCGCGGTCCAGCACCAGCTCGAGGATGCCGAAGAGGCCGATGTTGCGATGCGCGCCCACGCTTGGATGCCTGCTGTAGAGGTACTCGTGGTGCTGACGCATCACCTCGCCCAGCCGAGCCGAGCGCTCGATGAGCCCATCCTGCTCGTAGACGTCGATGACCGCGAGGGCCGCGGCGCAGCCGACGGGATGGCTGTGATAGGTCAGCCCGCCGAAGAAGGGCTCGTCATCGAAGGCGTCGGCGATCGGCCGGCGAAGGGCCACCGCCCCCAAGGGCACGTACGATGAGGTCAGGCCCTTGGCCATGGTGATCATGTCCGGGACCACGCCCCAGTGCTCGACGGCGAACCACTTGCCGGTGCGGCCGAAGCCGCTCATGACCTCGTCGGCGATGAGCAGGATGCCGTACTTGTCACAGATCTCGCGCACGCCCTGCATGTAGCCGTCGGGCGGGATGAGGATGCCGTTGGCGCCTACGACCGGCTCCAGCAGGAAGGCCGCGATGGTGTGCGGGCCCTCGAACATGATCACCTCTTCGAGGTCCTCGAGCGAACGCTCCACCGGCTCCGGGTCGCGCCGGCCGTAGCGGTGGGCGTCGGGCACGCGCACGAAGGCGGTGCCGCCCATCTCGTTGGACCAGCGCCGCGGGTCGCCGGTGGCCACCATGGCCTGGCCCGTCGCGCCGTGATACGAGCGATACCGGACGAGGATCTTGGCCCGGCCGGTGTACTGGCGAGCCAGCTTGATAGCGTTCTCGTTGGCGTCAGCCCCGCCGGTGGTGAAGAACATCACGTCGAGGTCGCCGGGCGTGAGCTGCGCCAGCTTGGCGCCAAGCCGTGCCCGTGGCTCGTGTGCGGCATGGGGATAGGCGTAGGCGAGCTTCCGCGCCTGGGCTGAGATGGCGTCCGCTACCCGCTCGTCGCCGTGGCCGATGTTGACGGACATGGCCTGCGAGTTGAAGTCGAGGTAGCCCTTCCCGTCGGCGGAGTAGAACCAGGCGCCCTTGGCCGTCTCGACCGCGATGGGATCGGCCACGTTCTGGGCCACCCACGAGAACATGGTGTGCTTGCGGGTGAGCTTGATCATCTCAGCAGCACTCATGCTCGGAGGGCTGGACTGGAGCTCCTCGACCGACATCGTTCTCACCCCCTGCGGCACCCGTGGACCTCGATGAATCTGCCACGAACCGGAGGCAGGCGTCGGCAGGTTCGGCCGCGTTCTTCGCGGCCATCTGCGCCGTCGACCACACCCAAGCCATCGCCCGCGCCGCATCGTTGGCCGTGTAGGGTGCGGGCATGGCTGGGACTCGAGCACTGCGCATCGGTTTCGTGGGCACCCGCTTCGCCGGGACCGATGGCGTTTCCCTCGAAGCGGAGAAGTGGGCCGTCGAGCTGCGGGCGATGGGTCACGATGTCTACTACTTTGCCGGCATCGCGGACCGGCCCGCAGAGAAGAGCCGCGAGGTGGCAGAGGCGTTCTTCGGCCATCCGGCAGTGGTCGCCATCAGCGAGGCCGTCTTCGGTGACGCCTCGTCGGGTCGGCCGGTATCGGTCAGCCGGGCCATCGACGAGCTCACCGCACACCTGAAGTCCGCGCTGTACGACTACGTGCGCGACTTCGACCTTGACCTGCTGCTGCCCGAGAACGCGCTGACCATTCCCATGCACCTGCCCCTGGGCCTGGCCATCACGCAGCTGGCGGCAGAGACCGGCATGCCCGTGCTGGCCCACCATCACGACCTGCCCTGGGAGCGGCAGCGCTTCATGGTCAACAGCGTTTCGGACGTCATCAGCGCGGCCTTTCCGCCGGCGCTGCCCAACGTCCGCCACGCCTGCATCAACACCACTCAGCGCGAGCAGATCGCCCGGCGTCTGGGGCGGACGGCGCGGGTCATCCCCAACGTCATGGACTTCGAGAACCCGCCTGTGCCGCCCGACGCGGTGACCGCCGGGCTGCGGTCCGACCTGGGCCTGGCTGACGACGAGCTGTTCGTGCTGGCGCCGGTCCGGGTGGTGCCGCGCAAGGGCCTGGAGCATGCCGTGGAGCTCGTTGCCCGGCTGGGACGTCCGGCACGCCTCGTCATCTCACACGCCAGCGGCGACGAGGGAATGGAGTACGAGGCTCGCCTCCGCGAGTTCGCAAGGCTGCTGGACGTGGACGTGCTGTGGGCCGCCGATCGGGTGGTCGATGTCGGGCGCGGGATCGATCGCGAGGGCCGGCAGCTCTACTCGCTCAGCGACATGTACGACGCTTGCGATCTGGTGGCCTACCCGTCGCTCATCGAAGGCTTCGGCAATGCGTACCTCGAGGCCGTCTATCACCGCAAGCCGGTGTTCGTGAACCGCTACCCGGTCTACGACGTGGACATCCGCCCCAAGGGCTTCCGCAACATCGAGATGAACGGGTTCGTGACCGACGCTGTGGTGGAGCGGACGCTGGCCGTGCTCGACGATCCGGTGCTCCTCGCAGCCTGGGCAGAGACCAACTACGCGGCCGGCCTCCGTCACTTCTCGCACCAGGCCGTTCGCGATGGCCTTCGCGCCGAGCTCGCGGAGCTGTTCTCCTCGGAGTCCGGAGCATCCTGAGGCGTACGCCTGTAGCCTCTTGGGGATGACGTAGCGCCGGAGCCCCGGTGTGCGTCCTCACAGGCAGCGTGTCGTGAACGGCTTGGCGTGTGCATGCAGCCACTCATGAAGCGATGGGTTCTAGGTTTGGAGCGTGGTTGGATGACACGGGCGGAACGAGCGCCGATCGATACGCGGAGACACGCTGCGGTCGCAATCATCGGGGCGGGTCAGCACGCGCGCGTCGTCGGTTCGGTGCTGGAGGCCGCCGGCCTGAGCGTGGCCGGCCACTACGACGACGATCCCGAGACGTGGGGAGGCGCCATCGGCCGTGCCCGGGTGATGGGTCCACTCAGCGAGATCCCCTCGGGTGCGGCGGCCATCATCGCCATCGGTGACAACGCCGCTCGGAAGCGCATCGCCGACAGGCTGGACCTCGATTGGGTGACCGTCGTCCATCCCTTCAGCTGGCTGCACCCCGAGGTGCCGCTGGGCCCGGGCACCGTGGTGTGCTCCAGTGTCTCGGTGCAGGTCGGAGCTGAGATCGGCGCTCACACCATCATCAACAACGGGTCCGGCGTTGGTCACGACGCGCAGGTTGGCGATTTCGTGCACCTCGCCGTCTCCCACGTCGGTGCCGAGTCGCGGGTCGACGAGGGCGCGTTCCTCGGGATCGGCAGCGTGGTGCTGCCACGACTCATCGTCGGCGCTTGGGCCATGGTTGGCGCGGGTGCCGTGGTGATGGCCGATGTCCCTCCCGGCTCGACCGTCATCGGC
Source organism: uncultured Chloroflexia bacterium (assembly GCA_963706695.1). Taxonomy (GTDB): domain Bacteria; phylum Chloroflexota; class Limnocylindria; order Limnocylindrales; family CSP1-4; genus JAFMJV01. The sequence goes on along the minus strand of CAVPNC010000012.1, from coordinate 4,845 downwards.
AACCCCGCTCGGGAGACGGTCTCCGACCGGGAGATCCCCGACGTCACAGTCGACGTATGAGCGGTTCGATCTGATGAGCGTCGGCGCGCGGCTCCGCCGAGGACGGTTCTGGCTGGTCGACCGCGTCAGGGGTGGCCGGATCCGTGGTCACTACGACGAGGTCCGCGCGGTGATGGCTGGCCGGCCGCCCGGCCGGCGATGCCCTGGAGCAGCTGCTCGACCATGCCAGCAGCACCACGGCCTTCTACGCACCCTACGCGGGGCACGGCCTGAGCAGCTTCCCGGTCATCGACAAGGCCGTGCTCAAACAGGACCTGGACGGCTTTCGTTCCAGCACGTTCGACGGCGCCACGCTCCCGACGCAGGAAGACGTCGGGATCGACCGGCGAGCCGTTCATGGTGGTCCAGGACCCCGGCAAGCGAGAGCGCTCGATCGCCGACACCATCGTCTTCAACGAGATGGCCGGCCATCGTCTTGGTGAGCGCCTGATGTGGCTGTTCGCAGCCCGGCTGCTGCCGATGTCTCGGTGGCAGCGGTTCAGTCGCAACATCATCGCCGTCGACCACGTGGGCCTTGACGAAGCTCGAGCCGCGGACATCGTCGAGGCCCTCCGGCACGACCATGTCAACGCCACCCTGGGCATCAGCTCCACCTACCAGGTGCTCGCTCGCTACCTCGAGAAGCAGGGTCCGTCGGGTCAGGGCCTCGGGGTGAACGTCGTCATCGCGACCGGCGAGAACCTGCTGGCCGAGGTGAAGGAGCGTCTCGAGGCGGCATTCGGATGTCCGGTCGTGAACCGCTACTCCACCGAGGAGCACGGCATGCTCGCCTGTGGCCGACCCGGCCATGATCGCCTGTACCTGAACCGTGCCAGCTACCACTTCGAGTTCCTCAGGCTAGAGAGCGATGAGCCCCAGGCACCCGGCGAGCTGGCCCGTGTCGTGATCACGGACCTCTACAACCGAGCCATGCCGATGATCCGGTTCGATACCGGGGACCTGGCCATCACGGCCGAGCCCGACGAGCGCGGTGACATCACGGCGCTGCTTCGGATCGAGGGTCGTCGTGCCGACGTCATCTACGACACCTCCGGCGGTCAGATGTCGAGCCCTTCGGCGTCCGCCATCATCGCCAAGGCCTTCCCCGCGGTGCAGCAGTACCAGCTCGTCCAGACGGGTCGGATCACCTACCGGCTCACGGCGGCGACGGGGGAGGCCGACTACCGCGAGGCTGATCTGGCCGCCGAGCTGCGTCGGTGGCTGGGCCAGGACGCCCAGATCAGCGTGGAGCTCGTGGACAGCATTCCCCGGCTGCCGAGCGGCAAGCATCGGCCGGTCATCTGCGAGTACGTACCCGAGCCGGAGGAGACGGCGCCGGAGGGCTGAACGGCTGAGCGCACCTGCTCGCGCCTCACGCGACGCTGGGCCGTCCGGCCCTTGACCTGCTGAGCGGGGCGGCGAGGATGGAGCAACCATCGGAGGGGAACGCGCAATGGGACTGGCCGAGCACCTCGCTGCACCCCAACTCGTGGACGACGACGGCCAGCCTACGATCCGGCCCACCCGGTTCGGTCACTTCCCGCTGTCTCGCCCCGGTGAGCCGAGATGGCACGGCTACCTCTACAGCTTCGGCATGGCGGTCGTTGGCGTTCTCTTGATCGCTCTCGGGGTCATGCCCTTCCTGGGCCTGGCGCTCGTGTTGCTGAGCTTCGGCGAGGTGTATCAGGTCTACTCCGGCAGGCCGTTCCAGCCGTGGCGGCGCGCCGATGAACAGGAGCGGTGGGATAGACGGGAGACCGGTGTCTTCCTGCTGGTTTGGATCGCCCTGTTCGGTGTCCTGAGTTGGTTCTCGATCGATTTCCTCGTCGAGCAGGACGGTCTCACCGACATTCAGTTCGCTGGCTGGATGGCGGCGATCGCTGTGGGCTCGCTCGTGCCGGCGGCCACGGTCGCCTGGGCGGTCCGCCGTCTTGGGGGATGGAGGCGATGACCGACAACCGGGCGTCCTGATGCGACGAGTGGCAGCCCGTGAACGCCCGAGCCGTCCGGCACTTGACCCACCGACCCAGGCACGCACGATGGGCGTAGCAGTAGGGGGCACCGCGATGTTGCGACTGTCAACGGCACTTCTCGCGACCGCACTCGTCTGTGCTGGCGCCGGGCTCGGCCACGGCGCAGTCACCGGCGGCCAGCCCGGACGCTGCGGACCAGCGGGTCGAGCTGCCCGGCTACGGCGCTTCGATCATCGTGCCCGGGCACTGGACGACGGAGTTGTGGGGCAACAGTGGCCTCCCGCTGTTCCCGGAGTCTCAGCTCTACGAGGATCTCTCCGTCGTCGCCACGGGCCGTCCCGAAGCCCAGCAGTGCCGCCTCATCGCGTCGTCGCCCGCGACCTGTGATGCACCGGTCGACCTCACCGCCGAGCTGGCGACCCCGGGCTGGGAAACGGTCCCGCTGCCGGCCGGTGAGGCCGCCTACCAGGCGCTCGACGATCCAGACGTTCCCGATCTGGCCTGTTCCCGGTACGTCCTGAGCGACGGCCTCGACGTCTACGAGCTTCGGTGCTGTGGCGCTGACCGTCCAGCCGACGCCTGGCGCCCGATCGCGGACACCTTCGCGTTCCCCGCGCAGTCCCGCTGGGACAGCCCCGACGCCGACGATCGTGACCTGCTCGAAGAGGTCGGCGTGGTTTGGCAGAAGCAAGGCATCCACCCGGCGGGCTGGAAGCAAGGATCCGGTGAGACCCAGACGGCCAAGCAATGGATCAACCGGCCACGCAACAAGCTGAGCAACGGTGAAGTCGCCGCGATCCGGGCCATGGTCGACGTGCTGGGTGTCCCGGCCAAGCGGGTCACCATCGGTGAGCGAGTCTACGAGTCCGAGGGTGGCGAGGTGCTCCTCGCGGTCGATGACGTCCGCGTCCGGGGCACGGCGAAGCGGCGCTGGTCGACGTGGTCGGGACCGAGCCCGACCGAGGTCCTCCTCGATGGGCTCCTGGTGTGGCTGGCTGACGACTGGGAGCGGCGATACGAGGACCGCGCCCACCTACGCGGAGGTTGAGATCGGCGGTCGCGACGTCATGGCGGTCACGTTCGGGGCCGATGACCCGACCGAGTACGTCCTGACCTCGGGCGATACCGCCATGAGGGTCCGGGGATCCGATGAGGAGGCAGCCCTGACCCTGCTGCAGGCGCTCTCCTGCCGCCATCTGGACGTCTACTCGCTGGTCACCGACTACCTCCGTCGAGCGGATGCCGCAGCGTTGAGCCAAGGGAGGACGTGATGGGCGAGCGATCAGCACGGCGGGGGCGTCTCGCGGCGCTGGCGGTAGGGGTTGCCCTCGTGCTCAGCCTCGTGGCCGTCCCCGCCGCGCCGGCGCCGGCGTACCGCTGCGGACATCTCGTGCTTCGTGGGTCGAGCAGACACCACCTATCGGGTCGCGCCCCAGGCCGGCAAGGTCCGAGTCGTCGTCGACTACCTGGCCATGAACCGCTGCCGCGACTACCGACTCATCGGCTGGCAGTTCGGCTGGATCCCGATCACCGCGGAGAAGGTGCGCTTCAGCGGGCCTGGCGTCAGCGCCAAGCCGGACGAGCGTGATGGTCAGTGGCGCTCGTACGACGTGAGGTTTCCGGCCCTGAACCCGGGAGGCTCGCTGCGTTGGCGGGTCACCTACGAGCTGCCGACGGGTCGGCCCGGCATGTGGAACGAGCTGGTCCTCGACGACGACTACTGGCACCTCTGCTGGACCGGCCATGGAGCCGAATTCCGGATCGACCCAGGTGATCTTCCCGCGCCGCAGTCGGCCCTTGACGTATATCGGCAACGCCAGCACGAAGTACGGGCCCAAGAGCGTCGTCGTCAGCGCCAAGGGCAAGGGTTCGCCCAATGCCCGGCCGTTCTGCACCGACGTCTACGACGTCAAGCAGATGAAGACCGAGCGGCTCGTCAGTCCTGGTGGCACCAGCGTCAAGATCCAGGGCTTCGCCGATGATCCGTCCTGGTCCGCCCGCGTCCGCTCGCAGGTGGAGCAGACGATCCCGCGCCTCGAGGAGATCTTCGGCTCGCCGGCCTCCGGGGCAGGTGCCGTCACCATCCGCGAGGTCCCCGAGAAGAACCTGGGCGGTTACGCCGGGATGCACTACGAGAGCAGCCACATCCGGCTCGGCAGCGACGCCGACGAGATGGGTGTCGTCGCCCACGAGATCGCCCACCAGTGGGCTGACGCACGCAACTTCGCCGGCACCTGGCTGCAGGAGGGTATCGCCGACTGGGTCGCCAACGAAGCGTCACCCTTGCGATACCGGACCACCTGCTACCCGCCGGGCGAGTACCCGGCACGGGCAACCCGCGCCTGTCGAAGTGGCTGCACCTTGGAGCGCGCTCCACCGAGCGACAGGAAGACATGGTCGATTGGCAGTACGACGCGGCCTGCCACATCCATACCCGGCTCGGCTTCGTGATGCGCAATGAGCGCATGGTCGAGGTCATCCGTGCCCTCACCGACGGTCGCCCGCCCTATGGCGGCTCGCCACGGCGAAGACCCAACGAGAGCGACCCGCCGACTGGCGCGAGTCGCTCGATGCGGTCGATGAGATCGGTCTCGTCCCGGCAGGCGCGACGACCTCAGGCAGGCCGAGGCCTACGTCATCGAGTTCGGCATCGCCGGCAAGCAGGCCCTCGCCGGACGCTACAAGGCCCCGGACGCGCTATCACGATCTGCTCGACTTCATAGCGGCGTGGCGGCTCCGCTCATCGTCAGGGATGCGATGGACGACTGGCGCTTCAGGGAGGCGCACCCGGCGATGAACATCGCGGAGTCGGTCGGGCCGCGGATCGCAGCCG
>CAVPNC010000011.1:0-36879 GCA_963706695.1 uncultured Chloroflexia bacterium | reverse complement strand
TGTCGCCATCATCCTGAGAAACCGATACGCGAGGAAGTGGTAGTCACATGCCTGAAGAGATCACGGGACCGGTCGCTGCCAATGTCCAGGCCGACGCCGCCCGGGAGTCCGGTCAGCGCGTCGAGTCGATGCAGAAGATGAAGGTCAACGTGGGCGGCGGCGGCGAGCAGCGCACCGGCGGCGACGGCAGGGTGCTCTTCGAGGTAGAGGACCTCAACTGCTACTACGGCGATTTCCGGGCCGTGCGTGACGTCAGCTTCAGCGTGCCCATGAACCGGATCACGGCGTTCATCGGCCCCTCAGGCTGCGGCAAGTCCACGCTGCTGCGCTGGTTCAACCGCATGAACGACCTGGTGCCGTCGGCCCGCATCACCGGCTCGATCAAGTACCACGGCGTCGACCTCAACGACCCCAAGGTGGACGCGGTCGAGGTACGCCGCCGTATCGGCATGGTCTTTCAGAAGCCCAACCCCTTCCCCAAGTCGATCAAGGAGAACATCATGTTCGGAGCCCGGATCTCCGGGTACAAGGGGAACCTGGATGAGCTGGTGGAGCGGAGCCTGCGACGCGCGGCCATCTGGGATGAGGTCAAGGACAAGCTCGACCAGCCGGGTACCGCCCTGTCCGGTGGCCAGCAGCAACGCCTGTGCATCGCGCGTGCCATCGCCGTCGAGCCCGACGTCATCCTCATGGACGAGCCCTGCTCGGCGCTCGACCCGGTCGCCACGCTCAAGATCGAGGAGCTGATGTTCGAGCTCCGCGATGAGTTCACCATCCTCATCGTCACCCACAACATGCAGCAGGCAGCTCGTGCCTCTGACGAGACCGTGTTCATGACCATGGGTGAGGATCGAGCCGGCTACGTCGTGGAGAAGGGCCCGACCAGCGAGATCTTCACCAACCCCAAGCATCAGCTGACCGAGGACTACGTCTCCGGTCGCTTCGGTTGAGAAAGGACGCCCACCGATGACCGACCCGACAGGACGACACCCCGCGGACCCGCATGAGGAGGCTCCGGAGCCGGTGGCGCATCCGGCCCTGCCGACCGATGCGCCACAGCACCCGCTCGCGGAGATCCCGCGCCCCTTCACGCGCGAAGCCATGAACGCGCTGGAGCAGCAGATCAAGGACGGCATCCTGCGCATGGGCAGCATGGTCGCCGAGCGCACCCTCGCCGCCGTGGTGGCTCTCGAGGAGCACGACGAGGAAGGCGCGCTGGTCATCATCACGACCGACGACCAGCTCAACGACGAGCTGAGGGCGGTCTCCAACCTGGTGGCCCAGACGATCGTGCGAGAGCAGCCGGTGGCGCGCGACCTGCGCTTCCTCATGGCCCTCGACCACGTGGCCTACGAGCTGGAGCGTATGGGCGACCACGCCGGCTCCGTGGCCAAGCAGGCCCGCAAGCTGGCCCCGCAGGCCCCGCTCGCGGCGCATGGGCGGCTGGCCGAGCTTGGCCGCATGGTGGTCCAGCAGGTGCGCGACATCCTGACCGTGGTGGTGGAGGTGGACCAGGTGCGGGCACGCGAGATCGCGGCCAAGGATGACGAGATCGACGAGCTCTACCACTCGATCTTCGAGCAGACGCTCGAGGAGATGCGTCGCGACCCGGCCAATGTCGATGGCGGTGCGCGCATCCTCTTCGCTGCCCACTACCTGGAGCGCACCGGCGACCGGGTCACCAACATCGCGGAGGACATCGTCTTCCTGGCCACGGGGGAGGTGGAGGACCTCAACCAGTGAGCGGCATCGATGTGGCGCCTGCGCACGACGACGGGGTCCGGGGAGGTGCGCCCACTCACCCTGCGGGTGCTGGAGGAAGCCGGCCTCCCCACCGCCGGGCTGCGCTCCAAGTCGGTGCAGGAGTTCATGGGCCAGCGCTTCGACTACATCGTCACGGTCTGCGACTCGGCTCGACAGCACTGCCCGGTCTTCCCGGGCGAGGGCGACCGCTTCCACTGGGGCTACCCGGACCCGTCCGCCGCGACGGGCACCGAGGCCGAGCAGCTGGATGCCTACCGCAAGGTCTTCGCGGCCATGAGCCAGCGGATCGACCGCTTCCTGATCGGCAGCGACAAGCGCGAGATCGCTGACGCGGACTGAGCCTCTCCCCCTCCCCCTTCCCTACGAAGCCCCTCGGCGCCGAGGGGCTTCGGCCTTTCCCGGGAACACGAGTCGTGCCACTCTAGGGCCATGTCAGACCACGGGGCCACCGCCAGCGGCAGGGTTCGGGTGCATCTGCTTCGCCATGCGCATGCCGGCGACGCCTTCGAGTGGATCGGCGATGACGACCTTCGCCCGCTGACCGGGAAGGGTCGGCAGCAGGCAGCGCGCCTGGGTGCGTTCCTGGGGTCGCACGGGATCCGCCCCGACGTCATCGTCAGCAGCCCGCTCCTGCGGGCTCACCAGACCGCGGAGATCGTGGCCGAAGCCCTGGGCATGACGGTCAGGACGGATGGCCGCCTCGGCGCCGGGTTCGGCCAGCGTGAGCTGTGGGCCGTGCTCGACGAGACCGGCGCGCGAGAGATCCTGCTGGTGGGCCACGATCCGGACCTGTCGATGCTGCTGACCTACCTCATCGACGCGGCCGGCATGCACCTCAAGAAGGGCACCCTCGCCACCATCGACCTGCACACCAAGCTGGGCGACGGCGAGGGTGAATTGTGCTGGCTGGTCCCGCCGGAGCTGTTGCGCGAGGGCTGAGCCCGCCCCGCCAGCCTAGGCGAAGGGCAGCGAGAAGCTGAAGGTGGAGCCCTTGCCCTCTTCCGACTGGAGCCAGATGCGACCGCCGTGTGCCTCCGCGATGTGCCGTGCGATGGCCAGGCCCAGGCCGGTACCGCCCTGGCCGCGCTGGCGGGCGCGGTCGACCTTGTAGAAGCGTTCGAACACCCGCGCCTGATCCTTCTTGGGGATGCCCACGCCCTGGTCGCGCACGGAGATGACCACGCCATCAGGGTGCTCGTCGGTGGTGACGGTGACGGTACCGCCCTCCGGCGAGAACTTGATGGCGTTGTGGAGCAGGTTCATGAGCAGCTGGTCGAGCTGCTCCTCATCACCGCGAACGGGGGGCAGGTCGTCGGGCACGAGCTCGATGAGGATGACCTCCTGGCGTTCAGCGAAGGTGCGCAGCCGATGCATGCTGGCCGCCACCAGCGGCGGCACCAGGACCTCGTCATGGCGGATCGTGGTCGAGGCCTGCTCGATGCGCGAGAGGTCGAGCAGCTCGTTGATCATCTGCACGAGGTGACCGGTCTCGATGTCGATGGTGGCCACGCGCTCGCGGACGCGGGTGGAGACCTCCTCGCGCTCGAGGTCATCGATGAGCATCTCGGTCAGCAGGCGCACGTTGGCCAGCGGCGTGCGCAGCTCGTGGCTGAGGTTGTCGATGAACTCGCTGCGCATGCGGCGCAGGCGGACCAGCTCGGTGACGTCCTCGAGGGTGACCCACGCCCCACCGCCGTCGGCAGGGCGTGCCCGCACGAGGATCCTTGGGCGGTCGATGCCGTCGGACTCGTGCACGCCGCCCTCCCCTGCGGCTGCGGCCCGCACCAGCCCTTCAAGACGATGGTCCACGAACGTCTCCATGAGCGTCCGCCCCGTGAGCGTGCCCGGCCGCCGCTCGAGCGTGCGGTGGGCGGTGAGGTTGGCCGTCCGGACACGGAGCGATGCGTCGAAGCGGAGCAGGCCGATGGCAGCGTCGTCCGCGATGCGTGCAAGCTCGGGCTCGCTGATGAGCGCCGGCTCCTCGGGAGGCACGCGCTTCCGACCTAGCCTTCGGGCAGGCGCAAGACGTAGCCCACGCCGCGCACGGTCTGCAGGTACCGGGGTTGGCTGGGATCAGCCTCGATGGCCGAGCGCAGCCAGTGCACGTGCACGTCCACGGTGCGGGTCTCGCCGGAGTAGTCGTAGCCCCACACCTTCTCGAGCAGCTGGTCGCGACTGAAGACCTGGCCCGGATGGCGGACCAGGAAGGAGAGCAGCTCGAAGGCCTTGGGCTTGACCCGCAGGTCCTGACCATCGCGCAGGAGGCGATGGCCGGCCACATCGATGGTGACCGCGCCGAGATGGATGGGCCCAGGGCCGCGCGCCGCTCCGGGCTCGTCGGAGGCCGCGTCGATCGCGTCCAGCCGGCGCAGCTGGGCACGGATGCGAGCCATCAGCTCGCGCAGGCTGAAGGGCTTGGTGACGTAGTCGTCCGCCCCCAGCTCGAGGCCCACGACCTTGTCGATCTCGCCGTCCTTGGCCGTGAGCATGATGATCGGCAGCGAGGATCCGCGACGCACGATGCGGCAGACCTCGATGCCGCTGACATGCGGCAGCATCAGGTCGAGCAGCATCAGGTCCGGCGCGGCGGCACGGAACTGCAGCAGGGCCTCCTTGCCGTCGGCCGCGGTGACCACCTCGAGGCCATCCTGCCCGAGGGCTTCGGCCAGGGTCTCCCGCAAGGTGGGCTCGTCTTCCACGACGAGGATCTTGCGGGCCACGATCAGTCGTCCAGGCGGGCAACGGGGCTGGGGGCCCGCATCCACCACTCGCGCAGCTCGCTGCAGCGACCGTCCTCGTCGAAGCGACAGACGAAGATGTTGCTGAAGTCCTCCCGCGTCCCGTCCGCACGCAGGTAGCGCGTGGAGCCGACGCCGACGTAGACCTGGTCCTCGATGGCCAGGGGCTCGTAGGCGGCTTCCCAGGACAGGTCGGGCTCGTAGGACGCTTCCAGCCAGTCCCGGACCACGGCTGCGCGGCCTTCGACCACGGTCTGGCCGCCGGTCTGACTGTAGGTCACATCCTCGCTGAAGAGGTCGCCGATGGCATCGGGGTCGCGGCTGCGCCAGGCCGCCACGTAGCGCTCCAGCCAGCTGGCGAACCCGTCTCGTGTCAGGTGCATGTCACTCCTCCTGGGCCATGGTCAAGGCCAGCGCGCTCGCGGCCTTGAGACGGGCGATGGTGGTGTCGTAGCCGATCGCGACCATCACGTCGAACAGCGGCGGGGTGGCCGTGCGGCCGGTGATGGCGACACGCACGGCCATGAACAGGTCGCCGACCTTCCAGCCCTGCTCCTCGCACAGCGCTCGCAACGGCGGCTCCAGTTGGGCGGCGCCGAAGTCTGTCGGCCCCAGCGCCTCGATGACGCGGGTGGCCTGGGCCAGCCCGGTGGCGGTGGAGGCGGGGTCCCAGCGCTTGGGCACGAGCATGGCCGGATCGAGCTCGACGTCATCGATGAAGACGAAGTCGAGCATGGGACCGATGGCGTCGAGGCGTGGCAGGCGGTCGATGACCATGGGCAGCAGCGGCGCGAGGGTCTCGGCCGTTGGCTGGCGCACGCGCCGCCCAGCGGCCGCCGCCTCGTCGAGCGCAGCGCGCAGGAAGGGCAGCGCCCGCTCGGTCAGCTCAGCCTCCGGCAGGCGACGGATCCATTGTCCGTTGAGCCAGTCCAGGCGCTCGGCGTCGAAGACGGCGCCGGATGGCTGCACGCGTGAGAGGTCGAAGCGCTGCTCCAGGTCCTGCAGGCTGAAGAGGTCCTCGTCATCTCCGCTGCTCCAGCCCAGGAGCGCGAGGTGGTTGACGATCGCCTCCGGTATGTAGCCTTGCTCACGATATGCGTCCATGGCCGTCTGGCTCTTGCGCTTGGACATCTTGGAGCGATCGGCGTTGAGGATGAGGGGCAGGTGCGCGAAGACCGGTGGCTCCGCCTCGAGGGCCCGGAAGAGCAGGACGTGCTTGGGCGTGTTGGAGAGGTGGTCCTCGCCGCGGATGACGTGGGTGATACCCATGTCGATGTCATCGACCACGACCACGAAGTGATACAGCGGCGAGCCGTCGGAGCGAGCGATGACGAGGTCGCCGCCCAGCTGAGCCGTATCGATGCTGATGTGCCCCCGGACGAGGTCGTCGAACTCCACCACGCCCTGGCCCACACGAAAGCGGATGACCGCCTCGCGACCCTCGGCGCGCCTGGCCTCACGTTCGGCCTCCGTGAGCGTGGCACAGCGGCCGCTGTAGCCGGAGAGCTGCGGATCGGCTTCCTTGTCGGCGGCTCGTTCCTCAGCCGTGCAGAAGCAGGGGTAGGCCTTGTCCTCGGCCAGCAGCCGTGCGATGGCCTCGGCGTACAGGGCACCACGCTCCGACTGGCGGTAGGGACCGAGGTCACCGCTGGCCGGTCGGTCGGCGACCGCCGGGCCCTCGTCCCACTCGAGGCCCAGCCAGTGGAGGCCGTCGAGGATGTCCCGCTCGAACTCCACGCTGGAACGGGCCTGATCCGTGTCCTCGAGGCGCAGCACGAACGTGCCGCCCGTCTGGCGTGCGAACAGGTAGTTGAACAGCGCGGTGCGGGCCGTGCCGATATGCAGCGGGCCGGTCGGGCTGGGTGCGATACGGCACCGCGTCGTCATCGTGGGGGTTTCTCCTCTTCTTCGGCTGCGACCTTGCGCGCCTCGGCACCGGTCACCACCTGGGTCCCACGGTAGCGCCACACGCCGCGCGAGGGAAGGTCATCGGTGCCACGCCGGAAGTGCCGCCTGGCCGCCGACGACCAGGCCGCACCGCTGGAGCGGTCGAACACATCGAAGTCGCTGGACGTCTCCCCCTCTGCGTGGGGCGCCGGCGCCGGCGCGGGCGCTGGAGCCGGACGCGTGCGAGCTCCGGGCTGGAAGTCGTGCCACCAGGGCACGTGCTCGGCCGACCAGGTACGTGACCGTGGCGTGGCCGCGCGAGGGCGCCGGCGGATGCGCGTCGAACCCTGGCTCCGCGGCCGGGTTGAGGGGCTCGCACCGGTCGTGCGCCGGCGCGAGCCGGCAGCACGCACTGGACCCGGCGCGTGCGCCCGATCCCATTCGCGACGTCGCACCGGGTCGGACAGCAGCTGATAGGCCTCCTGGATGGCCAGGAAGCGGGCGCCGTCGCCGGTCGTGCCGTCGGGGTGGAAGCGCTTGGCCAGGCGGCGATGCGCTGCCTTCACCTGTGCCGGCGTCGCGCCACGCAACAACCCGAGAACGCGATAGGGGTCGGTCGTCGGCTCGAGCGGCGCCACCTGAGGTCGGTCGCTGCGCTAGCGGGTCGCAGCCTCACCGGCCAGCACGAAGTGCGGGACCGCGCTGGCGGCCTCGACTCCCCCCGGAGCGCTGACGGTGGGATGGTGATAGGCAGCGAGTGCCCGCAGGTCACGGTCATCGAGCAGACCCAGCTGGGCCAGCACCTCCACTGACGCCGCCTTCACCGCTCGACGTGAGTGGTCGCCGTCCTCGACCTTGATGGCGATGGCGCCGGTCTCGGCGCCATCGGCCGCCACCAGGCCCATGGCGCGCATACCGTCGGCACCGGCCTTGGCCACCAGTCGCCTGGGCCGACGGCGCATGAGCTCGGTGTCGAGGTGGTCGTAGGTGCCGCCGACCATCTCCGGTGCGCCCATCATGGCCTCGCGCACGCGCAGCAATGCCGGCGCCGACTCGGCACGCGCGCCGTCCACGGAGGGGCCCTCCGGGTCGGCCAGCATGAGGTAGGCACGAGCCAGCTCGAGAAGCGTGGTCTCATAGGTCAGCAGGCCACAGTTGTCGGTGGCGGTCTTGAGCGTGTCTACGTCGCGATCGAAGAGCCGGGCCACGGTCGTGCGCACCGCCACCTGGCTGGGGTGCCGTGGGTCGGCGTAGTCATCGAGCGACCAGCCGGCGTAGGCGCTCATGAGGATGGAGGCGGCGTGGAAGCCGGAGCAGCCATGGCGGACCGCACCCGGTGTCTCCCCGTCGCGCGCCAGTCGCGCGGCGGTGCGTGCATCCGCCGGCGCTCCGTCCGTGCCACACCGCAGCAGGGCCTGGGTCACGCTCGCGCGGCGAAAGATGGCCTGCAGGGTGCGCACGTGCTTGTCCTCACCGGTGTGCGAGGCGCACATGATGGCCAGCTCCGAGGGCGTGAGGGCCAGGTCGTCGGCCGCTCCAGACTCGATGAGCGCGACCACGCCGAAGGGCTTCACCGTCGACCGCAGCATGATCTCGGTGTTGGGTGCACCGACCGCATGCGCCACCTTGCCGGAGGCATCCACGTGCACGATGTGGCCACGATGGCGGCTCTCCACGGTGTCGCCGCGGCGGACCTCCACGAGCACCGGCGGGGCCGATCCCTTGCGCGTTCGCGAGGAGTGCGTGCGCGTGCGCGTGCGCGTGTCGCCGGCCTCGGCGGCTCGGTCAGGGGTGTGGGCGGCGTCACCGCCCTCGCTGGGGAAGGCCGGCAGGGACGGTTGGTCTGGCACCAGCTGATGGTATCGCGGGCGCGCCCGACCGGTCAGCGGCGTGGGCCGTAGAATCGGTGCTCGCCACCCAGAACGTAGCCCGGAGGCGGCACGTGCCCGACCAGCCCAACCTCTTCGTCTCGCAGCATCCCGCAGTGCTCCACAAGCTGGCGCTGATGCGCGACGAGCGAACCGACCCCAAGAAGTTCCGCGAGCTGGTGCGAGAGATCAGCTGGCTCGTGGGCTATGAAGCCCTCGCTGACACCCCGCTCAACGAGATCGAGGTCCAGACCCCGCTGGAGGTGACCACCGGCCACCAGCTGGCCGAGCGCATCGGCCTCGTGCCCATCCTGCGAGCGGGCCTGGGCATGGTCGATGCCTTCCTCGAGCTCTTCCCCGAGTCGCAGGTCTGGCACCTGGGACTGTTCCGTGACGAGCGCACCCTGCGACCGGTGGAGTACTACAACAAGCTGCCCGACCAGACGACCGTGGACACCTGTCTCATCCTCGATCCCATGCTGGCCACGGGCGGCTCGGCCACGGCCGCCATCGAGGTGCTCAAGGACTGGGGTGCCAAGCGCATCAAGATGGTCAACCTCATCGCTGCACCGGAGGGGGTCGCCGCGGTCGCGGAGGCCCACCCGGACGTGGCCATGTACTGCGCGGCCCTCGACCGCCAGCTCAACGAGAAGGGCTACATCCAGCCGGGCCTCGGAGACGCCGGCGACCGCCAGTTCGGCACCGGCCACTAGCGCCAGCGTGCGCTCATGAAGCGGGACCCGCGTCCAGCCCTGCTCTGCATCACCCCGGCCCCGGCCGTCGATCGCACCGCCCACGTCGAGCGCATCGTCCACGACGAGGTGCTGCGCCCCACGGAGATGTTCGTGCTGCCCGGCGGCAAGGGCGTGAACGCTGCTCGCGCGGCGGTGGCCCTGGGTGGCCGGGCCATCACCACCGGCATCGCCGGCGGCCACACCGGCCGCTGGCTGGTGGAGGCGCTCGCCGAGGAAGGCCTGGAGCCGCACTGGTCGTTCGCCAAGGCGGAATCGCGGACGGCCTACGTGATCGTCGACGAGAACGGCAGCTCGGTCCTGGTCTACGAACGGGCAGCGCTGGCCACGCCGGACGAGTACGGGGCCTTCCTGCGCCTGCTCGAGGAGCGGCTGCTGCCGGCCTGCGCACGAGCGGTCGTGGCCGGCTCCATCCCGGGCGGCCTGCCGCCGGGCGAGCACGGGGCCATCGTCGAGGCTGCCCGTCGGACCGGCGTGCCGCTGCTCGTGGACGTCACCGGACCGGGCCTGGCGCCGGCGCTCGAAGCCGGGCCCGACATCGTCAAGATCGGCCGCGTCGAGGCCGTCGAGTCCGAGATCGTCGAGGCGGACGCCACGGCCGTGGAGGCTGCCCTCGCGCTGGTCGAGCGCGGCGCGCGACTCGCCGTCGTCACCGATGGCGCGGACGAGGTGGCGGCCGCCGATACGGAGACCGTCTGGCGGCTGCGGGTGCCGGAGCTGCAGGCGCTCAACCCGGTCGGCTCGGGTGACAGCTTCAACGCCGCGCTCTCGCTGGCGCTGATGGACGGTGCCGATGTCCAGACGGCGCTGGTGAAGGGTGTCGCCGCCGGTTCCGCCAACGCGCTCACCAAGAGCGCAGCCTCGCTCGATCCGCGGGTAGCGGCAGCGCTCGAGCATGATGTGCAGGTCACCACCAGCCGGAGGTAGCGCCACCATGGACCGACTCGCCGGACGCGGGATCATCATCACCGGGGCCACCGGGATCGCGGCCGCCTCCGCCCGGCGCTTCGCGGCTGAAGGCGCGAGGGTGGCCATCGTCTCGCGCACCGCTGCGTCCGTGGAGGCGCTGGCGCAGGAGATCGTCGCGGGGGGCGGCCTCGCGTACGCCGCCCAGGCCGACCTCACCGACCCGACGGCAGCGGTGGCGGCCATCGAGCAGGTCATCGGCGCCCTCGGCCGCGTGGACGGCCTCTTCAACGTGGCCGGCGGCTCCGGCCGGCGCCTGGGCGACGGACCGCTGCATGAGCTCACGACCGAGGCCTACGAGGCCACGATGCGCCTGAACGCGACCACCCACGTGACGGTCACCGCGCCGGTGCTGCGAGCCATGCTGGAGCAGGAGCGCGACGAGGATGGCGCCCGTGGCGCGATCGTGAACATGGGCTCGGTGCTGGCCTCCCGGCCGGTGCCGGAGCTCTTTGCCACGCACGCCTACGCCACCTCCAAGGGTGCCGTCGCGGCCTTGACCACGACCAGCGCCGCCTACTACGCCCCCCGCGGCATCAGGATCAACATGCTGGCACCCGCGCTGACGGTCTCGCGCATGTCCGAGCGAGCCCAGGCGGACCAGGCCACGCAGGCGTTCTCGAGGCGCAAGCAGCCCCTCGCGGGTGGCTTCATCCCGGCGCAGGACGTGGCCGAGGCGGCGGTGTACCTTCTGTCGCCTGCGTCGCGAGCGGTGACCGGCCAGACGATCAGGGTCGACGGGGGCTGGTCGGTGCTGCCGATCGGCGAGTAGCCCGGAGTCGCCCGACCCCAGCCACCCACGCCACCAGCCCAGGAGGACGATCATGGCCGAGCCCTATCAGCCCACCCCCCTGACCACCTCGGTGGTCGGTTCGCATACGCACCCCGGCTGGCTGGACCTGGCCGTGGCCGCGGCCGAACGTGGCGAGCTGGGCCCGAAGGACATCCGCGAGTTCCAGGACGACGCGGTCGACACCGCCATCCGTGACCAGGAGGACGCGGGGGTCGATGTCATCTCCGAGGGCGAGATGCGGCGCGTGGGCTTCTTCACCGCCGAGTTCTACCGTCACCTCACGGGCGTGGCGCCGCTGGAGCCGGCGCGACGACTCGGGCCCGCCGGACACGACCAGCAGCATCGCTTCGAGGTGCTCGAGGCCATCGAGGCGCCGGAGGGGCTGGGCGTGGTGGAGGAGTTCGAGTACGCGCGCACGAGGACGGCCCGGCCCATCAAGGTCACCATCCCCGGCCCCTTCACGCTCTCGGGCCGCCTCACCTACGGCCCGGGCGAGGTCTATGCCGATCGCATCGCCGCCGCACGCGCGTTCGTGCCCATCCTGGCCGCGGAGTTCAAGGGCCTGGTCGAGGCCGGCGCGACCTACATCCAGATCGACGAGCCCTCGCCAGCCATCCACCCGGAAGCCTCCGCCGAGTTCGCGGCGCTCTTCAACGACGCTGCCGCCGCGGTGCAGGGCCGGGTCACGCTCGCGGCGCATCTCTGCTTCGGCAACTTCTACGGCCGCCCGCTCTCACGGCGGCTCTACCGGCCGGTGCTGGAGCAGGCCCTGGCCTTCGAGGTCAGCGAGTTCGTGCTCGAGTACGCCAACCGCGAGATGGCCGAGCTCGACGTGGCCGCCGAGATCACGGCTGCCGGACGCCACCTCTCGGCCGGCGTCATCGACGTCAAGAACTACTACCTCGAGACACCCGACGACGTGGCCTGGCGCATCGACCGCCTGCTCGAGGCCGGTGTGCCGGAGGCGCAGCTCTCGATCGTGCCCGACTGCGGCTTCAGCCAGACCGCCCGCTGGGCCGTGAAGCCCAAGCTGGCCGCGATGGTGGCTGGTCGGGATCTCGTGCGCGGCCGGGCGTAGCGCCGCCCATGACGAAGGGCCGGCCCCAGAAGGACCGGCCCGTGCCGTCGTGTGCTGCGCGGCTCGAGGGCCGCGAGGATCGCGGATGCGACCCGCGGGAGGCTACTCGCCGCCCGGGGTGACCTCGACCTCGCCCTTGACGAAGTCCAGACCGAAGAGGTCGACCTCGTCGCCGAGCAGGGCCCAGGCGGCCTCGGTCAGGTCGCTGCGTACCGCGTCGGGGCCCGGGTCCTCGCTGATGAGGCCCGCCTCGAGCATGATCCCGATGGTCGTGTCGTAGGTGTCCTGGGGCACCGCACCGATGCCATCGGGGGAAGGCCAGATGAGCGGGTTGATCTCGTTCATCATCCAGCGCTGGTGGCCCATGCCCAACGTCGAGCCGGCGTCGACGGTGAACTGCACGCACTCCTCGGGGTTGTCGCGGCAGAAGGCCCAGCCCTTGTAGGCACCGGCCAGGAACTTGGTGGCGATCTCCTCGTTGCCTTCCTCGGCCAGCCAGCTGGCGCGTGCGTGGATGGCGTCCTGGAGCATGGCCGTGCCCACATCGTTGTAGTCGATGACCACGAGATCCTCAGGCTGGTACAGCTCACCCGTATCGGGGTTCACCGTCTCGAGCACCTGTGCGTACTCGTTATAGGTCATGGCCTCAGCCGCATCGACCTCACGGTTGAGCAAGAGCGACATGTCGAACGGCTGGATGACCCGCTCGAAGTCCACACCTGGCTCCAGGCCGGCGGCTCGTGCGGCTGCGGTCACCTCGAACTCGTTGCCGAAGTCCCACACGCCGATCTTCTTGCCGGCGAACTCCTCCGGCGAGTTGACGGGGGCGTCAGCCCACGAGACCGAAAGCGTGCCCGAACGCTGGAAGGTCTGGCCGATGTTGACCAGGTCCGATCCCTGGTCGCGGACCGCCAGCACGCGCGGTACCCACGAAACAGCGAACTCGGGACCGGTCGGCAGCGAGCCCTCGACCTGCGGTGCGACGTCAGGACCACCGTCGACGATGGTCACGTCGAGGCCCTGCTCCTCCCAATACCCGAGCGCGTCGGCGGCGAAGTACCCCGCGAACTGCGCCTGTGGCACCCACTGGAGGACGACGCTGACCGGCGTCAGGTCCTGCGCGGCTGCACTGCCGATCGAAGATGCGACCAGGAGACCAGCAGCTCCCATGGAGATGCCGACGTTCCGTGTCCTACTCATTCACCCACCTCTGTTGCGGACTGACCCCTGACCCGAGATCCGGGCCAGGATGGTGTCCTCCTCTGTTGGACGCGCGAACCATAGCGCAGAAATGCTCAGTAATCGAGTGGGTGTAAGGCTGCGGTCGGGTTGCATCCACCCGTCGCAGGGTTGCGGTCACGCACCCCTGGGCACGTCGCCGACTACTCGGGCGTGTCGTGGATGTGCCAATACCAGGGGATGACGGCGCGCTCGATGAGCGTGACCGCGACGTAGGCGAGGATGGCCACGGTCGCACCGATGAGGATGGCCGCCCAGGCCACGTCGAACTTGCCCGCACTGATGGCCTGCAGCACGACCCGGCCGAGCACGTTCGAGGTGCCGCCGAAGAACTCGCCCACGATGGCGCCGATGAAGGCCAGGGTCGTGCCCACCTTCAGGGCCGTGAAGAAGAAGGGCAGCATGTGGGGCACGCGCAGCTTGCGCAGGACGGTCGTGTCGTCGGCGGCGTACGAGCGCATCAGCTCGAGCTTGGCGGGGCCGACCTCGACGAGGCCGCGGGTGACGTTGATGACGATGGGGAAGAACACCAGCAGGGCCGCCATCGACATCTTCGAGAGCGGGTTGAGCACGCCGAACCAGTTGTTGAGGATGGGCGCGACCGCGATGATGGGGATGGTCGAGGCGCCGATGGCCAGCGGCAGCAGGACGTCGCGGGCGATGGCCCAGCGCGAGGTCAGGAAGCCCACCGTGAGGCCGGCCACGGTGCCGATGAGCAGCCCGCCCAGGGCTTCGATGACGGTCGCCATGGCCGAGGACGAAAGCAGATCCCACTCCTCGAAGAGCGCGCTCCAGATGGCGGTCGGCGTGGGGATGGGGTTGAAGAAGCCGCCACCGCTGGCCCAGATCTCCCAGGCCACGATCACCGCGATGAAGACGATGAGCGGTGGAGCCCACTGGCGCAGGGCCGCACCCAGCGTCGATGGCACAGGTGGGCGGCGGGCACGGCCGGCGGACGCCGTCATCCGAAGGAGCTGTCCGAGCGCGCGCGAGCGGCGAGGTCCCCACCGCCCTCGGGCCGGCCACGGATCGCCTCGCGGACCTCGGTGACCAGCTCGTAGTAGCGGTCCTCCTCACGGGTGCCGTCGTCACGCGGGTAGGGCAGGTCGATCGCGATGGTTTCGGCGATGCGGCCCGGGCGCGGACTCATGACCACGACGCGTGAGGAGAGGAAGACGGCTTCGGGGATCGAGTGGGTGACGAAGATGACGGTCGTCTGGGTCTCGCTCCAGATGTCGAGCAGCTCGGCGTTGAGCCGCTCACGGGTCATCTCGTCGAGTGCGCCGAAGGGTTCGTCCATGAGCAGCAACGATGGTTGCAGGGCGAGCGCACGGGCGATGGCCACCCGCTGCTGCATGCCGCCCGAGAGCTGATGGGGGTAATGCTTGGCGAATCCGCCCAGCTCCACCAGCTCGAGCTTCTCGGCCACGAGCGCGTCGCGCTTGCCCTTGGGGTAGCCGGTGACCTCGAGCGGCAGCCGCACGTTGGCCTCGACGGTGCGCCAGTCGAAGAGGACGGGCGCCTGGAAGACCATGCCGTACTCGCGGTCGAGCCGCGCCTGATGGGCCGACTTGCCGTTGACCTCGACCGTACCCTCGGTGACCGGGATGAGGTCGCCGACGGCACGCAGCAGGGTGGACTTGCCGCAGCCCGACGGGCCGATGAGCGAGATGAACTCCTGCTGCCCGACCTCCAGGTCGATGCCCGTGAGCGCGACGGTGGGCTCACCGTCCTTGACCGGGAAGACCTTTTCGACACCGGCCAGGCGAACGGCCGGTGCGGCTGCTTGTTCCATGGACGTCACGCTCCCTTGGCCGACGCGGAGCCGGACTGACCACCCGGCGAGCGCGAGCTGCGCTGGCGGGTGCTGACGACCTCCGCGATGCGGACCATCGCGAAGAAGAGGATGCCCGTGAGGGCGGCGATGAGGATGGTGGCCCACAGCTTCTCGGGGCCGGAGATGTACTGCTGGTTGAAGTTGATGATGGCTCGGCCGAGCCCGTCCTTCACGCCACCCGGGCCCTCGCCGATGATGGCGCCGACGATGGCCGCCGCGGCCGCCACCTTCAGGGCCGTGAAGAAGTAGGGCAGCGAAGCCGGAAGGCGCACCTTGCGGTAGATGTCCCACTTGCTGGCCGCGAACGAACGCATCAGCTCCAGCGAGCGCGGGTCGGGCGAGCGCAGGCCACGAGCCTGGGCCACGGTCACCGGGAAGAAGGTGAGGTAGACCGCGATGATGACGACGGAGGTCGCGCCACGGCCCGCAGCGGCCGCGATGATGGGCGCGAGGGCCACGATGGGGATGGCCTGGCTGGCGATGACGTAGGGCATGAAGGCTCGCTCGGTCAGTCGCGAATGCACGAAGATCGAGGCCAGCGCGACGCCGACGAAGGCACCGATGGCGAAGCCGATGACGGCGTTGCGCCAGGTGGCGAAAGCCGCGCCGACGAGGTAGATGAGCAGCGAGTCATCCTGGTTGCGCTGCACCGGCTGGGATAGTGCGTAGAAGATGTCCCACACGTGCGGCAGCTGCAGGTCGCTGGCCTGGATGAGGCGGAACGGCGGCTGGTGGAAGTAGTCCCAGCCGGTGCCGAGCACGTCGTCGAACCGCCATGGATCACCGAAGACCCACTTGAACAGCTCCCAGGTCACGAAGACGATGACGAAGAAGACGATCAGGGCCAGGCCAGTCCGGGTCAGCCGGCCGAGCGGCGAGGTCCAGCGGCCCACGACCGCTTCGGCGCCGGAGCTGGCGCCCTTGGCGATCTCGTCGGCGGTGCCCTCGAAGTCGAGGGTCTCCTCGATGGCGTCGGCGTGCTCCAGGTCGTCAGGCGCCGGACCCCACGAGGCCGAGGTGTTGGGCCCGAGCGCGCGATAGGGCATCGGCTTCCGCCGCTCCTCGGTCGCGGCCGGGTCGTCGGGTCCGACCGGCGACCTGCCCTGGTCCTTGCGCTCGTCGCTCATGCCTTGCTCTAGCCCCGACCCCGGCGCGGCGCGCTAGGTTCGCACCGCCTCGTCGGCCAGGTCGAGCGCCCCGTCGATGATGTCGAAGCCCTCGGCCAGCTCCTCTTCGGTGATGGTCAGCGGCGGGTTGGTGTGGATCATGCCGAAGCGCAGGAAGGTGAAGAGCCCGTGCTGCTTGAAGTAGGCGCCGATGGCCTTCATCTCGTCACTCGTGCCGTTGTACGGCGCCATGGGCTCATACGGGTCGTGGCTGCGCACGAGCTCGATGATGCCGAACATGCCCTTGTTGCGGGTCCGTCCGACGGAGGGGTGCTTCTGGGCCAGGCGAGCGTGGTGGCCGGCCATGATCTCGCCCATGCGCCTGGCACGCGCGATGAGGTCGTCCTGCTCGTAGACGTCGATGACCGCGAGGGCCGTGGCGCAGGCCAGGGCGTGGCTGTTGTAGGTGAGGCCCGCGGGGAACGGCTTGTCACCCCACGTGTCCGCGACCTTGCGGCTCATGCCCAGCGCGCCCAGCTGGACGTACGAGGAGGTCAGGCCCTTGGCGATGGACATGAGGTCGGGCTCGATGCCCCAGAGGTCCACGGCGAACCACTCGCCGGTGCGGCCGAAGCCGCTCATGACCTCGTCGGCGATGAGCATGATGCCGTGCTGGGTGCAGAGATCGCGCACGCCCTGCATGTAGCCGTCGGGCGGGATGAGGATGCCGTTGGTGCCGACGATGGGCTCGAGGATGAAGCCGGCGATGTTCTGCGCCCCTTCGTACATGATCACCTCTTCGAGCTCGCGCAGGGCCACGTCGACAGGCTCGGGATCGGGCTTGCCCCACTTGTGGAAGTCGGGAGCGCGGACGATGCCGCTGACGCCGATCTCAGCGCCCCAGCGACGAGGATCACCGGTGGCCACGATGGTGGAGCCGACGGCGCCGTGATACGAACGGCTGCGGGCGAGGATCTTCTGCCGGCCGGTGTAGTGACGGGCGATCCTGATGGCGTTCTCGTTGGCCTCCGCGCCGCCGTTGGTGAAGAACCAGACGTCGAGGTCGCCGGGCGTGATCTGGGCCAGCTTGCGCCCCAGTTCCGCGCGCGGCTCGGTCGCCGTGTACGGGTGGACGTAGCAGACCTTCTGGGCCTGGGCCGTGATGGCGTCGATGACGCGCTGGTCACCGTGGCCGATGTTGACCGACATCAGCTGGCTGTTGAAATCGAGGATGCGATCCCCGTCGGGCGTGTACATGTAGACGCCCTTGGCGTACTCGATGGGCATGGGTACGACCGCGTCCTGCGGCACCCAGTCGAACATCGTGTGCTTCTTCGACAGCGCCGACATCTCGTCAGCGCTCATCACCGAACCGGGCTCCGTGGCCATCTTGCCTCCTCGTATCGACGGCGCGCGGGTCACTGGGTGGATCCGGTCCCGAGTCGTGCCGCTGCGCCGGTACGTTCGCCGGAGTGTGCCACGGGTAGGCCCGCTGCGGGCCTCGGTCCGGGCCATCGGGGCCGACTGGGCGCCATCCGAGCCCGAGCCGTAACCGGGCGGCATCCGCGGTGCGACCGAGCGATGGGCAGGGCACTCGGCGCTACGGCCGCTCGGCACCCGGAGCCACGCTCTCCACCCGCAGCCAGTCCGGTGGCTGCACCCGCACGACCTCCGTCGTGGGCCCGCCGACGGGCGTTCGAAGCACACTCGCGTCGGGCTCGGGTGTCTGCTCGGCCCGTTGGCCGGCTGCGTTCGCAAGCAAGAGCACCGCGAGCAGGACCACGGCGACGAGGGCCGCAGCCAGCAGCAGGCGCCGACCAGCCGACTCGGGCTCGGCCTGACCCAGCCGGTCCCGTGCAAGCAGGTTGCGGCGGTGCTCCCTCTCCGCGAGGCGATGCCGCACCGTCTCCTCGGTCAGGCGCTGCCGCAAGCCACGATCGGGCTGGTCCATCAGACGCGCACGTCGAGGATGAACAGGGCCACGGAGACCAGCACCAGCAGGCCGACGACGAACAGGCAACCGAGGTGCGAATGACCGGTGTCGATATCGTCGGGCGACTCGGGGATCTTGCGGTGGTCGAAGGGTGGCTGGCCACCCGTGGCGCCCATCAGCGGAGGGCCTCCTGCCGGTCCGGGGCGATGGCGGCGGCTGACACCATCGGCCAGCGGCGGATCCTGTCGCCCCAGGTCGGCCCGGCGTCGTGTTCGGACATGACCACCTCGCTACCGCTGCACGAGATCGTCTCGCCGGGGTCGGTCGGGCGCAAGGGGCGACCGGCCTGTTCGGACGACGGGCGCGCGTCGTCCGGACTCAGCCCCGGCCGCCGGCGGTCAGCGCTAGGCGGCCAACAGCGACGGATCCTCGAAGATCACCTCGATGACCGGGGAGCCAGCCACGAACGCCTCCACCTCGCCGGGCCGACGCCAGGCCCGGCAGGCCGCCTCTGCCACCACCCGGCGCTCGGCTTCGTCGGTGACGATCCGGGCGCTGGCAGGCAGGTCAGCCGTGACCCCGCGCTTGAGGTGGAAGGTGAGCCGTGGGTCGGCCGTGAGGTTGGCCATCCAGGCGCGGGTGCCGGGGATGCCGGTGATGTAGACGCGACCATCGACGTTGAAGAAGACGATCTCGATGCGGCGTGGCTGGCCGGACGCGCGCCCGATGGTGGTGATGTCGATGATGCCGCCCTCGTGCAGGGCCGCGCTGATGCGCTCGTGGTCGGTCATGGGGTGCCTCTCTGGGGGCTGGAAAGGATACTGGGTGGGAGTATCAGCCGGCAAGGGCCCACGTGGCCGGCCCGTCCCGCTGCTAGCATCCGACGATGCCCCACGATGACGGCCGCGTCCCCTACCGGCCTCGACGCCTCGACCTCGAGGAGATGGACGCGCGTGCCGCGGCCTTCTACACCGAGATGGACGCTCGCCGGTCGGTCCGCGCCTTCAGCCCCGACCCGGTGCCGCGGCGGCTCATCGAGCAGGCCATCCTGACGGCCTCGACCGCACCCAGCGGAGCCCACCAGCAGCCGTGGACGTTCGTGGCCGTGAGCGACCACGACACCAAGTGGCGGATCCGCATCGCGGCAGAGGCAGAGGAGCGTCGCTCGTATGAGAGCCGCATGTCAGAGGAGTGGCTCGAGGCGCTGGCCCCGCTTGGCACCGATTGGCAGAAGCCCTACCTCGAGACCGCGCCCTGGCTGGTGGTGCTCTTCGAGCAGGTCCACGGCACGTTTCCCGACGGCGGGCACAAGAAGCACTACTACGCGCGTGAGTCGGTGGGCATGTCGGCGGGCGTCTTCATCACCGCCATCCACCATATGGGCCTGGCCACCCTGACGCACACCCCCAACCCCATGGGCTTCCTGACGACCATCCTTGGACGGCCACGCAGCGAGCGCCCGTATGTGCTGTTCCCGGTGGGCTACCCCGCCGCTGACGCGACGGTGCCCGACCTGACACGCAAGTCGCTCCCGGAGGTGGCCGTCTTCGATCCGCCCCTCGCCGATCCCGACGAGGACGAGTAGTCCCCTTCGCGACACGGCCGGCCGATGCCGTGGGTGCCTGCACAGGCCGGGGGCGCTCCATGCCCGGAGTGCCGGCATCGGACGGGGGCGCTCCATGCCGTGGACGCCTACATCGGCCAACCAGATCGTGATCCATGCCCCCCAGGCATCAGGCGGCCATCAGCCTGGCTGATCGAGTCCTGCAGGGCATGGGATGGGACTCGGCCTCGCTGGCTCATGCCCCGGGTGACTGGAGCGGCAGCGGACGTGGCCGTGCCTGGCCCGTACAGGCGTGGGCGGCATAGCGCCAGTTGCGGGCCGGCCGCCGCGAGCAATGAACCGAGGAAGGACGAGAGCCACGCGCACAGCCACGAGCGCCCGCTTTCGCTCGGTCAGCGCTACTCGACGGCCGTCTCTTCCTCGAGCTCGCGACCGAGCTCCTCGGTGCGTCGGTAGGCCGCGAAGACGGCCTCGGAGAGGACCGTGCGCAGGCGGCCGCGCTCCATCTCCGCGATGGCCGCGGCCGAGGTGCCGGCCGGCGAGGTGACCATGTTGCGCAGGTAGGCCGGGTGGTCACCGCTCTCCTGGGCCAGCAACGTGCCGCCCAGCAAGGTCTCGATGACGAGGTCATGGGCGATGTGGCGTGGGAAACCCAGGTGCACGGCGGCATCGATGAGCGCCTCCATGACCATGAACACATAGGCCGGGCCGGTGCCGCTGACGGCCGTCGACATGGAGACGTACTTCTCGTCCTCGACGAAGATCTCCTTGCCCAGGCTCGCGAGCATGGCCGCGGCCTGCTCACGCTGGACCTCCGAGACCTGCTCGGTGGCGCACCAGACGGTCATGCCCTTGCCCAGCTGGGCCGGCGTGTTGGGCATGGCCCGGACGATGGCGTCGTGGCGCAGGGCGTTGCCCAGGGCCACGGTCGTGGAACCGGCGAGGATGGAGATGACCAGCTGGTCAGGGCCCAGGACAGAGGAGAGCTCGCGTCCGACCTTGAGCAGCATCTGCGGCTTGATCGCAAGCACGACCACGTCAGCGCCAGCGACGGCTTCGACGTTCACGCCGGTGGTGCGGATGCCGTACTTGGCCTCCACCGCTTCCCGACGCTCGACACGGGGGTCGCTGGCGACGATCTGGGCGGCCGCGACCTGCCCGCCCGAGAGCAGGCCCGCGATCATGGCTTCAGCCATCGCGCCGGTGCCGACGATCGCGATGGTCGCTTCCTTCAGTGGTGACACGTTCGCGAGTATAGGCGGCGCGGCACTCAGGACGTGGGCGCGAGCACCTCCAGCGTGGCCAGCGATCCGTCGCTTCCGTCCGCGACCACGGGCAACAGGGCCACGTGGTCCGCGCCAGCCGCATGGAACTCGGCGATGCGCTGCCGTACCTGCTCGACCGAGCCCCAAGCCACCATCGTGTCGACGAGCCGGTCCGAGTAGGGGGGCTCCCAGTCCTGCGGCCCGAACCCCTGTGCGGCCAGGCTGCGCTGGTAGTTCTGCGCACGACAGTAGGGCTCCATCCAGGCGCGAGCGGCGGCGCGCGCGGCCCCCTCATCGCCCACGACCACGGCCAGGGCGGTGGCGATGAGCGGACGCGGGCGGTCGGCCGGCGCGGCCCCATCGAGCACGCTGCGCATCCAGGCGATGCGCTCGGCGCTGACGAAGAAGGGCAGCGTGCCATCGGTAGCCGTGGCCGCCAGCTCCAGCATGCGCGGTCCGAGCGCGGCGATGAGCACGGGTGGCTGGGGCGCGACACCATCGGGACCCTCGGCCAGCGGGCCCCGATAGGGCATGCGCTCGTAGGCGTGGAGGTACTCACGCATGCGGGTCAGCGGCTTCTCGTAGCTGTGTCCGCGCAGCTTCTGGACGAGGTGCACGTGTGAGACGCCCAGGCCCAGGGCGAAGCGCCCGCCGGTCAGCTCCTGCAGCGTCATGGCACCCATGCGCGCGGCCATGGGGTCACGCCCGAAGATGTTGACGATGCTCGTACCAAGGGCCATGGCACCGGAGGCCCCGGCCACGGCTGCGAGCTGGGCGAAGGGGTCACGGCCGGCTGCCTCTCCCACCCACAGGGCACCGTAGCCAAGCTCGGCCACACGAGCCACGGTGGGACGGAGCGCCGCCGCGGGCAACGAGGGAACCAGGCCCCAGATGCCGAGGGGGCCGATGAGCGTGCGTGTGTCGGTCATGGTGCGAGTCTAGGTCGCGGTGAGGGCTTCGCCATAGACGAATGCGGCGCGTGTGCTGCCGACCTCCACGGGTCCGAAGCCACGAGCCACGAGATGACCACCGAGCGCCTCCGCATCCCACGAGCCCAGCTCACCGCCGGGGCCGTCGAGCACGCCGGTGCCCTGGGCCTCCACGAACACGAACGAGCCGCCCGGCCGCAGCCACGAGCTGATCGTGTCGAGGCGGGCATCGAGCGCCTCGGGCGTGTCCGCGCTTCCCAGCAGATAGGCCGCGAAGACGACGTCGACGAGCTTGTCCGGGCGGGCCAGCGGATCGCGCTCGTGCAGGTGCGCCAGCAGGCCGTGGGCCATGAGGCGCGTGCGCGCCGCGTCGAGCGAGGCGCCATCGCCGTCGTAGACCCACAGCTCCCCCTTCTCCGCGAGCAGGCCCGTCCACCAGCCCATGCCTGCGCCCAGCTCCACGAGCGTGCCCTGCAATGGGAGCCCATCGACCCAGCGCGTGACCTCGTCGAGCTCCATGGTCCAGGGGCCATCGTGGATCGGGCCGCGCGCATAGCGGCCGCGGCGCAGGTACCAGTCCTCCCAGTCACCCGGGGGTCGGCTCGAACCCTCGTCCGCGGCTCGCGCTGCCGCAGCCCGATCACGCAGGGCGAGACGCAGCCGATGGCGCAGGAAGCCGTTGTCGTCAGCCTTGGCCAGGCAGTCGGGACAGAGCGCAGCCCAGCCTTCGAGGTCGTCATCCGAGCGCGTGCCCCAGGTGCGACCACACCAGAGACAGTCGAAGCGCCGGCGGAAGGGCATGGCCCTAGTGTCTCAGGAGTGGCCAAGCCCCTCGTCGCCGGCATGGCGGCCGGCGATGCCGATGGGGCCAAGCGGGCGCCAGGCCTCGACCGGACCGGCTCCGGCGAAGACCTCCGGGTAGAAGAGCTCGGCAAGCACGGCGATGCCTTCGACCACGCGCGGGCCGGGTCGGTCGAAGAGGCCGACACCGTCGACCGCGAAGCACTCGCCGTCGCGAACGGCCGGCAGCTCGTCGAACCAGCGCGGCAGGACGGCCGATTCGAGCGCTGCTTCAGCGCCAGCGGCATCCGTGCCGCGCAGCGCCAGCACCAGCACCTGTGGATCGACCTCCCGTACCTGCTGCCAGGTGGTCGGCGCAGGCGACTCCCCCTCGCGGCCGAGCAGCTCCCACCCTCCTGCACGCCGGACCATCTCAGGCACCCAACGGCCGGCGGCCTGCAGCGGCTGGAGGCTCTCGATGACCACCACGCGCCGCGTCTCCGGTCCGAAGCTCAGGCCGATGGCGCCGAGGCGCTCACGCAGCATCTCGACGAGGCCCACGGCCTCCAGCTCCGACTCGGTGTAGGCGCCGACCGTGGAGATGCTGTTGAGGATGCCCTCGATGGTGTGCGGTGCCAGCGCCACGAGCGTGGTCTCGCGGGCCATGGCGCCGACGACGTCGCTCACCTCCCCGTACTCCACGAGCGGGCGCTCCTCGGAGCCGTCGGTGAGCACGAGATCCGGCTCGAGCCGGGCCAGGAGCGTGCCGTCGAGCGTGCGCCCCGGCGCATCGGGGTCATCGATGGTGACGACAGGCACGTCGAGCACCTCGGCCGGGTAGTCGCAGCGGTGGGTCCGGCCCACCAGCTCATCACCCAGGCCCAGGGCGAAGACGATCTCGGTGGCGGATGGGGTGAGGGAGACGATGCGCATGCGGGGTCATCGTCCCATGCCTCGGGCCGCCTGTCCCGCGGCGGCACGACCTCCCCTCGTGATGCAGTAGGCTGCAGCCATGTCCGCAGCCGCGGTCGATGTCCGGGACGTATGGAAGCGCTACGGCGACACGGACGTGGTCATCGACCTGTCCTTCGACGTCCGCCCCGGTGAGGTACTCGGGTTCCTCGGCCCCAATGGGTCAGGCAAGACGACCACCATGCGCATGATCCTCGACATCGTGCGCCCCGCCAGGGGCCACATCGAGGTCTTCGGTGACCCGCCCGGCGTCGAGCATCAGAGCCGCGTCGGCTACCTGCCAGAGGACCGCGGCCTGTACCGCGACGTCAGGATCATCGACACGCTCACCTACTTCGGGGCCCTTCGCGGCATGTCGCGCAAGCAGGCCCACGACAAGGCCATGGCCCTCTTGACCGAGATGGGGCTGGCCGACGCGGCCCAGAAGAAGGCCGCCGAGCTCTCGCGTGGCATGCACCAGAAGGCCCAGCTCATCGCCACGATCCTCAACGATCCCGACCTGCTCATCATCGACGAGCCGTTCCAGGGCCTCGACCCGGTCAACGCCGACATGCTCAAGGGTGTGGTGCGGGCGCAGCGAGACAACGGCGCGGCCGTGATCATGAGCACCCACGACATGGGTGACGCGCAGACGCTCTGTGACCGCATCCTGCTCATCGACCGCGGGAAGCGGCTGCTCTACGGCACGGTCGACCAGGTGCGCGATGCCTTCAGCGACGGGGCCGTCGAGGTCAGCGGGACGGACATCCCGCGGACGGCGGACGAGCTCGATAGCGTGACCGATGCCACTCCCGTGGACGGCGCGATGCGCTACCTCATCCAGGACGGCGCCACGCCCCAGGACCTCTTCCGCGAGCTGGCCGCGAGCGGCGCCCAGGTGGAACGCTTCGCGGTGCAGGCGCCCAGCCTCGACGAGATCTTCATCCGCACCGTCGCGGGCGACCACCGCGCAGAGGCGGTGCGATGAGCGACGCCAGCCGCGGCCGCCTCACGGGCCTCGTCGCTCGCCGCGAGTACCTGCGGACGGTGCGCCGGCGCGGCTACCTCTTCGGCACCTTGCTCCTGCCCTTCGGCATCGCGGTGATCATCGGCATCTCCATGTTCTTCTCCACCAGCGGCTTCGAGGTGAACGGCGAAGCCAGCGGCACGATCGTGGTGGTCAACGACTCCGACGTGGCCATCCCCGAGTTCCAGACCACACGGGCCAGCCTGCAGCACGACGAGCCGAGTCTGAGGCCGCCGCCCAGCTCGAGGCCGGCCAGATCAGCGAGTACTACGTGGTACCCGCAGCATTCCGCGAGGACGGGGTCGTCACCCGCATCGAGGCGGGTGCCGGCTTCGATATCTCCCGCCTCGAGGGCACGGAGAACAACGAGGCGCTGCTGCGCTACGTGGTCCAGAACGCGCTCCTGACCGAGGCCGGCGTGCCGCCCGAGGACGCGGCGCGCATCCTGCAGGGCGTGTCGGTCAACGTCGTGACCGTCGAGGGTGACGAGGTCTCGGGTGCGGACATCGCCGCCGGCATCGCCCTGCCCATGGTCTTCGTGGCCATCTTCATGATCAGCATCTTCATGACCAGCGGCTACCTGCTCCAGTCGGTCACGGAGGAGAAGGAGAACCGCGTCGTCGAGATCGTGCTCAGCAGCATCCCGGCCACGCCGCTGATGGCGGGCAAGATCCTGGGGCTCGGTGGCGCGGGCCTGACCCAGGTCGGCATCTGGGTCGGCTCGGCGCTCATCGCCCTGCCCCTGCTCTCGAGCCAGATCCCCGACCTCGGGCCCATCGAGCTCGACCCGGTGATGCTGCTGCTGGCCCTGACCTACTTCGTGCTGGGCTACCTGGCCTACGGCGCCATCTTCGCTGCCATCGGGGCCATGGCCCCGGGCAATCGCGAGGCGCAGCAGTACTCCGGCTTCCTCGGCTTCGCCGCGGCCATGCCCTTCATCGTCTTCTCGGTCTTCCTGACCGACCTGCAGTCGCCCATCGTCCTGGCCCTGACCCTGTTCCCGCTGACGGCGCCGACCTCCATGCTCATCGTGCTGGGCATCTCGGACGAGATCCCGTGGACCCTGGTGGGGGCCTCGCTCACGAGCCTGACGCTGTTCGCGTTCCTCGCGACGTGGGCCTCGGCGCGCATCTTCCGGGCCACGGTCCTGCTCTACGGCGTGCGGCCCTCCCTGCAGCAGCTCATCAGCGCGGTCCGCTCACCACGCTGACCCCACGGCCCGGGCCGCGATCGAGGCCCGGGCATGAGCAGACCCCGCGTCGCCGCGGGGTCCGACCCTGGAGTGGTGCGGCCCCGCCATGCGGGGCATCGCGTCAGGCCGGCTTGAGCTCGTTGAGCATCGCTCGAGCGGCGTCCTTGTCCTGGAACCAGAGGGCGTTGAGCTCGGTGTACTTGGCCTGGTCGCCGGGGACGCTGTCCTCGGGGAAGATGGCCGCGGTGGGGCACTCGGGCTCGCACGCGCCGCAGTCGATGCACTCGTCAGGATCGATGTACAGGGTGCGGTCCACACCCTCCTCGAAATGGATGCAGTCCACGGGGCAGACGGCCACGCAGGCCTGGTCCATCACGTCGACGCATGGCTCGGCGATGACGTAGGTCATTGACGCGCTCCTTCGCTGTTGTTCACTCCGGGGCAGGCCCCGCTTGGTGTCAAGTAAGTGGCTCGCTCATCGTATACCGCGATTCGGCGCGTGTGTGTGCGATATGGACCTGTCCGGGGGTGCGGTTGGTCCCGGAATCGCGGAGCCGTGGCGAGTCCGCTGCAGCCCACCCGGCCTCAGGCGCTGATGGCGACCTCACGCAGGTCGACACGACCGACCATGCCCTTCTCGATGTGTCCGGGGATGTGGCACAGGAGCGCCAGCTGCTCGTCGCTGGGCACGGCGTAGTCCACGCTGGCCTGCTGGCCCGAGCTGAGAAAGACGCGCAAGCCGCCGGTCCCGGGCGGGACGCTCGCGGGCGGCGCCGTGGCCAGCGGGTTGGGCGGCGTGGCGGCAGCGTCAGCCTCGCTCCAGGCCTGCTGCACCTCGGCATCGCCGATGACGAAGTCGTGGACCTCCAGGCCGGCGTTGAAGATGGTGAAGCGCACGGTCTCACCGGGCACCAGCACGACGGGCGTGGGCTCGAAGCGATAGTCGCGCATGATGACCGTCACGGGGCGTGGCGCGTCGGGGGTGCCGGCGGTGTCGATCCGGACCTCCGGTGGCGCGGTGGAACGGGTGGCACCGATGAAGATGAGCACGGTGGCGATGACGCCGAAGACGATGAGGACCACGACCGGCGCTCGAGAGATGGGCTGCTGCTGCACGGCTGCAGGGTAGCCGCTCCGCGGCCGATGGGCCGTGGAGCGGACGCGCTATCGTCGAAGCATGCCCAGCGACGACGAGCCCACTGGCGCGCTGACCTCCCGCGCCGCGGTCAGCGCGGCCCTGCTGCTGTTCGTGTCCATCCTCGTCTTCGTGGCCCTCACGCAGGTCTGACCCGGCCGGAACGGGTAGCGGCCAGCCGGGACAGCGGAAGCTAGGCGCGATAGATCCAGCGCACGGGTGCCACCTGGACCGGTTCGGCTGTGGTCAGGAGCAGCTCCGTGACGCCGGCCATGGTCAGCCCGACCGCCACGGCCAGCACGAGCGCCAGCAGCAGCAGGAGCGCGGCGCCGAAGCGTCCGAACCTGTGGTCGAGAGAGGTGAGGAGTCCGCTGATGGTAGGCATGGTCCCTGTCCCTGTGCTGCTTCGATGGGGTCGACGCAGGACAGGCTAGGAACGGGCGCACACGGCGCACTCGACCGACGCTTCACCACCACTTACGCGCCTGTGGACAACCGCGCCAGGCGTCCCGGACACACCGAAGGCGCCTTCCTTGCAGAAGGCGCCTTCCTGGCGTTGCCTGTTCGCGGCGCGCTGGCCGCGGCCCTCGCTTAGCGGCGGGAGCGGAAACAGTCGTTGCAGTAGACCGGTCGGCTACCGGTTGGCTGGAACGGCACCTGGGCCGTCTTGCCACAGTCGGCGCAGGTCGCGTCATACATCTGGCGCGGGGGGCGGTCATATCCGCCACCGCCGCCACCGTAGCTGCTTCCGCCGCCACCGTAGCTGCTGCCACCGCCGTAGCTGTCGTCACCGTACCCGCTGCCAGTGTTGCGCTGGGCCTTGCGCGCCTGGCGACAGGCCTTGCAGCGCTTGGGGGAGTCGGTGAAGCCCTTCTCGGCGTAGAACGCCTGCTCTGATGCGGTGAAGGTGAACTCCTGCCCGCAATCGGCACAGACGATCGTCTTGTCCTCGTACACGAACGAACGAACCTCCTAGGTTCCTAACTCTGACCAGGACCGTTCGAGCGAGATACGGGACCACGAAGGAGCGTTCCTGAATTACCGCCTCGGACTATAGCGACAGTAAACCGTGTGCGCTAGCCCTCGATCGCACCCTGATCGTACCCAAAGCGCACCGTGCCCCACTCACATGTGCGGCTGGTAGTCCGGTGCGAGGATGCGCTGCGGGTCATCCTCGAAGTCGAGCTTGCAGCCCTTGGCGCAGAAGTAGTAGGTGGTGCCCTCGTACTCGGTGGTGTGCTGGGCGTCCTCGATGACGACACGCATGCCGCAAACGGGGTCGATGGCGATGCCGGGAGGGGTGGCGTTCTCGTTCATCCATCCAGTCTACGTCTGCCCGTCGATCGGCCCCCACGCGTATCCTGCTCCCGTGAGCGATCGACCCAAGCACCCACGTCCAGTCCGCACCCCCGACGACCGCAAGCTGCTCATGCAGCAGCCGGTTGCCGATACCTCCTTCCTCGAGTCCGACGCCTGGCGCGCGCTGCGCATCATGGGCGAGTTCATCGACGGCTTCGACGCCCTCGCGCGGCTGGGCCCGGCGGTGAGCATCTTCGGCAGCGCCCGCACCAAACCGGACGACCCCATGTACGAGCACGCGCGCGAGCTGGCGGGCAAGCTCTCCGACGAGGGCTTCACCATCATCACCGGTGGCGGCCCCGGCATCATGGAGGCGGCGAACCGTGGCGCCAAGGAGGCGGACGGTGTGTCGGTCGGGCTGGCGATCGAGCTGCCGCACGAGCACGGCCCCAACCCGTACGTCGACATCGCGCAGTACTTCCGCTACTTCTTCGTGCGCAAGACGATGTTCGTGAAGTACGCCCAGGCCTTCGTCATCTTCCCCGGCGGCTTCGGCACCTTCGACGAGCTCTTCGAGTCGCTGACCCTGGTGCAGACGAACAAGATCGACCACTTCCCCATCATCCTCTTCGGCCGGGACTACTGGTCGGGACTGCTCGAGTGGATCGGAGCGGAGGTCGTCCAGCACGGCAACGTCTCGGCCGCGGACCTGGGGCTCATCAAGGTCTGCGACGACATCGACGAGATCGTGGACGTCATCCGCGAGTCGTATCGCACCCGCGACGACGACTCGGCCCAGGAGGCGATCTGATGCGCGTCGCGGTCGGCACCGATCACGCCGGCCTGCCGCTCAAGCTGATCGTGGTGGCCTGGCTGGAGGAGCACGGCTACGAGGTCGTCGACTTCGGGGTCGATACGCCCGACCGTGTCGACTATCCCGACTACGTGGCCCCGGCAGCGAGGGCCGTGGCCTCCGGCGATTGCCGGTTCGGATTCGTCTTCGGTGGCAGCGGCACCGGCGAGCAGATCGTGGCCAACAAGATCAAGGGCATCCGCTGCTGCCAGGCGACCGAGCCGGTGACCGCGGCCCTCTCACGCCAGCACAACGACGCCAACGTCCTCTCCATGGGTGCGCGCATCGTGGGCGAGCAGGTGGCCATCGCCTGCGTCGAAGCCTTCCTCAGCGCCGAGTTCGACGGCGGGCGCCACGTCGCGCGGGTGGAGAAGATCAAGGCGCTCGAGGCCTGACCTAGCGCCTGGTCCGGGCCGCCTGCTTCTCTGCCTGCCTGGCGCGGTAGGCCTTCGTCTTCTCGAGGTACTCGATGGGATCGGGCATGACGCATGCCGTCTGCCCGGGGTCGAACTCGACCGGCCCCATGGCAGCCGCGGTCGTGCGGGCAGCGGCCTCGAGCGCGTCGTTGCGCAGGCCGATGCCGGTGATGGTGTTGCTCGCGGAGCGGCGGGTCCAGTTGCCGTAGCCCCTGATGCGCTCGGCGATGAGCGCGAGCTGGGCCTCGAAGACCTCGTCGGAGACATCGTCGTCGCTCAGGGCCACGAGGTTCATGAGGTCCCAGCCGGCCTGGGCGGTGCGATCACGATCGGAGGCGATCCAGCGCTGGGCGCGCGCCAGGCGACCGGGCGCCTTGGCGGCGATCTCGGCCACGAAGGTGTCGACCAGGAAGTAGGTGTCGATATCAGCCAGCCAGGCGTCGAGCTCGTCCTCGGAGACCGCCGAGGGGTCGGCCACCATGCAGGCCAGGAGCCGAGCGTCGGCGTTGCCGCTGGCCCACAGCCGCAGGGCCAG
This sequence comes from uncultured Chloroflexia bacterium, assembly GCA_963706695.1. GTDB lineage: Bacteria > Chloroflexota > Limnocylindria > Limnocylindrales > CSP1-4 > JAFMJV01. The sequence goes on along the minus strand of CAVPNC010000011.1, from coordinate 6,972 downwards.
CTGGTGGTCGGTGCCGATGCGCCTGGCCAGCGGGCGCAGGTCCCCGAACTTGACCCCGAAGAGCGGATCGGAGGCACCGTGGCGCCGATACGTCTTGCGCGTCTGCTCCGTGCCGGCCGCCTCCAGCGCCGCCATGGCCTCGTCGAAGGTCAGGCTCACGCGTCGGGCATCTCCTGGAGCTGGCTGGCGATCGATTCGGCCCACGTGGCGATCTCGGACCAGGGTCGGAAGTCACCGTCGGGCGCGCGCACGAGCGCAACCAGGGCGCGCTCGCTGATGCCCAGGTCCGAGCCCTCGATGCGGCCCGGGAAGAGGCGGTGTCCGCGCGCCCCCAGGCGCTTGACCACGTCTGCGACCTCAGCCGGGTTCTCCAGGGGCTTGGGCGGGTCTCCCACGGGGCCGCTGGAGAAGAGCCACACCGGGAGCTGCTTGAGCTCACCCTCGTGGACCTCCACGAACTCACGCGCGGCGCGCATCCAGTGACCGGAGTAGACGCCGCTGCCGATCACGACCGCGCCGTAGGGGCCAAGGGAAGTGACCTCTTCGATGGGGCTGAGCTCGACGTCGAGCCCGCTCGAACCGATCGAGGCCTCGATGACCTGGCCGATCTCGGTGGTGGCGCCGTGCTTGGAGGCGATGGCGACGAGGACCTTCATCAGGTGGATTCTCCGTTTCGGGGCAAGGCGTACCCGAAGGACGATGGCGACAGGCGGCCTCCCGGCGTAGTGCCGAGGGTACCGTCATCGGTGGGCCGACGGTGGCCTCTGTCACAGCCTCGACATGGCCCAGGCCTGACACTCCGCCCAGACCTCGACGACAGACAAGGATGAGCGATGGCCCTCGGCGCGCGTGGAGCCGCCTCGACCCCGGAAGCAGGCCTCGTGCGCATGCGCCCGGGGCGTGCCCTCGTGGCCATGGCCCGCCCCAGCCAGCTGGCCCTGGTGTGGTCCGTCTACGCTGCGGGCGTGCTGCTCGGCCTCGCGCGTGCTGGCACCGCCGCAGAGCCGTGGCCGGTGCTCATGGGCGCGCTGCTGATCGGGGCCGCCGCCGTCGCGGCCCACCTGGTCAACGAAGCCGAGGACGCCGCGACCGACCGCCGGACCGTCCGCACCCCCTTCTCCGGCGGCAGCGGTGCGCTCGCCGCGAGCGGACTCGACCCCTCGATCCCGCTCCGTGCAGGCCTGGCCCTGGCCGCCGTGGTGGTCGCTGCCACGTGGCTGGCGTGGGTCGGGTTGGGCCTGCCTGCGCCGGCCGCTACGCTGGTGCTGGCCGGGCTGGCCGGTGCCCTCTTCTACTCGCTGCCACCGCTGGCGGCCATGCGCCACGGCTGGGGCGAGCCCCTCAACGCGCTGCTGGGCGGCCTGCTGCTGCCGCTCGCGGGTGTGGCCGTGGTCGTGGGCTCGGTGGGCCCGGCTGACCTGCTGGCCTTCGCGCCGTTCGCGCTGGTGGTGCTCGCGAGCGTCATGGCCACGGCCTGGCCCGATCGCGAGGCTGATGCCGCGACCGGCAAGGCCACGCTGCAGGTGCGGCTGCGACCGACGACGTTGCGGCGCATCCACGCGGGCGTCTCGGCCGGGTTCGTGGTGGCCACGGTCCTCGTGGCCGCAGCCGGGGCCGCACCGTATGCCCTGGCCGGCCTGGTCGTCGTGCCCGCGCTCGTGATCGGCACCATGGGCTACACGCGACGCACATCGCCGCTGCCGAACGTGGCGGCCATGGTCGGCCTGGTGGTCGTGTCACTGGCCACGAACGCCGTCGGACTGATCAGCGGGTGGGGCACATGACCGGGCACGACGCGAACGACCTCGCCGTCGAGTACCTGCTCGCGACCCGCCTGGGTGGCCCGGGGGTCGTCGAGCTCGAGCGCCGCCTGGCGCAGCTCGATGAGCAAGACCTCCGTCGCAGCCTCGATGACGACGCTGCGCGGGTCGCCTTCTGGCTCGATATCTACAACGCGGCCGTGGTGCGGGCGGGCGCCGTCGACCTGCTCAAGCGCCACGTCCGCTGGCGTCACTTCGCTCGCCGCTCCCTCGTGATCGCCGGGCAGCGACTGTCCCTCGATGACATCGAGCACGGCGTGCTCCGGCGCTCGCGCTGGAAGCTGGGGCTCGGGTACCTCGGCAACCCGCGGCCGGGGCGGTTCGAACGCGCGCACCGAGTGGCCCGAGTCGATCCGCGCATCCACTTCGCGCTCAACTGCGGTGCCGCCTCGTGCCCACCGATCGCGGCCTACGAGCGGGCACGATGGGACGAGCAGCTGGAGCTGGCGACGAAGAGCTACCTGCGCACCGAGACCCGCCACGACGGCGACGTCCTGCGCGTGCCCTCGCTTCTCCTCTGGTACATCGGCGACTTCGGTGGGCCACCCGGCATCCGACGGATGCTGCGCGAGACCGGCATCGAGGGCTGGTCAGGTCCGCTGCGCTTCTCCGCCTGGGACTGGCGTCCAGCCCCGGACAAGTGGATGGGCGACGCCGGCTAAGGGGAGGAACTGGATTCCCCTCAGCTCAGGTCACAGGCTCCGCCAGGCACCGGCACCACGTGCGGCCTGCCGCCCTCGTCGAGGAGAAGGCCGAAGTAGTCGGACTGCCCGTAGTAGGTGATGGGAAGATCCAGCTCCATGTGATGCCGCGGCGGCCGGCCGTCGTCGATCTCGTACTGGACCACCCCCTCCTCGAAGCGGCGCCGCATCGACTCGCAGTGGTCCGCGACCTCGACGTCGGACATGTCTGCCCAGCCGGACGGTCGATCGGACTGGCCGGGCAAGCCGACGACCATGGGCAGGTCCGGACAGTCGGTGAGGGCCGCGTCGATGAGCGTCTCCGCGGCGGCGATCGTCGCGGTATCCCAGGTCGGTCGTTCGCCCTCGCCACTCAGGCTCCAGCGCAAGCGTCGCTGGGTGAAGTCGACGAGGTGCTCCACCGCTGGCGCGGCTGCCTCCGGCACGTCGTCGAGCTCCGAGAACGCGTCCACCCACACCTGCATCGGAACGAGGGCGTCGACGGTCCAGCGCAGGGGCACCGTGCCCGCAGCCTCGCAGAACGTGCCCGCATCGTCGAAGCTCACGCCGAACGACTCGAGATCCACGCTCTCCACCGCCGCAGGGTCGTAGGCGCCGGTGATGAGCTGGGCCATCGTCACCGGCCGCGGGTCGGCTCCCAGCAGGGCGCAGCCGCTCGCCACCATCGCCAGGGCGAGCCCGAGGGGCGCCATCGAGGTCACGTTGCGGACCATCGAGGCGATGATACTGCCATCAACGCCAGACGCTTCTAGCGTCGGCGCGACGACCGCACCGTGATGGGCTCACAGGCGGATCAGCCACGCAGGAGCGTGCGGACGGCCTTGGCCAGCAGCAGGACGGCGAAGGCGACCGAGACGACGAGCCCGGCATCCTGCCACGGCTGACGGATCGGCTTGAAGTCCGCGCCGGCCGCGGTGATCTCGACGTAGCCGAGCGGTCGCGTGAGGGCACCGCCGCCGGCACCGGAGCCTGTCTCGGCATCGGCGCTGCTGCCGCCACCAGCGCCCGTCCCGATGATCATCTGCGCTACGGGGATGACCGTCACCCCGTCACGCTCCACCGGCTCGCCGAAGACGGCCCGCGCGCCGGCGTGCAGGCCGATGGTGCCAGCGACGCGCTCGAACAGCGCCCCCACACCGTCGCGGGCTGCGGACTGGGCGGCCTCGAAGGCCTGTGCCTGCTCGTCGCTCATGCGTCTGGTCCTCCTTCTCGATCGGTCAACGAACGCGCGATCGTGGCTCTAGCATGACGCCGTGATCGATCCACGCAACCGACCAGCCCTCATCGGCTCCGTCATCGCCGGTATCACGGCCTTCGTGCTGCTGTGGTGGCTGGGGCTTCCCCCGCTCATCGCCTGGATCGGCGGCTGGACGCTGCCGGCCTTCGCCATGTACGGCATCGACAAGCGACAGGCCGAACAGGGCGGCTGGCGCGTACCGGAGGTCCTCTTGCATGGGCTTGCGCTCATCGGCGGCGTCATCGGGGCGTGGGCCGGGCGCGCCGTCTTCCGCCACAAGACCCAGAAGCGGGAGTTCACGCTCGTGCTCATCGTGGCCAGCGTGGCCTGGGCCGTGATCGCCGTGTGGGCGCTGCTGGGCTGACCCCGGCGGCGCCCCGGGGCCCGGCAGCGCAGTTCCGACCGGAAGCGCAGAATCACGGCCATGCGATCCCCACACCGCGCCTTCGCGGCGCTTGCCTTGTCCAGCCTCGTCACGCTCGTGAGCAGCGCTGCCACGCTCGCCCAGGATCCACTCTCGGTCACCGACGTCAACGGCGACCAGGTCGTCATCGAGGACACCAGCAACGTGGCCACCCTTGGCGGCGTCTTCACCGAGACGGTCTATGCCCTGGGCGCACAGGACCACATCGGCGCCATCGACGCGTCCAGCTTCTACCCACCTGAGGCCCTCGCGGAGAAGCCGAACTTCGGCTACTACCGCTTCCTCTCGGCGGAGCCCGTTCTGGCCCAGGACCCCAGCCTCATCATCGGCAACGAGGAGACCGGCCCGCCGGAGGTGGTGCAGCAGCTGCGCGACGCAGGCGTGCCCATCCTGCTCCTGCCGGACAACAACGACGTGCCAGCCGCACGTGACCTCATCAGCACGCTCGGAGCCATCTTCGACAAGGGCCCGGAGGCGGAGGCGCTCATCGAGCAGCTCGACGCCGACGTGGCTGAGGCAGAGGCGCTGGTGGCCCGGGCCGAGAGCAGCCCGCGCGTGCTCTTCGTGCTGCAGCCGCCTGAGGCGCCGTTGCTCATCAGCGGTGAGATCAGCGCGGCCGGCAACATGATCACGCTCGCGGGTGGCTCTCACGTCTTCCCCGGGTTCCCCGGCTATCTGCCCATGACGCCCGAGGGCATCGTCGAGTCCGCACCGGACGTCATCCTTACCACGGAGGCCTCGGTGGAGCGGCTCGGCGGCTGGGAGGCGGTCATGGACCATCCCGGCATCGGCCAGACACCGGCTGCTGACAACGGACGGGTCTACGCCATGGAGGACCTCTACCTCATGGGCTTCGGGCCGCGTACCGGCCAGGCCATCGCCGACCTCGCGCTCCTGCTGCATCCGGAGCTGGAGCCGTAGCCCGCGCGGGGCTGCGGCTCGCCATCCTCGCGCTCGTCCTCGTCGCGGCCGTCGTGGTCGCGATGGGCATCGGCGCGGTGAGCATCGCCCCGACGGAGGTGCTGGCCATCCTCGCGGGGCAGCTGGGGCTGGACCTCGGACCCGCCTACAGCGAGCGCCAGGAGACCGTGCTCACCGCCATCCGCCTGCCGCGCGTGCTGGCGACGGCGCTGGTGGGGGCTGCCTGGGCCGTGGCCGGCGTCGCCATGCAGGGGCTCTACCGCACACCGCTCGCGGATCCGGCCCTCGTGGGCATCGGCGGTGGCGCCGCGCTGGGTGCCACGCTCGGGACCGCGGCCGCCGTCTCGCTCGGCATCGTGGCCGGCTACGGAGGCACCGTGCTCGTCATCGCGGCGGCCTTCGTGGCGGCATCGGTCGCGGCCTTGATCGTGTACCGCGTGGCCTCGTCCTCCGGCCGCGTCGTGGTCGCCACCATGCTGCTGGCCGGGATCGCGCTGACGGCCTTCTTCGGTGCCGTCACGGCCCTGGTGGTGGCTGCTGGCCGCACGCCCGAGCTGGGCTCGGTGCAGTTCTGGACGCTGGGCTCGTTCGCCGGCATCGTCGGGCGCGACGTGGTCGTGGGTGCGCTGCTGGTCATCCCGGCGGTCACCGTCCTGTGGCGCTTGGGACCCCGGCTCGACGCCCTGGCCCTGGGCGTGCCCGAAGCCGGCCACCTGGGTGTGGACGTGCCCTGGCTGACGCGCATCGTGAGCGCGATCTTCGCCCTGCTCACGGCCGTGGCCGTGGCCACCGCCGGCGTCATCGCCTTCGTCGCGCTCATGGTGCCGAGCCTCGTCCGTGGCTGGATCGGCCAGGCCCATCGGGATGTGGTCATCGGCTCGGCGCTGCTCGGTGGCACGCTGCTGGTCGTCGCCGACGTGCTGGCGCGCAGCCTCTTCTCGCCCGCGGAGCTCTCCATCGGCGTCATCACCACCCTCGTCGGCGCACCCTTCTTCCTGTGGCTGCTGCTGCGCGACCGGGGCCTGCTGGCCCGATGACCTACCGTGCGACCGAGGTCGACGTCCGCATCGGTGGAGCCACTCTGCTCGACGGGGTCTCGGTGGAGATCCGGCCCGGCCAGATCGTGGCCGTGGCCGGGCCGAACGGTGCCGGCAAGACGACGCTGCTGAGCGTCCTCGCCGGTGACCGCCGCCGTCGGCCGGCGTGGTCACACTCGACGAACGATCCCTCGACCGATGGCCCGGAGGAGAGCTGGCGCGACGCCGCGCCGTGATGGGCACCGATCGTGCGGTGGCCTTCGCCTTCAGCGCCGCGGAGGTGGCCATGCTGGGTCGGATGCCGCTGCATGGCGGTGACCCGGACGCAGCTGACCACATCGTCATCGAGGAACTGCTCGGAGCGGTCGATTGCGCTGGCCTGGGTGAACGGGTGTACGCCACGCTCTCCACCGGTGAGCGACAGCGGGTGAGCCTGGCGCGCGCCGTGGCCCAGGTCACCGATGCCCCCGGCGTGACCAGACCCGAGGCTCGCTACCTCCTGCTCGACGAACCCACCTCCAGCCTCGATCCAGCCCATCAGCACACGGCCATGCGACTGCTCCGCCGGGTCGCCGATGGCGGCCGAGGGGTGCTGGCCATCGTGCACGACCTGAACCTGGCCGCCGCCTACGCCGATCGGGTGGTGCTGATGCGCGAGGCCAGGGTCGTCGAGGACGGGACGCCGGCGCAGGTCCTGCGAGCCGACCTGCTGGAGGCGGTGTTCGACATCCCCATGCTCGTCATCCCGCACCCGCAGCTGGCGCACCCCATCGTGATCGCCGAACCGCACGAGGGCTGAGATGCCCGGGCTCGCCGTGGCGTCGGTCGTGGC
>CAVPNC010000010.1:0-47491 GCA_963706695.1 uncultured Chloroflexia bacterium | reverse complement strand
CGTCGAGGTAGACCTCGGTCAGGCCGGCCGCTTCGAGCGCCCGCAGGATCTCGTCGTCGTGGGCAGGCCCGCTCATCCGCCACCGCCGATCTCGGCCAGGCGCGCCCATCGTTCGCGGAGGCTGTGGGTATCAGGCGGGTCCTCGGCCTCGAGCGAGGTATGGACGTCGTCGCCCGCCGGGAGCCGCGGCAGCGCCGGATCGTCGGGGAAGACGATCACCAGCTCGGGGCGATCCAGCTCGTCCTTGGGCTCGCTCATGGGCGAAAGGGTAGCGACACCTGCACCAGGACGTGCGCGAGGGCCAGGGTCCTCCCCTCGAGACCGCCCGGCAGCCGGTCGTTGGTGGGCGGTGAGGGACTCGAACCCCCGACTTCCTCGGTGTAAGCGAGGCGCTCTGACCAACTGAGCTAACCGCCCGGATCCGTCGATGGTAGCGCCGGGCACGAGCGACCGCCCGGTGGGTGTCAGGGAAGGAGTGGTGCCCAGGCCGGGACTTGAACCCGGATGAGTTGCCTCACACGCCCCTCAAACGTGCGCGTATACCAATTCCGCCACCTGGGCAGGTGTGCATCCGTGATCGAGGTTGGTACCGCGGGAGGGACTTGAACCCACACGACCGTAATGGTCACTAGGTCCTGAACCTAGCGCGTCTGCCTATTCCGCCACCGCGGCACGTCGTCGATCACACGCTCTCGCGAGCGAGATGAGATGGTAGCACGAAGCCTCGCAACGGCCCCGCCCCACCCGCCGCTGCCAAGCAGCGGTCGCGCGGACTACTCCCCGATGAAGATGAGCATGCTGATGACGACGAAGAGCACCGACAGCGCGATCGTGAACTGGTAGAGGCGCTGCTCCACCCCACGGCGCGTGCGGAAGCTGGACGTGTCGCCGCCGCCGAAGGTGGCACCCAGGCCGGAGCCACGCGACTGCATGAGGATCGATGCGATCAGGCCGATGGCCGTGACCAGCAGCGCGACGAAAAGAAAGAGTTCCAAGGTGGGGATCGACTCCTGTCGTTGATGCGTCGGGTGGAGGGTAGCACGGCTGCGGGCGCCGCCTCCGAAACGGCGGCGCCCGTGAGCCACGCTAGCCCTCGAGCAGCGACCTGCCCGTCATGCCCTCGGCCGGTTCGACGCCGGTGAGCGCCATGAGCGTGGGCGTGACATCAGCCAACACGCCGTCGCCGAGGGTCTTGCCCCTGACGGCGGAGCCTGCGAGCAGGAACGGGACGGGGCTCAGCGAGTGCTTGGTCACGGGGTTGCCGGCCTTGTCGATCATGACATCGGCGTTGCCGTGGTCGGCCGTGATCGCGAGGATCGCACCCTTGCCGCCCGCTGCCACCGAAGCTGCGTCGGCGGCGAGCACGGCGTCGGCGACCTCGCCGAGGCGACCGTCGAGGAAGCTACAAGCCTCCACGGTGGCATCCCACACCCCGGTGTGACCGACCATGTCGGGGTTGGCGAAGTTGGCGATGATGAGGTCGTACTGGCCGGACGCGACGGCCCGGACGATCTCGTCGGCCACGCCCTGGGCGCTCATCTCCGGCTGAAGATCGTAAGTGGCGACCTTGGGGCTAGGGACGAGCTTCCGCACCTCACCCGGCCACGCCGCTTCCACGCCACCGTTCATGAAGTACGTGACGTGCGCGTACTTCTCCGTCTCGGCCACGTGGAACTGCCGCCAGCCGAGGCCGGACACGACCTCCGCGAGGCTGGCCACCACCATCGGCGGATAGGCCACCTCGACCGGCAGGCCGCCCTCGTACTCGGTGAGGGTGACCACCCTGGGCCAGGGGGCCAGGCCCCGGTCGAAGGCATCGAAGTCACGGTCCACCAGGGCATGGGTCAGCTGCCGCGCTCGGTCAGCTCGGAAGTTGAAGTGGATGACGACGTCGCTGTCGCGCACGGTGCCGTCGACGCCCTCGATGAGCGTGGGCTTGACGAACTCGTCATTCTCGCCGCGCGCGTATGCGGCAGCGAGGGCGGCCTGCGCGGAAGCAGCGGGCTCGGTCTCGTAGCCGAGGCCGTGGACCATGGCGTCGTACCAGGCCTTGGTCCGTTCCCAGCGCTTGTCACGATCCATGCCGTAGTAGCGGCCTCCGATCATGGCGAAGCGCGCGCCCGGGTGCACCGCGGTCAGCCGCTGCTCGAAGTCGGGGATGAAGCCGTCGGCTGAGCGGGGCGGGGTGTCGCGCCCATCCAGCAGGCCGTGCACGACGAGGTCGGACACGCCGGCCTCACGAGCCAGCCGGGCGATGGCCACGGCATGACCGTCGGTCGAATGGACGCCGCCGGGGCCGATGAGCCCCACGAGGTGGAGGCGTGACCCCGGTGCCGCAGCCCGGCGCACGGCGGCCAGCAGCACCTCGTTGTGCTCGAACGAGCCGTCCGCGATCTCGGCGTCGATGCGCGGCAGGTCTTGCAGCACCGGGCGACCGGCGCCGATGTTGAGATGGCCCACCTCGCTGTTGCCCATCTGCCCATCGGGCAGACCGACCGCCTGAGCGGAGGCGTCGAGCCTGGAGTTGGGCCACTCGGCTAGCAGCGCCCGCCAGCGAGGCATCTCGGCAGCAGCGATGGCATCGGCGGCCGGATCGGGCCCATAGCCGAAGCCGTCGACGACGATGAGGACGACCGGGCACGGTCGTTCTGCCCTCGTGGTCACGTGGGGGTTCCCCCTTTCAAGAGGGTGCCCGGAGCCACCGCTCCGGGCACTGGGTGCGAGTCGAGCGCGAGTGCGCTTCAGGCGCTGGCGCGAGCTGCGGCGGCTTCAGCGGCAAGGGCCGCGATGACCGTCATCTGGTCGGGCTTGAGGCCGGCACCGCCGATGAGGGCGCCGTCGATGGAGGGCTCGGCGATGAACTCACCGAAGGAGTCTGCCGTCACGGAGCCACCGTACAGGACGGGGACGGACTCGGCGTACTCGGCACCCACAAGGTCGGCCACGGTGGCGCGAATGGCGTTGGCCATCTCGGCTGCATCGGCGCCAGTGGCGGTCTTGCCCGTGCCGATGGCCCACACGGGCTCATAGGCGACGACGAGGTCGGGTGGGAGGCCCTTCCCCGCAGCCAGGACGGTCTCGAGCGAGGCCCGCACCTGGGCCTGCACGGTCGCGACCGCGGAGCCCGCCTCACGCTCCTCGAGCTGCTCGCCACAGCACATCATGGGGCTGATGCCGACCTCGACCAGCTGGACGATCTTCTGGCCCACGAGCTCATCAGACTCGAACTGGTCGCGACGGCGCTCGGAGTGGCCGACGATGCACCAGGCGACGAGGCCCTTGAGCATGCTCGCAGAGATCTCACCGGTGTAGGCACCCTTGGCCTCGGCGTGGACGTTCTGGGCACCGACGAGAACGCCGGTCCCCTCCACCGCCGCGCTGACGGCGGCGATGTTGGTATAGGGCGGACAGATGATGCGCGTGACGTTGGCCACGTCGGTGGCCTTCGCGATGTCGGCGGCCAACGGGCCGGCATCCGCAGGGGTGGTGTTCATCTTCCAGTTGGCAGTGATGATGACGGGTCGCATGCTCGCAAGTCTAGTCGGCGGAAGACGGGTCGGTGGCGGCCGCCGCCTCGATGCGCCTGAAGGCTCGTTGCACGCGTGCCCGGGAGAGCCCGAGGGTCGCCGCCAGCTCCGTGAAGGAGGCCTCCGGCGCGTCCTTCCTGGCCCGAGCGACTGACTGGTCCACGGCTGGCAGCTGTCCCAGGCGTCCCTCGCCCTCGAGCTGCTCGATGAGGGCCATCTGGCGCGCGCTCGAGGCCACGGTCCGCTCCAGGTTGGCGGTCTCGGCGTTCAGCACACGGTTGAGATGGCCCTGTAGCTGGCGCATGACCAGGCGCGACTCGATGTCGAGCACGCTGGCTCCCGCGCCGCAGTAGCGCAGCAGGCTCAGGATCGTGTCCGTACGCTTGCTCGTCAGCACCGCTCGACCCCGCCGCGCTCGGGCCGCCGTCGGGAAGCCGGACTCCTCGAGTCGCCGCCGCAGGTCCTCACCCTCGTCGGGAGCGACCACGAACTCGAGGTGCGCGCCGCGTGCGCCCAGGCTCAGGGAGCCACTCGCGAGGAAGCGGCCGCGCAGCCAGGCGGAACGGCAGTGGTCACGAGCCTCGGCCCACGTGAAGTCGGGCGCCTCGCCCATGTGGTCCCGCGCATCGTCCGCCAGGCGAACCGCCAGCCGCGCGATGGCCGGGAAACGCGCATGGCCCTGCGCGGCAGGACCAAGGCCTGCCCGCTCGGCGTTCCGACAGCAGGCGCGCGGAGGGTCGATGGCCGCCAGCTCGGCCCGAATGGTCTGGGCCAGCTCGCGCTCTCGCGACTCAACCATCGTCCGCCACGACGCTCAGGCGGGACGCGCCGGCGCCACCGGTCGCGCGGCACGCTGCTCTTCGAGCAGTCGCATGAGCGCCCGGGTCAGGCGCTGCGGGTCGTGCCGATGGGCGTTGTCCGGGTCGACGAGAGCGGCCAGCTCCAGGCGCGGCCGGTCGTGGGCTCGTGGCAGGTCGATGCGCACGGGCTCCGCGGGGTAGCCGCTGGGAACACGGGCGCTGGTGTCGTCGTTGGCGAGGACCACGTCGAAGAGGTGACCCACATCGTGGGCCACCAGCGCGGCCACGTGGTCGGAGAGCGTGTAGCCCTCCGTCTCGCCGAGCTGCGTGGCCACGTTGGCCACGTACACCCGCAGGCCGGGGGCACGTTCCAGCGCCGAGCGGATGCCGGGCACGAGCAGGCTCGGCAGCAGGCTCGTATAGAGCGAGCCGGGCCCGAGCACGATGAGGTCAGCCTCGCCGATGCCTTCCACCGCCTCGCGGCTGGCCTCGACCGAGGCGGGGCTGAGCCAGACGCGCCTGATGCCGGGCGAGCGGCCGATGCGCGACTGGCCCTGGAGCACGGAGCCGTCGGCCAGCTCGGCGTTGAGGTTGAGGGCCTCTCCGGCGACCGGCACCACCTGACCGCGAACGGCCAACACGCGGTTGGACTGGCGGACGCCTTCCTCGAAGTCGCCGGTGATGTCAGCCATGGCGGCGATGAGCAGGTTGCCCAGGGCGTGACCGGCCACGCCGGGCTCCGACCTCGCTCGCCGGGAAGCGGTACTGCATCAGGCTGGCCATGGTCGGCTCGGCATCGGCCAGGGCCGCGATGCAGTTGCGGATGTCACCCACCGGCGGCACCCCCAGCTCCTCGCGCAGCTTGCCGCTGGAGCCACCGTCGTCCGCGACGGTCACCACCGCGGTGATGTTGCTGCTGACCTCCTTGAGCCCGCGCAGCAGCGTTGACTGACCGGTGCCGCCGCCGATGGCCACGATGCGCGGGCCACGTGCGAGCGAGCGCTTCTGGTAGAGCAGCTCCGCGAGCGGCTCACGGCGTGCCGGAAAGGGCTCGAGCAAGGCGTTCAGCAGCCGCCACAGGCCATACAGGAAGACGGCCACCCCGATGGTGATGACGACGATGGGGCGGATCGGCTCGGGCAGGAAGTTGAGGCTGACCAGCTCGAAGAGCCGGCCGGCGAGGCTGTCCGCGGGGACCTCGCGGAAGAGGATGCGGATGAGCAGTGCGCCGGCCGTGGCCAGGATGGTCAGGCCTACGAACATCAGCAGCAGCCAGCGCTTGAGGCCCGTGCCGGGACGCAGCCACCGGCGGAGTCGGCTCGGGCGGCTGCTCCCCCCCGACCACGTCACGCTCGTTTCTCGAGCTCTCGATGCCAGACGTTGACGGGACCCATGTGCAGTGCCTCGAGCTGCACCGCGAGGGCCTCCCCGATGGCCACGGAGCGATGGAACCCGCCGGTGCAGCCGACGGCGATGGTCAGGCGGGTCTTGCCCTCAGCCAGGTAGGCCGGGATGACCGTCGCGAAGAAGCTGTCGAGGTGGGCCAGGAACTGCCTGGTGATGGGCTGGCCCAGGACGAACTCGCGCACCGCCTCGGTCTGCCCCGAGTGCTCGCGTAGCTCCGGCCGGTAGAAGGGGTTCTCCATGAAGCGCACGTCGAAGACGAGATCCGCCTCCAGCGGCACGCCGTACTTGAACCCGAAGGTGATCACCTGCAGCGACAGCTGCTCCGGCCCAGGCTGCGCCCCGAGGGCGATGATGATGCGTTCCCGTAGCTGCTTGAAGGCGAGATCCGAGGTGTCGATGGTGGTCTGGGCCATCTCGCGGATCTCGTCGAGCATGACCCGCTCGCGCCTGATGGCGGACTGCACGCCGTCGTTCCGATCGTCGAGCGGGTGCCGATGACGGGTCTCCGAGTAGCGGCGCACCAGGACCTCGTCGGTGGCTTCGAGGAAGACGATCTGGGGCTCGATGCCGCGGCCGTGCAGGGCCCCGAGGGCGGACGCCAGGGCCATCAGCGCATCGCCGGCCCGCACGTCCACCACGATGGCCACGCGGTCGTAGCGGACAGGGTCGTTGGCGACCAGCTCGGCGAGGTCGCGGAGCAGCTCTGCGGGCACATTGTCGACGACGGTGTAGCCGAGGTCCTCGAAGATCTTGCTGGCGGCGGTCTTGCCCGCCCCCGACAGCCCGGTGATGACGGCGACGTGCTGGCTGGCAGGTGTGGTCTCAGGTAGGTCAGGCATCGGCCTCGCTTTCGATGCGGCGCTTGCGTCGCTGCAGCATGAAGATCGTGAATTCGTAGAGCACGTACATCGTGGCCGAGAGCACGATGGGGCTGATGGGATCCCCGCCCGGGGTGACCACCACCGCGAAGATGACCACGCCCAGCAGCACATACCGGCGCATATGACGCAGCTGGTCCACGTTCAGGACCCCCAGGCGGTCAAGGAAGATGAGCACGATGGGGAACTGCATGACCAGTCCGAAGAGCAGGAACATGATGGTCACGAAGCTGAAGTAGGCCTCGGCGCTGGGCAATGCCGTCAGCGAGCCCTCGATCTGGAAGCCGAGGAGGAAGTCGACGGCGTACGGCAGTGTGACCCAGGCCACGGCCGTGCCAAGCAGGAAGAAGACGACGGTCATGGGGATCCAGGGCAGGGCGGCGCGGCGCTCCTCGGGCAGCAGGCCGGGCGCGACGAAGGCCCACAGCTGATACAGGATCACCGGCAACCCCAGCAGGATGCCCACGATGATGGCCACGCGCAGGTAGACGAAGAAGCCGCCCCCGACGGTCAGGAACACGACCTCGCCGTCGGGCAGCGGGGTCAGCAGCAGCTTGATGATGGGCTCCGCGATGATGAAGCCGATGACCGCGCCGATCCCCACGGCCACGATGCTGATGGCGATGCGACGGCGAAGCTCGGAGAGGTGGTCGACGAGCGTCATCGTCGCCGGCTCGACGGGCGCGGAGGGGTCCCTGATCACGGGTGGCTGAGGTGCGGTCGCAGCCCCTGCATCGGTTGCCTCATCCATGACAGTCCCCGATCAGCAAGGTGCCGGACCGAAGCCGCACGTCCGCCTGACTAGGCCTCGTCGGACGCGGGTCGGGCCGGCGATCCAGACTCAGCCGTCTCAGCCGGGGCCGAGTCCTCGGCCGGGGTGGTTGCCGCGGCGGATGCGGGCGCGCTCGATGCGGGAGCGGGACTCGCCGACGCCTGCATGACGGCGGGCTTGGTCTCCGGCTCCAGGGACGTGGCCTCGGTGATATCGGTCGACGCCTTGCGGAACTCGCGGATGGTCTTGCCCAGGGAGTTGCCCATCTCGGGTAGGCGCTTGGGCCCGATGACGAGCAGCGCGATGACGAGCACGATGACGAGTTCAAGGGGCCCTACGTTGAAGGGCATGCGATCCTCCGAGGAGTGCGGATCAGACACCGGCATCCTAGCACCCCCAACGGGGCGTATCGGATGACGGTCCTATGAACCGGGTGGCGGCGGCGGGCCTTCGTCGAGCGTTTCCTCGTCCGGCGCGTCGCTGGCATCAGGCTCCGAGACGTCGACCGAGCCGCGCGCGTCGCGCTGGCCAGTGGGGACGTACCAGGACACGCCCGACTCGCCATCGACCTCGCCATCACTGGTGACGGCCTTGTCCGAGATGAGCGTGATCTTGCCCTTCTCGTCGATGTCCAGGGTCATCACCCGCACGTTGATGTCCGAGCCCATCCCGCTGGAGGTAGGCGATCTGGTCGCCGTTGGGCGAGAACTCCGGGGCGAAGCTGTCACCGCCCCGCGTCAGCTGCACCCGCTCGTCGCCCCGTCGTGCGGTGATGATGGCGATATCGCGCCCGGTCTCATCGACGGCCTCGACGGCGAGCAGCTTGTCATCTGGCGACCAGGACGGGTTGGCGTAGCCCGACTTGAGGTACTTGGTCTTGCCGCGGGAGCAGTTGGTCTTGGACTGGCAGGTGAAGATCCCGATCTTGGGGTTGCCCTCGGTGCCGGCATTCTGGTTGTAGGTGAAGGCGATCTTGCTGCCGTCGCTACTGAAGTCGGGGTCGTTGTGCCCAAGGTAGATCGTGCCCAACGCCTGCGAGGACGTAGCCACCCGGTTCATACGCCCGGACTTGGAGTTGATGGTGTGCAGGGCAACGCCGTTGTCGGAGCCGTCCTGGCCGTCGCTGACGACGGCGACGTTGTTGCCCGCGGGGCTGACTGACGGCTGCAGCACGGTCGAGAACCAAAGGCCACGGCTATCGTTGATGAGCGAGTTGTAGATCTTCTTCTTGTCGGAGCCGTCCGCCCTCATGCGCCAGAGATCCGTGGGGTAGAGCGTGTACTTGCCCTCGTAGCGTGCCTTGCCGGAGGTGACGTCCTTCTTGGCGCTGCGGACGAAGTAGATATACCGGCCGTCGGGCGACCAGGTGGGCGTGGAATCGGCCTTGGTCGAGTTGCTGTCGGTCAGGTTGTCAAGCGTGGTGCCGGACGCGGACCAGATGTCACCGCCGAGACGGGTGAAGATCAGCGAGCCGGTGATGTCCGCTCGCTCGTCCGACGGTGGGACCACGAGGATCGGTTCGGCGGTGGTCTCCGGCTCAGGTGTCTCCGCGACGGGCTCGTCGGTCGGCTCAGGCTGCTGGTCCGGAGCATCCGTCTCCGACGCCTCCGTCTCCTCCGGGGCCCGCGACTCCTGTACAGCCTCGACGACGGGGGCGTCCGTGGCCTCGGCGGCGGCCGTCTCGATGTTGGCGTCGAGGAAGCTGACGATGCCGACGCTGCCACCGGCCACGAACAGCAGCGCGATGAAGGCCAGGACGGGCGCGACGAGCGGCGACGAGCGGCGGGGCTCACGCGGCGGAAGCGGCTCCTGCCCCGGCGGATACGGAGGAGGGAGATAGCCCTGGTCAGGCTGGTAGCCCGGGCCCGGCGCATAACCGGTGCCCCGAGGCGGCCCCTGGGGCGGCATCGTCATCGGTTCATCGCTCCATGCGAACGCATCGCGCGAAGCCAACCTGCCGGGGCGACATCCCGGACTTCCAACTGGAGCGTTTCCAGCCCCGCGAACGTGCGGCTGGCGAGTCGTGCGACGACGTCGATCTCGGAACCCTCCGTCAGCTGCTCGGCGAGATCGGCCCGGCCAAAGGCGATGCCATCGACCACTTCACGTCCCCGACGCAGCATCAGTTGCGTATGTCCCCCGTTCGCGGCACGGACCCGGTTCACGGCAAGGCCCGCGATGCCGACGAGCGGCGGTGCTTCTCCGGCGCCGTCGAGCGGCGCCAACTCGCGCAAGAGTACGTAATCCGCGGCATCTGCGCTCTGGACGAGATCCAGCGAGAGCGTTGGCCGCTCATCGACAGGTGGACGCTCACGAACGTAGGCAGCGAGCCGGGCCCGCAGCTCCTCCACATGTTCCGGCTCGACGTGGCAGCCAGCGGCCGCCGGGTGCCCTCCGAACCGTTCGAAGAGATCGCTGCAGGCGGCGAAGGCGGCGGCCAGGTCCACGCCACCGGCACTCCTGGCCGAGCCGCGCCAGGGTGCGACGCTCGTGGAGAGCACCAAGGTCGGTCGACCGTGGTCCTCCGCGAGGCGTCCCGCGACGAGGCCGATGATGCCTACCGGCCAGTCCCCCTCGATCACGATGAAGGGCTCATCCGCGGCTCCGGCAAGGACCTCGCGCGCTTCCGTCATGGCCGTCACGGTCAGCTCGCGGCGACGCGTGTTGGCCGCCTCCAGTTGCGAGGCCAAAGTCTGCGCGGTGGCGGCGTCCGGCGCCAGCAGCAGCTGCGCCGCGACGGTCGGGTCGCCGATCCGACCCATGGCGTTGATGCGCGGAGCCAGGCCGAACGAGACGTCTTCGGTGGAGACCGTATCGCGGTCGATCCGCGCGCTGGCCATGAGCGCCTCCAGTCCGGGCCGAGGCGCGATCTCGAGGCGAGCCAGGCCCAGCCGGACGATGGAGCGGTTCTCGCCGACGATCGGCACGACATCGGCGATCGAACCGATGGCCGCGAGGTCCGCCAGGCCCAGGGCCTGTTCCGGCCCGCCCGGCTCGTCCGCGAGCAACAGCTGGGCTACCTTGAAAGCCACCCCGGCACCCGAGAGCCGGCGGTCCGGGTAGTGGCTGTCCGGGCGCTGCGCGTTGACCAGGGCCAGGGCCGCGGGCAGGCTCGCTCCCAGCACGTGGTGATCGGTGACGATGACGTCGATGTCCGCGGCCTTGGCCGCAGCGATCTCGTCGATGCTGCTGGAGCCGGTGTCGGCGGTCAGGATCAGGCCGTGGCCCGCTGCCCGCGCGCGTTCGACCGCGTCGATGGAGAGGCCGTGACCCTCGGCGCGACGGTCCGGCACGTAGGGTTCCACGACGAGGCCACGGGCGCGCAGTGCCAGGGTCAGGATGGCCAGACCCGTGAGACCGTCAGCATCGAAGTCGCCCAGGACCAGGACAGACTCGGCGGCGGCGACGGCGGTGGCCACGCGCTCCTGCACGATGCCCGCGTCCGGCAGCAGGGCTGGGTCGTGCAGCCCGGCCTCCGGGGCATCGAAGCGTGACGCCAGCTCGGCTGGGTCGATGGGGCCACGGCGTGAGAGCACACGCAGCGCCCGCGCGGACAGACCCCGCCGCTTGGCATCCTCGATCGTGGCCTCGGAGATGGGGTGCGCCTCGGGGACGACCCAGTGATAGTGCGGACTCAATCCCGGCATGGCGCCACAGTCTGACGGGCCAGGCTCACGCCCGGCTTACGCGCCGACCGTCTCAGCCTTGACGTCTGCCGATCGTGCAGCCTTGTGCTTGTCCGACCGAAGGTGCCAGTCCAGGAAGAGCGGGGTGGCCACGAAGATGGACGAGTACGTCCCCGCCACCACGCCGATGAGCAGGGCCAGCGTGAACGGGCGGATGGCTTCGCCACCGAACAGCAGCAACGCCATGAGCGTCAGCACCAGCGTCAGCGAGGTCGTCACCGAGCGGCCCACGGTCTGCACCAGGCTTTGGTTGACGACGAGCCCGAGCGGTTCACCCAGGTAGCGCTGGCGGTTCTCACGGATACGGTCGAAGACCACGATGGTGTCGTGCACCGAGTAGCCGATGACGGTGAGCATGGCGGTCACGAAGAGGCTGTCGATCTGGAGCCCGATGAACGTGCCCAGGATCGCGAACGCGCCGACCACGATGATGACGTCGTGGAGCAACGCCAGCGAGGGCGGTGACGCCCATGCGGAAGTCGCGGAAGCGGTAGGCCACCCAGACCATGATCGCGCCGGCGGCCATGAGCACCAACAGGAAGGTCTGGTAGATCAGCTCCTGGCTCACGATGGGGCCGACGGAGTTCTCCTGCCGGACCTCATCGATGGGCCCGAACTCGCCCTGGAGGGCAGCGGCCAGCTCGCCGAACCTGCCCTCCGTGGGCACGGCCGCGCTGGTGCCACCGTCGGCTCCGTCCTCGGAGGGCGCGATGGCGACATCAGCCTCGGGCGACGCAGCGGGAGACGCGTCAGGGTCAGCCGTCGCGGCTCCGTCGGTCTCGGCTGGTGCCTCGTCGGCTTCGGGCGACGCGACCGCAGCAGCCGCGGTGGCTTCGGCTTCGGCAGAAGCCTCTGGCTGGACGGAAGCATCGGCTTCGGCAGAAGCCTCTGGCTGGGCGGACGCATCGGCTTCGGCGGAGGCCGCCGCTTGGGCCGCAGCAACTGAACCCTCGGCCAGCTCCGGCTCCTGCAGGGCGAGCTCCTCGGTGCGGATGAGCACGAACTCCATGTCGTTGGCCTGGGTGATGGCGACCTCACCGCTAAGTCCGACCTCGTCCAGCACGGCGCGAACGGCGTTCGGGTCGGGCGTGCCGTCCGCGAAGTGAACCTCCCACACGGTGCCGCCGGTGTAGGCGATGGAGAACTGCAGGCCCACGTTCCCGTTGGGGATGAGCGTGGCCAGGATGAAGATGACGCCGACGATCATGGCGGTGGCGCTGAGCAGGTAGCCGTAGCGGCGCTTGCCGATGAGGTCGATCATCAGGCCGACACCTCACGCCGACCGCGGGCGTCGACCGACAGCTCCGAGTCGTCGATGCCGAAGAGGTGAGCCTGGCGGGCCCAGTTCTGCTGCACGATCCAACGCAGCATCATGCGACTGAGCACGATGGCCGTGAACATCGAGAGCAGCACGCCGATGCCGAGCACGAGCGCGAAGCCCTTCACCACCGAGGTCCCGAAGTAGTACAGGATCAGGGCCGTGATGAGCGTGGAGATGTTGGCGTCGAAGATCGACGTCCAGGCGCGATTGAAGCCTGACTCCACGGCTCCGGAGAGGTTCTTGCCGCTGCGCAGCTCTTCCTTGGTGCGCTCGAAGATCAGGATGTTGGCGTCCACGGCCATGCCCACCGAGAGGATGAAGGCGGCGATGCCGGCCAGGGTCAGGGTGATGGGTACGAGCTCGAAGATGGCCAGGGCGAAGACGCCGTAGGCGATGAGGGCGAGGCAGGCTACGATGCCCGGCACGCGGTAGTAGAGCAGCATGAAGGCGAAGACGAGCACGACCCCGATCACGCCCGCGAGGATGGTCTGGTTGAGGAAGTCCAGGCCCAGCGTGGCGCTGATGCTGCTGAAGCCGACCTCGCGGATCTCCAGGGGCAGCGAGCCGAAGCGCAGCACGGTCACGAGGTTGTTGGCTTCGTCGACGGTGAAGTTGCCGCTGATGGTGGCCTGGCCGCCAAAGCGCGTGGCGTTGATGGAAGGAGCCGACTCGACGATGCCGTCGAGGACGATGGCGAACTGCTCGTAGAGGTGTCCCGCAGCGTGCTCGTCGAAGAGTCGGGAGCCGGTCTCCTTCAGCTCCAGCTGGACCACGACCTCACTCGTCTGCGGGTCCTGCCCGATGCGAGCGGCCGCGATCTCCGTGCCGTTGAAGAGCGGCTCCACCTCCGCGAGGCAGGCTGGCATCTGCGCGTTCTGCAGGACCTCCGGGGCGCAGCTGGTGGGGACCGGGATGAACTCGAGCACGCCCGTGGTGCCGATGAGGTTGCGGATGTCCGACTCGTCATCGACCCCGGGCAGCTCGACCGAGATACGGTCCTCACCCTGGGTCACGACGATGGGTTCCGCCACGCCCGTGAAGTTGACGCGGTTCTCGATGATGGTGCGCGTCTGCTCGAGGATCTCCGCCGGTGACCTCCTGCTCATCGGTCGCCACCACCTGGTACTCGCCGCGCAGGCCGCCCACGAGGTCGAGGCCGAGCTTGACCTCGATGGCGCTGTCGTCGTCCTGCCAGAAGCGAGGAACGGGCACGACGGCCACCACGAGGGCGACGACGAACAAGAGCAAGACAAGGATCGGAACGACGCGTTGCATCGCTCGAGACGTTAGCAGAGGGACGGGCACTCTGCCGATGGACCCGGACGATGCCCGGCGCCGTCGCTGAACCTCAGTCGTCGAGGTGCTCGCGGATGCGGGCCGCCAGCTCCGGTCCGATGCCGGGTACCGCCGCGATCTCGTCGGTGGTGGCGCGCTTGAGGGCGCGGCCCGAACCGAAGACGCGCAGCAAGGCCCGCTTGCGGGCTGGGCCCACACCGGGGAGGTCATCGAGCACCGACCTGGTGGCGGACTTGGCGCGCAGCTGGCGGTGGTAGGTGATGGCGAAGCGATGGGCCTCGTCACGCAGTCGCTGCAGCAGGTACAGGGCCTGCGAGGTGGCCGGCAGGACGATCGGCTCCGGGCTCTCCGGCGTGAACAGCTCCTCCCGCTCCTTGGCCAGGCCCGCCAGAGGCAGATCGTGGAGGCCCAGGTCATCGAGGACGTCGCGGGCGGCGCTCACCTGGCCCTTGCCACCATCGATGATGACGAGGTCGGGCATGCGCCAGCGCAGCTGCTCGGCTCCGCCTTCCTCCGCGTCGAGCGCTCGGCGGAAGCGACGACGCAGGACCTCCTGGTGGCTGGCGAAGTCGTCCTGACCCTGCACGCTCTTGATGCGGAAGCGGCGGTACTCACCCGTCCGGGGCTGGCCGTCCTCGAAGACGACCATGCTGCCCACCGTGTTGGTGCCCCCGATGGTGCTGATGTCGTAGCACTCGATCCGTTCGGGTGCCGCCGGCAAGGCCAGGGCCTCGGCCAGCTCGCCCAGGGCCCGGTCCGTCTTGCCCTGGTCGGCCAGCCAGCGCGCCTGCTCACGCTCGAGCGTCTCGGCCGCGTTGCGGCTGGCGAGCACCATCAGCTTGCGACCCTCACCCCGCTGGGGCACCCGCAGCTGGACCCTGTGCTTGGCGCGCGCCCCGAGGAACGCCTCCAGCTCGTCAGGCTCGGGCAGCTCGAACGGCACCAGCACCTGCGGCGGGATGGAGCCTGCCCGCGCGTAGTACTGCTTCACGAAGGAGGCGAGGGCCTCTTCGTCGGTGTCATCGGCGACGTTCTCGAGCAGGAAGATGTCGCGCGAGAGGGTCTTGCCGCCACGGATGGCGAAGAGCTGCACCGCGGCCTCCGCCCCGGAACGGGTGTAGCCCAGCACGTCGAGCTTGCGCTTGGCGAAGCCGGCCATCTTCTGGCTCTCCATCGTGCGCTCGATGGCCCGGACCTTGTCCCGCAGGGCCGCGGCGCGTTCGAACTGCAGCTCCTCGGCGGCGGCCTCCATCTCGTCTCGCAGGGCCTTGCTGACCTGCTCCTGGTGGCCCTCCAGGAAGAGCATCACCTGCTCGATGTCGGCGGCGTAGTCCTCCTTGCTGATGGCCTCGATGCACGGGCCCTGGCAGCGTTTGATGTGGTACAGCAGGCAGGGCCGTTCGAGCGCACGCTCTCCTTCCCTGATCTCGATGGTGCAGGTGCGGAACGGGAAGATGCGCCGGATGAGGTTCATCGACTCATCGACCGAGCTGGCCGAGGCGTACGGGCCGAAGTAGCGGCTACCGTCGTTGGGCAGCTTGCGCGTGCGCTCGATGAGCGGGAAGTCGTGCGCGAGGGTGACCTTGATGAAGGGGTAGGACTTGTCGTCCTTGAGGCGCACGTTGAAGCGCGGCTGATAGCGCTTGATGAGGTTGGCCTCGAGCAGCAGCGCCTCGCTGACCGTGTCGGTCATGGTGTACTCGACGTCGGCGACCTGGCCGATGGAGGACTCGATACGCAGCGGCGCGGCCGAGCGCGAGGCCTGCCAGTACTGGCGCACGCGAGCGCGCAGGCTCTTGGCCTTGCCCACGTAGAGGACGCGCCCGGCACCGTCCTTCATGAGGTAGACGCCGGGCGAATCGGGCAGCTGCCTGAGGGTCGCCTTGAGATGCGGTCCGGGGGTCACCTCGCGATGCTAGCGCGAGGACGCTCGCAGCAGCGCCGGCGCCGGGCGACGCGGGCGCCAGGGATCAGCGTTCGCCCTGCACCGTCGGCGCAGCCTGAGCGGACTGGGCGGACTTCCAGTGCGGCTCATCGGTCGCGGTCTGCTCCGGCCCTTCGGGCGACCCGCCACCCCAGATGAGATCGTCACCCCGGCCCATGCCGGGCGGGCTCTCGTCCTTGAGCTGGCGGTAGACGACCATGGCGCCGAGGGCCACACCCGCGAGCACCACCGCGATGACGAGCATGACCGCGATGTCACCGGAGGTGTTGCCGCGAGGGGCCTCCTCGGCGGCGACGGTGGTGGCAGGCGCAGCCGCTGGCGCATCGCGCTGCGGCAGCGGAAGCGACCGCGAAGGTGAGCGCCGCGCTCGTGCCGTCGACCGCTGTGGCCCGCACTTCCCAGGCGCCCTCGGTGGCGCTGAGGGGCAGGGCCAGGATCTGTCGGAAACCGCCATCCGGACCGGTCGCCGTCGTCGCCAGTGGAGACGTGCCGTCGGGTGTGGCCAACTGCAGCTCGACCACGTGATCGGGCGGGAAGCCGGTACCGGTGAGCTCGATGGTGGAACCGGGACGTGCGGCCTCCGGGTACATCGAGATGGTGGGCGATGCGGCCAGGGTCAGGGCCGGCAGCAGGAGCAGCGTCGCGAACGTCAGGGCCAGCGCGGCTGGGCAGAGGTACTGAAGTCTCGTACGCATACGTCCGAGCCTAGGCCTCGGACCGGTGGGCGTCATCGCACACCGATACCGTGTGGGAGGGGCTGATAGTCAGGTGGGCGGGACCATCGGGTGGTGCCTGCGGGAGGACGGGTCCGGCCGGCGATGCTGGGCTGCTGCGTCCGACGCTGCGTGCGCCAAGCAGGCACGATGATGGCCGTGAGCTCCTCCATCGTCCTCAGGCTCGGCCTCGCAGCCATCGTCCTGGGCATCTTCGGGCTGCTGCTCGAAGCCGGCCTGCCTGACCTCGCGCTCGTGGCCATCGGCTTCGCCGTGGCGGTCGCGGCGGTCGGCCTGGGCCTGTGGCGGCGACCTGATGCATGACGGATAACAGGCAGCACCGCATCGCCTAAGGGGCGGTCGCGACCCTTGGCGCATGGAAGAGCGTGCACTTCCGGTTCCGGTCCAGGCTCGATTGGCGCGACTGGCGCCTGACCAGCGTGCCGCAGCCACGGCCGCGCCCGGTCCGGTGCTGTGCGTCGCCCCCGCCGGCTCGGGCAAGACCACCACGGTCGTGGCGCGACTCGCCTGGCGCGTGGCCACCGGTACTGACCCGGCGACGATCTGCGCCCTCACCTTCAATCGGGCTGCCGCCGACGAGCTGCAGGTGCGCGCCGACGCGGCACTCGCTGAGCTGGGACACCGGGCGGGGGTGGCACGAGTGCGGACGTTCCACGCGCTCGGCCGGGAGATCCTCGCTGATGCGGGCGTCGATGTCTCGCGCATCGTCGAGCGCGCAGCCGTGCTCGAGGAGCTGGCCGGCGGGCTCCTCGATCCGGCTCACCTGCGCGCCCTCGATGACGCCTTCACCCGCTTCAAGCTGGACGCCGACCGCGGTCCGTCGGCGGATGCGGCCGAGGTCCATGCCGCCTTCGCCGCCTACCAGGATCGGCTGCGTGGCGATGGCGCCCTGGACCTTGATGACCTCGTGGCCCTGGCAGGACCGGCGCTGCTGGCCGATCGCCGACTGCTTGGTCGCTGGCGCGTGCGCACGTCGGTGCTCTTCGTCGATGAGGCCCAGGACCTCGACAAGACGCAGCTTGACCTGGCCCTGCTGCTCTGCGGAGACGCACGCGACATCTTCCTCGTCGGCGATGACGACCAGACCATCTACGCCTGGCGCCTGGCCGACGTGCGTCGGGTGCTGGGGTTGGCCGCGCGCCTACCGGGCCTTCGCCGCGTGAACCTTGAGACCAACCACCGCTGTGCACCGGAGGTCGTGCGCCGAGCTGCCCGACTCGTCGAGCACAACGAGGAGCGCTTCGACAAGCGCATCGCCGCGTCGCCCCGCAACTCGGGTGCAGTCAGGCTCCTGCCCGATCCCGGCGATGAGGCGGCTCGCGCGCGGCTGCTGCTCACCACCTGGTACAGCCGGACGCCGGGGGAACGCTGGGCCATCCTCGCACGCACCAACCGCGAGCTGCTGCCATACGCGGCGCTGGCGCTGGAGCTGGGGCTGCCCTACCGATCCGCCGAGGACGGCCTGCTCTGGCCGAGCGAGGCCGCGATGGCGGCCCTGGCGCAGGCAGACGCGGGACTGCCGCTGTTGCTGGCGGTCTGGCGGTCCGCGAGGGAGGTCGGGCTCGCGGCCGACGAGACCGCGGCGCTCCTCGGCTGGGCCGCAGGCTGCCGCGATATCGCCCACCTCCGCGCCACCATCGCGTCGAGGGCGCACGCGCATCGCGCCGACAGGAGCGATGCTGCTGGTCTCACGCTGGCCACCGCCCACGGCACCAAGGGTCTCGAATGGGATCACGTCGCCTGTGTCGGCCATGACGAGGGGGCATTCCCTTCAGCTCGGGCGCTGCGCGAGGCGGACGATCCTCGCCGGGTGCTGGAGGAGGAGCGCCGCCTGGCCTACGTGGCCTGGACCCGCGCCCGGAAGACGCTCACGCTCGTCTATGACCCCGGTGCACCTTCGACCTTCGTGCTGGAGGCCTTCGACCAAGCCGAGCTGTCCCCGTGACACGCCGACTACCATCGCCGCATGAACGATCAGCGCATCCTTATCGCCGGGGAATCCTGGGTCACCCACAGCATCCACCAGAAGGGCTTCGACTCCTTCACCACCACGGCCTACGAGGAAGGCGTGGGGCCGCTGCGGGAGGCGCTCGAGACCGGCGGGTTCGAGGTCACCTACCTCCCCAACCACGTGGCCGCCACGGACTTCCCCGACAGCGCCGCGGCCCTTGCCCGGTACGCCGTCGTCATCCTCAGCGACATCGGCGCCAACACGCTCCTGCTCCATCCCGAGACCTTCTCGCGCTCGGTGCCGCGCCCCGACCGGCTCGCTGCGGTTCGTGACTATGTGGAGGCCGGTGGCGGTCTCGTGATGGTCGGTGGCTACCTCACCTTCGCCGGGATCGAGGGCAAGGCTCGCTGGAGCGGAACGCCCGTGGAGGAGGCGCTGCCAGTGACCATCGCCTCGGCCGACGACCGGGTCGAATCCCCGGCCGGCGTCAGCCCGCTCGTGCGCCAGCTGGATCACCCGGCGGTGGCAGGCCTGCCGCCCAAGTGGCCCAGCCTGCTCGGCTACAACCGCGTCAGGCCCAAGGCCGGTGCAGACGTGGTGGTCGCCGTCGGCGACGACCCCCTCATCGTGACCGGCGCGTACGGGGCTGGACGCGGTGCGGCCTTCGCCTCGGACTGCGGCCCGCACTGGTGTCCACCGCCGTTCGTGGAGTGGGAGGGCTACGGTCCCATGTGGCGGCAGCTCGTGGCCTGGGTCGCCGGCTGACGTCGCACGATCGTCACGGTCGGCGCGGCGCTCGTGGCCGGTGACACAAGGTCGTCACGGAACGGTTCGTAGGGTGGGGTGAACGCAACCAAGGAGAAGCCCTCGTGAACCGCATGCACTCCCCTGCCCGTGGCCTGCTCGTCGCACTCGCGGCCGTACCCTTCGTCGTGGCCGCCTGCACGACCAGCGCCAGCGAGACCGAGGCACCGACAGCGGTCGAGTCGGTCGTGGCAGCCAACGAGACCGTGGCGCCGCCCGAGGCGACCCCCGAGCCAGCCGATCAGGAGCCTGAGGCAGCCGCCTGGCTGGACATCGAGCTGGTAGACGCGGCCACCGGCGAGACGTTCACGCTCGCCAGCCTGGCCGGAGCGGTCGTGGCCATCGAGCCCATGGCCATCTGGTGCAGCAACTGCAAGGCCCAGCAGGACAACGTCAAGGCCGCCTACGCTGATATCGCCGGAGCCGGTGTGACCTACATCAGCCTCGGTATCGACCCAGGCGAGGACCCGGCTGCGCTGGCCAGGTACGCCGAGCGCAGGGGCTACGAGTGGACGTTCGTGCAGTCACCCGTGGAGCTCTCCCGGGAGCTGAGCGACCTCTTCGGCCCACAGATCCTATCGGCGCCGTCCACGCCCCTCGTCGTGCTCGATGCTGACGGTGAGGTCTTCACCCAGGAGTGGGGCTTCCATGGCCCCGAGCGGCTGCTCGAGATCCTCGACGAGGCTGCCGCAGCCTGACCGGTCCTAGCGCTCCTTGCGCAGGTCGATCGAGTAGTCGACCAGGGCTCGCAGCTGGGTCAAGGCTCCGGCCCAGATGGCGATGGCGCGAGCGTACTCATCGAGGATGGCCTCGTCGCCGACATCATAGGGACCATCGCTCAGCGACACGGTGGAGCCATAGCCCGTGGGCGTGATGACGACGGTGACCTCCGTCGTGATGCCGTCTTCGAGCGGGTGCGTCCAGCGGAACCTGAAGCGCGAGTTGGGGTCCGCCTCCAACACGTCGACCTCGATGCGCAGGCGCGGAAAGACGAGCACGGACCGGACGCCCGGCTGGAGCGATCCCTCCACCGTCGAGGCCAGCCACTGGCGTACGGTCTCGGGATCCGACCACGCCCGGTAGACGCGCTCGGGTGGCGCATCCACGGTGCGCGCCATCTGGATCATGCGTGTGTTCATGTCCGTCTCCTCGGTGAGGTGCTCATCTTGCGCCAGATGAGGCCCGCTTGCGCGGACGCTTGGCCTGGGGATCGCTCCGCCGCCCGTTCGCGGTGGAGGCGACGGTCACGTCGGACAGCGGCAACACCGGCTCGCCCCTGAGCGCGTGCGCCAGGTACTCGCCCGTGGCTGACTCGGGGACCGCTGCCACCTGCTCGGGCGTGCCCTCGGCGATGATGCGCCCGCCGCGAGCGCCGCCCTCCGGTCCCAGGTCGATGATCCAGTCAGCCGTCTTGATGACATCGAGGTTGTGCTCGATGACGATGATGCTGTTGCCGGCATCGACGAGCCGGTGCAGCACCTCCAGCAGCTTGTCGACATCGGCGAAGTGCAGGCCGGTGGTGGGCTCATCGAGGATGTAGACGGTCCGTCCCGTGGCCCGCTTGGACAGCTCCGTGGCCAGCTTCACCCGCTGTGCCTCACCGCCCGAGAGCGTGGTCGCCGGCTGACCCAGGCGGATGTAGCCAAGGCCCACGTCGACCAGCGTCTTGAGCTTGTTGCGCACCTTGGGTACGGCGCTGAAGACCTCCAGCGCCTCCTCCGCGGTCATGGCCAGGACGTCGGCGATCGAGTGCCCCCGGTAGTGGATCTCCAACGCTTCACGGTTGTAGCGCTTGCTGCCGCACACCTCGCAGGGGACGTAGACATCGGGCAGGAACTGCATCTCGATCTTGAGGATGCCGTCGCCCTTGCAGTTCTCACACCGACCGCCCTTGACGTTGAAGCTGAAGCGTCCGGGCCCGTAGCCACGGACCCGCGCTTCGGGCACCCCTGCGAAGAGCTCGCGGATCGGCCCGAAGAGGCCGGTGTAGGTGGCCGGGTTGGATCGTGGCGTGCGTCCGATGGGGCTCTGATCGATCTCGACGATCTTGTCTACCGCCTCCGCGCCCTCGAGCGCATCGTGGGCGCCCGGCTCCACCCGCGCCCCGCTCACGGCTCGAGCCAGGGCGGCATAGAGCACGTCCGTGACCAGCGTGGACTTGCCCGAACCCGAGACCCCGGTCACAGCGGTGAACATGCCCAGCGGGAAGCGCACGTCGAGGTCCTTGAGGTTGTGCTCCCGCGCACCCCTCACCACGAGCGCCTTGCCGTTGCCCTGCCGACGTGCGCTGGGCACGGCCACCATCTGCTCGCCGCGCAGGTAGGCACCGGTCAGCGACCGCTTCTCCTCGAGCACCTCGCGCAGGGGTCCGCTGGCGATGACCTCACCGCCGTGCTCGCCCGCAGCCGGTCCGATGTCCACGACCCAGTCGGCGACGCGGATGGTCTCCTCGTCGTGCTCGACCACGATCAGCGTGTTGCCCAGGTCGCGCAGCTTGACGAGGGTCGAGATGAGCTTGGCGTTGTCCTTCTGATGGAGGCCGATGGTGGGCTCGTCGAGGATGTAGAGCACCCCCACCAGGCTGGAGCCGATCTGCGTGGCCAGGCGGATCCGCTGTGCCTCTCCGCCGCTCAGGGTGGAGCTGGTGCGGTCGACCGTGAGGTAGTCGAGGCCCACGTCGGCGAGGAAGCCGAGGCGGTCACCGATCTCCTTGTTGACGAGGCGGGCGATGGCCAGCTCGCGCTCGCTGAGCACCCGCGGCAGGGCTGACACCCAGGCCAGCGCCTCGCTGACCGACATGGCGGCGACGTCGCTGATGTTGCGCTCCTCGATGGTCACGCCCAGCGCGTCCGGCTTGAGGCGCTTGCCGTCACAGGTGGGACAGTGCCGCTCCACCATGTACTTCTCGAGCTCCGTCCGGATGTAGTCGGACTCCGTCTCGCGATAGCGCCGCTCGAGGTTGGTGACCACGCCCTCGAAGGTGGCCACGTAGGAGTTCTCCCCGCGGTCGTGCTTGTAGCGCACCTCCACCTTCTCGCTCTTGCGCGCGAAGAGGAGATACCGCAGCGCCTCCTCCGGCAGGTCTGCGATGGCGGCGCGGTAGTCCCAGCCGTGGGCGTCCATGATGGCCTTGGTCGTCTTGAGGCGCCACGAGAGCTCCGTGGGAACGGTGCGCCAGGGGGCCATGGCGCCGTCCGGGATGCTCTTGGAGCGGTCGGGGATGATGCGATCGACGGCGAACTCGAGGCGGATCCCCAGGCCCGTGCAGTCCGGGCAGGCGCCGTGGGGTGAGTTGAAGGAGAACGAGCGCGGCTCCAGCTCATCGATGGTGGTGCCGTCGTAGGCACAGCTGTAGCGCTCGCTGTACCGCTGCTCATCGAAGGCGTCCGCGTCCGCGGGCGCCACCAGCATCACGCCTTCCCCCAGGCGCAGGGCCGTCTCCACCGAGTCGGCCAGACGAGCGGCGTCCGGATCAGGGTGGTCCGGGCCGTAGGGCACGCCGTCCGCATCTGCGTGCCGCACCACCAGCCGGTCGACCACGACCTCGATGGAGTGACGCTTGTACTTGTCCAGCGCGGGCGCCTCGTCGAGGTCCATCAGCTCGCCGTCGACACGCACACGCACGAAGCCCTGCCGGCGGGCGGCGGCGAAGACGCGCTCACCCTCCGTCTTGCGATCCTTGATGAGCGGGCCCAGGACGAGGATGCGGCTGCCGTCAGGCAGCCTGCGGATGCGGTCGACGATCTGCTGCACGGACATGCGCGCGATCTCGCGGCCGCACTTGGGACAGTGTGGGTGACCGACGCGTGCGAACAGCAGGCGCAGGTGATCGTAGATCTCGGTGACGGTGCCGACGGTCGAGCGCGGGTTGCGGGAGGCACCCTTCTGGTCGATGGAGATGGCCGGCGAGAGACCGTCGATCTGGTCCACGTCGGGCTTTTCCATCTGGCCCAGGAACTGCCGGGCATAGGCGGACAGCGATTCCACGTAGCGGCGCTGGCCTTCGGCGTAGATGGTGTCGAAGGCAAGGCTGGACTTGCCGCTGCCGGAGAGACCGGTGATGACGATCAACCGGTCACGGGGCAGCTCGACATCGATGTCCTTGAGGTTGTGTTCGCGGGCACCGCGAACGATCAGTCGATCCTGGGGCACACCTCCAGTCTAGTGCACGCAGCGCCCATAGACCAGACGTTCTAATCAGCCGCTGACGCGCACGGTGGCGTGGCCTGAGCCATGGCAGCCGCAGCCAGCTCGCGGAGCCCTTGCAGCCCCAGGCAAGCACGCCACCGCAGGCGCCCGCGCTCGGTACCATGCGCAGATGCGTCGCCCCGGATTGCCCGAGTTCATCCACGAGATCGTCGATGAACCGCGTCAGCGCGGCGTCCTCGTGGCCGGATCGCTGGCGCTTCTGGCCGTCGGCCTGACTCCGCGCACGCTCTCCCCGGGCCTGCCCAGCGCGCAAGAGGCGCTGCGGATCCAGCCGGAGATCCAGAACCTCTTCCTGCTGCTGGCCTTCGCTTCGACGGCCACGGTCCTGCTCGGTGGCCTCGCGAGTGACGTGCTGCGTCACCGTGCCCTGCTCGTGGGCGGGCTGGCGGTGATGGCCGCCAGCAGTCTCCTGGCCGTCGTGTTCGACAGTGGCGGCATCTACTACGCTGCCAGCTTCATCGGCATCGCGGCCTCGGGCGTCGTGCTCACGTACGCCATCGGCTCGGTGGCCATCGCCTACGAGGGCATCCCCCGGGCTACCGCGCTGGGTGTCGCCTACGGCGCGTTCGGTGCCGGCGCGGCAGCGTCACCGGCACTGCTCACGCTCTTCCCTCGGCTGCTCCCGAGCGAGGAGGCGGGCGTTCCCTCGACCTTCATCTTCGAGACGTGGCTGGCGTACGGCCTGACCGCCGTGGCCTCGGCGGTGGCGCTGTGGGCCGCGTTCCGCTACGTGCCGCGCATCCCGGGCAACCTGCCGGCGAGCCCGAGGCTCGTGGCCAGCATCGTGCTCTGGGCCATGTCGGTCCTGGCCATCGTGAGCGGTGTCGTCGCGCTCGGCGGCCAAGGTGGCACCCTCATCCCCGCCCTGCTCATCGCGGCGGGCGCCCTCGGTTTCTCCACCGTCGGCTGGCGCCGAGCCAGCACGGCCAGGGCCATCGAGGCCCTGAAGCTGGACCGACGCGCTGTGGGTGCGGCGCTCGCGGTGGGCGTCGCCCTCGGCTTCGCACAGGCGGTACCCCTGATGTTGCTGCCGGTCGTGTTCGAGTACCCGCTCCGCTACGGCACCCTGTGGGCCGATCTTCGCCATCGCGCCGTTCGCCATCGCGCTGCTCCTCGCCGGGCCTGTCGCCGGCCTGCTGTTGCGGCGCTTCGGCCCGCGCGGGATCATGGCCACGGGCACGCTGGCCATCGGCGTCGCCAACCTCCTGCTCGCGCTCGTGCTCATGGCCATCGCGGGCTTCGTGCGCGAGTTCTACGATCAGAACCCGACGTCGGCACGAGCAGTGCTCGGCGCCGTCCACTACCTCCTCTTCATCGCTCCCCTCGTGCTCATCGGAGCCGGGTTCGTGCTCGGGACCACGGTCCGGACCGCCATCGTCTTCGCCAGCACTCCGCGCGGACTCCCGGCGACTGCCGCAGCCGTGAACGAGGCCTCGGTGGGACTCGGCTCACGCATCGGCGTCGTCACCGCCACCACCCTGCTCGCGACCACGGCCGTCGCGAGCGCGCGCCAGATCGCCGAGACCCGAGCCCCCGAACGAGTGGCTGAGGTGATGGCGGAGTTCGAGCTGACGCTGAACTCGCTCGGGACCCCGCGCTTCCGCGAGGTCTACGCCGCCACGCTCGAGGGGGCCGAGCCGGCCAAGGGCGCCGCCTACTCCGTGGCCTACCTCGATGGGGTGGTCGCGGCCCTGGTCTTGAGCGGTGTCGTCGGCGTCCTGGGGGCGGCGCTGGCGTGGTTCCTCATCGGCCGCCGTGACCCCATCCAGACGGTCTTCGACATGCAGGAGGAACGCTCGCGCGAGGAGGCGTCACCGGCTGCCGGAGGCGCCACGCCCGGCGGTCCTGAGCAGGCCGCCCTCGCCGACGGGAGCGCCAGCGAGGCCGCGGCGCCGCCGCACGATGGTCGAGCCTGACCGATCCGCGACCCAAGGCGTATCGTGTTGACGGCGACGGCACCACGAACGCGGTCCCGCCCGGCCCTCGACAGCAGCGACAGGCTGACATCGGGGGCGACGGTGCATCGGAACCGCCAGCCCGAGCCGGGTCGGTCCTCGCGGAGGATCGACGACACGAACACGCGCAAGGAGCGAGCATGACCGAGAAGGACCAGGATCAGAGCACCCCGCCCGCAGCGGGGGAGGTCGTCGAGGCCGCCCAGGACGAGCCCGTCGCCGCCGTGGTCGCAGCTGAAGCGGATCCGCACGGCGCCACGGCCATCGCTGCGGTCGCCACCGAGGACGGCGTCCAGGCCGTCGTGGCCATGGATACCGACTACTTCAACACCGTGCTCGTCGCGGACTTCGCCGACGACGCGGCCGCCAACGCGGCCTACCTGGCGCTGCTCGAGGCCGACGTCCAGGGCCTGCTGCGCATCGACGGCGTGCTCACCGCCCACGCCAACGACGAGGGCAAGATCAACATCGACAAGCTGACCGAGCACAGCACCAAGACCGGTGTGAAGTGGGGCGCAGCCGCCGGGCTCGCGGTCGGCATCCTCTTCCCGCCCGCCATCATCGGCTCCGTCGTGGGCTGGGGTGTGGCCGGTGGCGTGCTGGGCAAGCTGCGGAACCTGCACCACCGCCACCAGGTCTCGAACGCGCTTGACGGCGCGCTCGAGCCCAACCACTCCGGCATCATCGCCCTGATCCATGCCGTCGATGTGGACCGGGTGAAGGCCCAGATCCCGGAGGCGACCAAGGTGACCACCGCCGACGTCGACGAGGAAACGGCCAAGGACATCACCGAAGCCGCCAAGCAGCCGGACGGCGAGAAGTCCGAGGGCTGACCGAGCCCGCTTCCCGAAGGGAGTCCGATGGGGCCGCGGAGACGCGGCCCTTTACCTTGTGCGCGCGAACGAGCGGGCGTCTGCCAAGAGCGAACGCCACTCCGCTTCACTCGTGGAGGCGGTGGCAAGCCACTCCCGGAAGGCCTTGCCGGCGGGCGCGAAGGGCTGGCCCTCACCTCGCTCGATCCGCGCGCTCACGTCGGCGGCATCGAGCTTCACGACGAGCTCACCGGTGCGCCTGTCGAGCGACGCGAAGAAGGCACCGTCGAGTCGCAGACAGGGCCGGCCCATCATGGTGGAACGACCGACCGCCGGGTCCGCTGCCTCCAGCTCGCCTGACAGCTGCTCCCAACGGGCTTCTGCCTCCGTCATCGTCTTCTCCGTGGTCGCGTCCCGGTTCGCTTGATGACGTTGGGCGTCACGCTCCGGTCCCACGTGGGCTTGTCCAGCCACCGGGCCATCCAGCCCTCGTCATCATCCTCGTGCGCGTCCCTCAAGCCCGGGAACACGTCAGCGGCTGTGCCTTCGTCGACCTCGACCGGCTCCTCGCCCGCTGGCAGCACCTTGACCTCGGTCACCTCGAGCATCGACTCCCCTGCCCGATCGCGTCGACCACCGGCCGTTCGCGCCGCGGCCCGTTCCGACGGCTTGGCCGTGGGTGAGGCGGACGTGCCCTGCCTGGCGGCCTGCTCCGCTCCCTTCAGGACGGCTACCGACGCGTCTTCCTCGAGGACACGCAGGCGGATCTCCTGGATCTCGTCGCGCAGGGCCGCGGCGCGCTCGAACTCGAGCTGCTTGGCCGCGTTCCTCATCTCAGCCTCAAGCTGCGCGACCAGCTTCTCGATCTCCGCCTGACCCAGGGCTGAGAGCGCCTGCTCATCGGTACCGGGAGCTCTCGACGAGCGCGCCACCGCGGCCAGACGGTCATTGATGTCCCGGATCTCCTTGACGATGGTCTGCGGCTCGATCCCGTGCTCCTCGTTGTAGGCCTGCTGGATGCTGCGGCGACGGTTGGTCTCGTCGATGGCGACCTGCATCGATTCGGTGATCCGGTCGGCGTACATCACGACCTCGCCGCCGGTGTTGCGGGCGGCGCGTCCGATGACCTGGATGAGCGACCAGGCGCTGCGCAGGAAGCCTTCCTTGTCCGCGTCGAGGATGGCCACGAGCGTGACCTCCGGCAGGTCGATGCCCTCGCGCAGCAGGTTGATCCCCACCAGCACGTCGAACACGCCCAGCCGCAGGTCACGCAGGATCTGCACGCGCTCGAGGGTGTCCACCTCACTGTGGAGATACGAGACCTTCACGCCCATCTCGTGCAGGTAGTCCGCGAGGTCCTCTGCCATGCGCTTGGTGAGGGTCGTGGCGAGCACGCGCTCACCTCGATCGACACGCTCCTTGATGCGGTCGATGAGGTCGTCGATCTGGCCCTCCGTGGGCCGCACCTCGATGGTGGGGTCGACGATGCCGGTGGGCCGGATGAGCTGCTCCACGACCCGCTCCGCTCGCTGCAGCTCCCAGGGACCCGGGGTGGCGCTCATGTGCACGACCTGGTCGAGGTGCGCGTCGAACTCCTCGAACGTCAGCGGCCGGTTGTCCAGGGCCGAGGGCAGGCGGAAGCCGAAGTCGACGAGGACCTCCTTGCGCGTGCGGTCGTTCTTGTACATGCCGGCGACCTGCGGGATGGACATGTGGCTCTCGTCGACCACCAGCAGCCAGTCAGGCGGGAAGTAGTCGAGCAGCGTCCACGGCCGGGAGCCGGCCTCTCGCCGGGCCAGGTGGCGGGAGTAGTTCTCGATGCCGGAGCAGAAGCCCAGCTCGCGCATCATCTCGAGGTCGAACGTCGTGCGCTGGCGGAGCCGCTCCGCCTCCAGCACCATGCCCTTCTGCTCGAGCTCGCCGACACGCTGCTCCATCTCCGCATCGATGTCATCGATGGCCAGGACCAGCTTCTCCTGCGGCGTGACGTAGTGCGACGCGGGATACACGTTGAGCTCCGCCCGCTCCGCGAGGACCTCACCGGTGAGCGGGTCCAGCTCGGTCACACGCTCGACCTCATCGCCGAAGAACTCCACCCGGGCGATGAAGTCGTCATAGGCCGGCTGCAGCTCGAGCGTGTCTCCCCGGACGCGGAACTTGGCCCGGGAGAGGGCCTGATCGTTGCGCGCGTACTGCAGGTCCACCAGTTGGCGCAGCACGCCATCACGGCGGTAGCGCCCACCGACACGCAAGCGCAGCACGGTCGCGCCGTAGTCGACCGGGGCACCAAGACCGTAGATGCAGGAGACGCTGGCCACGATGATCACGTCCCGGCGCTCGAACAGCGCGCGCGTGGCCGCGTGGCGAAGCTTGTCGATCTCGTCGTTGCGACTGGAGTCCTTCTCGATGTAGGTGTCGCTGCGCGGGAGGTAGGCCTCCGGCTGGTAGTAGTCGAAGTAGCTGACGAAGTACTCGACGGCGTTGTCGGGGAAGAAGTCGCGGAACTCGCTGTAGAGCTGTGCCGCGAGCGTCTTGTTGTGCGCCAGCACGAGCGTGGGCTTGCCGGTCCGGGCGATGACCTCGCTGATGGCGTACGTCTTGCCGGTGCCCGTGGCGCCGAGCAGGACCTGGTGCTTGGCGCCCGCCTTGAGCCCCTCGACCAGGCGTTCGATGGCCTGCGGCTGATCGCCGGTGGGCTTGAAGGGCGCGACGAGCTCGAAGTCAGGCATGGCGCCGATGATACCCGAATCGCGCTCGAAAACAGAACAGTCGTTCGAACACGCAGACGCCGCCGAGACCCCCTGGAGCGCCCGACTCCGGTGTGGTCCACCACGGTCCACGGGGGTGCAGGCCAGAAAAGAGTCCTATGGGCCGGTACCCGATGGGTCCATGGCAGGTCGGACCGCCGGCACGGATGCTGACGGCTGCACGGGTAGGGCGCAGCGCGTCCTCCGACTGCCCCCTCGACCCGCGACTTGCGCACAGGAGCCTGCCACCATGGAGATGGAGTTCAAGGACAACAGCCGACGTCGAACGTTGGTGCTTGTCGTCGGAGTGTTGCTCGCCCTCGGAGCAGGTGCGGCTGCATTCATGCTTAGCAGCCAGGGCCAGGATGAGGACGCGACCGTCTTCCCCACGCGGAGCGTGGTCGTCGCGGCCGACTTCATCCCCGCTCGCGAGACCATCCAGTTCGACATGGTCACGCTGCGCGAGGTGCCCCTCGACGCCTCGAACGAAGGCGCCTTCACCGACCCGGCCCAGGTGGCCGGCAAGGTGGCCGGCATCTCCATCGTGGGCCTCCAGCCCATCACGCCCTACATGCTGGCCCAGGCCCAGACCGCCGGCTCGCTCGACATCCTCGAGCCGGACGAGACCATCGCACCCGACTCGCCGGTGCTGCGCGCGGTCAGCCTGAACGTGCCCAACGATCGCGCCGTCGGCGGCTTCATCACGACCAACGACCGTGTCGACGTCATCGCCACGTTCCCCATCTCCGTGACCCTGCCCACCGATCCCGAGACGCAGGCGGTCACCGCGACCGACCCCACCACGGGCGAACCGTTCGCCTACGAGGCTGGTTCCTCGACCAAGCTCATGTGGCTCGACGTCAAGGTCATCACGCGACCCGAGGACAGCAGCACCTACATCGTGCGCACCGACCTGCAGACCGCAGAGGAGATCGCCCACGCCCAGAACCAGGGCGCACAGTTCACCCTCGCCCTCCGACCCGAGACGGACATCCGCGACATCGACCGCTCGAACTACGGCGAGACGAACGACACCCTGCTCACCCGCTACAACTTCCGCATCCCCGAGACGATCGACGGCACGGTCTACCCGCAGCCGGTCGCCTTCCCCTCCCCGTTCCCGGCGCAGCCGTACCTCGAAGAGGCGCTGCCGCCGTCGCCCTCGCCCGACACCGGTCTCATCGAGATCGACGTCGACGATCCCCTCGTCGACGACGGCCTGGCCGGCGAGAGCCCGCAGCCGGAGGAGGAACCCGCCCCCTAGGGGCGCTCGACCGGCCCCCAGATGGGGCCGGCGAACCTTGGCGCAAGTACATCCGCGAGTGCGTCCTCGACGCGCTCGCGGATGTCTTCTTGTGTCCCGCTCGTATCGAAGCGGCGGGAGGCGTGAGCGGACAGGCGCTCGGCCAGGTCGGTCCCCTGCGCGGCGAGACGGCGTCCGATGTCAGCCGCGTCCATGCCGCGCCCGGCCAGGCGCTCGCGCTGCACGTCGGCCGGGCACTCGATGAGCCAGACCTCGTCGCAGCGCGCGGCCAGGCCGCCCTCCACCAGCTTGATGGCCTCGATGACCACGAAGGGGTCGCCCTCACGCCGGACGCGATCCAGGCGCTCCTCCACCAGCCTGCGCACGCCCGGATGCACGATGGCCTCCAGGTCGCGAAGGGCCGCCGCGTCGCTGAAGACGACGGCCCCGAGCGCCGACCGGTCCAGGGCCCCTGAGCGTTCGAAGACGGCATCCCCGAACCGGTCGCGGATCGCGCCGAGGGCCGGCTCGCCGGGTGCGGTCACGTCGCGAGCCAGGGCGTCGGCATCGATGACGGCTCCGCCCAGCTCGGCCAGCATGGCCGCCACCGTGGACTTGCCGCAGCCGATGGGTCCGGTGAGACCGATGATGAGCAGGTCCTCGCCGCGCATGATCCCCGTCTCCATCACGTCCGCCTCGCTCATGTCGGTGCTTGCTCCTCGAGTGTGAGCCAGGCGTCCTCCGCCTGGTTGAGGGCGCCGTCGACCTCGGCCAGCTCGCTGCCGAGGCGGCGCAGCTCGACGAAGTTCGCTTGCACCCCTGGATCCTCGAGCGCCGATTCGAGCGCGGCCTTGCGCTCGGCCAGTCGCTCCATGTCGGCTTCGATGCGCTCGTGCTCGCGACGATAGGCGTCCTTGGAGAGTCGCGGCCGCCCATCCTCGTGATCCCGACGTGCGGTGGGCGCCGGCTGGGGCGTGGTCGGTGGGCGCGGCGCCGGCCGGCTCACCCCGCCTGCTGCCCGGGCGAGGGCATCGGCCGCCGTCCAGCCCTCGGCCACCGCGGCCCGCCATTGGCGGTAGCCGCGTTCGAAGGGCGCCACCAGGGCCGGCTCGCCCGAAGCCGCAGGCGCCACCACCCACAGGCGGTCACACGTCGACTCCAGGAGGCGGCGGTCGTGGGAGACGACGACGAGCGTGGCCTCGGACTCACGCAGGAAGGCCTCGAGCGCCTCGCGAGCGGCGATGTCGAGGTGGTTGGTGGGCTCGTCGAGCAGGAGCAGGTTGACCGCGCCGACGCCCAGCAGCGCCAGCTCGAGGCGCGAGCGCTCACCACCCGAGAGCTCGCTCACGGGCTTGAGCACGTCGTCGCCGCGGAAGAGGAAGCGGGCCAGGTAGGAGCGGGCCGCCCCCGGCGTGACCGGGGCCACGGCCGTGAGCGCGTCGAGCACGTCGAGCCCGCTGAACGGTCGGTCGCGCAGCTGCGAGAGGTAGCCGGGCATGACGTTCTTGCCGATGCGCACGAAGCCCTCGAGCGCGGGCAGCTCCCCGGCCATCGTGCGCAGCAGCGTGGACTTGCCGGCTCCGTTGGGCCCGACCAACCCGATCCGATCGCCTCGACGCACCTCCAGCCGGCCGACGCGCGCGATGGGCAGGGCCGCCGCCCCGTCGGCGGCGGGGTAGCCGCAGAGCACGTCCTCGAGGGAGACCACGATCTCCGCGGAGCGCGCCGGCGCCGCGCCCATCAGGCCCGAGCCGGGCAGGCTCAGGCGGGCGCTGGTGCGGGGCACGTCCACCTGGCTGGCCCGCAGCGAGTCGAGCCGCCGCTCGTGCTCGTGCATCTTGACGTGCTTGCGTTGGCTGCGATAACGCTGGACCAGCTCCTCCTCGCGCTTGATGGCGGAGCGGGTGGAACCGGCCATGCTGCGAGCTCGTGCATCGGCCGACTCACGCTGGAGCAGATACGCCGAGTAGGCGCCCCGGAAGACGGCCAGCCGCCGCTCGCGCAGCTCCCAGATGCGCTCCACGACGTTGTCGAGGAAGGCCCGGTCGTGCGAGGCCACGAGCAGCGCCCGATCGCGCTTCACAAGCGTCATCTCGAGCCATTCGAGGGCGGCGATGTCGAGGTGGTTGGTGGGCTCGTCCAGCATCAGCAGGTCCGGGTCTGCCACCAGCAGCCGGGCCAGGGCCACGCGGGTCTGCTCACCGCCAGACAGCTCGTCGGGCCTGTGGTCCCAGTGGCTGCGCGGGATGCCCAGGCCCGCCAGCGACTCCTGCACACGCTGGTCCAGGTGATAGCCGTCGGCGGCCTCGAAGCGCTCACGCAGGGCGGCGTAGACCGCACTCTGCACGGCCTCGGCGCCGCGCGCCTCCAGCTCGGCCAGCTCACGCTCCATACGTTCGACCTCGGCGGCGCCACTGCGCACGATGGCCCGGACCGTGGGTGCCTCGATGAAGTGGCGGTCGAGGTTGGCCTCCTGGGTCAGCAGCCCCAGACGCAGGCCCCTCGCCGTGTGGACGTGGCCGGCGTCGGCCTCCTCGCGCCCGGCCACGATCTCGAGCAGCGTGGTCTTGCCCGCTCCGTTGCCGCCCACGAGCCCGACCCGTTCGCCACGAGCCAGGGCGGCCGTGACCGAGTCGAGGATGACGAAGTCGCCGATCTCACGGCGGACCCCGTCAAGGCGGAGGATGGACATGCCCCTAGTGTGCCTCTACGAGCCCGCGTCGGGTCCGCCGAGCTCCGACCAGATCCGGCCCCGCCGGGCGGAGCGTCGCGCGCTGCGTGCCAGCGCCGCGTTGGCAGCGCTGCGGTCCCCCGCGGGCAGGCGCTGACACCACGAGCAGAAGTGGGTACCGCGGGCGTTGAGCTCGAAGCGGCGGATGGGCCGTCCGCAACGCCGACAGGGCGCGCCGGTGCGCTGGTACACGTCAAGGTGCTCCTGCATCCGGCCGCCACCCTCCGGAGCGGTGTAGTCATCGACCGATGAGCCACGGCGCTCGATGGCCTCCAGCATGACCGCGCGCACGGCCTCGTACAGACGGCGCTCCTGGGCGGGACCGAGCGAGTCTGCAGAGCGCAGCGGATGCAGGCGGGCGCGCCAGAGCGACTCGTCCGCGTAGATGTTGCCGACGCCGGCGATGAACGACTGGTCCAGCAGGGTCGTCTTGAGCCGGCCGCGCCGCCGACGCAGCCGCTCCCGGAACCGACGCACGGTGAAGTCGTCCTCGAGCGGCTCCGGGCCGTGGCCTCCGAAGAGCTCGCCCTCGCCGTCCTCGCCCAGGATGGTGCCATCCGCTGACCGTCGGTACAGACCGACACGTCCGAACTTGCGCACATCGCGGAAGAGCAGCCAGCGCGGCCCCTCGATCCGACCACCACCCGCCACTGGTCCGCCGTCGAGGGTCAGCCGCAGGTGGACGTGCTTGTCGTGGACGGTGCCCGCGGGCAGCACGAAGAGCTGGCCGGTCATCTTCACCTGGATGACCAGGACCGTCTCGTCGTCGAGGTCGAGCACGAGCCACTTGGCGCGCCGGCCGACGCGCTCGATGCGTCGTCCCTTGATCCGCTGCGCGAAGGTCGCCGGGTCAGGATGGCGGATCACCGGCGCCCAGTCCCACCAGGCCTCGGCGACGGTGGCGCCCGTGACCAGCGGCGCCAGGTCACGCGCCATCGTCTCGACCTCGGGTAGCTCTGGCATGGCCTCAGCCTAGCGCGTGCCCGCGTGGACGAGTGCTCGCCACAGTCGCCATGCCGCGAACGCGCCGACGACGATGAGCGCGCGGCCGATCGTCGCAACCCCACCCCCGCGGGGCCCTTGCGCCTGACGTCGATCGTCGGTGCCGCCGGGGCAGCAGGCTGGTTGCGGCTGCAACTATCATGACCGAATGGATGACCCGAAACACCCGGGCGTGCTCGCTGACCGCGATGCCAGTGGACCCGTCCCTACCCTCTTCCTCGGCCACGGCGCGCCGCCGCTCCTCGAGGATGCGGCGTGGATGGCCGAGCTCCGAGGCTGGGCCGAGCAGCTTCCGCGGCCCAAGCAGATCCTCATCGTCTCAGCGCACTGGGAGAACGCCCCCGTAGCCATCAGCTCGACCCGACGCGTCCCGCTCGTCTATGACTTCTACGGGTTCCCCGAGCACTACTACCGCATGACGTACGACGCACCTGGGGCGCCAGGGCTGGCCACGGATGTCCGCAAGCTCATGCCGACGAGCGAGCCGGTGCAGGAGTTCGAGTCTCGCGGTCTCGATCACGGGGCCTGGGTCCCACTCAAGGCCATGTATCCGGAAGCGGACATCCCGGTGCTGCAGATGTCCATGCCGGACCTTGACCCGGCCCACCTCTTCGAGCTCGGGCGACGGCTGGCACCGCTGCGAGACGAGGGCACGCTCATCGTCGGATCGGGCTTCATGACCCATGGCCTGCCCTTCATCCACGAGTACATGGGCCACACTCATGACGCGCCGGCATGGTCGGTGGAGTTCGACCGCTGGGCCGCCGAGGCGCTCGAGCAGGGAGACCTCGACGAGCTGCTCGCCTTCAGGGAACGGGCGCCCGGCATGCCGTACGCGCACCCGACCGTCGAGCACTTCGCTCCGCTCTTTGTCACGCTGGGCGCCTCGACGAGGGCCGACCAAGCCCCCGAGACCACGATCGAGGGTTTCTGGTGGGGCTTGTCCAAGAGGGCCTTCCAGACCGGCTGATCTCGCCCCACAACGACAGCACCGCGACTCGACGAGCCGCCTGTGCCATCGCATCCGGTGGCGTGGTGTCGGTTGCGCGGTCGTGACGACCTCCGGCCTGCTCGTCGCCGAGCATCGCCTGGACCTCGGGCAGCTCGGGTTTCGTTGGCTAGACGCGCTCCAGCGGCGTCATCGACTCCCAGTCGGCACCGGCCTTGACGTCGACGTCCAGGGGGACGTCCAGCTTGAGCGCTCCTTCCATGACCTCGCGCACCAGCGGGGCGAGCGCCTCCACCTCCGAGCGTGGGACCTCCAACAGGACCTCGTCGTGCACCGACAGCAGCATGCGGGCCGGCGACCGCTCGGCCGAGAGCCGCTCGTGCAGCCGGATGAGGGCGATCTTCATGATGTCCGCGGCGGTGCCCTGGATGGGCATGTTGATCGCCATCCGCTCGCCGGCCTGGCGCAGCTGCGAGCTGCGAGCCGAGAGCTCGGGGATCCAGCGGCGCCGCCCCAGCAGCGTCTCGACGTAGCCCTGCTCGGCGGCGACCTGCTTGATGTGGACCATGTAGCGGCTGATGCCGGTATAGGCCCCGAAGTAGGAGTCGATGAAGGCGCGGGCCTCCTCGCGCGGGATGCCCGCCCGTGTCGCGAGGCCGTAGTCGCTCATGCCGTAGGCCAGTCCGAAGTTGACCATCTTGGCCATCGAACGCTCGTCGGGCGTGATGTCCGCGGGCTCCTTGTGGAGCACCCGCGCGGCCGTCTCGCGATGGATGTCAGCGCGACGGGCGAACGCCTCCTTGAGGTGCTCATCCCCCGAGACATGGGCGATCACGCGCAGCTCGATCTGGCTGTAGTCGGCCGCCAACAGGACCAGGTCCTCGCCACCAGCCACGAAGGCCGAGCGGATCTTGCGACCGAGATCGCTGCGCACGGGGATGTTCTGGAGGTTGGGATCAGCGGAGGACAGTCGACCGGTCGCCGCCACCGCCTGCTGGAAGGTCGTGTGCAGGCGCGCGGTGGTCGGGTCGATCAGCGTAGGCAGGGCGTCCACGTACGTCGACTTGAGCTTGGTGTAGGCGCGCCAGTCGAGCAGCATCGACACCATGGGGTGGGCCGCGCGCAGCTCCTCGAGGACGGAGGCGGCGGTGGAGTAGCCGGTCTTGGTGCGCTTGCCCCTGGGCAGGTCCAGCTCGTAGAACAGCACCTGCTCGAGCTGCTTGGGGCTGCCCAGGTTGAACTCGTGGCCGACCGCCGCGTAGATGTCCTCCTGCAGGCGTGCGATGGCCTCGCCGAAGGTCAGCGCGAGGGCCCCCAGCGAGCCCCGATCGAGCGCCACCCCGGTGGCCTCCAGGTCGGCCAGCACCGGCACCAGCGGCAGCTCCAGCTCGTCGAGGATTCGTCGCAGCTCAGGCTGCTCGTCGAACGCGCGACCGAGCGCTTCCTGGGCAGCCGAGACCGCCGCCGCCTGCACGGCTGCGGCAGCCGCCGGGTCGAGCTCCCCGGCGGCTGGCAGCGAGACCTCCAGCCGCTCCGCGCAGATGTCCGCCAGCGACTGGCTGCGCAGGGCCGCGTTCAGGATGTAGGCCGCGATCTGCGTATCGAACCCGAGCGGCGAGAGCGACGCGCCCGACGCGCTCAGCGATGTCGTGGCGCGAGGGTCGCGCTGACAGAGCTGCCACACCAGCAACGGCTTGAGCTCGTGCCCGACGAGCGGTCGACCGGAGCCGAACACGGCAGCGCCCAGGGCGAGCGCCTCCTCACCGGCGGCCGTGACGATGCGTCCATCCTCGCCGGCCACGGCCAGCGCCTGCAAGGTGCCACGGCGCGGCCGGACATCGTCGAAGACGGCCCCGACCACCAGCT
Organism: uncultured Chloroflexia bacterium; assembly: GCA_963706695.1. GTDB lineage: Bacteria > Chloroflexota > Limnocylindria > Limnocylindrales > CSP1-4 > JAFMJV01. The sequence goes on along the minus strand of CAVPNC010000010.1, from coordinate 10,856 downwards.
CGGACTGGCCGGCCAGCCAGGCGTCCAGCCCGTCGATCGACGCGGGTGACTCCACACCGGTCGGCTCGGTGAGGATCGTCTGCAGCCGGGCCGACGGATCGAGGCCCTCGGTGGAGATGACCGCCGCGCCTGCCCCTGCCCTGGCGGCCTGGGCCCCGGCTCCCGCCACGGCCCCGAAGTCAAGGGTCAGCTGCAGTCCGCTGCCGCTCGCGCTCGGATGACGCCTTCGGGGCACGGCCGGCGACCTGCGCGGCCGGCACCGGTCCTTGCCTGTCGGCCTCCTTGAGCAGGTCACCGGGGGCCAGCGCGTCCTCACCCTCGACGCCCGGCAGCCGCTCCACCAGCGAGCGGAACTCGTACTCGCGGAAGAGCCGGATGACCTCGCCACGGTCGTAGTCGCCGAGGCGCGCGGCGTCCAGGTCGAGCTCGATGGGCGCGTTGCGGTCGATGGTCACCAGCTCTCGCCAGAGCATCACGTCATCGCGATGGTCGACGAGCTTCTGGCGCAGCTTGTCCGGCTTGACCTCGTCGATGCGAGCGTAGGCTTCGTCGAGGGTCCCGAAGGTGTCGAGCAGCTTGGCCGCGGTCTTGTCGCCGACGCCGGCCAGGCCAGGGATGTTGTCCGTCGAGTCACCCTTGAGGGCCTTGAAGTCGACCATCTGCGCAGGCTGGAGGCCATAGCGCTCGTGGATCCGCTCGGGATCGTAGATGACCGTGGAGTTGACGCCCATGCGCGTGGTCATCAGCTTGGTCCGTTCGGTGACGAGCTGCAGCATGTCCAGGTCGCCCGAGACGATGATCGTCTCCAGGCCCGCGGCTTCCGCTTGTCGTGAGAGCGCGCCGATGAGGTCGTCGGCTTCGAAGCCCTCCATCTGGTAGATGGGGATGCCGAAGGCCTCGAGCGTCTCGCGCACGACCGGGAACTGGTCGCGCAGGTCATCGGGCGTGGGCTTGCGCGTCGCCTTGTAGCCCTCGTAGCGGTCAGCACGGAACGAGCGGCCGACGTCGAAGCAGCACATGACGTGGTCCGGCTGCATGTCGGCGAACCCGCGCAAGCACGATGGACCAGAAGCCGAAGGCGGCATTGACGAGCTGGCCCTTGCTCGTGGTCAAGGGGGTCTCGTACAACGCGAACCAGGCTCGATAGATGAGGCTGTGCGCGTCGAGCAACATGAGCCGGTCCACGGGACCGAGTGTAGCCGTGGGCGAGCTCGACTATCGCAGCAGCGGGTCGCTCGAGCGTCGGACCAGCCACCCCAACAGGAAGAGGCCGCCACCGCCGAGCGCCAGCAGCGAGCCGAGCACGATGAGCAGCTCCTCGGGGCCGTTCCCATCGGTGGGCAGGTCGGCCGCAGCGTTCGTGGCCGTCGTCTCGGCGGGGACCACAGCGCCGGCCTCGAGACCGTCGTCGACCGCATCGAGGGCCACGTCTTCCGCTGCCTGCTCGGCCATGACATCAGCGTCAGCCGCGACGGCGCCGGCGCTGGACTCGTCCGACCCACGTCCATCGCCTTGCGCTGATCCCGAGCTGGCCTCGAGTGCGGCCGCGGCTGGAGCCTCGAGCTCCATGGCGTCGAGCTCCGGGGCCTCCGGTCCACTGGTCGTCGACTTCTGCAGCGCCCGCTCCGACGTCCCGGCCTGGTGCTCGTCGAGCGATTCGGAGAACTCCGGATCGAGGAAGGCGCTCGCGGCCTCCTCGCTCAGGTCTGTCGTGCTGACCTCCGCCGGCGCCGCGGCCGCAGAGGGGTCGGCGTAGGTGCCGAGGTTGGGCTCCGCCTGGACCGAGACGACCCCGCTGTCCGGCCAGGCGTACCCGGCCACGACGAACAGCAGCCCCACGGAAAGCGCACCCGCCGCGAGCGGCTGGAAGGCACGGCTGGTGGGCAGGGAGAGGCCGCGCAGCCAGCGCGCGAGGGCGTTGCCGGAGAGCGCCTCGGCCTGCGGCGGGCTGAGGCGGAAGTCACGGCGCCGCGGCGGCACCGGCTCGGCCGCGACCGCCATGGAGACCGTGCGCAGGTCGGCCGCCAGCGCCGCGCACTGGCCACAGGTTTCGAGCAGGTGCTGGCCCTCGGCCAACTGCGCCTGCGAGAGCTGGTCTCCCGCCGTCAGCTGCGCCACGAGCAGCACGTCATGGCGCTCGTGCTCGGCGGCGGAGGGTGGCGCGGCTGGGCGTGACATGTCGCTCATGAGACGTCGCTACCCACGGAACAGTTCCATGCTCGGCCCGAGGCAATCACGCAGGGCCAGACGACCGCGGTGGATCCTGGACTTGACGGTGCCCACGCTGACACCGGTGATGGCGGCGATCTCGCCGTAGTCGTAGCCCTGGACGTCGAAGAGCACGATGGCCGTCCGCTGATCGTCGGTGATGCCGTCCATGCAGCCCGCGATGGCTGCCCGTCGCTGGGCCGCGAGCGACACCTGCTCGGGACCCTCGGAGGCGGGAGCGGGTGGCTGCCACGAGTCGTCCTCCCACTCGGGATAGGGCTCGCTCGGTCGCCGCTTGCGCTTGCGCAGCATGTCCCGCGCCGCATTGATGGAGATGCGTGTCAGCCAGGCTCGGAAGGATGGGCCGGAGAAGCGTCCGAGGTTGCGGTAGGCGCTGAAGAAGGCCTCCTGCACGGCGTCCTCGGCCACATCCTGGTCGCGTACGACGCGCACGGTCATGGAGTAGAGGTAGTCCTGGTAGAGCGTGACCAGCTGGTTGAAGGCCTCGAGCTCTCCGTCCAGCGCGGCGGCGACGAGCGCCTGGTCGCGGGCATTCTCGGCCGCGCGGTCCATCGCCGCGTCAGAGCCAGCCGCGGCGGCGGAAGAGCAGGACCATGCCCACCAGCAGGGCCGTCATCACGATGCCGATGATCCAGAAGGCGGTCCCACTGCCCTCACCCGGGAAGGCCACGTTCATGCCGAAGAGGCTCGCCAGCAACGTCAGGGGCAGGACGATGACGGTGATCGAGGTCAGCACGCGCAAGGTGTCGTTGGTGCGATGGCTGATGATCGACTCGTTGGACTCCTCGAGACCGACCATCACCTCCTTGTAGTTCTCGAGCGTGTCCCAGATGCGCTCGGAGGCGTCGATGACGTCGTCGAAGTAGACATCGAGCTCCTCGGGGCCGACCACGTCCATGGCCCGCTCGAGGTCGCGGAAGGCCACGCGCTGCGGCCGCACGATGCGGCGGAAGGTGATGATCTCCTGCTTGGCATTGGAGATGTCGCGAACGACCTCGTCCGACTTGCCCTCGAAGATGTCGTCCTCGATGCGCTCCAGCTTCTGCCCCATCTTGCGCAACATGGGGAAGGATGAATCGACGGCGTGGTCGACGATCTTGTAGAGCAGGAAGGGGGCACCCTTCTCGAAGTAGCCCTCGCGCACCTCCTCGCTCTCCCGGCAGCGGGCGAAGAGGGAGTCGATGGGCTCAAGATCGTTGTTGGGCAGGGTGATGACGTAGTCACCGCCCACGAACAGGTCGAGCTCGACCACGTTGAGTCGCTCGCGGTCACGGTCGTAGCGCGGGAACTGGAGCACCACGAAGAGATAGTCGTCGTAGCGGTCGACCTTGGGACGCTGGTTGCGTGAGTAGATGTCCTCATAGTCGAGCGGATGGAACGCGAAGTTGCGCTCGAGCCACTCCTGCGCGTAGTGGCGCGGCTTGGGGATGTGGATCCAGCGCAGGCCGCCTGACTGCACCACCGAGGGCTCGGGCGCGGCCTCTTCCGGGGTCACCACAGCAGCCCGGCCCCGGCGCACTGGACGCACGGGCAACCGCGGCGTGCGGATAGCCGGCATCTCAAGCGCCCCCGATGTGGGTGCGAGATGTGTCGGCCGCGTATCGGGCGTGGTTCCGGTCGTTCACGACGACTCCCTCCCGGTGCCCCTGCAGGTTGGCCGTGGCGAGTCTACACCGAGGCCATGGCGCGTCTTGGGCACGTCGCGTCGCGGCAGCCTCGCGCGGCTACAATCCCGCTGGCGAGCCGAAGTGGCGGAATGGCAGACGCGGGGGTCTCAAAAACCCCTGTCCGCAAGGGCGTGTGGGTTCGAATCCCACCTTCGGCACCATGGACGGACGACGCTTGGCCCCCGACCCTGGACACGCTGGGCGCATACTGGCGCTGGGACCCGCCTCCCGGGTCGGAAACACAGCGGGGGTGCCCGATATGACGCGTGTGCTCGTCGTCCATCACGACATCGACCTTGGTGACCAGGAGGTGGACACCCTTCGCAGGCTTGGCTACGAGCCCATCGGCTGTGCCGGCCCGGCAGGATCACCCTGCCCGGTCCTGCGCGGCGAGCATTGCCCGGATGTGGATGATGCTGACGTCCTGATCTACGACGTCTGGTCCACGACCGAGTCCGGCGGCGGCAAGGACCTCATCGAGCGGCTGCGCGAGATGCATCCCGAGACGCCCATCGTGCTCACCGCACCGGGCATGGAGCTCGATTGGGTCGAGACCGAGGGGGTCCACAGGGTCGTGCCCCTCGTGGGCCCACCCACCGCCGAGAAGCTCGACGCCGCCATCAAGGAAGCGCTCAGGTCCTAGACGGGCCGGCGGTAGCGCTCGAGCGTGACGACCTCCGTGCGCAGATCGTCCACGGGCAGGCCCGCACGCTCGTAGTGCGCGAGGGCCCGGCGGCGCTCATCGAGCTCCCCGCGGACGACGGCCGCGATGTCTGCCGCGCCCAGCACCCGACGGGGCACATCGGCGCTCCCCTGCACCACCTCATACGGACGCTCCTCGACCGGAACCGCCTCCGCGTTGGCCAGGGCTGACTTGAGCGAACGGATGGCTGCTACCTCGGCAGCGCTGCGCTGCCGGCGGGCGTCCAGCAGGTCGCGGTCGAGCCGGGCGCCCAAGGCCTTCATGGTCACCGACCGGTGGGCACCCTCGAGGTGTTCGTCCATCCAGCGTGCGCCGAAGGCCACCACGTCGGCCGCCTCGAGCAGCTCGGCGTGGGCGCTGCCGACGCGCCCGGTGCGAGCACGGCCGGTGGCGAGATAGTCGCGAAGCAGGTCCTCGAAGTAGTCCTCGCCGGGATAGTCGACCAGCCCTCGTTCGTCATCGAGGCACTCGACCGTTCGGATCCGTGGGCCGGCGGGCGTCGTCACGAGGCGGTGGCGCCGGACCCGGCGCACCGGCCACACCGAGCAGCGATACTCGGCGTGGTGCAAGGCCGTGACAGTGCTCATGTCGGCACCCAGGCGCAGCACCCGGCCGCCATCGAGCAGCCGCTCCAGGGGTGAGCCCGGACCGAAGTAGTCGTCCCACGGCACCTCGTCGAGCAGCTCGTGCGCCAGCGGACCATGCGCCGCGAAACGCCCCTCAGGATGGTCGCTCACGAGCGTGCCCGGGAAGGTGCGAAAGACCTCGGCCAGCGTGCCCACGTCGGGCGCGGCCGGCGTACGCAGGTGGTCGAAGGGCGCGGCATCAGCCAGCAGCGCCTCCCGCTCCGCTTCGGGACGCTCGTTGACCCAGGCGTGGTCATCGGCCGCGCCCAGGACCATGAGCATGGTGCCATCGGGGGCGAGGGCCGCAAGGATGGCCTCGATCACGCCCTCCGCGCGGCCCTCGACGGGTCCGATGCGACGCAACGACGCATGCACCATGACCAGGTCGCCGGGGCGCAGCCCGAGCACGCGCAGGTCTTCCGCCAGCGCTGCCGGGGTCCTGGTGTGACGGTCCATGCCCCTGATGCTGCCATGCCATGGGTACTGCACGCACGTACCCCGCGCCGCGGTCGACCGCCTGCGACCACACCGCCGAGGAGCCCGACACGGCTTCGATGCGGGCCGTTCGTACCGCTGACGAACGGCCCGTCCTGCGGCACCATCGCCCAGGGCTCGACGACGAGCCCACCCAGCCCGAGGTCAAGCGCGAGGCCCGTCGAGGAGGCGGGCCTCGCTCCGTCTCCGCAGCAGCAGCCCCACCGGCGCGCACACGTTCGCTAGCATTGGGCGCCCGTGCATCCTCGACCGTTCATCTTCGTGAACATGGCCATGACCGCCGACGGCAAGATCGACACCGTCGCGCGCACAGGTGCGCGCATCTCGGGCACGGCTGACAGCGCCCGGGTGGATCGCTTGCGGGCAGACTCCGACGCGGTCATGGTGGGGGGCCGGACGCTGCTCGCCGAAGATCCGCGCCTGACCGTCCGCGATCCGGTGCTGCTGGAACAGCGCACCGCCGCAGGCAAGCCGGCACAACCCCTGAAGGTCGGGGTCGTCTCGCGACTCGAGGCTGAGGGCAGGGGTTCGCTCGACCCCCGTGGCGCCTTCGTGCAGGCCGGTGGCGGTCGGGTGCTGGTGTGCACCTCGGCACGCACGGGCGAGGCTGCCATCGCGGCGCTCGAGGCCGAGGGCGCCACGGTCGTCGTGGCCGGGGACGAGCGCGTCGACCTCACGGCCTGCATGCGGGCGCTGAGCCGGCTCGGCATCGAACGCCTGATGGTCGAGGGTGGCAGCACGCTCGTGGCCGCGCTGCTGGAAGATGGGCTCGTGGACGAACTCCAGCTGGCCGTCGCTCCCCTGCTCTTCGGCGGAGCTGGCGCGCCCACGCCGGTCGGCGGCGAGGGCTGGCCGCGCGCGTCGGCGGTCGGTCTCCAGCTCATCGACACCAGCACCAGCCCCGACGACGACGTGATCCTGCGCTATCGCGTGCGCCCGGCCCCCGCATCATGACCGAGGCCAGCGCCATCATCGACGCCCTGTCCCCCACGCCCGAGACCGGCCTGACCGATGCCGAAGCGGCAGAGCGGCGCGAGCAGGGCCTGGGCAACAGCGCTCCACCGGCCACGACCCGCACCTACTGGGCCATCATCAGGGAGAACGTCTTCACCTTCATCAACAACGTGCTCTTCGTGATGGGTGCGCTGCTGGTGATCGTCGGCCGCCCCTTCGACGCCTTCGTCTCGCTGATGGTCATCGGCACCAACATCGTGGTCGGCATCTACCAGGAGATCCGCGCCAAGCAGGCACTCGACGAGATCGCCCTGCTCACCCGGCCCATGGCCACCATCGTGCGCGACGGCCAGCCGCGAGAGGTGGGACCCGAGGAGATCGTGGTGGGCGATCTCGTCGAGGTCGAGGCCGGCGACCAGATCGTGGTGGACGGTGAGCTGACCGAGGGTCGGATGGAGGTCGACGAGTCCCAGCTCACGGGCGAGTCGGACATGGTCCCCAAGCGCGTGGGCGATGCGGTCTTCTCTGGCAGCTACCCCACGTCCGGCCGTGGCCGCTACGTGGCTCGGACGGTCGGCGAGGCCAGCCTCGCGGGCCGGATCACGGCCGGGGCCAAGACCTTCCGCCGGACGCTCACGCCACTGCAGCGTCAGATCCAGACCGTCATCCGCGTCACCCTGGGCGTGGTGCTCTACCTGCAGCTGCTGCTCATCGTCAAGAACGTGGTCGATGACGCCCAGCTCGACGATGCCATCGTGGAGGCCACCGTGCTGGTCGGCCTCGTGCCCAACGGGCTCTTCGTCTCGATCGCCATCGCCTACGCCCTTGCGGCCGTGCGCATGTCGCGCTTCGGGGCCCTCGTGCAGCAGGCCAACGCGGTCGAGTCGCTGTCGCACGTCGACACGCTCTGCGTCGACAAGACCGGCACCCTCACAGCCAACCAGCTGGAGCTGGATCAGGTCCTGCCACTGGAAGGCGATGAGGCCAGCGCCCGGCGCCGGGTGGGCCTCATGGTCGCGAGCGGCCGCGCCACCAACAAGACCAGCGAGGCCATCGCCGAAGCCGTGCACGCGATCTCGAGGGTGCCGCTGACGGAGGTGCCCTTCTCGTCGAAGCGCAAGTGGAGTGCCGTTTCACTGCCGGCGGGCATCTCGACCGTCCATCCGCCGGCGGGCACGTACTCGATGGGGGCCCCGACCTTCCTGCGCCAGTACCTCGATATCGGCGAGGCCCAGTGGCGCAACATCGAGGCCCTCGTGGCCCATCACGCCTCGCGCGGGATGCGCGTGCTGCTTGCGGCCTACAGTCCCTCGCCGCAGCTGGAAGACGAGGGCGACACCTCCACGCTCCCGCGCGACTCCAAGCCCTACGCCATCATCGTGCTGCGGGACCTGCTGCGACCAGAGGCGGCGGAGACCCTGCTGCGCTTCCGGCAGATGGGCGTCGACGTACGCGTCATCTCCGGTGACGACCCCGAGACCGTGGCCACGCTCGCCAAGCAGGCCGGTCTCGACACCAGCGGCGGGGTCCTTTCCGGGCCAGAGCTGGAAGCTATGGACGAGCCACACTTCGAGGCCGCCGTCGAGACGACGGCGGTCTTCGGCCGCATCACGCCCGAGCTCAAGGAGCGGCTGGTGGGCACGATGCGCGAGCCAGGGACGCTACGTGGCCATGACCGGAGACGGCGTGAACGACGTGCTCTCGCTCAAGCGCTCGAACCTGGCCATCGCCATGGGCAGCGGCACGCAGGCGGCGCGAGGTGTGGCCGACCTCATCCTCATCGACGACGGCTTCAGCGCCCTGGCCTCGGCCATCGGAGAAGGCCAACGCATCCTCAACGGCATGCAGGACATCCTGCGCGTGTTCCTGACCCGCATCCTCACGCTGGGCATGCTCATCCTCGTGCTCATGACCAGCGGCTTCTTCCCGGTCGACCTGCGCAATGCCTCCGCCATCACGCTCTTCACCGTGGGCATCCCCACGGCCATGCTCGCGATCTGGTCGCGCCCGGGGCCGTTCCTCGGTGAGTCGCTGCTGCGGACACTGGCCAAGTTCGTGCTCCCGGCCGCCAGTCTGGCCTCCATCGTGGGCCTGCTCGTGGTCACCGGCGTGTTCTTCATCGGCAACGCCGACTTCGAGGCCGGCCTGGCCACGGAGCGAGCCGTGGAGGAGGCGGCCAAGACCTCCGTGACGGTCTTCCTCATCCTCGTGGGCATGATGGTGGTCGTCTTCGTCGAGCCGCCCCTCAAGCTCCTGGCGGTGATCGAGCCGCTCTCGCCCGACTGGCGTCCGACGTGGCTGGCCCTGAGCCTGACCGGTGCACTGGGCGTGGTGCTGCTGGTACCGCCGTTCCGGGACTTCTTCAACCTGTATCCGCTGTCCATCCGCGACCTGAGCATCACCCTCGGCGGCGCGCTGGCCTGGGCGGTGCTGGTCTGGATCTTCTGGCGCTGGCGCTTCGTCGAACGCTTCCTGGGCGCCGATACCAAGGCCTGAGCCGCACGCCCCTGCGACCGGATGCGCATAGACTGTGGTTTGGTCGTCGTAACCAACGAAGTGTCGGAGGTCCGTCGCCGTGCACAAGCTCCGTATCACCTTGGCCTCGCTGGCCGCGGTCGCGCTCAGCGCAGGCCTCGCCGCCGGCACCATCGCGACGGACGCGCGGAGCGATGACGAGCTGGTGGGGGTCTACCCCATCGAGGGCCTGACCTGGCTCCTGACGGGGCAAGTCATCGACGGCGAGATGGTCGCCGTGCCTGAGCGCCTCGGCGCCTCGCTACGGATGGACGGCGGCGACGCGGGCGGCAACGGCGGCTGCAACAGCTACTTCACCAGCTACGAGCTGGACGGCTTCGAGCTCACCTTCGGCCCGATCGGCTCCACGATGATGGCGTGCGTGCCACCGATCATGGACACCGAGCAGGCCTTCCTGGCCAACCTTGCGCCAGGTCGCCGCCTACCAGTCCGGCGGCATCCAGATGGCGCTGCTCGATGCAGAGGGCGCGTTCCTGCTGGAGTTCGACCTGGCGCCCGAGGCCACGATCGTCGGCTCGTGGGTCGCCCAGGGCCTCAACAACGGCAACGATGCCGTCGAGACGAACGCCTACACGTCGTCGATCACGGCTGTCTTCAACGCGGACGCGCTGGGCAACGACAGGCTCAACGGCTACCACGGCTCAGATCGACGGCGATGCCATCACCATCGCGCCGAAGTGGCGAGCGCCGTGATGGCCTGTCGACCCGGCCCTCGCCGAGCTGTCGCAGCAGCAGTACTTCCAGGCCCTGGGCGCCGCTCGCCCTGACCGTGGACACCTCCGACTACCTCGAGCTGCGGGACGCCGACGGCGCGCTGCAGGTCAACTACCTGCCCGCCGAATAGGCCCTGCCGTCCGCAGCCCTCAACGTCGGTGCAGGCCGGTACGCCGGCCTGGTGCGACCCGGTGTTGCGCTACGGTACCGCGTCGCCGTACGTCGTCGTCGGTCTCCGCCCGAGCCAGAGGAGAACTCGCGTGAGCTCGTCGAGGAACCCGCCAGCCACCATCGCGGCCGATGAGCCGCGCGCGCGCGTCGAGCTGACCGCGGGAGGTGTGGCCGCGATCGCAGGCGTGTGGCATCCGAGTCTCCCAATAGCGTGGAGCACAGACGGTGTCGTGGACTCCACCTGGGCCAGCGCGACACGGCAAGCCAGTCCACCCAGATCACGGGCCGCCGACGTCGGCCTGCTCACCCGCATCACCGGCGCTGGCGCCGCCATCCGCGGCATCACCAGGGCTCGGAGAAGGGCACCGGCGTGGGCTGGGCTGACGCCAAGAAGGGCAAGGCACGGGACTCGACGAGCAGACCGAATCCCCTGGCGGCGTGGCCGGCCGCTTCGTGGCCGGCCGTGGCGGCGCGTAGCTGGCGCGCTCGCCGAATTGGCAAACCGGACGGCGCTGCGTACGAAGCTCCATTTCGAGCGACGCTCGGGTGAGACCGCCTCTGGCGGTGCTGCGTTCGTCGTCCGTGGCCGGCGGCCTGGCACGAAGTCGCTTGTGCTCGCCACCCTCTCAGGACCACTTCCCCGGTGTGCACGTCGAGGCCGCATCCGTGCTCGACACGACGGCCGACCGGGAGACCATCCTGTTCGTGCGCCTCAGCGGGGCAACCCGGACCGGCTGGCGGCGTGGCTCATCCTCGACTGAG
>CAVPNC010000009.1:0-153988 GCA_963706695.1 uncultured Chloroflexia bacterium | reverse complement strand
GAGCGGCGGGTCGTCCCCCATGGGAGGCGATGAAGCCTCGCACGGCCGACCATGCATCCGTCGCGGCCTCGGCGTGGTCTGCCTGGGCGCGGTCGAAGAACGAGTGCGGCGCGTTCTCGTACGTGCGGATGTCGTGCTCGACCGAGGCGGCAGCGAGCGCCTTCCTGAACGACTCGACATCGGTCGCAGGGATCTTCTGGTCCGCCCCGCCGAAGATGCCGAGCACCGGTGCCTCCAACGTGCCCGCGACCGCAGCCGGCGCGGGTGTGTCATTGAGGAACGGGCCCACGGGCCAGCCGTAGAAGCCGATGACGCCGGCCATCCGCAGCTCCGGCAGCGAGCCCAGCAGGAATGACACGCGACCGCCGAAGCAGAAGCCGACCGAGAAGAGGGACTCGACGTGTCGGCGCATCCTCAGATGAGCGGCCGCGGCGGCGACGTCGGCCTGCAGCTCCGTCCACTTCGTCTGGCGAGCGAGTCGCTGCGGCTCGAACGAGACGTCGCGTGGCGGTGGCCCGGCGATGCGGTCGTAGTAGTCGATGGCCACGGCATCGATGCCGTCCTCCGCGAAGCGCAGCGCCAGCTCCTGGTAGAAGCCGGTGAGCCCGTTGTAGTCGGGCAGCACGATCATGCCCACGCCCGTCGGTCCGGGCTGCGTCGGCCTGATAGGCGGTGCAGCGGCTACCGTCGCTGACGATGAGGCCGATCTCGTGACCGCTGGCCGAGCCGTGGTCGGCAGGGTCGATGGGAGGGTGGCTATCGGGGTCCGAGCACATCGATGGGGTCTCCTGTCGCTGGGACCCCACGCTAGCAGCGTGCGCCAGATGCCCGCCGACGGCACCCACGCTCGGCATCAGGATGCTGTCGGCGAGGCCGTGCGCCGAGCCAGGTCCGGTCCTGATGGCCCTTGTGCCTCACGGTCGCCGGGTGCAGCGTGTGCTCCGCAGCACGGGGGTAGGGCGTGATGAAACTGCAGTTCGTGGGCGCGGCCACCACGGTCACCGGCTCCCAGTTCCTCCTCACCACCGACCGGGCTCGGGTGCTCGTCGAGTGCGGCATGTTCCAGGGGCTGCCCTCGGACGTGGAGCGCAACCGCGCCGCCCTCCCCTACGACCCTGCCTCGCTGGACGCGGTGCTCCTGACGCACGCGCATCTCGACCACTGCGGCTATCTGCCGGTGGTCGTGCGGGAGGGTTTCGATGGTCCCGTCTTCCTGACCTCCGCGACCGCCGACCTGGCCCTGCTGATCCTGACCGACAGCGCCAAGATCCAGGTGGAGCGGGCCCGCCGTCGCGGACGCCGCAAGCACGAGCGCTCACGTGACGCTGACGCGCGTCCCGATCAGAAGGGCGAGCGCCAGCCGGACGAGGAGGCGCACCTGCGGGCACAGCCCCCGGAGGTCAGGCTGCGCGACGATGAGCCGCTCTACGACCTGGACGATGTCTTCGAAGCGTCGCAGCGGTTCCAGACGGTCCGCTACGGCGAGCCGCGGGTCGTGGCACCCGGCGTCACCGCCACCTTCGAGGATGCCGGCCATATCCTCGGCTCGGCCATCATCGTGCTCGAGGTGGAGGAGTCGGGACGCTCGCGGCGGCTCGTCTTCTCCGGGGACCTGGGCCGTCCCGACACGCCCATCATCGAGGATCCGACGCCGATCACCAGCGGCGCCGATTTCGTCATCACCGAATCGACGTACGGGGGACGCCACCACGAGCCGGCCACCGAGGCGGTCGAGCAACTGGCCGCCGCGGTCCGCGAGACGGTCGACGGTCACGGAGTGCTGCTCATCCCCTCCTTCGCGGTGGGACGGACCCAGGAGATCGTGTGGCACCTGGACCGCCTGCTGAGCGCCGGCGAGATCCCGCACGTGCCGCTCTACCTCGACTCGCCGATGGCGTCGCTCGCGAGCGACATCTATCGCAAGCATCCGGGCTACTACGACGACGAGACGCGCCTGCTGCTGGAGACCGGGGAGACCCCGCTCGACTACCCGGGTGCGGTCGTGGCCGACACGGCCCGCCGCTCACGTTCCATCGCCACGGCGCCGCGGCCCATGATCATCGTGGCCTCGAGCGGCATGCTCACCGGCGGGCGCGTGCTCAACCACCTCGCCGACCTCATCGATGATCCCGCCATGACGCTGCTCTTCGTGGGCTACCAGGGCCAGGGCACGCTGGGCGCGCACATCCAGAACGGTGCCCGAACGGTGAAGCTGGAGGGTGCCCAGCGGGAGGTCCGCTGCCGCATCCGCACCATCGACGGCTTCTCCGCGCATGCAGACGAGACGGAGCTGCTCGACTGGCTGGCCCACTTCGCCCGCGCCGAGCGGAAGCCGCAGCGGGTCTTCCTCGTCCATGGTGACCCGGAGGCGTCGGCGGCGCTGGAGCCCAAGGTCCGGGCACTGGGCCTTGAGACCTACCGACCGGGCTGGCGGGAGGAAGTGGTCCTGGGCGAGTGACCAGCAGCGGTCGAGGGCTCAGTGGCCGCGGTCCGGCGCGACCCGGGCGAGGACTCGCCGCGAGCGTCGACCGAGGCAGACGTGGCTCCGGCGGTAGGTTCCGAACCTACGACCAATCGGTTAACAGCCGACCAGTCCGACAGTCTCTCCCAGCTCTGAGTCGGCGCGAGAGAAAGCCGACCGCGAAGCCTTCGGGCCCACTCTCACGAGACGCTCGCGCGTTGCCACCAGTCCGAGAGTCTCTTGATGCTCGCATGGGTCGCATCGACGATGCCGTAGGTGCTCGTGCGCTCGTTCGTCCATCGCAGCTTGGCTCGCCCGTCAGCGAGATAGCACGCGATGGTCCCGTGCCCGTCCGGCCCTCGCCAGGATCGGATGCCTTGCTTCCCGCCGCTGCAGGCAGCGTCGGTCGAGTGCAGTAGCTTCCCGATCTTGTCGAGCTTGTAGGCGAAGTAGTCGCCGAGTGACGCGGTTGTCCCTGAACCGGAAGAGCGCCAGCTGGCGGATGCCCTGGGTCGGTCGGATCGTGTCGGGAGTACCAGGGCAGGGAAGCGGCCCCTGCGTCTGGGCGGGCCACGGAAGCACGCCGGCGCGTCTCGCGGACCGAAGCTCGAGTCTCATAACATTGACATAACGTGGCGTTGTGTCTACTCTATGAGACATGAAGAAGTCGAAGCCACTCTACCCACGGCAGCAGCGCGCGGCTTCTGAGCTGGGCGCGCGGCTTCGACTTGCCCGAGAGCGCCGCCGGATGCCTGCAGCGGAGCTCGCGGAGCGCGCCGACACCTCTCGGATGACGATCCACCGGCTGGAGCGCGGCGACACGAGTGTCAGCCTCGGCGTGCTCGTGCGGGTGCTTGGCGTGCTCGGGCTGGTCGACGACCTGGGTGCCGTCGCCCGGGACGACGTCCTCGGCCGCCAGCTACAGGACGCCGCCCTGCCGCGTCCCTCGCGGTCGTTGCGCTGATGTCGAGGCTGGATGCTGCCACCGTCTTCCTCGACGCACACGACCTCGGTCCGTGCCGCGTCGTCGGCACCCTCCGGCCCGCCGGTCGTGCTTCCGACAGCCCGATCGGCTTCGCCTACGCCGCGGAATGGTGGTCCGAGCCCGCCGCCTTCCGGCTCGACCCGAGCCACTACGAACAGACCGTTGAGCCGCAGTATCCGGAGCCGGGTCACCAGCTCGCGCCCGTGTTCAGCGACGCCTCACCTGACCGATGGGGGCGGATCCTGCTCGACTACCGGGAGCAGGACCAGGCCAGGGCAGCGGGCCGACGGCCCCGGCCGCTCGGCGAGTGGGACTATCTGCTCGGCGTCAACGATGAGCTTCGCATGGGCGCGCTCCGCTTTGCCGCGCCCGCAGCAGGTTCTCCGTTCCTCGACGATGGTCCGGGTTCCGTCCCGCCACTCGCGGACATTCGGGAGCTGGAGCAGGCAGCTCGGATCGTCGACGACCCACGTCATGACGATCCGTCCGCCATCCGTGACGCACTGCGGCATCTTCTCGCCCCCGGCAGCCCGATGGGTGGTGCCCGTCCCAAGGCGAACTTCCGTGATGCTGCAGGCGCGCTGTGGTTCGCGAAGTTCCCGTCGCACAACGACCGCAGAGACGTGGGCGGCTGGGAATACGTTCTGAACCGCATCGCTGCACACGCGGGGATCGACGTCCCGGAAGTCGACCTTCGGATGTTGTCCGGCCCGTACCACACGTTCCTCGCGCGTCGCTTCGACCGAGATGGGAACGGCCGCCGTCTGTTCGCGTCGGCCATGACGATGCTCGGCAAGCGGGACCGTGAGCCATCGTCCTACGCCGAGATGGCCGAGGCCATCGACCTGAACGGGGCACCCGGCCACATCCAAGAGGATCTCGTCCAGCTATTCCGCCGTCTCGTGTTCAACATCGTGACCGGTCATCGCGATGACCATCTGCGTAATCACGGGTTCTTGCGGTCCCCTGCCGGATGGCGTCTCGCTCCCGCCTATGACCTCAACCCGATGCCTGAGATGTCACGACACGAGGTGGCTGTCGGGCTTGCGGCCAAGGATCCGGACGTCGAGGTTGCCGTCAGCGAGACTGCGCCGTTCTGCCGGCTGACCCCGGCCGCGGCTCGCGACATCGTGAGCGAGGTTCGTTCCGCGGTCGCAGAGTGGCGATCGCTCGCGCGCGAAGTGGGCCTATCACGCATGGAGATCGAAGCAGTGTCGCCAGCATTCATCGAGTGAGGGGGCCAAGGCATCGTTCCGCAACCGCGACGACCGTCCTTATCGCACATGGGGACAGGTCGAGCGCGAACCCGGCGCCTGGCCACGACCTCTACCGTCTCGTCGAAATCGGGGATCCGTTCGGGCTCGATCCACTCCTCCAGGACAACCGTCCAGTTCGCCTCGATCTCGTCAAGATGGTTCCGCCAGAGCCCGGACTTCCACCGCTTGTGCTTCGTGATCGAGAGCTTCGCATCCACGGCCTGGCGTAGATCGGCCGGATCCAAGTGCCAACCGGCATCCGTGAGCTGGAGTCGAAGGTCGAACAGGTCGCGCGGCTGCGCTCGCTGCACCAAGGTCCGGATCTTCTCGGCGACGATCTCCACCTCGGCGAGAGCCGGCAGCGAGAAAGTGTCGAGCCCGATGTCGCTGACGTCGAAGAAGGCGTCGCGCACCGCGAACACGAGGTCCTCTCGCACACTCACCTCGAGCTTGGCCATGCCTCGGTCGGTACGGGATTCGAACGACAGGTGGATGATCGACCCACCGCGAGTACGCGTCGTCGCCTGGCGTTGTCGCACACCGAAGTTGCGGCCGACCGCCCGGAGGTCTTCCACGATGCGCTCATCATCCATGCGCTTCATCTGGCCGGTCGTGGCGTCGATGTCCGCCGATACCCTCGGGCTTCCGAGCTCTCCCGCCATCAGGATCCCACCCTTGAGGGCGACATCGTGGATGAAGGTGGACTCGTCTGCCGCGAGCCGGCCAAGAAGCGTCAGGAGAACGACGCAGGCTTCTTCGTTTCGCAACCGGGCGATGGCTGCGCCGTCGCGGAGCTGCCGCGCCTCGACGAAGTCGCGCTCGATCTCTTCCAGCGATCGCCTACCAGCCATAGACCCGCCATCGGGTGGAGTACGGTCCACGCCGACCAGGCGTCAGCTCCGTCCGGGCCACAGGAGCGAATGCCTCGAGCGCTCGAGGCACAGGGAGTCGGGCCTCCTCGATGAGATAGCCCAGCCGCGCCGCCGCCGCCTTGCTTCGTAGGAGCGCCGCGTCGGCGGCCGTCTCGACATCCCGGGGCGGCAATTGCACCAGCACCTCGGGAAGCAGCGTACGGTGGGTCATCCACTCGGGTTGTGCGAGTCCATCGACCAGGGCCTGCGCCGGGGTCGCCAGTGAGACCTTGTATCCCTCACGCAACGTCGTGTTGAACCCGGCCTCTGCGAGCCTGCCCTCTGCCATCCAGACCGCTCGGATCGTGGCGCGCCCGACCTTGACCGGCTTGGTCTTCTTCCGCACGACGACCGTGATGACCGGCACCGGCTGGTCGATCAGTCCCTCCGCCTCCAAGGCGGCGTCCGTCGTGATGTAGTGCACCGCGTCTCTGAAGATGGCATCGGCAACCACGAGTGACGGCGGTTCTCGGGACGGATCGATCACCTGCCACAGGCCACGGGCGAGCTGTCTGACCCGACCGGCCTCAGCCAGCCGCCGAAGGCACGTGGTGTTCTCGTAGCCCGGTGGCAGCAGCTGCGAGCGAACCTCAAGCCAAGTCGTGGAACTCGTATCGATCACAGGGATCCGGTGACGCAGATACCAATCCGGAACGTCGGCACAGCTCACGGCAAGGCCTTTCTAGGGTGTCCTATTCCTCTTAACCGTACAGATTCGTACGGTTAATGACGACAGACTACCCTAAACAGCGGGAGTCATCCGACCACTCGGCTAGCAGCCGACACGCTACGCCGGCGATCCCGGCCCAGCCGACGCAGGCAGACGCGCGCCTGACGACGTCGCACCAGCGCGGTGCCATGATGGTGCGCGCCATGGACAAGAGACAGACTGACCGGGTAGGGCTGACTGGGTCGATCGCACCCAAGCCGCGGGTCGATGGCGCCTGACGTGCTCGATGCCGGGCAGCGGGACTTCGTCGAAGCTCGACGCCGGGCGATCCTCGTGACGCTCTCCGCGAACGGCCTCCCACGCCCGGTCCCCATCTGCTTCGTGCTCGCGGTGCCGGATCCCGACGACGGGACCACGCGGCTGTACTCGCCGCTCGACGAGAAGCCCAAGCGAGTGGCCGACGTGCGCGAGCTCGCTCGCGTCCGCGACATCGTCGCGCGACCGGACGTGACGCTGCTCTTCGAACGCTGGAGCGAGGACTGGTCGCAGCTGGCGTGGCTGCGGGCCCGCGGTCGTGCGGCCCTCCTCGAGCCGCACGACGACGTGGCAGCCCACCGCTGGGCCGCGCAGGCCCTGCGGGCTAGGTACCCCCAGTACCGTGCCCACAACCTCGAGGACCTGCCCATGCTCCGGATCGACATCACCGGGGCCACTGCCTGGAACGTGGGCCCCGGATGAGCGTGGAGATGGCCTACGACGTGTAGCGCCGCGCCTTGCCCTCCACGTCGCGCGACCGCAGGTGCTGGCGGCTCATGGCGTAGTGGTGCTTGCGCGTGCGCTCGGACATAGCGCTGTGGAACTGCTCCGACTCGGCCCGCAGCTCACTCATGATGCGGTGCAGCTCCGGATCGTTGCCCGCGTAGCCACGGATCCGCCGAGCGGTCGCCCGCAGCACCTCCCGGGCGGCGTCGTAGTCACCGGCCCGATTGAGCCGCACCGCCTCCTGGCGTGCCCGGGCCGCGTAGATGCCGGCAATCACCCGATCCACCTCGACGTTGCGCTCCTGCATGTCGTTGTCATGGTCGCCGGCGAACTTCCAGGCCACACGCTGGGACACCTCCTCGAGGGCCCCGTCGCGGTCGGACAAGCTCACCAACGCACCGATGGAGTCACCCGTGCCGCCGGTCGGGAACGACAGACGCAGCGGCACGTCCACCTCCTGGCCAGACACGAGGTCGCCCAGGTCGATGAGTGCCCGGTCGTCGCCCGCACGCCCATGGAAAGCCCCGAGCGACTCGAACCGCACACCCCGCGGGAAGCGCACGTCGAGCGTGACGTTGCGCGCCACGACCTCCAGTGTCTCGCCGACCTCGCTCTCGATGTGGTCGCGGATCTGCTCGGGCGTGGCGATGTCGTAGAACTGGCCGCCGCCGGCCTGGGCCATGTGCTGCAGCAGGTTCTCGTCGAAGCGGTCACCCATGCCGAAGGTCGACGTCGAGACGCCCCGCGCCCGCAGCTGCGCCGCGTGGTGCTCGAGCTCCTCGAGCGTGGTGATGCCCTGGTTGGCCAGGCCGTCGGTCAGCAGCAGCGTGCGGTTGACGCCCAGCTCCAGCAGCTCCGTGGCCACGAGCTTGCAGCCTTGCAGCCAGCCGCCCGACAGGTTCGTGGAGCCCCGAGCGCCGACCCGGCGGATCTCCTCGATGGCCCGCGACTTCGCTTCCGGCGTCGCGAACACGCCCGGCACGATGGTGTCGACCTCGTTGTCGAAGACGACGACGCTGAAGCGATCGGTTGACTTGAGCCGGCGGACCGCCTCCTCGACGGCCTTCATGGCCAGCTCGATGGGCTTGCCGTGCATGGAGCCCGAACGGTCGATGACGAAGGCCAGGTTGACCGGCTGTCGCTCGGTGCTGGTCTCGACCTCCGGCGCGGTCACTCGAGCCACGACGAAGCGGCTGCTGTGCCAGCGGCTGCGGATGAGCTGACGATCCTGCTTGAGCTGCAGGCGCTTGGTGGTGTCGTTCTTGGCGGTCATGGTCACTCCCCTTCCTCGAGCATCTCCCGTCCCAGCTGGATGTAGTGCTCGAGCTGCTGCCGCGTCCGCCGATCCATGGGATGGCGGATGTGCAGTTCAACGGACTCGCTGAGCGGGACGCGTTCCCAGCGCGTCCGGGTATCGAGCTGGGCCTTGGTGGGCTTCGCTGGAGACGGCTCTGCGGGCCTCTGGGCAGGTGCCCAGTCGTACTTGGGTGTGACCTCCTTGGCTCGGGTCTCCGGCGGTTGCTCCGCCGTGATGCGATCGATGTAGTCGAGTGCCGAGTCGGCCGGCCGCGCCACCACGCCTCCGTCGAGCGCCGTTTCCACGGCCTCGTCGTCGAGCCTGGCGATGCGCTCGCCGATCTCCGCGAGCGGCAGGTGTTGCCGCTGGAGATGACGGATCAGGCGCAGGCGTTGGAGATGGCCGTCCGTGTACCTGGTCTTGGGTCCGGCCTGCTCCGGTGCGGGCAGCAGGCCGATCGAGACGTAGTAGCGGATGGTCCGCGGCGTCACTCCTGCGAGCTCAGCCAATTCCCCGATCGCGTACTCCTGCTCCGTCGGCATGGCCTAACTATACATCATTACGTTGCACTGTCAAGATAGTCGGAGCGGCGCCGCTAGAGGTCCTCCTCTGCCATCCAGCGGGCACGCCCGACCATCGATAGGGCGACGTTCACCGCGGCGAAGCCCGTGCGGGCGAGGATGTTCGGGTAGAAGGCTCTGAACGACGGGAATGGGGAGTCCGCGACCCAACCACCGACGAGGTGCGACCGCGTGAGCGAGTGCATTTCGCGACGGTTCTGCTGAGCCGCCCAGCCGGGCCCGGCGCTCTCTCGGGGCAGCGACAGTCGGCTGACCAGGCCCGAGCCCAGGTCCGGGTGCTCCCACGTGGTATCGAGCTGGATCAGCGCCGTCGCATCGCCGAAGGGGACCTCCATCGTCACGCCCGTCTCGTCGCCGGTCGCGAGGAGGACGGCCGGTACCTGCTGCATCTGCTCGAGCGCGAGCGTCATCTCATCGCCGGCCCACAGCGATCCTTCGCGGCCGTTCATGCGCACGAGCTGCAGTACGCCCAGCATCTCGTCCGGCTGCGGCCGAACCCCGGACTCAGGGTGCGACGACAACGCCATCTCGCCTCCGAGCATCGGCACCAGCGCGGTCGCTTGGCCCTGCGCCAGCGCCACCTGGGCCGCGCCGATGACCGACAGGGACCGCGCGATCCACTCCAGGGACTGCTCGTGCACCCACATGCTCGCGACAGAGCGGATCGTCGCCTCATCCTCATCGAGCACCAGGATGCTCCCGGCAGAGAGCCCGTTCAGCTCGTCGACGGCGCGCGAGGCGGCCTCCGTCACGGGCACGTCTCGGACCAGGTCCGTCTCGACGAAGAGGCGACTGATCTCGATGCCCTCGTCATCGAACGCCGGCTCCGACCACACGCGCTGGGCGAGCCCATCAGCCCACCAGGTGTAGCCGCGCTCCTGCAGCACGCTCCAGCGCGCGTCCACGCGCGAGTTGTCGTACAGGTAGCGCACGACCGCAAGACCGGGTTCGAGCTCTGTCTTGATCTCTGCCCCACCACGAGGCCTTTCGTTTCCCAGCCCCGGCATCGCACCGAGGTCTGTCGCTGTCCACGGCGCCACGTCGGTCGTCATCCGCACCCCCGTTTCCCATCGCCGCGAGCGCCCCTCGCCCGCGCGCGCGTCCATCTTCGAGCTCGGCCGTGCCACCTGTATGGCACAACCGCCTGAGTGCCGACGCGCCCACCAGTTCGAGCCAGACGGACCTGCAGCTCCACGGGGACTGGCGACACCCTTGGGGCACAGGGGGAACACGTTTGGCCTTCCGCTTCGTCCACACCGGCGACCTGCACCTGGACAGCCCGTTCATCGGCCTCTCCACCGAGGCGCCGGCCAA
This sequence comes from uncultured Chloroflexia bacterium, assembly GCA_963706695.1. GTDB lineage: Bacteria > Chloroflexota > Limnocylindria > Limnocylindrales > CSP1-4 > JAFMJV01. The sequence continues at coordinate 143,751 of CAVPNC010000009.1, read as the reverse complement.
CGTGGTCAAGACGCTGCGCGAGTCCACCATCAGCGCCTGGCGCAACATCATCGAGCTGGCCCTCGAGGAAGAGGTCGACTTCCTGCTGGTCGCCGGCGACGCCTTCGAGCGAGCCAACCGCACGCTGCGCGGTCAGCTCGTCTTCCGTGACGGCCTCAAGCGGCTTTCCGACGCGGGTATCCCGAGCTACGTCGTCACCGGCAACCACGACCCGCTCGACGGCTGGGAACCAAGCGTCACCTGGCCAGAGCTCGCCCACCGCTTCCCCGCCCACGAGATCACCTCCCAGCCGATCGTCCGTGGCGACGATGAGATCGCACGCGTCTACGGCATCAGCTACCACCAGCGGGACATCAAGACCAACCTCGCCAAGCGGTTCGAGCGCAAGGCGGAGACCGCGTTCGCCATCGGTCTCCTGCATACCAACGTCGGCGGCCAGGACGGTCACGCCAACTACGCCCCCTGCACGCTGACCGACCTGCGCGAGTCGGGCATGGACTACTGGGCGCTGGGCCACATCCACGCCCACCGCGTGCTCTCGGCCGAGCGGCCGACCATCGTCTACTGCGGCAATCCGCAAGGCCGTGATCCGGGGGAGACCGACGCTCGAGGCTGCTACCTCGTGGAGGTGGACGATGCCGGCCGCGTGACATCGGAGTTCCGCGTGGTCGATGTCGTGCGCTGGCAGATCCTCGACGTGCCCATCGCCGAGATCGACGCCGAGGAGGAGCTCATCGAGGCGGTCAGCGGAGCCGTCGATGCCGCCCGCGCAGACGTTGGGCGCTCCATCGTGGCGCGGGTCGAGCTCACCGGCCGAGGCCCCATGCACGCCTCCCTGGCCCGTGGCGGAGTCGCCGACGACGTCCTCACCGCGGCTCGCGAGAGCCTGGGCACGGCCGAGCCCTTTGCCTGGATCGAGTCGCTGCGCGATCGCACCCGGCCCGACGTGGACCTCGAGGAACGTCGAAAGGCCGACGACTTCGTGGGCGACCTGCTGCGCCATCTCGACGAGACCCGCAGCAGCCTGTCCGAGGCTGCCGACGACACCCCTGCCTCCGAGGAGCTCGACGAGGTCCTGGGCGACCTGTACGGGCACACCCGCGCTCGCAGGTACCTCAAGTCCAGCCGTCCCAGCGTGACCGACATCGCCCAGCTGCTCGATGACGCCGAAGCCATGCTCCTGGATCGCCTCGGGGACGAGGACTAGGCATGCGCATCGAGACCATCGCCATCGACGGGTTCGGCCAGTTCCACGGTGCCCACCTCTCGCCGGACCCAGGCCTGACGGTCATCCGGGGGCCCAACGAGGCCGGCAAGACCACCCTGCTGGCCTTCACGCGGGCGATGCTCTTCGGCTTCGCCACGAAGAAGTACCCGGCGCTCAACGGTGGCAAGCGCGGCGGCTGGCTGGACGTGGTCATGGCCGACGGCCGGGCCCTCCGCATCGAGCGCTATGGCGAGCGCGGCGGGGACGGCACGCTGCGCGTCATCGAGGATGACAAGGACCTTGGCCCCGGCCACCTGCGAGCCGTCCTCCAGGGGGTGGAGACCTCGGTCTATCAGAACATCTTCGCCTTCGGCCTCGGTGAGCTGACCCGCTTCGAGACGCTCAAGGACGACGAGGTCGCGGCGCGCATCTACGGCGCTGGCCTCGGGACCGGGGGCGTATCGGGGCTGAAGGTCGAGCAGGCCCTTCGCGAACGCATGGAGGCGCTCTTCAAGTCGGGTGGCAGCCGACCCGAGCTGAACGCCCTGCTCAAGGAGCTCGAGGACGTCGATCGCGAACTGCAGGATCGTGACCTGCCGAAAGAGTACGCGGCCGCCGGGACTCGGCTCGAAGAAGTAGAGGAGCTGCTGACCCGGCTCGGGACGGAGTACGACGAGCTGGACGCCGAGCGCCGCCGTCAACAGCGCCTGCAGGATGGCTGGGAGACCTGGCTGGCCCTGCGACGAGCGGAGGACGCACGCACCGCGCTCGGAACGGTCGAAGCGTTCGAGACGGATGCCCTCGAACGGCTCAGCGTGCTCGAGGCGGCCGTGGCTGAGGCTGAACGGGGCGTCGACAGCGCCACGCGAGACCGCGACCGCGCCCAAGCCCGCCTCGACGACGCGATGCTGAACGAGGCCGTGCTGGCACGACGGGAGGACCTCGCGAGCCTTGGTGAGGCCACCAAGATCGAAGCCGCCCGCGGGAACGAGCGCGACCGGGTCGCGCGGGAGCTGGACCAGGCGCGCACGGCGGTCGAGAACGCACTCGATGGCCTCGGTGCCGGCTGGACGGCAGAGCGAGTCGAGGACTTCGACGACTCGATCGCGGTCAAGTCGGAGATCTCCGGCCGCTGGCGCACGACGCTGTCCGATGCTGAGCAGGCCCGTGCCACGGCCAACGACTCACTTGCTGCTGCGGAGGACCGGGCCCAGGAGGCGAGAGAGCAAGCCGCCGCTGCGACCGCACGGCTGGCCGAGCTGGACGAGGCGCTGACCGACCAGCCGTCATCAGCGTCCCGTGAACGCGCCATCCGTGCGGTGGAGCGGCTGACCGATGAGCTCGAAGCCCAGCGCCGAACCACCGACATGGCTCCGACCGATGACCTGCGGGCGAGGCGAACCGAGCTGGAAGACCGACGCGCCAAGGCCCGCGACCTCGCCGACGCTCTGGGCACGAAGCAGAGCACCGAGGAGCAGCTGCCCGCGGCGCGAGCGGTGGCCGCCGATGCCTCGGGCCGCGCCCAACGCCAGTACCTGCTGCCGGCGGCTGTCGGCGTCGGTGCCGTCGTCCTGGCCATCGTGCTGGCCCTGATGGAGGTGCCCCTCGCAGCGTCGGTCGTCGTCGCTGCCGCCGGCCTCGGCGGTGCCGCCGCGTGGATCGTGGTGCTGCGGCTGCAGGACGGCTCGAGCGGCACGGCCGTGGCCGATCGACTCGAGCAGCAACACGCCGAGGCTGAGGCCACGGTCGGCACGCTTGGGCCGGTGCTTGGGCTGGGATCCGCGCCCGGCCGTTCGGAGGTCGAGGCCTACCTCGACGACATCAGCACCGCCCTCGGCTCACTCGAGCGCGACGAGGAGCGGCTGGAGCGCGCCCGCGGCGCCGAGCAGGAACTCGATCGGCTGAGCGACGAGTTGGCCACGGCTGCCGAGGCGGCGGGGCTGCCGCGCCGGCCCCAGGCAGACGACCTCGAGGCTGCCCGGATCGCGCTGGCCGGGCTTCGCGCGCGGGAGGCCGAACGGGCTGCCGCAGCCGAACGCAAAGAGGAGCTCGAGGCTGCGACCGCATCGCAGGAGAAGCGCGTCGTCGAGCTGGCGACCACTGCAGAGAAGCGCCGCGAGGAAGCATCCGCCGCGCAGGCTGCGTGGGAGACGTGGCTCGGTGACCACGGGCTTGAGTCGACGTACGACCGAGAGACCGCCGGCCGTGTCGTTGATGCCGTGAGCACGGCCAAAGCCGCCGTTTCTGCGCTGCACAAGGCCGAGGCGCGAGCGACGGAGCTTGAACAGGAGCACGCGGACTATGCCGACCAGGTGGACGCCCTTGCAGGGTTGCTCGCGGAAGGCGAGGTCACCGGCGACGATCTTGGCGCGACCGCAGCGCTGCTGGCCAAGGCCCTGGCCGACGCGCTCGAGACCGAGCGTGCTCGCGCCATGTTGGCCAACGCGCTCGGTGAGAAGGAAGACGCACTGGTCACGGCCACCGAGAACCGGGATACGGCAGAAGCCGAGCTCTCGACGTTCCTCGAGACGGCTGGCAGCGAAGATCCTGACGCCCTACGCCGCGAGGTCGCCCGGACCCGGGAAGCCACCGCGCTCGAAGCCGAGATGGCGGCTGCGCGGCAGACCCTGACCACGCACTCGGGCCCGGGCAAGGCGCTCGACCAACTCGTCGACGACCTCGGCGCGGTCGAGGACATCGGCGATGTCAAGGCGCGACTGTCTGAGATCGCCGGTCAGCTCAGGGAGCTGGACGATCGACGGGACGAGCTCAATCAGGAAGCCGGCGGCCTGCGCACCACGCGCGAGGAGATGGAGACGGACGCCTTGGCCACCGAGCTGCGTCAGCGTCAGGAGGACCTACTCTCTCGCCTGCGGGCCGGCGCCAGTCGCTGGGCGGTGCTCGCGCTCGCTCATCACATCCTCAGCCGATCACGCAACGAGTACGAGGCGCAGCATCGTCCCGCGGTCATCGAGAAGGCGGAGCACTTCTTCAAGGCCTGGACGGACGGTCGCTACACGCGCATCGTGGCGCCGCTCGGCGAGGACGTCCGTGGGATCGAGCGACTCGACGGTGTCGAGGTCCCGCTCGTGGGGCTGTCGCGCGGCACCTCCGAGCAGCTCTACCTCGCGCTGCGTTTCGGACTCGTCCAGCACTTCGTGGAGACATCGGGCGAGCCGCTGCCCATCGTCATGGACGACATCCTCGTCAACTTCGACCCGAGCGCGCTGAGCGCGCCGCGCGCTCGATCGAGGAGATCGCGGAGACGTGCCAGGTCATCTACTTCACCTGCCACGAGACCACGCCTCTCGATGCGGACCTTGAGCAGCAGCTGCCGCGACTGGAGGTCAGCGCCTGACGGCACAGGCTGCGTCAGTCGATCAGCCCATCGAGATCGAACCCGGGCAGCCCGACGGCCGGTTTGCCATTGCCGCCGAGCTCGACCCGCAGCACGGTCGTGAAGGCCTCGCGAGTCGGCCGTGGGACCTGGATCGTCTTGAGGCTGCGCTCCTTGGCCGCCTTCATCACCGGCTCGGAGGTCTTGTGCCCGATCCGCCCGATCTGCACCACCAGCAGGTCGAACTTGTCGAGCTTCTTGATGATGCGATCGACCGGCAGCGCCTTCTTGCGCTCGGTGCTCAGCCACTCGGAGTCGGCCGCGAGCCCCAGGTCCTGTCGAGCGTCCGGCCACCAGGGCTGCTCGTTGGCTCCGAGCACGAGCACACGCTTGCCGCCCACGAAGTCCTGCAAGTCAAGGTTCAGCTCCTGTCGTCGCGCCTCCTGGTAACGCCTGACGGCCGAGCTATCGTCAAGCGCACGCTGCAGCCGGGCGAGGACGTCCCTGAGGCGATGCCGAACCGGCTTGGATGCGCGACGCTCGTTGGCCTCCGCGAAGACGGCCAGGCGCGCGGCGGCATCAAGATCACCGCGCTGGCACTGGTCCTCGATGAGGTCGGCCGCCGCCGCGAGGGCCCGGTCGATCTCGTCGTCATCACCAGCCACGTCCGCGATGGTGAGCACGATCTCCTCTCCGACCTCACGCCGGGAGTTGCGCACGAAGCGGGTCATGACGATCTCGAGCAGGTCCTCGAGGCCGGGGACATCCTCGAGGTCGGCGAGGTTCTCCATCAGCGCCCAGGCGGCACGGCGGGCCAGCGAGATGCGCTGCGCGTCCATGCCAAGGTCAAGCGCGATCCTGGCCAGGTCGGGCTCCACGAGGTCGATGCGGCCGTCACCCACGAGCTCCTCGACACCGGCCGCGGCGGCCGTGGGGTCGGCGTATTGCCAGATGCCGAGGAGGTCGATGCGGTCGCGCCGCGGGAGTACCTCGTGCATGGCCAGGGGCGAGATCCAGCGGCTCGCGCGGTCTTCGGCGAGGACGCTGTTGGCCAGGTAGCGGGCCAGCTCCACCTGCTCCTCGGTGGTCAGACGACCAGAAGCCTCGAGCAGGGCTTCGAACGAGGCGTCCCGAGAGAAGTCGGCCATGGCCACCCGCTCGATGGGGGTGGGCACCTGCCCCTGCATGAGCCAGCTCAGCACGAGCACGGTGCGCCCCTCGGCACTCAGGGTCCCGAGGTTCTCCAGCAGCTCCGCGGCTTCAGCCCAGCGTTGCTGCTCGTGGAGGACGATGCCTCGCTGTTCGAGCAGGCGCTCGTGCGCAGGAGCTGCCTCCAACAGCTCGTCGAGCAATCGCAGCCGGATCGGAGCGGGCGTCTGGCTGTGGCTCCGGAGCAGCATGTACCCCCGCAGGAGGCTCCGTCCGATATCGCGTGGCGGGCCTTCCTCGCTGGTCGGCGGAACCACCACGGCGGGCTCACGGTCGGGTTCGATCGTGCCCAGGGAGGCCTCGCTGGGCGCCGCCACGGCGGGCTCGGGGGCTGGAGCCGGCGCCTCGACCGTCTCCCACTCGAGGTCCAGCGCGAACCAGAACTCGGCACCTCTCGAGACGTTGAACTCGAGCGTCGCGAGGCCGGTCTCCTGCGGGACGAGCACGAACTCGAGCGTGCCGTCGGCCGGCAGCGGCTGGGCGTCGAGCGCCACGTCCACGAGCGACGGATCGGGAAACGCGACGAGGCGCAGCGCTTGGAGCGTCTCAGCCTCGAGATGCGGGTTGTGGCCGATGACGTCGACCTGGTACGTGCGCTTGGCCGCGAGTCGATACGGGGGCTCGACCGGGTCCCCGCCCACCTCGGTCACGGCACCCACGCGAAGGAAGGCGACGCGCGCGTAGCCATCGGCATGTGAGATGGCGTCGATCTGGCGCTTCCAGGCCTTGAGCTCGCGCACCGGGTCGATGACCTCGTCGACGACGCCCTCGTCGAGCTCGAGGTGAAGCGCGAACTGCCCAGCCTTGGGGTTCTCGTCACCCGCGACGAGTGGCTTCCACCGGTTCTGATCGGCGACGACGCGAGCTCCCAGGCGCAACCGGAGGCGGAGCGTGTCGTCGTCGAAGCTGGACTCGATGACCTCCGCGCGCCGGACGGGATAGCTGCGCCGGTACGGAGGGTCAGCCAGGGCGACGAGGGCCGGGTCACCGGCCTCGGGTAGTCGCTCGCGGACGCTGGCGGCCAGCCACCGCTCCTTGTAGCTGACCTCGACCTCGCTGCCGGTCGCGCCCGAGAGGATCCGCAGGTTCTCCTGCGTGTACTCGGTGCGGCGGCTCGACTTGAACAGGCACAGGATCTCGCCAGCCATGGTCCTCCCCCTTGGTGATGGGCCCGGTCGGAAGCGTCGGGTTGCAGCCTACGCCGGTGAGCGGCTTGACGACCGCCAGGTGGATGTGAGCACTGAATGAATGTGCACGCACGTACGCGTGAGGCCAACCACCGAAAGGACCCGCATGGACAAATCTCTCTGACGGCCACGCGTTGGGAGTGGTGCGCTCCACGCACCGCCCGTGCCACCCGAGCTGGCACAAGCCGTCGCTCAGGTTGGCGGCATGACGACTCACTCCGCCGACGCCCTCGGCACGCTCATCGACTCGGTCAAGCCCATCGTCAGCATGGAGCGCGACGGCCTCGTGGTCATCGCCCTCGGCTCCACCGCGGATGCGGACGGCCCGGCGTACCTGACCCTGGCCGAGGCGGCCGAGAGCCAGGGCGTGGACGTGCACGAGCTGGGTGGCGGCACGGTGCCCGCGGTGGAGGTGGAGACCAAGGACGACCCCGTGGTCATCTTCGGCGGCGACACCATCGTCGGCGGCAAGCAGAACCGCATCGTCAACGTGACCATCTGGCTCACGCCCCACCAGAAGACGCACATCCCGGTGACCTGTCTCGAGGCGCGGCCGCTGGGATCCGGGCGCGGAGGCACGCTTCATGGCCGGACCCAAGGCGGACCTGGGCATGCGCGCCATGCTCAACACGCAGGTCCATGCCAGCGCGCGGCAGGCCTCGGTGCTCGGTGACGAGCCGGCACCACACCGCTACTCCGCCGACCAGGGCGCGGTCTGGGAGGAGGTCGACCTCAGGCACCAGCGGGCGTCCAGCTCGTCGCGGACCGGCGCGCTCCACGACCTGTACGCACGAGAGGCGTCGGACGTGGAGGCGCTCGAACGTGCCTTCCCGTATCCGGACGGTGCCACCGGCGCGGCCATCGCCATCGGTGGCCGCCTCGTCGCCCTCGAGCTCTTCGACCGCCCCGATACCGCCCGCAAGCTGTGGCGTCGCGTCATCGAGGGTGCCGTGCGGGCGCATCTCGACCATCGCCGCATGGTCGCTGTCGGTGCCGCGCCGAGCCCCGGCATCGCTACCCTGACCGCGAGGCCCTCGGGCGCATGCTGGGCCGCGTCAAGCAGGCCCAGGACGGCGCGCTCGAGTCACCCGCCGTGGGGGAAGGCATGGACGTTCGCTTCGAGACGGACCGCATCACCGGCTCGGCCCTGCTGCGCGAGGACAAGGTCGTCCACGCGGAGGTGCATCGTGTCGTCTGAGGCCGACTGGCTGAACTGCCACCGCTGCGGGCACGCCGCTCGGCAACGATCCCGACGACGAGCCCGATGGCGGCGTGGACGGGCTGCCCATGTGTGGCGAGTGCGTGCGCAACCGCGACGAGGCCGCGGACTTCGACGAGTCCGGCCTCGGCGAGGGTGAGATCGATCGGGTCGCAGATGGGTTCTGACGACATGACTGACGATGAGTGGGTGGTCTGCGATCAGTGCGGCACCCCCTTGGGCGACGACCCCGACGATGACCCGATCGGCGGTCCTGGCGCGTCGGCCGTTGTGTGGCGAATGCGACCGCAACCGCAACTTCGAGGCGGACCTCGGAGCCCTCGACGCACAGGACGGCACCATCGACGGGATGATCGACTGGTAGTCCTGCCGCAAGAGAACCGTCCGGGCCACATCGGACGGGTCTGGTGTCCGGGAGAATGACCGGACCGATTCGGGGGAAGCACGAACGATGACGGACACATCGACCGCGACAGGACTCACCGACACCCAGCGACACATCGTCGAGTGGGGTGATGGGCCCGCGGTGGTCATCGCGGGTGCCGGGAGCGGCAAGACGCGCGTCATCGTCGAGCGCGTGCGCTGGCTCCTCCAGACCAGGGGCGGCGCGACCGAGGGGCCAGACGGTGGCCTGGTGCCGGCGAAGGTGCGCTCGGACGGGACCGACGCCGAGCCGTTCGCCGGTCCCCTCCTGCCGGAGCAGCTCCTCGTGCTCACCTACAACGTCAAGGCGGCCAAGGAGCTCGGACAGCGCCTCGAGGAGCAGGTCGGCGCCGCCGCGCGTGCCCGGCTCAACGTCAGCAACTTCCACAGCTTCTGTCATCGCGTGCTCACCGAGTCGGCCACCGACGCGGGCCTGCCGGCCCAGCCCGACGTGCTCGACGGCATCGGCCAGCTGCTGCTGCTGCGCGACATCCGGCGCGACCTGCCGCTGCTCTACTACAGCGGACGCGGCAACCCCAACTACTGGCTCGACCAGTTCGTGGCCTTCATCAACCGCGCCAAGGACGAGCTCGTCACGCCTGACGACTTCGCGGCCTTCGCCGATCGCGAGCGCCTCGCCTTCGAAGAGCGCTTCGGCAGCTACGAGCGAGCGCTCGAGCGGGTCAAGGCCCAGGGCAACCTCGACCCCCTTCGCCCCATCCGCTCGGCCTATGCGGCCTTCCGTCGCGAGGAGCGTGCGGAGGAAGCCGGTGGTGACGATGCCGGTGCCGGTCTTGAGGCCGTCGAGAAGGTCGCCGACCGAGAAGCCCGCCGCGCAGTCGCCGGTGACGGCAGCGCGCGTCGGCGCAACCAGTTCGACGAGGCGGACCTGCCGCGGATCGACGAGCTGGCGGAGACCTATGTGGCTGACGGTGCCGCCCTCGAAGTCCTGCGCGTGTCGGAGCTCGCGATCGTCTATCGCGCCTATCAGGAGGAGCTGGCGCAGCGCGGCGCACTCGACTTCGGCGAGCAGATCAGCCTCGTCACGCGACTCCTGAAGCAGAAGCCCAACGTCCTGCGTCGCTACCAGCGCAGCTTCCGCTACCTCCTCGTGGACGAGTTCCAGGACGCCAACATCGCCCAGATCGAGCTCATCGAGCTGCTCGGGCGCACGCCTGACCGGCCGGACAACGTCATGGTCGTGGGCGACGACGACCAGTCCATCTACCGCTTCCGGGGCGCCAGCTTCGCGGCCTTCATCGAGTTCGACCGGCGCTTCAGCGGCCCGCCCGCGCACGATCCGGAGGCGCCGGGTCCGGGCACGCCCACGCGCCTGCGACTCGAGGAGAACTTCCGCTCGGTGGAGCCGGTGCTCGCGGTGGCCAACCGGCTCATCGAGCGCAACGAGCTGCGCTACGCGCCGGACAAGGTCCTGCGCCCCACGCGCGGCCCCGGCGAGCCGGTCGAGCTCGTCGTGGCGACCGACGCTGAGGACGAGGCACGCCAGGTCGTGGACCGCATCAAGGCCCGGAGTGGCTGGGATCCCGTCGCCTCCGATGCCGAGCCACCCGACTGGTCCCGCTTCGCGGTCCTCTATCGCAAGCACCGCCACCGCGAGGCCATCGTCGCCCGCCTGCGCGACGAGGGCATCCCCTACTCCGTCGTCGGCGGCCTTTCGCTCTTCGAGACGCCGGAGATCCGCGACCTCGAGCAGAGCCTGCGGACCATCGCCGACCCGCACCAGGACGTGGCGCTGGTACGCATGATGTCGGCGGCGCCCTGGCGGCTCGATGCGCTCGAGATCCTGCAGATCGCCCGCATGGCCCGCTACGACCACCGGCACTACATCGACGTCATCCACGAGATCGTCGAGTCCGGCGAGCTGGAGGTGGATCGCCTCGCCGAGGACCGGGACGATGGAAACGGCCACGTCACGGCGAACGGCGATGCTCATGCGCCGGCCGACGGGAACGGCAATGGTGGTGGCCTGGCGCTCCAGCCACCCCCGACCGACCTCGCAGCGTCGGCTGGTGACGCGCACGCCGCCGGCCGGCATCGCGAGACGCGACGGACGTCCGTTGCCCCCGCCACGCGGGCCAAGCTCCGTCGGCTGCTCGACACGCTCGAGGACCTGGCCGCCAAGACCTGGCGCGAAGGGCCCTTCACCGTGCTCGAGGAGTACGTCAACCGCACGGGGCTCGTGCTCGACCTGCTCGCGATCGACACGCTGGAGGCCCAGCGGACCATCGCCAACATCGCCAACTTCATGCGCTTCGCCCGCGACTGGCAGTCGGAGCACCCGCGCGGGACGCTGGCCGGCTTCGTCGACTACCTCGACGCCTACCAGGGCGCCGGTGGCGAGCTGCCCGACCAGCGTGGAGGCCAGCGACGACCTCGTCGGCGTCCAGCTGATGACGCTCTACCAGGCCAAGGGGCTCGAGTTCGACCACGTCTTCGTGCCGCAGCTGCTCAAGGACGAGTGGCCCACCCGCGAGTACGCCTCCGGCCTCTTCCCCAAGGACCTGCTCAAGGAGAGCGTGCCGTCCGGCGACATCCACACCGAGGAAGAGCGCCGCCTCCTCTACGTGGCACTCACCCGCGCCAAGGACCAGCTCGTCCTCACGACCATCGCGGGCCCGGCCGCCACGAAGGACCCTTCGCTCTTCCTCGACGAGCTGCGTTCGGGTGCGGGCCCGGAGCTGCTGGAGATCGATGGGCTCGCGGCTGGGGCGGACGGCCGACAGCGGTGAGACCACTCCCGAGCGCGGACGACACCGCTGGCTCCGAGGCCGCACTCGTGACCCCCCGACTGCTGCCCGCGCCCACCCCGCGCGAGCGGCGCCTGGCCCTGCGCATCGCGCGCGAACGAGCTGCTTCGAGCTGCTCGAGGGCATCGATCCCGACGACCCTGAAGCCGAACCGGCCCGGGCTGACCTCTCGGCCGCGTTCGCCGGCCTGGCCGCGCGGGCAGTGGAGACGGCGGACGAGGCACGGGCGCATCGCCTCGACCCGCTCACCCTGCGCGTCGTCGCGCTCGACAGCGAGGCCGGCGCCAACCTGCTCGAGGTCGCGCCGCTGCCGGCCACGTTCAGCTACTCCCAGATCAGCACCTACGAGCGCTGCCCGCTGCAGTACGCGCTGCAGCGTGTCTACCGCATCCCCTCGAGCCGGCGGGTCGGCGCGCTGACCTTCGGCAACACCGCCCACGCGGCGTTCGAGGCCTTCACCAAGGAGCGCCGCGAGCGGATGGCCCGGGGCGAGGCGCCGCCCTCACGCGAGGACCTCGAGACGCTCTTCGAGGCCGAGTGGAAGAGCGGGGAGTTCGAGGAGCAGGCCGCGGAGCAGAGCTACCGTGGCCGCGTCGCGTCGCTGCTCGACAAGTTCTGGCAGGGCGAGCTCGAGTCCATCGGCACAGCGGAGCAGGAAGAGCTGCCGTTCGAGCTGACCATCGAGGTGCCCGGTGGTCCTGCCGCGACGTTCACCGGCAGCATCGACCGCATCGACCGCCTGCCGTCGGGCGGCATCGAGATCATCGACTACAAGACCGGGCGCGTCAGCTCCCAGAAGAGCGTCCACGAGAACCTGCAGCTGTCGATCTACGCCCTCGCCTGCCGCGATGCGCTGGACCTGGGCACGCCCGAGCTCGTGACCCTCTACTTCACCGAGGCGGCGACGCGGATGAGCACCACCCGCACCGACGAGCAGCTCGATGCCGCGCGTGATGAGCTGGCCGCCTGGGTCGCCCGTGTCCGCTCGGGCGATTTCGCCGCCACGCCCGGCAACGACGTGTGCCGGTGGTGTGACTACGGGCCGATGTGCCCGGAGCGTGTGCGATGACCGAAGGTAGCCAGCGGGGGAGGCTCTGACCATGGCCGGGTTCGAGATCGTCGACGACCACACCGTCGCAGGTGCCGATGGCCGAACGCACGACGTGCTTGAGGCCATCGAGGGACTGCCGTGGGTGGACCAGCTCTGTCCGCTGATGCCGCACCAATACGCCCACCAGTCCAAGGCAGACCCGCTCGCCTATGGCGTCGTGGAGCACATGCTGAAGGCGGCCAATCCGGACACGTATCGCGCCTACTTCCGCGGCTATCGCTCGCCCAACCGCTACTGGGACGCACCCGACGGCCAGCGCTACTGGCTGACCAGGATGATGATCAACCGCTGCCGGCCTGACAGCGTGGAGCCCCTGCGCCTCGTCAGCGAGGGAGCCGGGCCAGCCCCTGACTGGGACGGTCCACCGTGGGCACCGAGTGGCATCGGCATCTACGAGCCGGACGGGAAGGGCACGTGGTGGCCGACCGAGGCAGCCATCGCGAACGGCTTCGAGCCGTGCCGGGCCTGCCGCCGGAAGCCGGTCGATCCGGCTGGAGGGAGGTCCTGAACGTGAACGGTGCCCAGAGCGTCGCGCTACCTCGACACCCATTCCGCTCGGTCCGGGAGGCCACGACGGCGCTTGGCCGATCCGCAGCATCAGCCGGTGCTGACCCGCTCCACCCGTTGCCGTTCAATCGGTACGCCCCGGAAGACACCGACTGGTGGTTGTCGCCCGCATCTGACAACCCGGCCTACAAGCACGCGAAGATCGCCCTCACGGCCGGCCAGAGCGCTGCCCCGGGTGACCTCTTCGTCGGGCTCTCGTTCGAGAAGGGCATCGGGCCGTCAGCGGCCGAGTTCTTCGATCTGACCCCTCGGGGTCGGCGCCGGGTGGCGGACCGGACCTGGGATTGGGAGCGCCGGCTCCTCCCCTCGCTGCGCTCCGGCACGTTCGCGGAGGCCGCGGCAGCAGCGCACGCCACCGCCGGCGTGCCACTGACGTTCTTCATGGCAGCCATCTACATGCAGCCGTCACGGGGCTGGGATGACCAGGCGGACGTGCGCAGCATGGACTGGCCCAGCGACGTCGTTCGTCTCGAGTATTCCGGCGGGTCGCTCACACTGATCGACCAGAACATCACCGCCGACCTCTTGGGCAGCGCCGTCTCCGCGCGCTCGTTCACGGATGTGTTGGCAGCTCTCGACGGCATGCCGCAGGCAGACTGGGCGTGGGTCGATCTCGCCATCGGCGTCCGCATGAGCCATGCGGTTCGACGCGACCCGGCCGACTGGTCCGCAGGCGACATCTGGGGCCGAGTGTGCGAGCCATGGGCCGGCTGGATCGGCTAGGCAGCGTCCGATAAGCCACGACCGTCCGCGCATCCCATCGACCCTCGCCGAGCTGGCACAGCTACTGGGTGCGCCAACGCCGGGTCGCCGCGACCTTGGCTTCTGTGTGACAGATGGCGAGTGGGTCATCGAGCCGTCGTTCCCGGGATTCTCTGACCCGCCACCGGACGTCCACTACTGCCTCGGGAAGCGGTCGAGCTGCCTTCGTGGTGACGAGGGCCGGGTGAGCTGCGCCGAGGTCGAGATCACGAGGGCCCTCGGCGCTGCCGGCTGGTCCGGTGGCTGGGTCAACACGTACGGCGGCGACCCTCCCCTCCACTGGGCTGCATGGACCATCGAGCCGCACAGACTCCGAGGTGAGCTCGAGCACCAGGAGTTCGTAGAGTGGCTCGCCGATCCCGCGCGCGGCAGCGGCGGCACCCCAGACATCATCGCGGTTCGCGGGACCCAGCTCCTCGCTCTCGAGTGCAAGCGGCGAAGTGTCGGAGGTTCCTATGGCGACTCGGTCAGGGGGACGCAGGAGCGCTGGGTCCGCGAGGCGTTCGAACGCGGGCTTCTCGATCCAGACGAGTTCGCGGTGGGCTGGTGGACCCGCCGAAACGCCCCACTCGATCCACCGTCGATCCCGCCCGAGCACGAGCCGACGCGCAAACACCCTGACCGTGGAGTTGGTGTCGACGCCATTCCCAGGGAGCCGGACAGCAACATCCCGGAAGGTGCCGCAGCGCGGCGACCACCGACGCCAGTGCAGCGTCCTGCTCGAGAAGGACCATCGAAGACGAACACATCAACGGAGGTGACCACGATGAGCGACCTGCAGCCGAGCGAACAGCAGCTCCGAGAGGCGCAGGACGGACTGGCGATCCGTGGCTGGAAACCGAGCAAGTCCAAGAGCAGCCCCCGGGATCAGCGTCCATCGCCTGGCTCAGCTGGGACGTCGAGAGTGGGCCCCGTGGACCGACTCCGCGACCAGGTGGGTGGCGGCGACCTCGCGGACTACTCCGATCCCGCCGAGATGGCCTCGATCTGTTTGATGAGCTCGCGCGTGTCGACCTCGCCCAGCAGCCCGGTTTGCTGCAGGAACGCGACCAGGTCCTTGACGGACGCTACCGCGACAGCGGACCGCTGCGCCTCGGTCAGGGTCTTGCCGACAGCCTTGGCCTCGGCCTCGGCGGCTTGAACGTCCTCGAGGATGAGATCGAGCATGAGCTTGAACATGGGGTTCGTCTCGGAAGTCGCTGGATCGACCGGGTCCGAGCCCTGGTCCGTGCCCGGTTCACTGCTGGTCTCCTCGGTGTCGCCGCCCTCCGAGGAACCACCTGACCCTCCCGCGAGCGGGTCGTTCAGATCGCCGGTCGGCGACTGCTCGGGCTCGCCACCACCCTCATCCAGTCCCAGGCCCGCCAAGGCGTCCATGCCGATGCCGGACCCTTCTTCATCGTCGCTGGCTCCGACGGGCACCGCCGATGCGAGCATGAGGACGATGAGCGACACGGCGGCGAGCAGCCGGGCCAAGCCGGAATGAGATGTCGTCGCTCCCATGGGTAGCACCTCCTGCGTGCGGTCGATAGTCCGGCCGAGGGGGACGCGGTCCCTTCGACCGCTCGGCGTGACCAGCAAAGATCGATTCTCCTACCAGCGGCAACCAGCCAGGTGTGGCGAACCAGCCCTGCCCAAGGAGCAGGCGAGCCACGTGCACCGACACCTGGCGCACCCACGTGGTCATACTCGGCGGATGCCGAACGATGTCCGTGCTCCAGGCCCTCGTCCGCTCATCGGGATCCTGCTCTTCGATGACGTGGAGGTGCTCGACTTCGCCGGACCATACGAGGTCTGCAGCGGCACGACCGACCCGTCGGGGCATCCCTACGTCGATGTCGTCACCGTGGGACCGCACAGCGAGATCAGCTGTCGCGGTGGCCTACGGGTGCGCTCCGACCACCTCATCGAGGACTGCCCGCCACTCGATGCGCTCATCGTGCCGGGCGGGCCAGGGGCCGATGCCCGCACGCCTGTCCAGGATGAGCTGATCCTGCCCTTCCTGCGCGCGCGGGCCGGGTCCACCGCGACCGTCGCGTCGGTGTGCACGGGGGCGTTCCTGCTCGGTCGGGCCGGGCTCCTCGACGGTCAGCGGGCCACGACCCACTCGGCGGCACTCGAAGCGCTGCGCACGGAGTTCCCCGCGACCGACGTCATCGCGGCCAAGGTCGTCGACGAGGGCGCGATCGTGACGGCAGCCGGTGTCAGCTCCGGGATCGACCTCGCGCTGCACCTCTTCGAGCGCTGGTTCGGGACAGCAGCCCGAGCACGCGCAGCCCAGGGTCTCGACGGGCCCTGGCGATAGTGCGGCCGTTGGCGCCAAGGCCGAGCCCGCTCGGTGGCTTCCGCCTGGCGAGGTCCGCATCGAGACCCCGGAGCAGCTAGCGACGGCCGACCGAAACGCGTCGCGGGGCCGGCGGGCTCGATATGCCGAACGGCTCTTGCAGGCGAAGGGAGGCGGGGCGGACAGTCAGGGCCGGGATCTCGATGAGTGAAGTTCGTCAGGTGGTCCGGGGTCATCCGCTGGCCTGGACCGTGGCGGTAGCTGCCACGGCCGGGGCGGTAGCGGTCCTCGTCGTCGTGGACCCACCCACCACGCTCGCGCTGGCGCTTGTCGTCATCGCCGCCGTCATCATCGCGATCGCGCCCTTCGGTCTTCCTGCCGACCGTGGTCAGGACGGACGCGGGGGCGGGACGTCGTCACGCAGCGGGGCGGGTCGGCCAGACCTCCGTGAGCTGGAGGCCGAGCTGGATGCCCTGGAGGACCCGCGCCCTTCCTACCAGCTCCAGGCCATCGGTGAGAAGCGCGACAACCTCGTGGCCATCCTGGCGCGTCGGATGGAGGCCGGTGAGCTGACCTTCGCGCGCTACCGGGCCAGTGCCCAGCAGGTCTACGAGGCGGTCGTCAGCAACCTGCGCGAGGTCTCCATCGCCAGCCGGGCCGTCAGCGCCATCGACCTCGCCTACGTCGACGCGCGACTGAGCGCACTGGCGGATGAGGGCGGCAACGCCTCCAAGGGGGAGGTCGACTCGCTGCGCGACCGACGCGCGCTGGCGTCCGCCCAGGAGGCCAAGATCAGCTTCCTGCTGGCGCAGAACGAATTGGCCATGACGCTGCTGGACCGCACGTCGACCGCGCTGGCCGACGCGGCCATCGGTGTCGCATCCCAGGATGCAGACGCCGCCCTCGCCGCCCTCGCCGAGCTGGCTGATCGAGCGGCCCGGTACGCGGATCCGTGACCACAACGAAGCCGAGCGTGACAGAGCCAGCAAGGGAGAGCAGTGATGGCTAGCGACAACGGCGCCAGCGAGGCGGGCACGGCCCTGCCGCTGGTGCTCGACCTCGATGTCGAGGGCACCAAGGCAGGGGTCGTCGTCGTCGAGCCCACGCTCGACGAGGCACTGGCGCAGAAAGCGTCCGACTATGCCTCGAGTATCGTGGCCCTCGATCCAGACGATGAAGCCTCGGTGAGCACGGCCCTCGAGGCCGTCGAGGGCATGGGTCGGGCCCTCCAACGCCGCGCCGCGAGCCGAAGCCGGATGCTGCAGGCACCCTTGCGCGACCTTTCCCGCGAGGGCGAGGAAGGTGGCCCGGTGGCCAAGTCGCTGGCCGAGCTGCGCATCCAGGTCCAGAAGCTCGATCCCACCGCGCTCCGGCTCGAGGCGGGCCTGCTCAACCGGCTGCTGGCCGCCCTCCCGGGCGTGGGCACCCCACTGCAGCGGTACTTCATGCAGTTCGAGTCGTCGCAGGGCGTCATCGACGCGATCATCCGTTCCCTGGAGAACGGACGCGACCAGCTCAAGCGCGACAACCTCACCCTCGGCGAAGACCTCAAGAACATGCGCGAGCTGACCCTGACGCTCTCGGAGCAGGTGGCCATGGCGCAGGCGCTCGACGCGGCCATCCGCGAGCGACTGGAGGAGGAGATCGAAGCGGACGATCCTCGACGCCGGTTCATCGAGGACGAGATCGTCTTCGTCCTCCGCCAGCGCACGATGGACCTGCAGCAGCAGCTTGCGGTGAACCAGCAGGGCGTGCTGGCCGCGGCCCTCATCATCCGCAACAACCGGGAGCTCATCCGCGGCGTCGACCGCTCCATCGACGTGACCGTCAGCGCGCTGCAGGTCGCGGTCGCGGTAGCCATGGCGGTGGCGCACCAGAAGGTCGTGCTGGACAAGGTCGAGGCCCTCGACCGCACCACGTCGGACCTCATCGCCGGGACGGCCTCGCGGCTCAGGAAGCAGGGCGCAGACATCCACCGCCAGGCATCGAGCGCGATGCTGGACATGGAGTCCCTGCAGTCGGCGTTCGCCGACATCGAGGTGGCGCTCGATGAGATCTCCCACTACCGCCGGGAAGCGCTGCCGCAGATGGCCAGCCAGATCCTGGAGCTGGACCAGCTCATCCGCGAGGCCGAAGCGGCCGTCGAGAAGCATGAGCGGGGCAGGACGGAGCTGGCGACGCTCGACGTGGAGCGCCCAGAGTAGGACCTCCGGCGGGAGGCGTCGCCCCGTCAGTGCGGCCGCGTGTGCCGTGGTGAGACGTGGCCGCTCGCGCTCGGCGGGCCTCCGTGTCTCGTCCGCCCCAGCAGGTCGCGGGCAGCCTGGAGCGCGGCCACGATCGACGCGGTGGCCCGCGTGATGGACAGTCGGATGGCCGCCGTCAGGCGCCGGATCGACTCAGCCGCGCGGTGGAGCGACAAGCCGATGCCCTGCCGCACGCTCGAACCAGCCCGGCGGACCCGCTGCGCGGCTGCGCGCGCCGCCTGGCTGATGACCGCCCAGATGCGAGTAGCCGTGGCGCGGATCGTGCCCGCGGCCCGACGGACGGCTGCGGCCAGCGCATGACCGAACGTAGCGATCACGCGACGAGCGCGCCGGAGCGACCTGACCGTGACCAACACCACGGCACCCACGCCCAGCAGGACCGCACGCGCCACCGGCGACACCACCCGCGCCACGACGCGACGGGCGCCACGGGCCACTCCGGCGACCCAACCGGCGGCCCGGCGCACGGCCCCCGTGACCGAGCTCCACGCACGCGCGACGGCTGAGCGCGCCACGCGCCAGGCGGACCGCGCAGCACCGACGACGGTGGAGCCGATGGAGCGCAGCACGGCGGACACACCACGCGCCGCGCGGGCCATGCCCTGGTGCAGGGGCGTCCAGATGGCGGCGGCGACGGCCCTGATGGCTCGCCCTGCGCCCCGCGCGCCGCGCAAGATGATGTCCCACGTCCGGACCACGAACAGCCGCAACAGGGAGAAGAGTCGTCGCAGGCTGGCGACCGCCACCCCGGCCGCCCAGATGCCGGCGTCCCTGACCGCCCGTCCCGGGATGGCCAGCCTCGATGCGAACGCGCGGATCGCCTGGTGCGCCACCTCGAAGGACCGCACGATGAGGACCGACGACAGGCCGATGACGTCGAAGCCGACGACCGCCGCGCGTCTCGCGAGGCGCAGCCCCAGCCGACGGATGGCGGCGAGGGCCAGGCGGAAGGGACGGCTGAGCAGCTCGGCCGTGGCCCGGGCCAGCACGAGCAGGCGGGTGCCGATGTGACGCAGCCCGTCGGCCATCGTGGCCAGCGTGATGCGGATCGCGTCGCCCACCCGGCGGGCCAGGGCCGCGATGGCCTGGGCCAGCGAGCGGAGCACGGTCGCGAGGCGCAGCCCCAGCCGACGGATGGCGGCGAGGGCCAGGCGGAAGGGACGGCTGAGCAGCTCGGCCGTGGCCCGGGCCAGCACGAGCAGGCGGGTGCCGATGTGACGCAGCCCGTCGGCCATCGTGGCCAGCGTGATGCGGATCGCGTCGCCCACCCGGCGGGCCAGGGCCGCGATGGCCTGGGCCAGCGAGCGGAGCACGGTCGCGAGGCGCAGCCCCAGCCGACGGATGGCGGCGAGGGCCAGGCGGAAGGGACGGCTGAGCAGCTCGGCCGTGGCCCGGGCCAGCACGAGCAGGCGGGTGCCGATGTGACGCAGCCCGTCGGCCATCGTGGCCAGCGTGATGCGGATCGCGTCGCCCACCCGGCGGGCCAGGGCCGCGATGGCCTGGGCCAGCGAGCGGAGCACGGTCGCGAGGCGCAGCCCCAGCCGGCGGATGGCGGCGAGGGCCAGGCGGAAGGGACGGCTGAGCAGCTCGGCCGTGGCCCGGGCGAGCACGAGCAGGCGGGTGCCGATGTGACGCAGCCCGTCGGCCATCGTGGCCAGCGTGATGCGGATCGCGTCGCCCACCCGGCGGGCCAGGGCCGCGATGGCCTGGGCCAGCGAGCGGAGCACGGTCGCGAGGCGGCGCGGCACGCGGATCAGCGCCCTGACGATGGAGCGAAGCGTCATCCAGGTCAGGACGAACGGCAGCGCGAACCAGGTCAGGACGCGGACGGCCAGGGAGTCGCGAGGGGGCGGTGCGTCAGTCGGCGTCATTGGCGGTCTCCCGCCGAAGCCGTTGGTTGAGTTCCTCGAGCTCGGCCAGCGCACCCGTCCGGCTCAGTGCGTCGAGCGACTCCCACGACGAGGCGGTGCCGTCCGCACTCCCGTTCCGGGGCGCAGCCGACGATGGGGTCGCTGTCCTGGCCGCCCAGCGTTCATGCGAGCGCATCATCTGCCGCGTCAGCGCCTCGATCGCCTCGCGGCGCATGGCCACGAACCTGATCTTGGTAGGGCTCCCAGGCGCCTGTCCGTCGAGGTCGGTCGCGACCTCGATGATAGCCCTGTGGCCGGCCGCTACCGCTCGCTTCGGGTCACCGGTCCCCTGCAGGCACGACATCTGGATGAGGTGCGCGTAGGCGTCGATGAGACCGACGGTGGCCGGGTGGGACGCATCGAGCAGCAGTCCCCCATCGATGATGCGTCGACGCAGGCCCCCACTGCGGGACCACCCGTAGCGACGCAGGGCAGCGCGGACCGGCAGGGCCAGACCGAGGACGAAGGAGGCGATACCGAACCAGAGAGCGATGCTGGGACCGCCCAGGATGACGGCCCATGCCGCAAGCACGAGGCCCACGATGATGAGGCCAGCATCGAACGGGCCCGGCTTCTCGTCGGTCGTCGCCCCGAACAGCTCATCGATGAACTCGTCGAGCTCGTCCCGGGGGCGCCCCGGCTTGGCCTGGAACTCCCGCAGCAGGCCCGGACGCCGCGGGACGATGACCATCCGTCGCTGCTCCCGAATCTGGCCCTCTGCGGCCGACACGGGCTCGGTGAGTCCGGCAGCTCCGGGTGAGAGCGAGGCTGGACCTTCGGGCAGGTTCGGTTCGTCGATACCGCCCGGACCACTGAAGGTAGACATGCCGCGCACGGGCACCTCCTTGCGTGATCATCGTGATCCCAGCAGACGGCGATCCACAAGTGACGGATGGCCCCTCCAACCGGCTTCGCGCCTTGCCGTCACGAGACCGGATAAGGAGGTCGCGTGGAGTGGTGCAGACACGCGAGTCGAGCGTTCGTGACGCCAGCTGACCCGCTCCTCAGCCCATCGCCCGCGGGTAACGTACTGTGCCCGATACCAACGGACGAGGGAGAGAGCACCACGTGGACAGCAAGAAGTTCTCGCTCTACGGGAACACCATCACGCCGAGCCAGGACCGCAAGGCCCTCAAGTGGCAGCAGATGTTCGTCGACAAGTTCGACTACGACCCCGCTGAGCAGTACGAGCTGAGCGTCCACGACAACACCTATCTGGGCGACGTGCTGGGCATCCGCGACATCCGGCGCGACGCCGAGGGCGACCCCATCGACCGCGACACCGGGGTCGTCATCTCGACCATCCGCATGGGCTTCGGTCACTACCGCATCGCCATGGCCGGTGCATCCGCTGCGCGCGCCATGGGCTACACCCCCTACTGGCTCGACCTGCTGGCCATCCCCGGCATCACCCAGGACGCCATCAACTGGTGGAACACCAACTACTCCAAGTACTCCCGGCTCTCGCAGCGCAGCGGGCTGTTCAACAAGTACGTCTGGGAATCGGTGACCTCGGGCGACAAGACGCTCCCGGGCCTGAACTGGCTGCTCAACGACCGGCCCATCGGCTGGCCCTGGCGCTTCCTCAAGGCCAACGCCCGCGACTATCGCAAGAGCGAGCTGTTCGCGAACCTGCACCGCGCCCTCCCGTCCGACATGCCCATCCTCACGGCCCACATGTGGAACTGCATGGGTGCGGTCGCCGGCGGCATGACCAACGTGGTCGACATGATGTTCGACAACTGGCCCATGGCCTTCCAGCTCACCGAAGGCGCGACCCACGCGGTGCAGTCGCCCTCGGCCTACTACGGCTTCCGGATCATGAACCAGTTCGACGAGCAGGACAGGATCCTCGACCCGACCCCGGCCGACGCCATCGAGTACGTGGGCCACCACGTCGACCATGAGCTGGTCGAGAACATCGAGGTCGACTGCGCCGCTCGGCTGCGCCGCATGGCTGGCGGAGAACCGCGGCGGTTCGTGCTGACCATGGGCGGTGCCGGTGCGCAGCGAGAGCTGTTCAAGGCCATCATCGACCACTGCCGGCCCATGATCGACCGCGGCGAGCTGACGCTCTTCGTCAACCTCGGCGACCACGCGGACAACTGGAAGTGGCTGCAGGGTGCGCTCGGTGCCGCGGCCAAGACGGTCACGCTGCACCGTACCTGGGACGAGACGAAGGCCTACGCCGACGAGATCCGCGACGGTGAGGCGAGCGGGCTCCACGTCTTCCTCTTCGACAACACGTTCCACGGGGTCTACGCCACCAACTACCTCATGCGGGTCAGCGACGTGCTCATCACCAAGCCGTCCGAGCTGGCGTTCTACCCCATCCCCAAGATCTTCAACGAGCGGGTCGGTGCGCATGAGGCGTGGGGTGCCATCCGCAGCGCCGAGCTCGGGGACGGCACCATCGAGACCCGCACCATCCCGCGCACGCTCCAGGCCATCGATCTGTTGACCGAGGAGACCGACCTGCTCGAGATGTTCTGCGATCGCATCGTGAAGAACAAGCGCGGCGGCATCTACGACGGTGCCTACAAGTGCGTGGCGATCGCCACCGGCACGACCTTCGAGCGCACCGACGACGGCATCACGTTCGGCGCGAAGGGCTGACCCGCCGCGTCGAGCGACGACCAGCCAGACGAGGTGCGTCCTGACCCCGACCGTGGCGGAGGTGATATGGTTGCTCTTGCAACTACATGACAGCGGCTGCCGCCACCGCTCACCTCGGCAGCTCCCCCAGGCGAACAAGGAGAACTCTCATGCGCATCGGCGTCGGGCTGCCCAACACCATCCCTGACACGCCCGGCCCGCGCCTGGTGGAATGGGCCAAGGAAGCCGAGGACATGGGCTTCTCCACGCTCGCGACCATCGGCCGCCTGGTCTTCCCGACGTACGAGGAGCACCAGGCGCTGACGGCCGCAGCCGCGGTCACCGAGCGCATCGGCCTCTTCACCAACGTCGCCATCGGGCCGGTCTACGATCGGGCGCTGCTCGCGAAGCTCGCGGCCGGTCTCGACCAGCTCTCGGAGGGTCGCTTCGTGCTGGGCCTCGCTGCGGGCTGGCGTGACGAGGACTACGTCGTGGCCGGCAAGGAGTACAAGGGCCGCGGCAACCGCCTCGATGCGGACGTCGAGTTCATGCTCCGCGCCTGGAGCGGTGAGCTCGTGGACGGTGCGACCAAGCGCCTCACGCCGACCCCCACCAACGGTGTGGCCGTGCCGCTCGCCTTTGGCGGGACCGCCCCGCGCTGCTTCGAGCGGACGGCCAAGTGGGGCATCGGCTGGACCGCCGGCGGCGCCGCACCGGACGACGTCACCAACCTCAACGAGGCCGCTCGGACCGCCTGGACGGAGGCCGGCCGTGCCGGCTCGCCGAAGCTCTGGTCGCTGGCCTACTATTCGCTCGGCGATGGCGCTCGCGAGACGGCCACGAACTACCTGAGCGACTACTACGGCGACTTCGGCACGGCCATGGCCCAGCAGATCCCTGCCGACGCAGAGAGCATCCGAGGGGCGGTCGCAGCCTATGAGGCAGCGGGCAGCGACGAGTTCATCCTCGTCCCGGTGAGCTCGGACATGCGCCAGCTCGAGCTGCTCGCCGAGGCCCTCGGAGACCGCCTGACCGCCTGACCGAGGCACCCGTGCCGGGCCCGTGGCCCGGCCGTGTACCATCGCACACGCCGGGCACACCAGATTCCTCGCCGGGGGGCGGCTCGACCAGAACCACCCCTACGGAGAGACCCGGATGCGCCTCAGTTCCGCCACCCTCGCTCGCTCGAGCGCCACGCGACCGTGGTCGGTCGTGGGCGTGTGGGTGCTGACCCTCGTCGTCTCGTTCGGCCTTGCCGGCACGTTGCTGGCTGACGCCCTCACGACGGACTTCAGCTTCACGGACAACCCCGAGTCAGAGCAGGCCGCCGCCCTCATCGAGGAGCTGCGTGGCGAGACCACGATCCCCGAGCTGGTGGTCGTCACGGCACAGGACGCCACCGTCGGGGACCCCGAGTACGCCGCCTATATCACCGAGCTGCAGCAGAACCTGAGCGCGCTGATCCCGGAGACCGAGGCCGTCTTCGTGGGCAGCTACCTGACCGAGAGCGGCCCCGTCTCCGAGGATGGCCGCACCGCGCTCCTGCCGGTCGTCATCCAGACCCAGTCGTTCGGCGTCCTGCAGGAGGTCGCCGGCGAGATGAACGCCATCATCGACGCAGACCGGCGTCCCCGAGGGCTACACGGTCCGCACCTTCGGCAACGGCACGCTGAACGAGGACTTCACCCACCTCTCGGAAGAGACGCTCCAGCGCGGCGAGGCCATCGGCATCGCCATCGCGCTCATCATCCTCATCGTCGTCTTCGGCACGGTCGTGGCGGCGGTGGTCCCGGTCCTGCTCGCGATCGCAGCCATCATGGTGGCCTTTGGCCTGACCGCCCTCATCGGCCAGGTCCTCGAGCTCTCGTTCTTCGTGACCAACATGATCACCATGATCGGCCTGGCGGTCGGCATCGACTACTCGCTCTTCATCGTCTCGCGCTACCGCGAGGAGCGCCAGCACGGCTACGAGAAGATCGACGCCATCGAGCGTGCCGGCGGCACCGCCAGCCGCGCGGTCTTCTTCTCCGGGCTCATCGTGGTCCTGGCCCTCTCGTCCATGCTCTTCGTGCCGGCCTCGATCTTCGTCTCGCTCAGCATCGGCGCCATCGGCGTGGTCATCGCGGCGGTCTTGGCGGCGCTCACCCTGCTGCCGGCGGTCCTCTCGCTCCTGGGCGACAACATCGATCGACTGCGCGTGCGCAAGGCACCCGCGGATCCCGAGCAGCACGGTGGGCTCTGGGACCGTGTCGGCCGGAACGTCATGCAGCGCCCCTGGATCAGCCTCATCGCGAGCACCATCATCCTGGTCGTCTTCGCCTCGTTCTGGTTCCGGCTCGACGCCGGCTTCTCCGGCGTCACCACGCTGCCCGACGACACGCCCTCACGTGAGGCCTACGAGATGCTCACCGCGGCCGGCATCCCGGTCGGCTCGGGC
Organism: uncultured Chloroflexia bacterium; assembly: GCA_963706695.1. Classification (GTDB taxonomy): domain Bacteria; phylum Chloroflexota; class Limnocylindria; order Limnocylindrales; family CSP1-4; genus JAFMJV01. Next base: position 118,471 of record CAVPNC010000009.1, on the reverse strand, counting down.
ACGCCCGTGGAGGTCGTGGTCGACGGCACCATCACGCCGGAGGTGGAGGCCGCCATGGCCGAGCTCCAGACGGCCCTGGCCGGCTTCGAATACGAGCGCGATGGCGCGACGCTGCCGCTCTTCGCCTCCTCCACCATCGAGCAAGGTCCAGAGGGCCAGCTGGCCATCGTGTCCGCCGCGCTCGCGACCGATTTCCAGGACGACGTCTCCACCGACGCTGTCGTCACCCTCCGCTCCGAGACCATCCCTGCGACCTTCGCAGGCCTCGACGTCGACGTCCTCGTGGGCGGCGGGGCGGCCTTCAACGTCGACTTCTTCGATGACGCGCGTCAGGCGCAGCCGATCGTGTTCCTGTGGGTCCTGGGCCTGAGCTTCCTGCTCCTGTTGGTGGTCTTCCGCTCGCTGGTCATCCCGCTCACGTCCATCCTCATGAACCTGCTCTCGGTGGCCGCGGCCTACGGCATCCTCGTGCTCGTCTTCCAGGGCGGCGAGGGCAATGCGCCGCTGCTGGGCCTGTTCGTCCAGGTCGACGCCATCGAGGCCTGGTTGCCGCTGCTGCTCTTCGCCATCCTCTTCGGGCTGTCGATGGACTACCAGATCTTCCTGCTCAGCCGAGTCAAGGAGTACTGGGACAGGACCGGTGACACGACCGAAGCGGTGGCCCACGGCCTGCGCACGACCGGATCGATCATCACGGGTGCGGCGCTCATCATGGTGGCCGTGTTCATGGGCTTCGCCCTGGGCAGCCTGCCGGCGCTGCAGCAGATGGGCCTGGGCCTGGCGGTCGCGGTGTTCGTGGACGCCTTCGTGGTGCGGACCATCCTGGTGCCCTCGACGATGAAGCTCCTGGGCGACTGGAACTGGTACCTGCCCGGGCTCCTCACGTGGATGCCCAAGTTCGACTTCGAGGCACCCGCTCGACAGCGGGAGCCCGTCCCCATCGAGGTGCCGATCGAGGAGCGCTAGGCGCTCGGCGACCTAGTGGGCTGAGGCGACCCCGTGGCCGTGTGCGGTCGTGGCCTGCTCGTGTGCGGGGCCCAGGACCAGGAGCGCACCCGCCACCACGACCCAGCCGACGAACGCGAACAGCAGTCCGACGAAGGCCGCGATGGTCCAGGCAGCTCGGTTCCGGCCGCGGCGCACCGCCATCTCCTCCACCATGCAGCAGAGGATGGTGGCCGCCAGGAGCACGACGCCGATCAGGAGAAGGGTTCCCATCGTGCGGCCACGCTAGTCCGAGCCCCCCACGACGGGATGGGCCATGCAGCCTGTTCTTGGCCCCCGAGCGTCGGAACCGGCTAGCGGCGTCGCCGGCGGCGCACCGCGATCGGGATGACGAGATGGGCCGCCGCAGCCACGACCGCGGGGTGCCTCGTGGTGAGCTTCTCTGGCGAGCCCTCGACGCTGATCATGCCGTTCGCGAGCGCGCGCTCCGCGAAGAGCGTCACGTTGGTCCAGGCGGCATCGAGCGTGGACCACCAGCTGAGGCCGATCGCGCCGGCCTCGAACGCGCGCTCGGCCATGGGCTGCGTGAGGGCTCGGTCGCGGCCGGCCACGCCTGATGGTCGCCAGCGTTCACGCACGAGCACCGCGGGGTCGTCGAGGTCCAGCAGCTGACCGACGGTGCTGTCATCGAGCGCGGCCAGCGCCAGCCGGGAGCCGTCAGCGTACTGGAGGTCGTCGTCGTCGAGGTCGCGCCCCCGGAAGACCTGGATCGCCTCGGCCACGGCCGCCTCCGGCGTGCGCGCGGCGTAGTAGGCCCCGAAGCGCGCCGGGTTGTCATGGCGGCCAGCGCCCTGTCGCTCGCGCGGCACGTAGAGCGGACCGCCGCGGGCATCCGGTGCGACACCGTCGAGCGCGCGGAAGGCACGGTAGAGCACGTCAGCTAGGCGTAGGCGCCGGTCTCATCGGCCTCGATCGCGAGCAGCACGTCGGCGACGCGCCCGCGATTGAGCAGGTCGATGGGCCGCGCGCCACCGAGGTGGGCGTTGAAGCCGTAGAGCCACTTGAGCGCGGTCGACCGCTGGTAGGTGGCCTGCAGGCGCGACAGCGCGAACTCGACCGACTCCAGCTTGATGAGGTTGTCGCGGTCCGGCTCCTCATCCTTCAGCCAGCGACTGACCCGCGATGGGCTCACGTCGAGGGCACGCGCCACCTGCGCCTGGCTGCCCATGTCCTCGACCAGGGCCTCGAGCTTCCTTCGTGCGAGAGTGTCCATGTCTTGAGCGTATCGCACTGATGCTCGTTGCGTCGAGCCACCGGCCTCGGGTGATCGAGCGGGAGGCCGCGACGGTGCTGACCGGCGACAAGTGCAGAATAAGTGCCCGCAGCACGATCGAAGGAGACCGACCCCATGGCGCGTTCGAGCGACGACTTCCCGCCGATCTCGGACTACGCCTTCCTGAGCGACTGCCACTCGCTGGCCCTCGTCGCGCGCGACGGCTCCATCGAGTGGGCGGCCTTCCACCGCTTCGATGGCCGACCGGTGTTCGCGCGCCTGCTCGACCGCGACTTCGGCGGCTTCTTCCGCGTGGCTCCCACCGAGGCGGACGCCACGGTCGAACGGCGCTACCTGCCCGGTACCAACGTGCTCGAGACGACCTTCACCACGCCCACGGGCGTCGTCACCCTGACCGACTTCATGCCCGTCGAACCTGACCCCGAGGAGGTCGGGGTGGCCCATCGGCTGGGTTCGCGCCACTCCCTCATCCGGGTCGTCCGTGGCGTCAGCGGCGCCGTCGAGGTCGGCCTCACGTTCCGGCCGCGCTTCGAGTACGGCCTGACCACGCCCTACATCACCGAGCTGGCCAGCGACCTCGTCGTGGCCATCGGCAGCGCCGACGCCTTGCTGCTGGAGAGCGAGATCGGGCCCCTGCCGCACGACGGCCACGGCGGCGTCGACGCTCACGACCTGGTCCGGGCCGGCGACGAGCGCGTCATCTCCATCACCTGGTCCACGCCCAGCGGCCTCGACACCAGCCGCATCGATCATGCCGAGGCCATGGCCGAGCTCGATTCGACGGTGCGCTTCTGGCAGCGCTGGTCAGCGTGCACCGGGTACGAAGGGCCCTATCGAGCCGCGGTCGAGCGCAGCGCCCTGGCCATCAAGGGCCTGACCGACGGCAAGACCGGCGCCGTCATCGCGGCGGCCACCACCTCGCTGCCGGAGGAGATCGGCGGCGGGCGCAACTGGGACTACCGCTACACCTGGGTCCGTGACTCGACCACGATGCTGGTGGCGCTGCGGCGCCTGGGCCACGACTACGAGTGCCGCCGCTTCGGCGAGTGGATCCGGTTGACCACCGCCGGGCGCGCGTCGGAGCTGCAGATCATGTACGGCATCGGCGGCGAGCGCATCCTGACCGAGACGGAGCTGCCCCATCTCACGGGCTATCGAGGCTCGCAGCCCGTGCGCATCGGCAACGGCGCCTGGAACCAGGTCCAGCACGACACCTATGGCTGGCTGCTGGCCTCCACCTGGTTCAACGAGGCCCACGCGGGCGAGGTGGGCGTCCATGCCGATCCGCACTACGAGCGCTTCCTCGAGGAGGTCGTGGAGCTGGCCATCTCCGAGTTCGACGTCGTCGACGAAGGCATCTGGGAGGTGCGCGGCGGGGCCCGGCACTTCCTCTTCAGCAAGCTGATGATGTGGGTCGCGGTGGACCTGGGCGTGCGGCTCGTCGAAAGCCACGACGGTGCCGCCGCCGTGCCCGGCCACTGGCGTGCCGCCCGCGACCAGATGCGGCAGCGCATCGAGACCGAGGGCGTGGACCCAGCGCGCGGCGTCTTCACCCAGGCCTTCGGCTCCACCGCGCTCGACGCGGCCGCGCTGCAGGTGCCCAACCTGGGCTTCCTGCCGCCGGACGACCCGCGGGTGCTGGCCACCATCGAGGCCATCGACCGCGAGCTCGGCGAGAACGGTCACATCTACCGCTACCGCACCGACGACGGGCTGGAGGGTGACGAGGGCACCTTCGTCTTCTGCACCCTCTGGATGGTCACCGCGCTCGCGCGCAGCGGCCAGGTCGAGCGGGCCAGGGAGCGCTTCGAGATGGTGCTCTCCTGCGCCAACGACCTGGGCCTGCTGGCCGAGGAGCTCGACCCCCGGACCGGCGAGCAGCTGGGTAACTTCCCGCAGGCCTTCAGCCACGTCGGCATCGTCTCCGCGGCCCTCGCCATCGAGGCGGCCGAGAAGGGCGAGGAGGGCTGGATCCCCGGCATGGTCGGGCCCAGGTAGATCCGCGCGCACCAGCACCCGTGTCGCTCGCTACCATCAGCGCATGCCGCACGAGTTCGACGCCGCCGCCTTCATCGACCACGTGGCAGCACTGCTGCGCGACATCCCCGCTGGGTCACGCGAGGTCATCGCCATCGCCGGGGCCCCAGCCAGCGGCAAGTCGACCATCGCCACCCGGCTCAACGAGCAGCTCAACGAGCTCGAGCCTGGCTCCACCGCGCTGCTGCCCATGGATGGCTACCACTACGACGACGAGATGCTGGTGCCTCGCGGCTGGCGCCCCCGCAAGGGCGCCCCACACACGTTCGACGTCGGCGGCTACGCCTCCGCCCTGAAGCGCATCCGTGCCAACGACGAGCCGTGGGTGGCCGTTCCGCGCTTCGACCGCGACCTGGAGATCGCCCGCGCCGGTGCCATCATCATCGAGCAGAGCGTCCGGTTGATCGTGAGCGAAGGTAACTGGCTGCTGCTCAAGGACGAGCCCTGGCCGACGCTGCTGCCCCTCTTCGACCACACCGCGCTGGTCGTGGCCGACATGGAGACGCTGACCCAGCGCAACCGGGACCGCTGGGTGGGCTACGACTACACCGAGGAGATGATCCGGGAGAAGCTCGAGGGCAACGACATGCCCAACGCGCGCCTCGTCTACGAGCGCAGCGCCGAGCCGGACTGGATCATCCGCACCTAGCGCCCGCCGGCTGCCGGACTGCCGCTACTCGGGCTCGTCGCCGTCCGCCCGCTCAGCGGGCTCCTCGCCGTAGCCGGGCTCGTCCATGTAGGCGTAGTGGATGAGCCGCCGCTCTCGCAGCCACTTGTGGATGGAGCCGATGTGGTTGCTCTCGAAGGCCTCGTGGAACTCGCGGGTCTCGAACTCACCGGCGCGGTGATAGCGCCCGATCTCACGCATCTCCGGGATCGAGGCGATCCAGCGCACGATATTGACGGCCAGCGTCCAGGCCGCCAGATCGGGCTTGCGTCGCAGCACGAAGTAGAGCGTCAGGATGCCTGTCCACGAGTGCGCGCCCAGGAGCGGGTTGCGCAACACGTAGATGCCCACGACCTGGCTGGCAGCCACGCTCACCGGCACCGACAGCGGGTCCAGCACGAGGGCCGTGCCCGTCAGCATGGCCTCGCCACGGCCACCACGGAAGCGGTGCTGGGGTGGCAGCATCTGGCCGATGGTGGCGGCCGCCGCCCACACGGCCTCGTAGTGCTGGCCCGGACAGTAGCGACGGAACAGCAGCACCGGCACCACGGCCTTGCTCATGTCCAGCAGCGCCGTGGCCGCACCGAGGGCCGGGCTGGTGGTCACCTCCACGGTGGTGGAGCCGGCGGCATTGAAGCGGATGGACTTGCCCTCACCCCACTCGAGCGTGAAGTGGTCGGTCACGGGCTCGTCGCTGTAGCGGCGCTGGACGAGGCGCGGGATCTGGACGGTGCCGATGGCGTAGGCCACCGCGGCCATGGCCGCGTAGCGGATGAGCCTGGGTCGGTCGAGCCGCTGAGCGAGCTGCGCAAGCATGGCACCATGTTCGCACGCTGGAGACCCGACGCGTGCGTGATCGCACGAGCTCCTGATGCCCACCATCAGGCCAAGACTGGGTATGCTCCGCCCCCAACCCAGCCCCAGGGAGGACACATGCCCAACGGTATCGTGCCGCTGGCAGAAGCTGACCAGTCGCATGGCGGCAAGGCCGCCGGCTTGCGCTGGCTCATCGAGCATGGCTTCAGGGTCCCGCCCGGCGTGGTCCTGAGCGACCCAGATGCTGATGGGCTCGCAGCCTGGCTCGTCAGTGCTCGGCGCTACGCGGTCCGTTCGTCCGCGTCGGTCGAGGACTCCCCGGAACACTCCTTCGCCGGTCAGTTCGCGACCGTGCTCGACGTCGCCGGCATCGAGGCGGTCCGGGCGGCCATCGCCACGGTCCTGGACTCGGCCCACGACGAGCACCTCGAGTCCTACCTGCGCCATGCGGGCGTCGATCCGGCGGGTGTCGAGATGTCGGTCATCGTGCAGGAGATGGTGGCCGCGCGTGCCTCGGGCGTGGCCTTCAGCCGCAATCCCCTGACCGGCCTCGCGGACGTGGTCGTGGAGGCGGTGCCGGGGCTCGGCGCGGAGCTGGTCTCGGGCAGGGCCACCCCCGAGCGCTGGGTCAACCACTGGGGTGAGTGGACCCAGCAGCCGGAGCAGTCGGACATCCCCACCTCGGTCATGGATGAGCTCGCGCGGCAGGTCGCCAGGATCGCCGAGGAGCAGGGTCGGGCGGTGGACGTGGAGTGGTCCTGGGACGGCACCGCGCTCTTCTTCCTGCAGGCCCGGCCCATGACCATGGCCAACGTGCCCGTCTACTCCAACCGCATCTCCAAGGAGTTCCTGCCGGGCATCATCCCGCCCCTGGTGTGGTCGGTGAACGTGCCCGTGGTGAACGGGGCCTGGCTCAAGCTCTTCACCTCCGTGCTCGGCCCGCTGGACCTGGAGCCCGAGGACCTGGCCCGGCAGTTCGCCTACCGCGCCTACTTCAACATGGCCGCGGTCGGCGACGTCTTCGAGGCCATGAGCATGCCGCGCGACCTGCTCGAGGTGCTCATGGGCATCGAGGGCGGGGATGAGCGGCCGACGTTCCGGCCACGCCTGAGCGTGATGCGGCACATGCCGCGCATGCTGCGGATGGGCTGGCGCATCAACCGCTATGAGCGTGAGCTCGACCGCCTTCTCCCGCGCGCCGAGCGAGCGATCGCCGACTTCGAGGCACGCGACCTGTCGGCCATGTCCGAGGCGGAGCTGCTGGAGCAGATGCGCCGGCTGGAGGCGACGTGCGAGCGGCTCGCCTTCGCCAACATCGTGGCCCCGCTGCTCTTCAACGGCTACGGCTCGATGCTTCGGCGGCGGCTGGCCAAGCGCGGCATCGACGCCGAGAGCCTGGACATCGGAGTCGACCAGCCGGGCCTGGAGGCCTTCGACCCCAAGCCGCGACTGGCGCGCCTGGGCGAGGAGCTGGCCGAGCTGGACGAGCCCACGCGGGCACGTGTGCTCGAAGGCGAGCTCGAGCTGCTGCCCGATGGCGCAGCCTTCATGGAGCGCTTCGGTCACCTCTCGGACTCGGGCAACGACTTCTCCCACGTGCCCTGGCGGGAGGATCCGTCGCTGCTGGCGCCACTCCTCGAAGGCGCGAACGGCGTCAGCACGGAGGCCACCGTCGGCCCCGAGCTGCCCGGTCGCCTTGGTCGGCTGGATCGGCTGCTGCTGAAGCGGACGTCACGCTTCCGCTTCGAGCGCGAGCGTGTCTCCTACACGTACACCCGGGCCTACGGACGGTTCCGCCCGGTGACCCTCGAGATCGCCCGGCGCCTGGTGGCGCAGGACCGGCTCGATGCAGCGGAGGACGTCTTCTATCTCACGCGCACGGAGATGGAGACGGGCCTGACCAGCGAGGCGACCACTGACCTGCGCGCCGTGGTGACCGAACGCCGGGCGGAGATCGAGCGGGTGGCCAGCGTGGAGATGCCGGAGATCATCTTCGGCGACGAGTTCGAACCCGCCCCCGCCGTCGAGCCGGACCAGCAGCTGACCGGCGTGCCCAGCTCGCGCGGTGTCCGGCGGGCGACCGCGCGTGTCCTGAACGGACTCGGCGATGCGGGCAAGGTCGAGCAGGGCGACGTCCTCATCATCCCCTACTCCGACGCGGGCTGGACCCCCATGCTGGCCCGGGCCGGCGCCATCGTGGCCGAGTCCGGCGGGCTGCTCTCGCACTCCTCCATCGTGGCCCGCGAGTTCGGCATCCCGTGCGTGGTGAGCGTGGCCGGCGCGATGCGCATCCCCGACGGCTCCGTCGTGCGCGTCGATGGCTTCACCGGCGAGGTCCAGTGGGAGTCGGCAGGGTGAGCCTGGGCTCCAGACCGCGGCGGCGAGCGCTGCTCCCGACCGTGCTCGGCATCGTGTCCGACGAGCGTTCGGACCTCGTCTTCGACGGCCTCTAGGGCCACGAAGCCCACCCCTGACGTGACCTCATCCCACCGCGCCCGATGACCGAAGCGCTCATCGCCACGATCCCGATCCTGACCGTGCTGGTCCTGATGCTGGCCGCTCGCTGGCCGGCCGTGCGCGCCGGCGTCGCCGGCCTCATCGTCGCGCTCGTCATCGCGGTCGTGTTCTTCCCCTTCGAGTCGGTCGAGCAGGGCCTCGCGGTGGGCGTCGTGGGCTCCTTCGGCGAGGCGGTCTTCGTCGCCCTCACGATCCTCTGGATCATCCTGCCGGCGCTGGCGATCTACCGGCTGCAGGTGGAGACCGGCGCGGTCGAGAGCCTGCGCAGCGGCCTCTCCGAGCTGTCGTCCGACCCCCGCCTCACCGCCCTCGTGGTGGCCTGGTTCTTCGCGCTGTTGCTGGAGGGAGCGGCCGGTTTCGGCACCTCTGCGGCCCTCGCTGCGCCCTTCCTGATGGCCATCGGCATGTCGGCGGTCTCGGCCGTGACCGCGGCCATGGTCGGCCACATCCTGGGAGTCACCTTCGGCGCGGTGGGCACGCCGGTCGTGCCCATGGTGGCCGCCTCGGGCCTCGAGCCAGTCGAGATCTCGTCGGCCATGGCGCTGCAAGGCTCGATCGTGGGCTGGGTCATCCCCATCGTCGTGGCCATCATCATCGCGCGGACCTACACCGAGAGCGCGCCGCAGGCACTTCCCACCCGGGTGGTCCTGGGCCTGGGTGCGGCCGCGGCCTTCCTCGTCCCGTACGTCCTCATCGCCTCCCTCGTGGGTCCCGAGCTGCCCACCCTCGGCGGCGCCATCGTGGGCGGCGCGATCTTCATCCTCGTCATCCGCCAGCGCAACGCGGGTACCACCGGTCCGCTCGACCCTGACGCCGCGCCCACCATGAGCCTGCCCCGAGCGATGGCGCCCTACCTCTTCCTCGTGGGGCTCGTGCTCGCGACCCGGCTCATCGGTCCCCTGCGCGAGGCGCTGGAGGACCTCGCGTTCACGTGGGAAGCTGGCGATGGCACGTTCAGCGGCACCTTCGCGCCGCTGTACCACCCGGGCACGATGCTCTTCGTCTCGTTCCTGCTCGGTGCGCTCGTGCAGGGGGCGAACCTCCGTCAGCTGCGCGATTCGCTCATGGGCGCAGGCAGGACGCTCATCCCCGTGGCCGCCGCGCTCATCGCCATGCTGGGCCTGGCACGGGTCATGGTCCACTCGGGCATGGTCGATGCCATCGCCGCCGCTGCGGCCGACGCGCTCGGTGGCGCCTGGCCGCTGGTGGCGCCGTCGGTGGGGGCCCTGGGCACCTTCGTGACCGGCTCGGCCACCGCTTCGAATGCGCTCTTCAGCGACCTGCAGGTGGCCACCGCCAACGCCATCGGCCACGACGTGGCCACGATCCTCGGCGCGCAGGGCCTCGGCGCCGCGCTGGGCAATGCCATCGCGCCGCACAACCTCATCGCCGCGGCCGCCATCGTGGCGCTGGCCGGCCGCGAGAGCGAGATCCTGCGCCGCACCCTGCCGGTGGTCATCCCGCTCGTCATCGCCGCGGGCGTGGTGGCGCTGGTGCTGGTGAACCTCTAGCTCGAGAAGAGACCGAGGCCAGCCCGCTCAGCCGCCCGCCGCAAGGCGAGATCCAGCGTTGCGAGGCGCGACCGGCTTGCTGAGAGCGACCTCCAGGGAGGAGGCGTCGTAGGCCTTGGGGCGGCAGTCCCGAGTGATCCGTGGGAGCGCGGCTGGATCCAGCGTCGTCGAGGTGGGACGCACCTCGATCGGCCGTGCGGCGAGCGACTCCAGGGCCAGTGAGACGTCCTCGGTGGTGATGCGACCGCGGCGCTCGGCCAGCAGGAACATGGTGGTGACCTCTGAGGGCCACGGGCTCGGCACCAGAGCGCCACTCGCGGCGACCACCGAGAGCGCCGCACTCGCAGACGACGATGACTCGTCTCCGATGAACCAGCCGGCGACGACCGACGGATCGAGGACGAGGCTCACCAGCGCGGCCCCTCCTCGATCAGGTCCTTGACGGTCGGGTCGCCCCCCAGCGTGACCCTGGAGCGACTCTCGTTCGGGGCAGCCGCAGCCTCCGCGGGGGTCATGCGGGGCTCGTCCAGGAGAGGCACGAGCATCGCGATGGGCTTCCCGCGCCTGGTGATCGTGAAACGCTCACCCATGGCGGCCAGGTCGAGCAGCTCCGACGGGCGCGTCCTGGCCTCGAACGCCCCGATCGTCTTCGTTGCCGATCAGCGCGTCGGCCCACGGGGTCGGACGGTCATGCCGGGCACGTGCCTCGCGGTCCATGCCCCCCGCGCATGAACGGGCCAGGCTCACCGCGGATCCATGCCCCCCACGCCTGGATCGACCGATGCGCCGCCAGGGGCCATGCACCACGGGCATGCCAGGGGTGGGATGAGCCGCTGAACGGGAGATCGGACGGCCTGCCTGGTCGGTACAGTCCCTGGCGGCATAGCCGGCGCACCACCACGCCGCGAGCTACCCCGGCGTACCGCCTCGCCGCGAGCCACCACGCCGCCAACCACCACGCCGCCAACCACCACGCCGCCAACCACCACGCCGCGCGCCATCACGCCGCGCACCATCACGCCGCGAGCCACCACGCCGCAGCGGGCCTCGATCCTCGAGCATCTCCAGGACTGGCTGACCGCACTGCTGGCCGCGCGAGGCGATGGCTCACGAACCCCCGGGGGCTGCAGCTCGTTGGTTCAGCTCCAGCGGTCAATCGCTCTCGGCCACGATGGCGAGGATGGCCTCGCCGTACTTGTCGACCTTGCCCGGGCCGATGCCGGCCACCGCCAACAGCTCCGTCTCGTTCTGCGGCCGGCGTTCGGCGATCTCAGCGATGACCGTGTCGTAGGCCACGATGAAGGGCGACACCTTCTCCTCCCGAGCCTGCTCCAGCCGCCACGCCCGCAGGGCGTCGAAGAGCACGGCGTCATCCGCGCTCAGGCGCGCGCGGGCCGCACCAGCGGGTTGACGCTCACGGGGACCCGGCCGCGCTGGTGCCACGACCGCTCCGGACGCACCCAGCGCCGACAGGAAGCGCGACGGCGTGCGGTTCTGCGCGTTCCCCTTGGTCGAGAGTCGCTGCCGGGCCCACGACAGGGCCAGGTGCCGTCGCGCTCGGGTGATGCCCACGTACAGCAGCCGGCGCTCCTCGGCCAGCTGCGTCTCATCATCGCCGGCCTGGCTCACCGGCAGCGAGCCCTCCTCGAGCATGGGGATGAAGACGGCGTCCCACTCGAGCCCCTTGGCCCGATGCAGGGTGAGCAGCTCCACGCCCTCGGCGTCGTCCGCCTGCTCGCGGGACGCCCGCTCCTGCAGCGAGGCCACGACATCATCCCGATCGGCGCCATCCTCCGACAACACCAGCTGCGACACGATCGAGAGCAGCGTCGAGAGCGAGGCGTGCCGCTCCCGACCTTCGCGCCCCTCGGGCTCATCGTCGGGATCGAAGCCCAGCTGCCGGTTCCAGGCCGTGCGCACGGCCGCCATCAGCGCCTCTCCCTCGAGCTCGTCGGGCACCCGCTCCAGGCTCGCACCGCCGCCTGCACCTCACGCCGCTCGAAGAAGCGTTTGCCGCGCAGCTGATACGGGATACCCTCCCGTGCGAAGGCCGACTCGAAGCCTGCCGACTGCGCGTTCAGCCGCAGCAGCACGGCCATCTCGCTGGTGGCCACGCCGTCAGCGACGAGCGCCTTCACGCGCGCCACGATGGCGGCTTCCTCCTCTGCCGCAGAGCCGTAGACGGAGACCGAAGGTTCCGGCCCCTCCCCTTGCGTGGCCACGAGCTGCTTGTCCGAGCCCGTCGAGGCCAGTAGCTTGTTCGCCAGGGCAAGCACCTGCGGCGAGGAGCGGTAGTTGGTCAGCAGCGGCAGCACGGTCGCTCCCGGATAGCGCCGCCCGAAGCCCGTCAGGTGCTCCGGTGTGGCCCCCGCGAAGGTGTAGATCGTCTGGTCCTCGTCACCCACGACACAGATGTCCCTCCGATCTCCGAGCCACAGCTCCAGCAGCCGAGCCTGCAGCGGCGTCGTGTCCTGGTACTCATCGACCGTGAACCACGAGTAGCGCCCGCGCACCGCGAACGCCGCCTCCTCGTCGGTCTCCAGCAACTCCACGGTCAGGCTCAGGATGTCGTCGAAGTCGATGAGCCCGCGCCGCGTCTTGAGTCGCTCGTAGTCCTCGAAGACACGCACGAAGAGGTCCGGTGTCGTGGGCGGTGTCCGTCCCGCCGCTCGTGCGAGGTAGGTCGCCGGCGTGATGCGCCGGCTCTTGGCCCACTCGATCTCATCCATGAGGTCCTTGGTGGGCGTGAAGCGATAGCCACCCGGCAGGTTCCGCGCGAGCGGCGCGACGATGCGCCACTTGTCAGCCAGCACCTCCGGCAGCTCTGCCCCGTCGTGGCGGGAGGGCCAGAAGTAGCGCAGCTGCGCCAGCGCGGCCGAGTGGAACGTGCGGGCCATCACGCGCCCCAAGCCCAGCGAGCGCACGCGCGAGGCCATCTCCCCGGCCGCCTTCTCGGTGAAGGTCACCAGCAGCACCTGGCCCTCCGGCACGACCCCGGTCGCCACCGCGTAGGCCGTACGATGGCTGACCACGCGCGTCTTGCCACTGCCCGCGCCGGCGATGATGGCGACGGGCCCCGAAGCGGTCGTCACCGCCACCCGCTGCTCGTCGTTGAGGCCCTCGAGGATGCGCTCGGTGTCAGTCACCCCCGCAGGGTAGTGGACGGCCCTTGGCTCCGACTCACTCGGCTCCGGGCACGAAGGTCGAGGCTTCGGCAAGCAGCGTGCGCATGGTCTCCACCGGCGCCCAGGTCGAGGGCGCGGTCCGCTCGAGCGCGACCACTCGCCGTCGCACCGGCACCACGTCGGAGACGGCGATCGTCGCCAGGCGCCCAGCCTCGATCTCCGGCACGGCCGACGTCGAGGGCAGGAAGGCCACACCCAGGCCGCGCTCGGTCAAGCGGCGAGCCGTGTCGACCGCATCCACCTCGATCACGCCGTAGGGCGTCACACCGCCGTCCTTGAGCAGCGACTGGGCCGCCTCGTAGTCGTCGGAGCCGCGGTCGTAGAAGACGAGCGTGGCATCGGCCAGGCGTGCCAGGGGGATGGGTCCTTCGGCCACGAAGGGGTGCTCCGGCCGAGCCATCAGCATCATCGACTCCTCGTAGAGGGGCGTGGCCACGAGCCGGGGATCACGTGATGGCGCCGCCTCCCGCACCAGGCCCAGCTGCGCGCTCCCGAAGGCCACCAGCTCCACGATGCGCGCCGCGGACCCCGTATGCACGTAGAGGTGTACCCCCGGGTGGTAGCGCCGGAAGCGCGCCACCAGCTCCGGCACGAGCGAGGAGTTGATGGCACCCGCGGCCGCGAGGACCAGCTCCCCGTCATCGCCTTGCTCCACCTGGCTCACGGCCGACCGACCGGCGTCGATCGCTTCGAGTGCCCGCTCGGCATGCGGCACCAGGGCCCGTCCCGCCAGCGTCAGCCGCACCCCTCGCTTGGTGCGCTCGAAGACCTTGGCTCCCAGCTCGTCCTCGAGCGCCACGATCCGCGCCGAGAGCGCCGGCTGGCCCAGGTGCAGGGAGCGGGCAGCGGCACGCATCGAGCCCAGTCGGGCCACTTCGAGGAAGGCTTCCAGCCGCGGGACATCCATGCATGCGCTCCGGTTACTGAACGACTCAAACGTTCACTAGCGTCTCATAATTCGATTGGACAGTCCACTCCGCGGCATCTACCGTGGTGGGAGCGCAGAACAGCCAACGCACCCGCTGAGACCGAGGAGAACCCGATGAGCGCGACCACCGCGACCACCGGACAAGCCGAGCCCCCACGCAGGACCCGCAGGCCGCTCGCATGATCGACCCGCGCGCGCATCGCTTCGGGGCGGCCCTTTCCGTCGTCATCCTCGGCGTGGGCCTGCTCCTCGACGCTCCGATCGTGGTGGCCTTCCTGGCCGTGGCCCTCGGGGTCAGCGCCTTCTTCGGAACGCGCTACTCGATCCTTGGCCGGCCCTGGCCGATCATCCGCAAGCTCTTCGGGATCTCCCCGCCGAGTGAGCTGGAGCATGAACTCCCTCCACGCTTCGCTCAGGCGCTCGGCTTCATCGGCTTCACCGTCGCGACCGCCCTGTTCCTCCTTGGCTTCGCGACGGCAGGCTGGGTCGTAGCGGCCGCGGTCGGGGCACTGCAGGCCGTCCTCGCGGCGACCGGCTACTGCCTCGGCTGCCGCCTCTACTTCCTCAAGTGGTGGGTCCCGGCACAGTTCCAGAGGCTGGCGCGGCGCACGACGCTCGCGTAGCCACCATCTGCGTCGGCCCCGAGTGGCCGATGTGCGTTACGGAAGACGGGGTCTGACGCCCTCCCCCCGGTGTCGGATCCCGTCTTTCCGTTCCTGGCCTCTCCGGCCTCATTCCGCGGCCAGCGGGTCCGGCAGGTTCTCGAGCGTCGGCGCCGCGACGTCGTCTGGGGCCTGCACGATCCAGATCGTGTCGCCCTGGTCGTAGAGGTAGAGCTCTACGTACTCGCCCGCCTCCCCCACGGAGCTGATGACGGTGACGTCCCGCCCGCCGGAGCGATCGACGGTCGTGACCGGGTCCTCGAGGTCGGCGAGAAGGATGGGCAGGTAGGCCGGCAGGAGCGAACCCGGCTCCACCCCATCGACACGGATGCCGACCACGAAGGCGAAGAAGTCCTCCTGCGAGACGAGGGCATAGCCGCTGACCAGGTCCTCGATCTCGGCATCGACGGCCTCGATGAACGTCTCCAGCTCGACCCGCGTGGGGTCGCCGGGGGCCAGCCCGGCCCAGTGCTCCTGGCCGCGGGTCATCTCCACCTCCGGCTCGAACCCGCCGATGTAGTAGGGCATCTCGAGGTACAGGTCCGGCCGCCCGGACTCGGTGGTGACGGGGATCTGCGTGGGCTCGGCCGAGGGACTGGCCTGCTCGGCATCCTGCCCGATCGCCGGGACCGCCCCGGTGGCGACCACGACCGCCACACCGAACCCGACGATGACGCGCTTCATCCGTTCTCCTGACCCCGACGAGGGACTGCTGCCTGGACGCACGGCCGCAGCCTAGCCGGTCTGGGCATGACAGCGCGTGGCGAGCTCGAGGACATGACCATCGGCGACTTGCGTTTCAGGCTCGAGACGCTCAGGATTTCGCTGTCCTGCAACCCGCGAGGAGTCCCCATGTCCGATCCACGAGCACCGTCCTCCAAGATCGAGCTGCGCGTGCTCGGCGGCCACCGTACCGCGGCCATCCGCGGCGAGGTCCCCGAGGGCGACCTCGCCGAGGCCATGGGCGGCATGTTCCAGGCCGTCATGGCGGCCCTGCGCGAGCAGGGCGTCACGCCAGCCAGCAAGCCCTTCGCCCGCTACCACGCGGTCGGCCAGGTGGTCGACCTCGAGGCAGGGGTCATCATCAAGGACCCCTTCCAGCCCACCGGTCAGGTCAGGTCCAGCGAGTTGCCTGCGGGCCCCGCCGCGATCGCCGTGCACACCGGCTCCTACGAGACGCTGGGGGTCACCCACGCCGCCATGCGCCGCTGGCTCGAGGCCAATCCTGCCCAGCAGGCCAACGGCGGTCCCTGGGAGATCTACGTCACCGATCCGGCAGACGAGCCTGATCCGGCCAAGTGGATCACTGAGGTCATCTACCCGCTCAAGCGCAACGCTGCCATCAGCTAGGGAACCGGCTGCGACCGCCGGACGTCTAGGTCGTGCGGGGCGACGCCGCCTGGCGCCGCCGACCGCCCTTGCGTACCGTATCGACTCGGAGGATCCACCACGGTGAACACCACCACGCTCTCCCCCTCGCGCCCCGGCCTCCGCTGGCTTGCCGGCGGCCTCGCGGTCGGCCTCCTGGCAGCCTCGCTCGTGGGCGCCGCGGTCGCGCCCGCGCAGGCGCAGACCACAGACGCTGACGAGACCCTGCGCACCTTGAGCGTCTCCGGCACCGGGCGCGTCAATGCCGTGCCGGACGTGGCCGATATCAGCCTTGGCGTCTTCGAGACGGCCAAGGAGGCCGCGGGCGCCTCGCAGAAGGCAGCCGTCTCCATGGATGCGGTCGTGCAGGCGCTGCTCGCCCTCGGCATCGACGAGAAGGACATCCAGACCACCAGCATCAGCCTCAACGCGAGCTATGACTGGAACAAGCAACCCGCGCAGATCGTCGGCTGGGAGGCCAGCAACATGGTCAACGTGACCGTGCGTGACCTCGAAGCCGTCGGTGACGTCGTCGATGCGGTCGTCCAGGCCGGCTCCAACCAGATCAACGGCATCAGCTTCCGCGTGGACGACCCGTCCGAAGCCCAGACCCTGGCGCGCACGGCCGCCATCGAGGACGCCCAGGCCAAGGCCGAGCAGCTCGCCAGCGATGCCGGCGTGGAGATCGTCGGCATCGTCTCGATCAGCGAGTCCGGCGGGCAGCAGCCCCAGCCCATCTACATGGCCCGCGAGGAGATGGCCTTCGCCGGCGCCGCCGACATGGCCGCATCCACGCCGGTGCTGCCGGGTGAGGTCGAGCTCTCCGTCTTCGTCTCCATCGTCTACGAGATCGCCTAGCAGCGGGGCCTGCGGGCGAGCATCAAGCGCACGAAGGGCCGGGAGTGACTCCCGGCCCTTCTGGTATGGCGCAGGACTGCACTACCCTTTCGAGATGCGTGTCGCCGTCTTCTCTGCCAAGCCCTATGACGAGCAGTACCTCGGCGTGGCCGCCGCGGGCTCGCCCCACCGCCTTGACTTCTACGAGGCCAAGCTCAACTGTGATGTGGTCAAGCTGGCCGCCGACCACGACGCGGTCTGCGTCTTCGTCCACGACGAGGTCAACGGAGAGGTCCTGCGTGACCTGGCCGAAGGCGGGACCCGCCTGGTGGCCCTCAGGGCCGCCGGCTTCAACAACGTCGACCTGGACGTGGCCAGGGAGGTGGGCATCAAGGTCTGCCGCGTGCCGGCCTACTCTCCCTACGCTGTCGCCGAGCACGCGGTCGCGCTCATCCTCAGCCTCGTGCGCCGCACGCCCCGCGCGTACAACCGTGTCCGTGACGGCAACTTCGCCCTCGACGGCCTGCTCGGCTACGACCTCCACGGGAAGACCGTCGGCGTCGTCGGGACCGGCCGCATCGGCACGGTCTTCGCCGGCATCATGCACGGCTTCGGCTGCCAGCTGCTGGCGTTCGACCCCTTCCCCAACGACGAGATGCGGGCGCTCGGTGCCGAGTACGTCGACCTGCGTGAGCTGTTCGCGAGCTCGGACATCATCGCCCTGCACGCGCCGCTCACGCCCGAGACACACCACCTCGTCAACGCCGCCACGCTCTCGGTGGTGAAGCCGGGCGTGACCATCGTCAACACCAGCCGCGGTGGCCTCATCGACACCGAGGCTGCCATCGACGCCCTCAAGGACGGACGGCTCGGCTACCTCGGGCTGGACGTCTACGAAGAGGAGCACGCCGTCGGCTTCTTCGAGGACCAGAGTGCCTCGATCATCCAGGACGACACGTTCGCCCGACTGCTGACCTTCCCCAACGTGCTCATCACCGCTCACCAGGCCTTCTTCACGGCCGAGGCGCTGCAGAACATCGCTGACACCACGGTCGCCAACCTGACCGCCTTCGAGGAGACCGGCTCCCCCCTCCACGAGGTCAGCGGCAGCTAGCTCCGGCGCCGCTTCTTGCGGCCCTTGCGGCCCTTGCGCAGGCGCTCATCGAGGCGCTCGAGCTCCGTGGCGGCACGGACGCACACGGCCCGCAGGCCCAGGCAGCGGTAGTGGTTGTGCTCGAGCAGGGCGGCCCAGCGGTGGACCTGCTGCGGGCTTGGCTGGCGACCAGCGTCGAGGCTCCCCCGCAGACTGCGCACGGTCGCGTCGACCTCCCCGGGCCCGACTGACTCCGGCGCCTCGAAGCCGATCAGCTCCAGGTACGGCTCGAGCTCACCGCTGGCCGGCTTGTCGATGCCCGGCGCGAGGGTGGCCCAGCGATCGGCGAGGGCCCGGCCGTCGGCGTAGCGCGCCTCGAAGCGGCGGATCAGGTCAGGCTCCTTGGTCAGGCTGCGCACGATCGCCAGGTCGTGGTCGCTCCACGAGGCGATGCGGCGAGCCTGCTTCTCCGCTCGCGTGACCACCGTCGCCACCGCCTGACGGAGCTCGAGGTGGGCCGGGCCCAGGGGCCGGAACGCGGGATCGACCACGTACTGCTGGGTGTGCTTGCGCAGGATGCCCAGCAGCACCGGCGTCGCGCCCTGGCCGCCTTCGAAGTCGACGTAGAAGGCGGTGCGGGCCTCCGCCGCGGTCAGCTGCCTGAACGGTCTGCTCATGATCCGTCCATGCTGACCGCTCCGGGCCGCGGCGTCCTGGCCTCGCGGGGCGTCGAGGGGGGTCGTCGGATGCGGCCGCGGCGCGAGCGGAACCTCTGTAGAGTCAGGTCATGGGACTCATCTTCGTAGCCATGGCGATCGCGGCCATCGTGGCTGGTGTCGCGGTCGTCGTGTACGCGCGTCGTTCGGATCGCGGCCTCGACGCCGGCTCAGGCTGTTTCGCCGTGGCGCTGCTCGGGGGCGGTGTGCTCATGCTGCTGTGGGCCTTGTACTGGACCTGACCTTCATCTGACCTGAATCGTCAAGACGGGCTCGCGGCGCCGGTGCATCCTGCGCTCCATGGACGCCGACCTGCTGCCGGTGCTGGTGCACATCCAGGCCGGGCTCGACCAGGATCTCAGCCTTGCCGCGCTGGCGGCCTCCTCCGGCCTCTCCGAGTCCACCCTCAAGCGACGGATCGAGGCCACCACCGGGCAGACGCCGCGCCGCTACGTCGAACGGCTCCGCCTGGAGCGCGCCGCGATCCAGCTGATGCTGCGCGAGACGACCATCCTCGCGGTCGCGCTGGACAACGGCTTCACCTCGCACGAGGTCTTCACGCGCGCGTTCAGCCGCCACTTCGGTGTCACGCCCGGCGAGTGGCGCGAGCAGCGTGGCGCCGGCGGGCTCGGGTCCCATGGGCGTCAGCCGGGCCTCAACGAGGGCAGCACCGGCATCTCGCTGTCGTCCACGCGGCTCGTCGAGATGCGTCCGGTCGAGATCGCCTTCCTGCGGCACGTCGGACCGTACGGCGAGGTCGACGGCGACAGCTGGGCTCGCATCCGTGCGCGCCTTCGCGAGCTTGGCCGCTGGAGCGACGGGCTGCCCGTCGGCATCGGCCACGACGCGCCCGACATCACCCCGCCGGAGCACCTGCGCTTCGACGCGGGCTGGACCATCGATGAGCCCCTGCCGGCCGGGTGCGGCCTGGGCCAGCAGACGATCCCCGGCGGCACCTACGCCCTGACCACCTACGTCGGCCCCTTCTCGATGCTGGGCCTGGCCTATGCCGAGATCGGGGCGCGGATGATGCGCCATGCCGACCGCCTGGCCCTCGGCGGCAGCGACTACGGTGCCGCCGTCGAGTGGTATCGCACCGGCTCCATCGACGGCGACCACTTCCTCAACCAGGTGGACATCACCTTCCCCGTCACGGCACGTCCAGGGGGCAGCCGGGTCCTGGAGTGAGCCCGCGGCCCGATGCCATCGACACTCCACAGCAGAGGAGAGCGCCATGAGCGACTTCGAGTTCCGCACCCCGGCCCGGCAGCACACCGCGGCCATCAAGATGACCCGGCCCGTCAGCGGTATCGGGCCCGCCATGGCCGAGGCCTTCCCCAAGATCTATCACGCGGTGGTCTCAGCCGGTGTCGAGCCCGCCGGGATGCCCCTCGCGGTCTACTTCGAGATGGGCCCCGAGGAGACGACCTTCGAGTGCGCCATCCCCGTGCCAGGCCTGTTCACCGCCTCCGGTGACGTGCAGCCGAGCTCGGTCGGAGGCGGTGAGGCGGCCTTCACCGTCCACGTGGGCCCGTACGACACCATCGGCCAGACGTGGGAGGCGCTGATGGGCTGGCTCGCCGCGCAGGGCAAGACCGCCGCTGGCCATGGCTGGGAGTCCTACGTGGACGAGCCCGGCCAGGTGCCGGACGCGGAGCTGCGCACGGAGCTCTACATCCCCGTCGTGTAGGGCGAGTTATCCACCATTCGACGTCGCTCCGACCGGACAGTCCAGACGGCACTTGCCGATCGGCCTGTCCGGTCGGCATGATTCGGGGCCTGGAGGAGGGCGAAGCGCAGGGCCTGCCCGATGACGCAAGTAGCCCATGGGGGATCCAGGGTGGACCTCGACGACCTCGTCGAGCGCCACGTTGCTTCCGTCTGCACATCTGTCGAACGACACCGCCTCAGGCACACCATCGGTGTCCTGCACGAGCTGGTGATGGACGCCGTCGGCGAGCAGGGGCTGGCACCGGCCGGTCCGCTCTTCACGCGATACCACCGGCTGGGTGAGATCGTCACGCTCGAAGCCGGCATCCCGCTGGCGCAACCCATCGAACCGCTGGGCGTGGTCGCGGCCAGCATGCTGCCCGGGGGTCCGGCGCTGCGCGCCCGACACGTCGGCGGTCGTGAGCAGATGCCCGAGCGCTGCCCGGAGCTGCAGCGCTACTGCTCGACCCACGGGCTCCGCCAGGCCGGGCCACCCTGGGAGTGCTACCTCGTCGACGGTCGCGACACGCCGGACGAGCGCGAGTGGGTGACCGAGGTCTACCTGCCCGTGCGTTCGATCGGCCAGCGGACCCTCGCCACGCGGTCCGGGCGGCGCATGTCGGGCCGGGTGACGCTGCCGAGGAATTGGTCCATCGGCTATGCGGTTCGGCCCTAGCCGGACGAGCGTCCGCCTGTCACCGTCGGGGATGGTCGCGGCCATCCCTCTCCGTGACCGGCTCTAGAGGGTCAACAGAGCCAAAGGCCAAGCGTATGAGCATGCGAACCCAACCATCGGACGTACATCTGAGGCAAGGAGCCATGCGAACCACGAACCGGACCCTGCGGATCTCCCTCACCGCCGTCCTCAGCGCAGGTGCGCTGGCACTGGCGCTGGCGGTCCCCGCCGCGGCGGTCTCACCGGCTGATTGCGACAACTACAAGACCTCCGGCGACGACATCATCTACGGCACTGACGGCGATGACGTCCTCTGCGGAGGCCGCGGCAACGATGTGATCTACGGCCGCGGAGGCAACGACGTCATCTTCGGCGGGCCCGGCGATGACGAACTCTTCGGCGACAAGGGCAACGACCGCCTCTACGGCGCCCAGGGCGACGACGTCCTCAAGGGCAACGTCGGCAAGGATCGACTCTTCGGCGGCACCGGTGCCGACCGCCTCAACGGCGGCATGCACAACGACGTGATCAAGGGCCAGGACGATGACGACATCCTGATCGGCGGTCGCGGCAACGACCGGCTCGTGGGCGGCAGTGGAGCCGACACCATGAACGGTGGCACCGGCAAGGACGTGCTCAGGGGTGAAGGCGGCGCCGACGAGATCACCGCTGGACCTGGCAACGACAAGGTGCTCGCCGGATCCGGCGCGGACAGTGTCTGGGCTGAGAAGGGCGATGACCGCGTCTTCGGCCAGTACGGCACCGACCTGCTCGACGGCGGCGACGGTGACGACTTCATCGTGGGCGGCCCCACCAAGGGCGACAGGCTGCTGGGCAAGGCCGGCGATGACGTGCTCGTCGCTCGTGACGGCGAGGTCGACACCATGATCGGTGGCGCCGGCAAGGACGCCTGCTACGAGGACAGCAAGCTGCACCGTGGCGACAAGGTGAACGACATCGGTCAGAGCATCGAGAAGGCCCTCAAGACGAAGCCTGCATAGATCACGGGGCGGCCTGATGACCGACCCGCTCCGATGGCGCCCGGGACCGGTGCCCACTTCCGGCCCGGGCCGCCTTCCCGACGACGCCCCGGCTCGTTCTCTCCCTCACGAGCCGGGCGCCGTCATGTCCAGTGCGACACCCGACGATTCGGGAACGATTCGGGTCCGTCGGCGCCTCTAACCAGATGAGGGAGGACGGATGCGTCCGGAGAAGGCAGGAGGGCGATCATGGATCGAGCGATCCCCATGCCGCGTGGCCTGAGCCTCGCGATGGTCGGCGCGGCCGGCCTCGTGCTGGCTCTGAGCACGACGCTCGCGGCAGCAGCGGCGACGGCAGCAGCACCAGCATGTGATATCGAAGGCACCCCGGGTGATGACCGCATCGCCGGCACGCCCGCGGGGGAGGTCATCTGCGGCCTTGGCGGCGATGACCTCATCGTCGGCGGCGGCGGCGACGACACGCTCATCGGCGGCGACGGCGATGACACGCTGCGCGCGGGCAAAGGTGACGACACCGTCATCGGCGGCGACGGCGATGACCTCATCCGCGGCATGCTCGGCAACGACCGGCTGCTCGGCAACAGGGGCAACGACGTCGTCATCGGCGGCGTCGGCGCCGACGATCGTGCAGGGCAACGGCGGGAACGACGAGCTGACCGGCGGCGAGGACGACGATACGCTCGCCGGCGGCTACGGCAACGACATCATCCGTGGCCTCGCGGGCAACGACCGGCTCATCGGTGATGCCGGCCGGGACAAGCTCTGGGGCGGGCTCGACCGGGACGTGCTCTTCGCGGGCGCGGGTCGCGATCTCCTCTATGGAGGACCGGGCGGCGACCGACTGCTCGGCGGCGACGATGCCGACGTCATCTACGGTCAGAAGGGTGCCGACACGCTCAAGGGCAACGGTGGCATGGACGTCGAGTACGGCGGACCTGGCAAGGACGTCGTCCGCGGCGGACCGGGCACCGACAGGCTCTACGGGGGAGAGGCCATCGACCGCATCTTCGGCAACGGTGGCAACGACTTCGTCTTCAGCCAGGACCGCGTCGCGGACCTCGCCCAGGGCGGTCCCGGCAGGGATACCTGCGAGGTCGACTCCATCGACACCGTGCGTCTCTGCGAGACGGGCACCGTCGTCGTTCCCGGCTAGGCCTGCTGCTCGGCAGCCAGCTCGGCTGCAGCCTCGTCGGGGAGCAGGAACCAGCGCAGGCCCTCGAAGTCGCCGCCGACATCGAGGTCGGCGGCGCGCTGCGGCGGCTCGGCCGGCTCGGGCGGGTCGGCCATGAGCTGCCGGGCCTCCTCCAGATAGCCGTCGAGGGCGCTCTCGGGCTCGTGGCGACGGTGTTCCTCGAAAGCCATGCCCTCCGCGGTGTAGGTGATGTCGCGCAGCGAGAGCGGAGCCTCCGCCTGTCGGCCGACGTGGTGCCAGAGGCCCGTGGCGGGATCGTGGCGGTAGTGCGGCAGCAGGCGCCAGCCGTCCGCGGCGATCAGCTCCACGGCCGCCAGCACGTACTCGAAGACGCGCTCGCTGATGAAGTAGTTGAAGTTGACCCGGACCCAGCCGGGCTTGATGCCTTCGCAGCCGCGGGTGATCTCACGCTCGAACTCGTGGCTGGTCTCGATATCGATGCCCAGCAGCCGATGGCCGTACGGGCCAGCGCACGAACAGCCACCCCGTGACTGGATGCCGAAGAGGTCGTTGAGCAAGGCCACCACGTAGTTGTGGTGCAGGTAGCGGGAGCCGTGACGCACGACGAACGAGACGATCGAGAGTCGTGGGCACTCGCGGCTGCCGAGGACCTCCAGGCCAGGCGTCGCGAACCAGCGCTCCAGCGCCCGCTCGATGAAGCCCTCCTCGCGCTCGCGGATGATGTCCGCGCCGACCGCATCCTTGAGCTGGAAGACGAGTCCGGCGCGGATGGACTCGATGATGGCGGGAGTGCCACCCTCTTCCCGGTGCTCGGCATCGGCGAGGTAGACGTGCTCCTCGGCATTGACGTAGGCGACGGTGCCGCCGCCCGGGACGACCGGCACGGAGTTGGTCAGCAGGTCACGCCGGACGACGAGCAGGCCGGGCGTGCCCGGGCCACCGATGAACTTGTGTGGCGAGATGAAGAGGGCGTCCTTGTAGTCGAGGTGGGCGCGGCTGCTGTCACCGTCGTCGGCTGGTCGGCCGGGCGCGACGTCGAGGTCGACGTAGGGGGCGGCGGCGCCGTAGTCCCAGAGGGCGAGTGCGCCGTGCTCGTGCAGCAGGGTCGAGATGGCGCGGGTGTCCGACTTGATGCCCGACACGTTGGAGGCGGCGCTGAAGGAGCCGATCCTCAGGGGCCGGCCCGCGTGGACGCGCAGCTCGTCTGCGAGGTGCCGCAGGTCGATGCGGCCGTCGGCGTCCTCGTGGATGGTCACGACGTCGGCGATCGACTCGCGCCAGGGCAGCTCGTTCGAGTGGTGCTCGTAGGGGCCGATGAAGACGACCGGTCGCTCGTCAGCGGGGATGTGGCTGGCTCAGGCCATAGCGCTGGTCGAGGTCCGCGGGGATCCGCAGGTTGAGGATGCCGATGAGCTTGTCCACCGCTGCCGTCGAGCCCGAGCCACAGAAGATGACCCCGTACTCGTCACGGTCCGCGCGGCAGGCCTCGCGGATGATGTCGCGGGCATCCTCCCGGAAGCGGGTGGTCTGGAGGCCGGTGCCGCTCGACTCCGTGTGGGTATTGGCGTAGAGGGGCATGACCTGCTCGCGGATGTAGTCCTCGATGAAGGAGAGGCTGCGCCCGGAAGCCGTGTAGTCCGCGTAGGTCAGGCGACGGACGCCGAACGGGCCGTTGAAGGCCTCGTCATCGCCGATGACGCTGCCGCGGATGAGCGCGAGCAGCTCGTCGGGATCGGCGTGGCGGATAGGCACGGACAGCGCGGTGTCGGTCATGGAGGTCCCATCGTAGCCGTTGTCCGGCCGGGTACCCGCGGCGGCCTGGTGGGCCTGCCGGGCCGGGCGGGCCGGGCGCCCGCGGCGGCCTGGTGGGCCTGAGAGCGCGGTATCGGGCACGCGGCGGTGGTGGTCCGCCCATCCTCACGGATGCGCACCGTCCCGGATGAGCGTCGTGGGGGCCATCGGGCTTGTGCCGCTCAACGGGCGAGTTCGACCACCTGTGGGTCGGATGAGGCCGCGGCTGCCCGCTCAGCGGGCGAGTTCGACCACCTGTGGGTCGGATGAGGCCGCGGCTGCCCGCTCAGCGGGCGACCCTGCCGCCGAGCGGCAACGATGGTCACTTCTGCCCGTTCGGTGGCACGTATCAGTGCAGCTCGGCGCGGTGATGCCCGATTGGCCCGCTGGGCGGCAGGCGAGCCGGTCGATGCCCGATCTGCCCGCTGGGCGCGGCGATGCACGATCGGCCCGCTGGGCGGGCGGCGAGCCGGTCGATGCCCGATTGGCCCGCTGGGCGGGCGGCGAGCCGGTCGATGCCCGATCGGCCCGCTGGGCGGCCAGCGTGCCGCGCGATGTCGGGCTGGCCCGCTGGGCGGGCGGCGACGTCGGTCGATGTCGGACTGGCCCGCTGGGCGGCAGGCGCCTCGGACGCCGGGGGGCCGGGGACCCCGAATGCGGCCGACATCCGACGGGTGCTGGCGGGTACCCTGCGGCGGGTACGGGCCGCCGAGGACATCGGCGCTCGGCCGCTGAGGGAGATGTGATGGAGCTGCTGACGAACCCCGAGATCTGGATCGCGCTGCTCACGCTGACCGCGCTCGAGATCGTGCTCGGCATCGACAACATCGTCTTCATCTCCATCCTCGCCAACAAGCTCCCCGAGGACCAGCGCGACAACGCCAGGCGCGTGGGCATCCTGGCCGCCATGGGCATGCGCATCCTGCTGCTGCTGGGCATCAGCTGGGTCGTGACCCTGACCCAGCCGCTCTTCGAGATCCTGGGCCACGAGTTCAGCGGACGCGACCTCATCCTCATCGGCGGCGGCGCCTTCCTCATCGCCAAGGCCACGTGGGAGATCCATGGCCGCATGGAGGGTGACGACCACCAACGTGGCACCGGCAAGGTGACCTCGTTCTGGAGCGTCATCGCCCAGATCATGGTGCTTGACATCATCTTCAGCCTGGACTCCGTCATCACGGCCGTCGGCATGGTCGACGAGGTCGCCATCATGATCGCGGCGGTGGTGATCGCGGTCGTGGTGATGCTGGTGGCCAGCGGCTACATCACGCGCGTCATCGACCGCCACCCGACGCTCAAGATGCTGGCGCTCTCGTTCCTGCTGCTCATCGGCTTCACGCTCCTCGCCGACGGCTTCGGTGCCCACATCGACAAGGGCTACATCTACGCCGCCATGGGCTTCGCGGTCTTCGTCGAGCTCCTCAACATCCGCCGCTCGTCCAAGGTGTCACGGCCGCTCAAGATGCACGACCCCTATCACGAGCTGGGCGAGCCCATCGCGGTGGCCGATGACGCCGCAGCACCCGCACCCCCGGAGTCCTGAGGCGGCCAGCCGACCCTAGCCGACCGGGTCGCCCGACGGTGAAAGTGAGGGCGACGACGGGACACCGTCGTCGAACAACGTGATGTTCAGGACGGGAAGCTCGATCTGCGGGAACTGCACGGACCGCGCCGTGTCGCTGAAGACCAGGGCCAGCAGGACGATGATCCCCGCCAGCAGGAGCTTCGCCGCGAACGAGGCCAGCAGATAGCGGCTGAAGGCGAAGCGCATGAGACCCCCGACATAGGCCGCAGCCGTGCCCATCGGCGTGGGCGCGAGGCAAAGCACGAACATGCCCGCAGTCCCGCGTTGGTCGAGGACCGGCTCGGCCCGACGTTGTGCCTGGCGGAGCGATGTCGTGAAGCGACGCCGCAAGCTCCCGAAGCGCGAGCCGGACGCATCGTCGGAATCATCGTCAGCAGGCATGGCCACGCCGGTGATGGCAGAGACGGCCTGGGCATCGAGCTCCGCACCTGGCGAGAACTCGCGAGCATCGTGGTCGAGCATGCCGGTCTGCTGGGCCAGCTCGTGTGCGCCGCCGGAATCACCCGCGTCGAGCGACTGGGCGGTCCGGACGCCGGCGATGTAGTAGCTCAGGAGCCCCAGGCCCATGGCCGCGCCTGCCACCACGAGGACCTCCAACGAGGGCAGCAGCACCGCCTGCTGGAAGATCAGCAGCAAGCCGACGAAGCGAGCCCCGGGGATCGGCACCAGGACGCCGCCGTTGCCGAGCCAGTTGACCAGGAAGAGACCCAGGAAGGCGACGATGTCGAGGCCCTCGATGACGACCCGCAGGATGCGGGACGATGAGAGCACGACCACGATCACCACCGTCAGCACGACGATCACCAGACCGAACACGAGGCGCGAATCGTTCGAGAGCCACGTGTGGAGCCAGGCCTGGCCGCGCAGCATGAAGGTCGGCGCCTGGTCGCTCAGCCGGGAGGGCTCGCCGTGAGCGGTCGCTCCCCGCTCGGCAGGGTCTTCCGGATCGTGGGGAGGGGTCGGCTCGGGCACGGTCCCTCGATGCTAACGCGTTGCGCTCTCGACAGGAACACCGGATCCGACGCATGATTCGGCTCCGCGGTCGCGCACAGGCGGCCGCCAAGGCGCCCTTGAAAGGACACGATGCTTCGACTCGGCTACAAGGCCTCCGCCGAACAGTTCGGCCCACAGCAGCTCCTCGACTACGCCATCCTTGCTGATCGGCTGGGCTACGACTCGGTCTGGACGAGCGACCACTACCAGCCGTGGCGTCATACCGATGGCCACGCGCCCAATGCCCTCGCCTGGCTGGGAGCGGCCGCGGCAGCGACCGAACGCGTCATCCTCGGCACCAGCGTGCTGACACCCACGCTGCGCTACAACCCCGCGGTGGTGGCCCAGGCCTTCGCCACGCTTGGCTGCCTGGCTCCCGGCCGCATCATCCTGGGCGTGGGTACCGGCGAATCCCTCAACGAGGTCGTGGTCGGCGCCGAATGGCCGGACCAGAAGGAGCGCTTCCGCCGGCTGAAGGAGTCGGTGCTGCTGATGCAGCAGCTGTTCCGCGAGGACTTCGTCAACTTCGAGGGCGAGTTCTACAGCACCCACAACGCCACCATCTACGACAAGCCGGCCGACCCCGTCCCGGTCTACATCGCCGGCTCCGGTCCTGCGGCCTCACGGCTCGCCGGCCGCATCGCGGAGGGCTACATCTCCACGAGCGGCAAGGCCACCGAGCTCTACACGGAGCAGCTGCTGCCGGCCGTGCGTGAGGGCCTGGAGAAGGCGGGGCGCCCGGACGACGCCATCAGCCGCATGATCGAGATGAAGGTCAGCTTCGACACGGACCGGGCGCGGGCCAAGGAGGACACCAAGATCTGGGCCGCCCTGGCGCTGTCGGGCGAGCAGAAGATGGGCATCGAGGACCCACGCGAGATGGAGCGCCTGGCCACCACGGTCGAGGACGTGGCCCACCGGCGCTGGCTCGTGAGCGATGACGTCGAGGAGCACATCGAGCAGATCCGACCCTACCTGGAGTGGGGCTTCGACCACCTCGTCTTCCACTTCCCCGGCAACGACCAGGAGCGGGCCATGGCCCTCTACGCCGAGAAGGTGCTGCCGGAGCTGCGTTCGCGCTTCGGTTGAGGCAGGCGGGGCGGCGGCGCCGCCCCGCACCCGCCCCCGGCGCCTACGCCTCGGGCGGGATGACGCCCTTGCGCAACATGAAGCAGCCGTAGAAGCGGCGCTCGCCAGTCTGGATCACGGCGTAGGCCTCCTTGGCCAGGTCGTAGAAGGCGAAGCGGTCGATGTCTTCGATCGTGCGCGTCTCGCCCACGGCCGCGATCTCGGCGATGACCTCCTGCTGTACCGGCGGGATGTCGGCGGGATCGTCACCCACGCGCATGCGGCCGGCAAAGTCGTCGACGAAGGTGTCCAGCGGCATCACCGAGAGGATGGCGTTGATGGCCTCGGCGGCGGTCAGGTTCTCCATGCGCAGGAGCTCACCGGCGCGCGTCTCGGAGGCGATCGAGTCGGCCGGGAAGTTGGTGTCGCTGATGATCAGATAGTCGCCGTGGCCCATGGCCCGCAGCGTGTACAGGACGTCGGCGTTGAGCCGGTGATCGATTCCCTTGAGCATCCTTCCCTCCCGTTCGAGTCGATGAAGCAGGCCTGAGCGAGCGCTCGCTCCACGCGAACGAAAACGTTGACATGGGCGACCGCACGAGCGTTACCCTAGCGCAACCAAGCTGTCTGACTCCAGCGTCAGAAGCCGCAGGAGCAGACAACGTGTCTTCCCATGAGGAGGGATAGCATGACGGTCAAGTTCCAATCGGGTCGAGCCCTCAAGAGGGCCACCGCCATCGGGGTGGTCGCGGCGCTCGCGGCCAGTGCCGTGCCGGTCGCCGCACAGGACGATGTGCGCGCACAGATCCTGCAGATCCCGGGCGTGGGCATGGGCAGCCCCACGGACGCTGACTGGCAGGCAGTCGGCGAGCTGACGCTCGGACCCACGAAGGCCAACATCGCCGAGGGTGAGTGCACAGGCGTGGAGCTCACGTTCCTGGGCCTCAACAACCAGAACCTCCACAACTTCCTGTTCCGTGGCTTCCTGAAGCCGTGGGAGGACTACACGGGCGCCTCGATCAACTGGATCGACCTGGCCCAGGCCGACTACAACGGCCGTCTGCAGCAAGCCATCGCCACCGGCACGGTCGACTGGGACATCATGGAGATGGGTGCGCCCTTCGAGGGCGACACGGCCGGTCGCGGCCTGCTCGATCCGATGCCCGACTGGGTCGCCGAGCAGATCGACATGGATGACTACGTGGACTACCTCAAGGAGCCGGTCGGCACCTGGGGTGGTGAGACGTACCGCATCTCCATCGACGGCGATACCCATACGCTGGCCTATCGCACCGACTACTACGACAACGAAGAGTTCGCCGCGGCCTGGGCCGAATCCGAGTTCAACACCGACGGCAGCGAGTGGGCCCAGCCCACGACCTGGGAGGCGATGAACGCCCACTCCAAGTTCCTCGCCGGCAAGACCGACCCGCTGACGGGGCTCGACGCCTACGGCGTGGTCGATCCCCTGCGCTACCTGTGGGGCGGCTTCGGCTTCTACTTCCTGGCCGACCGCGCGGCGCCGTACGTCAAGCATCCCGATGAGGCTGCCTGGCTGTTCGACCCCGACACCATGGAGCCGCTGGTCAACAACCCCGGCTGGGTCCAGGCCATCCAGGACGTCATCGATCTCATGGAGACCGACGGCGCCTACCCGCCCGACCAGCTCAACGCTGACCCCAACACCACCGCCTTCCAGCAGTTCCTCGCCGGCACCGGCAGCTCGGTCCTGTGGTGGGGCGACGTGGGCTCCAACGCGCGCACCAGCGACACCTCGCTGGTGGGTGACGTCGTGGGCTTCGACATCAACCCCGGCACCGGCAAGGTCTACAACTGGCGTAGCGGCGAGTGGGAGGAGACCGCCAACGTCTCCCCGCACAACGCCTACATCGGCTGGGGCGTCTACGTCACCAACCGTGTCTCTGACGACGAGCTGAAGCGCAAGTGCACCTGGTCGGCTGCAGCCCACCTCGGCGGCAAGGACCTGTCGCTGTGGACCTCCGCCTACCCGTCCGGCTTCCAGCCGTACCGCAACTCGCACTTCAACTACGACGAGTGGGAGGCCGCGGGCTACGACCGCGCCTTCGTCGAGGACTACCTCTCCTCGAACGCCGACTCGTACAACCATCCCAACGCGGCCAACGAGCCGCGCATCCCGGGCATCTTCCAGTACTACTCCCGCGCCGAGGACGAGCTCGTCAACGGCCTCGGTGGTGGTCTGAGCGCCCAGGAGATCGCCGACAACATCTATGCCGGCTGGGAGGAGATCACCGATCAGATCGGGCGCGAGAGCCAGCTCGAGCTGTACCGGGCTTCGCTCGGCCTGTAGCTGACCATGGGGGCGTGGCTGGAACCGCGCCCCCTGGCACTTCACCCGTGGGGTGCGTGGCTGCCGCGCACCCCATTCGATTCGGTAGCGACGTCGCGAACGCTCGCCACGAGACAGTGACTAGGACACGGTATTGAGCGCGGACCTCATCCACATCGTCCAGCCGGACGACATCACGGCACGGCGGAAGCGGATCGGACGGATCCTCATCCGAGGGTCCTTCGCGGTCCTCGTGCTGGTCGTGGCCGCCCAGCTCATCCAGGCCCTGGGCTTCTTCGACTTCGGCTTCAAGAACTGGCAGCCGGCGATGTTCGCCTGGATCACCTGGTGCGTCTCTCTCTGCGTCGGTCAGGTGCTGATCAACGGAGAGCAGGGCAAGCGACTCTTGTTCGTTCTCCCGTCCGCCCTCTTCGTCATCTCCCTGACGATCATCCCGCTGCTCCTTGGCGTCGCCATCGCCTTCTCCGACTGGAACCTCTCCTCGCCTGACGGCCCCAGCTTCGCCGGCCTCGGCAACATCCAGCGGATGCTCGACGACCGACTCTACTGGAACGCCCTCACCAACATGGTGTTCTACTCGCTGACGGTCCTCGTCGAGTACGTCATCGCCTTCGGCCTGGCCCTGCTGTTGAGCATGCAGATCCGAGCCCGCCGCTTCTTCCGCGTGGCCTTCCTGCTGCCGCTGATGCTGTCGCCGGTGGCGGTCTCGTGGATGATCGGCAAGTCCATGCTCGAGTTCCGCTTCGGCCCGGTCTCACAGCTGGCCCGCACCCTCGGCTGGGAAGACCCCGCCTTCTTCGCCACGCCCGAGCTGGCCCGCATCACCATCACCGTGCTCGACGCCTGGATCTTCATCCCCTTCATGATGATCATGCTGCTGGCCGGTCTGCAGGCGATGCCCACCGAGGTCATCGAGGCGGCGCGCGTGGACGGCGCCTCCGCCTGGCAGACGCTGCGCAAGGTCATCTTCCCGCTGATGCTGCCGGTCTCGCTGACGGCCATCATCGTACGCATCATCTTCAAGCTGAAGCTCGCCGACATCGTCATCAACATCACCGCCGGAGGCCCCGGCGGCGCCACCGACACGGTCACCAGCTTCATCTTCCGTGAGTACCGCGACAGATCGAACGTGGGCTACGGGACCTTGTTAGCGATCTTCTACCTGATCGTCATCATCATCGGCCTGACCGGTCTGATCCGTGGCCTGGGACGCTGGATGAGGCCCTACTCGTGAGCGCGGCGCGGGGCATGCCCCAGCGGAAGCCGGGGATCATCTTCAAGGGCTCCGACGAGGACCTCACCTACAAGGCCAAGTGGTGGAGCAGCCGCCTGGTCATCTACGGCTTCCTCATCGGCTGGACCATCGTCTGCCTGTTCCCCATCTTCTGGACCATCACCACCAGCTTCAAGCAGGCGCCGGACGTGATGGCCGGCAGCATCATCCCCTTCCTCGACTACGAGATCTCGTGGAAGGGCTGGCGCTCGTTGGGCCTCTCTCCCGAGACCATCGGGGCTGCCTCCACCGTGCGTGACCAGTTCCTGGCGCGCTTCATGAACTCAGCCATCATCTCGCTCTCGGCCTCGGGCCTGGCCGTCGTCCTAGGCTCGCTCACCGGCTACGGCCTCTCCCGTTTCGGCTATCAGTTCGGCCCCATGAAGAACGCTGACATCGGCTTCTTCTTCATCAGCCAGCTGATCCTGCCGCCGGTGGTCCTGGCCTTGCCCTTCCTCGTCTTCTACTCCGAGCTGGCGTTGCTGGACACACATATCGGGCTCATCCTGCTCTACACCCTGACGGTGATGCCCATCGTCATCTGGATCATGCGTGACCAGTTCATGTCCATCCCCTCGGAGCTCGAAGAGGCGGCGCTGGTCGACGGCCAGGGGGTCTGGGGCGCGTTCGTCAAGATCATCCTGCCCATCGCCCTGCCGGGCATGATCGCGGCCTTCGTCATCGCCCTCGTGCTGACCTGGAACGAGTACTTCTTCGCGGCCCTGCTGACCTCCACCGACACCATCACCCTGCCCGTGATGGTCGCCAGCCAGACCGGCAGTCAGGGCATCAGCTGGTGGACCATGGCCGCCATCTCGTTCGCGGCCATCCTGCCGCTGATCGTGGTGGGCATCCTGCTCGAGCGCTTCATCGTGCGGGGCATGTCCGCGGGCGCGGTCAAGTAGCACCGTCGCAGCAGCAGGACCGCTCGGCTACTCCATGTTGGTGTGACGGGCGCGCATCGTCTCGGCGGTCTCACCGAGGGCGTCCCGCAGTCGTAGCACCAGCACCTCGAAGACGAGGAACATGGCGCCCTCGAAGAGTGAGCCCATGGGCAGGACGGCGTCGCTGCCGACGTCGTCGGCCATGGTCTGGGCGGGGATGACAAGCAGCTCGTCGGCGAGGGCGCTCGTGGCGCCGTCGCGGCTCCGCCGTGACGACGATCACGCGGGCACCAGCCTCACGGGCCACCCCGCAGAGGGCGGAGGCCGTGGCCAGCTCGCCGGGACCGGCGGCGCACAGGAAGAGGTCGCCCGGACCCAGAGGGAAGGCGGTCATCTCACCCTGCTGGCAGACCCTGAGGCCGAGGTGGTGGAGACGCATCGCGAGCGCCCGCATCATCAGGCCTTCGCGGCCGCACCCGTAGAGCATCACGCGATCAGCGTCGACGATGGCCCGCGTGGTGGGCTCCAGGGAGGCCTCGTCGAAGCGACCCGCGATCGCGGCCAGCTCGGCCACAGCGGAGACCAGCAGCTCAGACGTCGGACGCGACGGCATCGATGACCTCACGACAACGGGCGGTGTCAGGGAAGGAGCGCTGCGTACCCGGACGCAGGACCGATTCGGCGGCGATGGCACAGCCGAGGCGGGCCGCTGCTACCTCTGTCCAGCCAGAGGCGAGACCGAAGACGAACGCACCGACGAAGGCGTCGCCGGCACCGGTGGTGTCGACCGCCTCGACGGTGGGCGTGGCCACGCGCTGGACCTCGCCGTTCCTGCCGACGAGGGCCGCGCCTCGCTCGCCGAGCGTGACCAGCACTCGCACGCCGAGCTCGTCAGCCAGGGCCGCCAGCGCACCAGGATCCTCCACGTCGCCGGAGAGGCCGGCGGCGGCGGCGATGATGGCGAACTCGTGCTCGTTGGGGATGAGCCAGTCGGTGACGGCCGCGAGCTCTGCGCTGACGGCTGCGGCCGGAGCCGGGTTGAGCACCGCGACGGCCTTCCGGTCGCGAGCCGCCGCGAAGGCGGCCGCGGTCACGGCCTGGCCGATCTCGAACTGGCCAACGACAGCATCGACGCGATCCTGGGCGGCGACCGCTGTCGCGCCGTGCTCGGGCGTGAGCCCATCGTTGGCCCCGGGGATGACGATGATGCGGTTGCTGCCGTCCGGTTCGACCCAGATGGGTGCCACGCCGCTCGCGCCGGGCTCGCGACGGACATAGGTGGTATCGATGCCGAAGCTGTCGAAGTTGGCGATGGTCTCGGTACCGTAGCTGTCTTGCCCGACGGCATTGACCATGGTTACTTCGGCCCCCATCAGGCGCGCCATCACGGCCTGGTTGGCGCCCTTGCCGCCGAAGCCCTGGGCAAAGCGGTCCCCGATGACCGTCTCCCCTCGCTCGGGCATGCGCGCCGCATACGCGATCTGGTCGATCATGGTGCTGCCGACCACGGTCACCCACGGTCCTGCTCCGTTCGTCTTCGCCGTCACGGCGTCCTCCTGCGCGTCGTCCCGGCCACGCCGGCTCTGAGCACATTCTGTCATCCGACCATGCCGTTCGAGGCGGCACCTGCGCCCACCGTTCCGGGGCATATAGTTCGGAGAGGCAACCACATCCAGGGGTGATCGACTTGAGCTGGCTCCACGAGGTCTTCGGCGTCCACAAACCCATCATCGGCATGTGCCACTTCGCGGCCCTGCCGGGTGATCCCGACTACGACGAGCGCGCCGGCCTCACGGCTGTGGTCGAGCGGGCCAGGGCCGACCTGCGGGCGCTGCAGGATGGCGGCATCGATGCGGTCATGTTCTCGAACGAGTTCAGCCTGCCCTATCTGACCAAGGTCGAGCCCATCACCTCGATCGCGATGGCGCGGGTCATCGCCGAGCTCTATCCCGACATCTCGGTGCCGTTCGGGGTCAATGTGCTGTGGGATGGGCTGGCCTCGATCGAGCTCGCGGCCGCGACAGACGCCCGCTTCGTGCGCGAGATCTTCACCGGCGTCTACGCCAGCGACTTCGGGCTCTGGAACACGGACGTCGGAGCCGCAGCCCGGCATCGGCGCAGGCTCGATGCGCTGGACGTGCGGTTGCTCATGAACATCGTGCCCGAGGCCGCGCGCTACCTTGCCGATCGTGACGTGGCCGAGATCGCGCGTTCGACCGTCTTCAACGCCAAGTCCGACGCGCTCTGCGTCTCCGGTCTCACCGCCGGCGCCGAGACCGACACACAGGTCCTCTATCGGGTCAAGGAGGCCGTCGGCGACACGCCGGTGTTCGTCAACACGGGCGTGAACCCGTCCAACGTGCGGGAGCAGCTGGCCATCGCGGACGGCGCGGTCGTGGGCACGTACTTCAAGTCCGCTGGCGTGTTCGAGAACCCCACGGACCGTGAGCGCACCGCGGAGCTGATGCAGGTCGTGGCGGACCTCCGCCGGGCGCTGTAGCACGGTGTTCATCGGGGTCGACGTCGGGACGTCGGAGACCAAGGCGGTGCTCGTCGACCATGGTGGCCGGGTGCTGGCAGGGGCGACCGCGCCCAACACGCTGCGGGTGCCCCAGCCGGGCTGGGCCGAGCACGACGCCGACATCGACTGGTGGGGCAACGTCTGCACGGTGGTCCGCGAGGTCTTCGACCGCAGCGGAGCTTCCCCGGGCGATGTGGAGGCACTCGGCTGTAGCGGGATCGGACCCTGCGTCCTGCCCGTCGATGACGACGTCAACCCGCTCGGTCCGGCCATCCTCTACGGCATCGACACTCGCGCGAGCGCGCAGATCGAGCGGCTCGACGACGAGATCGGCACGGCCGCCATCCTGGAGCGCACCGGCAACGCCCTGACCTCGCAGTCGGCAGGCCCCAAGGTGGCCTGGCTCAGGGATGAGCGCCCGGATGCCTTCGCGGCCGCCGCGATGTTCCACACCTGCCAGTCGTTCCTCGTGGCCAAGCTCACCGGCGAGCACGTCATGGACCACACCACGGCGGCCTACTGGGGGCCGTTCTACGACATCCGCTCGAACGCCTGGATCGAGGAGTGGGTAGCGGGCACGGTCGAGCCGGAACGCTTGCCGCGCCTGGTGTGGCCGACCGATGTGGTCGGGCAGGTCTCGGCCGCTGCCGCTCGGGCCACGGGCCTGGCTGTTGGCACGCCGGTCATCGCCGGTGCTCCCGATGCCCCGGCCGAGGCCGTCAGCGCCGGCGTGCTCGGGCCCGGCGACCTGATGGTCATGTACGGCTCCAGCATCTTCATGATCGCCGTGGTCGGCCAGGCCATCGTCGATCCACGCATGTGGGCAGCGCCGTACGTCTTCGAGGGCACCTCCATCGTGGCCGGCGGCACATCGACCGCCGGCACCCTCACACGCTGGCTCATCGAGCTGCTGTCGGACGAGCATGCTGCCACCGCCCTGCGCGACCACTACGCCGAGTTCGCGGCGTGGGCGGCCGAATCGCCCCCGGGCGCGAACGGCCTCGACCTGCTGCCCTACCTCAGCGGCGAGCGGACGCCCATCCACGACCCCGACGCCCGGGGCGTGATCTTCGGGCTCTCGCTGCAGCACACGCGCGCCGATATCGCACGAGCGGCCGTCGAGGGCATCGCCCAGGGCATCCGCCGAAACGTCGAGGTCATGCTCGAGATCGGCGTGCACATCGATCGCATCCGCGCGGTCGGTGGCGGCGTGCACAACCCCGCCTGGCTGCAGGCCGTGAGCGACTGCACGGGGCGCCCGCAGGAGGTCGTGGCGCAGCGCGGTGCTGCCTATGGTGACGCGGTCCTCGCGGCCATCGGCGTGGGCGCCCTGGCGCGGGAGCAGGTGCCGTCATGGCTGGAGGTCGGCCGCACCGTCGTGCCTGACCCCGGGCTGGCAGCGCTGTACGAGCGGCAGGCATCCCGTCACCGTCGGCTGTACGAGTCCACCAGGACCCTCATGCACGAGGTCGCCCATGAGGCCTGATCGTCGACACGGTCGCCGACTGGCAGCGGCTGGCCGACCGCATCCTCGACGAGTCCGTGGAGCTGCGACCGGGCGAGAACCTGCTCGTGACCCTGACCTCGCCCGCGGTCTACCCGCTCGCACAGGCCCTCGCCGAGGGTGCCGTGCGCCGGGGTGCGAACCATCACGCGTTGCTCCACACCGAGGACGTCGACGAGGCCATCCGACGCTTCGGGAACGACGACCAGGCCCGCGCGCGGCTCTCGGCGGAACTGTTCGCGATGTCGTGGGCGGACACCCATGTGGCCCTGCGCGCGCTCGTGCCGCCGGCGGGGAGCCGGGCGACGAAGGCTTCGGCCGACGTGCCGCCCTCTTGCGGGCCGCCCATGGTGAGGTCTCGGCGGCGCGCTGGGCAGAGACCCGCTGGTGCATCGTGCGCGTGCCCACACCCAGCTATGCGGAGTACCTGGGCATGCCCTACGAGGCCCTGGCCGCAGAGTTCGTGCGCGGCAGCGTGGACGACGACGGCTGGTCGCAGTGGAAGACGCTGGCGGCATCGCTCGATGGCGCGCGCGAGGTCCACATCGTGGGTGACGAGACCGACCTGCGCTTCTCGGTCGAGGGCCGGACCTGGAAGCTCTTCGACGGCCGCCTGAACCTGCCCGACGGCGAGGTCGCGACCGCGCCGGTGGAGACGACCGTCGAAGGCCACATCACCTTCACCGACCCGGTCGTGTTCGGCGGGCAGCGCATCGAGCGGATGCGCCTCGACTTCCACGAAGGCCGGGTCACGCACGTCGATGCCGGCCCCAGCACCGGCTTCGTCGAGGCCATCGTGGCCACCGATGACGGCGCCGCGCGCGTGGGTGAGTACGGCATCGGCGTCAACCGACACATCGAGACCTGGACGCAGGACCTCTTCTTCGACGAGAAGATCGTGGGCACCACCCATATCGCGCTGGGCCGAGCCTATCCGGAGTGCGGGGGCGTCAACCAGTCGGCCATCCACTGGGACATCGTCAAGGACCTGCGACCGGGGCCGACGCGCGCCGGCGGTACCGTCTACGTCGACGGCGAGCCCATCATCGAGGGAGCGGAGCTGCGGACACCGAGGCGGGCGGCACGAGCCCGGCTGAGGTGGAGCTTCAGGCCTCGAGCAGGCGACGCACGTCTGCGGGTCCGATCGCGTCCTTCTCGACCTCGGGCGTACCGACGTGGAGGGCGGCTGCCGCATTCGCGTAGCGCAGCGCCTCGGCGAGCGGCTCACCGGCCGCAAGCCGGGTGCCGAGCGCTCCCACGAAGACATCGCCTGCGCCGTGGGTCTCGGGCCGCACGACGGGGTGTGGCAGCAGCTCGATCGAGGCGTCAGCGGTGGCGGCAGCCACTCCGGCAGCGCCAGCCGTGACCACGACCGATGGCGCCACCGTGCGCAGAGCTGATGCGGCCCCGGCGGCGGAGGCCAGGTCATCGACGGAACCGGCGCCCAGCTGCTCGGCTTCGACCGAGTTCACCACGAGCACATCGACGAGCCCACCGAGCGTGCCCTGGGCTCGGGCTGGCGCGGCATTGTGGATGACCGTCACGCCAGCCCGGTGTGCCAGGCGGGCGGCGGCTACATTGGCAGCCTCGGCCACCTCGTTCTGCAAGATCAGCACACCTGAGCCGGCGATGGTGTCGCGGCTGGCTTCGACCTGGGCCGCATCGATGTCACGGTTGGCACCCGACACGACGACCGCAGCGTAGTCGCCGTCGGGCTGCTGCAGGGCCACGCTCATGCCCGATCCCTGCTCCACCGTGCGGATGCGGTCGAGGTCCACGCCGGCCGCCTCGAGGCGCGATCGCAGCCGGTCGCCGAAGCCATCGTCGCCGAGGCAGCCGATCATGGCCACGCTGGCGCCGTGCCGCGCAGCGGCCATGGCCTGATTGCCACCCTTGCCACCGGGCTTCCACCACCAGGCCTCGCCCATGAGGGTCTCGCCCGTGCGCGGCAGATAGGGAGTCCGCACCATGATGTCGTAGTGCAGGCTGCCCACGACCGTCACGCGCGGGCGTTGGGTCACGCCCGGAGCCCGAGGATCGCGGCCTGGACCAGGCGGTGCGCGGCGAGTGCATCACCACCCTCGAGCGCAGCCTGCAGCGCCGCTTCTGGCAGCCGCTCGATGAGGTCGAGCAGGCCCTCGATCGTGACCACGTTGGCGGCGGTCTCCGCCACCGGGTCCATGCCCGACCCGTCGGGGAAGGTGTCGAAGTAGACCGTGCCCGCGAAGTCGTCGCGTCGCAGCTGGCGCAACAGCTCGATGGTCTGGACGGTATGGACCGAGCCCACCATCAGGCCATCGTCGCGCTTGCCGTAGCCATCGTTGAGATGCAGGCCCAGCATGCGGCTGCGCCGCCCCACCAGTGCCGCCGCCATGGCCGGGCTGGTATCGCCGTAGAGCACGTGTGCGAAGTCGAGCGTCACGCCGAGGTTGGGCGCACCGGCCTCCTCGATGGCCATCAACGTGGCGTGGACGTTGGGGATCATGGAGATGGCCTTGGGCTCGTTGGGCTTGTACTCGATCGAGACCGGCAGCTCCAGGTCGTGCTCGGCGACCGCCTTGATGCCGTCCACCTCGTGCGCCCACATGCGCGCGTAGTCGGCTTCGAAGGGATGGTCGACCCCGTCCTGTCCCAGCCACAGCGTGAGCATCGAGCCTCCGGCCTCACGCACCTCATCCATACCCCGTCGGCTCAGGTCGATGGCCTTCTGGCGCACGGCCGCGTCGGGGTTGGTGAAGGCGCCCGCGAGGAAGTCGGGGTCTCCGTTGTAGCGCATGGCGTAGCCGTTGAGGGTGAGGTCAAGATCGGCCAGCCGTGAGCGCATCTCAGCCGGTGCGATACCGGCGGTCTGCTGGGGGTAGTTGATGTCGACCGCGTTGAGGCCCTCGGCCGTGGCCGCACGCTCGATGAGGTCGAAGGTGCCGAGCTCCGCGGTCCGACCCGGCCAGAAAAGCTCAGGGCGCGTGAGGAATGAGTTGAGTCTGGCGGCGTAGCGATAGCGGTTCACGGGCGGGTCCTCCGGGCGGCTCAGGCGCCCATGTAGATGCGACGGCTGATCTGGTCCTCGAGCGAGAGCCAGCGCCGACCAGCCTCGTCACGTGCGCGGTGGGCCATGGCCGCGTCGCGAAGGTGCGCGCAATCGCGTCGAGCGGCAGCTCCTGGTGGGCGTCGAGCTCCTCGGCCACGGCCACGAAGGCCTCGGCGGCTTCGGTCCCACCAAGCAGCGGGGCGGCATCTCGAGCCAGGAACCGCTCCCACGTGAGGGTCGGGTCCCAGCTGAAGCGAGCGAAGGCGAGGTAGGAAAGCTCGACCGTGGCGTGGTACGGGGAGGGCTCGCCCCAGACGGTGAGCCCGTGCATGCCGCGAGCGCCACAGAGCCGGGCCATGTCGCTGAACACGCGCGCGTTGAGGAAGTAGCGCTCGGAGCGCTCGTCACCGTTCCACTGACAGGCGAACTGGCAGCGCAGCACGTTGGGCTGCATCGGCAGCGCCTCGACGTACGCACGCGTGAGCTCGGCCTCGATGCGGCTCCAGTAGCTGCGGTTGGTGGTGTGCTGGTAGATGCCGCCGCGCGGCAGGCGCCGCTGGGCCTCGTGCGCGACGGGATCGAGCAGGTTGTCCCACTGGATCTCGCTGTAGAGCCACAGGTCCGGCTTGATGGCCTTGGCCGTGCGGTACAGCCGCGGGAAGTTGTCGGCCATGTCCGTGTGCGACCAGGAGTCGCCGTGATCATCGACGCGACGGGCAGCCTCAGCCTCGTTGGCCCGTCGAGCGACGCAGCGGTCGCAGCCGCAGACGCCGTAGTCGCCGGCCTCGATGTTGATCCCGCCGATGTCGAACGTCTCGGCCAGCCAGGCCACGCCATCTTCCATCCAGGCCATGGTCTCCGGCGCCGAGGGACACGCGCTCAGGGTGTAGTCGGACTTGGGGAAGTTGAGCGGGAAGGCCAGGTCGGCGATCTGGAATCCGACGCCCTTCTCGAGCGTGGCCGCGTGCTGGGGGTTCTCGCGCAGCCAGGTGGCCAGGTTGTAGGGGCTGTCACCCTCCCAGTAGACCCCGCCGTAGGAGCCGATGGCGATCCCGGGCAGGATGCGCACGCCACGCTCGGTGGCGTAGCGGCAGAGCTCCTGGGCCGCCTCCACACCGCCATGGGGGTCGCGCAGGAAGCCGTAGATGACGACGGCCGCGATGCGGTTGCGGGAGCAGAAGTCGACCATCCGCTGGTAGTCGGCGAGGAACCCGCCGGGGCGGCTTGCCGTAGGGGTTGAAGACGCCGATCTCCTGCTGGCCGACCTGGCTCAGCTCCCAGTTGGTGGAGTGATCCCAGGTCCAGAAGGTGCGGTAGGCCAGACCTGGGGCATCCTCGATGACACCCGGCTCCAGCTCGAGACGGTCCGGGCGCGGCCGCGCGGTCGATGAGCTCCTCGGTGCCGTAGATGACACCGGAGAAGGGACCACCGGTCACCGAGATGCGCCCTGGTATGGCCTCGATGCGGAAGGCGCCCTCAGGGAGCGACGGATCCTCGTGCAACTCGATCCGGGGACCCTCACCACCCGGCCGCAGGTCCAGCCCGGGGAAGCTCTCACGCAGGCGTCGGACGGCGTGGACGTGCCGGTCACCACCGTCGAGGGCGACGCTCCCCTGGAGCACGATCGGACCGGTCGTCATCGGTCGACTCCCGTGCTCCGGGCCGGAGGCTCCCAGGTCCAGTAGTCGGTCTTGAACTCGTCGTACTCGCGACGGGCGGTCATGCCCTCCACCTCGACCACGATCATCTTGGTGCGACCCAGCAGGTCATCGCCGTGCTGGTAGTCCCCATGTCCGTAGTAGGCCATGTACGTCTTCATGCCCGCGATGAGCTCGTCGTCCCCGGCCACCACCTGGGCGGTCCCGTGGGCGATGACGCTCTCCCAGTGTCCGTGGCACTTCATGGCCTCGGCCAGCTTGGCCCTGTCGCCGTAGTACTTGCTGATGACGTAGGTCACGCGTGGGTTGCGCTCGAGCGTGTCCAGCTTCCGCCCTTCGTTGGCACAGTGGAAGTAGAAGCGGCCATCGACGAAGGCGTGGTTGAGCGGCAGGGCGTAGGGCTCACCGTCAAGGGCCATGGACAGGACTCCCTGGTATGTCCCGGCGATGATCCTCTCGCACTCCTCGTTGCTGTGGACGGGATGGAACTGGCCCTTCATGGTCCCCTCGGCTGCGCTGCCAACGCGTGATGTAAACGATTGCCACGCGTGCTCCGACGGTATGCTGGAGACCTGCGCGCGTCAAATCCAAGCGTACGCGGCAGGCCGGGTGCAGCGAGGAGGGAAGCCCCATGGACCGACCGATGATCCCCATCGACGAGTACGCCCAGCGGCGAGCACGGGCGGCGACGTTGATGGCCGAGTCGGGCTATGACGTGCTGGTCGGCAACGGCACCGAGGCGGACGCCTCCGTGGTGCGCTACTTCAGCGCCTACTGGCCGCTCTTCGAGATGGGCGGCGTGGCCATCGCCCCCGACGGCCAGGCGCGCACTGATGGTGGGCATGGAGTCGGCCGAGTTCGGCAAGGAACGCGGCGTCATCGACAACGTGCACTGCCTCAAGGAGTAC
Source organism: uncultured Chloroflexia bacterium (assembly GCA_963706695.1). Lineage (GTDB taxonomy): Bacteria > Chloroflexota > Limnocylindria > Limnocylindrales > CSP1-4 > JAFMJV01. The sequence goes on along the minus strand of CAVPNC010000009.1, from coordinate 75,812 downwards.
CGCGAAACGGCCGATCCGGAGTATCCCGGCGTAGCCGGCGTGGGCTACCGGGAGGTCTTCGAGTCCATCGGCGTGGTCGACCCTGCCCGCATCGGCGTGGCTGGTTGGCTGTGCACCAACATGGCCATGTACCAGGGCCTGCGCGAGGCCTTCCCGGACGCCGAGATCATCAACGCCGACGAGCTGACCGCGACCCTCCGGGCCCGCAAGTCGTCCGCCGAGCTGGCCTGCCTGCGCGAGGGCTTCCGCCTCGGCGAGCTGGCGCTGGCGGCCATGCTCAAGGCCGTCAAGCCGGGCATGACCGAGCTGGAGCTGGCCGGGATCGCCATCGCCGAGCTCTACGCCAACGGCGCCGAGGGCGAGGCGCACACGGTCTACTCCTTCGGTGGTCGCAGGACCACCAACGCCATCTCGCGCTCCACGCACGAGCCGATCCGGGTTGGCGAGATCGTCCAGATCGACGTCGGCGGGCGGGTCGACGGCTACTCACCTTCGGTCGGTCGGCCGATCTGTCTGGGCCCGATGAGCGATCGCCAGCGCCGACTCGTGGAGTTCTGCCGTGACATGCACTACCGCACCTTCGAGTGGGTGCAGGCCGGCGTGGTCGCCAAGGAGGTGGCCATCAAGTACGAGGCGTTCGTGAAGGACGCCGGGCATGATGCGCCACTACCTCTACGGTCCCTGCACCGGCCTGGGCCTGATGGAGGTCGAGAAGCCCTGGATGGAGGCCACCAGCGAGTACGTCATCGAGCCCGGCATGACCTTCCAGGCGGACACCTTCTTCTACGACGACGACTTCGGCTGCCGCTGGGAGAACGGCCTGCTGGTGAGCGAGTCGGGGCCGGCCTCGATGATCAACGAGGGCACCTTCATGGAGCCCATCGAGATCGAGATCTAGAGGCCGTCATGCGCTACGAGAACATGCTGCCCCACCACATCCGCAGGGCCATCGACGAGGACTGGCCGATGGTCTGGCCGGTGGGACCGCTGGAGTATCACGGCCAGCACATGTCGGTGGGCATGGACACGCTCTGCGTGGTCCGCACCGCGGAGCGGCTGGAGCAGGAGATGGAGCTCGTGCTGCTGCCGACGTTCTGGTGGGGCCCGGCGAGCTACGCGGTCGAGGGACCGGAGCTCAAGGGCAGCCTGCAGATCGAGGCCGAGCACCTCATCCCCGTGGTCCGAGACATCTTCCGCAGCCTGCTGCGGGTGGGGTTCCGCAACATCCACTTCTTCATCCACCACCAGTCGGAGAACTTCTTCCAGGGCATGCCGACCGACCTGGCCTTCCGCACCGCCGCGCGCACGGCCCTCTTCGAGTTCCTCGAGCAGGAGCGCGGGGAAGGCTGGTGGGGTGACAACGAGATGGCCGACTACTACGCCGAGCACGAGCGCGGCGCCGACCCCTTCGCCTGGATCCGCGGCTGGCCCTTGATGGACGACGAGATCATCAGCCAGTACTCGTTCGACCACGCCGGGCTCGGGGAGACGTCGCTGATGATGGAGCTGGCGCCAGAGACCGTCGACATGGACCACCTCGACACCTCGAAGTGGTATCTCGAGAGCGCGAAGGAGGCCAACCGCGAGTACGGCGCCAAGGGCGCAGAGATGGTGCTGGAGCGGATGCGCCGCATCCTCACCGCGTCGAGGCTCGGTGGGTGAGCGCGCACGGATCACGCACCTGGTTCTTCCCTGATGGCGACATCCCTGCACCCGGGGATGCGCCGCCCTTCGGGCACGAGTCGCTGATCATGCTCAACCCGGGTGACGAGGATGCCGAGGTGGTCATCACGGTCTACTTCGAGGACCGCGAGCCGGAGGTGCTCGCGACACAGGTCGTGGGTGCGCGGCGCGTTCGCTGCCTGACGATCAGCGATCCCATCGATGGCTACCAGATCCCGCTGGGCCAGTACGCGCTGAAGCTTGAGAGCTCAGCGCCGATCGTCTGCCAGATCGGGCGCATGGACGTACAGCAACCCAACCTGGCCTACTACACGGTCATGGGCCACCCGTCCGACTGACTCGAGCTCAGCTCGCGTCGAGTGCCTCGAGCACCGGCGCCAGCGACTCCACGCCCGCCGGCGTGACCGGATCGATGACCAGCTGCAGGTGGCTGACGCCGGCCACGGCGAAGCGACGCAGGGTCTGGGCGATCTCGTCGGGCGCGCCGCTGATGGGTGGGGCCGTGCCGCGGTCGAACACGCGCGCCCCGGTCGCGCCGGGCAGCTCCACGTAGGCCGCCACCGTGCGCTCCACGGTGGTGGGGTCGCGTCCCACCTCGCGACAGGCGGCATCGACGAGCTCGTGCTGCTGGGCCACCTGCTCAGGATCGTTCTTGAACCACCAATACCAGGCGTTCCACTGCTCGACGTAGGGCATGGTGATGCGCAGCATGCGCGGCCCGGTGGAACCGATGAGCAGCGGCGGACCCTGTGGTCGCGGGCCACGCGGCAGCAGCTCGCAGTCGCGCAGGGTGTAGTACTGGCCTTCGAAGTCGATGGCACCCTCGCGCAGGAGCGTGCGGATGATGGTGAAGGCCTCCTCGAAGCGCGAGACGCGGTGGTCGAAGGGGAACCCGAAGGCCTCGTACTCGGTCTCGTTCCAGCCCGCGCCCAGGCCCAGGATCAGGCGGCCACCGCTGATCTCTTCCACGGTCATGGCCAGCTTCGCCAGCACGCCCGGCTGATGGAAGGAGGTCGAGGCCACCAGCGGCCCGATCTCCACGCGGGAGGTCACCGCCGCGATGGCCGCCAGCTGCGTCCAGGCCTCCCACGGTCCACGCGCCCCGTCCGGCTGGCGGTAGAGGTAGTGGTCGCCGACCCACACCGAGTCGAGCCCGATGTCCTCAGCGATGCGGGCCATCTCGGCCAGGTCGGTCCAGCGCGGCTCGTACTCGACCTCCGGCAGTTGGACGCCGACCTTCAGCGGCCTGGGCATGAGCGCTCCTCCCCTCGTGCGTGACGGTTCGATGACGGGGCCTGGGCCGAACGTGGCCTGTGTCACATTCCCGTCGTCGGCTGCCAGCATACGGTCGTGGGCATGAACCGCATCGCCATCGGCGCCGCGGTCGCCGCCTTCGGGCTGGCCGCCGCGGTGGCGCTCCCTGCCATCACCACCACCTCCCCAACCAGCCACCGCCCAGGAGGAGGCCTCGGGCGAGTTCGTGCCGGAGCGCCCGGGGCAGATCGAGGATCCGGGTACGCCGCGCTTCTCGACCCGTGGCTGGTCCACCGACTTCACCATCAGCGCGGTGCCCTTCGACGAGATCTTCTCCGGTGGTCCGGGCAAGGACGGCATCCCCGCCATCGACGACCCCCGCTTCGAGTCCATCGACGAGGCGCGCTCGTGGGTCACGGAGAACGGCCCCGTCATCGCCCTCGAGATCGACGGCGACGCGCGCGCCTATCCGCTGGCCGTGCTGACCTGGCACGAGATCGTCAACGACACCGTCGGCGACGTGCCCGTCATCGTCACCTTCTGCCCGCTCTGCCACACCGCGCTGGCCTTCGAACGCACCCTCGATGGCACCGTCCACGACTTCGGCGTGAGCGGCAACCTGCGCTTCTCCGACATGGTCATGTACGACCGCCAGACCGAGACCTGGTGGCAGCAGGCCACCGGCCAGGGCATCGTCGGCGACCTCACCGGCGCCAAGCTCGAGTTCGTGCCCAGCCAGCTCATCGGCTTCGACCAGTTCGCCGAGGCCTATCCGGAGCGGCATCGTGCTCAGCCGCGACACCGGCCACCGCCGGGACTACGGCCGCAACCCCTACGTGGGCTACGACACCATCGACCAGCAGCCGTTCCTCTTCGACGGCGTCACCGACGGCCGCATGCCGCCCAAGGAGCGCGTGGTCACGCTCGGCGAGCAGGACAGCGAGTCGCCCATGGCCATCCCCTATTCCGAGCTGCGCCAGGTGGGTGCGGTGAACCTCGACTTCGAGGGCCAGCCGACCGTGGCCCTGTGGGCTCCCGGTGCCAACTCCGCGCTCGATCGCGCCTACATCGACGAGGGCACGGACGTGGGCGCCACGGGCGTCTTCTCAGCGGTCGTGGACGGCCAGACCCTGACCTTCGAGCGCGACGAAGCCGAGGACGCTCCCATCACCGATATCGAGACCGGCAGCACCTGGGACATCACCGGACGGGCCATCGAGGGACCGCTGGCCGGCACCGTCCTGGAAGCGCTCAACAACGGCGACCACTTCTGGTTCGCCTGGGCCGCATTCGTGCCCCACACCGACATCTGGACCACCGAGGGCGTGCGCTCGCTCTCTGACGAGGAGGCCGCCCCATGAGCGAAGCGACGAGACCTGTCACCGAGTCGGTCTGGGACTATCCCCGGCCCCCGCGCATCGGCACCCTCGGAGCGCCGCGTGCGGGTGATCGTGGACGGCACCGTCATCGCGGACACCCAGCGCGCGGTCAGGGTCCTCGAGACGTCCCATCCGCCGGCCTGGTACCTGCCTCCTGAAGATGTGCGCATGGACCTCTTGCGGCCCACGCAGCGCCGCACGAGCTGCGAGTACAAGGGCCAGGCGAGCTACTTCAGCATCGAGGTCGGCGGGCGCGAGCGTCCTGAGGCCGCCTGGACCTATGCCCGGCCGCTGCCGGGCTACGAGGCCATCGCGGGCTACATCTCGTTCTATCCCGGGCGGGTGGACGAGGCCTGGGTCGATGACCATCGCGTCATGCCCCAGGAAGGCGACTTCTACGGTGGCTGGATCACGCCGGACGTGAGCGGCCCCTTCAAGGGCGGCCCGGGCACCCGCGGCTGGTAGCCCGTCGGCCGGGCCTCTTCACGCGCGGTCGGCCTCTCTCCCGGAGGTCGACCGCACCAGACCCCACCGTTCCGCTCCCGAGGTAGTCCCGCGGTACGGGGTGCGGACGTACCAAGGTGGGGTGCACAGACCGTTCGAGCAGGAGCAGATTCCCTTGCAGAACATCCCATAGCGAAGCCGTTCCACTGCACGGCCCCGGTCGTGAGGAACCCCTCTCCCTCACGAATGGGGGTGGAACAGGTGACGCGAACTTTTTGCCCGGTGGCAAGGTCGGCCCCCTCCTCCCGACCTCGCCACCGGGTTTCTTCGTCTAGAAGAGGTAGGGCACGAAGCGCTTGGTCCGCGCCGCGTACGCCTCGTAGCCCTCGTAGCGACCCTGCAGCCAGGCTTCCTCTCGGCGCGACTTGAGGCTGAAGAAGGCCAGCAGCACGCAGTGACAGGCCCAGGGTCACGGGGCTGGCAGCGACCAGCGCCCAGCCGAAGCTGGTGACGATGATCCCCCCGTAGATGGGATGGCGCACGAGCCCGTACACGCCCGAGACCACCAGCCGCGCGTCGTCGCGCGGGTGCGGCAGCGGCGTCAGGCTGCGTCCGAGGTCGAGCAGCCCCTTCCCCAGCAGCAGTGCTCCGGCACCCATCAGGGCCAGGCCCACGGCCAGGGCCAGCACCGGCGGCGGCGTGCATCGCCGGCAGGGTCCAGCAGGCCGGCCAGCGCGACGGCCGGCAGCAGCAGGAACTGGATCAGGACCCAGCCCTCACCGCGAGGGCCGAGACTGGGGAGCCGGCTCAAGCCGTGCTCAATCCACGACCTCTGGCACGCCGATGATGTTGTAGCCGCCGTCCACGTAGTGGATCTCACCGGTCGTGCCGCGGCTCATGTCCGAGCACAGGTAGACGGCCGAGTTGCCCAGGTCGTCGATCGAGAGCGGGCGACGCATGGGCGAGATCTGCTCGAACAGCTTGTGCATCTTCTTGAAGCCCGACACGCCCGAGGCGGAGAGCGTCCGCACCGGACCGGCGCTGATGGCGTTGATGCGGATGCCGTCCTTGCCCAGGTCGATGGCCAGGTAGCGCACACAGGCTTCGAGCGAGGCCTTGGCCACACCCATGACGTTGTAGTTGGCCACGGCCTTCACGGCTCCGTAGTAGGACAGCGTGAGCATGGTGCCGCCCTCCGACATGAGCGGCCGTGCCTCACGGGCCAGGGCCACGAGGGAGTAGGCCGACACGTCCTGGGCCAGCAGGAAGCCATCCCGGGAGGTCTCGATGAACTCGCCCTTGAGGTCGTCCTTGTTGGCGAAGGCGACCGCGTGGACGAGGATGTCCAGCTCGCCGAACTGCTCCTTCCACCTGGCGAAGACACGCGTGATGTCCTCGTCGCTCTGGACGTTGCAGGGCTCCACGAAGGGCGAGTCGAGCCGGGCGGCGAGCGGCTTGACGCGCTTCTCCAGCAGCGACTCGACCGAAGAGAAGCCGACCACCGCGCCCTCGCGGTGCAGGGCCTGGGCGATGCCCCAGGCGATGGAGTGGTCGTTGGCCAGTCCGAAGATCAGGGCGCGCTTGCCCTCCAGCAGACCCATCTGTTCGCGTACCTCCTGTGACCAGCCCCCGACGATGCTGCCGACATGCGTGGCGCCCTAAGGATGCACCGGATCAGACCTCGTGTGCGGCTGCGAACGGTGCCACCCACCCGTCCGGGTCACAGCCCCCGGACATTCGGGTGGTTCAGGGAGCCCCGGTCCGGACCGCACGATGCATCCACGTTCGAGGGGTCACTGATCGGCGATGCTCGGAAGCCGTGAGGAGACCCCTCGTTCGTATCGCAGCCGACGACCGGGCGGGTCGGTGACATGGGTCAACCCCATTCCGGGGGCAAACCGCGGAAGCGCGATACAGTAACGCTCCGACACCACCCATGTAGAGGAGCCGTGTCCTTGCGACAGGTTTCCGTTCTCTCCCTCTCCGTCGCCCTCACCGTCGCGCTCCTCGCTGCACTCTTGCCCATCGCTGCCGTGGCAGCACCCCAGGGCAAGCCCCGCGAGTACATCGTCACGCTCTCGGTGAAGGATTCCGGCCGCAGCATCCAGCCCACCGACCGTGCGGGCAAGCAGCGCATCCGCCAGCGCGCCAAGGCCGCCTGGGAAGCCACCGACAAGGTCACCCAGCGACACGGCATCAAGGCACGCTATCGCTACGGCCATGCCGTCACCGGCTTCTCGGCCCGGATGACCCCGGCCGAGGCGCGCGCGGTGGCAGCGGACCCCGAGGTCGCGGGCGTGCGCGTGGCGCGCGAGTTCAGGGTCGCGCAGGAGATCGTGCCCTCCGGCGTCCAGCGCGTGAAGGCCTGGACCACGGGCACCACCCCGGGCGCGGATATCAACGCCAATGTCGCCGTCCTCGACACCGGCATCGGCAAGGCTGACGCTGACGGCATCCCCATCGGCAGCACCAACGAGCTCAACATCGTCGGCGGCGTCAACTGCTACGACGATCCCCGGACCGCCCGCAACGAAGCCTTCGAGCCCGGCAACCCGGAGGTCTACGACGGCTGGTACGGCGACACCCAGGGCCACGGCACGCACGTCGCCGGCATCATCGGCGCGCGCGACAACAGCACCGGCACCATCGGCGTGGCCCCCGGCGTGAACCTCTACTCGGTGCGCGTGTTCAAGGGTCGGGCCGGCACCGAAGCCTCCGTGGTCTGCGGCCTCGACTGGGTCATCGGCACGCACCTGTACGGCTACGCGCCCCCCATCGACGTGGTCAACATGAGCATCCAGGGCGGCCGACTCGACTACCGGGAAGACTGCGGCACCATCGTGGGCAACCCCGCTGCCGACCCCATGCAAGCCTCGATCTGCAAGCTCGAGGAGCTGGGCGTCCCGGTCGTGGCCTCCGCCGGCAACGACGCCATCGACGCCAACGAGAGCGCGCCTGGTGGCTACGACCAGGTCATCAGCGTGGCGGCCATGACGGACACCGATGGCGCAGGCTGGGAGAAGGGCCCCAACGCCGGGTGCGGCTACAGCAACGAGCGCGACGACACCTTCGCCAGCTACAGCAACTACGGAGAGGACATCGACATCGTGGCCCCGGGCACCTGCGTCTTCTCGACGGACAAGGACGATCCGGACGGCGACCCGGTGGCCATGACCGGCACGTCCATGGCTGCGCCACACGTCACCGGTGCCATCGCCCGCTACGTGGCCGAGAAGGGCAACCCAGGCTCGGTCGGCGGGATGCGCCAGCTGGTGCGAGCGGCGGGTCGCATGGACTGGGACTCCCGCACGGACCCACACTGGTTCGGCGTCAACGACGCGGATCCACCCAACCGTGTCCTCGACGTGGCCGCGCTCACCGGTGCCCCGGGCATCAAGGCCTTCGTCTACCACAGCAGCTTCAAGGTCGGCGGCTCCGTCTCCAACCGCGCCACGCGGGTCGACATCCAGCGCAGCGGCGGCTACGCCGGCGCCGTCGACCTGGCCATCTCGGGCTTCCCCGGTGCGGCCGGCACGGCCTCGTTCGACGAAGGCCAGCCTGAGCGGGCTCGGCCGCAAGGAGCTGGGCACCAACCTGCAGCTCGACTTCGACGGCAGCGGCGGCGAAGGCACCCACACGCTCCAGGTCGATGCCAGCGGCGGGGGCCACATCTCCGCTCCGCGTACGATCGCCCTGGCCATCGACTGGACGCCCCCGGTCGTGTCAGACCTGGCGCCCAGGGTGCGCGGCGCCAAGGTCGCCCTGACCAAGCATGGCTCCGCCCAGACGTACCTGCGGTGGTCCGCCAGCGACGCCCTCGATGAGGTCCAGTCGGCACAGCTCCAGCGCAAGATCGGCACCGGCAGCTGGAAGAACGCGGGCGTGCCCGGTGCTTCGAGCGCGCGCGTGTGGCTGAAGCCAGGTCAGTCCAACAAGTTCCGGGTCAAGGCCAGCGACAGCTTCGGCAACGTCGGCATCAGCGCCGCCGTCAGCAGCCGCCTCTCGCTGCGCGACTCCACCTCCGGCCAGTGGAGCAAGAGCGGCACCTGGAAGACGAAGAAGGTCAAGCAGGCGTACAAGGGCTCCATCCTGCTCGCGACGCGCGGCAGCGCCACGCTCAGCACCAGCTTCACCGGCAAGGCTGCGGCCATCGCGGCCTCGGTCGGGCCGTCCCGCGGCACGTTCCGGGTGCGCGTCGACGGTGGCGCCTGGAAGATCGGTCAACACGCGCACCTCGTCCGGCGGGCACCGCAAGGTCGTGTGGACCACGCGCCTGCCGTACTGGCCAGCACACGCTGGAGATCCAGCGGCTGAGCGGTCAGACCGCGATCGACGGCCTCATCATCGTCCGCTGAGCGCGCGGCGGTAGGCCGCCTCGTACTCCCCGGCAGGCACGCGCCAGGAATGGTCACGGGCCATGCCGGCTTCCTGGATGCGACGGAACCGCGCGGGCTCGCCCATGGCAGCGAGCGCTCGCCGCACGGCATCGACCAGCGCCTCGGCACGTGCCGGCCCGAAGACGAAGCCCGTGCCGCGCTGCGGATCCTCGTCGGCGTCGATGACGGTGTCGGCCAGGCCGCCGCTGGCCCGTACCACGGGCGGCGTGGCGTAGCGCATGGCGATGATCTGCCCCTGCCCGCAGGGCTCGAAGCGTGAGGGCATGAGGAACAGGTCCGCGCCCGCGTAGATGCGGCGGGCCTCGTCGCGGTCGAAGCGGTCGAGCACGGCGATGCGATCGGGGTAGCTCGAGGCCAGCTCCCGGAGCCCGGCCACCAGCTGGGGATGGCCGGTCCCGAGCACGATGAGCCGAGCGCCCATGGCCACCAGCTCCGGCGCAGCCTCGGTCACGAGGTCGAAGCCCTTCTGGGGATCGAGCCGGCCGATGACGCCCAGCAGCGGACCATCCGGGTCGAGCCCGTTGCGGGTGGCGAGGTCGACCTTGGTGAGCGCCTTCGGGCCCAAGGTCGGCCCCGTCGTAGGGTGCCACCAGGGCGGCGTCCGTGGCCGGGTCCCAGAGGCCGGTGTCGATGCCGTTGATGATGCCGATGTAGCGATCGCCGCGGGCCCGCAGGGCATCGTCGAGACCACCGCCGAACTCGGGCGTGAGCGACTCGCGGGCGTAGTTGGGGCTGACCGTGTTGACCATGTCGGCGACCTCGATGGCCTCGCGCAGGAGGTCCACCCCGTCGTGCTTGCCCACGCTCGGGGGCAGGTCCAGCTGCCAGGCGTCCGCTCGCGGCGTCCAGCCGTGGTAGGCGAGGTTGTGGCAGGTGAGCATCGTGGCCGAGCGGGAGAGCAGCGGATCGCCACGATAGCGGTGACGCAGCGACAGCAGCGCCGGGCCCGCCTGCCAGTCGTGGCCGTGGATGACGTCCACCGGCCGTGCCTCCGCGCGGATGGCCTCCAGGGCGGCCCGCCCGAGGAGCGTGAAGCGCGCCGCGTTGTCGGCGTAGTCGGCCTCGCCGTCCATGTAGTAGCTGTCGCGGTCGAACGAGGGCGCGTGCTCCACCAGGCGCAGCCGATAGCCGTCAGCCTGGCCGCTCCAGAGCGTGACCGTCTCGTGCCGTGGCGAGCCGTCAGGGCTGCCCACCGGAACGCGTAGCTCGAGCGGCACGAGACCCTCGGGCGGCGTCAGGCCGCGGTACCAGGGCAGGTAGACATCGACCTCGTGGCCGGGTCCGGCGGGCGGGGGGATCTGCAGGGCCCGAGAGAGCGCGTCGACCACATCGGCCAGACCGCCGGTCTTGGCCCAGGGCTCGCACTCGGAAGCCACCATCGCGATACGCATCGTGCGCGACATGGTACGCCGTGAGCGTGGTAGCGCTTCCAGCCGACGCGAAGACTGCTCAGCCACGGTAGGCTATCGGCCGTCATGCCCTTCCGAACCCCGATCCCCACCCTGCCGATCCCTGACCATCGACTGCCCCCGGCCCTCGACGGGCTGAACCGACTGGCCTACAACATGTACTGGTCCTGGCATCCCGAGGTGCGCTCGCTCTTCGCGCGCATCGACCGCCGGGTCTGGCTCAACTATCGCAGCCCGGTCGCGGTGCTGCGCGTCCAGCGCGACTGGACCTCGCTGCTGGACGACCCCGACTTCATGGTCCAGTACCAGACCGTCCTCAACGCCTTCGACGTCTACATGGCGAACGGCCGTGAGCACTGGTTCGCCCGCCATCACGGCGAGGAGATCGAGGGCCCGGTGGCCTACTTCTGCGCGGAGTACGGCCTGCAGGAATCGCTGCCCATCTACTCCGGTGGCCTGGGCGTGCTCGCCGGCGACCACTGCAAGGCGGCCTCCGACATGGCCCTGCCCTTCGTGGCCGTGGGCCTCTTCTACCGGCGTGGCTACTTCCGCCAGAACATCGATGCCGACGGCCACCAGGAGCACGGCTACTTCAACCTCGATCCGGCGCGCCTGCCCCTGCAGCGTGCGGTGGACCCGCTGGGCGAGCCCCTGACCGTCAGCGTGGAGCTGCCGGGCCGTGCCGTCTACGCCGCCGTGTGGCTGGTGCAGGTGGGTCGCGTGCCGCTGCTGCTGCTCGACACGGACGTGCCCGAGAACGCCGAGAGCGATCGGCCCATCAGCCACATCCTCTACGTGCGCGGCCGCGAGATGCGCCTGCACCAGGAGCTCATCCTGGGCGTGGGTGGCGTCCGCGCCCTGCGCAAGCTGGGCATCACTCCCGCGGCCTGGCACCTCAACGAAGGCCACTCCGCGTTCATGCTCGTGGAGCAGGCCCGAGAGCTGGTGGCCAAGGGCGCCTCCCTCGACGAGGCCCTCGCCCAGGTCCGCAGCAAGGCCGTCTTCACCATCCACACGCCGGTCCCCGCCGGCAACGAGCGCTTCGCCGCGGACCTCGTGCGCAAGCTCACGGCGCCGGAGGCCAAGGCCTCGGGCATCGACATCGAGCAGATCCTGCAGATGGGCCTGGGCGTCGACGGCGATACCAGCCTGTTCGACATGACCGCCTTCGCCCTGCGCAACACCTCGCTCGCCAACGGCGTGAGCCAGCTCCACGGCCGCGTGGCGGACGCGACCTGGTCGCCCATCATCGACCACCACATCCGTGGCATCACCAATGGCGTCCACCCGCCCACCTGGGTCGGACGGCCCATGCGCAAGGTCCTGCAGGAGCTCGGCGGTGACCTCGATCACCAGGAGCGTGAGCGTGAGCAGGATCGCTTCTGGGAGCGCATGAACCTGGTCCGCGACCGCGACCTGTGGGCGGCGCACCTGCAGCAGAAGACCGCGCTGCAGGAGTACGCCCGGATCCGCCTGCGCCGCCAGTTCGCCCGCCACGGCGAGGCGCCCGACATCCTCGCGGAGCTGGGCGACATCCTGGACCCGCAGGTGCTGACCATCGGCTTCGCCCGCCGGATGGCCACCTACAAGCGCGCCTCGCTGCTGTTCAGCGACATCGAGCGCATCACCAGCATCATCACCGACCCCGATCGACCGGTGCAGGTCATCTTCGCGGGCAAGGCCCATCCCGCCGACCGACCCGGCCAGGGCGTCATCCAGACGATCTTCGAGCACAGCCGCTCGGAAGCGCTGCGCGGCCGCATCTTCATCCTCGAGGACTACGACATGCGCGTGGGACGGCACCTGGTCCAGGGTGTGGACGTGTGGCTCAACAACCCGCGCCGCCCGCTCGAGGCCTCGGGAACGTCGGGCGAGAAGGCCGCCATGAACGGTGTCATCAACCTCTCCATCCTCGACGGCTGGTGGGACGAGGGCTACCGCAGCAACAACGGCTGGGCCATCGGTGGCCGTGAGTCCAACCCCGACGAAGGCGCCCAGGACTGGGCCGATGCCCAGGACCTCTACCGCCTGCTGGAGGAGGAGGTCGTGCCCCTCTGGTACGACCGCGACAGCGGAGGGTATGCCCCAGGGCTGGCTCGATCGCATGCGCCAGGCCCAGAGCACGTCGCTGTGGGACTTCAGCACCACGCGCATGCTGGCCGAGTACGTGGAGACGATGTACCTGCCGGCGCAGGCGCCAAGGGCGTCCCGGCGGCCAAGGGCATCCCGGCGGCCAAGGGCGTCCCGGCGGCCAAGGGCGTCCCGGCCGGCTGACCACCGGCCTGACGCTCAGCGGCGGCGCGGATCCTCCGTCACCAGCCAGCGGGTCCAGCTGAAGGCGCGCTCGAAGCCCAGCGAGGAGTAGACACTGATCGCGGGGTCGTTATCCTCGCGGACCGAGAGCCACACCAGGCGGTTGCCCGTGGCCAAGGCTGCGCGCGTGGCGATGGTCGTGATGAGCGTGCCGTAGCCCTGGCCGCGGCGCTCCTCGACCACGCCGACGCCCTGCAAGCCGGCCGCGCCGGGTGCCTGTGACAGGCGCGCCACGGCCACCGGCTCGGGGCCCAGCCACACCACCCAGGCCCGCAGGCGGCCGGCCTCGAGGGCTTCGCCCATGGCCGCCCGACGGCGATCGGCCTGGTCCGCACCGATGCCGAAGATGCGCCGCTCCAGCTCCTCGTGCGTCTCGAGCGCACTGGCGCGCACCGCCTCGATGCGCATCGACGGATCGAGGTGAGGCACGACCGCGGCACGACCGCTGACCATCACCGTCTCGCTCACGACCGGCATCCAGCCCAGCCGCTCCAGCTCGGCGGGCAGCTCCGGGGGCTGCTCGAGCCGATCGGTCAACAGCAGCGAGGGCCAGGTCCCCTCGTCGAGCATGCGGGCACGCACGGCGGCCAGGCGCTCGGTCCAATCGTGGGCGTCCCAGCGCGGCATGGCGGCGAAGGTCAGGTCCGCACCCGAGCCCGGCCCGCGCACGAAGGTCACGCCCAGGACCTCGTCGTCGACGACGCTGGCGCCCTCCTGTCCGGGCAGGACCACGAGGTGGCGGTGGATGGCCTCGAGCTCGGCCACGCTGGGTGGCTCGACCTCCGGCAGGGCCTCCTCGCGCGTCCGGGCCGTCTCGGGCCGGCGGATGGGCGAGTCGGGACGGAGCTCGCTCACCTCGCGTCCGTGTCGAGATCGCGCAGCACGAGCTCCCGACACCACTTCACCGGCGGGGTGCCGTAGCTGATGACCTGCTCCAGGTGCGTGCGCTGATCGAAGCCGGGCGAGTCGCCCACGCCACCGCGGACGCGTTGCTCGGGAACGGCCTCCGGTCCGGCCCCCGCAGCGCTGGCCAGCCGGCGGCGCACCTCCATCTCCAGCTCCCACATCTCGAGCGAACCCACGAAGTAGGTCGACAGCTGGGTGGAGCTGATGCGCGCGCGCAGCCACTTGCCGCGGGCCTCGTCCTGCTCCTGCCAGGCGCCCTCGACCATCAGGGCCATGGCCTCCTCCTCGGTCATGCCCCCGATGTGCGTCTCGACGTCGAGGATGGCGTTGACCGCGGCGCGCAGGTACATCTTCCAGTGCGCAAGGGCGAAGCCGGGATCGTCCGCGCATAGCCCAGGTCGTACATGACCTGCGTCACGTAGACGGCCCAACCCTCCGCGAACATGCCGTTGGTGAAGACCGTGCGCACGAGCGAGTCGCAGCCGTTGGAGGCGGCCAGCTGCAGGTAGTGGCCGGGGATGCCCTCGTGGATGGTGAGGATGCGCAGGGAGGCGTCGTTCTCCTCGCGCAGATACGAGGCCACGGCCTCGGGACCCTGGCTCTCGTCAGGTGGCGTGATCCAGAAGTGCGACTTCTGGCCGCGGTCGAGCGGTCCGGGGCTGTCGAGGAAGGCACGCGCGGCGGCACGCATGAAGACCGGCGTCCAGGTGATGACGAGCGGGTCATCGGGCAGCGTGATGAGGTCTCGCTCGCGCACGAAGGCGCTGATGCGCTCGACCTCCGCCTCGCAGAAGCCGATGAGCCCGTCTGGCTGCTGGTGCTGCTCGGCGATGGCGTCGAGCACGCGCGCGACGATGGCCGACTCGGCGGCTTCGTCGCCGGGGGCGGCCGTCGGCAGGAGCTCGCCGGGGATCCAGCTGGGCCACAGCTCTCGGGCCAGGCGCAGCATCTCGGCGCGGACCGCGTGGTAGTCGGCCCAGGCACGCTCGCGCAGCTCCTGTGGGGTCAGCTCGGAACCCAGGGTGAAGCGCAGCTTCTGGGCGAAGAGCTCCTCGCCCAGCCGGCCCTCGCCCTCGGCGCGTGCGCGGACATCGGTGTCGAGGCCGGTGCGGAAGGCGTCGAGCGCCTCGTGGGCGCGGGCCGCGGCCGTGGCCATGGGCGCCACCAGCTCGGGTGCCTCTCCGGCCTCGGCCCGGCGTCGCGCTTCGGCCAGCGCGCCCTCGACGAGCTCGGTCACGCCGGCCAGCTGTCCCAGCGCGGTGTCGAGCTGGAGCAGCGCCACCGGCCGGTCGGCGGTGCCGGTCAGACCGGCCAGGGCCGCGGCGGCCAGCTCCGGCAGGCCCTCGATGCGGGCCAGCAAGGCCGCACCCCGTTGCGCCCAGGGCGCGTAGTCGCGTGAAAGCACACCGAAGAGACCGCCACCCATGAGATAGACGGTCTCCAGTGCGTCCCAGGCTTCGGAGCGCAGGACCTCCTCGCTGAACACGACCTTGTCGATCTCCTCGAGCAAGATGGCACGGTCCACCACCTCGTCGGCGCGCAGCTGGTCCGGAGGGAACGCCTCCAGGCGGGCGCGGTGCCGCGCGAAGGTGGCGATGCGACCCGTGCGGCCGGCCTCGCTGAGGTCAGGCCAGCGATCATCGACGCGGTGGTAGCCGACGCTGGTGCCCCACGTCGGATAGGCCTCGAAGAGGTCCACGAGGAACGTCCACGACGGCCGCCTCGAAGGCGGTGCGAGGCTGGGGCAGCCCGTCCGGGCGGGGCGCGTCGGTCACAGGTCCTCCAGGGTTGGCGTCGAGGGTGAGGGGTCGCGGCAGCACGACCGCAGTGATGCGAGCATCCTACGTCGCCGTTCGCTCCTCGTTCGGACACGCCTCGCCGACGAGCGACCGTGCGCATCGGGGTACCCTTGGCCTTCGATGGCCGAGACCCTCCCAACCTCCCACGCCCGCCGGGTGTTCGCCGAGCGCCTCGCGGCTGGACCGCTGCTCCTCGACGGTGCCATGGGCACGCTGCTCTACAGCCGCGGTACGCCCCAGCGCGCCTCGCTCGACGAGCTCGTGCTCAGCCGCCCCGACGTGGTCAGCGCCGTCCATCGCGAGTACATCGCAGCCGGCGCGGACATCATCGAGACCGACTCGTTCACGGCCAACCGCCACCACCTCCAACCGCTGGGCCTGGGCGATCGCACCGGGCACATCAATCGCCGCGCGGCACAGCTGGCACGCGAGGCCCGCGAGGTCGCCGGCGTGGACGTGCTCGTGGCCGGCTCGATCGGCCCGGTCAGCTCTCCGCTCCACGGCCCCGGCCACGTCTCGGCAGCGGCCGCGGCCGCCTCCGTCACGGAGCAGCTGGAATCGCTGCTGGAGGGTGGCATCGACATCGTGCAGCTGGAAACGTCCGGGGACATCGAGCACCTGCTGGCCTCGGTGGAGGCGGCACGACGGCTCTCGGACCTGCCGGTGGTGGCCTCGATCACGGTCGGTGAGGACCTCTCGCTCGCCGACGGCACGGACCCGGCCACCGCGGCGCGGATGCTGCAGCAGGCCGACGTGGACGTGATCGGCGTCAACTGCGGCTCAGGCCCCATCGCCGGCATCGACGCGCTCGAGGCCATGGCCGCGGCGGCGGCCGGCACACCCCTCCTGATCATGCCCAACGCCGGTCTCTCCGGTCGCGTCGGCGGCGAGTTCGTGTGGGCTGCCGAGCCGGCCTACTTCGCGCAGGAGGTGCCGGGCTTCCTCGACGCCGGTGCCCGCCTCATCGGTGGGTGCTGCGGCACCACGCCCGAGCACATCGCGGCCATGCGCCAGGCCCTCGACCGTGAACGCGCCCGTCGCGCCGAGCGCCGACGGCACCGGGGCCGTCGCGCCGGTCGTGGCAGCCACACCCGCTCCCCGGCCACGGACCGCCGACGAGGACAAGGGCTCGGCCGGCACGCCCGAGCCACCGCCGCCCACGGGCCTGGCCCGCAAGCTGGCCGAGGGTCGCTTCGTCGTCAGCGTCGAGATCGACCCGCCGCGCTCGGTGCGCATCGAGCGCACGCTCGCCTCGGCGCGCGCTCATCCGTGAGGCCGGCGCAGACCTGGTCAACATCAGCGACAGCGCCATGGCCCGCGTGCGCATGGGTGCCATGGCCGTGGGCTTCGCCATCCAGCGTGAGCTGGAGCTGGAGTCGCTCATCCACTTCACCACGCGTGATCGCAACCTGATGGCGCTCGAGTCGGAGCTGCTGGGAGCGCACGCCCTGGGCATCCGCGACATCCTCGCGCTGACCGGCGACCCGCCGCGCGTCGGCGACTACCCCAGCGGCACCGGCATCTGGGACATCGACAGCATCGGCCTCATCGGCATCCTGCAACGCCTCAACCGCGGTGAGGACCAGGCCGGGACGGCCCATCGGGGCCCCGGCCGGGTTCACCATCGCCTGCGCCCTCGACCCCACGGCGGAGGACCTCGAGGCGGAGATCGGCCGACTGGCCGGCAAGGTCGAGGCCGGCGCACACCTGATCATGACCCAGCCCATCTACGCCACCGAGCAGTGGGACCGCTTCATGCAGCGGGCCGCGGCGCGGTGGGGCGATCGCCTGCCCCTGCCGGTGCTCTTCGGGGTGCTGCCACTGCACACGGCCCGCCATGCCGAGTTCCTCCACCACGAGGTTCCCGGCATCACCATCCCCGACGACGTGCGCGCGGCCATGCATGCCGCGGGCGACCGTGGTGCGGAGGTCGGGCTGGAGCAGTCGCTGGAGCTGCTCGCTGACATGCGGTCGCACGTGGATGGCACCTACATCATGCCCAGCTTCGGACGCTACGAGCAGTCGGCCGAGCTGGTCCGGCGAGTGCGCGCCGAGCTGGCAGAGGCACGCGCATGAGCCGCCTCCGTCCGCTCGCGTCGGTCGTCGTCGCTGGCCCTGGCGCTGCTGCTGACGCTCGCGCCGCTGGCCCTGGCGCAGGATCTCACCTACGTGCCGCGAGCGGACGATCAGCACATCTCCGACCAGGCCAAGGTCATCGACGGGGTGACCGAGACGCAGATCAACGACGAGCTGCTCACGCTCCGGGAAGAGACCGGCATCGACATCGTCATCTACAGCCAGACCAAGTCCCCGGTGGGCAACCGCAGGGACGCACGGCGGGAGGCCGCAGCGCTCCTCGAAGAATGGGACGTCGGCGATGGGTCCGGCCTTGGCGCGGTCCTCTTCTGGAACGTCAATGACGACGCCACGGCCACCAGGACCGGGGTCGCCCTGACCGAGGCCTGGACTACCGACGAGCTGACGGAGATCGACAACGACGTCAACGCCGCGGAGCGGTCACTGCTCGAGGACGGTGCCTTCGTCGATGCCCTGCGCGTGGCCAAGAACACGCTCGAGGATCAGCTGATCACGCAGGGCACGCCCACGGTCACGCCCACGCCACGGTCGACGACCGGCAGGCTCGAGCTCGTCTGCGAGCAGCGGCGGCAGCCGGCCGACCGACGGGCTCGAGCCCATGCCGGGCCCGCCCTTCGTGGAGCCGATCCCCACGGTCGCGGTCTATGACTACGCCAAGGTCATCAGCCCTGACGTCATCACCCGCCTCGATCGCAGCATCGACGCCATCGAGGAGCGGACCGGCGCCGAGATCGTCATCTACACGCAGTACAAGCCCGCAGCTGACTCACCCGAGGCCACCGAACGGGACGCCATCGCGCTCATCGACCAGTGGGGCGTCGGCCGCGAGGGCTTCGACGACGGCCTGGCCATCTTCTTCAACCTCCGGGACGAGTGCCACGGGCAGGTGCAGCTCTACGCCGCCCCGGGCTACCGCGCCGCCTACCTCACCAACGAGGAACGTCAGGCCGTCTACGAGAACCAGATGCTGCCGTTCCTGCGCGAATGCGACTTCGACGCTGCCCTGCTGAGCGCGATGCGCGAGATCGACGCGGCCGCGACCGCTGAGCACGCACAGGCCCTCCAGCTGGCGCGCCAGATCGACGCCATGGCCGGGCTGGTGGTGGCACCGCTGCTGCTGATCGGGCTGGTGGGCTGGGCCGGCTGGTCGTGGCTGCGCTTCGGTCGCGATCCCGAGTACCTCGACGACGACTCCATCCTCATGCCCGCACCCCCGCCGGGCCTGTCCCCGGCAGCTGCCGCGGTCATCATCGATGGGCGCTCCAAGCGCCACGCGCTGACCACGGCCATGGTCGATCTGGCCGCCCGCGGCGAGATCAGCTTCCGCTCCAAGGTGGGCGACCCCAAGGAGCTCTCCATCGATATCACCGTGCCCGACCAGCGTGATGCCCGCCTCGCGCGCAACCGCCGCCGGCCGCTGGGCAGCGCCGAAGCTTATGCCCTCGAGGAGCTCAAGTCGCTCGGTGGCGCGATCCGCACCATCGACCCGGAGGACGTGCCCAAGTTCGCCAAGGCCGTGGACGGCTTCGACGAGCGCATAGAGGACGTGGTGGCCGCCAACGGCTGGTTCGCGGAGGCGCCGAGCGACGCCATCGATCGCTGGTCGCGGCGCGCTGCGGTCGTGCTCATCGCGGGCGTGGCGGGCATGTTCGTGGGCTTCAGGCTACCCAGCAGCGGCCTGGTGCTGGTCGCCGCCGCCGCCCTTGCCGGAGCCGTGGCCATCTTCGTCATCGCCCGGGCCATGCCCCAGCGCACCATGGAAGGTGCGCGCATGTATGCCCAGCTGGCGGCCTACCGGCGCACGCTGCAGCGCACGCTCGAGCAGTCGCGGACGATGGACCAGGTCGTGAGCAGCAAGGCCCTGCCATGGGTGGAGACGCCCGACCAGGCCGTGGTCTGGGCCTATGCCCTGGGGCTGCACGAGGAAGCGGAGGAGGTCCTCGAGCGGTCCATGGCCGACGTGCGCACCGGCGCGGCCTCGCCCACCCGGACCTACTTCCCGCTCTGGTACAGCCTGGGTGCCCGCGAGGGCGCGCGCATCAGCGGCAGCACCAGCCGGGCCCCGACCGCCGGACTCTTCTCCGAAGGCGTGGTGCCCGACTTCACGGCCATGACCGCAGCACTCGGCAGCATCGGCAGCCCGCCCGCCTCTTCGGGAGGCGGAGGAGGCGGGTTCAGTGGCGGCAGCTCCGGTGGTGGGGGCGGAGGCGCCGGCGGAGGTTTCTAGTCCGCGCTGGACCACCCCTAGGGGCGCGTGTGCGGCCGGACGATGCCACATCGATGGCGAAGGTCGCCTAGTCTGTAGCCATGGGTGCGACTGACACGATGGACGTCTTCTTCGAGAAGCTGAACAACGGCGACCGCCAGGGCGCGGTCGACCTCATGGATGAGAAGATCGAGATGCGCGTGCACGTCCGCGACGGCTTTCGCACGCTGCGCGGTGTGGGCCAGGTGGGCGGCTGGTTCCTGCGCGGGGACGCAGGCCTGAAGATGGTGCCGGGAGAGGTCCGCGAGATGGGCCACACCTACGAGACGGATCTGCTGGTGCTCCGGCCGGACGTACCCGCCCAGCACATCGATGCCACCTTCCGCATCGAGGCCGGCAAGATCACCAGCATCAACTTCGCCTCGAACTAGTCCGCGGTCCGCGACCGCAGCGACTACGGTGCCGGCGTGGCGTTGCGCCAGCCCGGCGGGCAGCTGAAGCCCTCGGGCGGGATCTCCAGGCGGGCACCCAGCACCACGATGTTCTTGTTGGTGATGCCGTTGAGGCACTGCAGGTGGTTGGTCTTCACGCCGAACCTGGCCGCGATACCCGTGAGAGAGTCACCGGACTTGACCCGGTAGAAGCGCGGCCTGGGAGCTTCGGACGGTTCTGGCTCCTCGCTGGGAGCGACGGTCGCGGCCGGCGCCCGCGTCGCGGCCGGCACGAAGGACGCACCTGGCGAGGGTGAGGCGGCCGCGACCGGATCGGTCTGGTCGTCGCCCCCGAGCTGCGTGGCCACGAGGAAGACCACGATCGAAACCAGCAGGATGCCCAGCACCGCCAGCAGGATGGGCGGCGTCACCCCATAGCGGCGGCTGACCAACGGTTCGCGGCCGGGCGGGTCGGCGTAGATCCACTCCCCCGAGCCGCGCGAGCGGATGGGCTCCTGCGGTGCCTTGCGGCGACGCAGGGGCAGGGCCGCGGGGACCTTGGGTGCCTGGGTGGCCTCCTCGGCCGCCTCATCCTCGTCCTCCTCGGCCTCCTCGTCCGCGAGCGCCTCTTCCTCCTCGATCTCCTCCAGCTCTTCGGCCTCGAGCTCGGCTCGCTCGTCCCACGGCGCTTCAGCCCAGGCTGAGGCGGAGACCCAGTCGAGCTGCTCGACGGTCTTGACGGCCTCGGGGTCGTTCGTTTCGGTGAGGCCGAAGAGCCCGCCTTCGGGCGTGGGTGGCGGCGGGATCTCGTCGCTCGTGCTGGCGCCGCCGCCGGTGTCGGCCGAACCCTGGCCGGCCGTGGGCGCGGAGCCCTCCGGGGCCGCGCCGCCTGAGCCCCACGCCTTCTGCGCGGCGTCCGACACGAAGGCCGGCTCCGCCGCGTTTCGTGCTGCCCACTCGAGGAAGACCGAGCACCTGGGGAACTCCGGTGAGTAGCAATGCTCGGACTGGTACACCAGGTCACGCCGGCGTGGGGCTCGCTCGGCATAGCAGCGGTTGCCCTCGTCCGGGGCATCTGCCCGCCGATCACGGTCCTCGGCAAGCGCCACGAACGGGCAGACCGAGGGGCCGGCACCCGACGACGGTCTCGAATCTGTCACGGACCGATGATACGGCCGCGGAGCCCACGAGGCCGCCGAGCGTCCTGTGTGCGAGCCGCGACCCGTGCTGCGCCCGAATCAAGAACGCGGAGCGACCATCGCTCCGCGTCTTGACGGGGTTTCGCAGTGAGCCCTTGGGCAGCCGGGCCCACCACATCGGCGATTCGCTAGGCGACCGACTCCTCCACCTCGAGCTCCAGCTCGGGCTCAGGGGTGGTGCGCACGACCATGCCGGCCCCGACGGTGTCGGAGGTCGCCTCGTCGATGAGGATGAAGCCACCCGTGGCGCGGCTCTGGCGATACTCGTCGAGCAGGAGCGGGTTGCTGGTACGGATGCGCACGCGACCGATCTCGTTGAGGCCCAGCTCCTGCGCCGCCTGGTCACGCTGGAGCGTGTTGACGTCCATGCGGTAGCGCATGTCGTCGACGATGGCCTTGGCCGAGCGCGTGGCGTGCTTGATGATGTAGCGCCCTCCGGGACGGAGCGGCTCATCCGCCATCCAGCAGACCATGGCCTCGAAGTCGTTGGTGATCTCCGGCTGGTTGTGCGGCCGGCAGATCATGTCCCCGCGAGCGACGTCGATGTCGTCCTCGAGCTGCATCACCACCGACAGCGGCGGGGAAGCCACCTCCAGCTCACCGTCGAAGGTGCGGATCTCCTTGACCTTGGAGCGCTTGCCCGAGGGCAGCACGATGACGTCGTCGCCCCGCTTGAAGGTGCCCGAGGCGATCTGGCCGGCGTAGCCGCGGAAGTCATGGTGCTCGTCGCTCTGTGGGCGCACCACCCACTGCACCGGGAAGCGGACGTCGATGAGGTTGACGTCGGAGCCGATGTAGACGTGCTCCAGGTGGTACAGCAGCGAGGGCCCCTGGTACCAGGGCATGGCCATCGAGCGCTGCACCACGTTGTCCCCGTGGAGGGCGCTGATGGGGATGAACTGGATGTCGTGGACGTCCAGCTTGGCGGCCCAGTCCGAGAACTCCTCGGTGATGCGGTTGTAGGTGTCCTCGTCGTAGCCCACGAGGTCCATCTTGTTGACCGCCACCACGATGTGGGGGATGCCCAGCAGGGCCGCGATGAAGGCGTGCCGGTGCGACTGCTCGAGCACGCCGAGGCGCGCGTCGATGAGCACGATGGCGAGGTCCGCAGTGGAGGCACCGGTGACCATGTTGCGCGTGTACTGCACGTGGCCAGGGGTGTCCGCGATGATGAACTTGCGCTTGGGCGTGGCGAAGTAGCGGTAGGCCACGTCGATGGTGATGCCCTGCTCGCGCTCGGCGCGGAGGCCGTCGGTCAGGAGGGCCAGGTCGACCTGGTGGTTGCCGCGGGCCGCGCTGGTGCGCTCGATGGCCTGCAGCTGGTCCTCGAAGATGCCCTTGGAGTCGTAGAGCAGGCGGCCGATGAGCGTGGACTTGCCGTCGTCGACCGAGCCGGCGGTGGAGAAACGAAGCAGATCCATGCTAGAAGTAGCCTTCCTTCTTGCGGTCTTCCATGGACGTCTCGCTGAAGGAGTCGTCGGCACGGGTGGCACCGCGTTCGGTGATCCGGGCGGCGGCGGTCTCGGCGATGATGGACTCGAGGTCAGCAGCGTCGGAGTTGACCGCGCCGGTGCAGGTCATGTCGCCGACGGTGCGGTAGCGCACGACCATCCTCTCGGCGGATCTCGTCCTTGCCGGGTTCCAGGTACGGGCCGGTCGAGAGCCACATGCCGTCGCGCCGGAAGACCTCACGCTCGTGGGCGAAGTAGATCGAGGGAACCTCGATGCCCTCGCGCTCGATGTACTGCCACACGTCCATCTCCGTCCAGTTGGAGATGGGGAACACGCGCATGTGCTGCCCCTGGCGGATGCGGCCGTTGTACAGGCCCCACAGCTCGGGCCGCTGCGAGCGCGGCTCCCACTGGCCGAACTCGTCACGCAGGCTGAAGATGCGCTCCTTGGCGCGGGCCTTCTCCTCGTCCCGACGGGCGCCGCCGAAGACGGCGTCGAACTTGTGCTCGGTGATGGCGTCCAGCAGGGTCGTCGTCTGGAGGCGGTTGCGGGACGGGTTGCCCGGCTCCTCGCGGACGCGACCCGAGTCGATGGACTCCTGCACAGAGGCCACGATGAGGCGCTCTCCGAGCTCCTGCACACGGCGATCGCGGAACTCGAGCACCTCCGGGAAGTTGTGCCCGGTGTCGATGTGCATGACCGGGAACGGGAACTTGGCGGGGCGGAAGGCCTTCTCGGCGATGCGCAGCAAGACGATGGAGTCCTTGCCGCCGGAGAACAGCAGGACCGGTCGCTCGAACTCGGCCGCGACCTCTCGCATGATGAAGATGGACTCCGCCTCGAGGGCGTCCAGGTGGGTGGCACGGTGCGCGATGGCGCGCTCGCCTGCTGGTCTCGTTTCGATCATCTCGTGGGGGTCGACCTCTGCTTCAGCGTCTTCGCGACGAGGTCTCGTCGCTATGCTACCCTTTCCCGACCGAAGTGATAGACATTATCGGGATAATCAGGTAAGTGGGAGTATAGCCACTTCTTCGGAGCACCGCGCCCGTGCGGAGAAGCAGTGAGCGAACGAGGGGACACGTGAGCGAGCCGACCTCGACCGAACAGCCCGTGGCCGAGCCGCCGAAGCCCTCGGGAGAACGGGGCGAAGGCCCCGCGATGCCGCACGAGATGCACAAGCCGGCGCAGCTGCCGGGCATCTGGGAGAAGGAACCCCGCTGGGTCCGCTCCATCCGCTACAAGATCGACATCGGCCCACGCCAGTTCGCTGCCACGATGGTGGCGGGGGTCATCGCCATCGCGGTCCTGGCGGTGACGCTCTTCCTGGCGCCTGACGCAGAGGCGTCGCTGCTCGTCGGCTCATGGCTCATCGGGCTCGCAGCCGGCTTGGCCCTGACCTCCGTGGGGGTCTACGGCGGCGTGCTGGTGCCGGGCCTGTTGCTGTTGGGCGTGAGCCCGCTCTTCGCCGCTCCCCTCTCGCTCTTCCTGCAAGTGCTCATCGTGCCCTTCGGGGCCAGTGCGCACGTGCGCCTGGGCAACGTCTCGCGGCCGATCGTGATCCCGCTCGTGATCGGCGGCATCATCGGTGCGGTCGCGGGTCCGATCGTGGCCTCCTTCTTCGACCCCAAGCTCATCGCCGTGGCCGTGGAGCTGCTCATCATCATCAGCGCCATCCTGCTGCTGGTGAGCCTGCTCCTCAAGCAGATGCAGGTCTCGCGCGCGCCGGGCGACGTGCCTCGCGCCCGCATCGCTGGTATCGGCGGCATCTCGGGCATGTTCAGCGGCATCTCCGGCGCCGGCTGGGGCCCGATGGGCGTGACGCTGCTGATCCTGTCCCGCATCGAGCCGCGCATGGCGGTCGGGTCGTCGGTCTTCGGGCGCATCTTCATGGCTGCGGCTGCGGTCATCAGCGCCTTCGTTCTGCTCTCCACCGACTCCGGGCAGTTCGCCGACGTCGAGCCGCAGTGGGAGCTGGTGCCGGTCATCCTCACCGCCTCGCTGGCGACGATGCTGCCGGGCGCGGTCCTGACGAGCCGCCTGGGTCGCACGCGGATGTCGGTCGTCATCGCCACCGTCTCCATCTCGCTGGCCGTGCTGGCCCTGGCTCGGACGCTCTTCTTCTAGGGCGGCCGGCCGTCACGGAGGCGCCACACGGCCGACACAGGCCCGTCACGGAGGTCGGGCTAGGGTCCGCCCATGAACATCTTCGGTGACCTCGAGCGCTTCTTCGTGGACGTCATCTACCCCGTCCGCGTGCCGCTCGCCATCGCGCTCGTGGTGGGCATGGCCGTCTTCGTCTCCATCGCCTGGCGCCGTGGCTGGATCGAGGTCGCGCGTGCCCATCCCCGCCCCGTCGTCGTCGGCCTGGTGCTCTTCATCGCCGTCGCGGGCCCTCTTGGCTGGATCCTGGGCTCGCCCCTCTTCCTGCGCACGGAGCTGGTGGAGGAGACGCCGGTGGCTGCGGCCGCCACGACGGGCGGGACCGTGGTGACCCTTGCGAGCGGCGAGTGGCAGGGTGCTGACGAGTTCCACTTCGGCAGCGGCGGGGCCCGGCTCGTCGAGGCCGCCGACGGCAGCCTCACGCTCACGCTGGAGGACTTCAGCGTGCAGAACGGACCAGACCTCTTCGTCTACGTCTCTCCCGACGCCGATGGCTGGACCGAGACGGCCGTGAACCTCGGCGCGCTCAAGGCCACCGACGGCACGTTCAGCTACCAGATCCCGCCAGAGGTGAGCGCGGACGAGATCGCCAGCGCGGTCGTCTGGTGCAAGGCCTTCGGCGTGCTCTTCGCCACCGCGACGCTCGAGCCAGCGGCCGCCAGCGTCTGACCACGGGGCGAGGCGGGAACCCGTGTTCGTGCGCCGACGCCGGGGGCTCGGACCCCAGCGTCGGCACACGGGTCACGGCAGTCAGCGTTCGCGGATCACGGCTTGACGTCGATGTGGATCTCCGCGCGGCGGAGGCTGTCGGAAGGGTCGTTCCAGGCAGGGACCCGCACCCGGAAGCAGGCATCCTGTACCGCGGAGATGAGCACGTTCTTGCCGTCGCGCCCCGCGGGGTACACCGAGAACTCCTTGATCGTCGCGAGACCGCTGGGGTCGTAGCTGCGCAGGCCCAGGTTGCCGCCGAAGCCATCATCGAGCTGGATCCCGATGGTGGTCTTGCCGCTGGAGGGCTTGCTCACACCGGGCAGCAGGCCACGGACCCGCGTGGTGGGCACGACCGCGGCCTTCAGCGAGGGCGGCGCACCGGAGCCCTGGCCGGCGCGCTCGAGATGGAGCACGACGCGCTCGTAGCCCGGGCGCGCCCGGAAGGACACGCGCCCCAGCGACCACGCACGCACACGGCTGTCGTCGAGGCTGACCTCCCCTCCACAGACCCAGCCACCGGCCGTGGTCACCGGTGTGTCCACCACCGCGCGAGGCTCGGGCCGGGATGGCGCGGCAGCAACGACCGGTTCGGCGGCCTCCTCGACCGCTGACTCGGGCGCTACCTGCCGGGGTCTCCGGCAGGCGCTCCGGCTCGGGCCGCAGGGACGGCCTGGACGACCGGCTCGTCGGCGCCTGCTGGATCGGGCTGCGCTGGCTCCACCGGCTGTGCCGGCTCGACGGGCGCGACGGCTTCCGGCGCGGACTCCATCGCGGTGGGGGCCTGGTGGGCCTCGGGTGCCGGCTGTCGGACCGCGGGCTCTGGCTGCGCCGCCACGGCTTGCGGTTCCACGAGTGCGGCCTGCGGCTCGATGGTGATGCCGCTGACCCCCACGGTCTGGTCGGTCGGCTGCGGTGCTGCAGACGCGGGCAGCGCAGCCGCCATCTCCGGCACGCCACCACGGTCGCTCAGGGGTGAAGCCAAGTAGATCGCAGCACCACCGATGACCATGGCCATCGCCACCGAAGCCACGGCGGTCATCGTGCGCGTCCGTCGGGTGGCGCGGCGCTGGGCCTCCACCGAGTACGAGCCGAGCGGCGCCACGCCCGCCACGAAGGGCAGCGAGACGTCCGCGTCAGCATCACCCGGGACCGGTGGCGGGCCCGAGAAGGGCTGCGCCGCGGCCATGGCCTTGGTGCGGGAGCCGATGGCGATGAACGACCCGCATTCGACACAGAACATGCGACTCGGCGAGTTGGGCGTGTCGCAGCTCCAGCAATCCACCGTCCGCGAGGGCACGACGGAGACGTGCGGAACCTGCGCCCGACCGGTGACGGCGGAGGAACCCGGGGGGTGCACGGACGCGCTGGCGTCAAGCCGTCGATCCGTGGCCGACGACACGAGGGAATCGCAGTCGCCACAGAACGCCGTGTCGGCGACGACCAGCGCGTCACATGCAGGGCATCGTCTTTCTGAGGTCACCCCGGGAGTCTGAGGGCTGCCGCAGGGGATTTGAATAGGTGACCGTGCTTAGACAGAAAGTACTGGTGCGCCAGTACAACCGATGGACTGGTACCGGTCAGGCGCCACCCCTTGCGTGACTCGTGCGCTCGGGCCGGCCCTACTCGACGCCGATGGCCACGAACAGCGCCAGGCTCACGATGGCCAGCATGACCGCCACCGCGAGGCCCATGAGGAACGGCGCCGGGCCGGTCTGGCGCAGGGCGGAGATCTTGGTGCTCAGGCCCACGCCCACGAGGGCCATCACGATGAGCACCTGCGAGACGCGCGTCAGGAACGTGGCCAGCTCGTCCCCGATGAAGCCGGCCGAGTTGACCAGCGCCAGGGCCAGGAAGCCCAGCAGGAACGGGGGCACGGCCTTGCGCGCAGAACCCAGCCAGGAGCGACGCTCTTGGGCACCCGCGTGTCGCGACTCGCGAGCAGCGAACCACATGCCCACCGTGAAGATGACCGGCACCATCAGCGTGTTCCGCGTGAGCTTCACGATGGTGGCCGTCTCGCCGGCCTCGACCGAGTAGCCGAAGGCGGTGGCCGTGACCTGGCTGGTGTCGTTGACGGCCGCACCGACCCAGTGGCCGAAGAGGTTGTCGGACATGCCCAGAGCGTGGCCGATGAGGGGATAGACGATGACCGCGGCCGTGCCGAAGAGCGTGATCGTGGCCACCGCGAACGAGACGTCGCGCTCGGGCGCCTTGATCACCGGGGCAGTCGCAGCGATGGCGGTGTTGCCACAGATGCTGGTGCCGACGCCGATGAGGGCGCTGAGCGTGCGGGAGAGGCCCAGGGCCCGGCCGATAGCGAGCGTCACCACCAGCACCAGCACGATGTCGATGGCCAGCACCACGATGGCGCCGAGGCCGGTGGAGAGGACGTCGGCCAGGCTCAGGCGCGCGCCCAGGAGCAGGATGCCCAGGGGCAGGAACCAGGCCTTGGCCGCCTTGGCGCCGGGCTCGATCAGCGGCAGCGAGCGCACGTTGGCCACGATGATGCCCAGGAAGAGCCCCACCGTGACGGCGCCGAAGATGTCGGGCAGGACCAGCGTGGAGGCGTAGGCGACCGCCGTGAGGACGGCGACGAGGGCGAGACCGGGGCCCGCGGCGACCAACGTCGCCCGAGGGATCAAGCGCCGTCGGCAGGCTCGGCGTAGACGACGCCGGGGCCGATGAGGATGGTCACGTCACGCCGCTCCCCTGACGCGGCATCGCGCACTTCCTGGGCCACGAAGCCACCGAAGCCCGTGCGGTCGCGCATGGAGACGGCCATGACCTCCGCAGCCACGTTGCTGGGCAGGAAGCCGACCTGGTAGCTGTCGTCGGCGGCCCAGACGGCGATGGCGAAGCGGTCCTGGGGCTGCGCGTCGGGCTTGAGCAGCACGCGCTCGCCGACGCGTACGTTGGGCCGCTTGAGCCCCTCGTAGTCCATGACGCCGGCGACCTCGGAGAGGCGCGCGCCGGCAGCCACGAGGTTGTCCGGCAGGGTCCGCTCCTCGATCCAGTTGCCGCCGCCCTCGCTGAAGCGCAGGCTGCGGGCCTCGATGCCGGAGTCGATCGCGCCCCACCATTCGGGCAGCGTGGCCTGGGCAGCCGCATCGCCCACGTGGACGATGAACTCCTTGCGTTCTGGTCGGTGCTTGGGTTGTGTCATCGGGCGAATCCCCAGTGCGTGCGAACGGGACGGGGCAAGCGTACCGCGGGCAGGCTCAGACGAGCTTCAGGCGCGATGCGATGCGGATGACCTGGCGGCCCAGTCGCCGGGCCAGGTTGACCGCAGCGGCCAGCAGGACGACGGCGATACCCGTCGAACCGAAGGGGGCCGAGTACCACGCCAGCTTCTGATACTCGAGCCGCTCCTGGGCCTCATCGACTGGATAGCGCTCCCACGCCTCGAACGGGTCCTCGTCCATGTCCAGCTCATGTTCCCACCCCCGAAGGCCGGGTCAAGAGCCGCATGACCCGCCCCGTCGGCCGAGGCGCCGTGGCCAGATGTCGCCGGAGTCGACGCAAGGCGTGCTCGTCGTCACCCTGTCCGCGGCTGCGTGGCCACTGGCGGGCTGAGCGGAGCGTGGGCTGCGCCTCAGAGTGCGAGCGGGTGGCACCGACGCCCCGTGCGCGGCGCATCGGTGCGCCTTGCGTCGGCTCGGGCGACAGGCGTCTACCGCCAGAGCCGATCAGCGCCGATAGCGTCGGTGGGGTCGACGCCCGACGACATCGATGGGGTCGCGACCCTCGATCGAGGGCGCCGCGGCCTTGCCCCCGCTGCGCAGATGCATCACGATCGTGAGCGCGATGAGCTTCCGCGCGCTGGTCATCCTCGACGCCGCGGCCAAGGTCGCGCTCGTGGCGCTCCTGGTGCACGCCGTGCTCAACCCGGAGCTGCCGCAGTACGCCGACAAGGCCATGCAGTGGCGCGCCCTCACCTACCCGCTGGCGATCGTGATCATCCCGCTCGCGTGGTGGTTCTTCTGGCGCAGTCGGCCCTTCCCGGTGGTGACGGACCTGCTCGTCACGCTGGCCTTTCTCATCGACACCGTCGGGAACGCGCTGGACCTCTACGACTCCATCGAGTGGTGGGATGACCTCAACCACTTCTTCAACTGGATCCTGCTCTCGGCCGCCTTCGTGGCCCTGGGCTGGCCTCGAGACGCGTCACGCCTCACACGCGTCGCCCTGGGCGTCGGCGCGGGTGCCGTCGTTGCCATCATCTGGGAGCTGTTCGAGTACGTGACCTTCATCCCCGACTCACCCGAGGCCGCGACGGCCTACCGCGACACGCTCGGCGATCTCGGCCTGGGGCTGCTGGGCAGTCTCGTGGGAGCTTCACTGGCTGCCTGGATCGTGGACCGGGCCCGCGTCGAGCCCGCTCGCCGCGGGCCGCCCGGCCCTTGATTCCCTGAGCGAGGTGAGGAGGATCGTCGGTGAAGGAGGTGGCGATGCCCATCTCGGGTGAGGGACTCGGCGTGCTGATCGGCCTCGTCGTCGTGGCGCTCGTATCGGTGCCGGCTGTGATGGTTGCATTCCTTTACTACCGGGGAGAGGACCCAGCCGAGCGGGTAGCGGCCCACGAGCGGGAGAAGGCGCTGCTGCGAGAGGCGGCCGGCACCCCGAACTTCAACTACTTGCTGGCACTGGTTTGGGCACGTTGGCGCGGACTCACCCGTCGCGACCGACGAGTCGTACAGCTGCTCTGGGTCGGCCTGGCAGTGGTGTTCGTCATGCTCCTCGCCATCGAGTTCAACGCCTCGAGACTCGACATCGAGGACGTCATCACTGTCTTGGTCATGGGGCCGCTCATCGTTGCCGGTGCCACCATCGCCGTCATCTTCCGGATGCGATAGCTGGCCGGTGCCGCCGTTTCTCTGCCGGTTCAGACTCTCGTGACAGGCGCTGCCGACTATCGATCCGGGGTGATGACGTAGACGCCGGGGTTCCTTCGGTTGCGGTTTGTGCCGAAGGCCCAGATCTCGCCCGTGGGCGTGATGGCCACCGGACGGAGACAGACGCCGTCGAGATAGCGGGTCAGCCGCTCCCCGTCGATGTGCGCGTAGCCCCTGCACCCGCCGCGGCGCTTGGTGGCCTCGTCCTCGACGACGTTGACGACCGACCAGTCGCCATCAGCCTCGAGCCTCGTGGTGTGCCAGACCCCGCGCTTCCAGATGTCGGGAACGACCTCCTGCCAGCCGACCAGCAACGTCCCGGAGGGCTCCACCGTCAGCGTCATGGGCCGGACCGGCAGGTCGCCGAGCGGCTCGACGCGTCGCCAGGCTGACCCCTCGAAGGTCCACAGGGGGGCGGGCTCGTAGCGTTGCTCCTCATGCCACCAGGGGCGTTCCGCGACCCACAGCTGCCCGTTCGGTGTGCGCTCCACCACGATGGCGCCGTCGGGTGAGAGGAGCGGCAAGGGCGGCGGTGACGTGGCGGTCCAGTCCTCAGCGCCAGGTTCCAACGCTCCGAAGGTCAGCGTCGTCTCGTCACGCCACGCGAAGTCGAGACTGCCATCCTCCTTCGCGTCGAGCCACACGACCCGCGCGTCCGACGGAAGCTGGTAGGTCGTCCACGCGCCCTCGTGCCAGCTGCCGACCAGCGCGGGACGTCGGTATGCGCGCGTCGTTCCTTGGTAGGCGTCGGCGATCCACAGCGCCCCGTCGAGCCCGATCTCCATCTGCGCCAGGAACGTGTCGAGTGGATCGCGTACCTCTCCACGCGTGCCGATCTTGATGAACCCGCGGCTGCTGGTCATCCACACCGATCCGTCGTCGCCGGCCGCGAGCAGGCTCACCGGCTTGAGGTCCTCGAACGTGTTGGGGTCGGTTAGATCGTGACCGGCGCCGTCATCCAGTACGCGCACCACGTGCGGCTCCACCCGCTCCAGCGTCATCGTCCGGTCGAACGGCGGCAGGCTCGGTGGCGCTGCGACGGCCCGCCCCGCGACGCCCATGAGAAGACCCGCGACGAGTAGCACCGCCAGCTTGCCCATCCCCGTCCCTCGTGACGTCGACCATCCTGCGCTTTCGGCGCCCCACGTCAAGGGCTCGAACGACGGCAGGCCATGATGGTGGGCATCCGAAGCAAGGGACGGCCGTCGTTTGGACCATGGACCACAGACGACAGCAGTCGTGCGCCGCTACTGCCTTGCATCGCGGTCCGTCACGGTGTGGGAACTGCTCGAGTACGTGGCCTTCATGCCCGACTCACCCTCGGCCGCGACTGCCTGCCGAGACACGCCGAGCGACCTCGGCTCCGGACCCTCGGGGAGCCTCGCCGGGCGTCGGTCGCTGCCTCGCTCATGGACCGGGCCGCCGATGCCCGCGGTTAGTGGAAGGTCTGGACGGTCGCGAGAGAATCGAAGCGAACGGGAGGCGATGACGCGCGATCCATCGATCCTGGCCGCCTGGACCGCACCGAGCCACTGGCGAACCCGGCCCGCGCACCACGAGGAGGCGGTCATGCGCGCGTTTCGCTGGTCACTAGCATGGTTGATGGTCATGGCAGTGGCGGTCACCACCGTGGGTGCCGCGCTCGCACAGGAGACATCCGACGAGGTGGCCACCCCCACGGAGCTGGTCGCGGTCACGCTTGATGCGGAGGCCATCCCCGAGCAGCTGGCCGGGGTCCTGTTCTTCCGCAAGATCTACCCCACGGACGCCGAGATCTCGTACTCGGGCGCCTTCATCCCGCCCAACACGTTCGCCCGCTACGTCGAGTCCGGTGCGCTTGGCATCCGACCCTTGTCGGAGACACGGATCGTCCGTGCCGGCTCCGACTGGGCGAGCGCCGAGGTCGTGCCCAGCGGTGTGGAGAGCATCGTGCAAGCTGGCGATGCCTTCGTGATGGATGAGGTCCCCTGGGACGAGCACGGATCGCAGGCGCTCGGCGAGATGTGGGCGACCGGTGAGGATGCTCGCGTGGTCGGCTTCGCCATCCGCGAGCGCAGCCGCTGCTGTTCGATGAGCCACTCCGGCATGCAGTCACCCTGGTACGGGACGATCGCCTCCGGGGTCGCCGAGATGCGAGGCGAGCCGGTGACACTGCGGATCGTGCGCTGGGACGTTCCCGCGGGGGCAGGTCTCCCTGCGGCGACCGCTGACATGCCCACGATCCGCTTCCTCGACGCCGGGAACCTCACGGCGCAGGCGACGACGGAGGGCACCGGAGACGATGGGCAGTCGTCGTCGCCCATCGACTTCTCCCCCGGCCGCCAACTGTCCACGTCGCAGTTCGCCGATGACCCAGGGGCCCTCATGTTCGAGAACACCGGATCCGATCCGGCCGTGGTCTACGAGCTGCAGGTGGAGCCGGCGGCGAGCAGCTAGTCGGGCACGTCCTGGTTGCCCCGGTCGAGAACGAGCAGCGTGCCGCGGCCAAGGTCTCTACCCAGGATGAGGATGGTGTCGTTCTGGGCCCAGGTCGACACCCTGCCGGTGAGATCGGATGGAGCGTTCCCGGGCTCCTCGTTCACCAGGATCGTCTCGTGACGCCCGGCCACATCGCGAACAGCCACCTGCCGCTGCCGGTCCTCTGACGCTGAGACCGTGAGCAACAGGGACCCGTCCGGGGAGAGCCCCGCCCCGATGACAGCCATCGACTGCCGCACCTCGGGCTTCCATGGCCAGGTTCTTGGACTTCGCAGATGCCAAGGTCGTCGCAGCGACTCGATGGGCTCGACGGCGCCCGACACGCCATCCACGATGGCGCAGCAATCGACCAGGCCACGGTACGTTCCGGGGAGGCGAACGAGCACGTGCTCGCCACGCGGCGAGACCGCCATGATGCTCGGCGGCCATTCGTCGGAGCTCGCGACGCTGAGGAGCTGCCGAGCGTGCTCCCCATCGGCCCCGAACACCCGGATCCCGCTGTCGGAATCCAAGTCGGAGGCCTCGCGGTCGGCGTAGACGACGAGGGTGACGTAGAGTCCGGATCCATCTGCCGACCAGACCATCCCCCAGTGCTCGACGCCCGCGTACTGGCGTTCGGAACCGCCCAGTCGGACCGCCTCGCCACCGGTGATAGGCACCGTGGCGATGTCCACCCCCTTGAACTCCCAGTCCTCGCTCAGCGTGCCGGCCTCGAGCAGCGTGCGCTCGAAGGTCACCGCGGTGCTGTCCGGCGTGAACGTCGGGTACAGCGCCAGCGCGCTAGCGTCGAGCAGGTTCGTGAGCATGCCGGTGGAGGCATCCATGAGCCACAGACCGCCAGCGGCGAAGTACTGCGGCCACAGCTCGGCGAAGGCCAGCCACTGGCTGTCTGGTGACCAGACCACCATGTCATGCCAGAGACCTGACTCGAGGTTGCTCAGGTCCGCGCAGACGCGCTCCTCGAGGGTCGCGACCTCGTGAACGCAAAGCTCGGCGGCATCGGAGCCAGCCGGGCGCGCCACGGCGATCGAACCCCCGTCGGGGGACAGGGCGAGAAGGCGGCTGCCGGGAATCTCGATGAGGCGCTGCTCGACCAGCGTGATCGCCGATACGTCCGTCGCCGGTTCGGAGGCCGCGCTGGTCGAACCCCCGCTTGCCGCGAGTGCCAGGGATAGGGTCGCAAGCGTCAAGAGCGTCCGTGGCGGTGACACAGCCAGGAACCAGGTTCGCCTGGGCATCAGGGTCTCCCTTGCGGACGATGAACCCAATCCTCACCTCCGGGCAGCGCGGGTCAAGGGCCGGAAGACCTGCGGCCGAGCTGCCGCCTCAGCCGCAGGTTGCGAAGACCATGTCGTGAGCGATGACCGTGTCGAAGAGCGTCTGCGGTGAATCGTCGACCGGCGCCACGTCGAGGACGACCTGCCGGCCGTCCGTCACCGCGTCGACCAGGGTGAAGGCCCGCTCGCGGTACGGTGCGCCGTACCGGATCGAGTCGCCCTCATCGATGAGCCTGCGGCGGCCCGGCAGGTCGGCTTCGGCATCCGGGGCACGCTCGTACGCGAAGACGTATCGGCCCACCGCAGACTCCCCTGCGCCGGGCCGCTCGTAGCTCGTGCCGAAGGCTTCGTAGGGATGAAGCTCGCCGACGGCTTCGACGAGTCGAGCGTTCCCTGCACTGGCATCCCGCTCCGCCCCTGTGCTCCAGCACCCGTGCTCGCCGTTCCAGACCCTCGCGGCGAGTGGTCGCCCAAGGGCCGCTGCCACTCGACCGAAGGGGCTCTCAGCGGTGGCGACCGGGTCGGCTTGTGCCGCCAGCTTGAGGATCTCGTGCGCATCGGGACCGCGCACCAGGACGACGGTGTGGCCGTCCGGCGCGATGGCCACCGACGCGCGCGGCGTTGGGGCACCCCCCGTCGACCCTTCCATCCCGATCGCGCGCTCGAGGAAGTCGCGGTCGGGTGCGTCTGTTCCATCCTCGAGGGTGAACGAGGTGGCGTGCGCCTCGTCTCGGCGCTCGTAGCCATCGGCCTCCAGTCGTGCCATGAAGGGTCCGGCATCCCAGTCCTCGCGGAAGCGGAGGATGGAGAAGTCGAACGCGTTGCAGCAGGAGGCCTGCCACTCGAGGTCCGTGGTGTCCCAGCCCCATCGCTCGGACCACGTCCCGAGACGATCGAGCCCCAGCGGGAACGTCGTGGCCTCATGTCGAGCGATCTCCAGCATCAGCCGCTGGCGCTCGGTGAGCGGGCTGGCGCTCGTCACATCGGAACCGTCGTGGGCCGCCTTGATCGCGGACCAATCGGTGAACTCGAAGGCGTCGATGCCCGGCGGCAGCAGTGACAGCGCCTCGAGGATGGGGCTCGAGTCCGCGGCCGCTGGAGCGCCATCATCCTGGGCGGGCGCCGGGGTCGTGCTGCCGATGCCAAGCGCGGGCAGGAACTCGAAGGACTCGGCGACAGAACGCCACCGGTCATCGGGCGGGCTGACGGACCGGCACAGCAGCGCTGCGTGCCGGTCACCGTCAGTGAAGATCCAGGCGGTCGCAGGCATTCCGCTCCATCGTTCCCAGTCAGCTCGGACGATGGGCCCGGAAGGCAGGTCGATCTGTGTCACGACCGGCTCACTCGTCCGCTGTTCCGGGGCCCGGGCGGTCGAGCCGAGCACGTCTCGCCAATCGGCCAGCGATGCCACGTCGGCCAAGCTCGGCAGCGCCGTGGCGTCCTCCATCAGGCACTCGTACCCGCCGGAGCCGTCCTCGTGGGCAAGGGTGACCGCACGCAGGACGATGCTGCCCTCGAGGACGGGTCCGAGTCCTGGCCACGACCGCACCAGCCACTCGCTCGGGAAGTCCACGGCGAACCCATGTGCGGCAACCTCGACTCGGGGGTCGAACGGAGCTGCCAGCGGAGGGGCGGCCGCGAGCGGCGCGATGGTCTCGATGACGGAAAGCCAACGATCGGCAGGTGGCTCGTCGCCCGAACAGAAGGCCGACACCACGCCGTCGGGGACGGTGAGGTAGTACTCGTTGAGGACGAACCGAGGGTCATCGGGCGCGTCCTTGAGTCGATAGGCCACCCGCACGGCGTTGCCTGCCGGCAGGTCCAGGAAGGTGCGCTCGACGATCTCTTGCTGCGGCTGCGCCTCGACGAGCTCGACGGTCTGGTGGGCGGCCCGTTCGGCTGAAGCGACGCCCTCCAGCAGCGAGAAGGAGCAGTGCTGCCGGGTCCCCACGTCGGTGGCCGTGATGCCCATCGGGTGGGCCACACCCTCGGCAGGCCAGACGCGCCACTCCACCGGCAACCCGACCGTGAAACCGCTCCCCGGGATCTCGATGATCTGCAGGGCCTCGTCTTGGATGGCCGACGCTCCAGGCGCCACCGACGACATCAGGCCGGTCGCCATCAGCGCTGCGAGCATCGACCTGAACGGCGCTCGTCGCATCACGTTCCCCCTTCGTGGGCCCCATCCTCCGCGCCCCGACGAGGTGGTTCAAGGGCCGGACGGCTCGGCGGCGCCTAGTCCGAGCTCGGGGAGGTGCTCGGGCTCCAGACCTCTGCCGACGCCATGGCACCGTCGCTATCTTCGCCGCCGACGACCAGGACGCGACCGTCGGGCAGCAGCGTGGCCGTGTGGTAGCTGCGTCCCCGCGTCAGCGAGCCCGCCGGGGCGAACACGCTGGTGGCCGGATCCCAGATCTCGGCCGAGGCGAGATCGTCGTAGCGGCGGCCAACGCCGCCGACGACCAGGACGCGACCGTCGGGCAGCAGCGTGGCCGTGTGCCCGACCCGTGCCTGCTGCAGTGAGCCCGCTGCGTCGAAGGAGGCGGTCGCGGCATCCCAGACCTCCGCCGAGCCGAGGAACTTGCCAGGGCTCATGCCGCCGACGACGAGGACGCGGCCGTCGGGCAGGAGCGTGGCCGTGAAGTCGACCGCGCGTCGGTGAGCGCGCCAGCGGGACCGAACGTGCCGGTCGTCGGATCCCAGACCTCGGCCATGGACCGGGCACCGCCATGGCGTCCCTCGCCGCCGATGACCAGGACGCGGCCGTCGGGCAGGGTCGAGGCGGCGTGGTGCTCACGTGGCTTGCGGAGGGAGCCGGCCGGGCCGAACGTACCGGTCGTCGGATCCCAGACCTCGGCTGCGCCGAGGATCCGCCTGGGGCCATCGCTGCCTCCGACGACGAGGACACGGTCGTCTGGCAGGAGCGAGGCGGTGAAGCTCGCACGCTTCTCGGCCAGCGAACCGGCTGGACCGAAGGTTGCCGTCGCCGGATCCCAAATCTCGGCCGAGGCGGACAGGTGCCCGTCCCAGCCGCCCACCACGAGGACGCGGCCGTCTGACAGGAGCGTGGCCGTGTGACCCGAGCGAGCGACCAGAAGCGAGCCTGCCGGACCGAAGGTACCGGTCGTCGGATCCCAGACCTCGGCCGCGCCGCGGAGCTGCAACGGTCCGCCGCTGCCCCCGATGACGAGGACACGGCCATCGGGTAGAAGCGTGGCCGTGTGGCCTGCGCGTGCCTCAGCCAGGGAACCAGTCGGGCTGAACGTATCGCCCGCGGGCGGTGGCGTCTGGGCGACCAGCGTGTCAGCTGTTCCCAGCGCGAGCACGAGCACCACGATGGCGATGACCAGATGCCGCATCCCACTCCCCTTGTGTGGATGTCCTCCATGCTCCGCGTCCCGGTCGGCAGGTCAAGGGCCGGACAGCCCGGCGACGTGGCTGACCGTGCCGGCGATGACCAGACATGACCCGCTAGCCCTGGCGGTTCCGTTTGGCGCATGGACACTCACCCGATAATCGCAAGGAGCGGGAGGTGACGACGCGCGGTCCATCGACCATGGCCGCCTCGATCGCGCCGAGCCACTGGCGGACCCGGCCCGCTCGCGGAAGGGGGTCCCACATGGCTGCCACACGAACCCGCTACCGAGTCCATCGTGTCGATGTCTCGATGACGAAGGATGCGGCCACCCTCGAGCACTTCCTCGACAGCCTGGAGGGAGAGGTCGTGAGCATCGTCCCGAACGTCACGGCGGGGTTCCTGTGGGTCCCCCGCGTGGACTTCCTGCTCGTCGTCGAGAAGATCCCGGCGTCGTAGGACTCTGCCAGAGGCCGACCCCTGGAACACATGGCTCGTGGTGCCAAGGCGTCGGCAGCGAGGTCGTGATCGTCGCGATCGACGTCACCCACGACCACCTTGCGTCACGCGGCCACCACGGGCCGCGCGGCCCTTGACGCATCGGACCGAGAACGCAGACTCGAGCCATGCTCGTTCTTGTTGGAGGGCACGAGATGCGGATCGTCGTCGTTGCGACCGTACTGTCGCTGGCCTTGGGGGGTACGGGCAACGTGCTGGCAAATGAGCAGGAAGCCAGCGGGGACACGGCGTCCAGACCCGCGCTCGCGTCTGCGCAGGAAGGAGACTCCGGGGAATTGAGCAGCCCACCATTGGAACAAGGGTTGTCCGTGTTGGCGGAGCGACCATTCGAGCTCGGATGGGGCGCGATCTTCGATGTCGTGAGTACCGGGGAGACGCTGGTGGCTGTGGGCTACGCCGCTACCTACGACAAGAGCCACGGGGCTGCCTGGACGTCTCGGGATGGTCGCGAATGGAGGAAGACACACCGTCTGCCGCCCTGGTACTTCCACCGCGCGGCTCCCATCGCCGGTGGCACGGTGCTCGCGTCGCGAGGCACGTCGCAAGGCTGCTCTGGGCTATGGCGGCTGGAGCCCGGTGGGCGAGTCCGTAAGGCGGGGTTCGTCTGGCCGTCCAAGCGTGGGTGCCCCAAGGGGACGGAGGTCGTCGCGCTGGCGGGCCGACCCGGCACCGGGATGGTGGCCGCCTACGGAGGTCTCGGACGCGCCGACCGCCCTGAGGTCCTCGCGCGTGCTCCAGGCACTCGCTGGAAGCGCGTGCGGGTGCCCGGTCTCAGACACGCGTTCGGGTCGCCGGTAGAGGTCGTGGAGACGCGCTCCGGCTTCGTGCTGATGGCAGAGACCGAGGATGGGATCGGGGCGTGGCGGTCGCCCGACGGACGGGAGTGGACGATCCCCGAACTGTTCCCGGGCTCCACCGTCAAGCGCTGGCGCGACTATGCGCCAGCGAGCATGGTGTACGACGTCCAGCGCGACATCCTCCTGGTCCTGGCCGGCCCTGACCGGGTCTGGCGCTCGGTGACAGGTGGACCCTTCGAGTCGGTGGGGCCGCTCGCGGCGCGGGTCCAGAACGGTGGCAGCAGTCTCGTCGGCGCCGCCCTGGTGGACGGCTTCCTCGTAGCCACCAGCAGCGACGAGGGCACACGGCTGCAGACCTCGCCTGACGGCGTGACCTGGACGCGTGCCGCGGAGGACCCGGACTACCAGCGCGCGTCGTACATGGTCGCGCACGGCGACCTGGTCATCGTGGGGTTCGAGCGTGGTGGACCGATCATGGGAGGGCCTGCGACGATCGAGGCCTATCCGCCCGAGCCGGAGATGACCATCGGTCAGGGCGAGACGTAGGAGTACCCGGCGCAGGCAGCCATCCAGGCTTCAGCGCGGCACTGCCCCTACTCGTTGGTACCGCCGATGGTCCAGAGGATCACGGTGCCGTGGTCCACGCCGAGGACCACCGTCGAGTCGTCGAGCGATGCGACATCGAACACCGACGCTGCCTCATCGGCACCGGGCAAACCGTCGGGTCCAGCGGCCTCCGACCAGGTCTTGCCGTCGAGCGACACGAGCAACGGGCTGCGCTCACACTCGTCGCTGTCGGGGAGGCACGTGCTGACGTCGCGACCGACGACCACGAACTCCGAGCCGTCCCAGGCGACCGACGAGAATGCGTTGGCCCCCTCGATCTTCCACCGATCCGGTCTGGTGAGCACCTTCCGCCATCCGCGGAGGCCCTTGGGCGAGCGCCAGAGATCTTCGTAGCCCATACCCACGAGGGCGCCGGCACCCGACACCGCGACGTCGTAGAGCTGTGGTGTGCCCAGCAGCCGCTCCCAGGTGGTGCCGTCGGCGGAGTGCCAGTTGTACGCCACGCCGCTGATCGATTGGCCCAGCAGCAGATAGCCCTGCGGGACCGAGACGACGCTGGTCCAGGTGCGGCCGTTGGCCGCCGGCAGCTTGGCACGCTCCCACTTCAGGCCGTCAGCGCTCCGCCACAGCCGCTGACCGCCGCGGCCTTGGCCGATGAAGGTCCCCAGCGCCAGCAGACCGTCGGGACCATCAGCGACATGGTTCACGGCGACCTGGAACCCGGACTTCGATGGCACTCTCACGACGGCGCTCTGCCACTCGAGGCCATCGGGCGAGGCCCAGGCCAGGACACGCTCGCCGAT
This sequence comes from uncultured Chloroflexia bacterium, assembly GCA_963706695.1. Classification (GTDB taxonomy): domain Bacteria; phylum Chloroflexota; class Limnocylindria; order Limnocylindrales; family CSP1-4; genus JAFMJV01. The sequence continues at coordinate 35,284 of CAVPNC010000009.1, read as the reverse complement.
CGCGTCGGCATCCTCCGACGCGACGCCGAGCGCGACGAAGCCATCCTCGGTCGCGACGACGTCCGTCATGTCCGCGCCGACGGGGCTGGCGGCTACGGTCGTCGCGTTCCAGTTGAGCCCATCGGTGGAAGTCCATGCCGCAGCCTGTGCAGGCGAGCCCAGGCTCCCGACGGCCACGTAGCGGCCGTGGCCGCTGGCGATGGCTTGCATGCCGTCGAATTCGGTGGCTGCCCACGGCTCGGAGAGGCTGGCGTTGGCGAGCATCGGGTTCACGAAGATGAGGCCCAGCGCCGCGAGGATCCAAGCAGGGACCAGGCCCGACCGCGGACCGAACGGGGGGCGAACCATGACGCACATCCTCCTGAAGAACACGCGCCACGGCCGGCCGGCTACGACACCGCGGATTTCCGTGGCTGCGTGAATCTAGCCAACCGGCGCCCCATGTCAATCCTTTCGTCGAGCCTGGTGAACGGTCGGTGGGATGCCCTGCGGCACCGGCGAGGTCCCACGTCAGGCCCGGACATCTCCTCGCCCGGCCTCGGCGCGCCAAACCCGCCATTCGGCAGCCGGTTGGTACGGCCGACCGGTCTCGAGCCCGGAGACACGACCGCCTCCCCGCGCCACTCGCGCGACCGCTTCCCGACGACGCGCAAATACCGCAGGACTCACTTGGGTGTGGCGTCTGCCTGGTCGTGCTACCCCTGGCCGACACCCGCCATGGCTCGTGTCAGGTCGATCCGAGCTCCACGCCTACCGGCTCGAGGCCCAGCTCCCTGGCGAAGGCCTCGGCCATGACCCGCGAGCCCAGCACATTCGGGTGCCGGTCAGGACCGAGTGGAGGCGGATGGCATTGCCAGGTCCACTCACAGAGCAGGGCCACGTTTCGGGGCACGTCCCCGTGGCCGGCCAAGGGCACGAGCACGTCCCACTCATCGATGTCGAAGGCGGACGCGACGTCGGCCACCGGGATGTCAGCATCGTCGTAGATCGTGGCCAGCGTCTCGTTGACCAGGGTGACCGCTCCGACCGACAGCTCTGCCAATGTCGCGTCAAGGCCACCCCGGAACCAGTACGTCAGGAAGGGGTCGTAGATGTTCATGCCCACGATGGGCACACCCGGCGCGGCCGCCTGGAGCTCGCCCACGATGGCAGGCAGCCGCTGCTTGATCGCGTCGATGCCCGGCAGCAGGCAGTCCATCGAGTCAGTGCACTCGAAGTCGTTGAATCCCAGGTCGATCGTGATGAAGGCCAGCTCGTCGCGGTGCTCGCCGATGAACCAGAGCGCCTCATCGAGCTGACTGCCGTGCGCATAGGAGCAGCGCGGATAGTCGATACGGAAGGTCTCGGTGTTAGTGCCCGGGCAACCGAGGTTGCGCAGTCGCAGGTTCGGATACTGCCCGCGCGCCATCAGCCAAAGCTGGTCGGGATAGCCCGCGCGAGTCTTGTGGTCGTTCTCAGGATCGCCCACGGGCTGGTAGCCGGCGGCCAGGGAATCCCCCAGGGCGAGGTACCAGCTGTTCCCGGCGTCATCGCTGATGATCGGGTCATCCGCCGCTCCGGCCGGCATCGCCAACAGCGCCGCCAGGAGAGCGGCTGCCAAAGCTCGCATCTCACACCTCCGAAACCGACGCTCCACCCCTGCTGACCGTATCGGCAAGGGCCAAAGGGCCTTGTCTCAACCGCGAGGCCGTGCGCCACCCTCGTCGAGGGTTCCTGGATCGGAAAGTCGGTCGGGTTCGTGGACCAGCGGGAGCGCCACCACCATATGGGCTGGTTCGAAGGTGTCGGCACGTACGAAGGCCTGGCCTACATCGAGCAGCTGACGGAGCCAGAGCGCTACCGGCGCGGTGGCTTCGTTCCCTGGACCTGCCCATGCGGCGCGACGGTGCGAGCCTGTGGGTGCAGCCCGAAGCGGATGGCCCGGTCGGGCCACTCCGGATCGTCCGGAGACCAGCGGTGCATCCTGGAGCCGTGCTCATCGATGTGGTCGATCGAGCCATCAGCGCCGAGGACGAGCTCGCCCCCGTCCTCGAGCTCCAGCGCCTGTGGCTTGAAGCGGCGCCCTCGGGTCGCTGGGGTCAAGGGGGGTTCGCGCTCGCCGGGCTCGTCAGTCATGCGGGTCTCCTATCCGGTGTGGAGGTCGACCATACGTCCAAGCGGGGCAGCGTGCGGCGAGGATCGATGGCGCCTGGAGGCGAACCACTGAGCCACGAGTCCGAGCGGGGCCGATTCTCCCGCCGCCATGGCGGCGACGACCAGGCCCAACCCGCTGATCTACGTCCTTGTTGAGGCCGGGCCGATGATGGGCTCGGACCCACGGGGAGACCGGCGACCCGCTATGCGGCAAGTGATCGCTGTGGATAGATGCCGGCCCTCGACCCTCGGCCATGAACGGTGATCGGGATTCAGCGGCACGAACGAGACCGGTGATGGGACCCATCAGCTGACGTCGACCGGGCGGTGCGGGCACCCCTGGGTGTCGGAAGGAGACGATCGATGATCACGGTGGGCATCGACATCGGGGGCAGGCAGCACGCGGTCGCCCGGTGCCGGGAAGGACGGGACAAGGCCGACCGGGAGGTCCTGCGCATCAGCCAGGACCGGGCCGGCTTCGACCGCCTCGACGCCTGGCTCGCACACCAGGTCGAGCCGGTCGGACCGGTGACGCTGGAGTCCTCGGGCCACTACTGGATGCCACTGGCCTCGCATCTTGGGCGACACGGCGTACCGGTGGCCCTCGTCAACCCGCTGCGCGCGAAGTACTTTGCCAAGAGCCGGATGAACCGGACGAAGTCCGACCCGGCCGATGCGAGGAGCCTCGCCCTCATGGCCATGCACGACCGAGCCGCTGCCCACGACCCGCTCGGCGGTGTGGAACTGCGCCAGGCCGCACGGAAGTGTCGGGTCAGCACGCTCGCCGAGGCCAACGCCGGCCCGGGCCACCGCCGCCTGGGCGAGGCGAGGGCGGAGCGGCTCAAGACCGCTGCCGCGGACAGCATCGCCGTCGCCGAGCTCGACGAGGAGGTGGCCTTCGAGGTAGGCCTCTTGCTCGACCAGTACGACCTGCTCGAGCGACAGATCGACGAGGCCGATACCCGCGTGGCCGACCTCCTCGACTCCGAGCTGGCCCGGCGCCTGCGGACCATCCCCAGGGTCGGTGCCTCGACCTGCGCCGCGCTCCGCCGAGCGCGACGTCGAGCGACGTGTCGACCCGTCCACCCCGCCAGCTCCGGGCACAGGGTCAGACCCCGAGACCAGCTGGCACATGTCCAAGGCCGGCAACGCTCATCTGCGGGCGGCGGCCTACCGCATGGCCATCGTGGGCGTCCAGCACAACCCCGTCATCCGCGCCCACTACGAGCGCAAGCGCGCGGCCGGCAAGAGCAAGATGAACGCCCTCGGCCATTGCATGTCCAAGACCCTGAGTCTCGTCTGGGGCGTCTGGCGCAACGGCACCGACTGGGACCCCGACTGGGGCTCACGGGCTTGACGAGACCCCATGGGATCTATTCATGGCGATTCTAGAGAGTGGCCGCGGAGCCGGTAGACGGCCGCGAGAGAATCATCGGTAGCGGGAGGCTGTGACGCACGGCCCACACCATGGCCGCCTTGGTCCGCGCTGAGCCACTGGCGAACCCGGCCCGCGCATGAAGGGGGGCTTCTCATGCGCAGGATAAGGGCCGCGGGCGTGGCCGCTCTTTGTTGTCTACTTCTCACGGGCGTATGTGCGGCCGCTGCTGAGCCAGCCGAGAGCAGCGGTCTGTCTGGCAGCATCTGGCAGCCGGCCGAGGGTAGCGCCACCTACTACGTCATGCACCCGGACGGGACGATGGTCGTCCATCGTGGCGGCAGTATCGGTCTCGGGGTCTGGGAACCGTCCGGTGACCTCTTGCTCACGGGCCGGGTGGACTTCACAAGGAGGCAGTCCGGCGAGTGGGGAACACTGACGAACCGCTCGGAATGGGTCATCGACGCGTCCGGCGATGCGGCGACGGTCACATCTGCCGACTCCTTCGTCGGCGCTGATGGCGTAGCGCAACCATTGGGGACCGAGAGCCTGACCCTTGAGCGGTTGCACATGGCCCCGATGCCAGCGAACGCCCACGCGGAGACACCGCCCGATCCGGGCTGGCAGCCGATCGTCGGACCGTCGCTCTACGATCGCACCGAGGCAGGGGTTTCCTACGAGGCGACCTCACCACCCAACTACACCCTCAAGCATGCCGACGGCACCTCCCTGGCCCTGAACCCCTACGTCGGAGACGGCGTCGGCCTATGGGCCGCGGTCGGCGATGGATGGTGGAACGCCACCGCTTGGTATCCGCGCTGGAGAGGTAGCACGACACCGCTCGTGGGCCAGTCAAGGGCAAGCGAGACCGGGATACTGTCGACGAGCTACGGGACGACGGACGGCTTCGAGGGATCAGCGGGTGCGATGCCGATGCGTTTCGAGCCCCTTGACGGGGAGCTCGCCATCCCCGACCCGAGCCTGTGGTCGACGACCGGCAGCGTCTGGATCGAACCCTCCGGGAATGACGACGGCCAGATGGCGTGGACTGCCTATCTCGCTGACGGCACGATCGTGACCGTCCACCCCCGCTACGGGGTCGGCGTGGGCCTGTGGCAGCCGGTCGACGAGGACACGTTCGCCAGCCACATCCTCTACAAGGGCGGGGACTGGTCGCTGAAGGCCGAGTCCACCGTGGGTGAGGACGGGGAGAGCTTGGCAACCCGCTGGGAGGCCGAGGCGTACTGGACGAACCCGGCCGAGGACGAGGCTGGCACATCGACCGCCACACGGATGCACCTCGAGCGGTAGGGACTCCCCGGGGCACACCATTCCGCACGCCCGAAGGCCGGCCCGTCGCCAGACAGGCTCTGCTCAGGCTCGTGTCGCCCCGGTCATCGGGTCCAGGGCCAGAAGGTCCAACCCGCGTCCATGGCCACTACCGGACGATGCAGGGCGCCTTCACCGTCACCGAGTAGCGAACGTCCCTGGTCGCCCAACGACACCAGCTGGGGGCGATCCAGGGACCTTTCCGTTGCGGCAGCCCGAAGACCGTGACGGTGTGAAGCCTTCCCCTGACGAGTTACTCAGGGCGCTCCATCCGACCTCGGACTACTCCGGGATCGTTCTGCCGGGAGACCTCGCTGAGTTGCTCTGGTAGCCCAGGTGCCGGATGGCCCGGCGGCGTGGCGACGACGACCAGACCAATCCGTCTATTCATGGCGGTTCCCGCGGGGTTCACGACTCGGTGTCAGGTCGCGCCGGCACCGCCGTGAAGGCTTCAAGTCTCGGAGCTGGGCGCTCAGGGATCGAAGACGTAGAGGCCGTCGCGTCCGTAGACCCAAGGGGCGCTATCAGGCCCGAAGCCAGCGATCGGACCGTTCATCCAGTCCTCCTGGTATTCACGCAGCTCGACACCGTCGTACGAGGCGAGCCGGTCCCCCGAGAGCCACACTGTCCCGTCGGGCGCGACATCCAGGCGGAAGTAGCAGCCCTGATGCTCGCAATCGATGGAGCATCCGCCGCCATACGCATCCACTTCCTCGCGCGTCGCCGGCGTTTCGCCCCGTCGGCAAGTCTCGACGTTGAACTCGCCGTCGGCGTGGATGACCCAGTCGGACCCGCCCCATGACATGAGCCTGTCAGCATCGAGCACCCACAGGGTCCCGTCGGGTGCCAGCTCCTGGTCTCGCAGCCTGAAGTCTGAGGCGTATGCCTCCACCTCTAGCCGGCAGGCACCGAGCTCTCGGATGCCGAGCTGCGGATCGAACAACCAGACCCTTCCATCGGGGGCCATCGCGATCTCTCTCGCGCCAAGGAACGGCTCCCGCTCGCAGAGAAGGTCGGGTTCGACGACCCGCCATGCGGTGTCGCCCACCGGCTCGAAGGCCACGCCCGCATCCTCCGGATACGGTGGTGGCGAGTGTGCCGAGACGACGGCCGTCATCGCAGCGGCCAGAGACACGATGAGAGTAGCCACGATCGGTCGGTGCACTGCGGTCTCCAGCGCGGATGCCTACATCCTCCGCGCGCCGGTCAGCAGGTCAAGGGCCGGACGGCCCGCACGGCGTGTGTCGCCAGGGCGGCGACGACCAGACCAAACCCGCTATACATGGCGATTCATGACCAGCTGCCGGTGGCAGCAGGCGCCCGCGCTCCTCGGCGGGCATGAACTCGATGGTCTCGGCGATGGGGGACGTGGCGAACGTCGGTCGTTCGGTTCGTTACAGCCTAGGAGCTTGACAATTGACGAGGGAGTCCCCGTCCATTCGCCGACAAGACGGGAGTTCGGCACTCACGTCTTCGCTCGTCACACTCAGGTCGTCGGACGTGGCGATGGCCCCGAACAGGACCTCGCCGTAGGGGTACAAAAAGAGCCAGCCTTCGTCGGGCGTTGGGGCGAGGTTCTGGGACAGGCGCCAGGAATACGGGCCATCAGCTGGGTAGCCCAAGGATGGGTCGTCGCCACCCGGTCCGAGGTCCCAGGAGCCGACATCCTCGACCCGCACAGCGAAGACCACCAGCCTCGGCGTGTCGGGGTCGCTACTGCTGGAAGCGAGCGCGAAGTGCAGCCTGTCGTGGTAGCACGGTGCGGCGTTGTGGCACAGCGTCAGTGCCGTGAGCGCGTCTTCGCCGAGGGCTGCGACGAGATACTCACCCCCGCCCGATCCCTCGACCTCCAAGGTGAGGTCACCGACCTGTGTGGGCAGCACCGAGGCGAGGTCATCGGGCGCGTACATCGTCGGTTCCGGTGAGCCTGAGTTGCAGGCCAGCACGAGGGCCACTAGGAGAGCCAGCACTAGAATCCGTTTCATGGTCCTCACCCCGTCGCGGGTACGACTATCTTCCGCGACTGGTTCAGCGGGCCAAGTGCCGTGCGTGCCCTCGGCGCAGTGTTGGTGGCGGTCGCGTTGTTGACGGGTTCGGCCGTCGGGGTCGCGGCGCAGGAGGACGGTCAGCCGACGACGACCGACCAGTTGATATCGGGGATGGTCACCGAGGAGGTCGAGCCGAGCGTGTTCCGGGTGGTCAACGACGGCATGCGGGACCTCTCGTGGACCGACAAGCCGAACTCCACCATCCGAGACACCGCTGTGCGCACTGGACATGACCACAGCATCTGGGTCGTCGAGCCAAAGCGGTTCTACCGGCTGGGCGATGACCAGACCTACGACTGGCCGAACGGCAGGCGACCAGAGACGTTCCGCGTCGCCCCCGATGGCACGGTCTGGATCGTCGATTTCGGGAAGAACAGGGGCAGGTTGGCCATCCGCTCCTTCGACGGAACGGAGTGGCAGACGCACAAGGAGGCGCGCGAGCGCTTCACCGGGAAGCCCAGTCGCTACACCCCGGGCCGGGCCATGGATGTCGCCCCAGACGGCACCGTGTGGGCGGCTTGGCCGAACCCCAAGAAGAAGGTGGGGGTGCGTGCCGGGGTCGTCGCCCGCCTCGACGTCGATGGTTGGCAGCGTATTGGTCGCCAGATCCGAGGTGATAGCCACTGGCTGGACGTGTTCGCGGCCGAAGGCGGCGATGCCTGGGCCGTCAACCTGGAAGGAGGACGCTGGTGGCTTAACCGCCTCGTGGATGGCGCATGGCTGCCACATGGCCCTGACGTCTCGGAGTTCGACATCGGGCTCGACGGGACGGTCTGGGCCAACCGCTGGGAGCCACGCGTCGCGAACGGTGAGTACGTGACGGACGCGCACGGCGCTCAAGTTAATGCCGCCAGCCTCATGCGCTTCGACGGGGCTAGGTGGCACGAATGGGCATGGGTCCCGGCCGATGGGGTGTCCGAGCAGCCTTTGGCCATCGATCTCCATGCCGCGCCGGACGGCAGTGTCTGGATCAGCTACGCACTCCAGGATGGCCCGGAGGTGACGCAAGGCGGTGCCGTCTGGTTCGACGGCACAACATGGCAGTACTTCCTGCCGAACCATGAGGTCCGTTCCATGGATCTCACTACTGACGGCTTCGCCTGGGTGCTGGCTAGGCCATTGGGCTCTCCGGATACCGTGGTTCTGTACGTCATCGGCCCGAAGGCTTCGGTCCCCGCTGAGTAGCGCCATCGCGCCGTATCGGCGCATCCTCGGGACTCTGCGCCACGTTGGGCGAGTCAAGGGCAGGACGCCCCCACGCCACAAGGGTGACGACCAGACATAACCCGCTATTCATGGCGATTTCGAACCGACGCCTGGCGGGCAGCCCGCCTACTCGTCGGCGGGCAGGAACTCGAACGTCTCGGCGATGGAGAGCCAGCGGTCGTCGGGCGGGTCAGAGCCGAAGCACGAGAGCATGTAATCGGTAGTCCCGCGGCGCAGGAAGTAGGGGTTCACCACGATCGTCTGCCCATCCTCATCGCGAACGACATCGCGGATGGCGATGCTACGGCCCGCTGGAAGGAGCACCTCGGCCTGGCCACCCGCCGGAGCGCCCAGTTGATGCTCGCTCCTCGCGGAGATCTTGTCATCCACGAGCTGATCGAGGGAACTGACCGAACTGCGACTCACCGTGACCCCGCACCCCTCGCCAGTCCGCGTGATGGGCTCGGCGAGCATGAGGTTGTACATGAGGTCGCTGTCGATCTCCGGCTCGAAGATCGAGGGCTCCCAGCGCACGGTCCAGTCGTCGGGGAAGGTCACCGCGATGCCGAAGGGAACCTCGACGCGGCCGCCGTGGGCGAGCGGAAGCTCGGGGAACTCATCACTGAACCCGGCGTACGGCACGCCCTCAGAGGTCAAGTCCGGGTCGGGTTCCTGCCCGGGCGACGCATCGCACGCGACGAGGAACACGACGACACTCGTGGCAAGGGCCCACCAGCGGGCCCGATGACCCCGCGTCATGCCTCTATCCTCCGGGCCCCGGTCAGCGGGTCAAGGGCCGGACGGCCTGGCGGCCTGCGCCATGGCGGCGACGACCAGGCCAGACCCGCTATTCATGGCGAATTCTGGCGAGTGGCAGCAGCGCGTCGCCAAGATCTGCGGCCAGCACCGGGGCAAGGGTCCAGTTGGCGCAAGACCCACATAGCGCAACAGGTCCCTTGGCTACTGGCGAGGTTTGCCCAACTGAGCTTGGCTAGGACACCGCCGGTCTGCGCCGTAGGGGCTCGCGACGATCCTACTCGGCGGCCATGGCCTGGACCACGAGGAACACGATCACCGCCAGCAGGCCGTAGGCGAGCAAGCGATTGCGGAGCGGCAGGTCCCTTCTGTACCTCCCCCACGTGAGGGCGTAGGCCCAGATGAGCACCTTGCGCCGGGGCGGTTCGGCGGACATGTCGAACAAGGCGTCCCAATCGGGCGAGACCGGATGGCCTCGGTAGAGGAAGTAGATGCCGACCGCGCACGCGACCACAAGGACGACGGAGGCGACCGGGTCGAACAGCACGAACCACTCCCGTTGGCTTTCGCCAAGCATCCTCCGCCCTCCGCCGGGTGGGTCAAGGGCCGGACGGCCCGGCGTAGCCATGGCGGCGACGACCAGACGTCGTACGCCTGCCGAATGCGTGTCATGCGCCGGCCCGAACCGACCGACGCCTGTCGAGCGCTCGAGGTCCGCGCGACCGCGGGGAAGGCGCCGCGGCGTCCGCTGGTCAGAGATCCCGCTGGGCCCGTCGGATCAGCTCGCGGTAGAAGCCCACGGCACCGGCCAGCTCCTCCATGCCCACTCGCTCGTCGGTGCCGTGCAGACGCGTGCGCGCAGCAGCAGCCTCGAGGCGCAGCGGCAGGAAGCGGTAGACGTTCTTCGAGATCGCCTCGAAGTGACGAGCATCGGTGCGCCCGAGCACGAGGTAGGGCGCGACGACGACGCCGGGGAAGCGCGCGGCGATGGTCTCCTCAAGGAGCGCGAAGGCGGGCCCGTCGACGGGCGATACGGGGGTGGGCTCACGGCCCGACGTTCCCGGCTCGATCTCGATGCGCACGCGCGCATCGGCGACCGTCGCCCGCGTGTGGGCGATGACATCGTCGACCGTCTCGCCTGGCAGGATGCGGAAGTTGACGACCGCGCTGGCGCGCTCCGGCAGGACGTTGGACTTGGTGCCGCCGTGGATCAGCGTCGCTGCTGTCGTCGTCCGGATCGCGGCATCGAGCGCCGGACGGGTCGCGAGCGCCCGCAGCACCAGCGGCTCGAGCACGTCTGCGTTGGCGAGGACCAGCCTCTGGAGGAAGGGCAGTTCGGGAGTAAAGGCCTCGAGGGTCAAGCGGGTCGGCTGGACCAGGCGCGCGGATGGGCGCCTGGTCTCCAGGCGGCGCACGGCCTCGGCCAGGATGCCGATCGCGCTCTGGGGCGGCGGCATCGACGAGTGGCCGCCCGACGCCTCGGCGATCAGCTCGAGACTCACTGCTCCCTTCTCGGCCACCCCGACCAGTGCGACCGGCCCGAGCCCGGGGAGCACGCCGTCTGAGACGACGCCACCCTCGTCGAGGACCAGGTCCGCGCGCACGCCTCGCGACACGAGTTCCGCGGCGATGGCCTGCGCGCCGGCCTCGCCCCCGATCTCCTCGTCGTGACCGATCGCGAGCAGCAACGGACGCCGCGGGGCGAAGCCTTCGGCGAGTAGGTCTTCCACAGCGGCGAGGATGGCGACGAGGCTGCCCTTGTCGTCGAGGGCACCGCGGCCCCAAACCTCCCCGCCCGACACCACGCCGGAGAAGGGCGGCTGGCTCCACGCGTCCTCGGCGCCTGGATCGACGGGCACGACGTCCTGGTGGGCGACGAGGATGACCGGTGCCAACCCTGACACGGTGCCGCGCCAGGTGTAGAGCAGGCTCCAGTCGCCCACCCGCTCGCGGTCGAGGGAGGCGTGGACGCGGGGGAACAGCGTACCGAGTTCTGCCTGCAGGGCCTCGAGGGCCTCGGCTGGTGGCGCCTCGCGCGGCCGCGAGATCGTCTGATGCCGGATCGTCCGCGCCAGGGCGTCGGCGACGCGCTCGGTATCCACGGGTGCGGTGTCGAGGGGCGTCACCTCGAGACGGCGCGGGGAGAGGACCGCAGCGCGCCAGACCATCGACAGGATGGCCAGCCCCAACGCGAGGGCCACTGCGATCGTGGCCCGCATGACGCGGAACCTCATCGGCGCGCCCGCGGCGTGCCGCGGTGGAGCAACGCGTGCGTCGCTCAGGCGCGGTCGTGCTTGTGACTCGTTGCGGGAGCCAGTCATGGTTCATGCCTCCGGTCGGGGCTCGACCTCGACAGGGTCCGACTGAAATCCTCGCTCGTCATCCGGCGGGGCCTTAGTCCCTGCCTCATTCGGCCGCCTCGAAGCTCGGGTGGAGCCACGAGCTGGCAGACGGTCATCATCGCTCGACCGCAGCAGCTACGACCATCGTCGCCGCCGTCCTTGGCGGCCACGTCGATGCGGCTATCCGCTACCGTGCGCTTCGGGACGATGTCGCTTCGGCGAAGTCCCGGTTGTGACGGGTGCTCAGATCGCGCCCTTCCCGGGTCGAACGGACGTCGACCGCGCCCAGAACGTGGTCCGCGTCGCGGCCTCTCCTGTTCACGAGGGCGTCGGGAGCCCACCGGGGCCATGGGTGGCCGAGGCGTCCACCACCATGTCACGAGGGCGACGACCAGACGTCGTACGCCTGGCGGTGACGGGGAGTGGCTAGCGAACGAGGGCCACGTCGGAGCGGGAGAGGTCCTTGGCCGCGAGGAGTGACGGTCGTCCGGTGAGGTACTGGTCCACGGCACGGGCGCACTCGCGACCCTCGCTGATGGCCCACACCACGAGCGACTGTCCGCGGCGCATGTCACCGGCCACGAACACGCCCTCACGCGAGGTGGCGTAGCCGGACGAGGCGCAGTTGCCGCGATCGTCCTTGTCCACGCCGAAGTCGTCGAGGACCGCGTGCTCCGGATGCAGGAAGCCCATGGCCAGCAGCACCAGCTGCGCCGGTAGCTCGAAGTCGGAGCCCTCGATCTCGTTGGGCTCACCCTTGGACCAGTCGGCCCGCACCGCGTGGATGGCGCGCAAGGCTCCGTCCTCGTCGGCGAGGAAGGCCTTGGAGAGCACGGCCCAGTCGCGGATCGCACCTTCCGCCTGCGAGCTCGAGGTGGAGAGCATGCGCGGACCCGGATGGGTCGGCCACGGCGTCGCGTCGGTACGACCCTCAGGCGGCCTGGGCATGATCTCGATCTGGGTCACCGACGTGGCCCCCTGGCGGATGGACGTGCCCACGCAGTCGGAGCCGGTGTCACCACCGCCGATGACGACCACGTCCTTGCCCGTGGCGAGGATCTCGGTGCCGGCGGGGATCTCGTCGCCGGCGACGCGCTTGTTCGACTGGCGCAGGAAGTCCATGGCGAACTCGACACCGCTGGCATCACGCCCGGGGATGGGCAGGTCACGAGGCTTCGTGGAGCCGCCGGCAAGCACGACCGCGTCGTACTTGGCGAGGAGCTGGGAGGCCGGGTAGTCGACCCCGACGTGCGTGCCGGTGCGGAACTGCACGCCTTCGTCGAGCATCAGGTTGATGCGACGGTCGACCACGTTCTTGCCCAGCTTGAAGTCGGGGATGCCGTAGCGCAGTAGGCCGCCGGGTCGATCAGCGCGCTCGAAGACGACCACATCGTGCCCGGCCCGGTTGAGCTGGTCGGCAGCGGCCAGACCGGCAGGTCCGGAGCCGATGACAGCAACGCGCTTGCCGGTGCGTTGGGCCGGCGGCCGTGGCGTGGCCCAGCCTTCCTCGAACGCCTTCTCGATGATGGCGACCTCGATGTTCTTGATGGTCACGGCCGGCTTGTTGATGGCCAGGACGCAGGCCGATTCGCATGGCGCGGGACAGACGCGACCCGTGAACTCGGGGAAGTTGTTGGTGGAGTAGAGCGCCTTCAGGGCTCGCTCCCACTTGCCGTGATAGACGTGGTCGTTGAAGTCGGGGATGACGTTCGCCAGCGGGCACCCGCTGTGGCAGAAGGGCACGCCGCAGTTCATGCAGCGAGCGCCCTGCTCCTCAACCTCCGCCTGCGCCATCGGCAGCGCGAACTCCTGCCAGTGCCGGATGCGCTCCTCGATCGGCTGGTACGCAGGCGTCTTGCGTTCGAACTCCTTGAAGCCGGTGTCCTTGCCCATGTCGCCCCCTACGCCGCCACGCTGGCAGCCTCAGCCGCCAGCTCCGCCAAGGCGCGCTTGTAGTCGCGCGGCATGACCTTCACGAACCTCGACAGCTGCGCCGGCCAGTCCTCGAGGATGGACCGAGCCCGCTCCGAGCCGGTGGCCTCGAGATGGGCCTCGATGAGTCCCCTGAGCTCCGCCTGGTCAGCGGGCTCGTCGAGGGTCTCGAGATCGACCATGCCGGGGTTGACACGCGGGGCCGAGCGTCCGTCCTCATCCCACAGATAGGCCACGCCGCCGGACATGCCCGCGCCGAAGTTGCGCCCGACCGGGCCCAGGACCACGGCGCGACCGCCGGTCATGTACTCGCAGCCATGGTCGCCAACGCCCTCGACCACCACCTGCGCGCCGGAGTTGCGCACGCAGAAACGCTCGCCCGCGGGACCCAGGATGAAGGCCTGGCCGCTGGTGGCGCCGTAGAAGGAGACGTTGCCCACGATGACGTTGGTGTTGGGGTCGAAGGACGACTCGCGCGGTGGGTAGAGGATGGCCGTGCCGCCACTGAGGCCCTTGCAGAAGTAGTCGTTGGCTTCACCCTCGAGCTCGATGGTCAGGCCGCTCGGGGCGAAGGCCATGAACGACTGGCCGGCCGAGCCGGTGGCCTTGAAGCGGATGGTGTCCGGGGGCAACCCGGCCTCACCCGTACGGCGGGTGATCTCCTGGCCCAGGATGGTGCCGATGGTGCGGTGGACGTTGCGCACCTCGATGTCCGCGCGCACGGGCTCGCCGCGCTCGAGGGCCGGTTCAGCCAGGCGGATGAGCTCGTTGTCCAGGGCCCGATCGAGGCCATGGTCCTGCTTGACCGACTGATACGTGCCGGTGCGATCGGTCGCGGGCAGGTAGTGGAGCAGGCGCGAGAGGTCCAGCTGGCTGGCCTTGAAGTGCTTGAGGTCACGGCGCTGGGCCAGCTTGTCCGTGCGGCCCACCATCTCGTTCACCGTGCGGAAGCCGAGACGCGCCATGTGGCGGCGCAGGTCTTCGGCCAGGAAGGTGAAGAAGTTGACCACGTGCGCGGGATCGCCCGTGAAGAGCTGGCGCAGCTCGGGGTCCTGTGTGGCCACGCCCACCGGACAGGTGTTGAGGTGGCACTTGCGCATCATGATGCAGCCCATGGCGATGAGCGCGCCGGTGGCCACGCCCCACTCCTCTGCTCCCAGCAGGGTGGCGATGGCCAGGTCGCGGCCGGTCCGCAGCATGCCGTCGGTCTGGACCACCACGCGGTCGCGCAGGTGGTTCTGCATCAGCACCTGGTGTGTCTCGGAGAGGCCCAGCTCCCAGGGCAGGCCGGCGTGCTTGAGCGAGGACAGGGGTGAGGCGCCGGTGCCACCGTCGTGGCCGGAGATCAGGATCACGTCCGCGTGGGCCTTGGTCACGCCCGCGGCGATGGTGCCCACGCCGACCTCGGCCACCAGCTTGACGTTGATGCGCGCCTGCGGGTTGGCGTTCTTGAGGTCGTAGATGAGCTGTGCGAGGTCCTCGATGGAGTAGATGTCGTGGTGCGGCGGCGGGCTGATGAGGCCCACGCCCGGGGTCGAGTAGCGCACCGCCCCGATGACCTTGTCGACCTTGTGGCCGGGCAGCTGGCCACCCTCGCCAGGCTTGGCGCCCTGGGCCATCTTGATCTGGATCTCGTCGGCGTTGACGAGGTAGTTGCTGGTCACGCCGAAGCGACCCGAGGCCACCTGCTTGATGGCGGAGCGCATGGAGTCACCGTTCTCCAGGGGCTCGAAGCGGATGGGGTCCTCGCCGCCCTCGCCGGTGTTGGACTTGGCCCCGATGCGGTTCATGGCCACGGCCAGGGTGGTGTGAGCCTCCCAGCTGATGGAGCCGAAGGACATGGCTCCGGTAGCGAAGCGCTTGAGGATCTCGCTGGCTGGCTCGACCTCGTCGATGGGGATGGGGTCGAGGTCGTTCCACTCGAGCACGTTGCGCAGGGTGATGGGCGCGCGTGAGGCATGGTCGATGGTGCGCTGGTACTCGCGGTAGAGCTCCCAGTCGTTGGTGCGGGCCGCCTGCTGCAGCTTGGCGATGGTGTCCGGGTTGTGCAGGTGGCGCTCGCCGCGCAGGCGCCATTGGTAGTGGCCGCCCAGCTCGAGGTCGGTCTCGTCCTCCACGTCCACGTAGGCCGCTTCGTGGCGCATCAGCACCTCGCGCTCGATGGTGGCGAGGTCGATGCCTCCGATGCGGGAGGCAGTGCCGGGGAAGAACTCCTCCACCACCTCGTCGGCGAGGCCCACGGCCTCGAAGATCTGCGCGCCGATGTAGGAGCTGATGGTGCTGATGCCCATCTTGGACATCGTCTTGAGCAGGCCCTTGCCCACGGCCTTGAGGTAGCGCTCGCGGGCCTCATCAGCTGACATCTCCGGCGGCAGCAGCTGTCGGCGGCGCATGTCTTCGATGGTCTCGAAGGCGACGTACGGGTTGACCGCGGAGGCTCCGAACCCGAGCAGCGTGGCGAAGTGGTGCACCTCGCGCGCCTCACCGGTCTCGATGAGCAGGCCACAGCGTGAGCGCAGGCCACGCCGGATGAGGTGATGGTGCACGGCGCTGACGGCCAGCACGGCCGGGATGGCGGCGTGGTCGGAGTCGACCGTACGATCGGTCAGGATGATGACCTCGTAGCCGTCGAGCACGTACTCCTCGGCCTCGCGGCAGAGGCGGTCGAGGGCGCGGCGCATGCGGCCCGCTTCAGCCTTGAAGCCGATGGAGATGGTCTTGGCCTGGAAGTGGTTGACGTCAGCCCAGCGCAGCCGCTCGAGGTCGGCGTTGGTGATGACCGGCTGCGGCAGCTCGATCATGCGCGCGTGGTCGGGGTTGGTGTCGAGCAGGTTGCCCTCCGCGCCCACGAACGAGACGAGGCTCATGACCATCTCCTCACGGATGGGGTCGATGGGCGGGTTGGTGACCTGGGCGAAGAGCTGCTGGAAGTAGTCGAAGAGGTTGCGCGACTTGTCCGAGAGCACCGCCAGGGGCGTGTCCGTGCCCATCGAGCCGACCGGCTCCTGGGCATCCTTGACCATCGGCGCCATGAGGATGCGCAGGTCCTCCAGGGTGTAGCCGAAGACCTTCTGGCGCGTCAGCACGCTCTTGGTCGGGGGCTGCAGCACTTCACGCGGAGGAGCCAGCTCGGCCAAGGGGATCTTGCCCTGGTCGATCCAGCGCTGGTACGGATGCTGGCTGCAGATGCGGGCCTTGATCTCCTCGTCGGGGATGATGCGGCCCTCCTCGAGCGAGGCCACGAACATCTTGCCCGGCTGCAGCCGGCCCTTCTGCACGACCTTCTCGGGATCGACCTGGAGGACGCCCGCCTCAGAGGCCATGATGAGCAGGTTCTCGTCCGTGAGGCAGTAGCGCGAGGGACGCAGGCCGTTGCGGTCGAGCGTCGCGCCGATGAGCGTGCCGTCGGTGAAGGCGATCGACGCGGGGCCGTCCCAGGGCTCGATGATGCCGCCGTGGAACTCGTAGAAGGCCTTGCGGTCCGCCGGCATCTCCGGATCCTTCTCCCAGGCCTCCGGGATGAGCATCATCATCACCTCGGGCAGGCTGCGGCCGCCGAGCATGAGCAGCTCGACCACGTTGTCGAGCACGGCCGAGTCGGACGAGCCCTCCTGCGTGATGGGCTTCATCTTGTGCAGCTCGTCGAAGGTGAAGAGGTCCGACTCCAGGAGCGCCTCACGCGAGCGCATCCAGTTGACGTTGCCGCGCACGGTGTTGATCTCGCCGTTGTGGGCGAGCGTGCGATAGGGGTGCGCCAGCGGCCACGACGGCAGCGTGTTGGTGCTGAAGCGGCTGTGGATGAGCGCGATGGCCGACTCGAAGGCCTCGTCCTCGAGGTCCGGGTAGTAGGCCGGCACCTGCGCGGGCGTGAGCATGCCCTTGTACAGCAGCGTGCGTGATGAGAGCGAACAGACATAGAAGCGCTCGGCCGTCTTGGTCGACTCGCGCACCATGCGCGTCCCGTACTTGCGCACCACCATGAGCTTGCGCTCGAAGGCGTCCTGGCTGAGCGTGGTGGGCCGGCGGATGAACATCTGGCGCACGATCGGCTGTGCTGCGGCCGCAGTGGCGCCGAGGGTCTGGTCGTCGGTGGGGACCTCACGCCAGCCCAGCAGCTCCAGGCCCATCTCGTCGAGCACGCGCCGCAGCACCAGCTCCACGGCCGGATGGCGATGCCGTTCCTGCTGGAAGAAGCACATGCCCACCGCGTAGTCGCCGGGGCCGGGCAGGTTGATGCCCAGCGAGGTGCACTCACGCAGCAGGAAGGCGTGCGGGATCTGCACCAGGATGCCGGCGCCGTCGCCGGTCTCAGGCTCCGCCCCGCGCGCCCCACGGTGGTCAAGGTTCATGAGCATCTCGATGCCCTTCTCGACCACGCCATGGGTAGTGATGTTGTTCAGATCGGCCACGAAGCCGACACCACAGGCGTCGTGCTCGGTCGACGGCTCGTAGAGGGTGCTCTTCAGCTGTGGCTCGGGCATGGCTCGATCCTGCATTGGGTGCACTCGACCAGGGTCGGTCAGAGAGAGTGGTACCCAGCCTCCCGGGAACCCCTGCCGCTGTCCCCGGACACGTGGGTGGAGCGCCAAGATTAGGGAACAGGTGCGGCTCGGTCAAACGCGCACGCCCGTGCGGAGGGTTCGCTGCACGTCGGAGCCGATTCTGCGTGTTGCCTATGCGCAACACCGGGCACTGAACGGCGCTCGTGGGCCACCCTGTTCGTCACCTGTCGTGGGGGCCGACGTTGCGGACGTGAAGTGGCCGGTCCTGGCGCCAGATGTCGCCTGAGTCGACGCTCGTCACGCTCCCGCGGCGAGATCGGGGCTCGGAGCGCCCCCGTGGGTTGTCGGAGGTGCCCTGCCACGCTCAGAGCCAGCAGACACTGGCGCCTTCGGCCCGCGATCGGTGGCTACGAGCGCGCCCGATGTCGGTGGAGACGACGGCTGTCAGCAGGCTGGCGGCGAGCGGCTGAGGCTGACGCCTGAGGCCGTTGACCGGGGACTAGAGGACGCGGACGCCGCCGAGCAACACCGCCGCCGGCCGGGCCAGCACGCTCGGGTCCTCGCGCGGGTCGGCCTCGAAGGTGACGACGTCGGCGGCGACACCTTCGTCGAGTGCCGGCAGGCCCAGGTACTCCCGCGCGTCGGTGGTCGCGGCTCGCAGTGCCTGCTCGGGGGTGAGGCCGAACTCGATGAGCAGGGCGATCTCGTCGGTGATGGGACCGGCCGTGTCCGTACCCGCCAGCACCGTCACGCCCTTCGCCACGGCCGTCGCGAGCAGGGCGCGACCGTTGTCGAGCCAGCCCTGGCGGCGAGCCTCACGCTCCGGGGTGGCGTCCGCGGGCATGGGACCGGAGAGGGCCAGCAGCGTGGGTGTCCAGGCCGTGCCCTGGGCGGCAAGGCTCTCGAGATCGTGGGCGGCCAGTCCACAGCCGTGCTCGACCGAGTCCACCCCGGCCGCGATGATGGCGCCGATGCCGGGCCCCTGCGTGTGGGCCGCGACACGAGCACCGGCCTCGTGTACCGCAGTCACCAGTTGCTCCAGGAGGGACGGCTCGTAGGACAAGCTGCCGTCGGTCCAGTCGGCCACGACCTTGACCCAGCTGGCGCCGGCGCGCACGTGCGCCAGGGCCGCGGAGATCACGTCGTCGGGTGCGACCGGGCGGTGGAGGCGCTCGTAGTAGCGACCCGCCGGTGCCAGCCACTGGCCTGCAGCCTGGATCCTGGGCTGGGCCGCGTCCGGGACCAGGTCGAGCACGAGATCGCCCGGAGAGCCGACGTCGCGTAGGGCCAGCACGCCCGTCGCCGGGAGTCGGCGAAGGACCTCCGTGGTCGCATTCAGGTCGAGTGGAACATGGGCGGGCCCCAGCGACACGTGCGCATGGGCATCGACCAGACCGGGCAGGGTGAAGCGACCGGGCAGCTGCTCGGCGGCCTCCGCCGGCCGCGAGGTCAAGCGGCCATCGACGACCCAGAGCTCGCGCTGGTCGCCATCGGGCAGCACGGTCTCGGGCAAGGCCCAGCGCTGGAGTGACATGGCCCTACCCTAGCGGCCAAGGCCTTCGAGCGGGCTACTCCCGGCTGAAGAAGCCGAGGAGCGACGCCTCGGCCACGACGTGCTCGTGGATGGCCTCGAGCACGCTCGTCTTGTCTGCGCCCTCCTCCCAGCCCAGCCTGCGATCGAGGGCGAAGAGCTGGAAGTAGTAGCGGTGCGTACCGCTCGGTGGACAGGGCCCGCCGTACCCGGTGCGACCCCAGGAGTTGGTGCCGGATGTGCCCAGCGACCCGATCCCCGCCGGGACCTCCGAGAGCGGCTCGATGTCGTAGGCGACCCAGTGATCCCATGTGCCCATCGGTGCATCAGGGTCGTCCATCACGAGCACCAGCGAGACCGCAT
Source organism: uncultured Chloroflexia bacterium (assembly GCA_963706695.1). Classification (GTDB taxonomy): domain Bacteria; phylum Chloroflexota; class Limnocylindria; order Limnocylindrales; family CSP1-4; genus JAFMJV01. Next base: position 15,767 of record CAVPNC010000009.1, on the reverse strand, counting down.
CCGCTGGCACGTCCTCGAACAGGAGCGGCGGCGAGATGTCCTCGCCCGCGCAGGTGAAGCGTGCCGGGATATCGCCTTCGTCCTCGAATTCTGGTGATGAGATGCGCATGCAGACCTCCTCCTGGTCCCACTGTACGAGGTACCTGCCAGCGCGAGGTGTCGACGGCGGAATCCAAGGCGGCCGTGAGTCGTAACCGTTTTCTATCCGGTCCGCTACGCCACGAGCGGTCGCTCGCGACTAGGCTCGAGTCGTGGAACGCGTGCGGCGCGTCCGAGGTGACGACAACGAGGATCGGAGACCGGTTTGGCAGCGATGGACGAGAAGGATGCGCAGGCACAGGCGCTCTGGGAAGACCTGGCCGCGAAGGCTCGCACCGTCCACTGCCCGGAGCACTTCGTCGAGCCGTGGCGCGTCTACGTCATCGGCACCGCCCCCAGGCTGAAGCTCGACATCTCGGGCTGCTGCCCCAAGATCGGCTCGGCCATCAACGAGATGATCGCCGCCGATCCCGGCTTCCGCGCCAGCCGCTAGGTCCTTCCGCCGAGCCCTTCCACCGAGCCGCCGTCCGGCTTACGCGGAGAACGGCGGAACACTTCGCCCCCGCATACGACCCATACCGGGTAGTGACGCCTGACGATCGGGCATCCGCTATGGGATACGCATGGACGAAGCAACCGTCGTGCGAGCGCAGCGGGGGGATGAGGTCGCGTTCGCCGCAATCACGCAGGCCAGCAGTGGCCGGTTCAAGCAGGTCGCCTACCGCGTCCTGCGTGACCGCCATCTGGCTGAGGACGCCACGCAGCAGGCGCTCGTCGAGATCTGGCGCACGCTGCCCAAGCTTCGCGACCCCGCCCGCGGCGGTCAACGACCATGCCGGATCGAACGAGGCTTCGCTGGGTGCTCACGCATCCCGCGGAAACGGAGTGATCCGAGGCGCGCCAACGCCCTACCTACACGAGGTCGTCGCGACGACGTGGCCGGCCGAGAAGTCAAAGGGAGAACGTCATGAGCAAGCTGAAGATCTCACTCGTCGTCGGCGTCGTCGCCGGGATGCTGGGAGGCGGGGCGATCGGTGCGGGGGCGCAGGATGACACCACCGCAACCCCGGCCGCGACGTGGGTCACCGGTCAGGTCTCCTACGCCCCATCGTGCACTTCGCCGACGATGGAGGACGTGGGCGACGTCCGGCAGGAACGTGGCTACCACTGCGCTCCACAGCGCTGGACCAGTGATGACGCACGGCTTGGCGGCCTGACATCCCTGCGCTGGAATGCCGACGTCTACGAGACGGAGAACGGTGTCCACTCGGTCGTCTCGGCGACGTGGGATATCCGTGGCGAGAGCGGCGGCTGGCAGTGCGTCAATCCCGTAGGCCTGGCGGGCGGCTACGGGCTGTTCGCGACCGACGTGCAGGGGACCGAGCGCATCGTCTGCACCGGCGATGGCGACAACACCGGCCTGTCCGCTGTCCTCACTGCCGATTGGGTCGGCAGCCCGAAGACCTTCGAAGGGCTCATCATCACCGGCGAGCCGGCCCCGCCTCCGGAGTCCTAGGCCCTAGTCCCTGGGCATTCCCCAGCGCGCTCGATCCACGAACGACGGGTCTGGATCGAGCGCCTCGGTCCACGGCCGCAGATAGTCGCGACCCCCGTAGCTGCCGCTGCCGAGCGCGAGCATGTAGGCCGACAACCGCAGGCCGCAGCGGAACCCGTTGCGGTCGCCATAGGGCATCTCTGCGGGGGGCTCGATGCGCGAGGCGTCGACCGCGGCCAGGCGGGCACTCACCAGCTCCGGCCGGACGTCTTCGTCGATGCCGGGGAACCAGTCCTCGCCGGGACGGCCGAAGAGGAAGCCGCCCATGTCGCGCTCCCACGATCTCGACAGGCGCACGGCCTGCGCCAGTGTCATGCGGCGTGCGTCGTCAAGGCAGCCGATGACAGCGTCCTGATGCTGGCCGAAGCGATCGTGACCGACCGAGGCCGCCCACGGCGCGATGCACCGCTTCTCGAGCGCGGCCACAGCCAGGGGGTCCCGCGTCTTCTGCGCGATGGCCTCACCCAGCAGCCGCCACTGGGCATAGGCGTTGACGACCACGATGCCGTTGCCGAAGACACGCCCGCGCGGGAACAGCAGTGGTGGACCTTCGTCGACCCGTTCGCGCCAGACCTGCTCGATGGCATCCTCGAGCGCCCTCGAACGGGCCCACATGCGTTCGTCGACGATGTCCTCGAAGGTGTCGAAGAGCATCGGAGGTTCTTCGCCGAGGCTGTAGGTGACGCGGGCTCGCTCGTCCGGGGTGAGGTCGCGGATGGTGCTGAACAGCAGCCGCAGCTCGTCGGTCCAGGCTCCGAAGTCGAACCTGGTGGGGTCATCGATATCCGGGTCATAGCCCCACGCAGGCTTGGGCGGTGGGGCGGCCTTGCCCTCCCAGAACCAGTCCGTTTCGCTCGATGAGCGTGGCGCGCGCGGTGGCGCTTCCTGCGTGGTCGTCGAGGGCGCGGGCGCCGGTGGCCTGGCACGCGTTCGTGGCTGGCCCCAGCTGGGCTTGGGCGGCGGCAGCTGCGCGCGCAGCTCGGGATCGAGCAACCACTCGCGGGCGATGTTGAGGCGCTTGGTCTCGTCGAGGCCGGCGATGCCGGCGATGTCGGGATGGACGTGCCGGATGCGGGCCTTGTAGGCACGATCGATCGTCGGCGCGTCCGCGGAGGCATCGACACCGAGCAGCTCGAAGGGATCGAACTCGGGCAGCGGCCCGCTCATCGGCTCGTGACCAGCTCGGCATCCTGCGGGTCGAAGTCCTCACGGACGCGCCGGGTGAGGCGCGCGGTCGGCTGCATGAGCAGAGGCTAACGCGATACCGCTGGTGCCGGTCGCCTCGATGGTGCCTCAGAGGTCCCGACGTGCGTCCTTGCCCACGGGCTCCCGCTCCGCGCTCCGCTCGGCCCGCTCGAGCCTGCGGCGATCGGTGGCTGCGTTCCAGTGGAGACGGCGGTCCAACCAGGCCGGTAGCTGCACGTCGTCGAACAGGCGCGAGGCACGGGCTCGACCCTGGAAGTGGGCCCCGAGGAGGTCGCGTAGATTGAACATCGTCTGTGCTCCGGAGGGAACTGACGTCTCGATCGTGCGACGGGAACAGCCGCGACGTCGAGAGCCGAACGGATCATCAGCGCTGCCGGGGGTGCGTCAGACCGCGGCGTCGGTCGCGCGCACCCCTCGTGCGTCCATCACGACAGCACCACCTCCGAGGCATCGGGGGCGGGCTCGAACACGTCGTCCAGCCGGTCGATCCAGGCCCTCGCTCCAAGACGCTCGAACACCGCTCTGGCCTCCTCCGCGGCAGCTCGCACCTCTGGCTGTGAGGGGTCGAGCAGCGCCGCCATCATCAGGCCGGTCGTCGCGACCGGGAACGGGAGATCCAGCGCACGATAGTCGGCGATGACGGTCAGGAACGTCGCCAGCGCCTCGTCCCGTCGGCCCTCCAGGGCGGTGATGCCGGCGGTGGTCCGGCGCTTCTCGAGCTTCACGACCCTGCCGTGCGAGCCCGTCGACTCCATCCCAGCCAAGGCTGAGGCGGCAGCTTCCGCGTCACGGTCGAGCACCGCGGCGAAGGCGACATCGGCGTAGCCCAGCGCCGCGTTGAATGGATCGACCTCGGCGGCGACCCGCAGCCGGCGGGCCGCGTCGCCGTATCGCCCTGCCGGCAGGTCCAGAGTCCCGAGGATGGCGTCTTCCCTGCTCTGCCAGGCGGGCTCCCCGGTGGCGGCCTGGGCCCGCACGTACTCGAGCAGCGGCGTGACGATGGCGGTGGTGTCTTCGCCGCGGTTCGCGAGCATCGGAACGAGGCCGTTGCGAATCCATTGCAGCTCCTCACCGCTGCTGGCCTCGGCCTCGTGTCGTAGTTCGGCGATGGCCTCGTCCCAGTCCCCGGTGAAGCGCGCGGACTCGGCGATGTTGTTGGCCGCCAACGACACGCCGGCGCGATCGCCGATCACGCGCGCTAGCTCGAGCGACCGGCGCGATGCCTCGAGCATGGCGCGGGGGTCGCGCTCGGCGAGCGGACCGGACATGTTCAGGAGCGCTCGACCCTCGACGTTCAGCAGCCCTTCCGCCTGTGCCAGGCGACGGCCGGCCTCGATGGCGCCCAGGCCCTCGAGGGCGCGCCCACTCGTCGAAAGCGCTGTTCCTCGCGTGACGAGCACATCGGCCACAAGCGCAGGCAGGTCGAGCCGCTCCGCCATGGCCAGGGCGCGGTCTGCCGTGGCGACGGCGACGCCGAAGTCCTCCTGGATCAGCATCTCGATACGGGCCAGCTGACCGAGCAACTCGGCCAGGCCGACGTCGACTCCAAGGTCGTCGAGCTCCTCGGCCGCGTCGCGCGCGACGGTGCGGGCCGCTTCCAGCTGCCAACCATCGTGGAGCGTGGCATCGACGAGCGCCGCGTAGGCGCGTGCCATGTCGCTACGGCGGTCCATCTCGCGGTAGAGCGCGATGGCCCGCCCGAGGGCCTGCCGTCCGTCGGCCGCATGGCTGGCGCGCACGGCCGCACGTGCCGCCGACGTGAGCAGCTCCGCTTCATCCGCCGGATCACTTGCCAGCTCCAGGGCGGCCTCGTAGAGGCGTTGCGCCTGCTCCGTCGAACCGAGCGACATGGCCCGGTCAGCAGCCGCTCGGAGTGCCAGTCGCGCCTGGATGGCCAGGGCGTCCGCCTCCGGTCCCGGGCGCGCGTTGCGGTGCGCGGCCTGGTACTGCGCGGCCAGGGCACCAGCCAGCTCATCAGCGTCGAGGCTCTCGAAGTAGCGCGCAGCGGCGAGGTGTCGCTTGCGACGTTCCTCCCGTGCCAGGGTCTCGTAGGCCACCTCGCGCAGGAGCTCCTGGGAGAAGGCGTACTGACCACGTTCAGGCGAGCGAGCATCCGCCTGTAGCACCAGCATCTCGCGCCGCACCAGCGCGCGCAGGCGAGGTTCGAGGTCGGCGGCAGAGGCGTCCGTGATGGTCGCAAGCGCCTCAGCCGAGAACGTGTGGCCCAGGACGGCGGCACTTTGCAGGAGCCCGCGGTCATCGCCCTCGAGGGCGTCGAGGCGCGAGGCTACGAGGGCGCGCAGGGTCTCCGGAACGTCCAGCGCGCTGAGGTCGCCAGTCGGGCGGTAGACGCCGTCCTCGAGGACGAGCCGGCCGTCGTTGACGAGCATGCGCACCGTCTCGACAGCGTAGAGCGGTACCCCGTCAGCTCGGTCGAGGACCTGGTCGCGCGTCGCCACGGGCAGGCCGGGCACGAGTCCGCCGAGCAAGGCCTGCATCGATCCGCGGTCCAGTGGTCCGAGGCTGATCGACGTGGCGCGAGGACCGGTGCCCCAGTCAGCTCGGAGATCGAGGAGCTCGGGACGCGTGAGCGTGACGATGCAGAGCGGCAGGTCCTGGCTCCAGCTCATGACATGGTCGATGAACGCGAGCAGACCGGGGTCGGCCCACTGCAGGTCTTCGAACACGAGCAGCGTCGTGCCCTGGCGCGCGATGCGCTCGAAGAAGGTGCGCCAGGCCGGGAACAGCTGCTCCGACGGCGTCGAGACATTGCCCACGCCAAGCAGCGTCAGGAGCGACGATTCGATCCAGGCCCGTTCCGCCGGCTCGGGCACGAACGCCGCGACCGTCTCCGTGACACGGGCACGGGTGGTGGCTTCATCGTCGCTCTCGGCTAGCCCACAGCGGCCGCGCACCATCTCGCCGAGCGCCCAGAAGGTGATGCCGGTGCCATACGACGGCGAGCGGCCGTGATGGAACCAGACCGTCTCCACGAGGCCGTCGAGGTACTTCTCCAGCTCCCACCCCAGGCGGCTCTTGCCGATCCCACCCTGGCCGACGATCGAGATCATGCGCACTCGCTGCTCGCGGCTCGACGCGTGGAAGAGCTCCTTGAGCAGCCGGAACTCCGTGTCGCGGCCCACGAACGGGGCCTCGAGCGCATCGCTGCGACCACGTCCACCCACCTCAGCCACGACCCGCAGGGCTTGCCACAGGGACACCGGAGCTGACTTGCCCTTGAGTTCTCGCTGGCCGACCGATCCGAAGGCGATGGCCTGCGACGCGCTCCGCATCGTGGCCTCGTCGACGAGCACCGTTCCCGGTTCGGCCACCGATTGGACGCGTGCGGTGGTGTTGACCAGATCACCGGCCACCATCCCCTGCCCTGTCGCTCCAAGGCTGACGGCTGCCTCACCGGTCTGGACACCGACACGCGCCCGCATGCTGCCGTCCATGCCCTCGATCGCATCGATCAGCTCGACCGCGGCTCGAACCGCTCGCTCGGCGTCATCCTCACGGGCCACGGGCGCGCCCCACACGGCCATGACCGCGTCGCCGATGAACTTCTCGACCGTGCCGCCGTAGCGCTCGATGACCTCGCGCGACAGCTCGAAGTAGCTGGTCAGCGTCTCGCGCACCTCCTCCGCATCACGCTCCTCGGAGAACGGCGTGAAGCCCACCAGGTCGGCGAAGAGGACGCTGACGAGGCGGCGCTCGGCCGTGGGGCCCTCGGCACCGGAGCCCATCGCTGGAGCAGGTTCACTGGGTCGTCCGGTTTCGGCGGCCAGGGCAGCGCCGCACTCGCCGCAGAACTTGGCGGTGGCGGTGACCTGGGAGCCGCATGCCGGACAGGCAGCAGCCAGACGGTTCCCGCACTCGATGCAGAAGCGAGCCTTCGCCTCGTTGGTCGTGCCGCACTGGTGGCAGCGCACCTCAACCTCCCCTCGGATGGTCGGTGCAGCGTATCTGATAGCCCCGCGCTCCACCAATAGGCGGCCCGGCGGACCGCTAGCATCAACGCATGACGGTCGAGGCGATGGAGGGGATGGCGGCCGAGGCGCCGGCCTCGACCGAAGAAGCGGGCAGCGCCTACGTCGACCAGGCGGTCATCGGCTACCTCCTCTACGGCGTCGGTGCCGTGACCGCCTTCCTCGCAGCCGCGCTGGCACTCTCCGATGCCGAGGCGGCCCTGCACTCGTCAGTGCTCGCTCTCGGGTTGCTGGGTGCCGGGCTTGCCGGCGACCGCATCGACGGCCGCATCGGCGTCAAGCGTGCCAACGTGCTCGCCTACGTCCTGCTCGCCGTGGCCAGCATCTGCATCGTGACCGCGCCGGCCTTCGTGGTCACGCTCGCCGGCGCCGGCATGGTCGGCGTCAGCGTGGGCTTGCTGCTGGCCCACGTGAACCGGGCCCTGACACGTGGCGGTGGGGCGCTCGCACAGGTCCGGATGAGCCGCGCCGCACTGGTGGCCATGGTGGGCTCCATCAGCGTGCCCATCGTCATCGGCCTCGGTGAGAACAGCGGTCCCGGGTGGCAGCTGGCGTTCGTGGTCGCGGGCGGACTCATCGTCATGGGGCTGTGGGCGACGCGCTGGCGCCGGGATATCCCGGTCATCGCGACCGAGCGGGTGGGGCAGCTGTCGAGTGGCTACTGGCTGGCCTGGTGGCTGCTCGTGCTGGTGGTCTCGGTGGAGTTCGCCATCGTGTTCTGGGCGAGCACGCTGGTCGAGCGCCAGGCGGGCGTCTCGCTCGGTGACGCCACGCTCGTGGCCGCCGCCTTCTATGCCGGTATGGCCGCCAGCCGCCTCGCCCTGAGCTTCCCCGTGGTTGGCGGCCGCGATCCGGTGATGCTCATGCGCCTGGGTCTCGTGGTGGCGCTCGGTGGATCGCTGCTGGCGTGGGTCGCTGACGACGTGACGCTTGCCGCCCTGGGCATCTTCCTTGGCGGCGTGGGTGTCGGGGCCCAGTACCCGCTCTGCGTGTCGGTGGCGCTGGCGCTGGTGCCCAACGTGCAGGACAAGGGCTCGGCGCGGCTCATCCTGGCGTCAGGCGTGGCCATCCTCGTGGCGCCATTCGTGCTGGGGGTCGCGGCCGACGCCGCCGATGTCTCGACCGCCTGGCTGCTCATCCCGGCGGTGACCGTGGCGGCGCTGCTGTTGAGCGTTCCGGTGAGCCGGACACGGCGCGGTGATCCTCCAGGCGGTGGACTAGCTCGCGACTAGCGCTCCCCGGCGCTCGGGGAGCCAGCCCAGGATCGCCTCCACCACCCGTGGATCGATCGGCTTCCGAGCCTGCTTGGGGTAGTGGCGGGGGTTGGAGAAGGGTGCCGGCTCGTGCCGCAGGATGTGGTCCATGTCAGCAACCGCCAGCACCTGCACGTCGGGCGCCGCGCGGGCGATGACGTCGAGGTCGGCCGGGTCTACCTGCACGTCCTTGGAGCCGGTGATGGCCAGCATCGGGGCGGTCGCGGCCTCGAAGGCGGCGACCGGATCGTACGCGATGAACTCGCGCATCCACTTGGCGTTCACCTGCTGGAGCTGGATGCGGGCAGTGTCCGTGGTGGTCGCCTTGAGCTTCCTGATCGCGCCGTCCTGCTGCTTGAGCACATCGGTGCGGAAGAGGCGCATGACCGCCTTGATGGGACCGGGCACGATGTTCTCGCCCATCTCGCGTGCTTGCCAGCGGAGCGTCTCCTCCCCGGTCTTGGCCGTGGCCGCGAGCAGGATCGCCCCCATGACCGCGGGCTCGCGGCCCGCCAGCTCGGCTGCCTGCAGCGCACCCGCGCTGTGGCCGATGACCACGACCGATGAGACATCCTCGCGATCCATGAGCCAGTCGCGAGCGGCTTCTGCATCAGCCAGCTCGTCGAAGAAGCCGGTGCTCAGGTAGTCCCCTTCCGAGGCGGCCACGCCGCGCTTGTCATAGCGCAGGGAGGCCCAGCCAGCCTCGGCCAGCAGGCCCGCCAGGTCGCGGCTGACGTTGAGCGCCATGCGCTTGATGTTGCCGTCGCGGTCCAGTGGGCCGGAGCCAGCCAGCAGCAGGGCTGCCGGGAACGGGCCGGGTCCATCAGGCGTCGCATACGTGCCGGACAGCGTCGCCCCGGCGGACGGAAAGGTCATGTGGGTCTCTCGCATGGCGTCCTCACAGCGAAACTTGGGCCATTGGTATCAGTAGTGAGAATAATATCATAGTCGATAGCAATAGTGCTAGACTCCGCCCATGCGTCAGACACGTGCCGAGATCCTGCTCCACCCGGTTCGCCTGCGGATCGTGCTGGCCTTCGGGAAGGAGCGGCTGACCACCGCGCAGCTGGCACACCGATTGCCGGACGTCGCCCACGCCACCCTCTATCGGCAGGTGGCCACGCTGGCTGCGGCCGGGATGCTCGAGGTGGTCGAGGAACGTCAGGTTCGCGGCGGCATCGAGCGTACGTACGCGTTGGCCACAGGGGGCGCGACCCTTGGTCCCGACGACGTGTCGGGCATGGGCAAGGCCCAGATCCTCAGCGGATTCGTGGTCTTCGCCGGCACGCTGGTCGACGCCTTCGAGCGCTACCTCGAGGATCCCGCCGCCAAGCCCACCGAGGATCCCGTGGGCTATCGCCAGGCCGGGGTCTGGCTCGACGAGGCTGAGCGGGTCGAACTGGTCGAGCGCCTGCACGCGGCCGTCGCTCCGTTCCTGGAGAACGAGCCCACGCGGGACCGGCAGCGGCTCCTGCTGAACACCGTCCTCATCCCCGACCGGGTGGCAAGGCCGGACACGACAGGCTGAAACCGGAAGCGCCGGTCACTGCGCCGGTCGACTCGCGTCGGCCCTCGTCAGCAGCTGACCGGCCTGTGCCCGCACCCGACGGAGCGCCGCCAGGTCCGGGGCCTCCTCGTAGCGCCGCTGCAGCCTCGCCAGCGCGGCTTCCGCGTCAGGGTCGGCCTCGACGTCCGACGCGGCCAAGGCGGCTGCGATCCGCGGCCCGACCGACTCCGCGATGTCCATCGCCTGGTGCGCCTCCCTGAAGCGCCAGTCGTCCATCGCATCCCTGACGATGAGCGGAGCCGCCACGCCGCTCTGACGATCGAGCAGATCGTGATAGCGCGTCCGGGCCTTGTAGCGTCCGGCGAGGGCCTGCTTGCCGGCGATGCCGAACTCGATGACGTAGGCCTCGGCCTGCCTGAGGTCCGTCGCGCCTGCCGGGACGAGACCGATCTCATCGACCGCATCGAGCCACTCGCGCCAGTCGGCGGGTCGCTCTCGTTGGGTCTTCGTCCGTGGCGAGCCGCCATAGGGCGGGCGACCGTCGGTGAGGGCACGGATGACCTCGACCATGCGCTCATTGCGCATCACGAAGCCAAGCCGGGTATGGATGTGGCAGGCCGCGTCGTACTGCCAATCGACGATGTCTTCCTGTCGCTCGGTGGAGCGCGCTCCAAGGTGCAGCCACTTCGACAGGCGCGGCTTGCCCGTGCCCGGGTACTCGCCCGGCGGGTAGCAGGTGGTCCGGTATCGCAAGGGTGACGCTTCGTTGGCGACCCAGTCGGCGATACCCTCCTGCAGCCAGGTGCCGGCGAAGTTGCGTGCGTCAGCCCACTGGTGGGCGATCTCGTGGGCGACGACACCCATCTCGTCGGCGTCGCTGCCGAGCCGGATGTGGCTGCTCTCGTAGTGCATCCCGGCGTAACCGCCCAGGTTCTTCTCGGGGACCTCGCGGATGGTGACGGCGCCTGCCCCGGAGGCCGGCGAGCCGAAGATCTCCTCGAGGCGCGGGATCGTCTGCTCCACCTGCGAGCGGACGCGGGCGGACCAGGACGGATCATCGGCGAAGCCCTGGATCTTGACGCTGGTGCCACCAGGACTGACGAGCCGCTCGGTCTTCATCTGCTTGACGTCGTAGACGTCGGTGCAGAACGGCCGGGCATTGGGCGAACCCTTGCCCTTGGCGCTGACGACGACGCTCTTGGGCCCGTACTTCGTGCTGGCGTTGCCGATATACGTCAAGGGCCGACTCCGACGCGGGAAGATCACCTGGGTCGAGCCGGAATCGGCTCCGTGGCCGGTCCAGCAGAGGTGCCAGTAGTCGTCGTCGAGGACCAGCTCGTTCCACATGCCGGGCCGACCCGTCGGCAGCTCGTAGGTGACCCGCCAACGCAGCGAGCCTCCCGGGTTCAGGGCCGGAAACCTCACGTCGTACGAGCGCCACTGGCCATCGCGCTCGTCCGGCTTGGCGCTGACGCCAGGCCCGCTGAAGCGCACCTTCTCCGCGGTGATCGGGATCCAGCCGAACTGCCAGCCGATGAGTCGGTAGTCGCGGCAGCGGTTCATGGCCAGGTAGTCGACGACGACTCGGACCGTGCCGGCCTGGGGCGCGACCCGATAGGTGGTGTCTGCTCGACCCACGAAGCACGAGATGTCCGCAGCGGACGCCGGCGCCGGCGCGGCGGGGACGGCCACGAGGCTGAGCACGAGGGCAACCCCGACCGCCAGTGCCGCGAGACGCCCCCGCCGTCCTGATCGCTCGCCCATCACGTCCTCCCTTGGCTCAACGCTGCGGCATCCGCTCGCGGAGGTAGTCGGTGACCAGCGAGCGGACATCCAGATGGCGGCAGGAGAGCGCCTGCAGCAGGGTCAGGGCTGCCTCCTCATCGGATCCCCGGACCCTCATGGCGGTATTGCCCGAGGTCAGGACGTACTCGGTCGGATCATCGGCCCCGAACGTGACCGCCATGACGTCGCGACCGCCGATCTCAACCTCCGCGTAGGTGGGCCGGTCCTCGTATCGCCGCTCCCAGTCGTCAGCCAGCCACACCAGGAGCCCATCGAGGAGGACCTCCGTCGGGCTCGGCCCCGACCTCGTCGACCAGCGCCGCTTCGCCGTGCCCCGGACGCGGACGTCATCGACCGCGAGGAGCACCTCGCCACCCTCGGACTCGTAGACTCGCTCACCGATGTTGACCCGCTTGGCCGGGACCCCCAGCATGTCGACCATGGCCCGGATCGCGGCGACTTCATCGTTGCTCAGCTTGTTGCGTGGCCGGTTGATCCATTGCTTGGCCGTCTGGGTCTCACCGGATCCCTGCTTCCAGCCCGCCGGGTGGATGCCTTGCTTCTGCCAAACCACGCCGACCTCTTCGAGCAGGTCACGATCGTCGGCGGCGGGGCTGTCCCAGCGGGACTGCGCTGGGAACGCGAAGGTGTCCGCGATCGGGCGCCAGGCGTCGGCTGGACGGTCAGCGCCACAGCACCGAAGCTCGTAGACATCGAGGCCGTCGCTCAGGACGTACCGGGAACAGGCCAGATCGGGAACGTCTGGATAGTCGAGCGCCTGGTAGGCGGCCTCACCGGCCGGCAGGGGGACCGTTTCCCAGTCCGGGGTCGCCAGCTCGGCGGTGAGGTCGACCGGTGCATCACAGGTCACGGGCGATGACGCGATGAGGCGGCACTGCTGGGCTTCGGGACGGCCCGTGGCGACGACGGAGAGATCCTCGTAGAGCTGAGACTCCGGAAACAGCGGGAGGCCACTGTTGCCCCACAACTCCGTCGTCCAGTGCCCGGGCACGATGATCGAAGCGCCGTAGCCGGGCAGCTCGACCCGCTGGTCCGCAGCGTCCGGGCTGGCCGCCGGTGACTGCGCCGTGGCCGAGCCGGCGCCAGCACAGACGAGTGCGGTCGCGAGAAGTGCCGTTGACAGTCGCAACGTCGCGGTGCCCCCTACTGCTACGCCCATCGTGCGTGCCTGGGTCGGTGGGTCAAGTGCCGGACGGCTCGGGCGTTCACGGGCTGCCACTCGTCGCATCAGGACGCCCGGTTGTCGGTCATCGCCTCCATCCCCCAAGACGGCGGACCGCCCAGGCGACCGTGGCCGCCGGCACGAGCGAGCCCACAGCGATCGCCGCCATCCAGCCAGCGAACTGAATGTCGGTGAGACCGTCCTGCTCGACGAGGAAATCGATCGAGAACCAACTCAGGACACCGAACAGGGCGATCCAAACCAGCAGGAAGACACCGGTCTCCCGTCTATCCCACCGCTCCTGTTCATCGGCGCGCCGCCACGGCTGGAACGGCCTGCCGGAGTAGACCTGATACACCTCGCCGAAGCTCAGCAACACGAGCGCCAGGCCCAGGAAGGGCATGACCCCGAGAGCGATCAAGAGAACGCCAACGACCGCCATGCCGAAGCTGTAGAGGTAGCCGTGCCATCTCGGCTCACCGGGGCGAGACAGCGGGAAGTGACCGAACCGGGTGGGCCGGATCGTAGGCTGGCCGTCGTCGTCCACGAGTTGGGGTGCAGCGAGGTGCTCGGCCAGTCCCATTGCGCGTTCCCCTCCGATGGTTGCTCCATCCTCGCCGCCCCGCTCAGCAGGTCAAGGGCCGGACGGCCCAGCGTCGCGTGAGGCGCGAGCAGGTGCGCTCAGCCGTTCAGCCCTCCGGCGCCGTCTCCTCCGGCTCGGGTTCGTACTCGCAGATGACCGGCCGGTGCTTGCCACTCGGCAGCCGGGGAATGCTGTCCACGAGCTCCACGCTGATCTGGGCATCCTGGCCCAGCCACCGACGCAGCTCGGCGGCCAGATCAGCCTCGCGGTAGTGGGCCTCCCCCGTCGCCGCCGTGAGCCGGTAGGTGATCCGGCCCGTCTGGACGAGCTGGTACTGCTGCACCGCGGGGAAGGACTTGGTGATGATGGCGGACGCCGAAGGGCTCGACATCTGGCCGCCGGAGGTGTCGTAGATGACATCGACACGACGACCCTCGATCCGAAGCAGCGCCGTGATGTCACCGCGCTCGTCGGGCTCGGCCGTGATGGCCAGGTCCCCGGTATCGAACCGGATCATCGGCATGGCTCGGTTATAGAGGTCCGTGATCACGACACGGGCCAGCTCGCCGGGTGCCTGGGGCTCATCGCTCTCTAGCCTGAGGAACTCGAAGTGGTAGCTGGCACGGTTCAGGTACAGGCGATCATGGCCGGGTCGGCCACAGGCGAGCATGCCGTGCTCCTCGGTGGAGTAGCGGTTCACGACCGGACATCCGAATGCCGCCTCGAGACGCTCCTTCACCTCGGCCAGCAGGTTCTCGCCGGTCGCGATGACGACGTTCACCCCGAGGCCTTGACCCGACGAACCCTGCTTCTCGAGGTAGCGAGCGAGCACCTGGTAGGTGGAGCTGATGCCCAGGGTGGCGTTGACATGGTCGTGCCGGAGGGCCTCGACGATGTCCGCGGCTCGAGCTTCGTCAAGGCCCACGTGGTCGACGGCGATGATGTTGCGACTGAACCGCTGCCACCGAGACATCGGCAGCAGCCGGGCTGCGAACAGCCACATCAGGCGCTCACCAAGGCGATGGCCGGCCATCTCGTTGAAGACGATGGTGTCGGCGATCGAGCGCTCTCGCTTGCCGGGGTCCTGGACCACCATGAACGGCTCGCCAGTCGATCCCGACGTCTTCCTGGTCGGGAGCGTGGTGCCGGCGAAGATGCTGGAACGAAACCCGTCCAGATCCTGTTTGAGCACGGCCTTGTCGATGACCGGGAAGCTGCTCAGGCCGTGCCCCGCGTAGGGTGCGTAGAAGGCCGTGGTGCTGCTGGCATGGTCGAGCAGCTGCTCCAGGGCAACGCCGGTCGGTCGGCGGCCAGCCATCACCGCGCGGACCTCGTCGTAGTGAACACGGATCCGGCCACCCCTGACGCGGTCGACCAGCCAGAACCGTCCTCGGCGGAGCCGCGCGCCGACGCCCATCAGATCGAACCGCTCACACGTCGACTGTGACGTCGGGGATCTCCCGGTCGGAGACCGTCTCCCGAGCGGGGTTGCCGATGACGGTCGAGCCGGGAGGGACATCGGCCATCACCACGGCACCCGCGCCAACCATGGCCCAAGCGCCGACGATGAGTCGTGGCAGCACCACGCTGCCGATCCCGAGGAACGCGCCCTCGTCGACCCGCGACTCGGCACCGACGTGGGAGACGGCGAGGTGCACGAAATCGCCAACCTGCGCGTCGTGACCAACGCCGGACCCGTTGTTGATGATGGTGTGAGCGCCGATCTCAGCACCGACCTGCACCGAGACACTGGAGCACACCACGGTGCCCGGGCCCAGCGGCACCTCGGGGTGCAGCCAGCTGAAGGGATGGACGACGGTCACCCAATCGAGGTCCAGCCTGTCGGCGATGCGCTTCCGGGCGGCGTTGTCACCGATGGCGATGATGGCCGCTGCACCCGAGGGGATCTCGCTGAGTGGACCCCTCACCCGGGCACGGCCGATGGCGCCTCCCCACGTCTCGGGATCGTCGTCGTAGTGACCGGCCACGCTCAGGCCGGCGGCCTCCAGCACCGAACCGACGACGCGCGCGTGCTGACCCGCCCCGATGATCGCGACCGCAGCGTGTCTCCGCGTACCGATCGGCGCTCGTTCCGCCCGTGTCATCCAACCACGCTCCAAACCTAGAACCCATCGCTTCATGAGTGGCTGCATGCACACGCCAAGCCGTTCACGACACGCTGCCTGTGAGGACGCACACCGGGGCTCCGGCGCTACGTCATCCCCAAGAGGCTACAGGCGTACGCCTCAGGATGCTCCGGACTCCGAGGAGAACAGCTCCGCGAGCTCGGCGCGAAGGCCGTCGCGAACGACCTGGTGCGAGAAGTGACGGAGGCCGGCCGCGTAGTTGGTGTCTGCCCAGGCTGCGAGGAGCACCGGATCGTCGAGCACGGCCAGCGTCCGCTCCACCACAGCGTCGGTCACGAACCCGGTCATCTCGATGTTGCGGAAGCCCTTGGGGCGGATGTCCACGTCGTAGACCGGGTAGCGGTTCACGAACACCGGCTTGCGGTGATAGACGGCCTCGAGGTACGCATTGCCGAAGCCTTCGATGAGCGACGGGTAGGCCACCAGATCGCAAGCGTCGTACATGTCGCTGAGCGAGTAGAGCTGCCGGCCCTCGCGATCGACCCCGCGCCCGACATCGACCACCCGATCGGCGGCCCAC
>CAVPNC010000008.1:0-131045 GCA_963706695.1 uncultured Chloroflexia bacterium | reverse complement strand
CCGCTCCAGCGGCGATCTCAGTGTCAGCAGTCCTGACCGCGGCGAGTCCGGCGCCTCACGCTCGTCCTCCCACACGCTCAACGGTGTGCGACACGCGTAATGGCGGGCGAGCTGGCCGGGTGATGCCGGGCGATCGGAGTCGACGCCGGGACGCTGCACGTGACCGATGAGGCTCTCGATCTCCTCGACCGGCGTGCCACCGGCACGCAGCAGCAGGGGGCCGTCGTCGGCCAGGGCGACGACCGTGGATTCGATACCCACACGGCAGGGCCCACCGTCGATGACTCGATCGACAGCTTCCCCCAGCTGCATGCGGACGTGTGCGCTCGTGGTGGGGCTGATGCTGCCGAACCTGTTGGCGCTGGGCGCGGCGACCGGCACGCCCGCCTCCGCGATCAGCGCCAGCGCCAGGGGGTGGGCGGGCATGCGCAGTGCGACGGTGGGCAGTCCCGCTGTGACGATGTCGGGGATGGCGTCGGCCTTGGGCAGGACCAGCGTGAGCGGTCCCGGCCAGAAGCGCCGTACAAGCTCCCGGGCAGTGTCGGGCCACGCACGCACCACCTGCTGGCCTTGCGCGACCGAGGACACGTGGACGATCAGGGGGTCGAACCGGGGCCGCTGCTTGATCTCGAAGATGCGGGCCACGGCCCGCGGGTCGAGCGCGTTCGCGCCCAGACCGTAGACGGTCTCGGTCGGGAACGCGACCGTACCGCCGTTGCGCAGGATGACAGCGGCCTCAGCAAGCTCCACGTTGGTCCGAACCATCTCCGTCTCGAACCCGGAGATCATCACCGTCCGTTCGGCCGCCGGGCGACTCGTAGTTTGCCATCAAGTCCCGAATCGGCCGAGCCAGGTGGCCGTGGCAGCGCCTTCGCCATGGGTGCCCCGGCTGCCGGCACATGCGCCTGACCATCGAGCGATCGAGGGTCGTAGGACACGATCGTGTGCAACCAGCACGCCTGGACGAGAGCCGGAGACGCGTGCGTCGATCCGATACCGGCTGGCCGCCGGTCTACGGCACGACTCATGTGCTACGATGTAGCACATGAGTGAGGTTGGGATCCGAGCGCTGAAGCAGAACGCTTCGGCCGTCGTGGCTGACGCCGCCGCAGGCGAGCTGGTGACCATCACCGATCGGGGTCGGCCGGTGGCCCAGCTGGTGCCGATACCATCGAGTCGGATCGAGGCGCTCATCGCTGCCGAGCGCGCTCGCCCGGCGCAACGACGGTTGAGCGACCTGCCGCGACCTGCCCGGCGTCGACCAGGTCATGCTGCACTGTCCGAGGAACTCGCGGTCATGCGTGAGGATGAACGGTACTAGCGGTGTTCTATCTCGATACGTCAGCGGCGGTGAAGCTGGTCGTTGCCGAGCGGGGGTCTGCGGCCCTGCGGAGGTGGCTCGAGACGCGAGACGAGCGGGTGTTCTCCAGCGATCTGCTGCGAACCGAGCTGCTTCGCTCGACCCGACGGGCCGCCCCGCAGCACATGGTGCAGGCCCGGGCGATCCTTGACTCGCTGGTGCTACTGACGCTGTCGACCGCGATCTGTGAACGCGCGGCCATGCTGGAGCCTGAGCTGTTGCGCAGCCTCGATGCCTTGCATCTCGCGGCTGCGCTCGAGGTGGGTGACGAGCTCGAAGGGATGGTGACGTACGACCGGCGTATGGCCGAGGCCGCCAGGGCGCTCGGCGTCAGTGTCGTAGCGCCGGCCTAGCCTCGACCCGCGCGCGAGTCGACGCCCCTGTCGGAAGACCGGACCTCGGGGTCCGTGGCCAGCAGAGGTAGTCGTTGGTGGTGCCGGGAGCCGTCTCCCGTGGAGAGGAGCGGCGCCCGTGGCACCTCGAACGCGGCCGAAGGCAAGCCACGCCACGAGTTCCACGAGACCGAGACGTGGGCGCAGAGCCATGCGCTCGCTCGGGGACTGGACGGCCGAGCGCGACAGGCGCAGCATCGACACCACGATGGCGGCACGATCGCTTCCCGGCGTCCCGTACGGTCAGGCTCATCCGACGCGGTGGTGGCACCGACGACCCGATGGGAGGGTGCAGTGCGACGTCTGCCCTCGCGCCTGTCGCCTGCGTGAGGGCCAGCGTGGCTTCTGTTTCGTTCGTGCCCGCCAGGACGACGCGATCGTGCTCACCACCTACGGCCGCTCCAGCGGATTCTGCATCGACCCCATCGAGAAGAAGCCGCTCGACCATTTCCTGCCCGGCACGCCCACGCTGAGCTTCGGCACCGCGGGCTGCAACCTGGGCTGTGCCTTCTGCCAGAACTGGGAGGTCTCCACCTCCCGTGAGTGGGACACCCTCGCGGACGTGGCTTCCCCGTCCGACATCGCCGCCAGCGCGGTGACGCATGGGTGTCGCAGCGTGGCCTTCACCTACAACGACCCCGCGGTCTTCCTCGAGTACGCGCTCGATGTGGCTGCCGCCTGTCAGCAGGTCGGTGTCCGGACCGTGGCTGTGACCGCGGGCTACATGGAGCTGCGCCCGGCGGCGGAGCTCTTCGGCGCGATGGATGCGGCCAACGTCGACCTCAAGGCCTTCGACGACGAGACCTACCGGAGGGTCTGCCTGGGGCGCCTGGGGCCAGTGCTCGACACGCTCGAGTCCATCGTGGCGAATGGCCGCACCTGGCTCGAAATCACGACCTTGCTCATCCCCGGGCTCAACGACTCGGACGCCGAGATCGACGCCCTGACGAGCTGGATCGCGGACCATCTGGGGCCGTCGGTACCGATCCACTTCACGGCCTTCCACCCCGACCACCGCATGGGCGATCGCGGGCCGACGCCGGCGGCCACGTTGCGCCACGCGAGGATGATCGGGATGGCCAACGGCCTGCGCTACGTCTACACCGGCAACATCGACGATCTTCTCGGCCAGGCCACCTGGTGTCACGCCTGCGGCCGGCTGCTCATCGGCCGTGCCGGCTACCGTGTCCGCGAGTGGCAACTCACGCCCGACGGTGCCTGCGCCCACTGCGGCGCACCTTGCCCCGGGGTCTTCGAGGCGGGGCCCGGCCGGTGGGGTTCGCGGCGCATGCCCGTCGGTATCTCCAGCAGGGCGGCGACGTGACGCTCGTGCGTCGGCCGGTCGCGGCGGGCTCCTTCTACCCGGGCTCGGCCGATGCCCTGGCCGCGACTGTCGACGAGCTGCTCGCGGCTGCCTCGGAGGCGGGTCGCTCCGGCGTTCCACGCGGCGCGCTCCGGGGCCTGATCGTGCCTCACGCCGGCTACATCTACAGCGGACCGGTGGCGGCCACGGCCTACCGTCTGCTGCCGATGCTCGTGCCGCCGCCGTCGGTGGTGGTCATCCTCGGGCCCAGCCACTTCGAGCCGCTCGACGGTCTGGCGGTGGCGCCGCACGACGCATGGGACACGCCGCTGGGCAGCGTGTCCCTCGACGACGGCCTGCGACGCGCGCTGGTCCGCGCCGGTGCCATGGTTGACGCCCGACCACATCTTGCCGAGCACAGCATCGAGGTACAGCTGCCGTTCCTCCAGCGCTGCCTGCCCGGCGTGCCGGTGGTGCCGCTGGCGGTGGGCGCCTGCCGCCCGACCGTCGCGGCTGGTCAGCTGCGCGCGGCGCTGCCCGAGAGCGCGCTGGTCCTGGTCAGCACCGACCTGTCCCACTACCACGACGACGTCACAGCCAGGGAGCTCGATGCCCGCACCGCCGCCGCCATCGAGGCCCTCGACAGCGGCCAGCTCCGCTCGGACGACGCGTGCGGTGTCGATGCCGTGCGCGTGTCCCTCGCCTGGGCTCGAAGCGCGGGCCATCGCATCGTGCGGCTCGACCTGCGCACCTCGGCCGACACGGCCGGTGACTGGCAGCGCGTGGTGGGCTACGGCGCTTTCGCCGTCGTCGACGTCTGAGGGCTGCGGCTCGGCAGTACCAGGATCGACGGCGAGGCCCACTGGGTGAGGCCGGTGGGTGGTGCTGGCCAGGCCCGTCGGTACGCCGAGAACGGCAGTGTCCGACACACGTGCGACAGTAGCAGTGGCCCTCGGACCACATCCAGTTGGTGGTGACCTGGGATCAGCGTGGCGCAGGCATCCCGAGCTGGACCCGACCGACACGATTACCCCTGAGGGCTATCGAGGTAGTTCACGCGTGGGGAATGGAGCCGACACTCGGATCCGAACCGAGGACCTGCTGCTTACGAAACGCGAGGGCGGGCAGGCGCTTACCCGCATGTGACCGCGCAGGTGAGCCGGCGCGCCGCTGTCCACGCGAGCGCCAGCATCCAGTCAGCTGTGGATCGGGTTGCGGCTACTCGTCCTCCGGACGCAGTAACGAGAGTGCCGGCTCCAACACGTCCGCCAAGCCCATCTCGGGATCGGCGTGGATGCCCGCGCCTTCCTCGTTGCGCGGGCACCGGGACTCACCATCGACCAGCTCGTGCCCATCCTCGGGCCGTGAGCGGAGCAGCCTCAGCCGTTGCCGCGCATGTCCACGATGGCGAAGGTCTCGGCCGCATCGACGCCCGCCCGCGCTCCCTCGCTCGCGGCCCACTGCCCCAGCATCTCGTCGACCGAGGCGGGCTCGCGCAACTGCGAGGCGTGCGCACGGACGGCGCGGCGCTTGGTCTCGAGCGTAGCGCTGATGTCGACCGCGACATCGGGCTCGTCGCTCCAGAAGAGGAAGATGCGCCCGATGTGGTGCTTGGCGAGGCCCTCGGCCGTGATCAGGTGAGGGAAGGCCATGGCGTTCTGGGCCGCGGGATAGACCGCATCGACGGCGGCGGCGCCGGCGGTGCGATGATCGACATGGTTGACCATGCGGCCGGCGTGGAAGAAGGCGCGCGGATCGGACGTCGCTACCGCGTCGGGCCGGAAGCGCCGCAGGATGCGCACGAGTTGTTCGCGCAGCGCCAGGTCGTTGGCCAGCGCGCCATCGGGACGGTGCAGGAAGGTCACCGACTCGTAGCCCACGATGTCGGCCGCGGCGCGCTGCTCGGTCTCGCGCAGGCGAGCCAGCTCGAGCGGGTCAGTGTCGGCGGCGTCGCCGCCGGCGTCCCCGCTGGTGCAGCAGACGAGTTGCGCCACGCTGCCCTCCCCGACCCAGGCGGCCACGCTGCCGGCGATGCCGAAGTCGGCGTCGTCAGGATGAGCGACGATGACGAGCAGGCGCTCGGGGCGGTCGTCGAGCAGTGGCAGCGTGCCCTTGCCGACGTCCCCGGTCGTAGGTGCCATTGGTTGCTCCTATGTCAAGCGGCCTGCGCCAGGTCGGCCTGGCTGGTCGTTGTGGCGTGGAGGGCCCTATCCTCGCGCATGCAGCGGCAGACCGCGTCGCCGAGGCGTCGGCGCCGAGCCGTTGTGGCGCGCGAAAGGTCGCGCGGCTCCTGAAGCGACCGATCCCGGCGACCTCGCCGATGAACTTGGCCGCGGTGAGCGCGTCCGAAAGGCACTTCACGCCGTGCTCGCGCGGAGTGGTCTGCCTGAACTCACCCTCCACGACTTGCGACACGGCTACACGACGATCGCCGCAGCCGCTTTGCCGCGCCTCGACCACTCGCCGACGGTCGAGGAGCAGATCCCGTGGCTGGCGGCGCGGCTCGCCCGCTGGAGCTTCGAGGTGTTCTGGGTACAAGGTGTACAGCAGAGGGAAACCTCAAATCGAGCCACGGCCAACGGGTAGGGGAGTGGAGCCGACACTCGGATTTGAACCGAGGACCTGCTGTCTACGAATCGCGAGGACCGAGGGCCCGCACCCCGTCCGACTGCGATGTCGAAGCGCGTCGAACCCCACACGCCAGCCCGCACCAGCGGGAGCCAGTCTCGGCTTTGTGCTCCCCCGCCAGAGCCCTGCGGCCCTCCGGCCACTCTTTCTGACAGGGGTCAGCTCAGGGTTCATCGTCGTCGGAAGGCCGGGGCATCGACTGCCACCGGCGGACAACACCTACGCGGGCGCTGGCGTCCCGGATAGCTCTCTCAGAAGCGAAGGATTGTCGATATCGCGAGCGAAGAGTCGTGCCGCAGCAGCAGCATCGACGACACCGAGGGCGGCTCGATGCATCTGGCTGCGCACGAGCATCTCACGCATATCGGTGCGCGCCGCGAGGGTCTCGAGTCGTCCGGCCCAGTCGGCGACTTCGCTGCGGCCGTGTTCCAGGCCGCGAGCACAGAGCGTGTCGAGACAGAACGCCTCGATCCAGAGATAGGCATCGGTGGTGCGCACGCAGCGCACAGCGGCGTCGCTGAGCCACTCGAAGCCCTCATCGATGCGCCCTCGTTCGAAGTGGACCAGGCCGATGCCCCGTGCACCGAGTCCCTCCCAGCAAGGATCGCCGATCTGGCAACCGAGTGCGAAGGCCGCTTCGTAGTCGTCCGATGCTGGTCCCACCTCGCCGCGCAGCAGGTGCACGTCCGCGCGGATCGACTGCGGCATGGCCATGAACGACATCCAGCCCACGGCACGGCAGATCTCGACGGCGCGGTCTAGCTCTGAGGCGGCCTCGTCGAGCTCGTCGCGCAGGCGGTGTGCACGACCGAGGAGCGCACGCGCCCACGCCTCGATGCGTGGCTTCTGTACTCGTGCCCCGACCGCGGCGGCTTCGCTGAGCGCTTCGATGGCCGTGCCCGTCCGGCCGCGGTCACATGCGGTGGCCCCGAGGATGGCAAGCGCCGAAGCGCGCTCGATCTCATCGGGTGCTGACGTCGATGGCCCGCTCCAGCCATGTCTGGGCACGGTCGTAGCGACCTCGCAGGAACTCGATGTACCCGAGCTCGCGCGACGCCTCGCTGGCGATACGCGCATCTCCTGCGGCAACGGCAGAGCTCAGCGCCGCGTGCAAGATCGTCGCACCCTCGCCATCACGGCCCCGACCCGTGTGCACCAGGGCCACACCGTGAGCCAGTTGGGCGCGGGCCTGGAGCTGTGTCGACGAGAGGGCCCTCGCCTCATCGGTAGCCCGCGCAAGCGTCTGGATGCCGGCATCTGTGGCGCCGGCGTTGAAGGCTGCACGTCCAGCCTCGATGAGTGCCTCGATGCCCCGTTCACTCGGCACTGAGTCGGGTGTCTGGCTCCAGTGCCGCCAGCGCACCGCTGAGTGCCCGACCCAGGGTTGCGGAGGGCTCGACGCCGAGCTCATCTCGCAGATACGCCGCCGATCTGGCGGACTGCTGCCGCGCCCGCTCCACATCGCCAGAGGCCGCATAGGCGCGGATCAGCAGCGCGTGGGCCTCTTCATCGAAATCCTCGATGGCGACGAGACGAGAGGCGAGATCCACCGCAGGCATCACCTCACCTGCCGCAAGTCGTGCGGTCGCCGCCTCGCGCAGGATCGATGCACTGATACCGGCGAAACGGCGGCGCTCGGCCAGCAGCCATGTCTCGAATGCGGCGTTGCCGGGCAGGTCGATCCCCTCGAGCAGACTCCCGGCCCAGGCCCGTGACCTCGACTGCCGTGGTCCAGTCGCCATGGGCGAGGACTTCGGTGTCGATGACGCTGCCCTGCGGCAGGCGGATGGTCAGAGGCTCGCCACCGACTCTCGACGCGATCGCCGAGCGTGCGTCGAAGTTGCGCAAGGTTCCAGCGCAACGCACCCAGCGGATCGGCGGCCTCATCGAACAGCAGCGTGGCGAGCCGCTCCCGTGGCTGCGGTCGCGAGGTCAACAACAGGTATGCCAGCAGCGCCCACGCCTTGCGACCTCTTGGCGGTACCGACTCGTTGCCGCTCACGGTCACACGTGGCGCGCCGAGCAGTTCGATCTGGAGACTCATAGGCTGGACATCCTGACCGCGATCAGACCCTGACACAAGGCTCAGTAGAAGCGAGGGCCGGAGAACGGAGGCTCGGGTCGACGGTGATCACGCTGGCCCACGACCGGCCCAAGCTGTCCGCGGATGAGTGACTGTGCGTAGGCAGCACGAACGCTCGCCGTGCGTCGGCGGGTGGCGGCGAGCAGCCGCGTCAAGGGTGGGTTGGTGAGGGCCGGCTGCTCTGCGGTTCGCTGTGTGACGGTCATGTCGATCTGTCTCCGGTCGGTCGAGCGTCGGGGATGCGCTCGATGGGTCGTACCTTGACGACCGGCCGTGTGACGAAGCGTGTGACCGCTGAACCAGCTTGAGTTTGCGCTTGGTTGCTGCCCTGGTCTCGAAGAATCCGCCGCCAGGCCGCTCAGCACGGCAGCCTCCTGTCGGTCACGGAACTGGTCGCGAGCATCGATGAGGTCTTCGTCAAGGTGGTCCGCACGCCGCTAGCCAATTCAGGATCTGGACCCTAGTCAGGGCCTGGCAATCTAGCCGCGATCGTGCACCTATGTTGGTCACATTGGCGGGTGTTCTCAGGGGTCACATCAGGGGGGCCAGACCCTGCTGACTCCGGCCAGGGACAGCCCGAAACGGGCCATCTCACGGGCAGGAGTGGAGCCGACACTCGGATTTGAACCGAGGACCTGCTGTTTACGAATCGCGAGGGCGCCGCGCGGATTTCAGGCGATCGTCTCGTACCCCGCTGTCCTGGCGACCGCCTTGCGGCGCCAAGGACCCTGGACCGAGCGCCGAGAGCGCTCGCTTTGGGCACGCTCCGTCGGCGTTCGGGACATCTGGCCCGGGACATGAGGCGATACCCCTCTTGTGCACGCGTGCCCAGGGTGCTCATCCTGCATCGTTCGGAGGTGACGCCATGTCCTCGGCCAAAGCCCACTCTCAGACGAGTATCGGCTTGCTGCTGGCGCTGATCCTGCTCCTCGTGACGGTCTCCGGTGGAGTCAGTGCCGCGAAGACGCCCACGCTTGTCGATGTGCGGGCCGCCCACCACACCGGCTTCGATCGGATCGTCTTCGAGTTCGATGGGCCTGTGCCCGACGTGACCAAGGTGAGATGGGCCAGCGATCTGCGGCTGGACCCGTCGGACAAGCCCGCACACGTCCATGGCAACGCGTTCCTGCGGGTGCGCTTCTATCCCGCCCTCGCGCATGACCCTGAGCCGCCGCAGGATTCGACCTTCGGTACTCAGCGGCGAGCCTACGCTCTGCCCAACATCGCCCACGTGGTGCTCCTCGGCGACTTCGAGGCTGACGTGTCGCTGGGCATCGGCCTGATGAAGAAGACCAAGATCCTTCGCGCGACCACCCTCAGGCGGCCCAGCCGCTTCGTGGTCGATGTGGCCACGGGCTTCAAGAAGCGGTGGACGCAGGTGTTCTTCGTCGATCAGGAAGCCGTCCTGGTGGGGCAGCTCCCGGAGGTTGTGCCGGTGGTCCGCAAGGTACCCGTCGGCGGCCGTGCCAAGGGAGCCCTGCACCGCCTGTTCGCTGGGCCCACGGCATCCGAGCTGGCTCGCGGCCTGCGCTTCCAGCCCTCCGGCGCGACGGGATTCCGCAGCTTTTGGGTCAACGATCGTCGTATCGCCCGCGTCACCCTGAAGGGTCCCTGCGCTGCCGGGGGCTCGGCGCTGCCGTCGGTGGCCAGCCTGATCATGCCCACGCTGCGCCAGCTCCCCAAGGTCGACTGGGTCAAGATCTACGACCGCGAGGGCACCACGCTGTGGCCCTGGGGCAGGTCCAATTCGGTGCCGGGCTGCCTGCAGCCCTGACCCCCGGTGCCGACGGCATCGAGGGCGCGGGCTCACGACAAATCTCGATATCGGCACGCAAGATGCGCCAGCGCCCGAACTCCTTACGGGCGGGCAACTCGCCGTTCACGGGCGGGCATCTCGCCGTCGTTGACGAGACGAAGCACCGATCTCGGAGCGTTGCCGTCGCCGTCAATGCTGCTGGTGGCCGGCCGCCAGCTCGGGCTTGAGCTGCTGCATGATGCCAAGCGTGTTGCGCGTGTCCCAACCGAACAATGCAGCAAGTGTCGGGAGCTCCGTCAGCCGGATCGACTCGACCGCTACGCGCTCGAAGAGCACGAGGCGCCGCACCGGCGCACTGGCGTCCACGGCAACGATCCCGTCCTCGAGCTGCATGGAAATGCGGCCGAGGTGGTGCTCACGGATGTCCATGGGCCGCATGCTCTCGTTTCAGCCCGCTCAAGTCTGCCACGATGGGCCACCCGACAGCCCAGAACGGGCCATTTCACGCGTGGGGAGTGGAGCCGACACTCGGATTTGAACCGAGGACCTGCTGTTTACGAAACAGCTGCTCTACCACTGAGCTATGTCGGCCTCGGGCGACATTCTACCGGGTCCAGGCGCGGAGACGATTGGTGACGCCAGCGTGGTCAGCCAGTCTGTCGTCCCTTCTGCTCGGCGCACGCACCCGACCGGGGTCCCGCGTGGGTGCGAGCTGGTGTTCGGTTCCTGTTTGCGCCTCGGGCCTCCGGTCGCTCGCCGCCCCGGGCCTTGATGGGAGGGCGCTCCATCGAGGTGACCAACGGCACCTGCGCGGGCGCGTGTGGACGGCGTAGCGTTCCTTGGCTGGCGCTGCGCGATAGCAGCCCTCACCGGGTCAACGCAGCACCTGCCAGGAGTGCCAAGGCATGCGTTCCGTCGTCAGGTGGACCGCCGCGAGCATCGTCGCGGCGGTCTTGTTCACGCCCGCGATCGCCGCGGGTGCCGAGCCTAGCGCGAGGCTCGTCGCGGACATCAATCCAAGCGCAGGCTCCGGTCCGCAGTCGCTGACGGCCGCAGGTGGCCGGGTCTACTTCAGCGCCACCGACGGGACCCATGGCCGCGAGCTGTGGGTCACCGACGGTTCGGCCACCGGGACCCGCCTCGTGCGGGACATCCGACCTGGTAGTGCCGCCTCCGCACCGCGATCGCTCACGCGAGTGGGTCCGAGGCTCTACTTCAGCGCCGACGATGGCAGCCACGGCCGCGAGCTGTGGGTGACCGACGGCACGCGCAAGGGCACGCGCCTGGTCCGAGACCTGACACCCGGCCGAACGGGCTCGGGCGAGCTACAGATCAGGGCGTTCGACGGACGGGCCTACTTCAGCCGCCGACATGAGGACCTCTGGCAGACCGCCGGCTCGGCCGCATCGACTCGGCTGGTCCGCACCTTCAAGGGCATCGACCTCGTCGGCGCGGCCGTCATGGGCGCGCGTCTCTACTTCAGCGCAGATGGCGCACTGTGGAAGACCGACGGCAGCAGCACCGGCACCAGGCGCATCTCGCCACGGTGGCTCAACACGGGCCCCCTCGCGCGCTTTCGGGGGCACCTCTACTTCAGCGGCATGTACTACGAGTTGGGAAAAGGCTGCAACGCGGGCGACACCGGCTGTCTCGAGGCGCCCCACCTGTGGTGGTCTGACGGGACGTGGGCCGGCACCGGGCCGGTCGGGAGCATCCTCGCCACCGAGGAGTTCGCGGTCCTGGGCCGGACCCTCTACTTCAACGGCTGGACCGGCCAGGTCGGGCCCCGGCTCTATGCAGCCGACGGCAGCAGGGCCGGCATCGCCAAGGTCGTGCCGCGCGTGCGACCGCTGCCCGGCATGCAGGCGAAGGCGGGCCGACTGTGGATGACCAGGTCCTCGGGTTCGCTGCCATGGCGCGATGAGCTCTGGGTCAGTGACGCCACCGCCGCCGGCACCGCCTTGGTGATGGGCGGGACGGCCGACTGGTTCACCTCCGACGACACGCTCGATTGCGTCGGAGCCGCCGGGCGTCTGTGGTTCGCGGCCGGTCCGGGGAGCGCCGGCCCACCGCGTCGGCTCTTGGACCATGAGCTGTGGCAGAGTGACGGGACCACGGCCGGTACGGTCGAGGCCGTCGACATCAACCCGCTCGGCTCGTCGAACCCCCTCGGCCTGGTCACACTTCGCGGGGCGCTGCTCTTCAGCGCCAGTGACGGAGAACGCGGTCGCGAGCTGTGGAGGGTCGATCCCTAGACCAGGCTACGGAGCGAGACGGTCGATGCGCCAGTCCTGACCGCCTCGCAGGTAGCGGAAGCGGTCGTGCATGCGATCGCGGCGCCCCTGCCAGAACTCGAACATCATGGGCGAGAGTCGATACCCACCCCAGAACGGCGGCAGCGGCACCGTCGCCGGGTAGGTCTCGTCGATGGCCTCGGTCGCAGCCTCCAGCTCGGCTCGATCGGCGAGCGGCTGACCCTGCGGTGAGGCCCACGCGGAGAGCTGGCTTCGTCGCGGCCGCCCCGAGAAGTACGCTGCCGCTTCAGCTTCGGGCACGAGCGACACGACCCCGGCCACGCGCACCTGGCGCTGCTGCAGCTCCCAGTGGAAGACGAGCGCCGCACGCGGGTTGGCCGCCAGGTCGCGACCCTTGAGCGATCGACGGTTCGTGTACCAGGTCAGGCCTGCCTGATCCAGTCCGCGCAAGAGCACCACTCGCGCCGACGGCACGCCTGCCGCATCCGCGGTCGCGAGGGTCATGGCATTGGGCTCCCGCGCCCCCGCAGCTGCCGCCTCCTCCAGCCAGCGCCGCAGCTGGGCCACCGGGTCCTCCGACAGGTCTGCCTCCGAGAGTGGCTGCTCCGGCCCCACGGGACGACGCTGGATGATGTCGCTCATGGGGCAACGATAGGCCACCTCCTCCGCGCGCGAGACGAGGGCTGCGGCATGTGACATCCTGCGCCCATGGAACCCACGCTCGACACGGTCGATGAGCGGCTGACCGTGGAGCAGCTCGATCAGCAGCTGCGACGGATGCGCGGCATGCTCTTCGGCTACTCACAGTTGTTCTTCGTGCACATGCGCGTCTACACGCTGGTGGCCATCGCGCTCCTGGTCGCCTCGCTCTGGCAGCCGCTCGGGGGCGCGGTCCTCATCGTCCCGTTCCTGGTGCCATTCGTGTTCCTCGAGGCCAGCTACCTCTTCTGGTACACGGTCTTCGCCCGTCGTCACGCGGAGTGGGTCGAGCGAGCGCTCGCAGCACGCACCGGGAGCGGCATCCCGGCTGCCCATCGGCTCGAGGCGGCCTACTTCTACGCGCCCGACCACCCCACCATCTCCGCGCTCGATCTGCGTCGTCCGTCATCGCACATGAGCGTGGCCACGCTGGGATACATGGGCGGTGCTCGGACTCCTGTGGATCACAGCGATGATCCTCGGGCTGGACTGGATCGGTGCCCAGGCGGACGCGTGGCCGGTGCTCTCGTGGGTTCCCCTGATCGCCATCGCGTGGACTGTCGGGATCGCGGTCTACCTCGTCGTCGTGTGGCTGCGGCGGCCGGACGAGCGACGCCTGCTGGAAGAGCTCGACGCCGTCTATCCCTCGGCCCGGCGACCCTAGTGGACGCGCGCGTTCGCGGCTGAGCGCACGGCCACATCGAGCGCCCGCTCCAGGGACGGTTCGTAGGGCCCGGACGCCCGCCACAGCACGAGTCCGTCGCCATCCACGAGCACGACCGCGATGTGGTCCTCGTCCGGGATGCCAAGGGGTTCCCGGAAGCCGGCACTGTCCCGATAGAAGGTCAGGGTCCGCGACCGCACCTCGCGGTCACCGATGCCACGGCGCATGACGTGATCGAGCGCCCGTCGACCGAGCCCGTTCATCTCCCCGACCACTGGCAGCTCGTAGTAGCCGAGACCACCGTGGCGCCGCTCGAGCTCGTCGAGCGCGGGCAGCCAAGTGTCCACCTCCAGCTGCTGCCACCGCCGATAGGCGATGAGCAGGACGTTGAGGCGGCCGTTGGGCAGGGTCCGACGGACACCGTTGAGGTCATACGTGCTGACGCTGGGCAGGTGTGGGATGTGCCCGCTGCCGTGCTCGATCATGTCAGCTGCGCGTCCCGGGGGCCACCGGCGGGGCCAGCTTGACCCCGGACAGGCCACCGTCGACGGCCACGACCTGACCCGTGATCCAGCCCGCCTCGGGGCCGACCAGGAAGCCGGCCAGGCTGGCCACATCCTCCGGCTCGCCGATACGACCGAGCGGATGCATCCACTCGGAGGCCTGCAGCGTGGCGGGGTTCTCCACGAGCCGGCGGGTCATGCCCGAACGCACCAGGCCGGGCGCGATGGCGTTGACACGGATCCCACGCCCCGCGTAGCTGGCGGCTGCCGCGGTGACCAACCCGTCCACGCCGCCCTTGGCAGCGGAGATGGCGTCGTGGTTGACGAGGCCGATCGCGGTGGCCGCGCTGGAGAAGAACAGGGCGGCGCCGGCCGTGCCGCGCGGCACGACCCGCACGAACGCTCGTAGGGCATAGAAGGCGGAGACGAGGTTGACGGCGATGACCTCGTCGAACTCGTCATCCTTGATGGCGTGTGCGGGCCGCAGCAGCGTGGAGCCCACGGCATGGACGAGCGCTGTGGGCGGGCCAAGCTGGTCGCCAACCTGGGCGAAGGCGGCCTCGACCGAGCTCGACGAGGTGGCCTCCATGACGACCACTGCCGATCGTGGCCCGAGGCGGGTCGCGAGCTCGCGGCCGCGCTCCTGGTCGCGCACGGCGAGTGCCACGTGCCAGCCATCCCTGGCTAGTCGGGCCGCGGTGGCGGAGCCGATCGCGCCCGTTGCCCCGGTCACCACGGCGATGCGAGGCTCCTCACCACTGGTTGTCTCGAGCCGGTCGTCCATGGCCTAGCCTGCGACCACGACCGGGACGCCGATGCGCTCGACGGACTCGAGGGTCATGCCCCGGATGCGCTCGGCGACCGAGGGATGACGGACGGAGGCGGGCAGCACGATGATGCTGCCGTCGAAGCGTCGGACCGCCTCGGCCACGCCATCGGACCCCGCGCGTGTGGGAAACCATCCGCCCGCCGGCACACCCAACGACGCTGCCGCCGTGATCGTGCGCGCGGTTCGGGCCCGTCCCTCGCGGACCGCGACGGCAGCGTCGAAGAGGCGATCGGGCCGAGGCCGGAACGCATCGTCGCCCCGCAAGTCGCTGTACGGCGTTCCGAAGATGCTCTCGGCGCTGCGGTCGACGACCACGAGCTGCCGCTGCTCGCTACGCGCGATGGCGATGGCCATCGTCGTGGCCGCGTCGTCGTCATCGGCTCGAGTCACGAGCACGACGGCGCCGGGAGCGGCCCCGGTGGCACCGGCCCTCGTCGCCTCGATCGACTCCACGAGCGCCTGGGACCTGGCATCAAGGCGCCGCGGGTCGGTCGGTGCCGAGCGCTCGCTGGGCGGGGGAGCGGGGCGAGCCCAGGTCTCGATGACACGCACGAGCTCGTCCACCACGAGCGGGTCGTCGGTGATGAAGCCCACGAAGGCCTTGCCCGGCGTGGCCGCGCCACCCTGCCCGAAGACGGACTCCTGGCCGATCTCCCAGCTCACGAAGGCCACGCGCTCAGGGGCGTCGGTGACCAGGAACCAGTTGTTGGCGAGGCGTCGTCGGTGGGGACTCAGGCCCCGGTACTCCATACCGGCGATGGGCGCCTTCAGGTTCCCTGCGCCGAAGGCGACGATCTCGGTGCCCTCGGCGACGAGGCGTTGGTAGCGATCGCGCTCCAGCTCGAGCTTGGCTGCGTTCTGGAAGCCGACGAAGAGTCGCCCTCCACGAGCGACCGACTCCACGCGGCGGGTGATGCGCAGCATCTCGCGTGCGTCATTGGTGAAGCTCGTCGCGTTGGGGATGCGTCCGATCTGGGTGGCGAGGCGACGCCCGAGCTCGTAGACACCTTCAGGGCCAGCGCCCTCGGGGTAGCTCCAATCCATGTCAGTGCGCGCTCGTGGACGGCTTGGTCAGCCGGGCGGGGTCGATGGGGTTCACGGTCGCTACTCCTGTGGGCTCGGTAGTCCCGTGCCGGTGTCCCAACCCTACGCACATGTGCAGTGTTTGTCAAATGTTTGTATAGACTGAGCGCGGGTGCCCGCCGACCCCCGGTCGCGCCCGGCAGACGGCGCCCTCGATGTCCACTGGCAATCGTCCGACGGGGCTTGCGGGACCCTCTAGGATGCATCGATGGATGCCATCGTCATCGGTGGGGGACATGCCGGCCTGGCCGTGAGTCAGTGCCTCCGGCAACAGGGGGTTGGACACCTCGTTCTCGAGCGCGACCGGGTCGGTGCCTCGTGGGCGAACCAGCGGTGGGAGTCATTCACGCTGAACACGCCGACCTCGATGAACCGGCTGCCGG
This sequence comes from uncultured Chloroflexia bacterium, assembly GCA_963706695.1. GTDB lineage: Bacteria > Chloroflexota > Limnocylindria > Limnocylindrales > CSP1-4 > JAFMJV01. The sequence goes on along the minus strand of CAVPNC010000008.1, from coordinate 115,107 downwards.
GAGACGTCGACGAGGACATCGGCGAGCCGGCGGATGGGTTCATCGACCACCACTCGCTCGTGGCCAGACTCGAACGCTATGTCGATCGCTGGGATCTTCCGGTACGGACCGGCGTGAACGTCACACGTGTCGAGCGCACCACCGCGGGGGGCTACCGAGTCCACGTCGAGGGCGCGCTACCTGGTCCGCTCGAGTGCGACGCGCTCGTCGTCGCCTCGGGCGTCCAGAACGTGCCCCGGATCCCACCGCTGGCGTCGCAGCTCCCCGACGGGATCGACCAGCTGCCCGCGCTCGAGTACCGCGATGCGGCCCACCTCGCGCCGGGCGCCGTGCTCGTCATCGGTGGTGGGCAGACGGGTGGCCAGGTGGTGGAGGACCTGCTGCTGGCCGGCCGTGAGGTGTACTGGTCGGTGAGCAAGGTGACTCGCGTCCCCCGGCGCTATCGGGGCCGCGACATCCTCCTGTGGCTTGCTGGGGCCGGCTTCTTCAAGGCCACGGCCGACGAGGTCACCGATCCGGCCGAGCGCGCCGCGGCCATGCCCATCATCTCCGGTGTCGGGCGCTACGGCCATACGCTCAGCCTGCAGTGGCTCGCGGCCAGGGGTGCGCGGTTGCTCGGGCGCATCACCGCTGTCGATGGCCACGTGCTCACGCTTGACGACAGCGTGCCCGCATGCATCAGCTTCGCCGATGGGCGCTCCGCCCAGGTGCGCGCGCAGATCGACGAGGGGATCCGCGCGGCCGGCATCCCCCTGCCAGCGCTCGAGGCGGACCCGGCCGACGAGCCCGCGCCGGACCCGGGCGCGGTGGACTGGCCCACGACGCTCGATCTTCAGGCCGCTGGCGTCGGCACGGTCATCTTCGCCACCGGCGTGCGCGGTGACTACAGCTTCCTTCCAGCAGAGGCCACGACCAGCGACGGGCTGCCCGTCCATGACCACGGCCTCGGGACGATGCCTGGGCTCTGGTTCATTGGCCTGCCGTGGCTGACGTGCCGCGGATCGGGGATCATCCACGGCATCGTGTCCGACGCGGAGGCGATCGCGGGTCAGGTCAGGGCAGAGCTCACCGCCGCGGCTGCGCGATAGCTCGAGCGCGGCCGTCGTCAGTCGGGCAACAGCTTGCCGGGGTTGAGGATGCCGTCGGGGTCGAGGGCGTCCTTGATGGCACGCATGGCCGCGACCCCACGGGGCCCGTACTGCTGCTCGAGGAAGTCGCGCTTGGTCAGGCCGGTGCCGTGCTCGCCGGTGATGGTGCCCCCGAGCGCGAGCACCGCCGTGTAGAGGTCCGCACGCACCGCATCCGTCCGCTCCTCAGCTCGCGGATCGTCCTGGCCGGTGACGTAGGCCGGGTGGAAGTTGCCATCACCTGCGTGTCCGAAGACGCCGATCATCATGTCGTGCTGCCGGGAGATCTGGGCGATCGCGTCGATCAGCTCCCCGACGCGGCTGCGCGGCACGCTGATGTCCTCTGTCCGCGCCTGCCCCAGCTGCTTCAGCGACCAGTGCGCCTGGCGCCGGGCCTCACGCATGGCGTCGGCTTCGTCGGGGTTCGTGGCCCGGTCGATGGAGGTCGCGCCCGCTGCCCGGCAGGCGAGGGCCGCGCTGTCGAGCTCGTCCTCGGCCAGCTGACCGCCGGCATCGGACTCGATCATCAGCATCGCGCCGGCAGCCGGGTCGAGGCCCAGGTGGAGGGCGCCCTCGACCGCGTCGATGATGTTGCGATCGAGCATCTCGAGCGTGACCGGGGTGACGCCGGCGGCGGTGATGCGGCTGACCGCGTCGCCGGCGTGGCCGACGGAGGGGAAGAAGGCCAGCAGCGTCGTCTTGGGCGCGGGCCTGGGGCGCAGCTTGAGCGTCGCCTCGGTGATGATGCCGAGCGTGCCCTCGCTCCCGACCATCAGGCGCGTGAGGTCATAGCCCATGACGTCCTTGACGTTGCGCCCGCCCGTGCGGATGACCTCGCCATCGGCGAGCACGACCTCCAGGCCCAGCACGTAGTCGCGGGTCACGCCGTACTTGACGCAGCGCAGGCCACCGGCGTTCTCGGCGATGTTGCCGCCGATGAAGCTGAGCTCGTGGCTGGCGGGGTCGGGCGGGTACATCAGCCCCTCGGCCTCGACGGCCGCCTCCAGGTCGGCGGTGATGACCCCCGGCTGCGTCACGACCACGAGGTTGGCCGCGTCGATCTCGATGATCCGGTCCAGGCCGCTCATCGACAGCACGATCCAGCCGTCCATGGCGTTGGCGCCACCCGAGAGGCCCGATCCGCCGCCTCGCGCGACGACCGGGACGCGATGGCCGGCGCAGGCGCGCACGACGGCGCTGACGTCGTCGGTGGAGGTCGGGAAGGCCACCGCCAGGGGCTGCCCGGAGGGCACGAAGTCGGTCTCGTCGCGGCGGTAGTCGGCCGTCTCGGCAGGCTCCGTGAGCAGTCGCAGCTGGGGCCTGGCGGTTCGGATCTCCGCGAGCACGGGGTGGTCGCTCATCATCCCGATGATGGCCCAATTCCGGCGTCGGTGGCGCCGGCGAAGACTTCGTGCAGGTCGAGGCGCAGGCGTTCGATGCCCTCGGGGTCGCGGCCGTGGTAGACGCGGTTGGTCAGCAACGCCACCACCAGGTCCCGACGGGGATCGACCACCAGCGAGGTGCCGGTGAAGCCGGTGTGCCCGTAGGCCTCGGCGCTGAAGGGGGCCAGATGGTCGGTCGGCTGCACCTGCCAGCCGAGACCGCGAGCCGCTTCCAGCCGCTCCGTCTGGTTCGTCACCGCGGTGCGCCTGAAGCGCTCGAGGCGCAGGCGCGGGTCCTGGCGCAGCCAGGCCACCCCGAAGCGGGCCACATCGTGCGCCGTGGCGAACAGGCCCGCGTGGCCGGCGACCCCGCCCAGGCCGGCCGCGTTCTCGTCGTGGACCTCACCCCAGCACCGGCGCTGCCGCCAGCGGTCGTCGACCTCCGTGGGCACGACGCGGCGGCGGGGACGGCCGGCGGCCACGGGCGTGTAGGTCACCGAATCGAGCCCCAGCCGGTCGCGGATGAGCGCCTGCATGGCCGCTGGCAGGGGCTGCCCGAAGCGCCGAGCCACGGTCATCCCCAGCAGCACGAAGCCGAGGTCGCTGTAGTGGAAGGCCTCGCCTGGCTGGCCCACGAAGGCGTAGTCGCCGATGGCCGCCAGCCCGGCCGTCCAGCGCGCTTCGACGCTCACCGCGTCGGGTTCACCGGGCGGCGGCGGAACGGGTCCGGCCTCGCGAAACAGCGAGTGCCACGGCGCGAGGCCACCCGTGTGGGTGAGCAGCTGCCGGAAGGTGACCGCCGACGGCTCCACCGTCTCCTGCTCGCGACCCGCCGGCACCGGCAGGGGCTGCCAGGTGAGGGGGTCCTGGCCGCCGTCGATGCCCCGTGGTCCTCCGGCGCCGAACTCCGGGATGACCTTGACCACGGCATCGTCGAGGTCGACCTTGAAGTCGTTGGCCAGGCGCAGGAAGGCGGTCGCGGTGAACAGCTTGCTGACCGAGGCCAGGTCGAAGAGCGAGGCGAAGCCGACCGGCGTGGTCTCCGTCTGCGGGTCCATCCAGCCGGCGTAGGCCTCGAACCAGGGCGCGCCGGCCTGCCACACGCTGATGGCCAGCGCCGGCGCCACCGACGGCACCGCCCCGCGGATGAGGCCGTCGCGCGCTCGCGGGTGCCGGCGCGGAGCTTGTCGATCTCCGTGCGGAAGGGCTGCTCGCTCACCCTGCCGTGATATCGGTGCCGGGCACGCTCACCGGCGACGCCCCGGCGGCTTCGGCTTCACCGAACAGCACCTCTGCCGCGGCCTCCGCCGCACACCAGCGCGGGCTGAAGGTGCAGAGGTAGTCGGTCACGTCCTCCAGCTCTCCCAGGTCGTAGGGGTCGCGCAAGGCCACCACCAGCACCCGTTCGCCGCCCGACTGGAGGGCGTCGATCACGCCTTCGCGCACGTCCGTGTCGAAGTCCACGCCGGGCAGGGGATGGTTCTCGGTCACCGCCACGAGCAGGCCATCGCCGCCCGGGAGACGGCCCATGAGCACGTCCTCGGCGGAGACCACGCGTGTCCCGGGGGCGCGCCGCGTGACGGCTTCGGCGAAGAGGTCGAAGGCGGGATCGGTCTGGTTGGGTCCGATGCCTCGCGTGGAGCCGAGGATCCGGTAGGCCTCGCGGCGGGTGGTGTTGACCAGCGTGGGCGGCTCGTCGGCGCTGACGGGCAGCAGGTCGAGGGTGCCGCGCAGGACCGTCACGGCCGCCCGTGCCGCGCCCAGCTCCACCCGCCGATGCTCGCGCGTGCCGACCATCTCGGGAGCGGGATCGGCGGTTGCGAACTCCGCCTTCAGGCGCAGCACCCGGCCCACGGCCTGGTCCAGCCGTTCCTCACTGATGCGGCCCGAGCGCACGGCCTCCCGGATGCCCTCGATGAGGCTCACCTGGCGTTCGAGGTAGCCCTCGTCGTGGTCGTAGTGCTCCTCCGCCAGCATCACGATGTCGACGCCGGCGTTGACGGCCTGGGTCGCAGCGTCGATAGGGTCGTAGTTGGTGCGCATCGAGTGCATGTTCATGGAGTCGGAGATGACCGCTCCCTCGAAGCCCAGCTCGCCACGCAGGACCTCGTCGAGGATCACCGGCGAGAGCGTGGCCGGTCGGTCGGGGTCCAGGGCCGGGAAGATGATGTGTGCGGTCATGACCAGCGGTGCCCCCGCCGCCACGCCGCGGGCGAAGGGCAGCAGGTCGATCTCCATGAGCTCGTCACGTGAGCGCTCCACGGTCGGCAGCCCGCGATGGCTGTCGAGCGTGGTGTCACCGTGCCCGGGGTAGTGCTTGAGCGTGGGGATGGCGCCGGCCTCGAGCACGCCCGCCACCGCCGCCTCCGTCATGCGCGCGACCAGCTCGGGCGGCTCGCCGAACGAGCGCGTGCCGATGATGGCGTTGGCGGGGTTGGTGTTGCAGTCGGCGCAGGGCCCGAAGGTGGCGTGCAGGCCGACCGCCCGCACCTCCTCACCGATGACGCGATACATCGCCCGGGCCTGCTCGGGATCGCCCGTGGCGCCGAGGGCCATGTTGCCCGGTCCCGGACACGAGCCCGGGTACATCACCTGCCAGGCGCCCTCCTGGTCCGCGCCCAGCAGGACCGGGATGCCGAGCCTGGTCCTGGCCGCGAAGCCCTGGATGCGGGCGGTCATCCGGGCCGCCGCGACGGGGTCCGGCAGGTTGTCGTTGGAGAGGTACGAGCCACCCACGAAGTAGCGCTCGAAGAGCGTCTGGGCCGCGTCGATGTTCTCGGCTTCGAAGGCCAGCAGGAAGAGCTGCCCGACCTTCTCCTCGAGCGTCATCTCGCTGAGCGTGCGGTTCACATCCATGGTCATCTCCTTAGCCCTTGACCGCGCCAAGGGTCATGCCGCGCACGAGGTAGCGCTGGAAGAAGAGGGCCAGCAGCAGCGGCGGCAGCATGGTCAGCACAGCGGCCGCGGCCATCGCCTCCCAGGCCACTTCGAACTGGCCGATGAAGAGCGTCAGCACCACCGTCATCGTCTGGACTGTCGGCGGTGCGGGTGAACACGAGGGGGATGAGGAACGCGTTCCAGGTCGTCAGCAGGACCACCAGGAAGACAGCGACCATGCCCGGTCGCGCGAGCGGGATGACCAGCCGCCGCAGGATCTGCCAGCGTGTGGCGCCATCGATGATGCCGGCCTCCTCGATCTCGATGGGGATATCTCGCACGAACGTAGCCATCAGCCAGGTCGCCAGCGGGATGGAGAAGGCCACGAAGATGAGCACCAGCCCGGGCAGCGTATCGATGAGGTCCAATCGGGACATCAGGAAGAACAACGAGATGAGTGCCACCCAGATGGGCAGCGGCATCATCAACATGATGTAGAAGAAGCTGACCTGCTTGCCACGGAACTTCATCCGTGCGAAGACGTAGCCGGCACCAGTGCACAGCAGCGTGACGATGAGCGCGGTTGACACGCTGCTGATGAGGCTGTTGGTCAGGCCGCTCCAAAGCAGCGGGTCCGATCCCCGCAGTCTCCGCTCCGCGGTAGCCGCCGCCACCGAACAGCAACGTCTCGAAGTGCTCGAAGGTGGGTGGAGAGGGGAACCAGATCTTGTTGGGTGCGGCGTACAGATCGGCGCGACTGGAGATGGCGGACACGATGCAGCCAGTAGATCGGGGCGAGCGCCCAGAAGAGCAACACGAAGCAACCGAGGTAGATGCCGACGAGCCTCAGCAGGTGACGATCGATCCTCATCGCTGGTCCGTCATCCTTTGTCCTCGACGCCCTGGTTGTACAGCCGGATGATGAACAGCAAGCCCACGCCAAGCGACATCAACAGGATGAGGTACGAGAGGGCCGCGCCCAGGCCGATGCGCAAGTCACGGAAGACGAGCTCGTAGTTGAACACCATGAGGGTCTTGGTGAAAGGATTGAGGGCTCCTCCGGGCGACCCGCCCGAGGTCAGTGTCCAGACCACATCGAAGATCTGGAATGCGGCGATGAACTCGATGACCAGGACGATCGCGATCGAGGCGCGCATGCTCGGGATGGTGATGTGCCGCAACCGGCGCAGCACATTGGCGCCGTCCACCTTGGCGGCGTCGTAGAGCTCGTCGGGGATGCCCTGCAGGCCCGCCAGCAGGATGATCATCGGGAAGGCGAAGCGCGTCCAGGTCTGGACGATGGCAACCCAGATCATCTGGCTCGTGGGCTCACGCAGCCACGACTGGTACTCGCTGATCATACCGAACTGGTAGAGCAGTCCGTTGAAGGCTCCGCACATCGGAGTTCAGGATCCAGGCCCACAGGAAGCCGTTCACGACCGGCGGCACGAGCCACGGGATCAGCACCAGGGCACGGACGAGGCCGCGGCCAGGGAAGCGTTCATTGAGCAGCAGGGCTGCCGCGAACGCCAGGATCAGCTCGATCGGCAGCACGACCACGACCAGCCAGATGCTGCGGATGGTGACATCCCAGAACTCCTGGTCCGCGAGCAGGCGCCTGTAGTTGTCGAGCCCGATGAACTCGGTCGGCTTACGAACGCGAAGGTTCTCGTTGAAGAAGCTGTCGCGGAGTGTTTCGAGCGCCGGATAGTAGATGAACGCGGCGATGACCAGCGCGATCGGGATCAGGAACGCGAGGATGAACAGCGCGATCGCGGTTCATGAAGCGGGTCATGTATCGATTCATCTGTGCAGCGACGAACCTCGCCATGAACGAGACACGCCCCCGCGAGGTCCGTACGCTGGACGCCACGGGGGCGCTGTCATCGCTGGGATGTGGTCCTGTGTGACGACCGCTACTCGAATTCCGACTTGAGGGCGTTCCACTCGTCGGCCAGCGTGTCGATGACGTCATCCGCGCTGGTGCCGTTCTGGATGGCCAGCTTGATCTCCTCGGTGACCGCATCGGTGAACGGACCCCACCAGAGCGCCTGTCGCGGCAGCTCGTTGATGTAGTCGGCCTGCTCCACGATGACGTCGTAGCCCTCGATGGCGCCGGCGGCGTTGAGCGCCTCGCGCGACGTCCGGCCGTGACGGGTAGAGTCCGAAGGCGTTGAAGATCGGCCTCCTGGTTCTCGGGCCCGGTGTACCACTCGATGAACTCATAGGCCGCCTCCTGGTTCTGGCTGCCGGCCCCGATGCCGAGCGCAGCCGGGAAGGACCAGGTGTAGTGCTCGTCGGGCAGGAGCATGTACTCGACATCGGGCGCCTGCACGGATCGGACGTTGCCCTCCTCGTCAGGGCCGGCATTGCCGCGAACCACCGAGCCCTGCCAGCCCTGGTGGAAGACCGAGCCGAAGTTCCAGAAGTTGCTGTGCTGCGTCTCTGTGTTGTCGAGGATGGACTGTGGCACAAGACCCTCCTCGAACCACGTCAGGATCATGGCCATCGCCTCGCGGGCCTTGGAGCCCTCGTCGGCGAAGACCGGGTTGAGGTCCTCGTCGAACATGGGATCGCCGCTCGACAGGGCGGTCAGGTACCAGGTCCAGTCGGACGGATTCACCGAGATGGGCGCCTCGTCGATACCCTGCTCCTTGATGGCGCGAGCCTGCTCGGTGAACTCCGCCCACGTCGTCGCGGGTGCGTCGAAGCCTGCCTCGGCCAACGTGGCGGCGTTGTAGTCCATCATCACCAGCTGGCTGTAGACCGGGATGCCGAACGTGGCTCCGTCCTGCTGCCAGAACTCGACCTGGTCGAACTGGCCAAGGTCGGTGCCGGCCGCTTCGATCGAGGGGTCAGGTCCTCCACGCCGCCGATGGCGACGACGTTGGATGGGGCTTCCTCGGTCAGGAAGATCACGTCAGCTGCAGCCGAGTCTGTGGCGGTCGCGGTGACGACGTCGGTGAAGAGCTTGTCCATGTGCACGCCCGTCTCGCCGATGATCTCGACGTTGATGCCGACTTCGGCCTCGAACGCCTCCAGCAGCGCGCAGGTCCGGCGGCACGCCCCACGAAGGCGTGAGCATGGTGATGGTGGTGCCATCCTGGGCCATGGCTCCCCCTGCAGGGACGGCCAGCGCGAGCGCCAGGATCGCCGCCGATCCGACGCGCACGTACGAACGTGAGGGCATAGGACTCCTCCTCTATGTCGACCTGGGCATCAGGTCGTGGTCCGACTTTGTAAGCGGACTGGCACGAAGCGAGCGTACCCCGAGCGTCAAGATGCCCGGGCTTCTCGCCCCGCGCCCGACAGGAAGGCGTGTGCCCATGGGCTGGACAGGGCGGGCGTTCCGTCATGGACGGTCCGCAGCGCGTCCAGCTGTGCGAGAGAGAGCGTGTTGGCACGGATGAGCACGCGCCAGGCCACCCCTTCGGTGAAGGGTGGCGTGGTGAGTGACCCCTCGTAGGCCACGTGGGCATGATCGGCGGGCACCAGCGTGCGCAGGTCGAGCGTGGCTGGCGGGTCGTCGTCGTCCAGCGCGGCGATGATGGCCGCGAGCCCCGCGTTGGCGCGACCCTCGACGAAGGTCACGCCGATCACCGCCACCTGACCGTCGTGGGACTGGTGCACGAGATGCAGCTCCATGGGCGTATGCGAACCGCTGAAGGTGTGCTCGCTGGGGCAGTGCATGTGCACCTGGGCCAGGCCGAACGAGCGGCCCTCGATGACCGCCGCCATCTCGCCGGTGTTGTGCACGTGGATCGCCGTCGGTTCGCGACCCAGGAGCAGGGGATCGAGCCGTAGTGCAGCTCGAGGCCGTCTCTTCGGACGGGAGCGCCAGGAGGGATGTCGACCGGGGATTGCCCCTCAGCCATCGAGCGCCGCTCGCAGGTACCCCCGGCTGCGGTGAGGCGGGCCCGAGCCGCGCTCGCGTCGAGGCCGGTCAGGCCCATGAGCACCGCGGTCTTGACCTCCTCGTCGGCGGCGTCGAGGAGGTCCGCTGCGACGCCGGGCTCACAGCCCACGAGGTCGGCCACGATGCCCTCGGCGCGCTGGCGCAGCTTGGTGTTGGTCACGGCCACGTCGACCATGCGATTGCCGTGGACCTTGCCCAGCCGAACCATGGTGGCGGTGCTGATCATGTTGAGCATGAGCTTCTGGGCCGTGCCCGCCTTCAGCCTGGTGGAGCCTGCAGAGCACCTCCGGACCGGTCACCGCGGCGATGGCGTGGTCGGCCGCGTGGAGCACCGGCGTGTCGGCGTTGTTGGTCATGCCGGCGGTCAGCGGCCCCGAGCCCGCGAGCGGCCTCGATGACGGCGATGACGCAGGGCGTGGTGCCGCTGGCGGCCACGCCCACGAGCGCGTCGCCCGCACCCACGCCGGCCGCCTCGACGTCCTGGCGCGCCTGCTCGATGTCGTCCTCGGCCCCTTCCACGCTCCGCGTGATGGCCGGGTCTCCGCCGGCCATGATGGGCGTGACCAGCTCGGGCGAGACGCTGAAGGTGGGCACGCACTCGACCGCATCGATCACGGCCAGCCGGCCGCTGGTGCCGGCGCCCGCGTAGAACAGGCGTCCGCCGGCGCGCAGTCGCTCGGTGACGGCCTCCACGAAGGCCGCGATCGCCGGCAGGGCCGGCCTGATCGAGCTCGGGACCGACGCATCCTCCTCGTTCATGAGCGTCACGATCTCGAGCGCGCTCATGGTGTCGAGCGCTGACGAGCGCGGGTTGAGGGCTTCGGTGGTGGGGCCGTCGGCAGGCATCAGTCGGGTCTCCGGCGGCCAGGGTGGATGGCACCCATGAGCACGGGGTGGCTGACGCCGGTGAAGGCCGGGAGCGTGCCGGGTCGGCCGTGCCACGTCTCGTAGGCCAGCACGGCCACGGCCATGGCCTCCTTCTGGTGGCTGGCGAAGCCGAGGTCCTCGTAGGTCAGCAGGCGGGCCTCCGGCAGCGCCGCGCGGAGGCGTTCCATGAAGGCCGGGTTGCGCGTGCCGCCGCCGGCGGCGATGACCTCGTTCGGCGGCACCGGCAGGAAGCGGCGATAGGCATCGGCGACCGAGTCGGCCGAGTAGGCCGTGACCGTGGCCACGATGTCCTCGTCGCTGAGGCCGCGATCGCGCCCGGCCTGCAGCAGCTCACGACCCATGGCCGGGCTGAAGAGCTCGCGGCCGGTGGTCTTGGGTGGCGGCTGCCGATAGTAGGGATGCGTCCAGCAGCGTCTCGATCCAGCCCTCGTCGATCGTGCCCGCGGCGGCGGTTCTGCCATCCTCGTCGTAGCTGACCTGCCCCTCGGAGACGAGCGTCATGAGCACGTCGATGAGGACGTTGGCCGGACCCGTGTCGAAGGCCAGCGGCTGGGTGACTTCGTCGCTCAGCGGGGGCAGGTAGGCCACGTTGCCGATGCCGCCAAGGTTCTGGATCGGCGCGATAGGCGTGTCTCGTCGCGGCTGAGCAGCCAGTCGACATAGGCCACGATGGGGGCACCCTGGCCACCCGCGGCGATGTCACGCGAGCGCAGGTCGCTGATGGTGGTGACGCCGGTGCGCTCGGCCACGCGGGCGCCGTTGCCGATCTGCAGCGAGCCGGCCACGGAGCCGTCCTCGCGCACCGCGTGCCAGATGGTCTGACCGTGCGAGCCGATGAGGTCGACGTGCTCGATGCCCAGTCCCATCTCCGTGGCCAGGTCGATGGCGGCCTGCGCGAAGGCCTCGCCGATCTCGGCGTCGAGCAGGGTGATGGCCTCGACGTCACTGCCTTCGACCGTGGCCGCGGCGTGGATGCGTCGCTGTCGTTCGAGCGGGATGGGGGTCGAGTGGGCCATGAGCACCTTCAGCTCGAGCTGCGGTGGGGCCCCGTCGATCTGGCAGCAGACGGCCTCGATGGCATCCGCGCTGGTGCCCGAGATCAGGCCGATGACGCGCACCTCAGGCGCTCGTCTCGAGCGGGCCCGGGTGGCGGGCCACGACGATCACCACCGGCAGGTCGTGAGCTTCCCTGCCGTGGCTGTGCCTGGTGGTACGAACCTCCGCCTCTTCGAGCTCGAAGCCGGGCAGGGCCTCGGTGATCTCCTCGAGGCTGGCGAGGTGGTCGGGCGGCATCCAGCCCGACTCGGCGAGGGATCGGTCGAACTCGGTGATGAGCAGCGTGCCGCCGGGTGCGACCGCGTCGCGTGCGACCGTGAGGGCATGCACACGGCCGGGCCCGCGCGAGGGCAGGGCATAGGTGCTCACGACCAGCTCGAAGCGCTCGCTCGTGCGCCACTCGGTGACGTCCGCCTTCTCGAAGGTCGCTTCGATGCCGGCCCTGGCGGCGGCCGCCTCCGCCCGCTCGACGGCGCCCCGGGCGATATCGACGCCGTGCACGCGCCAGCCCCGGGCGCCCAGCCAGATGCTGTTCTGCCCGGTGCCGCAACCGAGGTCCAGGGCCGTCCCGGGCAGCAGCGTGTCTGCGACCCGGACGACGTCCTTGTCCACGGGCGTGTCGGGGACGTCGCCGGCATAGGCGGCCTCCCAGTCGATCTCGTCAGCGGCCCCCGGGCGTCGTTCGTTCACCGCCCGAGCATACGGTCTGCGGCGCCGGCTGGGTCAGAAGCTCGTGCGCAGGTCCGCACGACGGGTGGCGATGACGTTGGCCACGGGCAGGACCCGCTCCTCGTAGCCGTGCCGATGTCGGGCGCGTCGCACGCCGGCTTGCTCCACTCGAAAGCCGCCGAGGTGGCGCTCCAGCTCATCGACCGAGACGAGGTACTTCTCCGCCATCCAGCCATCGCGCCGCAGTGACGCGTCGAACTCCGTGATGAGGATGGTGCCGCCAGGAGCCACGGCGGCGGCGGCCATGTCCAGCATGCGGCTGCGGCCCATGCCACGGGCAGGCAGCGCGAAGGTGCAGAAGACGAGGTCGTAGCGAGAGACGGGCGTCCAGGCGGCGACGTCGGCGACCTCGAAGATGATGGTGCGCTCGACACCGGCTGCCGTGGCGTAGTCACGGGCATCGGCGATCGCGCTCGAGGACATGTCCACGGCCGTGACGATCCAGCCGCGCTCGGCGAGCCAGACGGCGTTCTGTCCCTCACCGCAGCCGAGGTCGAGGGCCTTGCCCGGCACCATCGACGAGGCGACCTCGATGAGGCCCTCGTTGACCGGCGTGCGCGGCCGCTCGAGTGCAGGCGCGACTGCCCAGTCGGGCGTGGTGGCGGCGGGTGTAGCCCAGTCCGAGGCGTGCACGGGCACCGGCACTTGCTCAGTGGCCATCGGTCGATAGCGATCCTCACGATGTGACACGACGACGCGCACGGCACGCGTGCATCGGCCACGCCCGCAGGATACGCGAACAGCCTGCGCTGGCGGTTGACAGAACGCACCACCCGGCCGTCCCGGGGGGCACTTCCGCCGTCGACAAGGTGCCCACCGGCCCGCGGCGCGACGCTGCCCTGACGGCTAAGGTTGGGTCATGGAAGTGCTTCGACTACACGGCGCCAACGACGTCCGTATCCACCAGGAACCTGAGCCCGTCGCCGCCCCCGGCGAGGAGCTCGTACGCATCACGGCCGTGGGTCTCTGTGGCTCCGATCTGCACTGGTACGAGGACGGTGGGATCGGCACCTCCACGGTGGACGAGCCGCTCGTGCTGGGCCACGAGATGGGCGGCGTCATCGTCTCCGGCCCACGTGCCGGTGAGCGCGTCGTGGTCGAGCCGGCCGATCCATGCGGGGTCTGCGAGGTCTGTCGCGCCGGCAACTCCAACCTCTGTCCCGACGTCAAGTTCTGTGGCCACGCGCCCGTGAACGGCGGGCTGCGCACGCTGATGAACTGGCCCCAGCGCCTGCTGCTGCCGGTACCGGACAGCATCAGCGGTGATCACATCGCCTTGCTCGAGCCGCTGGGCATCGCCCTCCACGGCATCGACCTGGGCCACTTCAAGGCCGGCATGAGCGCCGGGGTCTTCGGTTCGGGGCCCATCGGCCTCTTCCTCATCCGGGCGCTGCAGGCCATGGGCGCAAGCCGCGTGGTGGCCACGGACGCCAAGCCGCACCGTGTCGAGGCGGCCCTGGCCTCCGGCGCGGACGAGGCCTACCTCACCGCGGTGGACGGCCAGCCGGCCGAGATCCACGACCTGGCCAAGGTGGACGTCGGCTTCGAGGTCGCCGGCGAGGATGCCGCGCTCGAGTCGGCCTGCATCGCGGCGCGGCTCGGCGGCCGCGTGGTGGTGGTCGGCATCCCGCCCACCAACCGGCATTCGTTCGCCGCAGGTGAGGCGCGCCGCAAGGGTCTCACCATGGCCTGGTCGCGGCGCATGAAGGCGATCCACATGCTGCGGGCCATCGAGATGGCCGACCACGGCATCGTCTCGCTCGAGGACATGATCACGGCCACCTACCCCCTCGCCGATGGCGCGAGGGCCTTCGACGACCTGGTCGCGCGCAACGGCCTCAAGATCGTGATCAAGCCGACCGAGTAGGCCGGGAATCGAAGAACCGCCCGAGCCCCGCGCGGTGGGGTCGGGCGGCCTCTCTCTATCTTCGGCCGGCACTGGCCGGAGGTTCAGTCGTGTTCGATCTCGGTGTGCACGCCGCGCTCCAGCAGGCCGCTGTCGTGTCGGCTGCCCATCTCCACGCTGATGGTGGGTTCCGGCTCGCCCGCGCCGGTGCGATTGCGAACCCACGGAGAGGTGGGCAGGCCCGCGGCCTGCGCGGCAGGAGCCGTGGCCATGGGTGCGCTCGGGACCGGGACGGCCATGGGTACGGCCATCGGCGGTGGTACGGGCTGCTGGTCGGGGCGAGCCACGGGCATGGCCACGGGTGGGCGGCTGCTCTGCACCGGGACGGGCACGCGCGGCCGAGGTGCTACGACCATGCGAGCGCAACTGCCGCACATGGGATGCTCGCCGGCGGTCGGCAGGCCCAGGCGCGACCGGCGCCGCGTGCGCGGGCCTGACTGGGGCGGGCGGAAGCCGCAGATGGCGACGTTGTCGTTGCCCTCGAGGTACGCGTGCTGCGTGGTCCCGCGGTGGTACCAGGGATCATCAAGCTCGTCGAAGCCGTTGCGGATGACGATGCCCCACACGACTTCATCGGCGGGGAACGTCCTGCCGGTGGGCGGCCTGACGGTGGCTGGTCCGGTCGGGTTCGTTGCCGGCTGCTCTGGCTCCGGCTCCTTGCTGCTGGCGAAGAAGTTGAGACGCATGCGAGAGGTGATAGTAGCGAATGTTGCGCTCATCCTTCGCCTTTGCTGCTTGGGCGGTGCCGGCGGGACGAACCTGCCGGCCGGGGCCAGAGGCCTCGGAACGGAGGTACGGGGTGGGGGTGAGATGACGACGTTCACACCCGTACTATCGGGCCATCCGTCGTTCGAGGCTACTCCCACAATCCCTACCTGACTACCCCGTACCTTGTGGCTGTAGGCGTTCCGTCACCAGTACCAGTGGCGGCGGGCCGTGCGCCTCACTCGGCTGCCACTCGGCCCCCTGGAGCTGCCGTGTGGTGCCGTGTGGTGCCGCGTGGCGCCGCGTGGCGCCGTTCCCGCTCAGCGGGCCAGTGTGGCAGGGTCGGCGGCCACCTGGAGCTGCCCCGGAGCTGCCCTGGAGCTGCCGGTCCCGCTCAGCGGGCCAGTGCGACAGGGTCAGCAGGCGCCGGGCTCTGTTGCTCCCGCCACGCGGGAGTCGCTGGCACCGCTGCCCGTGGCGTGGCACACCCGCCCGTCACACGGGAACGCGGCGGACGCGGGAGGTCCCGCATCGTCAGGCTGGCCCGCCGAACGGGAAGCCCAGCCCGGCCGGCGATCCGGCAGCTGCCGTTCCCACCGGCCGCGCCAGTGCCACGCCACTCGGCCCCAGGGAGTTGCCGCGTGGTGGCGTTCCGGCTGCGCGGGCCAGTGCGGCCGGGTCGGCGGCCATCTGAAGCTGCCGGATGGCGCCGTTCCCGCTGCGCGGGCCAGTGCGACCGGGTCGGCGGCCACCTGAAGCTGCCGGACGGCGCCGTTCCCGCTGCGCGGGCCAGTGCGGCCGGGTCGGCGCCCACCTGAAGCTGCCGTGTGGCGGCGTTCCCGGTACACGGGCCAGTGCGACAGGGTCGGTGGCGCCGGGCTTCGTGGCTCCCGCCACGCGGGAGTCGCTGGCACCGCTGCCCGCGACGCGGCACGGCGGCCCGTCACACGGGAACGAGGCGGACACCGGACGCCGGCATCGTCAGGTTGGCCCGTCGAGCGGGAAGCCCGGCCCGTCACACGGGAACGAGGTGGACGCGAGGCCCCAATCGTCAGGCTGGCCCGCTGAACGGGAAGCGCGGCCCGCCGAACGGGAAGCCAAGCCCGGAGGACGCGGGAGGCCGGCATGGTCAGGCTGGCCCGCGGAGCGGGAAGCCCAGCCCGGCGGGCGCCGTCACCGGCAGCCAGCTCACGCCCGAAGCCGGCCCACGCCCCAGGCGATCATCGTCAGGCTGGCCCGTCGAGCGGGAAACCTCGTCGCCGTGGCGCTCACCCCGCCGAGCACCCTGCCGACGGCGCGCTCGCACCAGGCCCGGCGTCTCCAGCCGCGCCCGCCGTGGGCGCGGCTCGATCACGCGCTGACGGCTGCGATCGCCCGACAGACCGGCTCGATGTTGGAGGCCGTGAGCCCGGCCACGTTGACGCGGCCCTTGCCCACGACGTAGACGCCGAACTCGTCCCGCAATCGGGCCACGCGCTCCTCGCCCAGCGGCAGGAGCGAGAACATGCCCCGCTGGCGCATCAGCGCCTCGTGGTTGCCCGGAGCCCCAGCTGCCTGGAGCGCGGCCACGAACTTGGCACGGTTGCCGTTGATGCGATCGCGCATCACGCCCACCTCATCGACCCAGCGATCGCGCAGTGCCGGGTCGGTCAGGACGGTGGCCACGATCTCGCCGCCGTGCGCGGGCGGGTTGGAGTAGTTGGCGCGGACGACGCCCTTGGCGTGAGAGAGGAGCGTCGCGGTCTCGGCGGCATCCGAGCCCACGATCGAGAGCGCCCCCACGCGCTCGTCATAGAGGGCGAAGTTCTTGCTGAAGCTGCTGGCCACGAGCATCGTTCGCTCGCGCGCGAGCAGCGCTCGCAGCCCGGCCGCATCCTGCTCGAGCCCATCGGCGAAGCCCTGGTAGGCGAAGTCGAGGAGGGGCAGGGCGCCGGCTTCGGCAAGCGCCTCGGCCACGAGCTCCCACTGCTCGGGCGTGGGGTCGATGCCGGTGGGGTTGTGGCAGCAGCCATGCAGCACCACCACGTCGCCGGCGGGGACCGCTCGCAGCACGCCCAACAGGGCGCTGATGTCGAGCTCGCCGTCGGCGCCGAGGTAGGGATAGGTCCGCACCGGCAGGCCGGCGGCCTCGAAGACCTGGGGGTGGTTGGGCCAGGTCGGGGTCGAGAGCCAGACCGAGGCGGACGGGCTGATGGCAGACACCAGGTCACCGGCCACGCGCAGGGCACCGGTCCCGCCAGGCGTGTGCATGGTCTCGACCCGCCCGTCGGTGACGGCGGGATGGTCAGCACCGAAGACGAGGTCGCGGACGGGGCCGTTGTAGGCCGGATCGCCGCCGATGGGCTTGTAGACCTTGGTGGTCTGGTTGGCGAGGATGCGTGCCTCGGCTTCACGGACGGTGGCGAGCACGGGCGTGGTGCCGGACTCATCGACATAGACACCCGAGGCGAGCGACACCTTGTCGGGTCGGTCGTCTGCGCGGAAGCGCTCCATCAGCCCCAGGATGGCATCGGGCTCGCGGGGCTTGAGATCAGCGAACATGGCCATGCCCTGATGGTAGCCCGGCTATCCTCAAGAGCGTGGAGCCCACCCGAACGATCGACCGCCGGATGAGCGCGCCCTCGTGAGCGCGGCGCTCATCGCCTTCCTCGTCTCCATCGGCGCGGGCGGGTTCGGGTCCATGGTCGGGATCGGCGGCGGCCTCGTCATCGTGCCCGTCCTGTCGGTCGTGCTCGGCTACGACGTCAAGGTCGCCATCGCCGCGAGCCTCGTCGGAGTCATCGCCACCTCGCTCTCGGCTTCACCCCGGTTCGTCAGGACGGGCATCGCCGACCGCCGTCTGGGCATGCTCCTGCTGGTGGCCGCCGCGATCGGCGGCCTCGCCGGTGGCGTGACGGCCGGCTACCTCGAGGGACGCACGCTGTCGCTGCTGTTCGCGCTCCTGCTCACGGGCGTGGCCCTGCGCATGCTCTGGCAGCTCCGCCATCCGCTCGTGCCCAGGCCCGTCACGGCGGAGGACGAGGCCTCGGGCTTCGTCTCCTCCTACGTGGAGCCGACGACGGGGGACGAGATCAGCTATCGCGCCCACCGCCTGCTGCCGGGCACGCTGGTGTCCTTCGTGGCCGGCAACGTCAGCGGTCTGCTGGGTGTGGGTGGCGGGGTCATCAACGTGCCCACCATGAGCGTGCTCATGCAGGTGCCCATCCGCGTGGCCACCACCACCTCGACCTACATGCTCGCAGCGACAGCGACTGCTTCCGCGGTGGTCTACCTCGCCTCCGGTCAGCTCGACCCGCTGCTGGCAGCGCCGGTGGCGCTGGGGGTCATCGTGGGTGCTCGGCTGGGCGCTCGTCTCTCGATGCGGCTGTCGCAGGACGTGCTGCGTCTGGCCTTCGTGCTCGTCGCGGCCGTCTTCGCGGTGAGCATGTTCCTGGAGTTCTTCTCGCTATGACCACCCCGCAGCCCGCGCGAACGGGCGCGCCTCGCCGGGCCACCAGCGCCGACACTCACCGGCGGAGTGCTCCTGGCCGGCGTCTTCTTCGCGCTGGCCATGATCATGGAGATCCTGGGAGCGGAGCCGGGGGATGGCCAGATGACCGACCTCGCCGCCGTGCTCGATGGTCTCGTGACGCTGACGCCGTGGGCCTACGCCACCGTGGGCGCCTACGCCGTGGTGGCGACACCGGTCGTCGGCCTCATCGTCACGGCCGCGGAATACTGGTCGATCGACGACCGCCGCACGGTCCTGCTGGCGTCGGCCGTCCTGGCCGTCCTTGCCGCCAGCGTGGTCGTGGCCATCCTGCGCTGACCATCGCCGGCCGCCGAGCTACGGGGCGCGGCGATCCACGTAGCGGCAGCGCAGCGCGATCGGGCACTCGTCGCAACGGGGCGATCGGGCCGTGCACAGCTTGCGCCCGTGGGTGATGAGCCCCACGTGCAGGGGATAGCACTGCTCCGGCTCCAGCAGCGCGAGGTAGCGGTCGTGGGCCTCTACGGCGGTCACCTTCGGCGGCATCAGCCCGATGCGCTTGGAGACGCGGTCCACGTGCCGGTCCACCGGCATCAAGGGCATCCCGAACGACATCATCAGCACGACCGAGGCCGTCTTCACCCCGATACCGTCGATGCTCGTCAGCCAGTCGCGCGCAGCCAGCGGCTCCATCTGCCCCAGGAACTCGAGCGAATGGTCGCCGCGTTCCTCGCGGATCCTGGCCAGGGAGGCCTTGATGCGGGCCGCCTTCTGGTTGGCCAGGCCGGCGGGTCGGATGACATCGACGAGCTCGTCGAGCGGCGCCACCTCGACCAACGTCCAGTCGGGTGGAGGCAGCTTGGCCCAGCCGGTACCACCCCAGCCGGGTCGGTGGTCTTCCATCTCCAGCGTCTCGAGCGCGCTGCGGCTGGTGCCCGAGCGGTCGGAGGCATAGTGCAGCCGGAGCGCGTCGTAGGCCTTCTCGGCGTTGATGTCAGCCGAGTTCTGGGTCAGGATCACCAGCACCAGCTCCGAGGTCGGGTCCAGCACGCGCTTCCAGCGCGGGATGCCGTAGCGCGACTGCACGCCGTCGAGCACATACTCGACGAGGCCCGGTCGCGAGACCTTGAGCCGCCTGGCCCAGGGCTTGGTGGGGTCGGCCTTGCGTCGCTTCGCCGGCTTGCGCCGGCCGCTGCCCGCGCTGGCCATCAGCCGAGCTCCCCGCCCAGGTCCACCAGCGCCGCGGCCCGCTCGGCGGCACGGGCGATGGGTGGGGTCCCGGCCGCGATGCATTCCTCGAGGCTCATGGGCCGCTCCGTGACGGGCATCGTGACCACGCCCATGCGGTGCATGAACGCGGAGCCCTCTGGCGTGGCCCCGCCGGCGAAGCAGATCGTCCTGGCCCCGGCAGCGCGCGCGCGCTCGGCCACGCCCATGGCGGTCTTGCCGAAGGCGGTCTGGCCGTCGACCTTGCCTTCACCCGTGAGCACCAGGTCGGCGGTCTCCACGGCCTCGTCGAAGCCGGTGAGCTGCATGACCACGTCCACGCCGGGCCGGACCTCCAGCGAAGCGAAGCGGTCGGCGATGGCCAGCAGGCCGAAGATGGCGCCGCCGGCCGCGCCGCTACCAGGCTCATAGCGCAGCGGCCGCCCGATGGTGCCCTCCATCACATCCGCGTAGCGCCGCAGGTTGCGATCGAGCTCCGACACCTGCTCGGGCGTGGCGCCCTTCTGCGGTCCGTACACCGCGGCCGCGCCGTGCTCGCCGACCAAGGGGTTGGTGACATCCGAGGCCACCACCAGGTGGACCTCGGCCAGCACCTCCGACAGCCCCGTGAGGTCGACCGAGGCCAGGCCACCGAGCGCGCCACCCCCGGGTGCGAGGTCCGTCTCACCGGCATCGCGCAGACGCGCGCCGAGAGCCTCCAGCAGTCCGGCCCCGCCGTCCGTGGTGGCGCTGCCCCCGAAGCCGATGACGATCTCGCGGCAGCCCAGGCCGATGGCGGTGGCCAGGACCTGGCCGGTGCCGAAGGTGCTCGCGGCCATGGGGTCGCGCTCGTCTTCCGCCACACGCGAGAGGCCGGAGGCGGCGGCCATCTCCAGCACGGCACGATCGCCGGAACGCAGGAACGAGGCTGTCAGCGTCCGCATCAGCGGATCCTTGGCCGCGACCCGGTGTCGGTCCCAGCCGCCGCTGGCCTCGACCGCGTCGAGCGTGCCCTCGCCACCATCGGCCATGGGTGTCAGCGAGACCTCGTCGTGGGGCCGCCGCGCGGACCAGCCCTCGGCCAGCGCACCCGCCACCACCACCGAGCTGAAGGTGCCCTTGAACGAGTCAGGCGCGACGAGGACGCGCAGCGAACGCTGGGACATGGCGAGCTCCGGGGCTACTCGGCGGGGTTCTCGGGCAGGCCACGCTTGCGACGGTACTCGGGGATGCGCGACATCGGCGGGCGCTCGATATCGGCCAGGTCGATGACGTCCAGCGAGAGCTTGTGCGCCGACGAACGGGGCAGCTTCATGGAGGTCCCCAGGTCGGCCATGCGGGGCGTGTGACCTCGCTCGTCGAGCCGCTTCATGACCGCCTGCATGATGCTGAAGGCCATCTTGGAGAGGCCCTCCAGATCCTGGTTGCGGTGGTGGCGGATCTCCAGGTCGACCTGGCCCAGGCCCTCGATGCCGATCCGGTCGGCAAGATCGATGAGGTGTCCGATCTCGACGGCGTAGCTGGTGAAGAAGGGGATGTCCTCGAGGATCTCGCGCCGGCCGGCGTACTCGCCGGAGAGCGGCTGGATGTAGCCCGAGAGCTCCGGGAAGAAGAGGTTGATGAGCGGTCGGGCCACGAGCTCCGTGACGCGCCCGCCGCCACCGGCTGTGAGCACGCCGCCCTGCACGATGGGCCGTTGGTAGTAGGCCTTGACGTAGCCGAAACGGGGCTCCGTCAGCAGCGGACCCAGGGTCCCGTACAGGAACCGCGGATCCCACTCCCGCACGTCGGTGTCACACCAGGCCACGAGGTCGCCACTGGTCTCGTAGAGGCTCTTCCAGAGCGCTTCACCCTTGCCCTGATAGGCGCCGTACTTGGGCAGCACCTGCTGGTGGATGACCACGCGGGCGCCCTCGTCCTCGGCGATCTTGCGGGTCTCGTCGTCGGAGTCGGAGTCGATGACGAGGATCTCATCGATGAGCGGCACCACCTTCATCAGCTCGCGCCGGGCCGCGCGCACGATGGGCCCGATGGTGGCCGCCTCGTTGAGCGTGGGCAGCACCGCCGAGATCGTCAGCCCGCGCCGCTCCTTGAGCTCGACGAGCCGCTTGAGGTCGCTGAACTCGGTGTAGTCGAAGGAGGATTCGCCGAACCAGCGATCGACCTTGGCCGGCAGGCTGCGCACGGCGGCCGCCGCGTGTTCGGCAGCCTCGAGGGAGTCGTCCTGCTTGGCCCGCTCCACGAACGTGGCTCGGGTCGGCACATCGCGGGTCTTGACCACGATGACCGTGGGCGCAGCCTCCTGGGCCACGTGCTCCACGAGCTGACCGAAGAGGGGAGCGCCCGGGCTCTCGATGGCCGTAGCCGTGGCGCCCATGATCACGATCTGGGCCTGGTCGGCCTCGTCGAGGATGGCCTCCGTCACGTCATCACCGACGACCACCTTGGCCGACGAGGCGTCGCCGGTGTGGCGCTCCACGAAGAGCCCGAGGTTGCGTTCGGCCTTGGCCTTGATGGCGGGGTCGATCCCGGGCGCGACCACGTGCAGCACGTCCAGCTTGGCTCCGAAGCTGCGCTGCAGGGCGGAGGCGTAGGACAACGCCAGCTCCGCGTGCGGACCACCGCGAACCGGCGCCACGATGCGGCTGACCTCGCCGATGCCGCGCTGCTTGACCACCGCGATGTCGCAGGGCCGTTCGCGGATGACCTCGTCGATGGTGGGGCTGAAGACGGGCTGGAAGTCGTCCTGCTCGGCGATGCTGCGGCGGGCACGATCGGGACCGCCCCAGCCGAAGAGGATGAGGTCCGCCTCCTCCTCTGCGGCCAGCTCCACGATGCCCTCGTCGGCGCGACGACCGATGCGCACGACGGTGCGCAGCTCCACGCCCGCGGGCACGAACTCGAGCACGCGCTGGAGCAGCCGCCGAGCCTGCCGTGCGCGGGTGGCCCCGTCGGAGAGCTGGACGCCCTCGGGCACCTCCACGATGGAGAGGGCGGTGATGGCGCCGCCTTCCTGCAGCAGGGCCGCCCCGATCCGCACGAGATCCGCGGCCGTGCGCGGGTTGGCCAGCGGGATGACGATCGATCGGGGGAGGTTGCCGTCGCTCATGCCTTCTTCGCCTTGCTGCTGCGCGTCGTCTTCCGCTTGGGCTTGCGCGCCTTGAGGCCCTCGCCATCACGCCAGCGCGCGACGAAGTCGGGCTTGGCCTGCTCGTACGCACGCGCCTGACGCTCGACCAGCGTCTCCGCCTGCTGCGTGGTCATCTCGCGGGCCTCGATGACGAGGCTGGCGACACGGGCGAAGTAGATGGGCACGAGCGCGGCGATGAGGCGGTCCATGTCCATGGTGTCGCCGCGGGCGGTGAGGGCCAGGTCGTAGATGATGCGCGCCCACAGCTCGTCACCGAAGTGGAACTGCGCGTCGTCGACGCTGGTGGGCGTGTCGGCACGGGTGATCTCGTCGAGGGCAGTCCCGGCCTCCTGGGCCAGGATGTCGAGCGCGGCCATGCGCTCGGGCGCGACCAGCAGCTGCCACGCGTCGCCCACCGCCACGCGCCCACGGGCGAACGCACCCAGCAGCCGCACCACGTCCACGTCCAGCGGGGGCGGGTCCGCGTAGCGCTCGAACCCGTAGGTCGGGACCGCGTGCGAACCCTGCACCCCGAGCCAGGCGTCGGCGTGCTCGACGGTCAGGCGCAGCATGGTCGAGACGACCTGGCTGAACATGGGTCCAAGGTCGGCGCCGGGGTCCTTGGGGTCGTGGATCTTGGCCCCCAGGCGCGTCTGACTGACGGCGAAGCCGCCGGTGATGGCCTTGGTCGTCATCCAGATGTCGATGCCGAACTTGCTGATGTCCGGGGTCCAGTCGTCCTGCTCGAGGTAGTGCTTGACGAGGTCGCCGCTGACTCCGAAGTCACCGCCGATGGGCTGGCGGATGCGCAGCCCGTAGAGCGCGCGTGTGAAGGGATAGGTGACGGTGTTGGTGATGGTGCCGTCGTACTTGTAGCGCTGGTATTGCGGGGTGACGTAGTCGAAGCCGCCCTTGAGGATGGGCCCGGCCAGGAGCTCGATCCACTCGGGCACGATGGAGCGCAGGTCGGAGTCGACCACGACCAGGGCTTCCACGCCCAGTGTCGTCGGCGATCTGGAAGATGGTGCGCAGGGCCGCGCCCTTGCCGCCGACGCCGTCGACCTCCGGGTAGGTCAGGCTCATGCGCTGCAGGCGGTTGCGCGGACGGACCAGGAGGATGCGCTCGACGTAGTCGGGCGGCTGCGTCTCGACCACGACCCGACCCGTTCCGTCGGGGGAGCCGGCATCGGCGTTGACCAGCACCGGCTTGGAATCGGGGAAGTACTGCACGAGCCCCGCCTGGGCCGCCCGCGTCACATGGCCGATGGTGGCGGCGTTCTTGAAGCTGGGGATGCCGACCATGATGTCGGCAGGACCTAGCCGCTTGACCTCTTCGGCAAGGGCCTCGGGAAGGGCTCGTTCTGGCATGCCCTGAGCCTATCCCACTCCGGCTCGAGACGAGGCTCGGGGGTGTTCTCGTTCGGTGTCGGGCGAGGTCTCAGCGTCGACGGTTGAGGCGCTTGACGACGCGCCACTCGATGGTGTCGTCCGAGGGGTGGTAGCGGCTGTTGGCGGCCTTCATGATGCCGCCCGCGAGGCCCATCGACTTCCAGGTCGCGACCCACGGGTCCACCGGCGGGCGCACGTGCGCCGAGACCCGCAGCCGCTGACTGGGTGCGATGACGCTCTCGAGCAGGCGCTTGCGCTCGAGCAGCGGCACGTCCAGCAGGGAGGTGCCATCCACGCGCAGCAGGTCCACGGCCACGAAGCCATCCACCGGCTCGCTCTGGGCCAGCTGCTCCTCGATGACGCCGCGGGGCTCGACGTCGAAGTCGAGGTTGCTGCGCACGAACATCTCGGTGGGTCGGCTGCGCACCTCGGGGATGGCCGCGGCGCCCACGCCATCGAGCGCCAGCTGGCGGGTGATGACGCCGTCGACGATCGCCTCCAGCGCGAGCACGCCCTCGGCCAGCGCACGTACCACGGCCGGCAGCTCGTCGCTCAGATCGAGGCCGCCCTCCTCGATGAGCCTGACCTGTGCTGGTGGATCGGTCTCCGGCGTGACGGTCACGTGCGCGAGCGCCCGCGATCCGCTCCAGAGGGGCTCGACCACGGGGTCCGTGACGTCGAACGTGCGGCGCCCGATGTAGGCGCGCATGGGCGCCCACTCGAGCGGGTCGTCCGGGACCGGCAGGTGCTCGCGGTCAGCCATCGAGCCTCAGTCGCTCGAGCCCTTCTGCAGCAGCGCCCAGGCGGAGCCGATCATCTCCTGCAGCGAGCCGCGCCGCGGACGCCAGCCGAGCAGCTCCTCCGCGCGGTCGTAGGAGGCGATGAGCGCGGGCGGGTCGCCGGCACGCCGAGGGCCGTAGCTATGGGGGATCTGCTCGCCCACGATCCTGCTGGCGGCCGCGAGGACCTGCTTCACCGAGAAGCCGCTGCCCGAGCCGAGGTTGGCGATCTCCTGGCCAGGCTCCATCTGGGCCGTCAGCTCCAGCGCGGCGACATGCGCGTCGGCCAGGTCGAGCACGTGGATGTAGTCGCGGATGGCGGTGCCGTCGGCGGTGGGGTAGTCGTCGCCGAAGATGGTCAGCGGTGTCCCGCCGCGGGCGGCCTCGAGCATGTTGGGGACGAGGTGCGTCTCCGGGTCGTGACGCTCACCGTAGCGCTCACTGGCGCCGGCCACGTTGAAGTAGCGCAACGAGACCGAGCGCAGGCCGTAGGCCGCGTACCAGCCCATGGCGCTCTCGAAGGCCAGCTTGGAGGCGCCGTAGGGGTTGACCGGACGGGTGGGCGCGTTCTCCCTGATGGGTACCCGGTCGGGCTCGCCGTAGACCGCGGCGGTGCAGCTGAAGACGAGACGATCGACCTCCGCCTCCCGCAGCGCGTCGAGCAGGGCGATGCCGCCGACCACGTTCTCGGTGAAGTAGAGGCCCGGGTCCTGCATCGACTGGCCCACCAGCGAGCGCGCGGCACAGTGCAGCACGGCCTCCACGCGATGCTCCTTCAGCAGCTCGACCACGGCCTGCTTGTCCATGACCGAGTGTGTGGCCAGCGTGGCGCCCGGTGCCACCGACTCACGATGCCCGGTCACGAGCGTGTCCAGCACCACGACCTCATGGCCCGCCAGGATCAGCTGCTCGACGGTGATGCCGCCGATGTAGCCGGCACCACCGGTGACGAGGACGCGCATCAGCGGCCCAGCAGTCGGTCGAAGAGGGACTTGCGCACAACGGGCTCCTTTGCCTTGGGTGGCAGGGTCGGGGTCGGGCTGACGGTCGTGGCGGACGCGCTGGCGGGGGCCGCAGGCGTGGGCGTCGGCGGCTCGTCGGTCACCACCGGGCGCATCTCGCGGGTGCTCTGGGCGGCAGCCGGCCCGGGGCGCTCGACGGGCTCGCCACGAGTGGCCAGGATCTCGGAGAGCCGGGCCTCCATGCGCCGTGCCATGTCGTTCTCGGGATCCAGCTCGAGTGCGCGCGAGGCCAGCGCGTAGGCCTCGTGGTCCTGGCCCTCGGCCAGGGCGCAGCGCGCCAGGCCCACGACGGCGATGGAGTTGCCAGGGTCCATGTCCACTACCTTCTGGTAGACGCCGCGGGCTTTCTCGACCTGATCGACCTGCAGATAGCGGTCGGCTTGGAGGATCTGCTCGATCACGCTTCGCAGACTACCTGATAGGGGAGCGGGCGATCGGTGAGCGTGTGGGTCTCGTCGTGGACGGGCTGCCCTGCATCAGCTCGTCGAGGACGAGGCCGGCTCGCGTCAGCAGCGTGGTGCGGGTGTTGAGCGAGGGGTCTTCGATGACGTCGCTCAAGAGCCGCTCCAGGAGGCTGCCGATGATCGGTCCTTCGGGCAGGCCCAGGGTCTCCCGCAGGTCGCGCCCGTCGACGGCCAACGCCGCCAGCGTCAGCGGCGCCGATGCCGCCTGCTGCTGCTGCACGAGGCGCGCCAGCTCTGCCTCGCGCACGGGAGCGTCCTCGTCCTCGTCGTGCGCGGCCTCGGCGCGGATGGCGCGCAGCTGCAGCAGCTCTGCGAGCGACTCGCCGGGGACGCTGCCCATGTAGCGGCGGACGTCGGCGTCAGTCCAGGTGCCCGGATACGGTTCCGAGGCGGCCGCGATGAGCGTGGCCACCATCTCCGCCTCCCGCAGGCTCAGGCGCAGGCGCAGCAACACACCCCGAGCGGTCTCCGGCTCGAGCTCGCCGAGCAGCGCTGCGAAGGCCAGGTGCTCCGCTCCCGGGTGGGTCGCGGCCGCGATGTCCAGCGTCGCCAGCGAGCGCGCGAGCGCCGGTGCCGGCAGTGCCGCCAGCTCGGGCAGGGTCGTGGCCAGGATGCCCGTGTCGGCCATCAGCCGCACGGCGCGCGAGGGTCCGGGTGCCGTGAGCATGCCGCGGACCTCGCTGCCGACGCGCTCTTCAGAGACCCACGCCACGTCGGCCGCGTGGGCCTCCATGGCCGCCCGCGTCATGGGTTCGATGGCGAAGTCCAGCTTGGCCGCGATGCGGACGGCCCGCAAGAGGCGCAGGGCGTCCTCGTCGAAGCGACGGGCAGGGTCGCCCACGGCTCGGACCAGCCGCGCTTCAAGGTCGCCCTGGCCGTCGGCCGGATCGACGAGGTGGGCGGCCGCCTCCGGTCCACGCCGGCCCCAGGCGATGGCGTTGATGGTCAGGTCGCGGCGAGCGAGGTCCTCGAAGATGTCCTGGCTGAAGGTGACCGTATCGGGCCGGCGATGGTCGGCATAGCGGTGATCCCGTCTGAAGGTGGTGATCTCCAGCCCCCGCGCGAGCACCGTCCCGAAGCGGTTCTGGTAGCTGGAGCCGGGAAAGATGCCCAGGATCCGTTCCGGGCGTGCGTCAGTGGCGATGTCCCAGTCGTTGACGGGCAGGCCAAGCAGGGCATCGCGGACGCCGCCGCCGACGAGATAGCCGCCATGCCCGGCCTCCCACAGCGTGCCCAGCAACGCCAGCGCGTCGGGGTCGACAGGGAAGGGCGGACGTTCCGCGTCCGTGGCCACCCTCAGCGGTTGAGCGTGAGGTAGTCGCGCCAGGCTTCGTTGCGCGGATCGGTCAGGTACGTCGAGTACATGGTGTAGACGTCACACTTGGGCTCGTAGGGTCGCTTGCGCAGGCGCATCCCGGCCTCCTCCGGCAAGCGCCCACCCTTGCGGTGATTGCAGCTGCTGCAGGCGGCCACGAGGTTGTCCCAGCTGTGGCTGCCGCCGCGATGGCGGGGCAGGACGTGGTCGATGGTGAGCTTGTTGGTGCGCTCCCCGCAGTACTGGCAGACGTGCCCGTCCCTGGCGAAGACCTCTCGGCGCGACAGACGAACGCGCGGCCGGGGGCGCTTGATGCGGTACTGCAGCTTGATGACCGAAGGTGCACGCAGCACTTCCGTGGGGGTCCTGATCATCGTGTGGTCGTACTCGATGACCTCCGCCTTCGCGCCGAAGACGAGCCGGAACGCCCTGCGCAGATCGCAGACGTTGAGTGGCTCGTAGTCGGCGTTCAGAAGAAGGACGACGCTATCCACGGATACCTCGGCTGCACGTGAAGCTCACGCTGCCTTGGCATCGTAACGCACGACGCTCGAAGGCCGGACGCGAGGCCCCCCGCAGGCAGTACCAAATCCCCACGCAGGTCGCCGCCGGTCGTGCGCACCGAACCGCCCCGGACGGGTCCTAGCCGCCCGCAGCGTGGGACGACCGGGTGATGGTGACAGGACCTGTGCCGCCCTAATGTCCGAAGCGTCAGACAACACCGAGCGCAGGAACATCGCAGAGCAAGGACAGGGAACGATGAACGCTTATTGCCCCGAATGTGAGACCGAGCTCGACGTCACCACCGGTATCTGCCCCGCCTGTCGCTGGGACCCCATGGTCGCCCGCGCGGCGGTCGCTCGCGATAGCGAGCCCGAGATGTCGCTGACCGAGCGCTACCGCGGCGTCAGCTTCGACATCGCCGAGCAGCAGGCAGCGATGGAGAGCCACAGCGTCTCTCGCGGCCGCGCCTTCGTCCTCGTCGCCCTCGTGGCCGGCGTCGTCCTCTACGGTGGCGTGATGAGCGCCATGGGCCTCTTCTAGACGATCACCTGCCGGCTGCGTTGCGGCCGGCCCCCAGGAGGTCAGCGGATCTGACACGCCGCGACCCCCGCTCCGACACCTGCGCTTCGGAGCCACGACGGCCGGGTTGGCATGAGCCTCCCGGCCGTTGTTCATGTCGGCGGTATGAGCCCGTTGGCCACGCTGCACACGCCGTCCCGTGCAGTCGCCCCGTGGCGGCGTTGCCGCACGGCTCTCGGCCCTAGCGCGAGCACCGGCCGCTCCGGCCATCCCGCCGCTCGCCCCGGAGCTGCCGGAGCTCCGCTGCACGGGCCAGCTGCCGGCCACTCGGCCTAGCTCCGGAGCGCCCTGGCGCCCGTAGCGCCGTGTGGTGCCGTTCCCGCTCAGCGGGCCAGTGCGGCAGGGTCGGCGGCCACTGGAGCTGCCCCGGAGCTGCCCCGGAGCTGCCGTTCCCGCTCAGCGGGCCAGTGCGACAGGGTCAGCAGGCGCCGGGCTCTGTTGCTCCCGTGACGCGGGAGTCGCTGGCACCGCTGCCCGTGGCGTGGCACAGCCGCCCGTCTCACGGGAACGAGACGGACGCGGGAGGCCCCGATCGTCAGGCTGGCCCGCCGAGCGGGAAGCCCAGCCCGGCCGGCGATCGGCAGCTGCCGTTCCCACCGGCCGCGCCAGTGCCACGCCACTCGGCCCCCTGGAGCTGCCCGGAGCTGCCGTTCCCGCTCAGCGGGCCAGTGCGACGCCACCCGGCCCTGGAGCTGCCGTGTGGCGGCGTTCCCGCTCACGGGCCAGTGCGACAGGGTCGGCGGCGCCGGGCTTCGTGGCTCCCGCCACGCGGGAGTCGCTGGCACCGCTGCCCGCGACGCGGCACGCGGCCCGTCACACGGGAACGAGGCGGACGCCGGACGCCGGCATCGTCAGGTTGGCCCGTCGAGCGGGAAGCCCGGCCCCGCGGGCGACCGGCAGCTGCCCCAAGCATCAACGCACTCGAGCAGCGTGGGTGATCCGCGCGAGGGCACGCGGGTCGGCTGACTCGACCGCTCGCGGTCGGCGCCGGTGCTGGTGGCTGTGGCTAGCGGGCGGTGCCCGGCGCGGTGACGCGACCGCGGGCCAGGAGCGTGCCGATACCTTCGGAGCCGAGCGGCTTGGAGTAGAGGTAGCCCTGGGCCATGTCGCAGCCGAGGACCGCCAGGCGGCGAGCCTGATCGCGCGTCTCCACGCCCTTGCCCACGGTCGAGAGGCCACGGGCGCGGCACAGTGCCAGCACGCTCTCGGCGAAGGCCACATCGTCGTTGTTGCCGGCAGCGAGGGTCGCGAACGTCGGCACCAGCTTGACCGAGGTCAGGGGCATCTCGCGCACGTCGTCGAGGGAGGAGCCCTGGCCGAAGTCTTCCAGCGCCAGGCCGACGCCGACCTCGGCGAGGGCAGCGATACGCTCGGGGTACGCGTTGCAGCCGGTGCCCAGCTCCAGCGTCAGCGACGAGGGGTCCAGGTCGGCGCGCTGCAGCACCATGGTGATGTGCGGGATGAGGTTGTCATCGCTCAGCTGGCGCGGTGAGATGTTGACGTTGACGGTCAGGCTCTGCATCCGCGCGAAGCCCAGATGCCAGGTGCGCAGCTGACGTGTGGCGGCGTCGAGCACGCGCTCGCCGATGGGCACGATGAGCCCGGTCTCCTCGGCCAGCGGCAGGTACTCGGCAGGGGCGATGGTGCCCATGAGGGGGTGGCGCCAGCGCAGGAGCGCCTCGACCGCAGCGATGGAGCCTGAGCCCAGATCGATGATCGGCTGGTACTCGAGTCCGAACTCGTTACGTTCGACGGCACGCTCGAGCTCCTCGGCGAGATCGATCGGGGGACGTTGTGTCCGTTGGCGTTGCGGCATGTCCATGACGCTACCAAAGTCGATCCGGTTGGCCCTCCGTACGGTGGTGCCCCTCGGCACCGTACCCATAGGTACCACTACCCCTCCGATCACCACACCGCTCGCCACTGCCACCGCCGATCGCCGCCGGCAGGGGTTCGGCACTGTGCGTGCGATAATCAGGGCACCCAGCACGGGCCAGCCCGGTCCGGTGCACCCAAGTCCCCAACGAGGCTATTCGTGAACGTCGAGACGTCCACCTGGGCGACCAAGAAGGGTCTGGCCCAGATGCTCAAGGGCGGCGTCATCATGGACGTCGTCACCCCCGACCAGGCGCGTATCGCGGAAGACGCGGGCGCTGTCGCCGTCATGGCGCTGGAACGCGTACCCGCTGACATCCGCGCCTCCGGCGGTGTGGCGCGGATGAGCGACCCGGCGCTCATCAGCGGGATCATGGAAGCGGTGACCATCCCGGTCATGGCCAAGGCCCGCATCGGCCACTTCGTGGAAGCACAGGTGCTGGAAGCCCTCGGCGTCGACTACATCGACGAGTCGGAGGTGCTCACCCCGGCTGACGACGAGAACCACATCGACAAGCACAGCTTCAAGGTGCCCTTCGTGTGTGGTGCCCGTGACCTGGGCGAGGCGCTGCGTCGCATCAGCGAGGGTGCGGCCATGATGCGCACCAAGGGTGAGGCCGGGACCGGCGACATCGTCGAGGCCGTACGTCACATCCGCTCAGTGAACGCCGGCATCCGTCGGCTCCAGAGCATGCGTGAGGACGAGCTCTTCGTCGCCGCCAAGGAGCTGGGCGCACCCTACGAGATCGTCCGCGATGTGGCCGCGGCCGGCCGCCTGCCGGTGGTCAACTTCGTGGCCGGCGGCATCGCCACCCCCTCGGACGCGGCCCTGGCCATGCAGCTGGGCGCGGAGGGCGTCTTCGTGGGCTCCGGCATCTTCAAGTCGGAGGACCCGGCCACCACCGCCAACGCCATCGTGCAGGCCACCACCCACTTCGACGATCCCAAGATCATCGCCGAGGTCTCGAGCGGCCTGGGCTCACCCATGCGCGGCCTGAACGCCGCCAGCGTCCCGCAGGAGGAGCGCCTCGCCGTTCGCGGCTGGTAAGCCCGCGACCGTCGGGTCAGACCGATGCGGATCGGAGTCCTTCGCGTCCAGGGAGCCTTCGCCGAACATGAAGCCGTGCTTCGTGGCATCGGTGTGGAGGTCGTGCCCGTGCGCCTGCCCCAGCACCTTGCCGGCCTCGCCGGCCTGGTCCTGCCGGGCGGCGAATCGACGACCATGCGCAAGCTCATCGAGCGCTGGGGCCTGCGTGAACCCATCCTCGAGCTGGCCCACGCCGGCGCACCGGTGCTGGGTACGTGTGCCGGCATGATCCTGCTGGCCGCGGACATCGTCGACGGTGACGAACCGGTCTTCCCGCTGCTCGACATCTCGGTCAAGCGCAACGCCTTCGGCCGCCAGCTCGACTCGTTCGAGGCAGACCTGGACGTGCCCGTCCTCGGCGACACGCCGGTGCACGCGGTCTTCATCCGGGCGCCCCTCGTCGAGCGCACCGGTGACGAGGTCGATGTGCTGGCGCGGCTGGAAGACGGTAGCGTTGTGGCCGTGCGACAGCGAAACGTGATCGCCACCGCCTTCCACCCCGAGATCTCGGGGGAGGTCCGCTTCCATCGCCTGCTGACCACCATGGCCGCGGCCTACGAGGAACCGGCTGAGGGCAGCGGGCGGCGGCCACACCCCACGCGCAGGGGGCTCGAGGCCCCACGATGATCCGTCGACGCCGCACGACGAGGGGGCGCTGATGCCAGCGACGACTCGCTCGGGCCGCGTCCGCGCTGCTCGCCTCACCGACCTCGCGGCGGTAGGGGAGCTGTCGCGGCTGGCCCACCCTTCGGTCGAGACTCCACTCCGGCACCGACGCACGCGCCGAAGAGCCGCCGCGGCCCATGCGCTCGCTGGGCCTGCCTGTGACCGCCAGCCATGTCTCGGTCTTCAGCCTCTTCCGCATGCCGCTCGGCGCCTTCCAGCGCAACGACCAGCTGTACGTCTACGACGAGGGCGGCCGGCTCTCCGGCCTGGCCCGCGTCGAGCGCGATGCCAACCGTGATGAGTGGACCATCGTGGAGCTCGATGCCGTCGGGCAGCGGGATGCCGGCGACATCCGCTTCCGCCTCGTGCAGCACCTCATGCGTGACGGTTCGCGCCGAGGCGCCAGCCGCTTCCATGTCGCCTGTGCGGACGCCGATGGCAACGTCGAGCTGTTCATGCAGGCGGGCTTCGCGCGCTACGGCGAGGAGACCATCCTCTTCCGCGAACCCGGCCTGGCCTTCCCCAGCCTGCGCGCGGTCGATGCGAGCGAGCTGCGCATCCGCCCGGCGACCAACCTCGACTCGGTCGATCTGGCCCGGCTCTACAAGCGGGTCACGCCGCACCGGTGGCGCGCCTCGAGGGCTACCGACTGCCTGACTGGGAGAACCTGCACGGTCGCTCCAGCGTGCCCCGAACGTCGCTCACGCCACTGCTCCGCTTCGCCGACGTCGAGGCCCTGGTGCAGGAGTCCCCTGACGGTCAGGGCCTCGCGGCCATGCTCCAGGTCGGCGTGGCCAAGGAACAGCAGCCGCACTACCTGCGCGTGATGGCCCTGCCAGAGCACGACAGCGCGCCACTCATCCACTACGGGCTCGGGCTCATGGGCGAGCGCAGCGGGGCCAACGGCCGCTCCGCCGACCCCGTCGCACCAGCATGGCGTCATGGCCTGCGTGCGGACCTACGAATCACCGATCGATCGTCGCCTCGAAGAGCAGGGCATGGAGGCCATCGCGACCGTCTCCCTGCTCGTCAAGGAAGCACTGGTGCGGGTGGCAGAACCCTCGCTGGTGCCGGCCGTCTGATGTCCACCCCGCCATCGGAGGAACCCATGTCGTCGACCCGCTCCGAGACCCCTGCGACCGAAGCCACGGGCCCTGATGCCGCGACCGCCGCGACGCAGCGGACGGCCGAGCGCTGCCGAGGCCGGCCAGGCCCCACACCAGGAGCCGGTCGCCGACCACCTCGAATCGCTCATCGAGGCCCTGCCGCCGGAGATCGGCGAGCGTATCCGTGGGCTGGAAGGCAGGGGCAGCATCATCGAGGTGGTGATGGACCTCGGACGCCGCCCGGAGGCTCGTTTCGGTGGCGGCGGGGAGGCGGTCCTGCTCGATCGCGAGATCGCACCCGATGACATCCAGTACGTGGTGGACCACGTGGGCTCGTTCGGTGATGACAACCGCGCCGGCATCGAGCGCACCCTCCACCGCATCAGCGCCATCCGCAACCGCAGCGGCAAGATCGTGGGCCTCACCTGCCGCGTCGGGCGTGCCGTCTTCGGCACCATCGAGATCGTCGATGACCTCGTCGAGTCAGGCCAGTCGATCCTCATCATGGGACGGCCCGGCATCGGCAAGACGACGATGCTGCGCGAGGCTGCACGTGTGCTCGCCGATGACCTCGACAAGCGGGTCGTCATCGTCGACACCAGCAACGAGATCGCGGGCGACGGCGACATCCCGCACCCCGGCATCGGCCGCGCCCGGCGCATGCAGGTGAAGACGCCGGACCGTCAGCACGCGGTCATGATCGAAGCCGTCGAGAACCACATGCCGGAGGTCATCGTCATCGATGAGATCGGCACGGAGCTGGAGGCCCTGGCCGCCCGCACCATCGCCGAGCGTGGCGTGCAGCTCATCGGCACCGCCCATGGCAACAACCTCGACAACCTGATGATGAACCCCACGCTCTCGGACCTCATCGGCGGCATCCAGACGGTCACGCTCGGTGATGACGAGGCTCGTCGACGACGGACGCAGAAGTCGGTGCTCGAGCGCAAGGCTCCACCCACCTTCGACGTCGTGGTCGAGATCCAGGACCGTGACCGCGTAGCCGTCCACGCCGACGTGGCCGAGACCATCGACGCCATGCTGCGCGGCGACGCCCTCGCGCCGGAGATGCGCTGGCGCGACGAGGGCGGTGTGCATCGGTCACAGGCACGGCCCCGACCCGGGCCTCGCAGCCGCATCCCTGGCGAGCGCTTCGGTGGCCTGGTGGCTCCGGGCCCGAGTGGCTTCGCCGACAGCGCCGTGCGCGGCGCGGGACGTGGACCGGTGGCCGAGGGCCCGGGACGTGTCGGTGCGGCCCCACGCAGTCGCGGCCGACGCGGCCGCGGCATGGAGTGGCCCGGCGATGAGAGCCGGCGTCGTGCCGGCGGAGGTGCGGTCTTCCGCGCCGGAGCCATCGCCGATCGTGGCCCCATGGAACGCGGCACGGCGGAGCTGGACCAGCGTGCGCGAGATGCTCGCGAGCTGGAGCGCCAGGCGGAGTGGCGTGCCTCCGCCAACCGCGCCATGACCGAGCTCATGGCCGACGAGGCCGAGGCCGCCGATGACCTCGGACCGGAGCCGGAGGACGACCGCTCGCTGCCCGCGCGACAGGAAGGCCGCGGCCTGGCCATGGCCGACGCCGAGGCTGCGGCGGGGTCGCGCGCAGAGGAAGAGTCGCTCATCCGTCTCAGCGACCTCACCGAGGCCACGGTCCAGCTGGAGCCCATGAGCGTGCTCGGGTTCGGCATCAGCAAGAAGCGCCTGGAGCAGGCGATCAAGGACCTGCAGCTCCCGGTGGTGGTCGTGCGCGAGCCCGATGAGGCCGACGTGGTCATCACCCTGCGCAGCAGCTACAAGCAGAAGTCGCCGGTCATCCGCGAGGCCGAGGCGCGGGGCATCCCCATCTACGTCCTGAAGTCCAACACGGTGGTCCAGATGCAGGCCATCCTGACCAGTCTCTACGTGCTCGATACCGACCCCCAGGACATGGCCATGCGCGAGCTCGACGAGGCCATCAACCTGGTGCGCTCCGAGTCCAAGCCGGTCGAGCTCTCGCCCCAGAACGCCTACCTGCGCAAGCTGCAGCACCGGGCCGCGGAGGCGGCCAACCTCGTCTCTCGCTCGCGTGGCCGAGAGCCGTTCCGACGCGTGCGCGTCTACCCTGAGAAGGTGAGGACCTGGCGCTGACGATGGCCCGACGCGAGCCCGGCAGCGGCGTGTTCATCGTCTTCGAGGGGCCTGACGGCTCGGGCAAGTCGGTGCAGGCGCGGACCCTCACCGAGCGCCTGCGCGAGCGCGGGCTGCCGGTGACCCTCTCGCGCGAGCCAGGCGGCACCGAGCTGGGCGAGCAGGTGCGCCACATCGTCAACGACCCCGGGCCCACCTTGCGCGGACCCAAGGCGGACGTGCTCCTCTACAGCGCCGCCCGGGCCCAGCATGTGGACGAGGTCATCCGCCCCGCGCTCGAGGCCGGCCACGTCGTGGTCTGCGATCGCTACGCCACCTCGACCATGGCCTACCAGGGCTACGGCAGCGGCATGGACCGCGACCTGCTCGCGCGTATCGGCGAGTGGGTCACCGGCGGCCTGCGGCCCAGACCTGGTGGTACTGCTCGACGTGCGACCCCAGACGGGCCTGGACCGGCGAGCGGCCGGGGACGTCGATGAGCTCACGCGCTGGGAGGATGAGTCGCGTTTCGACCTCGACTTCCACACACGCGTCCGCGAGGGCTACCTGGAGATGGCGGCGGCCGAACCCGATCGTTGGGTCGTGCTCGACGGCAGCGGCGCCATCGAGGCCGTGGCCGCAGACGTGGACCGCGCCGTGCGTGCCGTCCTCCTCCAGTCCGGCATCCACGACGCGGCGAGGAACGTCGTTCGCTAGCGGCGGCTAGGTCCCGACCTCTAGGCCGTGGCCTCGTGCACGCCCCAAACGGAACCGGGTCCCTCTGACTTGGCACTGGCCAGTGCTGCTTCTGACGCGGCGACCAGCTCGGCGCCCGTGGCTCCGTCCGCGGGATGGTGCACGACCGCGGCGCTGACGCTGATCTCGGTGTCGCCCACGGGTGGCAGCTCGGCGATGGCGTCGCGCAGCCGCAGGGCCACGATGCCGCCGGCGTCACCAGGTGCGATGACCACGAACTCGTCTTCACCGAAGCGGGCCACGGTGTCGAGCAGCCGCACCCGATCGGCGATGGCGCTGGCCACGTGGCGCAGGACCTCGTCGGCCACGCGGGCACCCTTGTGCTCGCTGATGTCGCTGAGGCCATCGACGTCCAGCACGGCCACCGCGAGGGGCGTGCCCTGGCGCGTGGCGCGGGCGATCTCCAGCTCGAGCATGCGTTCGAAGGTGACGCGGTTGGCGAGGCCGGTCAGCCGGTCGGTGTGCGAGAGGCGGTCGGCGTGGTCGGACTGCTCCCAGACGGAGTTGCGTAGGCGCGCCTGGCGGATGGTGACCGCGGCCAGGTCGGCGAGGGCGAGGATGGCATCAGGCACCTCGTCCACGGGTGGCTCAGCCACGTCCCAGCCGATCGCCAGCAGGCCTTCGATGAAGGCGCCGTCCTCATCCTCGACCACGAGCGGAGCGAGCAGGCACGAAGCCGCTCCGGGCAAGACCCCGGTGAGGGACTCGGCCACGCCGCTGCGGATCACCGGCTGGCGATCGGACACGGCCTGGGCGGTGTCGGCATCGGCCGCGCTGACCGGCAAGACCAGCTCGCCGTCGAAGGAGAGCAGCACGTCGGCGTCGGCGTCGTGGAGCAGGAAGATCACGGGGCCGGCGTCGGCGGCCGCACGAGCCTGTTCCGACAGCGCGGCCAGCTTGGAGTCGAAGGTGCCTCCACGAGCCACCACGCGGGCGGCGTCGAGAAGACTGAAGGGCACGGGTCGCTCGGGCATGCCGGCGATGATAGACGGGCGCGGCAAGGATGCGGGTCGAAGGCCGGGCTCGGCCTTGGCTGCTGGCGCGTCAGCGCACCGCTTTCAGCCGGGCCACGCCGGGGCAGCCGCGCAGGGTGCGGGGCCCGAGCGCGGGTGGTCCGACGCTGCCGTGCTGCGGGTGCCCGAGCGCTGGTGGTCGCCGGTGTGCTGGTGGTCGCCGGTGTGCTGGTGGCGGCACGAGCGCCCGCTGCTCCAGCGCCAGTGCCGAGGTTCCCGCTCACCGGGCAAGTCCGACACATCGAGTCGGCCAGACGCTGGTGCCGCCCGCCCAACGGGCAAGTGCGACACATCGATCCAGTCAGACGCTGGTGCCACCCGCCCAACGGGCAAGTGCGACACATCGATCCAGTCAGACGCTGGTGCCGCCCGCCCAACGGGATGCGTTGACCGCGGCTCCCGACCGGCGAGCGCAACCGCCACCTTCGCCCGCCAGACGGTCGGCGCGATGCACTTGCGGTGCCCCTCACGTCGCACTGGCCCGCACGGCGGGAAACGCCAACGAGCGCCCGCACCGCCGGGAAACGCCGACGACGCCCGGCACGGTGGGAAACGCCCGGGACGTCCCGCACGGCGAGAACGCCCCAGGGTGTGCGCTACTCCAGTGCTGCCGCCTCCGAGAGGAGGGCACGGTAGGTCTCGGGGTCCACGTTGCCGCCGCTGACCACGATCACCGTGTCGCTCTCATGGGCATCGGGCAGGCCGCTCGCCGTACCGCAGCCAGCCGGCGATCGAGACGGCGCCGGAGGGCTCGGCCACGATGTTCGCCCGTGTCTCGGCCGCGAGCATGGCCGACTTGATCTCGTCCTCGGAGACGGTGACGATGTCATCGATGAGCCGGGACAGCTGGGCCCAGGGGATGCGGCCCACGGCTGCGGTGCGGACGCCGTCCGCGATCGTGCGGCCGACCCGCTCCGGGGGCCAGGCCGACGACGTGTCCTTCCCGCAGGGACTCGGCCGCGTCGGCCGCCAGCTCAGGCTCGACCCCGATGATGGTGGCGTCGGGCCGAAGCGCCTTGACCGCCACGCAGATGCCCGCCGAGAGTCCGCCACCGCCGATGGGCACGAAGATGGTCAAGGGCTCGTTGGCCCGGCCCATCTCGGCCAGCTGATCGACGATCTCGAGCCCCACGGTGCCCTGACCGGCCACGATGCGAGCGTCGTCGTAGGAGGAGAGCAGCTGCAGGCCCTGCGTTCGGGCCAGCTCCTCGGCGCGGGCCATGCGCTCTTCGTTGCTCGAGCCCACGAACACGATCTCCGCGCCGTCGGCACGGACGCCGTCGACCTTGATGCGGGGTGCATCGTCGGGCATCACGATGACCGCGCGCAGGCCGAGCATGCGTGCGGCTCGGGCCACGCCCTGGGCATGGTTGCCGCTCGAGTGCGTGACCACGCCGCGGGCGCGGTCCTGCGGCGAGAGCGTGGCCAGGGCGTTGTAGGCACCGCGGATCTTGAAGGCGCCGATGGGCTGGAGGTTCTCCGGCTTGAGCCAGACACGTGGCGCGCCGATCTCGTCGTCGAAGGGCCCGAAGCTGAGCAGGGGAGTGCGCACGGCGACACCGGTCAGGCAGTCGGCGGCGGCCTGGACATCGGCCAGCGTCACCTGGTCGGGGTACGTCTCTGCAGTGGTCACGTCGGTATACTGCCGCCAACCGTCAGGACCATGCACGAAGCCCACGCAGGAGGGGTCGATCGAACGTGACCATCAGGGTCGAGAGCACGCCGGGATCAGCCAACATCACGAGCGCCCCGCGGCGCCGAGCCTCGAAGGTCGACGCTCTCCGACACGCCTACGGGTTCGATGACGTCTCGTTGGCCCCAGGGCCCACGACCGTGGAGCCGGCCGACGTCGACACGTCGGTCGCATTCGCCGGCCTGGATCTGGCCATCCCGGTGCTGGCAGCCTCGATGGATGCCGTCGTGGACGTGCGCTCGGCAGGTGTGCTGGCCGGCCTGGGCGGACTGGCCGTGATGAACCTCGAGGGCGTGCAGATGCGCTACGAGGACCCGGGGCCCGTGCTCGAGCGCATCGCGGCCGCGGCCCCCGGTGAGATCCAGGAGGTCCTCTCGTCGGCCTACGAGGTCCCCATCGCCGAGGCCGTCGTGGCCACTCGCATCCGCGAGCTGCATGCGGCCGGCTCGCCGGCGGTCATCTCCGCCACGCCCGCTGCGGCGCGACGCTGGGGCCCGTTCTGCGCCGAGGCCGGGGCGGACGCCTTCCTGGTCCAGTCACAGGTCTCCTCTGCCCAACACCTGGCCTCCGGCTACGAGCCCCTGGAGCTGGCCGAGTTCACCAGGCTCATGGGCATCCCCGTGGCTGCCGGCAACACCACCTCGTATGAGGCGGCGGCGGCCCTCATGGAGCAGGGCATCGCGGCCATCTTCGTCGGCGTCGGGCCCGGTGCCGCCTGCACCACGCGAGAGGTGCTGGGCATCGGCGTGCCGCAGGTGACCGCCATCGCCGACGTGGCGGCTGCCCGTGACGACCACTTCGAGCGCACCGGCGTCTACATCCCGGTCGTGGGCGACGGCGGCATGCGCCGTGGCGGTGAGATGGCCAAGGCCATCGCGGCCGGCGCGGACCTGGTCATGATCGGCTCGCCCCTGGCGCGCGCGGAGGAGGCTCCCGGCCACGGCACCAACTGGGGCATGGCCGCGCCCTCGCCGACGCTGCCCCGCGGCACCCGCATCGAGGTCGGCACCGTGGGCAGCATGGAGCGCATCCTCTTCGGCCCCTCGCGGGTCACCGATGGCACGGAGAACCTCGTGGGCGCGCTGCGCCAGTCGATGGCGGCCCTGGGTGCTGCCGACATCCGCGCCATGCAGCAGGTGGAGATGGTCTATGCCCCGGCCGTGGCGGTCGAGGGCAAGTCCTGGCAGCAGCGCGGCTAGGCAGGTCCCTCTCAGCGTGGCCCTGCTGGTCGCGGCATCCACCGGCGTCGTCGTCGGCTCGGATCCAGGCTCACGTCCGGCCATCCCGTCCGCGGGGTGCGGCGTGTCCATGACCGAGCCGGGTCAGCACTCGGGGACCATGGAGGTCGCCGGTGTCGAACGAACCTGGGAGCTGGCGGTACCGTCGGTCCACGATGGGCAGACGCCGCTGCCGCTCGTCATCGGGCTCCACGGCGGCAGCGAGTTCTACAGCAGCTTGCGCCTGCTGAAGCTGGCAGAGGAAGAGGGTTTCGTCGCGGTCGCGCCGCGGGACGCGTACCAGGACTGGTGGATGGTCTGGGAGCCGCAGTTGCCAGGCTACGACCTCAGCCTGGACAACCCCGACGTCGCTCTCGTCGACACCCTCATCGATCGGCTCAGCGAGGAGCTCTGCCTCGACCTCGCGCGGGTCTACGCGACCGGCTTCTGCGTCGGCGCCTACGGTGCCTCGGTCCTCGGCTGCGTGTTGGACGACCTGCACCACGACATGGTGAACCCGCTCGGCTGTGACGTCGGCTTCACCAGCCATGCCACGGGGTCCGGGGAATCCACGTTGCTGGGGCCGACCACGGTCGAGCAGTGGAACTGCTACGTGCCCACCGACACCTTCGTCAACAGCGCCAATGCCAGCATCTCGTTCTCCGGCGAGGGCAGCGACTCGCTGGCGGGCACGATGCCCATCAACTGCTTGCCCGACTGGACCGAGGCAGCGGGTGACGTGTTCACCTGCATCAGCGAGATCACCGTCACCGGCGGAACCGGCGCCTACGAAGGTGCGAGCGGCACGATCCACGCCGTCGGCTTCGTCACCAACGCGGCCAGCAAGGACCCCGCCGCGGCACCCGGCGACGCTCCCTACGAAGTGGTCTTCGAGGGGCTCATCGAGTACTAGCAGGCGGCGATGACGCGCGGCCCGTCGGCCATGCGGCCCGGACCGCGCCGAGTCGTCGGCGAACCTAGAGCTCCTTCTCCATCAGCGTCCTGCCGCCCGGCAGCTCCGGCCGACCTGCTCGTAGCCGGCTGACTCGTAGCAGCTCGATCGTGCCGCGATATCGATGGGCGTCGTTCGCGGGGCGCCGTCTCCGGACCGGCCTGCAGGCGCGTCGATGCCGTCC
Source organism: uncultured Chloroflexia bacterium (assembly GCA_963706695.1). Taxonomy (GTDB): domain Bacteria; phylum Chloroflexota; class Limnocylindria; order Limnocylindrales; family CSP1-4; genus JAFMJV01. The sequence continues at coordinate 74,009 of CAVPNC010000008.1, read as the reverse complement.
TCGCGGAAGCCCTCGATGGCCGCCTGCCAGCAGCCGTCTGGCGAGGCCTCGGCGCCGCCACGCGGGATCGACCGTGAAGCAGGGCGTCGCCCCGGTGCGCGCGCTGTCACCGGGCAGCCGCGCCAGTTGCGGGTAGCGGTCGCGCGCGGACCAGCGCTGAGCCAGCCCACCACGCGGCCCGCCGGCGTAGGCCAGGTAGCCCTCGGCCCGGCCGGCCGTGATGGCCTCGCCACGTCCGCCCGATTGGCCGCGGCCGGCCGCGTCTCGAAGCGCCGCGTCACCGTCGGCGTAGGGGAAGAAGCAGTAGCAGTCGGCCCAGTCCGGGTTGTCCGCGAAGGCCGGCCCGTCGAAGAAGGCCAGGTAGTCCCCGAGCAGCTCCGGTGTCAGCCTGCGGATCGTGATCTCCGGCTCGCCCTTCATCGCGCGACACTAGCATCGACCCGCAGCCACGCCAGCACCGAGGAACCCCATGCGACTCGACGACTACCCACGCGTACCGCTCCTCTTCGGGCCGTCTCCGGTCCACCCGCTCAGGCGACTCTCCGCGGCGCTCGGGGGCGAGGTCGAGATCTGGGCCAAGCGCGAGGACTGCAACAGCGGCATCGCCCTCGGTGGCAACAAGGTGCGCAAGCTCGAGTACCTGGCCGCGGACGCCCTGGCCCAGGGCTGCGACACGCTCGTGTCCATCGGCGGCGTGCAGTCGAACCACACGCGGCAGGTGACCGGCGTCGCCAACTACCTCGGGCTCAAGGCCGTGACGGTGCAGGAGCACTGGGTCGACGACGACAACCCGGTCTACGGCACCGTCGGCAACATCCAGCTGACCCGCATCATGGGCGGCGACATCCGACTCGACGAGAGCGGCTTCGACATCGGCATCCGCGACTCGTGGAAGGCGGCCCTCGACTCGGTCGAGGCCGCAGGCGGGAAGCCCTACGCCATCCCGGCCGGCGCCTCGGACCACCCCCTCGGTGGCCTGGGCTTCGCCAACTGGGCCCGTGAGGTGGCGGCGCAGGAGGCGGAGCTGGACACCTTCTTCGACACCATCATCGTGTGCACCGTGACCGGCTCCACGCACGCCGGCATGATCGCCGGCTTCGCGCTCGAGGACCGCCCCGACCGACGGGTCATCGGCATCGACGCCTCGGCCACGCTCGAGCAGACCGTCGACCAGGTCACGCGCATCGCCAACGACACCGCCGAACGCATCGGGCTGGGCCGCGACCTCCGTGATGACGAGATCACCGTCCTGTCCGGCTACGAAGGCCCGGCCTACGGCATCCCCGACGAATCGACCATCGAGGCCATCCAGCTCGCGGCGCGGACCGAGGGCATGCTCAGCGACCCCGTGTACGAGGGCAAGTCGCTGGCCGGTCTCATCGGCCTCGTTCGCAGCGGAGCGATCACACCCGGCTCGCGCGTGCTCTACGCCCACCTGGGCGGTCAGCCGGCGCTGTCTGCCTACGCCGACATCCCCGGCCTCGGCTAGCACCCGACCCTGCCCCAGGCGAAGCTGGCGCGGACCCCACCGGACCGCACCGGACCGCACTTGACCCCGGCGCACCACACCGAAAGTCACCTGCTTACGTAGGACCCGCTGACCATGGTGGTGCGCTCGCGCACCACGCACGATGGGGACGTGATGACTGCTCATCGCAGGGTCGGCCGTCGTGCGCCGCTCAGCAGCCTCGCTGCTGCCCTGCTTGCCCTGCTGCTGCTGCCCACGCTGGCCTTCGGTGCCGAGTGGACCGCTCTTGAGCGCGTGACCTCGGTCGGCGGCTCCCGGCTGGATTCGCTGCACCAGGCGGCCTCGGCCAGGAACGTCCTGCACCTGGTGCACGCGCGCCTGGGACCGGGGCGGACCGACGACAAGGTCGTCTACCAGCGGTCGGGCAACGACGGCCGCAGCTGGTCCAGCGAGCGGCCGCTGTTCAAGGCCAACTCGCGCTACCGCAAGGTCGTGCCCAACCTCGCCATCGAGGCGCGCGATCGCATCGTGGCCGTGGCCTTCCGCGTCAGTGGTCCCTCGGGCCACACCCTCTTCGTGCGTGTGAGTCGCAACGGCGGCTCGACCTTCGGCAAGCGCGTGGCCCTCTTCGCGACGAAGAACCGCGATGGCATCGGGGTCCCGGCCGTGGCCGTGGGCAACGACGTCATCGCCGTGGCCTGGACCAACCGGGCCAACGGTGAGATCAAGGTCCGCACCAGCCGCGACGACGGCCAGAGCTTCAAACGTGCGCGCACGCTGGGCGCGACGAAGGTCTCGATCGACTGCCGCGACACGCTCACCGACGGCCTCGTGGGCATCGCCGCCAACGACAGGTCGCTCCACGTAGCCTGGTCGGACGCCGGCCGTCGCCAGTGCATCGCCGACGACATCAAGGTGCGCACCTCGCTCGACCGGGGCGCCAGCTGGAGCCCGGCCCGCACCATCACCGAGCGCGACTCCTTCGGCTGGCCGGAGCTCGATGCCCGGGGCAAGACCGTCGTGGCCACGGTCCAGACCACCGGCGGCTCGGTCATCGTGGCCCGTTCCGAGAAGAACGGGCGCAACTGGCGCGAGCAGGCGTTCAAGCCCCCCAGCGGCTACATCTTCAGCGCCACCGATGTGGCCCTCCTGCCCGACAAGAAGGCGCTCGTGGCCTACGTCAAGGAGCGGCTCCAGAACGGCAAGCTGGTCTCGACGCGTGTGGTTTCCCGCCGCAGCCCGGATGACGGCGTCAGCTGGGGCAAGCCCAAGCCGGTGACACAGGAGGCCAAGCTGCTGCGCATGGCGCCCAACCTCGTCAACAACGGCAGCCGCGCCACCCTCGTGGTGCAGTCGGGACAGCTCGACGGCAAGCCGCGCCACATCTACGCCTCACGCCTGCGCTAGGCCTGCGCTACGGTCGCCGCCATGCGTGCACGTGACCTCGGCATCTCCATCGGGCTGCTGGCGCCTGGACCGCTCAACGCCATCACCGACGTGGCCGGCGTGCGGGTGGGCCACGCGACCATCATCTCTGGCGAGTCCGGGCCACTGGTCCGGGGGGAGGGTCCGATCCGCACCGGCGTGACGGTCGTGGTGCCCGTCGCGGGCGATCCCTTCAGCGAGGGCGTCTTCGCCGGTGCCCACCGCCTCAACGGCAACGGCGAGCTGACCGGCCTCGAGTGGATCCGCGAGGCCGGTGTGTTGGCCGGGCCCATCGGCATCACCAACACCCATTCGGTCGGCGTCGTGCGCGATGCCATCGTGGCCGCTGCTTCCCGCTCCGCCGCCACCGCCGAATCGGCCTGGTCCTTGCCGGTGGTGGGCGAGACCTGGGATGGCTGGCTCAACGACATCGACGGTCAGCACGTACGGGCGCGAGCACCTTGACGAGGCCCTCGGCGGAGCGACCGAGGGACCGGTGATCGAGGGCAACGTGGGCGGCGGGACGGGCATGATCTGCCACCGCTTCAAGGGCGGCATCGGAACGGCCTCACGACGGCTCGGGTCGGACGAGGGCGGCTTCACCGTCGGGGCACTGGTGCAGGCCAACTACGGGCGCCGCGAGCGGCTGGCGATCGACGGCGTGCCGGTGGGGCGCGAGATCGGTTTCGACGAGGTTCCCTCCGACCGCGAGGCCATGGCCGCGAGCCCATCCGATGCTGACGCCGGCTCGATCATCGTCGTCCTCGCCACCGACGCCCCGCTGCTGCCGCACCAGTGCGAGCGGCTGGCGCAACGGGCTGGCCTGGGCGTGGCGCGCACTGGTGGGGCCGGGGAGCACTCGTCGGGCGATCTCTTCCTCGCCTTCGCGACCGGCAACCGCGTGGACACGGAGGACCGCACGGCCGGCCGTGCCTTCACACGCGAGCTGCGCGCCCTCGACGACGCCTGGATCAGCCCGCTCTTCTGGGCCGCCATCGAGTCGACCGAGGAGGCCATCGTCAACGCCCTTGTGGCGGCCGAGACGATGTCCGGGGCCGACGGGCACGTGGCCCATCGGCTGCCGCACGACCGCCTCGTAGAGGTCTGGCGCGAGCATCGCGGCTGAGCGACGCGCGAAGGCGGAACCTGCCGCCCTTCGAGCGCGTCCTATCCTCGTGGGAGGGCGCGGCGTGTGCCCGTGCCCCGTCGCGGCAGAGACGCTGGCGCGTGCCAGCGGCGTGGAGGTCGTCGGCCTGCTGCGTCTGGTGGAGGGCGGTGCCAGCGTCCCCTCGGCCGTGCGCTTCCGGGGCGACACTGCGGAGCGGAAGCCTACGTCGCGACGCCCATCGAGCCGGGGCTCGTCGACGTCTCCGTCTCGGTCACCGTGGAGTACGAGGTCGGTTGACCCGGGCGCTGCGTGGGCGCAGCATCGCGACGTCGCGCCCACGGGGCGCATGTCGTGAGGAAACGGAGGGATCGCTGTGTCACGGAGACTGACCGCAACATTCCTGTCCGCACTCCTGTTGGCCGGTGTGCCGGCCGTGGCGCTCGCGCAGGACGAGGCGACCGAGCCTGCGCCCATGTGGCGCGCATCGGTGAAGAAGGACGCCGCTGACGTGTCCGCGTTCGGTGAGGGCTTCGTCCTCGTCGGCGGCGCGTCGAGGAGACCGGAGGCCAGGATCTGGCTCTCGACCGATGGCGCCACCTGGTCGAAGGTCAAGGACTCGGACGTGTTCGATCGCGTGGTGCTGCGGCGAGTGACTTCGTTCGAGGACGGGATCGTGGCGCTCGGCACACAGGGCCGCCGGCTGGTCAGCCTTCACTCGACCGATGGCGCGACCTGGAGCAAGTCCGTCATCGACAAGGTCGAGAAGGGCATGGAGCTCTTCCCGCAGGCGATCACCGACGGGCCCACCGGGCTCATCGCGGTGGCCAGCATGATCGCGCAGGACTTCGCCGGACAGCGCTTCTACACCTCCGAGGACGGCCGCACGTGGCAGGAGATCGAGCCACCGTCGGAGACGGCACCGGGCATGTTCGTCTCGCTCGAGGCGACCGACGACGGAGTACCTCGCGGTCGCGCGGCCGCTCTTCGCGCCTGGCGGCGACCTCTACTGGCGCTCACCGGACGGGGTCTCGTGGGAGACCTTCGCCGGTCCCGAGGGCGGCGAGCTCCACGACCTCGCCATCGGCGCGGACGGCAGCTTCGTCGGGATCGGCGCCCTGGCCGGGACCTTCCTCCCGGCCATCTGGCGCGCAGACGAGCTGGGCGCGTGGGTGCAGGTCTACGAGTCGCCCTCGACGAAGGAGACCGAGGAGCGCCTCGATGTGGTGGCCGTCGGTGGTCCCGGCTTCCTTGCCGGCGGCAGCACCAGCGCCTGTCCTGAGCAGCGATCGCGCTCCTGCCCCTCGGCCAGCATCCTGGCCTCGGCGGACGGCGTGGAGTGGCAGGCGCTCACGGTCGAGGATGGCGTGCCCGGACCGTTGCACGACACCGCCCCTGCCGCCATCGCGGCCAACAGCGGCATGACGGCCGTGGTCGCCTGGCATGAGCGACGACCCACCGAGGTCTGGACGCTCCCTTCCGGCCAGTAGGCATCGGCGCCCGCCGGCCGTCGCCGCCCGCGCCGACAGCAGCCACCGAACGCCTGAACCGGTCGGGACGTTGCCCCTCCGACGACGATCACGTGTAGCCACGGGCCGCTGGGGGAGAGGGGCACGGCGCTCGGATAGACTCGAGGGCATCGACGGAGTGGTGGCGAGCAGGCGAGGGGTAAGGCATTGACAGACGCGGCTGACAAGGACGGGACCGAGGGCGCCGCAGCGGCCGCTGCGGGCGGCTCGTCCGAGCCAAGGCGGGAGCGGGGCAAGACCGTCCATGGCGAGGAAGCGAACGCCGGACACCGCGTGCTCACCTCTGATGACGCGGAGGTCGAGGCCTATCTCGAGGTCGCGCTCGATGCCCCTGCGCCAGAACGTCCGCCGGAGGATGAGCGCCCCACCATCAGCCGCCCGCCGGAGCCGCCCGACAGCATCGCCGTCCTCGACTTCGGCAGCCAGTTCGCCCAGCTCATCGCGAGGCGCGTGCGGGAGCTGGACGTCTACGCCGAGCTGCTGCCCTTCGACACTCCGCTCGAGGAGCTGGAGCGGCGCGAGGTCAAGGGCGTGATCCTCTCGGGCGGCCCCACCTCGGTCTACGACGAGGGTGCGCCGCGACCGGACCCGGCCCTCTGGTCCGGTCGCCTGCCCGTCCTGGGCATCTGCTACGGCGCGCAGCTGATGGCCCTCGAGCTCGGCGGTGACGTGCTGCCCTCCGACCGCCGCGAGTACGGTCCGGCCTCGATCACCATCACCGCTGAGGACGACGCCCTGCTGCGGGACCTCGGCTCGGAGCAGCCGGTGTGGATGAGCCATGGCGACTCCATCACGCGTCTGCCCCACGGCTTCAGCAGCACGGCTCAGACCGACTCCACGCCCTACGCCGGGCTGGCCGACCCCTCGCGTCAGCCTCTATGGCATCCAGTTCCACCCTGAGGTGGTGCACACCCCACGGGGCAAGGACGTGCTGGCCAACTTCGTCTATGGCATCGCCGGCGCCGAGGCCAACTGGACCAGTGCCAACTTCATCGAGTCGACCGTCGAGCGCATCCGCGAGCGTGTCGATGCGCACGCTGCCGCGACGGGCGAGGACGGCAAGGTCATCTGCGGGCTCTCCGGGGGCGTCGACTCCTCGGTCGCAGCGGCACTCGTGCATCGGGCCGTGGGCGACCGGCTGACCTGCATCTACGTCGACCATGGGCTCATGCGCAAGCGCGAGTCGGAGCTGCTGCGCGAGACGTTCGAAGCCAACCTGGGCATGAACCTCGTGATGGTCGATGCCCGCGAACGGTTCCTCGAGCGCCTCGCGGGCGTGGAGGACCCGGAGCAGAAGCGTCGCATCATCGGTGACGAGTTCATCCGGGTCTTCGAGGAGGAGGCGGCCAGGCTGGGCCAGATCGACTTCCTGACCCAGGGCACGCTCTATCCCGACGTCATCGAGTCGACCGCGCCCGAGACCAAGGCCGCGCAGAAGATCAAGACGCACCACAACGTGGGCGGGCTACCCTCCGACCTGCGCTTCCAGCTCATCGAGCCGCTGCGGTACCTCTTCAAGGACGAGGTGCGCAAGGTGGGCCTGGCCCTCGAGCTACCCGAGCAGATGGTCATGCGCCAGCCCTTCCCCGGCCCGGGCCTGGCCATCCGCATCATCGGCGAGGTCACCAAGGAGCGGCTCGACACCCTGCGCGAGGCCGACTGGATCGTGATCGACGAGATCAAGGCCGCCGGGCTCTACCGCTCCGTGTGGCAGTCGTTCGCCATCCTCACGCCGGTGCGCTCGGTGGGCGTGATGGGTGATGGGCGCACCTATGCCAACGTCGTGGCCGTCCGCGCCGTGACCAGCGAGGACGGCATGACCGCCGACTGGGCCAAGCTGCCCTACGACGTGCTGGGCAAGATCAGCGCTCGCATCGTCAACGAGGTGCCCGGCGTCAACCGGGTCGTCTATGACATCAGCAGCAAGCCACCGGCCACCATCGAATGGGAGTAGTGCCAGCGTGAGCCGGATGCCCTCGCCGGGGCCGTCCTTCGCCCGTGCCGAGCCCATCCGTCTCAAGGGGCCCGGCGGCAGCCTGGGCCCGAGGGTGCGCCTGGGCATGACCAAGCCGACCGTGATGGTCGACGACTGGTGGGTCTTCACACTGTGGGTCGAGGACGACGAGGGCGTGCTCTTGTGCCGCACGGTGGCCCCGGCGTCAGGCCCGCCTCCCACGCCGCCGCTGCAGGTCCTCGGACCCACGCTGGCCAACTCGCTCATGGGCCTGCTGGCGCAGGAGGACGGGCGTCAGCTCATCCGCATGCGCATGGCCGAGGTGGAGGACGAGGCCGACCAGTGGGGCCGGCCCCTGATGATCCTGACAGCCGTGCGCTGGGACCCCGTGCGCCGGGCGACGATGCGCGACAACGAGCTGGTGGCGGAGATGATGCGCGCCTTCCGGCGAGCCATCGACGTGGCAGGGGCGCCCGGCCGACTCGACTGACGGTGTCGCCGAGGGTCGATACCCGAGACCGCTGCTACACTCGGGCCGCCGTGGACGGCAGAGGGGTGCCGTCACAACTCCGCAGAGGTTGAGACCAGTCGTTCATGTTTGACGATCTTTTTGGGACGCTAGAAGGCACCTTCACCGACATCGTCGAGAGCGATGTCTTCCAGGCCGTCATCTACGTCATCGCCGCGTACATCGTGCTGATCTGGCTGGCGAGCGCCTTCTGGGCCTATCGCGACATGACGCTGCGCACCACCAGCGCCATCACGCCCTACGTGGCTGCGCTGGCCATCATCCTCTTCACGCCGGTCTTCTTCCTCTTCGGATTGCTGCTCTACCGCATCGTCCGGCCCAAGGAGACCATCGCGGAGGTCAACGAGCGTGCCCTCGCGGAGGAAGCGATGCTGGCCGAGGTGGCCACGCACGCGCAGTGTGCCAACTGCGCGCGCCCGGTCCACGAGGACTGGATCATCTGCCCCTCCTGCCGCAACCGCCTGCGTCGCGTGTGCCCCAACTGCGAGCACCTCATCGAGCTGGACTGGACGCTCTGCGCCTGGTGTGGCAAGGACTTCGAGCGTGCCGAATCGCCGGGTACCACCGCCTTCATGCCCAGCGGCCGACCGATGCCGCTGCCGCCACAGCGGCAGGGCGCCCCTGGCGCCGCACCGCGCATGCCGGCCCCTCCGCCTCCGGCCCAGGGCCGCCCGGCTCCGCCATCGCAGCCGGCCGCACCGGTTGACTCGGCTGCCGGCAAGCCGGCCGCTGCGGGCTCGGCGCCCAAGCCGGCCCCACCGTCCCAGCCGCAGGGGTCCACCGCGCCCGCGCCGCGCAGCTCCAGCGCCACCTCCTCGTCAAGCTCCGCTGCTGACGGCGCGCAGTCCCCGACCGGGATCTAGCACGACCCGGCACCGGTGACCGGTCCCGGTCCTGACGGGCAGCTGCCGTCCCCCGATGAGCGCTCGCCCGAGCGCGACGCGTCCGTCGAGCCACTGACGGCCGAGCCCCTCGCCCCGGAGGTCGAGGGCCCACCTGGCGGCGGCATCTTCTCGCTCGAGGGCCGTCGAGCGCCAGGCCTGTACCTGGTGGCCTGGATCCTCACCATCGCTGGCCTGGCCGTCACGTTCGTGCTGGGCCCCATGGCCAGCGATCCCGATTGGGGCACGGTCCTCATCTTCCTGGGTGCGGTGGCGGTCACCGTGGGCCTGGCCGCTGGCGCCGGAGCGCAGGTGCTGGAGCGAGCGGTGCGCGACCCTGAGCGCTACCGCGGCCCTTCGCCGCTGCTCGTCTTCGGCATCTACTTCTTCGCCATGTCGCTGGTCGGCCTCGTGCTGCTGGCGGTCCTCGACGTGGATCCGGAGCGACCCTTCAACTTCCTTGGCATCGGCGTGGTGCAAGCGGCCGGCTACCTGCTGGTGGTGTGGTTGTTCGCCGTCCGCACCAGCGCGCTGACGTGGCCGCAGATGGGCTGGCCCACGTGGCGAGGCAGGGCCGCCGGCGACATCGGGCGCAGCATCGGCACGGCCGTGCTGGTGATGCTGCCGGTGACCATGGCGCTGCTCATCATCGGCGGGATCGTGGGCCTGCTCCTGGGCACGGACGCGCCGCAGGTGCTGCCGCTCTCCGAGACCGTCGCGGACGGCGTCTTCGTGGTGCTCGCGGCGGCCCTCCTCGTCCCCATCGGCGAGGAGCTGTTCTTCCGGGGCTTCGCCCAGACGGCGTGGACTCGTGACCTTGGCCCGCGCAAGGCGCTCATGCGGAGCACCGTCTTCTTCGCGGTCGTGCACATCGCCAACATCGACGCGCCCACGTTCGCGGAAGGCCTGGCCCAGGCCATCCTCACGCTCGTGGTCATCCTGCCCGTGGGCTACGTGCTCGGCTGGCTCTTCATGCGCTACGGCCTCGTCGCGGCCATCAGTGGGCACATCTCGTACAACTCGTTGCTGCTCCTGCTCGCGTTCCTCGCTAGCAAGATCCCCGAGCCCGCCGGGCTCTGATCGTCCCCACAGCGGGCGCGAAGTCCCGGTCAAGCCGAGGCTAAGGGCCGCTCCCTAGAGTTCGTCGTGCCTTCGGGACCGGACGGCGGAGGAATCGGCGGGCTTCGTCGTCCGGGCCCGGAGGCGCCACGCTTCCGACCCGTCGCCCGCCGGAGGGAGGCGCACATGCCAGCGAGTCAGGGCAGATCGGCTCGGTCATCGGTGCGGGAGCTGCCCGCTGCGGAGCGGCCGCGAGAGCGACTGGTGGCGAGGGGCCCGGCTGGCCTCTCCTCGTCGGAGCTCATCGGGCTGCTGTGGTCATCCGGAGCTCGGAGCTCGTCGGTCTCGGCCATGGCGGAGGAGGCGCTCATCCGCTGCGACGGCATCTCCGGGCTGGCGGCAGCCTCGCCTCGCGAGCTCGAGCAGGTTCCAGGTGTGGGGCCGGCCCGAGCAGCGCAGCTCACCGCGGCCTTCGAGCTGGGTCGTCGGGCCGTGAGCGACTGGCCCTCGGGACGCTGGACCATCCGCGGGCCGCGTGACCTGGCCTCACGCCTGCTGGCGGACCTGGGCCACCTGCCGCGGGAGGAGCTGCGCGTGGTGCTGCTGGACACGCGCAACGGCGTGCTGGCCATGCCCACGGTCTACCGCGGCAACGTCTCAGCCGCGCTGGTGCGCATCGGGGAGCTCTTCCGTGACGCCGTGCGCCTGCATGCCTCGCGCCTGATCCTCGTCCACAACCACCCCTCCGGCGACCCCACGCCCAGCCCGGATGACCTGCACCTGACCGCGGAGGTGGTGGCGGCCGGACGCCTCCTGGACATCGCCGTGCTCGATCATCTCGTCATCGGCCACGGCACCTGGGCCAGCCTGCGCGATCGGGGCGTGGCCTTCGATCGGTCGTGATGGACGCGAACAGCCCCCGGCAGGCAAGCCGGAGGCTGTCGGCGGGAGCGCTGGGGGTCAGTCCTCGATGGGCGGCGTCGGCATGTCTCCGGGGAAGATGACGGCGCTGAAGGTGATGGGGCCACTCTCCTCGTCGACTACGACGTAGGCGGTAAGGCCCTCATAGGCGTTTTCGCCGTGCATGATCATCGTGGTCGTCCCGCCCAGGTCGAGGCCGCCCATGTAGGTCGCCTCGCCGACCCAGCTGCCCTCGTCGTTGGTGTGCGTGACGGTGCCCGCCGCGACCATCATCTCCTCTCGGTCGTAGCTGTCGTAGCTGTAGGTCGTGGTGTGGAGGCCATCGAGTCGAGGGTCGCTCGCCGTCCACTCGTGTGTGACGATTCGGCCATGCCCGCGTGTCGCTCCATCGATCCAGGCCCGTGTGCCACCGGCCACATCCTGCGGGAAGGTGGTCGTGCCGGTCACGCGCGCCGGCTCCATCAGGTCTGCTTGGGCTACTGCCGATGCAGCGGGGGTCGCGAGGAGGCCGACGGCAAGTGCCGTCGCCAGGGGGGTCTTGAGGTTCACGTCGCTCTCCTGTGTGGAAAGGGTGATGGGCGCATCCGTGGGTCCAGTGGAGGGCGTCCCCTCCGCTGATGTCGATCCCCCTGGCGCAACCGGGAACCCATCACCGGTCGGTTGCGTCACGACACCCACGAGCAGGATGCCGCCGAAAAGCGCCACGATGGTTCCGGCGGCGATGTAGCTGGTCATGCGAAGGAATGGCTGGGGGTGCCACCGCGGCGGCCCGGCAGCGCTGGCCCGCTCGAAGATGGCTCGGTCGTCGACCGGCAGCACCGGTCCGGCAGCGTCGCTCATCTCGTCGGCGACGAGTCGCTCGAAGTGGTTCATCTCAGGCATCGGCCAATTCCTCGCGCAGCCGCTTGAGCAGGCGTTCGATGCGGCTGCGTGTGCCCGAGGGGCTGATCCCGGTCGCCGCGGACAGTTCGTTGGAGTCGAAGCCGGCGACGTAGCGCATCGCCAGCAAGGCCCGCTCGTCTGGCTTGAGCTTGGCCATGGCGACTCGCAGATCGAGCTTGGACACAGCCGTGGCCGGGTCGCTCTCGCCGGACTCTCCGCTGTCGTGGGCCGCGACCTCGACCTGCGCCCGTCGTCGCCGCTTGCGCGTCAGCTGCTTGGCTTCATTGACCGCGACCGACACGAGCCAGGGGCGGAGTTGCGCGGGTCCGTGGACCTTGTGCAGCTTCCGCCACGCCACGGCCCACGCCGCCTGCGCTGCGTCCTCAGCGATGCTGTGGTCCCCGAAGATGGCGAGGCACACCCGGCGCATGTCCTCGTGGTGCTCGCTCACGAGGCGGCGGAAGGCCAGCTCGTCTCCGGCCACGGCAGAACGCAGCAGGTCTGCGCGCTCCCCCTCGATGGTCGGTGTCAAAGCCTCCATACCCCATGACGGCGCGAAGTCGGCCTACTGTCTCAGGCGAAGTCAAATCGACAAGCCAGTGGCCGGCCGAAGGCTGAGCGGCGGGTGCCTGGCCAATGAGCAGGAACGCCCGGCGGCGCTCGACGGCCCGTCCCCGCACGTGGCCAGGTGTCGTCACCGCCGACGCCGGTCCTGCTCGTAGCCACGGGAATGGCGAAGCATCGGCCGTGGGCCAGCCTCGCCACGCGTGGCGAGGCGCCCCCGAAGCTGTCCGGGTCGGGTTCTCGAGCCGTTCCAGGGCCGATCGTGCGACTGCCGTCGGCCGCGGCGACAGGTGTCTACCGCCGGCGCTGGATGTGGGCCATAGCGTCGGCCGTGGCGACGGATGGCTAGGAAGCTGACGCGGATGTGCGTAGTTGGGGCCACCCGGCACGAGAGCACGGGCCAACAGGCGGTCAGCATCGGTGAAGGCCCGCGTATACTTCCGGGCACTGGAGTCGGAGGCTGAGGAGGGCCTTCGCTCGGGTCGCCGTGGCCCGCTCCTGCAAGCGGTGCGCCACCCCTGCCGTGTGGTGTGTGAGACCGTTGGTGCCAGCACGTCCGTGGTTGCCCCCGGCAGCCACCTATGGAGGCCGTCCTCGCCAGCGATGATCGACGCGTTCTTCGGTGCGTTCTCTCGTGACATCGGGATGGACCTCGGCACCGCCAACACGCTCGTGCACGTCCGCGGACGGGGCATCGTCATCAGCGAGCCCAGCATCGTCGCGGTCGACACCAAGACGCGCAAGGTCATCGAGATCGGCGCTGAGGCCAAGCGCATGCTCGGCCGCACGCCCGCCAGCATCAGCATCGTGCGCCCGCTGCGTGACGGCGTGGTCAGCGACTTCGACGTCACCGAGCAGATGATCAAGTACTTCGTCCAGCGCGTGCACGATCGCGTGGGCCTCGTGCCTCGCCCGCGCATGCTCCTGGGCATCCCCAGCGGGGTGACAGAGGTGGAGCGCCGAGCCGTCCGAGACGCGGCCCTCAACGCCGGCGCTCGTTGGGCCCGGCTCATCGAGGAGCCCATGGCCGCGGCCATCGGTGCCGGGCTGCCGATCGCCGAGCCCAGCGGCAACCTCATCGTCGACATCGGTGGTGGGACCACGGAGGTGGCGGTCATCTCGCTCGGCGGCATCGTCGTCTCCCGCTCGGTACGTGTCGGTGGCGACGAGCTCGACGAGGACGTCATCGCCTACGCCCGCCGCGAGTACAACCTGCTCGTGGGCGAGCGCACCGCCGAGGACATCAAGATCGCCATCGGCTCGGCCTACCCGGGGCCGCACGACACGCAGCACGTGAGCCTGCGCGGCCGCGACCTGCTCACGGGCCTGCCCCGCTTCGTGGAGATCACCGCCGAGCAGGTGCGCGAGGCGGTCGACGCCTCGCTCGCGCAGATCGTCAGCACCATCAAGGACACCATCGAGGAGACCCCCCCGGAGCTCGTGGCCGACATCGTCGACCAGGGCATCGTGCTCGCGGGCGGCGGGGCGCTGCTGCAGGGGCTGGACCGCCGGATCGCGGAGGCCACCCAGATGCCGGTCCACATCGCCGACGACCCGCTGACCTGCGTCGCGCGCGGCACCGGCATCGTGCTCGAGTCCATCGACGATCCCACCATGGAGCGGGCCTTGGTGGCGGAGACCTATTCGAGGCCACCGCGGTAGGCGCCCATGCTGAGGGACCGCTACGCCCGCCGCCGCCTGTTCACCTTCGCGGTCCTGGTGGTGCTGTCGCTGGGCATGATCGCCATCAGTGATACCCGGCCGGTGACCGAGCTGCGCAATGGCGTCCGCTTCGCCATCACGCCGGTGCAGGACGCGCTCGGCGAGGGCACGCGCTCGCTGACCTCCGTGGTCGACGCCATCAACGAGGTCGACACGCTGCGCCGCGAGAACGAGGAGCTGAGCCAGGAGGTCCAGCGGCTCGACGACCAGCTGGCGGTGATGGAGAGCCTGCGGGAGGAGAACAAGAGGCTGGCCAAGCTGCTGGGCACCCAGCGCAGCTTCACCGGCGATGGTGTCGAGACCCTGGCCGCCGGCGTCACCTCGCGACAGTTCACGCAGTTCGAGCGCCTTGTCACGCTCGACCGAGGCAGCGAGGCCGGCATCCGGGAGGACGCCCCCGTGTTCTCCGAGGGCGGCGCGCTCCTCGGACGCGTGATCGAGGCCGGCGAGGGCTGGGCGGACGTGATGCTCATCAGCGATCCCAACTCGCTCGTGGCCGGCTGGGTTCGCCGGACCAAGGCCACCGGCGAGGTCATCGGCCGCCTCTCGGCCCCGCTATCCATGACCGACATCCCGCGCACGCAGAGCCTCCGCGTCGACGACCGTGTGGTGACCTACGGCGTCAACCTCGGCGGCGGCTTCCGCTCGGTGTACCCCCAGGGCGTCCCCATCGGCCGCGTGGTGGACATCATCGACAACCCGGCACAGGTGGTGAAGACCGCCCTGATCGTGCCGGAGGCTGACCTGCAGAACGTCGAGTACGTGCTCGTGCAGTCCAACTTCAGGGCCCCGCGGCGCGCCCGCGACGACGGGAGACACGGCCGAGTGACGATCCGCTTGGGACCTTCTGAGACCCCCGGTGGTGACCTTTACGGCATGGCCCCGCGCCTCGCGCGCGTGGGAACGTGGCGGCACATGGCCCCACGACACCAGCCTTCATCTGCCACGCGATCCCACCGAGCCCTGCGCAAGGACCTCATCCGGACCTTCGCCATCGTGCTCGCCGTCATCGCCCTGGTGCTGACCAGCTCGGCGCTCAACTGGGTCACGCGGGTGGCCGCCGCCGAGGACGGTCCCAAGAAGGCCGTGATCGTGGCCGGACCGGTTCACTCGCTGACCGCCCGGTACAAGGGCTACGCCCAGGACATCGCCGACGCGGCCGAGGCCCAGGGCATGGAGACCATTCGCATCTTCCACCCGTACGCGCCGGCCGCACGCGTGAAGAACCTGGCGCAGGGTGCGGACCTCTTCGTCTACGTCGGCCACGGCAACGGCTGGCCGAGCCCCTACGGACCCTTCCAGGAGGAGACCAAGAACGGCCTGGGCCTCGACGCTGCCGATCCGGACGAGCGCAGTCCCAGCGTGGTCAGGTACAAGGGCGCCGACTGGCTCCGCGAGAACATCCAGCTCGCGCCCGACGCGGTCGTCATCCTTTCGCACCTCTCGTATGCCTCGGGCAACGCCTCTTCCGGCATGCCCATCCCCACGCGCAGCGTGGCCATCGAGCGCGTGGACAACTTCGCCAACGGCTTCCTCTCGATCGGAGCGCGCGTGGTCTTCGCCCTCGGCTGGCAGCCGGGCGCCGATATCGTCGATGCCCTCCACCAGGAGGAGGCGACCATGGATGCGATCTTCATGACCCGCTATCGCGACCCGGTCAACCCGCGCAACGGCTGGATCGGCCACGCCCCCGGCTACTACCAGTCAGAGCGGATCCCTGGGGCGACGGTGCACATCGACCCGCATCCGAGCGAGGGCTACCTGCGCGGTCTCACCGGCGATCTCGACTTCACCACCAACGCCTGGCGCAGCGCCGCGGCCCCGCCGGCCGATACGACCGCACCCGTGATCAGCGACGTCAGGGCCAGCCAGGAGAAGGTGACCATCGCTGCGGTCAACCCCGAGGCACCGATCTTCACGCCCAACGGGGACGGGCTCTCTGACACCATCGGCATCTCCTACAAGCTCTCCGAGGGCGCGTTCCTCGAGGTCAAGGTCAAGCGCGCCGGCAGCGCCGTTCGACGTGCATCCTCGTGGGCCCAATCCGGTCCCGGCACGGTCAGCTGGAATGGCCGCAACGACAACGGCAACATCGTGGCCGAAGGCCGCTACAACATCTACCTCACACCCACCGACCGGGCGGGCAACAGGGGTGAGACGAAGATGATCTCGGTGCGCGTGCTCAACTCGGTCAAGAACCCGACCGTGAAGCCGGCGCTCTTCTGGGCTCGGGATGGCGATGCCATCGCCGCGACCAGTGCGCTCAAGGCCAGGCTCACGCGTCAGGCCACCGTCAGCTGGACCATCCGCGACGCGAGCGGCAAGGTCGTCCGCCGAGGCATCCCCGCTGAGGTGCGACCCGCCGGCGACGTGCGCTTCGTGTGGGACGGCAAGGACGACGCAGGCGCGTGGGCTCCCCAGGGCAAGTACACCGGTCGCGTCCGGGTCACCAGCGACAAGGGCTCCTACGCCCACGACGTCGTGCTGCGGCACATGCCCTTCCAGGCGTACACGCCCAGCTGGACGCGCCGTCGCGGCGACACCATCACGCTCAAGATCACCACGGCCGAGCCGCTGAAGGCCAAGCCGGTGGTGACCGCCAACCAGCCTGGCATCGCCAAGTACACGGTCTCGCCCAGGAAGATCACCAAGCTCTCGGCCGACCAGTACCGGGTCGTGATCAAGACGAAGCAGGCCGGCAAGGCCGGCTCGATGAAGGTGCGCGTGGTGGGCATCGACAAGCAGGGCGGCACCAACTCCAAGGTCTTCAGCCTGCGCCTGCGGTAGCTGCGTCAGCCGCCCCCTCGGCGCCGATACACTGGAGTCATGACCGAGCACACCGACGCTGCCCGCTACGACGGAACCTGGGTGGTGCTGCCGACCTACGACGAGGCCCAGAACCTGGAGGGCATCAGCGCCGCCATCCTGGCCGCGCTGCCGGGCTGTCGCCTGCTCGTGGTCGACGACTCGTCGCCCGACGGCACCGGTGACATCGCCGACCGCCTCGCGGCGGAAGAGCCGCGCATCTCGGTCGAGCACCGAGCCGGCAAGGAGGGCCTGGGCAAGGCCTACATGGACGGGTTCAGGGTGGCCCTCGCGGGCGGCGCGAGCCACATCGTGCAGATGGATGCCGACTGGTCCCACTCGCCCGACTACCTGCCTGCGCTGGTGGCTCCCCTGGAGGGCACGGCGGACCTGGTCATCGGTTCCCGCTACACGCGCGGTGGCGGCGTCCGCGACTGGGGGATCCTGCGTCGGGTCGTCTCGCGTGGTGGCTCCCTCTTCGCCAAGATCGTCCTGCGCCTGGGGCCAAACGACCTCACCGGCGGGTTCAAGGCCTGGCGACGGGCCGCGCTCGAGGCGGTGGAGTGGGACCGCGTGCACTCGGGCGGGTACGTCTTCCAGATCGAGACCACCTACCTGGCCACGCGCGCCGGGGCCGTGGTCAAGGAGGTGCCCATCGTCTTCAAGGACCGCGAGGTCGGCACCAGCAAGATGTCCAAGTCGATCATCGGGGAGGCCCTGGTGGTGGTGCTGCAGCTGCGCTGGGAGGAGCTGCGCGGACGGGGCCCCACGGCCCGCATGGCCGGGCGCGAGGCGAGCGGCTGAGCCCGCCTGCCCAGATGTCGTGTCCGCGTTAGGCTGGACCTTCATCCGACCCGGCTCGCCGTGACCGAGCCCATCGTGGAGACGCAGCGCGCGTGACTGCCGACGCACCCCAGCCGAACACGGCTGCACATCACCATCGTGGCCGCCAACCCGTTCGAGTTCGATTCGCGCTTCCTGCGCTCCGCGACCTCGCTGGCGGCCGATGGGCACCACCTGCGCATCCTGGGCTGGTCCGCACCCGGCCTGCCGCCGGAAGAGGAGCTGGCGCCCGGCGTGCGTCTCACCCGACTCGACATCGACCGTCGCATCAGCAACGCCCTCAAGCCACTGCCCGAGCGAGTCCGTCGCAGGGTCTGTCGCCTGGTCCGCCTGGACTACGACGCGCCGGTGCTGCCGCCGGACGTGCCCGCCGGCTTCGATCGCCTGCTGCACCTCTTCCGCCGCACGCTGGAGATCGTGGCCAATGCCCGTCGTGTCGGCCCCTGGGCCGACGCTGTCGTGGCGGCCGCGCCGGAGACGGAGGTCTTCCACGCCCAGTCCCTCATCGTGCTGCCGGTGGTGCGGGAGTCCGCCAAGCGCCTGGGTGGGCGCTTCGTCTACGACGTCGCCGACTACCACACCGAAGCCGCTCGCCTCGCACGCATGCCCTGGATCGTGCGCGAGGTCGTGCATCGCCGCGAACGTGATTGGGCCCGCGACGGGTCGGCCTTCCTGGCCGTGAGCGACCCCGTGGCTGACCTCGTCGTGCGCAAGTGGGGCGTCCCCCGTCCGACCGTCCTTTGGAACTGCCCGCCCGCCTGGCATCCGGAGCAGCCGGGCATCGTCGAGTCCGACAAGATCCGCGAGGCCACGGGCATCGAGCCCGAGCGGCCGGTCGTGCTCTACCAGGGCGGGTTCTCGGTCGATCGCGGTGTGGAGGAGCTGGTGGCTGCCGCGACGGAGCCACGGCTGATGGAGCTCGGCGCCGCGGTGGTGTTCATGGGCTACGGCCGCCTCGAGTCGCTTCATCGCCGACGCGGTGGCGGCACATCCGGGCCGGGTCTACCTGCTGCCGGCCGTGCGGCCGGACGACCTCATGCCCTGGACCGCGAGCGCCGATGTCTCGTTCGTGGGCCAGCCGCCGAGAACCCTCAACCAGAAGATGAACCTGCCCAACAAGCTCTTCGAATCCATCATGGCCGGCGTGCCGGTCGTGGTCAGCGAGGGCAACGAGCAGTGCCGCTTGACCTCCGACGAGCAGATCGGCGTGTGCGTCGATATCGATGATCCGGCGGCCATCGCCGCCGCCTGCGCGGACCTCTTGACGGCTCCGCCGGCAGCACGTCAGGCGTTGCGGGCGCACTGTCGCGAGGTGGCCCTCGGCAAGTACACCTGGGACCACACCGCGGTGGGGCTGGTGCAGCTCTACCGCAAGCTTGCCCGCGAGGATGCGCCCGTGGGCCCGGGCCGCTCCATCCGTGAGGGCGCCTCGCCGCGAGGTGCTGCCGCATGAACCGCTGGCTCACACGCTTCATCGCCTTCGTCGTCGTGGCCACCGTCGCCCTCGGGGCCGGCGTGGGCACGGCGGCCGCGGCTGAGGGTGACTTCTCGAAGGTGCCCAAGGCCAAGCTGACCGAGAAGCCCTTCCGCGGCATCACGCTCATCACCATCGGGAACCGGGTCGTCTGCACCGGGTTCGTGGTGGCTCCCAACAAGGTCGTGACCGCCGCCCACTGCCTCGTGCGGAACGCCTCCGAGGGCAAGTACCAGCTGAAGTCGGGCCTGCCCCAGGGCATCCGGGTCTACCGCGGCTTCAGCCGCGTCTTCGGTCCGCCGATCTACCGGTCCTGCGGCGTCTCCAAGGCCTGGGCCCACGCCAAGTTCGTGAAGAGCGGCAAGGGTGACAAGGTGTACGGCAGCCGTCCCCACGACTACGCCGTGCTCACCACCAAGTGCACGTACCCCCGCAACGCGATCCTGCGCATGTGGGGAACCACGGCCGGCGACGGCACGCTCACGGCCGGCAAGCGCGTTCGCACCGCGGGCTACCCGGCCGACCGGCGCTACGACGACATGAACGGCCTGAACATGTGGCGCACGGAGGGCAGGGTGCGTCCCGTGGGCGGAGAGCCGGGCCATCTGCCCTTCACCGGCTTCGTGGCATCCGGCATGAGCGGCGGACCCGTGTGGCGCACCTACAACCAGGACTCGCCCTGCGGGCGGACCCATTGCGTCGTGGGCATCGTCACCGAGTGCGCCATCGACTCCGATGGCCTGTGCGTGAAGGGCAATGGCAGCGATCGACTCGCGGTCCGCATCACGCCCCAGGTCAAGCAGCTCATCAAGCGCAAGTAGCCGCACGCTCCTCAGGCTCGCAGGATCTCCTCGGTGACCTCGTCGGCGACGGCCTCGAACCGCGGCTGCGCCGGCTCACGCTTGGCGATCTGAACCTCGTCGGCATGGGTCAGCACGCGCATGCGGCCCTGCTCCACCAGCTCCCGGTCGACCGCGCCCAGCTCGCCCGCGAAGGTGGTCCACGTGGGCACACCCAGCACCGCGGCTTCCCGGTTCATGGTGCCGCCCGCGCTGATGACGGCGTCGGCGGCCCACACCAGCGAGGGCCCGTCGACCGGCTTCTCGGGGATGATCACGCCGGCTGCCCCGGCGAAGGACTGCGCCTGCTCGGGCGTACGCGGCAGGAGCACGACCTGGATGTCGGAGTCGAGCAGACGGGCCACCACCTCGTCGAAGACGGTGTTCTCGATGCCGCGGTGGTAGAGGCTCATGGTGGCCGGAGGGCGCAACACCACGATGGGTCGGTCGCGATCGAGCCCGAGCTCCTCGTAGACCGAGTCATCGGGCACGAAGTCGGCCAGGGCCACCTGCTCCTTGAGCCCGTGATAGGGGCGGAAGCGGGCCTCGGAGAGGCCGTAGCCCGAGATCGCCGCGTAGGGGATGACGTCCGGCGTCATGACCTTGGAGGCGAGCCGGAAGTTGATGCGGTGCATGCCCGCGGCGCCTTCGTAGTCGTGGATGACCGTGCTGTGGATGCGCAGGGTACGGGCCGCGATGGCGAGGTCGTTGGAGCCGTGGCTCACGGCCTGGGTGATGCCCTTGCCGCGCCCGAAGGCGATGAGCGAGCCGGACCGTCGAACCAGCCCCAGGGCCTTGCCGCCGACCGAGGCGCCGCCGTGCTTGCCGATGACCGTGTGCGGGATGCCGTAGCGCTCGAGCAGGCCCAGGGTCTGGGCGAAGTCACGCGCGGTCACGACCGTCTCCACGCCGGCCTCGTCAAGCCGGCGGATGACCGGCCGGAAGAAGAGCACGTGGGGGGAGTTGGTCAGGTCGATCCAGACCTTGCGTGATGGCGCCGACATCGATGGTCCGAGGCTAGAGGACGTCGACGTTGGGCGGGATCGCCCCCGCCACTCCGCCGCCGGGGCGATGTCTCTCGCCACCATTCGGCTCGAGCGCGAGTCGAGGCTGTTCCACCACGGCCCCAGGGTCAACGGTCTGCGCGATGGTGCTGCTGTGCGCTTCCAAGGTCTCCCGACTCTAGCATCGGGCGCGGCCGAGTCGCGGGGATGGCATCCTTGCCCCCATGTCCGGACTCATGCACATCGTCGGCGCACGGCCGAACTTCATCAAGGCCGCCCCCGTCGTCGCCGCGCATCGAGCTGGCCGGCGCCCCGCAACAGCTCGTCCACACGGGCCAGCACTACGACCGCCGGATGTCAGAGGTCTTCTTCGAGGAGCTGGGTCTGCCCCAGCCTGACCTCAATCTTGGTGTGGGCTCTGGCTCGCACGGGACCCAGACCGCGGCCCTGCTCGTGGCCATGGAGCAGGTCTTCGAGGAGCGGGCGCCCGAGCGCGTGGTCGTCTACGGAGACGTCAACTCCACGCTGGCCGCGGCCCTGACCTGCGCCAAGCTGCACATCCCCATCGCGCACGTGGAGGCCGGCCTGCGCTCGTTCGATGACACCATGCCGGAGGAGATCAACCGACGGGTGACCGACATCCTCAGCGATCCCCTCTACGTGACCGCGCCCGAAGGCGAGCAGAACCTCGCGCGCGAGGGCATCGGCGGCGATCGCGTGGTGTTCGTGGGCAACCCCATGATCGATACGCTCGCTGGCCAACCTCGACCGCTTCGACCCGGCGCCAGTGCAGGCGGCGCTCGGCCTCGATGGGCCGTACCTCGTGGCCACGCTCCATCGGCCGGCCAACGTCGACACGCCGCAGGCCGCGACTGCGCTGGTGGGCGCGCTGAGGGATGCCACGGCTCGCCTGCCGCTGGTGCTGCCGCTGCATCCACGGGGCCGTGCCACGCTCGAAGCGGCCGGCCTCGCCGACGTGCCCGATCTGCTGCTCGTCGACCCGTTGGGCTACATCGACTTCATCTCCCTGGTCCGTGGCGCAGCCGCGGTCATCACCGACTCGGGCGGCATCCAGGAAGAGACGACGGTGCTGGATGTGCCCTGTCTGACGCTGCGGCCCAATACCGAGCGGCCCATCACGCTCACGGCGGGGACCAACCGGCTGGTCACGCCTGGTTCCCTGGCGGACGCGCTCGACGGCGCGCTGGCGGGCGCCCAGAAACGTATCGGCAGCGGCCCTCCCGGCTGGGACGGACACGCTGGCGAGCGCATCGCCGCGCATCTGCTGTCGCTGCCCCTGTCCGCGCCCGGGCTGGTCGAGGCATGACTCGCACGCCCGCAGCGACACGGGCGATCCTGCTGCCGTCCTACAAGTGGAACCCCTACCAGCGACTGCTGGCCGAGGCCGTGACCGAGGCGGGGGTGGAGGCGTCCGCCGTCCACGAATGGCCCAAGCGGGCGCCGCTGCTCGGTTCGTGGCTGCAGCAAGGCCGCCCTCAGGTCGTGCACATCCACTGGATCCATGAGTTCCTGGGCGGCAGCAAGGGCACGCCCTCTGCGCGCACGGTGCGCTGGTTCGACTGGCAGCTGCGATTGCTCAAGTCTCGCGGCGTGCGCATCGTGTGGACGGTGCACAACCTCAAGGGTCATGAATCCGAAGGGGGCGACCCCAACGACGAGGCGGCCCACCGCAGCATCATCGAGCACGCAGACGCGATCATCCTCCACTGCGACTACGCCCGAGACGCCCTCATCGAGCTGTATCGGCCCAGCCAGGTGGCCCGCGCTCGCATGCACGTCATCGCGCACGGCTCGTATGTGCGCCAGTACGACGTCGACCTCGAGCAGGAGGTCGCCCGCCGCGCCTTGGGTCTGAGCGAGGCCGGCACGGTCTTCGCCTTCGTCGGTTCGATCCGCGGCTACAAGAACGTGGGCGAGCTGCTCGACGCCTTCATGCGCGTCGACGAGCTCGCTCCCGAGGACCGCCTGCTCATCGCCGGCAAGCCGCTGCCCAAGAAGTTCGGTCGCAAGCTGGAGAAGCTGGCCCTGCAGGACAAGCGCATCGTGCTGGAGCTGGACCGGCTGCCGGAGGACGAGCTCACGCGCGTGCTGCGGGCGTCCGACGCGGTGGTGCTGCCGTTCCGCGACATCCTCACCTCGGGCAGCGCCATCCTGGCCCTGAGCCACGGTCGTCCGGTCATCGCGCCGGCCATGGGCTGCCTGCCGGGAACGCTCCCGGCCGACGCCACCTTCCTCTACGACCCCGATACCGAGGGCGCCCTGGCGGGGGCCATGCGTGCGGCCAAGGCGGCCGACCTCGCGGCCATGGGACAGCGGGCGCGGGCCTATGCCGACACGATCGACTGGGCCCCGATCGCCGAAGAGACCGCGGCGCTCTACCGCGGGTAGGCCATCGCACGGTTGCCCCTGCGCTCCTGCCGCTGCGCTCCTGCCGCTGGCGGATGGTGGGACTCCTTCGCGCTTGCCGCTGAGCGGATGGTCCTGACCGGTTCGCCGCGGGCAGCGACGATCCTGCCCGCGTGGTGGGCGGAAACGTCAGCGGTTCCCGCCGAGCCGGTCGTGGCTCTCGCTGTGCGGCAAGGATCGGCGATCTCGGCAGCAGCGACGTCGCGTCCGTGCGTTCAGCGGCAAGTGCCTAGCCGAGCGGCACGCACCCAGCCGAGCGGCACCACGACGCGAGCAGCGGCACGCACCGGAGCGATCGGCAAGTGCCAGCCGAGCAGCGGCACGCACCCGGAGCGGCGGCAGGTGCCAACCGAGCAGCGGCACGCACCTGGAGCAGCGACACGCACCAGGACAAGGGGCACCACCCGGCCGACCAGCGAGCCCGCCCGCCTCGGTCGGGGCGCAGCTAGGACGAGGCCTGGCTCGCAGCGATGTCGACGAGCAGCCGGTGCGTGCGCTCCACCTCAGGTGGCACGCCCATGTCGGGTGGTGCCTGTTCCTGCGACGTGCGCAGCGAGGGCTCGAAGAACTCGCTGTCGGGACCGGGAGCGCCGAGGTCGAGCTCGCCGATGATCTGGCGGAGACGCGCCTGGTAGTCCTCGGCCGGCAGGTCGAAGTCGATGAGCGGGAAGCCGCGCTCCTGCACCAGCCGCAACAGGCTGGCGTTGTAGGCCAGCCAGACCCCGAGCCACATGTCCGGCGTCCGGTTGCCGTGGCGACGTTGCAGCGAGCGGGCCACGACCGCGGGGTGGCGGAACGTGCCCACCATCTCCAGCTCGGGCAGGGACTCGAGCCAGCCCTCGATCACGAGCAGCGTACGCGGCTCCTTCCAGCCCCACAGCGGCAGGCCCGCCCGGTCAGCGATGAACTCCTCGCGCCGCTTGCGCTGCTTGGGCGTCCACTCCACGGCTGGTGGTGGCAGGTGCCACGCGCCACCGGAGGTGATGAGCACGTCCTCGTGCAGGCTGATGAGCTCGCCGGGCTCGCGATGCCCCTTCTGGTTGGACTCGCCGCCTTCGGTGCGGACCTCACCCAGCGGCAGGCCCGCGGCCTCCAGGCTTCCAACGAGGCTGCTGGTGCCGCTGCGATGCATGCCCAGCACGGTGATCACCCGCTGCTGGCCCTCGAAGACCGGCGCAGGTGCCGGCGCCTTCGGCTGCGCTGCACGCCCAGAGAGGGTGTCGCGCAGCCCGGCGAGTCGCTCACCCATGGGCACGGCTCAGGCGCTCGCGTCGGGCTTGCCGGAGGTCACGGGCCTGGTCTTCTCCGCGCCCGACGTGCCGCCGTCCGGCTGGGCGTCACCGGCAGACGCCCGCGGCCTTGGCCTCGGCGGCCTTGGCTTCGCGTGCCAGGCGGGCGGCTCGGCGCTTGGCCCGGGTCTCCTCGAGCTTGCGCTTCTTCTCCGCCTTGAGCGCCACCATCTCCTCTTCGTGGCCGTCGACGAGGTCGTCCAGCTTGCCCGCCTTGCGAGCCTTCTTGATATCCACCAGGTCGACCTTGCCGTGCTTCAGGAGCTGCTTGGCCTTGCGCTTCTGCTTGGCCCGCTTCTCGGCGTCCTGCTCGTGCATGTCGGCGATCTCGTCGGGGTCGCCGTCGGCCACGATGGCCCCCTTGTCCATGAGGATGGCGCGGTTGCAGAAGGCGGTGATCCAGCTCATGTCATGCGTCACCATCACGACCGCCTTGGCCGTCTGCAGGACCTCTGCGATGCGGCGGCGGGACTTCTGCTTGAACTGGTTGTCGCCGGTCTGCAGGACCTCGTCGAGCAGCAGGATGTCCGGGTCCACGGAGGTGGCGATGGCGAAGCCGACGCGCGCGCGCATGCCCGATGAGTAGGTCTTGAGCGGGGCGTCGATGAAGGCGCCGATATTGGCGAACCGGATGATGCCAGGCGTGATCTCGTGCATGACCTTCTCGTCGATGCCCATGAGCGCGCCGGCAAGGGCGATGTTCTCGCGACCGGTCAGCTCCGAGTCGAAGCCGGCATTGAGCGACAGCAGCGTGGAGACGTGGCCGCTGATCTCGACCACGCCCTCCGTCGGCTGGAGGATGCCCGCCAGCGCCAGCAGCATGGTCGACTTGCCGGAGCCGTTGGGTCCGACGATTCCCACGGCCTCACCACGACGAACCGTGAAGTCCACGTTGCGCAGGGCCCAGAAGTGCCCGGCGTTGCGGCGCCGCGGGTCGAGCAGGTTGGCGAAGGTCGTGCGCAGCTTCGTCTTCTTGGTGAAGTTGAGGTTGTAGCGAACCCCCAGGTTCTCCGCGCGGATGGCCACTTCGCCGAGCGGGGCGGCGACCTTGAGGCCGAACTCGGAGGGGTCGGGAGCCTCGTTCTCGGCGTCGGCGATGGACGCCAGCGCGCCCGCGTCCAGGCGGTGATCCTGGCGTGAGTCGACGGGCATCTCGAGCTCATCGGGCAGGATGATCCGGCGGCGCTCCATCACAGCACCTTCGTGAAGGACGGCTCGAGCCGCTTGAAGATCATGGTGCCGATGATGGTGAAGACGATGCCGCTGGCGAAGATCAGCGCGAGGATCTGGAAGTCGGGTGGGGTAGCGTCCGTCCAGGTGAGCACGTCGGTGGTCATCGTCCCCGTGACCGGATCGACCACATCGACTCGCGTGAGCCCACCGTAGATGACCTTGCGGTAGGACTCCAGCAGGAGCGAGATGGGGTTCATGGAGATGGCCCCGAAGAGGATGCCCGTGGGCAGGCCCAGCTGCCGCTCGATGCCCTCGAGGCCGATCTGCAGGCGCTGGCCGCGGCCGGCCACCTCCATGAAGGACCACAGGATGGGGCTGATCCAGAAGAGCAGCCGCATGAAGTGGCCGATGACGATGCCCACGTCGCGATAGAAGACGGTGACGGCACTGAGGATGAAGGTCCAGCCGAGCACGAAGGTGTACTGGCAGACCGCGATGAGCGGCACCCACACGACCTGCCAGGTGACGTGGTCGTGATAGGCGAAGAACCACACGAAGAGCAGCACGCCCATGCCGAAGAGGAAGCTCACGATCTGGCTCAGGGTGAGCGTGACGGGCAGGATGATCTTGGGGAAGAGGATCTGCTTGATGAGCGATTCCTTGCCCGTGACCGCGTTGGTCGAGCTGCCGATGGTCTGGGTGAACCACTTGAAGGGCACCATGGCGCTGAGCAGGAAGAGCGGGAAGTCCGGCGTGGAACGCTGGAAGATGACCGTCATCACCAGGACGTACACGAGCATCGTCAGGAGTGGGTCCAGGACCCACCAGACGTTGCCCAGCACGGTGTTGACACCACGCTTCTTGACGTCGGCGCGGACCATATAGCGAATCAACCGACGACGTGACCAGACGTCGGTGACTGCGTTACGGATGAGGTCGATCGGGCCGGGCCGATCGTTACTGCTGCGATAGGCAGCAGGTGCCTCGTTGACGACTCCCATGGACGGCTGAAAGGGTAACAGGACAACGCGCTTTCCCTTACCCGCGCGCGTAGCGGCGGTGCCAACGCGGGTCGGGGTGCGTTGCCGCTGCGTGGCTGAAGTCGACGATCGGACCGCACTCGACGCGGTTCCGGATGGCCGACAACCGGGCTCCTGCCCGCTCAACGGGCACGTGTGTCCATCCTTGCCACGGGCCGGGCAGACATAGGCGTGGCAGCGTCATGCCTGGCGTGGATGACCGCTCAGCGGCAAGCCGCGCGATCGACGGCCGGCCGTCGGCAAGGTGCTGAAGAGCGACGGCGGCATCGAACAGGGCCGCACCGATAGAATCAGGGCGTGACCAACCCCTCCACCGCGCCGGTCTTCGTCGTCGGCGGCCCCCGTTCCGGCACGACCCTGCTGTCGGCCATGCTGGCCGCGCACTCGGCCTTCGACTGTGGTCCCGAGACCCACTTCCTCAGCCGCTGGTCGCGGATGGCCCAGAGCGAGCGCGAGCGCATCCTCGATCCGGCCGACTGGCCCGAGCGAGCCACGACCTACGTCTGCAGCCTGTCGCTGGGCAAGAACCCGGTCTACCCGATGTACGGCCTCGAGCGCGAGGAGGTGCGGGCCTGGATGGCGGTGCGGCCACCGTCGCTGGCCACCATGCTCGAGTCGCTCACGGCGCAGCGAGCGGCCCGCAACGGTGCACGTCGCTGGGTGGAGAAGACGCCGCGCCACCTCGAGGTGCCGGAGCTCATCACCGAGACCTGGCCGCGGGCACGCATCGTGCGCATCGTGCGCGACCCCCGGGACGCGGCCGTGTCGTTGACGAAGGTGCCCTTCGGGACGCCCTCGCTGCTGACCAACCTGTCGGTCCTGGCGCGCATGAACGAGGCCGCGGCTGACTTCTATCGCGAGTCCGACGCGGCCCTGACCGTACGCTACGAAGACCTCGTGGCCCAGCCCGAGCACGAGCTCCACCGCATCTGCGAGTTCGTTGACGTCGACTACGAGGCGCGCATGCTCGACGACCGCAGTGGCGCCACCGGCGTGGCGGCCGCCCACGAGTGGTGGAAGGGCGATGCCACGGGCCCGCTCGACCCCTCTCGCTCCGGCCGCTGGGCGGACGAGATGCCACCCGCCGTGCAGCACTACGCCGCCTTGAACCTGGGGCCCATGCTCGAGGAGCACGGCTACGGCGGGGCCGTGCGGCCCAAGCGTTCGCTGGCCATCGTGCCCGCGGGCGACGCGCTCAACGCCAGGTACGACGATGTGCTGCTGTCGCTGGCCGCGGCCGACGTCGCGGTGCGTCGGCCCATCCCATCGACCATCGATGAGCTGCACCTGCAGGAACCGCTGGTCTTCTTCGGGGTCGTGGGGCAGCTCGACCCGGACCGCAGCCGCGGGGCCTCGCGCCGCGTGCTGGACATCGCCCGCCTGGGCCTGCTGCTGCTCACGCGACGCGTGCAGGGACGGCCGGTGGTGTGGGTGCGCCGCCTGAGCCTCATCCGACGACATCCCAACGACGGTGGCGAGCGCCTCATCGCTCGCCTGCTGCAGGTGCTGGCCACGTCCGCCGAGGCCGAGGACCTGCCCGCTCTCGTGGGTGCCGCCGCCGTCGAGGCTCACGATGCGGAGGCCTGACGCTCCGGTCTTCGTGGTCGGCGTGGCGCGCTCCGGCACGACGCTGCTCTCGGCCATGCTCTCGGCCCACCCTCGCCTCGACTGTGGTCCGGAGTCGCGCTTCTTCGCGCGCTACCGCCACCTCGATGCCCGTGCCCGCGCCCGCATCCTCGATCCCGCCACGTGGCCGCGGCCGGCCGTCGACTTCATGGCCTCGCTGCGCAACCAGGGTCATCCGGTCACCGAGCTCTTCGGCCTGACCCTGCCGGAGATCGGCACCTATCTCGCCGGGCGCCAGCCTTCCACGACGGCCATGCTCGAGTCGCTGACGGTGCTGCACGCGCAGCGCGCAGGCAAGGCCCGCTGGGTGGAGAAGACGCCGCGCCACCTGCTCATGACCGAGACCCTGCGCGCGGGCTGGCCCGAGGCCTACATCGTGCGCATCGTGCGCGACCCCCGCGACGTCGCGCTCTCGCTCGCGCGCATGCCCTTCGCCAAGGACTCGGTGGTGGGCAACCTCGTGCGCATCGACGACGACGACCGGGCCTCGCGCGACCGGATCGAGACCGACTCCGCGGGCCATGACCCTGCGCTACGAGGACCTCGTGACCGAGCCCGAGCGAGCGCTGCGTCGCGTGTGCGAGTTCATCGGCGAGGACTACGCGCCCGCCATGCTGGACTCGCGCGAGACCGCTGACGGCGTGGCTGCCGAGCACGAGTGGTGGAAGGAGTCGGTCTCAGGGCCGCTCGACCACCTCCAGCGTGGGGCGCTGGCGCACGGAGATGTCAGCCGATGCCCGGCGCTTCGCGCGCCTCCACCTCGCGGACTACCTGCGTCACCACGACTACGAGGGGGCGGAGGAGCCGCGCGGCGAGATCGCGCTGGTGCCGGTCGGTGCCGCCGTCGGGCCCAACAACGAGGTCCTGCTCCTGGAGCTGGCGCGGCGTGGCCTGGTCGTGCAGCGACCGTCGCCCACCGGCGGGCGTCAGCTGCATCGGGCCCAGGCGCGAACGGCGGCTGGTCTACCTGGGCACCAAGGGCCAGCTCGATCCCAGCCGAGGCGCAGCCGTGCACGTGCGCGTGGCGACGGCCGGCCTCACGGCCGTGGGCCTGATCTCGCGCCGCCTGCAGCGACAGCCGATGCTCTGGCTCCGGCGCAACACGCTTCGGCCCAAGCGCACGCGCGATCCTGTCGAGCGCCTGCTGGCGCCGCTCTTCCGCGTCTTCGCCCGCGAGGTCTCCATCGAGGAGGTGCCGGCACTCGTGGAGCCCGTCGAGGACGGCCGTGGATAGCCTCCTCAGCGATGAGGACCTCTTCGCGGCCGCTGGTCGCTACGGCTACCGGCACCCCGGCTACGCCGAGGCCTTCGTGGAGGCCGGGGAGGTGCGCCACCTTCGGCGATCGGGTAGCTGGCTGCTCACTCGCACCATCCCCGGCAGCGAGCGTCGTGACGCCATGGTGGGCTATCCGCACGCTCGTGAGCCGCGACCCGCGCGCGCTCTCGGAGGACCTGCGCGAGACGGCGGCGCTGGCCGACGTCGTCACCGTCAGCGCCCTCACCGATCCGCTGGCCTCGCTCGATGAGGAGCTGCTACGGCCATCCTTCCCCGACCTCGTGCGCGTGGATGCGCAGCACTACCTGGCCGACCTCGTCTCCTTCTGGCCCCTGCGAGACCATCGTCGCGCCGTGCGCGAAGCCCTGCGCCGGGTCGAGGTCGAGGTCGAGGACGCGCCCGCAGCGCCTGCCCGAGCGCTGGGCCGGCCTCACCGACGTGCCCCTGCCGGGCGCCGAGCTGGGCCTCTCCGAGGGGGCGCTCGGTCGCATGCTGGCGCTCCCGGGTTGCGTCGCCTTCAGCGTCGTTCGGCCGAGGACGGGCTGGTGGCGCTGGCCGTGGTCTACGTCAGCGGCGACGATGCCACGCTGCACGCCCTGACCAGCTCGCCGCGCGGGGAGCAGCTCGGTGCCCGCTACGCCCTGGTGCAGACGATGGCCGAGGACATGGCCGGCCGCGGGCTGCGCTTCCTCGACCTGGGCACGGCGGAGGCCGACGCGGCCTTCCTCGACGGCTGGACGCGAGACGCTCCGGCCTTCGTATCGCTGCGGGCGCGTGGTCGACCGGGTCGCCTACGAGCAGCTGACCGCGGCGACGGGCACGTCCGGCAGCGGAGCCTTCCCGGCCTACCGTGACCCTGCGGCTAGACTCGGCCCATGAGGATCCTCGTCACCGGCGGCGCCGGCTTCATCGGCTCGACCTTCGTCCACCGTCGCCTGGCGGCCACCGACGACAGCGTCATCGTCGTGGACAAGCTGACCTACGCCGGCAACCCGGCCAACCTGGCCGCGCCTCGCTGACGATCCCGCCACCCGCGACCGCTACCGCTTCGTGCAGGCCGACATCGCCGACGAGGCGCGCATGAAGGAGCTGGCCGGGGAGTGCGACGCCATCGTCAACTTCGCCGCCGAGTCGCACGTCGACCGCTCCATCCTCGAGCCCACGGCCTTCCTGCACACCGGCGTCATGGGCGTCTACGCCCTGCTCGAAGCGGCCCTGGAGCAGTCCCGCCAGCGCGAGGGCGCCTTCCGCCTGCTGCAGGTCTCGACCGACGAGGTCTACGGGCCCGTGCCGGAGGGCCTCTCGGTGGAGTCCGACCCCATCCGTCCCGACCTCGCCCTACAGCGCCGCCAAGGCCGCCGGCGAGCACCTCGTGGC
The DNA here is from genome assembly GCA_963706695.1 of uncultured Chloroflexia bacterium. GTDB lineage: Bacteria > Chloroflexota > Limnocylindria > Limnocylindrales > CSP1-4 > JAFMJV01. The sequence continues at coordinate 42,797 of CAVPNC010000008.1, read as the reverse complement.
GGCGTACCACGAGACGCACGGGCTGGACACGGTCATCACCCGTGGGGCCAACACCTACGGTCCCCGCCAGTACCCCGAGAAGCTCATCCCGCTCTTCGTGACCAACGCGCTCGACGACGAGCCCTTGCCCATGTACGGCGATGGCATGCAGCGTCGCGACTGGCTCTTCGTGGCCGATCACGCCGACGGCATCGGCGTGGCGCTCGACCACGGCGTGGCTGGTGCTGCCTACAACGTGCCCGGCGACGGCGTCGAGCGTCCCAACCGCGCGGTCACCGAGGCCATCCTCGAGCACCTGGGCAAGCCCTGGTCGCTGGTGCGCACCGTGCCCGACCGGCCTGGCCACGATCGCCGCTACGCGCTCGACGGCTCGCGCTTGCGCGAGCTCGGCTGGGCTCCCGGGACCACCTTCGCCGACGGCATCGCCCGGACCGTCGAATGGTACGCGGCCAACCGCGCCTGGTGGGAGCCCATCAAGTCCGGCGACTGGGACGACTACTACCGCCAGCAGTACGCCTGGCGCCTGGAGCAGTCGAGCGACGCCTGAGTCGAACGTGCTCGTGCGAACGCGGAGCAGGCCTCTGACGCGCTAGACTGCGGCGGCGCGCAGCATCGGCCGGGATGCCCCAGCGGCGCCGCTTGCGGACGCGCCCCGATACGACCACCACCGGAGAACCGTCCACGCATGAGCTATCCCAAAGAGCCCCCGAAGGAGTCGCTTCGCGACCGCATCTCGCATCGTCTGTCGACGGGTCAGCGACGGCCGCCACATCGACGCTGAGGCCCAGCACACGCGCAACATCAACTGGATCTTCTACGGCCTCATCGTGGTCATCATCGTGGTCATCGTCGGCGGGTTGGCCTTCGGCTTCTGGGAAAGCAACATCAAGCCCGCGGCCACCGTCGACGGCACCGACATCAGCCGCGGCCAGGTCGCCGACCGCCAGAAGCTGCAGGACTTCCGCGCCGCCCGCTTCGAAGCCCAGACCACCGCGGCGCTCGCTGCCGGGACCATCGATGCCGACCTTGCCAGCACCCGCTTCGCGCTGGCCGACTCCCTGCGCGCTGGCACCGACGACGTCGTGGCCGCTGATCTGGTCGACCTCGTCTTCAAGGAGCAGCTCGCCGCCGACGAGGGCGTGGAGCTGACCGAGGACAGAGCTCGAGGCCGCCATCGCCGCTGACGGCACCGCCTCCGAGTCGCGCCGCGTGGACGCGGTCTTCGTGCTCACCACCGAGCAGGAGGCGGGTGAGGCGGCCACCGACCAGGGCATCGCCGACGCGCGTGAGCGCGCGGCCTCCATCGCCGAGGAGCTGGCCGCCGGCGGAGATGCCGCCGAGCTGGTCGAGACCTACGGCCCGGCCAGCACCGACTCTGCCTGGATCACCGCTGAGGCTGACATCGGCAGCGCCGAGTGGGCCGAGGCCATCTACGCCGCCGAAGAGGGCAGCGTGGCCGAGATCGTCGAGGCGCCGACCGGCGAGCAGCTCGTGGCCCTGGTCTCGCAGGTGGTCCCCGAGACGCCTGACGAAGGCTTCATCGAGGCCGTCAAGGACGCGGTGGGCGAGGACGTCCATCGCCGCAACGTGGAGCTCGAGACGCTCGCCGACAAGCTCGAGCAGCACATCACCGACGAGGCCCTCGCGGCGGAGTACGAGCAGGTGCTGCTGGGCCAGATCTTCGTCGAGCGCAACCCGGTCACCGCCGACGACAGCGCCGGCGAGGCCCGCGCCAGCCACATCCTCTACGTGCCCGAGACGCCGCTGGACGAGGAGGGCAACCCCACCGACCTCGCCGACCTGCCCGCCGACGATCCCGCCTGGGATGCCGCCGAGGCTGAGGCGCAGGCCGCCTTCGACGAGCTCTCCGCCATCGAGGACGTGGACGAGCGCACCGAGGCCTTCGCCGAGCGCGCCATCGCCGAGAGCGACGGCCCCAGCGCTCCGCGGGGCGGCGACCTCGGCTGGTTCCCGCAGGAAGGCGTGATGGTGGAGGAGTTCACCGAGGCCATCTGGTCGAACATCGACCCGCAGGACGGCGACATCCTGGGCCCGGTCCGCACCGAGTTCGGCTGGCACGTCATCCAGTTCCACGAGTTCCGCTCGTCGTTCGACGTGCGCGTGAGCGAGGTCGAGCAGGCCCTCGCCGCCGACGGCGCCGACTTCGAGACGGTGGCCGCCGAGCTCTCCGACGATCCCGCGGCCGCGGACGGTCCCGTGAGCGAGTGGTCCGTGCTGGAGCAGCTCGATGAGGGCCTCGCGCTCGAGCTGGCGGCGATGGAGGTGGGTGACGTCACCGGTGCCATCGACGAGGGCGACGGCGCCTACTTCTATCAGCTGCAGGCGCAGGAGGTCCGCCCGCTGGAGGACGAGGACGCGGCGCTGGTGGCCGCGAACGCCTTCTTCGACTGGTACGACCTGCTCTACTTCGACGCCCAGGACGAGGGACGCATCAGCATCGACGACTCGCTCGGCGAGAGCTAGTCGATGGGCAAGGGTGCTTGTATCTGGTTCACCGGGCTCTCGGGCTCGGGCAAGTCGACCACGGCCGACGCGGTGGTGCCGCTGCTCCAGGCGCGCGGTCGCACGGTGACCGTGCTCGACGGCGACGTCGTGCGCACGCACCTGACCGAGGGCCTCGGCTTCAGCAAGGAGGACCGTGACACCAACGTCCGCCGTGTCGGCTACGTGGCCTCGGAGATCGTGCGCCACGGCGGCCTCGTGGTGTGCGCGCTCGTGAGCCCCTATCGCGAGACCCGTGCCGAGGTGCGCGAGATGGTCGGCGAGGGCTACATCGAGGTCTTCGTCGACACGCCGCTGGAGGTCGTGGAGGCGCGCGATGTCAAGGGCTGGTACGCCAAGGCGCGCGCCGGTGAGGTCAAGGAGTTCACGGGTGTCTCCGATCCCTACGAGCCTCCGCTCGGATCCGGAGCTGACGCTGCTCACGACCGACACCACGCCCGAGTCGAACGCGCAGCTGGTGATCGAGTACCTGGAGTCGCGCGACATCCTCGATCCGGCCTAGGCCCACGGCTCCATGTCCCAGCTGACCGACCCTGCGCTCGCCACCCTGCTGGAGCGCGCCGCCATCGACCCTGCCCAGGGTCTGCAGCTGATCGCCCTCGACCGCCTGGTGGCCCGGCCGTTCGATGCCGGGCATGGCGCTGGTGGTGTTGCCGCCGGTGGGTGATGCGCCCGACCCGGAGGACCCGTACGCCACCCTGCCCGGCCGTCACGGGCACGGTCGCGACCCGGTCTCGCTGCTGCACCGGCTGTATCCGCCCGCACACCCGGTGCTGACGACGACGGGTGAGACCACGGTCGGCGAGGTGACCGCAGAGGCCCTGGCCGCGGAGCCCCACCTCCTGCCGGCCCTGGACCCGCAGTCCAACCCGGCCTCGATGTTCGGCCTGCCCTGGCTCGTGCATCGGCTGCGCCAGCCCGACGGCTGCCCCTGGGATCGCGAGCAGGACCACCAGACGCTCAAGCCCTTCCTGCTGGAGGAGACGTACGAGGTCTACGACGCGCTCGACCTGGGCGCGGGCCCTGACCTGGCCGAGGAGCTGGGCGACCTGCTGCTGCAGATCGTGCTGCACGCCCAGTACGCGGCAGAGGAGGGCATCTTCGACATGTCCGACGTGCAGCGGGCGGTGACGACCAAGATCATCAGCCGTCATCCCCACGTCTTCGCCGATGTCGTGGCCGATACACCCGACGAGGTCATGCGCAACTGGGAGCAGCTCAAGGCGGCCGAGCGTACCGCCAACGGCAAGAAGGTCCGCGACCCGGAGATGCCCGAGGCCTTCAAGGGGCTCAGCAGGTCGCTGCCGTCGTTGGCCTACGCCGACGAGATGCAGGGGCGCGCAGCCGCCCTGGGCTACGACTGGCCGGACCTCGAGGGCGTCATCGACAAGGTCGCCGAGGAAGCCACGGAGCTGCTCGCGGCCACCAGCGACGACGAGCGCAAGGAGGAGTACGGCGACCTCTTGTTCGTACTCGTCAACATGGGGCGCAAGCTCGGCGTCGACCCTGAAGGCGCGCTACGGTCGGCCAGTCGCAAGTTCGCCTCGCGCTTCGCTCGGGTGGAGCGGCTGGCCGAGGAACAAGGGGTAGAGCTCAAGGCACTGGGACTCGATGCGCTCGACGACCTGTGGCAGCTGGCCAAACGAGAAGAGACGATCGAGAAGGAGAGTCGATGAGCATCGCAGGAGGGGCGCGATTCCGCCTCGATGGGCGGACGCCGGGACAGATGCGCCCGGTGAACGTGCAGATGGACGTGCAGAAGTGGGCGACCGCCTCGCTCATCTGGCAGCAGGGCGACACGCACGTGCTCTGCTCGGCCACGGTCGAGGACCGCATCCCGCCGTTCCTGCGCGGCAAGGGCGTGGGCTGGGTCACGGCCGAGTACGCCATGCTGCCGACCGCCACCTCGGAGCGCATGCAGCGCGAGTCGGTGAAGGGCAAGCTCGGTGGCCGCACCTATGAGATCCAGCGGCTCATCGGCCGCTCACTGCGTGGCGTGGTCGACACCGCGGCCATGGGCGAGAAGACGGTGACCATCGACTGCGACGTGATCCAGGCTGACGGCGGCACGCGCTGCGCCTCGATCACCGGTGGCTACGTGGCCCTCGTGCTGGCCCTGCGCAAGGCCGGCCTCGAGCGCGCCATCGTGAGCAAGATCGCGGCCATCTCCGTCGGTCTCGTGGAGGGTCAGGGCCTGCTCGACCTGGAGTACCGCGAGGACAGCACCGCCGAGGTGGACTTCAACGTCATCGGCACCGATGCCGGCACCTACGTGGAGCTGCAGGGCACCGCGGAGGGCAAGCCCTTCAGCCGGGCGCAGACGACGCAGCTGCTGGACCTGGCCGACGGCGGGCTCAGGAAGCTCTTCGAGATCCAGGACGCGGTGCTCGCCGGAGAGGCGGCGAAGGCGCAGGCATGACCCGGCGGCTGGTGCTGGCATCGCGTTCGCGGCACAAGGTCGGCGAGCTGCAGGAGCTGCTGGGCCTCGCCGACGTCGTGCTGGTCACGCCGGACGAGGTCGACATCGAGGGCGAGCCGGTGGAGGATGCCGATTCGTTCGAGGGCAACGCCGAGATCAAGGTCCGCTACTACGCCGAGCGCTCGGGCTTGCCCACGCTGGCTGACGACTCCGGCCTGGAGGTCGATGCGCTCGGTGGCGGGCCCGGCGTCTACACCAAGCGCTATGCCGGACCCGAGGCGACCGACGAGGACAACAACAGCAAGCTGCTGGAGGCGCTCGAGGGGCTGCCGGCGGAGCAGCGCAGCGCGCGCTACCAGTGCGTGCTGGCCTTCATGGACCCGAGCGCCATGCGCGATCCGGTGTTCCGCGCGGGCTCGTTCGAGGGCCGCATCGCCACCGAGCGACGGGGGACCGGCGGGTTCGGCTACGACCCCATCTTCGAGCCGGCCGGCGAGGCGCCCGGTGGCCGCACGGTGGGACAGATGAGCAGCGAGGAGAAGCATGCGCTGTCGCATCGCGGCAAGGCTGCCCGGGCGATGGCCGAGTACCTCGAAGGGGAGGGCTGGTAGATGTGGGGCGAACCGCGACCGCGCGTCGTCATCGCCGGTGAGGCGCTCATCGATCTGATCATCGGGCAGGACGGCTCGGTCATCCCGGCGCCGGGCGGTGGGCAGTACAACGCAGCCCGGGCCCTGGCACGACTGGGCGGCAAGGTCGAGTTCCTGGGTCGACTCGGCGATGACTGGTTCGGCGAAGCTGCTGCGCGCCAAGCTGGAGGAGGATGGGGTCGGGCACCTCGCTCGTGGTCGACACCGCCGACCCCACGACGCTCGTGCTGGCGGAGATCGACGAGGCCGGCGTGGCCCACTACCACTGGTACATCGAGCAGGACGACGGTGCCCGGGTTGGAGCTCGACGACGCCCTGCGGGCGCTGACGCCGGCACCCGACGCGCTGCACGTGGGCACGCTGGGCCTGGCCATGGAGCCGATCGCCGACTCGCTCGCGGCCCTCGTGGCGCAGGTGCCCGCGTCGACCTTCGTCATGGTCGACCCCAACTGCCGGCCCACAGCCACGCCGGACTTCGAGCGCTACCAGGCACGCATGCAGCGGATCATCGAGCGTGCCGACGTGGTCAAGGGCAGCGACGAGGACTTCGAGTACCTGGCCCTGGCGCCGACCCCGGCCGAGACGGCTCGGCTGCTGCTCGAGCAGGGCGTGGGGGCGGTCCTCGTGACGCAGGGCAGCGACCCCGCGCGCGGCTTCTGCGCGGGCGGTGAGGTCTCGGTCCCGGTGCCGAGCGTGCAGGTGTCGGACACGGTTGGGGCAGGGGACACGTTCGGCGGCTCGTTCCTGGCCTACTGGCTGGAGCATGGCTTCGGGCGCAAGGAGCTCGATGACCCCGACCTGCTTGAGGACGCCATCACCTTCGCCGCGAGCGCCGCCGCCATCAACTGCACTCGCGCCGGTGCTGAGCCGCCCACCCGAGCGGAGATGGGTCTCGAGTAGCTCCCCGAGTCCAGCCTGCAGCCAGCGGGTGCCCCAGCGCGGACCGGGGATGCGGACTGAAGGCCCGGTGCGCCGCGCATGCCTGGATCTCCGCGACCTGGGAGCCATCTCACGCTGATGAGGGTGCTTTGGGCGCCCCAAGGGGTTGACATCTCTGGTCCGACACGCGCAGTATCGATTTACTGAAACGATTGAGTAAGGGACCGGCACGGCCAGGGAGGGCCACGGCGGACTCGATCGCGAGGAGGAGAACGGGCTTGACCGAGGACCGTGTGGTCGCACCCGAGGAGGCGTCGGCCACCGCGACGGCCGCACCACGTCTGCGGCGTGCGCGCATGTCGGATGTGGCCCGGGCTGCGGGCGTCTCGACCACGACCGTCTCCCTGGTGCTCAACGACAAGGCTGGCAGCTCGATCCCCGACATCACCAAGGAGCGGGTCCTCGAGGCTAGTCGTGCCTTGGGCTACCGCACCAACGCCGTCGCACGCAACCTGCGGCGCCAATCGAGCGAGACCATCGGCCTGATCAGCGACACCATCGCCTCCACGCCGTACGCCGGGCTCATGATCCGCGGCGCCGACCAGGTCGCCGCTGCTGCGGGCATGACCCTGATGATCATCAACACCGAGCGCGATCCCGATGTCGAGGCGCGCGCCATCGATTCACTGCTGGCGCGCCAGGTCGATGCCCTCATCTACGCCTCCATGTGGCACCAGATCGTGGAGCCTCCACCTGAGCTCCGCGAGATCCCGTCCGTCCTGCTCGACGCTCGATCGGAGGGTTCCACCGACTCCTGGGTCGTGCCCGACGAGGAGCTGGGTGGCTACACCGCGACCACGCACCTCATCGAGCACGGTCACCGACGCATCGGCTACATCCATGAGCGGAACGTCTATCCCGCGCAGCCGGAGCGCTTCGCCGGCTACCGGCGTGCGCTCGACGAGCACGGGATCGAGTTCGACCCGGCGCTCGTGGCCGTGGACATGAACGATCCCTTCGGCGGTACCGCCGCCACGGCGCGACTCCTCGCCCTGCCCGAACCGCCGACCGCCATCCAGTGCTACACCGATCGCATGGCCATGGGCGCCTACCGTGCCATCCGCCACGCCGGTCTCTCGATCCCGGGAGACATCTCCGTCATCGGGTTCGACAACCAGGATCAGATCGCGCCATGGCTGGAGCCCACGCTCACGACCATGCAGCTTCCTCACGAGGCGATGGGGCGTTGGGCGGTCGGGCACCTGCTGCGGGTCTTGAACGGTGAGGCCCATGGGCCAGCCCAGGTGCGCATGGAGTGTCCCCTCGTCGAGCGCGGAAGCGTCGCCTCGCCGGGACGATCGCGAGCAGCGGATCCGACGGCATGACGGCCCGCATCTTTGGAACGATGGATCTCCTCGAGTCGAGCCTTGAGGTCATCCGCGCCGGACAGGCGCCAAGCGGAGCCGTCATGGCTGACGTTCCCGTGGTCCCACGCAGCCTATCCACCATCTCATGCCGAGCTGACCGGCTCGGCCGCGGGCCCCGCTACCACGGTGGGACGCGCACGAACACAGTCGACAAGCAGCGACCAAGCGCTCGCTGCACCCGAACTCGAGTCCTATGCGGCATCGCCCAGGGACCCCCAGCAGGACGATCTGTCGTCTTGCGTGGGTCCGGCAAGGTGACGCCGTCCCGCGACGGGGCGGGCGTTCTGCCCCGCACCACGCGGGGGGCATCGTGGCCGATCACGCCCCTGGGCGGTCACGGATTGATAGCACGGGGCAAGGAGGAAGGAACATGACCCACTCCAGAACCAGCGGACGCGTGGCCTTGCTTGCCACAGCCGCGCTGGTCGGTACCGCCTTCGCCGTCGCTCCGGTGGCTGCGCAGGGGGACCCCAACGTTTGTGACGGCGTGATCGATGGGCCCATGACGATCGACATGACGATGCACACGGGCTCCAACCCCGGTGCCGAGATGGCGACCGTCGAGGCCTTCAACGCCGGGCCGGGCGCCGAGCTCGGCGTCACCGTCAACGTCATCCCCATCGGCGAGACCGCCTATGAGACGGCCATCACGAGCGCTGCGGCGGCCGGCGAGATGCCGGACCTCGTGGACATGGACGGCCCGACGCTCTATCCCTTCGCTTTCAATGGCCTGCTGCGGCCCATCACCAGTTGTGCCGACGAGGAGAAGCTGGGCTACTTCCTGAACTCGATCATCGAGCAGGGCACCTACAACGACGAGCTCTACTCGCTGGGAAGCTTCGAGTCTGGCATGGGCATCTGGGCCCACAAGTCCATGCTCGAGGACATCGGGGCGCGCATCCCGACGGGCATCGATGACGCCTGGACGGGCGAAGAGTTCGACCAGGTCCTGCGCGACCTCCAGGCCGCCGGCTACGGCGCCAATGGTCCGCTCGACATCAAGTGGGCCTATGGCGCCGGCGAGTGGCGTGCCTACGGGTTCGCGCCCATGATCCAGTCGGCCGGCGGTGACCTCATCGACCGCTCCACCATGAAGAGCTCCGAGGGCGTGCTCAACGGTCCCGAAGCCGTTGGTGCGCTGACCCAGTTCCAGACGTGGGTCAACGACGGGCTCATCGACCTCATCGCTGAGGACGACAACAACTTCACGGTCGGTCCCGACGGCGAGCCCAACACCGGCGACGAGACGCCGTTGTCATGGGTGGGTCACTGGATGTTCACGCTCTATGACGAGAACCTCGGAGACGACCTCGTCCTCCTGCCGCTACCGGACTTCGGCACTGGCAGCAAGGGCGCGATGGGCTCCTGGAACTGGGCCGTGTCGAGCGGTGCTGACGGCATCCCCAACAGCGGTGATGAAGTCGACCTCGACGCAGCATGGGCGTTCATCGATTACGCCACCAGCCCTGAGTCGGTGCTGCGCTTCGTGAACGGCTATGGTGCCGTTCCGCCGACGCCGGACCTGACCGATTTCCCCGGTTTCGAGCCGGGCCAGATGCGCTCGATGTACATCGACTACCTGGCCAACGCGATGTCTGACCCGCAGGCCATCGAGAACGGCTCGGTCGCTCGTCCTGCGACCGCCGCCTACCTGTACATCCGCGACCGCTTCTCGGAAGCCTTTGCGGACATCGTGGCAGGCGCTGATGTCCAGTCGACGCTGGACAACATCGTGATGGAGATCGACCGAGAGATCGAGGACGTCGGCTACTAGCCGTTCCAGACATTGGGTGCGGAGCGCTCCAGCGCTCCGCACCCAGCGATGACCGGATCGAGAGGGAGGCGAGAGAGCGATGAGTGCCATACCGGGAGGGGGGCCTGAGGTTGCCGCGGAAGCTGCGGCGATGACGCCGATACGCGCGCCCAGCCAGCGGCCATCGAGGTTCGACGCGGATACGGTCACGGGTTGGCTGTTCTCAGCGCCGGCCATCATCCTCATCGCCTGCTTCATCGTCCTGCCCTTCCTCCTGGCCTTCTACTTCTCGTTCACCAACGAGCGCCTGCTGTCCCCACCGGGCCGAGAGACCCAGTGGATCTGGCTGGATAACTACGCGCGCGTCTTCAACGACCCGCGCTTCTGGACGGCCCTGAGGAACAACGTCGTCTTCAGCCTCGTCGTGGTCCCCCTGCAGACCTTCTTTGCCCTCTTCCTGGCGATCCTCGTGAACCAGAAGCTGCGGGGCGTGGTCGTGTTCCGCACCATCTTCTTCGTCCCCATCACGGTCGTCATGGCAGCGACCGCAGTCATCTGGATCGTGCTGCTGAACCCCCAGGGGCTCGTGAACACGTTCTTCGAGATCATCACCTTCGGCAACTTCTCGCCCGACTGGCTCGGTGACCCCGCCTACGCGATGGCGGGCATCATCATGGTGTCCATCTGGGCCAGCGTCGGCTTCCAGATGGTCATCCTCCTCGCGGCGCTGCAGGACGTGCCCGAGTCGCTCTACGAGGCGGCGCGCCTCGACGGCGCCAACAATTGGCAGCAGTTCCGCAACGTGACGTTGCCCGGCATCCGCAACCCGCTGCTCTTCGTGCTGACCATCACCACCATCCTCGCCTTCCGCCTCTTCGACCAGGTCTGGATCATGCCCGACAGGCCAGGCGGGCCGCTTGATGCCACTCGCACGCTGATGGTCGAGATCGTCGAGACCGGTCTCCGTCAACAGGCCATCGGCCGCGGCTCTGCGCTCTCGGTCATCTTCCTGGTCATCGTGCTCGCTGTGACCATCGTCCAACGGCGCCTGGTCAAGCAGGAAGGAGAGATCAAGTGAGCGCCGCCACGAAGAAGGCCTCCGCGGGCGGGGGCGCGACGCTGCAGGAGGCCAATGCCTCCATCCGTCGTCAGCACCTTCGGCACTACGTCCTGGCGTACGGGGTGCTCATCCTGCTGGCCCTGTTCTTCATCTTTCCCATCGCCTTCATGATCGCCGGTTCATTCAAGGCCGATACGTCGGTCATCGCCGACAGTGGCAGCCTCAAGGCGTTCGTCCCCCAGCCATTCGTGGGCCTGGAGAACTACCAGCAGGCGGCTGACCGCGGCAACTTCTGGCTCTCGTTCCGCAACTCGGCGATCATCTCCGCGGGCATCGTCTTCGGTGGGCTGCTGATCAACAGCATCTTCGGCTACGCCCTGGCGCGCGTGCCGTTCCGCGGCAAGCGACTCCTGCTCCTGCTCGTCCTGGTGCTGATCATCGTGCCCTTCGAGACGTTGGCGGTGCCGCTGCTGCTGATCATGGCCGAGCTCGGGTGGACCGATACCCTCCACGCGCAGATCATCCCGTTCCTCGCGCAACCGCTCTACATCTTCCTGTTCTACTCGTTCTTCCTGGGCATCCCCAGGGAGCTCGAGGAGGCCGCGAAGATCGACGGCGCCGGGGCCGCCACCACGTTCTTCCGCATCGCGGCACCGCTGGCCAAGCCCGCCTACGCGGCCGCCGGCATCCTCATGTTCCTGGCCTCGTGGGGCCAGTACCTGTGGCCGGTCATGGTCACCCGCAGTGTCGAGGCTCGACCCTTGCCCATGGGCATCGCCGAGTTCCAGGGACTGCCGCCTCGCGACTGGGGCGACATCATGGCCTACGCCGCGATGATGGTCATCCCGTTGCTCATCGTCTTCATCATCTTCCAGCGCCAGTTCGTGCGGGGCGTCGCTACCAGCGGCCTCAAGGGCTGAGTCGATGCTGCGACTGGCTGATACATGGGTGTGGGACTTCTGGATCGCTGATACCGGCTCGGAGTTCCACCTCTTCTTCCTGCAGGCGCCCAGGTCGCTCGGCGATCAGCTCGAGCGCCACTGGAACGCCACGGTCGGCCACGCGGTCTCGACCGACCTCTCGAGCTGGGAGGTCCTCGGGACCGCCCTCGAACCCGGCCCGGCCGACTCGTGGGAAGGCATGGCGACGTGGACCGGGTCGGTGCTCGAGCACGATGGCACGTGGCACCTCTTCTACACGGGCACGAGATGGACGGGCGCTGGCGTGGAGCAGCGTGTCGCCCTGGCCACGTCGGCCGACCTGAGGACATGGACGAAGCACCCCGCGAACCCCGTCATCGAGCTCGATCAGCGCTGGTACGAGCTGGTCGGACACGATGCGTGGCGCGACCCGTGGGTGTTCGCCGACGCTGACGGCGATGGCTTCCACGCCCTCATCACCGCCCGGGCCCGGACCGGTGAGCTCGACGCCCGTGGCGTCATCGGTCATGCCTGGTCGCCGGACCTGCTCGCGTGGGAGGTGCGGCCGCCCCTCACCGAGCCGGGCCTGTTCGGTCACATGGAGGTGCCCCAGGTCGAGGTCGTGGACGGAACGCCCGTGCTGCTGTTCTCGGTCGGCGCGGACAAGTACAGCGCGGCGCGCCGCACACGTCACCCCGATGAGCCTCCGGGCACCTTCGTGGCCATCGGCGAATCCCTGCTCGGCCCGTGGGATCTCGACGGCGCTCGTCAGATCCCGATCCCTGACATCTACTCGGCTCGCCTCGTCCGTGATCGCACCGGCAGCGTGGCAGGTCCTGGGCTTCATCGACGGGAGCGCCCGCGATGCCTTCGTGGGCGAGATCATCGATCCGGTCCCGTTCGGGGAGCTCGACCTGATCCCCTCGATCACGACGCGGAGGCTAGATGCCAGGGATCACGCGCCAGGCTGGAGCTGCTCCGCAGGAACGAGCGCACCGGGGCCATCGTCTCCTCCCAGCGGTCTCGATGCACGCAGTGGCCTGCCCCGCTGACATGCACGATCCGGCCGGCGGGCCAGAGGCGGATCACCGCTTCCGCCGTCGGAGCTGTCACGATCGCCTGCAGGGCCGGGTTGCCCGTGATCAGCAGCCCCGGGCAACGCACCCGAGAGAGCGCTGCGCGCCAATCCCAGTCGCGGATCGAGCCGGACTGACCGACGACCGCAGGGTCCACGAGCGCCTTCGCGTCCGCCCACGCGTCGGTCTCCTGGCGGTCCCAGCCCGGGTGACGGGCCGCTGCCAGCTCGTAGCGCTGCGCCGGCGGGAGCGTGGGCCACACGGCTGCGTCCACGCGCATCTCCGCCAGGCGTTCCGTCGATGGCGCGGTGAGCTCCTCCAGCGGTGGGTCCTCGAGGATGCAGGCACGGACGAGGTCCGGGCGCGACGCCGCCAGCGACAGCGCCGTGGCCGCACCCATCGAGTGCCCGAACACGAAGGCGTTCTCGTATCCCGAGCCCGTCGAGCAGGCCGGCCACGTCCGGGGCGAGGCGCGGGATCGAGAGACTGCCCGTCTCGATGCCGTCCGAGCTGCCCGTGTCCTCGTGCATCGGGCATCACGATGTCGTAGTCGGCCTCCAGGTCGCGGGCCACGCGCGTCCAGCAGAGCCCGTCATCGGTGATGCCGTGAAGGAGGACCAGCACCGGTTTGCCCTGTTCCGGCCCGTGCGGTGGTACCTCGAGCCTGGATCCCGTCGACGACGACTGCGCCCGTCGCCCATGTCGTTTCGCCCATCCTTGCCGCCCCCCTGCATTGCCCTGGCCGTGCCCACGGTGACGTGGCTGATGGGTCCTTGTTCGCTCCCGGAGCCTGTCCGCCATTCCTGAGTCGCCGCTTCATGCGCCCGGCCTTCATGCGTCTGGCGTCGACGGGCGCATCAGTGCCACACTCGCAGTCGTGAGCGACTGGACGCCGACCGGCCAGACCTTCCGTGACGTCGTCGTCGTGCCGTACTCCGACCTGCTCGACCGCTGGCGTGACGGGGAGATCCATCGCGGTGGGCCGATCTGGCCCGAGTGGGAGGTGCAGGTCGAGGCCCGGCACCGACGTGCTGGCCGACCGGTGGACGTGCGCCCGGCCGACCCGCGGGCCCCTCGAGGAGGCCGGCCCGATGGCCTGGGGTGGCGCCATCGTCGACGCCTTCGGGCACCAGGTGGCCGACTTCTCGACGCGGCTGCTGGCCTCGCTGCGGGCGCGGCCCGACCTGCCCATCGCCTTCGCCTCGCGACCCGACCTGGGCTACGCGGACCTTGCCACCGCTCCCGGCCATTTCCGGGCGATCCTCGACGTGGCTCGGCGTGCGCGCCCGCGCAGGTACGCCTCATCACGGCACCGACCCGCGTCGACCGAGCTGTTCGTGGCGCCGCAGGCCGAGCAGCTCGGCGGTCCCGGCCCTGACGCCGGCTACCTCGACGCGCTCGACCAACTGGCCGCGGCGCGTCTCGGCCCGCGCACGCCGGAAGACGGCGTGCTCTACGTCTCGCGTGCCGGCATGGAGGCCCGCTTCGCCGGCGAGTCGTACCTGGAGGAGGTGCTGCGCGCGGCGGGGGTGCGCGTGCTGCGGCCGGAGCGCCTGCCGCTGCCACGAGCAGCTGCGGACGCTACCGCGACGCTGCGCAGCGTCGTGTACGCGGAGGGGTCGGCCCTGCACTGCGCTCCAGCTGCTGGGGCGCGTCGATGCCGATGTTGGCCGTGCTCGAGCGCCGGCCGGGGACGCGACTGGCCGAAGACAACCTGCGCCCACGCGTGCGCACGCTCCACTACGAGGAGGTCGCCAGCGGGCTCGTCCATGGCATCCTGCCGACCGGCCGTCCGGCGCTGCCGAAGGGTCTCTCGGTCGCCGACCCTGAGCGCCTGCACGAGGCCTTCGCCCGTCGCGACGTCGACCTGCGGTCCGCATGGGACGCTGCGGCCTGGGCCGCCGCGCGCGATGCCGACGTGCTGCGCTGGACGGAGACGCAGGCGGCTGAGCCCGGACACCTTGGCGCAGGCTCCGTCGAGCACATCCTCGACGGCCTGCAGGAAGCCGGTCTGGGTCATCTTCGGGACGCGGCATCGGACCGCCTGGAGCCGCTCCGAGCCCACCTCGCCACGACGACCCGGATCTCGCCCGGCCGACCAGCCCACGCTGCTGTTCATGCACGTCCCTCGCAGCGCCGGAGGTGCCGTGCGTGCGGCGCTTCACGCGGCCATCCCCGCGGGCGATCGTCGCGATGTCTACGCGGCCAGCTCCATGGATGCAGCGGCCTTTGCGGCGCTTCCGCAAGGGGAGCGCGCGGGGCTGACGGCCGTCATCGGCGACTTCGCCTTCGGGCTGCACGAGGCGGTTCCCGGTCCGGCCCGCTACGCGGTCATGCTGCGCCACCCCATCAGCCGGGTCCTCTCGCTCTATCGGGCGGCCGGCAAGCCCGGGACGCTCGAGTCGTGGGTCTTCGACGATCGCCGCGTCGAAGCCGACAACGCCATGGTCCGGGCCATCAGCGGGCGCACGGACGTGCCCTTCGGGGCCTGCCCGGACGACATGCTCGATGAGGCGGTCGCCCACATCGAGGCGCACTTCGAGGCGGTCCTCATCCGCGGCAACATGCGCCGCAGCGCGGTCGTGCTGGGCCAGGCCATGGGCCTGACGCTGCCGCCCTTCGAGGTGGTCAACGCCGATCCCGCCGGCGAGGACTCGTTCGACCCGCCCAAGCCGGTGCGCAAGCGGCTGCGGCAGCTCAACCGGCTCGATGTCGAGCTCTTCAAGCGCTACGCGGAGGGGTTCTGACCTTCGTAGCGGAAGTGTTGTGCCTCCGGACGTGCCAGCCACTGCGCCAGCGTCTGGGCCGAACCATCACGGGCCGACAGGATGGGGTCCTGGACCGGCCAGTCGATGCCGACATCCGGGTCATCCCAGGCGATGCCCGACTCGGCGGCACCGTTGTAGTCACCGGTCATGAGGTACTCGATGTCGACCACCTCGGAGAGCGTGGTGAAGCCTCGTGCGAACGAGGCCGGAGCCCACAGCGCCACGTGGTTCGCGTCACTGGCCACGACCGACTCGTAGCGTCCCAGGGTGGGGGAGCCGGGCCGGATGTCGACGGCCACCAGGAAGGCCTCGCCTCGCGCCACGCGCATGAGCTTGCCCATCGGCGGGTCCCAC
Organism: uncultured Chloroflexia bacterium; assembly: GCA_963706695.1. Classification (GTDB taxonomy): domain Bacteria; phylum Chloroflexota; class Limnocylindria; order Limnocylindrales; family CSP1-4; genus JAFMJV01. Next base: position 26,968 of record CAVPNC010000008.1, on the reverse strand, counting down.
TGGAAATGCAGGCCGCGGGTCACGCCCCTGACGCTGCGGCTGTGGTTCATCTGCACGAACGAGCTGGGCAGTCCCAGGTCGGCGTAGCTGCTCGAAGTCCCGCTTGTGGTACGCCTCCATGAGGAACCCGCGGTCATCCTCGAAGGCCTCGTGCTCGACGATCAACACCTCCGGGATGGACGTGCGGCGGACGGTCATCTTCATGGCTACTCGCTTCGTGCTTGGAGCAGGTACTCGGTCAGGGCCTCCTGCCAGCCTCGCATGGTGACGCCGGCGGCCGCAGCGCGGGAGGTGTCGAGGATGCCCCATCGGGGTGGTTCGGATGCGCGTTCGAACTGGGCCAGGGTGATGGGCTTCGTCTGGCGCCCCGGGCGGCGCACCGCGAGCACGGCGTTCGCCCATTCGTAGCGCGAGGCCGAGCCGGCGTTGACCAGGTGGTAGGTACCCCCGTCCACACGTGCCGCCAGCTCCCAGATGGCCGCGGCCAGGTCCAGCACGTAGGTCGGTGATCCGAGCTCGTCGCTGACCACGCCGAGTGGTCCCTCGACCTTGTCAGCGGCTGCGGTGATCTTGTCGGGGAAGTCGTTGCCCGGAGGCCCATAGAGCCAGGCGGTGCGCACGATGCAGAGCCCCGGCGCATCACCGAAGGCCGCCTGCGCGGCCTGCTCGCCCGCGAGCTTGGAGGCGCCGTACGGGTTGCGCGGGCCGGTGGGGTCGTCCTCGAGGTAGCCGTGGCCGTCGCGGCGTTCGCCGTCGAAGACCTCGTTGGTGGAGATGAGCACGAGCCTGCTGCCGGCCTCCCGGCAGGCCCGGGCGATGGCCCCCACCGTCTCGCCGTTGCGGCGCATGGCCACGTCCGGCTCCCGGGCAGCCTGGTCGACCGCGGTCATGGCCGCGGTGTGGATCGACCAGCTCGGGGCGCGATCGGGCCACGAGCGTTGCGCAGGCAGCCGGGTCGTCGAGAGTCCAGCTCCGGCTGGTCCCAGCCTTCGACGGCGCTCTGGGCCGTGGCGGTGAGGGCACGACCCAGCCGCCCCAAGCACCCCGAGATGACGACGGGCCGGGCGGGGGTCATGTCTCGCTGGCTGCCACCATCGTGCTCGCCGCGAGCAGCGATTCGATGGTGCCGGCGTCGTGCCACTGGCCCTCGTAGTGCGGCGCGTAGACGCCGCCGTGGGCGATGAAGTGGTTGAGCACGTCGGTGATCTCGAACTCGCCACGTCCCGACGGGGTCAGCTGCTCGATGACCTCGAATGCGCTGGGGCGCAGGAAGTAGACCCCGATGGGGATGGAGTCGCTCTTGGGTCGCTCCGGCTTCTCCTCGAAGCCGACCACGTTGCCCTCGGGGTCGAACTCGGCCACGCCGAAGCGTTTGGCGTCCTCGACGCGGTAGAGGAGGGTGCCTGCACCCCAGGGGCCGGACTCGAAGTCGGCCGCGGCCCGGGCCAGGGGCTCGCCCAACAGGATGTTGTCGCCGAGCACGACGCAGAAGGGATCGTCACCCACGAACGCGCGACAAAGGCCGATGGCGTGGGCGATGCCGAGCGAGCCACGCTGGTAGCGATAGCTCAGGTCGAGGCCATGCTCCTCACCATCGGAGAGCAGCTCCACGATGTCACCGATGCTGCGGCCGCCAAGGATGACCATGACCTCGGTCACGCCCATGCCCGCGAGCGTGGCCAGCGGGTAGTAGATCATGGGCCGGTCGTTCACCGGCAGCAGGTGCTTGTTGGTGACCAGGGTCAGCGGGTGAAGGCGTGAACCGGTGCCTCCCGCGAGGACCACTCCCTTCATGTCGCTCTCCGTGGGCAGGTGCCCGGATCGTCCCGGGACCTGTGCATGGTATCGGGCGAGCGCTTCGCTATGCTGGCCTGACCGCGAGACGACGATGGAGGAGGCATGATGTGGACCTGGGGCTGAGTGGCAAGCGCGCGCTGGTCGGTGGCGGCACCGGGGGCATCGGCGGTGGCATCGCCGGTGTGCTCGCAGCCGAGGGCGCGCGGCTGGTGCTCGTGGGCCGGACGGCTTCCACGCTCGAGGCCCGCGGGGCAGAGCTGGATGCCGGCACCTCCGTCGCCGACCTGGCCACGACCGACGGGCCGGCACTGGCCGTGGCCGAGGGTGTCGCGCAGCTCGGTGGCCTCGATCTCCTGGTCGTCAACTCCGGCGGGCCGCCAGCCGGCACATTCGAGGCCCTCGGTGAGGAGGAATGGGAGCGAGCCATCGCCGGCACGCTGCAGTCCACCCTCCGACTCATCCGCGCGGCCCTGCCCGCATCTGCGGGAGGGGAGCGACCCGGCCATCGTCATCAACCTCAGCTCGTCGGTGCGGGAGCCGCTACCCGGCCTGACCACCTCCAACGTGCTGCGGCCCGGCCTCGCGGGCCTCATCAAGAACCTGGCCTTCGAGATCGTGCCCATCCGCATCAACGGCGTGGCTCCCGGGCGCTTCGACACCGCCCGTGTGGCGCAGCTCGATGGAGCGCGGGCCCAAGCCAGCGGTATCTCGGTCGAGGAGGTCAGGCGTGAGGCGCAGGGCAAGATCCGCTGGGCCGCTATGGCGACACCGCGGAGATCGGCCGCGTGGCGGCGTTCCTGCTCTCGCCGGCCGCCTCGTACGTGACCGGCGCGATCGTGCCCGTGGACGGTGGCCTCGTCCGCGCTCTGCCCTAGCCAGCCAGCGCCACCAACGACAGCACCACGCCAGGGGGAACCACGTGCAAGGTATCTACAACATCGTTCCGACCCCGTTCGACGAGTCGGGCGCGGTCGACGAGGCCAGCCTTCGCCGGCTCATCGAGTTCGTCATCGGAACCGGGGTCGACGGGCTCACCATCCTCGGCTTCCTCGGCGAGGCGGCCAAGCTCTCCGAGGCGGAGCGCGCGCAGGTCATCGGCGTGACCGTCGAGGTCGCGGCCGGTCGTGTCCCCGTCGTGGTGGGCGCCACGGCCCAGGCGCTGGACCCCTGCCTGCACAACGCGCGGGACGCGGTCGAGCGCGGAGCGGTGGGCCTGCTCGTGGCACCCCCACGCATGAACCGGCCTAGCGAGGCGGCGGTCCGCCGGCACTACGAGGCGCTGGCGTCTGCCGTGGACGTGCCCATCGTGGTGCAGGACTTCCCGGCCAGCTCCGGCGTCTACATGACGCCGGCGTTCATCGGTGACCTGGCGCGCGAGGTGCCCGCCTGCAGGTGGCTCAAGCTGGAGGACGACCCCACCGCGCAGAAGGTCACGGCCATCCTGGCAGCCAACCCGGACGTAGGCATCTACGGCGGCCTGGGTGGCAACTTCATGCTGGAGGAGCTGCAGCGTGGCGTGATCGGCATGATGACCGGCTTCGGGTTCCCAGAGATCCTCGGTCTCGATCTACCGCGACTTCCGGGCCGGTGAGACCGATCGGGCACGCGAGACGTTCTATCGCTACCTGCCGCTCATCCGCTACGAGAACCAGCCCGGGCTGAACCTGCCCTTGCGCAAGCTCATCTACCAGAAGCGGGGGGCCATGGACAACGCCACCCCACGGCGACCGTACCCGCCGCTCGACGAGGTCACCCTGCAGGAGCTCGATGCGCTCCTCGCGCACCTGGGCCTCACCACGCCGGGGCCGGTCACCATCGAGTAGTCGCGGTCAGATGGTTCCGGAGATCGCCGCGAAGAGGTAGGCGAAGGCGGCCAGGAAGCTGTAGACGATGAGTGCCAGCTCCGGCGAGCCCTGTCCGGTGTCGTCCTGGTCGTCTGCGGTCGATCGTCGCTGCTCGCTACCGTTCATCTGCCTGCTCTCCGCTGTGATGGTGGAGTCGATGGACCACACACTCGTCGTAGGCCGCGGGGCCGGCATCAGGCGCCGCCTTAGGCTCCACCTCATTTGGCCGATGACCTGGTCTGACGAGCAGGATTCGACGGCCCTTCCGCGGGCCTGCCCCGCTGCTGCGGCAGCGCGACGGGCGCGCTACTGCTCCCGTCGGACGCGCAGGTCGTACTTGTCGGCGTACTCGCCATCCGTGTACGCCTCCGCGACCTTCACGCCCTTGCGCGTCACGAGGAAGCCGTCCAGGGGGATGGCGGCGAACGGGTCGGCGATGGGGGACCTGGCCCAGGTCCTGCCCCCATCCTGGCTTCGGAGCCGGTGGCGATCCCACGCATCACCACCGTAGTAGACGATCATCGTGGCCACCACGTCTCGTCCCCGAACGGCGAGCGAATCGATCCGCTCGGCCCGCCCTCGACCGGGCGATCGAAGCGTGCACCCCGCTCGAAGCTCGCACCACGGTCACGGCTCGTGAAGATGACAGAGTGGTTCGCACGGGCGAACCCGATCGCGACGCGGGCGCCCTCGGCAGCGAGGATGGGCTGCTTGCCGCGCCGGCTGATCGTCCTCGTCGAGAGGCGGGCCAGTCGCCCATCGTGCGGGTCGGCGCGGAAGCGTCCGAGCCGGATGCGCGTTCCCTCCTGCCAGGCCAGCAGGGCCCTGGCGCCCGTGGCCGCGACCGCGACCCGGTAGCGCTTGGCAGGTCCCGCGTCAAAGACATCCGATGGATGGAGGTCGGGCAGCGAGATGGTGCGCATGAGCGCGTGCCAATCACCGTCCACCGGCTCCGACCAGGCGACGTACGCGCGGTCGGCGGTGCAGGCCACGTCGATGGTGCCGCGGCTCTCGATGGGCGCCCGGATCTCCACGCTCGTGGTCGCACCTCCATCTCCCGGGACTCGGGCCAGCTGGAGGCGCTGGTCATCATCGGGGGCGCGCTGGAGGTAGGCGACGATCACATCCGGTCCGCAGATGGCGACCGACCGGTCCTCCACGTCATCGGCTACCGCGCGGGTCGTGAAGCCCTGCAGTCCTGCGCGGTCGGATCGTGACAGGTAGAGCGTCTTCCAGGGCTCGCCCCCGTAGAACTGCCACGCCACGGCTGAAGTGGATCGCTCGAAGTCCGCGTCGAACGAGATGAGATCCTTGCTGTGCGCAAGATGAGCGCGAAGGCGGCCGCTCGTCCTGGGGCGCGGCGGTGTTCGGTCGTTGGACGCCTCGCCCCCCACCGAGAACGTGCCCAGCCGGCAGTACCGGCCCTGGTGCCCCCATCGGCGATGGGCGGTACGCGCGGGCACCGTCCAGGTCAGCTCGCGGACCCCCGCTGTCCAGGCGGGGATCGCCCAACGGGCAGGCCGCGATAGGTCGCAGATCCGGTCGACGGTACCGACGCTGAAGCCAAGCTCTTGCCCGCTCACGTTGTCCACCCTGAACACCACCGTCTCGCCGGGAACGACGTTCAGCTCGCGCACCTCCTCGCCATCGCGCAGGAAGCGGCCCACCCCCGCGATCTCGAGGTCGATCACGCGCGGTGCGGAGGCTTCCGGGGCCTCCGACTGGCCGACGACCGGGGCGCCGGCGGCCAGGGCCAGGAGCATCAACACCGTGATCACGGGAGCTTTCACTTCCAGCCCTCACTGCCTGATGGGCCGCATCTCGGTGACGATGAACCGCTTCCGGCACTCGTTGACGAACCCGGCTCGAGTCTGGCGCCCCCAGCCGTTGGGTACCTTGCCGTTCCAGCCAGGCTCAGGACAGCTCGCCGCCGCGGGGTCATCGAAGTGGCCGGTCACGCGCACGCGGTCCCCTGCCTCGCCGACGTACCTTGCACCCGGGGCCAGACCGAAGTTCAGGAAGTCCCTGCCAGGCCCGGGTCCGGTCGCCACGTGCCAGTCTTCGCAGACCATCCACATGTACGGCGCTCCGAACGGGCACGTGCCTCCGTACTCGTAGTAGGGGACCCAGGCGCTGAAGGTGAGCTCTCGTCCGCCGTAGCACTCGAGCCGCTCGGCCGGACGCATCGCGACGATGTCGCGGACCTTCGGCTTGTTGGGTCGGCAGGCCGGCTCGCGGCGCTTCCATCGCTCGCTGTAGACGTCCGCTGGCGGCGAGACCAGCGGTGCGGTGATCCCGCTGTGGACCGCGATGGCGCGCTCCGGCCCGATGGCCATCTGCCTCCGCTTCAGGTCGGTCCAGTCGAATCGGCCCTCGACGAGCTCCAGCCCGGCGTCCCGACTCCACAGCAGGGACGTCGTCTCGTAGCCCCCGACCAGGAACCGTCCCTCGCCCAGCGGCACGAGACCAGACCGGTAGCTCCGCCCCCGTGCGTCAGCGAGGGCCGCACGTATCTCCTGCTCCGAGACCACCTGCTCCCAGCCCGTGCCGTCCTCGCTCACGCCGATGCCGTCGTCGATGAGCGCCACGAGCCCCTCGTCGTCCTGCTCGACGGAGCCGTGACAGCCGCCGCCGGCCCCCCGATCCACGCGCCGGGCAGCTGGGAGTCCCAGGTGGCGCCGCCGTCGGTCGAGACGGCCATCCAGCACCCACCCCGGGAGCCGGACCCGTAGACCACGAATGAGCCATCGTCCCGCTGCACCACGGCGTGGGTCTGGGCCATGCGCTCGAGCGCATCAGCCGGCTCACGCCAGACCTGTCCGTCGTCGGAATACCAGATCCGGGCGCGCTGTCGGGGACTCCACTGATAACCGATCATCACGTAGCCTTGCTCGTCGCCGGCGACAGACGTGCCTGCTCCGTAGCGCGTCGCCTGCGCGGGGCGCGTGCGTGTCCACTCGGTGCCGTCATCGGACCACCACACGACCGCGCCCTGGACGTCACCGCCGACGACGGCGAAGCGGTCACCGAGCCAGCGCACGCCCTCGATCTGAGTGCGCGAGCCGAGCGTCGGTCTGAACGCCGGGTGCCACAGCTTCTGCCAGGCTGCGGGCCCGTCAGGGCTCACCGGCACGGGGTCCTCGCCCTGGGCCGCCATGCCTGCGAGCGTGACGCAGGCTCCGAGCCCGACTGCCACCCATCGCCCCAAGAGCTGACGCATGTCCGATCCCCCTCGGCAGATGGCTGAATCGTGCGCGCGCCTGCACGCTGGTCAAGTGTCGAATGGCCCAGCCGGCTTGCCGGCGGGTGCCTCAGGTCAGTCGAGCTCGAGCTCGCCAGCGCCGGCGGAGGCCTCCACGCCGTAGACGCTGGGCTCGATGCCCGTGGCGTCGTAGTACTCGGTCACCACGTAGGCCGCGAAGTCCTCGAGCTCGTAGCGGTCCACGATGGCCACGAGGCAGCCGCCGAACCCGGCCCCGGCCTGGCGTCGGGCGATGAGGCCGGGAGCGCCGGTCATGGAGTCGTGCATGGCCAGCATCGAGGGCGCGCCGATCTCGAAGAGGTCGTTGGCACCGCGCCAGGAGCGGTCGAAGAGGCTCCGCAGCGCGTGCCGGTCCCCGGAACGCAGGGGCTCCGCGAGGTCCAGCACGCGCTGGTTCTCCTCGATGATGAAGCGACAGCGGCGGGCCACGACCGGGTCGAGCTCTGCCTCGTGGGCCTCGAACAGCTCGAGGCTCACGTCTCGCAGGCGGGCCTCGCGAGGTCCGAGACCAAGGATGTGCGCGGCCCCTTCCTCGCACTGGGCGCGACGTTCGTCGTACTCGGAACCGGTCAGCTGTCGCGGCGCTCGCGTGTCGCAGATGACGATGGCCAGCTCCTCGCTGATGCTCACCGGCTCACTGCTGAGCGAACGGCAGTCGAGCAGGAGCGCGTGTCCAGCCGTACCCAGCACCGAGGTGTACTGGTCCAGGATCCCGCAGGCCACGCCCACGTACTCGTTCTCCACCCGCTGGCCGAGCAGGGCCAGCGCGAGTGGTTCGATCTCGATCCCGCTGACGTGGGCGAACGCCAGCAGCACCACCAATTCGATGGCCGCCGACGATGACAGGCCGCTGCCGAAGGGCACCGTGCTGTGCAGCAGGCCGTCGAAGCCGGCGACGTCGACGCCATCGTCGATGAGCACCTTGGCGGCGCCCCGGACGTAGTCGGTCCAGGGCACGGCTCGGTCGTGCTCGAGCGCATCCAGGCTGAACTCGGCTGAGCCGGCCAGGTTCAGGGTCGCGATGCGAACCCGGCGATCCGAGCGCGGCCGGATCGCGAGCCAGGTGTCGCGATCGACGGTCATCGTGGCCACGTAGCCGTCGTTGTAGTCGGTGTGGCTGCCCATGAGGTCCACGCGACCGGGTGCGCGGAACCAGTCGCTCGGAGGTGCGCCGTAGAGCTTGCTGAACTCGAGCGTGAGGGCCTCGACGCGGCGGTGATCCATGACTAGGCCAGCTCCTTCATGGCCTCCATGAGGGCCTCGATGTTGGCCATCGAGATGTCGCTCATCATGCGGTGCGAGGGCGCCAGCATGAGGCCGGTGCCGTTGGGTGCCAGGTCGGCCACGCACTTGCGCGCCGCGGCCTTGACCTCATCCGGCGTGCCGTAGGGCAACACCGTCTGGGTCGAGACGCCACCGTAGAAGGCCAGCTTGCCGTCGAACTCGCGGTGCAGCCACTCGTGGTCCACGACCTCCGGCTGGACCGGGTTGAGCGCGGTCAGTCCGATCTCCACGAGGTCCGGGACGATGGGGGCGATGTCCCCATCCGAGTGCATCATCACAGGCAGGCCGCGATCGAGGAAGGGCTTGAAGAGACGCGCCAGGCGCGGCTTGATGAGCTCGCGCCAGCTGGCCGGGGAGAAGAGCGTGCTGACCTGGGCGCCGTAGTCGTCGCCGAAGTAGCCGCCGTCCACGCCCAGCTCGAGGTAGCGCTCGATGACCACCAGCCGGATGTCCACGATGCGGTCGAGCAGCTCCCCGATGTAGCCCGGATCGAGGGCGATCTCGAGGAGCACGTTCTCCATGCCCCGCAGCGACCACGCTCGCTCGAAGAGGGCCCAGCCGATATTGGGCACCACGAAGGCGCTGTCGCCGACGCGTTCGCGCAGCGCGACGGCGTCGTCGAGGAGGTGCGGGTCGTGCGGGTCGGGCCACTCGTGCTTGTCCAGGTCGGGGTCGTCGAACAACGGGTTGACGCGGATGAAGTAGCCCTCTTCCTGCGTGTCGTGACCGGCACCCCACCAGTCGAAACGAGTCCGTCCGTCCTCGCTGAGGCGGGGCTCGTAGGTCAGGTCCAGGCGCACGAGGTGGTTGTCGAGCCGGGCCGGCAGGTCCGCTACGTCCACGCCGAAGTGCTGGGCCATGGCCTGGCCCATGGAGCCGGTGTAGTTGAACTGCGTCGGCAGCCGGTCGACCTCCTGGTAGGTCAGCGCCCGGCGCACGCGCTCACTTCGGGTCAGCTCCATCGGTGCGTCCTCGATCCTCCTGGGGTGGTGCGACCTGCATTATCGGCGCCGACCACACGCTCGCAGAGTCGACCAGGCCGCGCCGCGCGACAGGTCGATGTGTAGCAGTCATGTGTATGTACTATCATCACACACATGAATGCGAGGATCCACCTCATCATCGACGAGCGCGAGCGCGACGCCTTCCGGGCGTCGTGCTGCCGCGGAGGGACTGACGCTCTCGGCCTGGTTGCGGGAGGCGGCCCGGGAGCGGCTCGAGCGAGAGCGGCCCATGGAGATCAAGACCGTCGTCGATCTCGACCGCTTCTTCGCCGAGCGCGCTCGTGCCGAGGCCGGGACGGAGCCTGACTGGGCACAGCATCTCGCGGTGATCGGACCGCTCGCGTCGCATCGGCGTGGAGGGGGCCTAACGCGAGATGGGCCTGAGCTTCGTCGACACCAACGTCTTCGTCTACGCGGTGGGCCGCCCGCATCCGCTGCGGGAGCAGGCACAGGCGCTGTTGCGTGAGCGCCTCGAGCGTGACCTGCCCATGGCCACCTCGGCTGAGGTGCTGCAGGAGCTCATGCATGTCTACCTGCCCGTGGGGCGCATGGAGACGCTGGACGCAGCGCTTCGACTGGCGTCCGATCTCACCACCATCTGGCCCATCGAAGCGTCCGACGTGCTCGCGGCGCGGGACCTGGCCGTGGGACAGCCGGGCCTGGGCGCGCGGGACCTGCTGCACCTCGCGCTCTGCCGTCGCTTCGGAGCGGCCGAGCTGCTCTCCTTCGACCGAGCGCTCGTGGCAGCGTTCGCCGGCGGTCGCTAGCCGCCCTTCCCACCCTCTGGGGCGATCAGTCCAGCGATGCCTCTGCGCGCGCCAATGTGCTCGGCCCTCTCGCGGGTTCCCGGGTCACGCTGGGCGACGGTACGCTGCGGCCTCGTTTCCGCTCGCCGAGCGCCAGCGCGATGCGGTAGGTCGTGAGGAACACCACCATGGCCGTGGCCGTCAGGTAGCCGGCGAAGACCCAGGTCGCACTGCTGTCGGACCCGGCCATGAGTCCGTGGGCAGTGGCGCCGATGAAGGCCAGGAACGACAGGTAGTGGACGGTGCGCCACGTCCGTGTCCCGATCCGCTTGCGCACGTAGAAGCTGAGCATGACGACCAGGCTCAGGCCCAGCGCCAGCTGGCCGAACCCGACCCACAGCGGACGGTACGGTCCGGCGAACGGCACGATGACTTCAGTGGGCGTATAGGGCACGCTGCGGTCGAGCATCAACACCGCGGCGTGCACGAGCGCGAGCGCCAGGCCGATCCCGGCCAGGTCCTGGTGGAGCGTGTACGAGACCGGGCGATGGGCGACGCGGTCGAGGATCTTGGTCGAGAGCAGGAGCCCGTAGATGATCGAAGCGCTCAGCGCCAGGTACGCGAGCAGCGCCGTGATCCGTGTCACGTACCACGGCAGGCGCTCGTACTCCTGGCTCACCCAGCTGCGCAGCCGCATCGATGGCGTCGCCGCCGGTCGAGCCCACCACGAGGGCGATGAGGATGGCGAAGAGCGCCCAGCGCAACCAGCGCAGGCGGGGATGCGGACCCTGACGCATCAGGCCAGCCACCGTGATGTGCCCGGGGTCGTGACGAGCTCACCATCCTCGAGCACCAGCAGCGCCGCCCACGCCCCGGCTCGTCCCACCAGTTGGAGGCCCTCTCTGGAGCCCTGGATGACGGCGGCCTTGGCCAGGCACTCGGCCGTGGCGGCGTCCTCGGCGACGACCGTCGCCTGCCTCACGTCGGTCACCGCCGAGCGGCCGGTGAGCGGGTCGATGAGGTGGTGCGTCGCGCCCGAGGGGCCCACCCAGCGATGCACGCTGGTGCCCGACGTGGCGACCCCATAGCGGCCCGGCCGCCAGCCACGTGGAACGCGAACCGACCCCAGCTCTGCTTCGTCGTCGCGGGGATCCTCGAGCGCCACCTGCCAGCCGCTGTCGGCGGCTGCCCGCACGGCCACGTCGCCGTCGGCATCGACGCACGCGCTGGGGTACGCGTCGAGGAGTCGAAGGGCCCGATCGGCGATCCAGCCCTTGGCCACGCCGTCCAGATCGAAGCGCACACGGCCGTTCCGCGTGAGGACGTTGAGGCGTCCCAGCCTGCGATGGCTCCACGTCGAGCCACGGCTGGGATCGGCCCAGCCATCGCGCTCGGCCGCGATCCGCTCGTCCAGCATGGTGATGTCCACGGTGCCCTCCGTTCTCGTCTTCATCGACTGCGCGTGTGACAGCACAGTGCCGAGCGTCGGCCGCAGGCAGACGATCGAGGCGGCCGGATCGGCGTTGAGGGCGCTCAGGTCGGAGTCCTCGCTGAACCGCGTCAGTCGTCGAGCCCAGGCCTCGACACGAGCGGCCACCCGCCGCAGATCGCGTTCGGCGCGAGCGCTATCCTCGACCGCCGATGCGATCCGGAGCCGGAGCTCACCGCCCATCGAGCGGGTGACGAGCTCGGTCTCGAGCATCTCTCGAGGGGGTCGGAGCGTCGACGGGGCGGCCGTCATCGGCCTGACTGCCTGGAACGCGCCACCGTTTGCGTCGAAGTCTTGGCCGGAGAGGTCACCACGCGGCGGACGACGATCCGAGGCGTCGGCGCTGCTTCACGGATGACCTTGGCACCCTTGGGAGCGTTCTGGCCCGGCTTCAGGCGGACGTAGCGCACCGGGCGCTCGACGGCGACCGTGCTCGCGGCGGGAGCCTGGGTCGTCGTCTGTTCCTCCGCACTGGCCATGGGGTAGTCGACGAGGCCCGCGCCGATGACCGTCACCGCAGCGAGGGCACCGGCTCCCATCATCAGCCGCGCCGGTCGCGAGTCGGGCCGCTCGCGGTTCGGCTTGCGTCCCGGTGGGCTCGGACGTGACGAGCTGTCAGCGGTCGTCTGTGCCATCAGTCGTCGTCGCCTTCCCACTCGTCGTCGTCATGCTCCCGTCGTTCCTTGGCCGCCTCGCGCCGATGTTCCTGGCGCTCCGTCCGGGCTTCTCGTTGCTCCTCGCGACGATGCTCGGCTTCTTCGTGCTCATCCTCGCGCTCCGCGGCTCGGACTCGCGCGTTGCGGCTCGTCTGAGCCCGAGCTTCCGAGCTCTTGGTGCGCTTGGTGACGACGACGGTCTCAGGCTCGGGTGCCGGCTTGATGTAGACGACCTCGGGTTCGGTCGCCTGCGCAGCAGCAGCGATCGTCTCCGGACCCTCGTCGTCGCTCGACTCGGCCCGGTCGACGGGGCCGAAGCCTGCCGCGCTGAGGCCGACCGCGAGGACGCCTGCGGCGGCGAGGCTGCTGATGGTAAGAGCTAGACGTTGTCGCATCGTGGACCCACTCCTTCTGTTCGATCCGTTCGCCTACCTGAGGGGTCACATGCCGAAAAGGTTCCATCCCATTCGAGATCCGACGGAACCAAATCACGCGGATCGCCCTCAGGTAGGTAGTGGAGGGCCGCACCAGCGGCCCCGAGGTACGCGGGTGGCGATGTCTGTCTCGAGGGCTGCGGTGGGCTGGGGAGCGGCGATGACGCCGATGCGGGCGGTGGCAGAGCCTGGCGGGGGCACCTACAGTGGCGGCGATGGCAGTGAGCTCGTTTCGATGACCGGGGAGCCGTCGGATCGGTTCCTCGTCGATGCCGTGATCTCTGGCGATGACGAGGCCTTTCGTGTCCTCGTCGATCGTGAGAAGGCCCACGTGATCGGGGTGTGCCGTCGTGTGCTGGGCGATCGGCATGAGGCTGAGGACGTGGCCCAGGAGGCCTTCCTCCAGGCCTACCGCTCCTTGCCCACGTTCCGCGGGGACGGACCGTTCGGTGCCTGGCTCGGCCGCATCGCTGTGCGGATGGCCATCGCTCGGGTCAAGCGACCGGCAGAGCTCCGCGCGGACCCCACCAGGACGCAGGGCTGGCTGGTCGATGACGCCGACAGCCTGGATCCGCAGCTGCTCGCGCTCGATGGTGAGCTCCGCTCCGAGGTCCAGCAGGCCATCTCCACCCTGCCGGAAGACCAACGCCGCATCGTCACGATGCGCTACTACGGCGACATGTCGCTGCATGAGATCTCGTCGGCCACGGGCGCACCGATCGGGACGGTCAAGTCGCGCCTGCATCGGGCCTTGGCGGCCCTGCGCCGGCGGATCGGGTCATGACCATGGGACGACGGGGAGAGCCGGGCGGGTCGTTCGCCGATCGCGTCATGGCGCGCGTGGCCCAGGAGCCGACGCCCTCACCTGCTCGCGTCTTCGCGCGTTCGCTGCGTCGCCTCGCCATCAGGGACGCCCTCGCGGCCCTGACCACCGCGTGGCGACTGGCCTTCGAGCCGACCTCGGCGGTCGCGACGTCGACTCGCGCCTCCGCCGCCGCGCTCTTCCTGGGGGTCGTCCTGCTGGTCGGGCTGGGCGGCGCGTTCGCCGCCGGCGGTGCCCTTGCCTTCCTCGGATCCGATGACCCCGCGACCCAGCAACTGGCTCCCGGTGCCTCCCCCGCGGAGACGCCCGCGGCAGTCGTCGAGCCGACGCTGACGCCCCAGCCGGAGCGACGCCGAGCCGACGCTGACCCCGAGCCGACGCCCGAGCCGACCCAGGTCGCCAGACCGTCCGGCAGCGAACCGGAGAAGGCCAGCGGCTCGGACCGCGAGAAACGGGAGACGCCCGAGCCGAAGGAACGCGAGTCGGACAAGAAGAAGCGGGAGACGCCCGAGCCGAAGGAACGCGACGAGAGAGACGAGCGGGACGAGAGGGATGAGAAGGACGACGACGACTGATCGCCAAGGCGAGCCGTTTGCCGCCATCATCACCGCTGGACTATCGGATACTGTGCCGGAGCCGCGAACTGATCACGGGCTTCGATATCACCTTCGAGGAGTTGAACGATGAATGATGACGTCCGGATCGGACTGGCCGAAGCGATCGGCACGGCGGTCCTGGTGTTCGGTGGCGCGGGCACCGCGATCTTCGCGACGGGCGGCTTCAACGACGGCCTCAGCGTGGGCATCCTGGGCGTGTCACTCGCGTTCGGGTTCAGCCTCCTGTGCATGGCCTACCTCATCGGCCACGTCTCTGGCTGCCATGTCAACCCGGCCGTCACCATCGGCATGCTCGCGACCCGCAAGCTCGCTCCGGCCAAGTCGGCCCCGTACTTCATCGGTCAGTTCGTGGGCGGCATCATCGGCGCGGGCCTCATCGCGCTCATCCTCATCGGCACCGACGGCTACATGACCATGGCCCAGGACTCCGGCTTCGCCTCCAACGGCTACGGCGTCCACTCACCCGCGGGCTTCGATCTGCTCTCCGTCGCGGTCCTCGAGGTCGTCGCCACTGCGGTCTTCGTCCTGATCGTGCTGGGCACCACGAACGAGCACGGGGTCCCCAAGGGCTTCGGCCCCCTCGCCGCGGGCATCGGCCTCACCCTCGTGCACATGGTCTCCATCCCCGTCTCGAACGCGTCCGTCAACCCCGCCCGCTCGCTGGCCACGGCCGTCTTCCAGGGCGACTGGGCGCTCAGCCAGGTCTGGGCGTTCTTCCTGTTCCCGGCCATCGGGGCGCTGATCGCCGGCGGGATCTGGCTCGTCCTCGCTGCTCGACCGACCGGTATCGACGAAGGCGAGGCCTCCCAGCCAGCCTAGGCGCCGTTGCTCACTCCTTCATCCAGGGCCGTTCGTCCGAGGGCGGGTCCCAGCTGGGAACAGGTGCCTGCAGCGGGTCCTCGACCCAGCAGAACTCGCCGTTGGTCCGGCCACCGGCGTCGGACGTGAGCTCCAGCACGAGAGCGACCGCTTTCTCCGGCGGATCACCTCCGGTCTGCTCGACCCAGTCGGCCCAGGTCACGTAGTTCTCGGCGACCTCGCCCAGCCCCGCGACGCGCTCGCGGATGTCAGCCCACATGGCGGTCTTGACGTCGCCCGGGTGGATGACGTTGGCCGTGACACCGCTCCCGGCGATCTCCGCGGCGAGGTGGCGGGTGAACTGGTTGAGGGCGGCCTTGGCTGTTCCGTAAGCGCTGTTGATGGGCCCTGGTGGGTGCAGGGATGCTGCGGACGTGACGTTGACGATGCGGCCCCAGCCGGCCTCGAGCATGTCTCCCAGGAAGGCATGGACGGTGAAGAACGGCGCTACCGCGTCGACCATGATCGTCTGCGCCCACGCCTCCGGGTCGGCGTCCTTGATGAGGGCGATGGGGCCGAAGATGCCGGCGGCGTTCACCAGGATCGTGGGCGGCCCATGACGCTGGCGGATCTCGTGGGCCAGGTCCGCCACCGCTTCCTTGTCGGCCACGTCGCAGGGGATGCCCTCGACGAGGGTGCCAGTCTCGCGCGCCAGTCGCTCCGTCTCACGCAGCTGCTCGGCGCCACGAGCCACGGCGATGACGGTGGCGCCGCGCTCGGCGAGCCCGAGTGCGAAGGCCTGCCCCAGGCCGCGTCCGCCGCCGGTCACGACCGCGACACGTCCTTGCTGGTCGGCCATCAGGACTCCTCCTTGGAGGCACCGGTTCCGACTGGAGCATCTCTCCAAGCCGTGGGGTCGGGCTCGTGGGCCCGCCTCATCCAGATGCGTGGACTGTGCCACAGGCTTCGGCCGCTGCGCTCACTGTTCGGCATTGCCTGTTGACAGTTCGTACAGAGTTTGTATAGAGTATGGACAGGAGGCGCTCAGGCCACCCCATCCGGCCAGAGGCCAAGCCAGAGGAGATATCCAAATGCGCAACAACATCCGCATCACGCTCGCCGCGGCCTCGATGGTCGCGCTCGCCGCGGCAGCCATGACGGCTCCCGCCGCCGCCAGCCCGAACAAGAAGGGCACGACGTACGTGGCGCCCAGTGAGCTGACCGCCTCGGTCCTCGGAGGCGTCCTGCGCCCGGGCGTGCTCGATGCAGAGAAGGGGGCCGGGTTCCGTATCGTCGGCAACCCAGCCAAGGGGCCCATCAAGCACGTGGGCGGCCTGGTCGTTGACGGATCCGCCGGCATTCTCGCGGATGACGACCTCAAGCTTCGCAACTTCCGCATCGGCGACGGCATCGTGACCGGCAACGTCGAAGGCTTCGGCCCCGCTCCCCTGTTCGAGTTCGATCCGGCCGACGCTGCGGACCTTGAGGTCACGCTCCACTTCACCGCCACCGCTTCCCTGGCCATCGTCGGCGATGACTCCATCGAAGGTCTTGAGGCCGGCGTCGCCACGATCGAGCTCAACTAGATCCATGCTGGGATAGCCCAGCCGCGCCTGATCGCCACCACGCCCGCCCCGCTGAGGGGCGGGCTTGGTGTGTGTGGCGCGGCCAGAGAAGCGAAAACGCGCTTCCGGAGCGGTGAAGGCGTCGACCTCCGACAGACATGCCCTCCGGCCTGGATGCAGCCGCAACGGAGCGCCGTAGTTCGCAGAAGCGAGGTACTGATCTCGTGGGACTACGCCCTGGTTCAGGCACTCACCGACACGCTGATATATGTCCTAGCCGTCGTTCCCGCTGTGAGTGAGCCATCGTCTGGGTGGCCAGCTCCCACTGAGGCAAGGTGCGGCGCTGCAGCACGTCTCGCTGTGGGGTGTCGATCAGCGCGTTGGCCCACGGGGTCGGACGGTCATGCCGGGCACGTGCCTCGCGGTCCATGCCCCCCGCGCATGAACGGGCCAGGCGCATGGCGATCCATGCCCCCCGCGCATGAACGGGCCAGGCGCCGCGCGGGTCTATGCCCCCGGTGCATGAACGGGCCACGTACCTCGCGGGTTCATGCACCACGGGCATGCCAGGGGTGGGATGAGCCGCTGATCGGAGCGATCGGACGGCCTGCTTGGTCGGTACAGTCCCTGGTGGCATAGCCGGCGAACCACCACGCCGCGCACCGCCTCCCCGCGCACCCTGCGCCGCGAGCTATCCCTGCGCGCCGCCTCCCCGCGCACCACCACGCCGGGAACCACCACGCCGGGAACCACCACGCCGCGCGCCACCACCACGCCCCGCGCCGCAGCGGGCCTCGAGCCTCGAGCACCTCCAGGCCTGGCTGACCGAACTGCCGGCCGCGCGAGGCGATGTCCCGCGAACCCCCCGGGAGCTCCAGCTAGTCGACTTCGGGCTCGTTTCCCCAGATCCTCTCCAGGAACGGGTAGCGCTGCGAGCCATCGACGTAGGCTTCGTAGTAGTCGGGCGCCTTCAGGTAGAAGTCCTGGTGGTACTCCTCGGCTGCGTAGAACGGCTGGGCCTCGAGGACCTCGGTCACGATCGGCTCGTCGAAGCGTCCGCTCTCGGCCAGGGCATCGCGTGAGGCCTCGGCCAGGGCGCGCTGCTCATCATCGTGCACGAAGATGGCTGTGCGGTACTGCGAGCCCCGATCGTAGTTCTGCCCGCCGGCGTCGGTCGGATCGATCGTGCGCCAGTAGATCGTCAGCAGCTCGTCGTAGCTGATCAGCCCGGGATCGTAGCTGACCTGCACCGCTTCCGCGTGACCGGTGGTGCCGGAGCTCACCTGCTCGTAGGTGGGGTTTTCCACTGACCCGCCGGTGTAGCCCGAGATGGCCTCGTAGACCCCCTCGGTCATGTCGAACGCGGCCTCGGTGCACCAGAAGCAGCCTCCCGCGAAGGTCGCCGTCGCCGCATCGTCCGGGATGGCCTCGCTCGGCTCGTCCGAGGTGCTCGCGGAGACGCCGAGCCCGACGGCCACCAGCCCAAGCGTGACCAGGACCAAGAGCACCCCGCGTCGATCTCGCATGTTCGGTCACCCCACAGCGTTCAGCCTGGATGTCAGCACGTCCGCTCGCGATACCGCGGAGCGAGCAGCGCCGACCTCGATAGCCTGCCTCACGGCCATGACCATGGCGTGACGGAGCGGGCACCATCGTGGAGCCCCGCTGCCGGCCTCGCGGCGGCTCCTGCGCTAGGCTCGCGACCATGCGCACGTCGTTCGCACGGGCGGTCTTCGCCTTGATCCTTCTGGCGTCGTGGTCCCTGTCGTCGGCGGCTGTCGCCGGTGAGGATACGGCGGCCCGCCCCGATGCCGGAGGTGATGCACCCGGCTTCGTGATCGTGCAGATCGATGGACTCTCTGAGCCGGTGCTGCGTCTGGCCCTGGAGTCTCGCGCCATGCCCTTCGTCCAGGGTCTCGTCGAAGGCGGCTCGCACACCATCGGCAGCTGGCGGACCACCGCTGCCAGCACGACCACGGTGACGCAAGCCGGCTTGCTGCATGGGAAGTGGCGCGACATCCCGGCCTTCCGCTGGTGGGACCGGGAGACGGGCCAGCTGCTGGACTTCCTGGACCGCGAACAGGCGCGCGTCTTCGCCGAAAGCCTGGAGGGCCCGAACGACCTGCTGTCCGACGGTGGGGCCAGCATCACCAACCTCTACTCCGGAGGCGCGCCCCGGGTCATCCTCACGGCCACACGGTTCGACGGCGCGGCGCTGGCCTGGGAGCTGGTGCGCTACCTGGCCGACCTGCCCAAGGACCTGTATGTCGCCGCCGGGCTGGTCGACGGGGCACTGGCGGGCCTCATGCGCGTCGTGCGACGGGAGGCCGCGCCGCTCGCCTTGGGCCAGATCGGTCGCAAGGCACCGGTCCCGGTGGTGGGCCCAGCGCTCGAGTGGGCGCTCGTGGACGTGACCGCCGCCGCCCTGGTGCGAGAGCTCCAGCGCGGCACGCCGCTGATCTTTGCCACCTTCGCCACGTACGACGAGGTTGGTCACTATGCTGGCTCAGCGCACCCGGCGGCCCTTGATGCGCTACGCCACATCGACGGTTCGTTGCGATCGATCCACGCTGCGGCCGAGGGTTCCGATCGTCCCTACCGCTTGGTCATCCTCTCTGACCATGGCCAGACGGAGGGGCAGCCCTTCGCGGTGCGCCACGGCCAGACCCTGGACCAGATCGTCCGCGGGCTGCTGTCCGATCGGGGTGATGAACGGGCCGGTGCGGTGCTGCCGGAGCCCGTCGTGGCAGCATCCGGGAACCTCGCGCACGTCTACCTCCCCGGCGATGGCCGGCGTCTGGACGGGGCAGAGATCCAGGCACGGCATCCAGCACTCATCGAGGGGCTGGCCGCACACCCCGGGATCGGGATCGTCGGCCTGCAGTCAGCGGGCGGGTACGTGGCCCTGGGCGCTGAAGGCAGCCACGACCTTCGCACCGGCGTGGTCAGGGGCGTGGATCCCCTCGGGCCATATGGACCGCTGGCGGCCATCAGCATGGCCAACATCATGGCCCCGCCCAACGCCGGCGATGTGGTGGTGGTCGCGACCTTCGATCCCATCACCGGAGAGACATCCTCGTTCGAGCCGCAGCTGGGCTCACACGGCGGCATCGGGGGGGCGCAGATGGAGCCATTCGTGCTCTACCCAAGCGATCTGGAGCCCTCTGCTCAGCCGCTGATGCTGGTGGGTGTCGACGAGCTGCGCTCGGCCATCGATCGGTGGTTGGCGAGTGTCGAACCCGAGGCCACCGAGGTCCGGATCGGCGACGAGGTTTGCGTCACGTCCGCGGTCGACGGCGCGGTCGGCTCGGTCTGTGCTCGGCGCGACGGCTTCGGCGCCCTGTGGACGACGGAGCTGACCGATACGGCGGATGACGGCCAGCGCGTCGAAGCCAGGATCAGCCTCGCGGTGGCCGAGGCGCCAGATGAGTCCGGCACCGTCGAGAATGACCAGGGCGCAGGCCTGACGGTCCGCTCGAGTGGCCGCTTCAGCCCGCGCGCAGGGGCCGCGCTCGGTGACGTCTCGCTCGAGACCTGCGTGATCGTGCGCTTCGGCCCCGACCGGTGTCGGACCGAGTCGACCACGCTGCCCCAGCTGAGCGCGCAGGGGACCCCATCGCAGCGCCAACGGCTGGAGGAGCTGGCGTTCGAGATGCCGCTCGGGGAGTTCGTCGCCGAGCGAGCCAGGGCCGGGCACTCCGGCATCGACGCGAGCTTCGACTGGAGCAGTGACGGGTGCTCAGCGGGCCCATTCCGCGAGCTCCTCGAGGAGCGCTTGAAGGACGCCTGCCTCCGCCATGACTTCGCCTATCGCAACTTCGGCCAGCTGTTCCTGGACCCCACCGACGACGTACGCCGTCGTGTCGATGAGCAGCTGGCCGCGGACGTGACCGAGCTGGGGCAGGGGAGCCTGGCGGGTGGCCTCCGCGACACGCTGCGGCGTTTCGGAGGCCCGGTCTTCTTCGGAGACGACCTGGCGGCCCGTTGGGACGTCCCGGACTTCATCGTCTCGCGGTTCGGTTTCGATACCGATGGGGCCGCGTCCGACTGAACGCGTCGATCCGCTCGGCAGGAGGCGGGCTCGGCGGGCCGATGATGGAGTCGCCTTGCGCCCATGCCGTACTGTCGTCGGGCGGCAGGGGGCTCGGAGTGGCCGCACGAGCGATGGGGTGCAACGGTGCACGTGCTCAGGCAGCCAACGGCGTATGCCGGCTTGGCGACTGTCCTGTTGGTGCTTTCGATGACGACGGTGCCGGCGCTGGCACAGGAAGAGCCCGGCCTCTGCCGGGTCATGGACATCGAGGCGATGGCGGGGCTGACCGGGCAGCAGTACGAGGCCGCTCCGTTCTGGGACCTCGCCGACAACTGCAAGTATCTGGCCACGTCCGATCCTGACGGGAACCACTACGTTCGCCTGCATCTCGACGGTCTCGCTTCGTACGAGCGCTACCGTGAAGGCAGCCTCGACCCGGTCGACCTGGAGGTGGGTGGGCGCCCGGCGTTCAGCACGATCGATGACGACCGGCGCGGGTGGCTGAACACGCAGGTCGCGGTCGACCTCGGCGAGGTCACCCTGCGGGCCACCCTCATCGCCGACGAGGGCGCCGATCCCGACCAGATGGACAACACGGTCCGTTTGGCGGAGATGGCCATCGCCGGGCTCGACGGCGAAGGCGCGACCGGTCCCGCGGCGACAGAGGCCGAGCCCGATGCTGCGCCGGATGTGCAGCCGATCGCCTTGCCGGCGGTCGACGGGATCGAGTGGGATCGCGAGTACGAAGGGTACGGAGCGACCGCCCTGGACAGCGACATCGCGCCCGTGGCCATCGACGTCCTGCTCGACGCCATCGATGCCGACATCTCGCGCTTCGGTGCCCACGGAGCCGACGCTCGAGACAGCGAAAGTGGTGAGCGCACAGGCGCGTATCTTGCGCTGCGCGTGGCTGGGGCTGACCGGGAGAGCATGGAGCACGCCGTCCTGACCTGGGTCGCGGCCCTGCTGGACATGCCAGAGGCACCCGTCGAGGATGCCTCGATCGGTGGCCTCGATGTCCTGGTCGTGGTACCTGCCGAAGGGATGGAGCCGGTCTACATCCACACCGCGAGCGACACGGTGCACCTCATCAGCACGCCCGAGGACGTGGCTGACCGGATCCTCGCTGCACTGCCCTGACAGCTGCTGAGCGTGACGCCGTTCGGGCGGCGGCGAGCGCACCGGCGCCGGCTGGCAGCCCGCCGGCTCGACGCATCAGGCCTCGGTCACGCGGAGCTGCCAGAGCTGGCGCCCGTTGACGCCGTCATCAGCGGTGAAGTAGAGGTAGCCGTCGGCTGCCAGCAGCCATTCGGGCGCTGAGCCGGTCGGTCCGGGCGAGAGATCGGCAATGAGCCCGGTTCCCCCAGGCGTGCCGTCGGTAGACCACAGCTCCAGTCCGTGGATGCCATCATCAGCGGCGAAGAACAAGCGACCGCCGGCGACGGCCGAGGCGGGGAACTCACTCCAGCGGCGCCGGAGCGCCTCGACGTCGTCCTGCACCGGACCGAACGGCTGCGTGCCAGCTTCGGTGCCGTCGGTGCGGTAGAGGGTGCCCGGGATCACCAGCTCACCGGGACCGTCCCAGACAGCGAAGAGAAGCTCGTCTTCGAGCGCGACGAGCTCACCCAAGAGAGACCCGCCCTTGCCGGACGCGAGATCCGCGACGAGTACGGTGCCCTCCGCAGTGCCGTCGGTCCGCCACAGCTCGCGACCGTGCGTGCCGTCGGTCGCGGTGAAGTACAGCAAGTCCCCGACCGCCGTGAGGTCTTCAGGCTTGGACGCCTTGGGACCGGGGCGGATGTCCTTGACCAGGTTCGTGCCCGACGCCGTGCCGTCGGTCACCCAGAGCTCCAGACCGGTCTTCTTGGTCTCAGCCGTGAAGTACACGAGGTCGCCGGATCCCGATGGCACCGGAGCATCCCACCAGGCCACTGACCATCCCGGCCCGATGTCCTTGACCATCCGTGTGCCCGCCGTAGTGCCGTCACTACGCCACAGCTCCGAACCGTGGCGCCCATCATCGGCGGCGAAGTAGAGTACGTCGCCAACCCCCGCGAGGGCTCTGCCCTGGACCCCGGACTTCCTGCCCGGGCCGATGTCCTTGACGAGGCGCGTGCCCGCGGGGGTCCCGTCCGTGCGCCACAGCTCGCGTCCGCGGCTCTCGTCGCCCGCGGTGAAATAGGTGACCTCCCCGATGGTCACGAACGAGTCAGGGCCGGAGTCAGCCGGATGCGTCCCGCACCCAGCGCGAGTGGCACAGAAGTTCGAGGCGCGTCCGCGATCGATGTCCTTCAGCATCCGCGTGCCCGGCCTCGTCCCGTCGCTTACCCAGGGCTCCGCGCCATGACGTGTCGAGGCGCCGGCGAAGACGATCTCGGCCCCCAACGAAGCGACCTCGTAGCTGATCTCACCCCTGGTGATGTTTGCGAGCTGTCGTGCTTGCCCGGTCGCACCATCGATCCAGGTGAGCGGCGCGCCTCGGCCGTCGCGGCTCCCGAGATATGCGAGATCCTCGCCCACCGCCGTCGCACCGAAGACCTCGACACTGGCCATGCTGACGCCGATGTCGCGGACCAGCTCGGTGCCCTCGGGCGTACCGTCGGAGCGCCACAGCTCTCGGCCGTGCCGGCCGTCGTCGGCGCTGAACAGCACGAGGCCACCCAGCGGTTTGGCCCAACCGGGTCCAACACCGCCCGTGCCGGGTCCGATGTCCGCAAGCATCTGCGTCCCACCGTGAGTACCGTCACTGGCCCACAGCTCGGTGCCGTGCGCTCGGTCATTGGCCGCGAAGATGGCCAGGTCGCCGATGGTGATGATCTCGGTGTAGCCCATGGGCCCGGCTGACTTGCGTCCCGGCGCGATGTCACGGACCATCCGGGTCCCCTGGGGCGTGCCATCCGAACGCCACAGCTCACTGCCGTGGCGGCCATCGTCTGCCCAGAAGTACAACGACTCGTCACCAGCCTCGAAGCCGTAGGACCAGCTCGCTGCGAGCTTCTTGACGAGCGAGGTACCGGGCGCGGTCCCGTCGGTGACCCACAGCGCGCGCCCACCCCTTGGAGCATCGGCAAGGAAGTAGATCGCCCCACCGCCGGCGGCGACCGGTTCCGGGTTCGCGCTGGCCGGCCCACGCGCCACATCGGCCACCAGCTCCGTGCCGCTGGCGGTCCCGTCGGTCCGCCAGAGCTCGCTCCCGTGCTCGCCATCGTCGGCTGCGAAATAGACGCGACCATCGGCGGCCTGCACCCACTCGGTGATCGACTTGCGCGGAAAGGCATGGACGAGCGTGGTGCCCTCCGCGGTCCCATCTGATCGCCACAGTCGGCGGTGTCCGCGTGAGATCGACAGCAGGAGATCGTCACCCACGCGCATCGCGACGTCCGGATTCGGGCAGTAGTTCATGTCGGGGGGCCGGATCCCGAAGTCTGGAATCGAACGGATCATCAGCGTGCCCGCAGGCGTGCCGTCTGTTCGCCACAACCCACAGGCGGCAGCGGGAAACCGGGCCCAGAACAGCGTCGTGTCGTCGAGAGCCACGATGTCGCTGGGGTACGAGTTGCCAGTGCCCGGGTGCAGGTCAGCGACCAAGGCGGTGCCTTGGTCGGTGCCATCGGTACGCCAGAGCTCGACCCCATGCTTGCGGTCCTCGCCCGTGAAGTAGAGCTCTTCGCCGACGGCCGCCATCTGCTGGATCGGGTCGTCGTTGCTGGTCCTGACCCGGTCCGTGACCATCGCCGTGCTCTCGGCCGTGCCGTCCGTGCGCCAAAGCTGGCCGGGGCGCTCCAACTGCCCTCCCTCGACCACGAAGTAGGCCTGGTCTCCCACGACTTCGTACGCCGACCAGCCGACGGACAGGCTCGATGCGGTGTCTGCCCCCGGCACGCCGATCATCACCGGCGATCCGAGCAGTCCAGCCCGACCAGTCCCGCCGGAGACCGCGTCGTTGGCGAGGCCGAGGTCTGGTGCCAGCAGTAGTGCCGCGGCGATGATCGCGCAGCATGAGCCCGTCGTCCACATGGCTGCCTCCAGTGCGCGGGATGCCTCACGGCTTCGCGCCAACCGAACGTGACACCGAGTGGGTCGTCCGGCCAAGTGGCTTTGGTCACGAACCGCCAACACGGGCGGGCGAACGCCTACGTCTGTCGCCGGCGGGAGCCCACGAGCAGTCCGCGGTGCACGTCTCGTTCATCGCCAGGCGTGGCGGCCACGGGATCATCAGGGGTAGCAGGAGGCGACGAGGCGCGGCCCACCGATGATGGCCGCCCTCCGTCCAGACCTACCTGACGCTGGGAGAGATCGGTCAATCGCCTTGGCGTGAGCAAGCGCACCATCAAGACCCAGGCCGGCTCTGTCCACTCGAAGCTGGGGGCGACCTCCAGGATTGGGCCGTCGAGCTGGCGGTCGGCCGCGGACTACTGCCGCCGCTCGACATCCTCACGCGGCAATCCGCTGGTCCCTGAGACAAGGACGACCGAGGGCGGCACCGGCTCCGCGCCAGCACCTTGGCGATGGCGAATTCGTCACTTTCCGGCAGTTGGACGTCGAGGATCACGATCGAAGGTTGCAGCCTGCGGGCGACCGCGAGAGCCTCGGCGCCGTCGGCGGCCACGCCGACCACCTCGTACCCTTCCGCCTCGAGCATGGCCCGAGCGGAGTCGCGGAAGTCCGCGTGATCGTCGACGATGAGCACCTTCGCACGCACCCGCGCTTCATCGTCGTTCGCTCACTCGGCCACAATCGTGGAAATCCTCAACCCGTGTGAGGCCGACGTCAGGTGTGGCCCAGATTCCGATGGGGGTCATCAGTCTTCGTCGTCGCCTGCGTACCGTCGCCGGCCAGCTCGGCGATGCGGGTCTCGACTCGTGCGATGACGAACGAGAGGTGCGTCCGCAACTGGTAGAGCGTGCCCATCTTGCCGGCCGGCACCCGCCGCTGACGGGCGAGCTGTTCATCGAGGCGCTCCAGGAAGGCCTGTTGCTCCAACAGCTCATCGAGGCTGGACTGCTCGAGGTTGCGCTCGATGGCGTTGATGCGCGGGTACCACGACACGACGCGGCTGTTGTTGAACCACTCCCAGGCGGCCTTGGCCAGGGTGTCGACCGGGAACGCGAGCACCAGCAGCGGCAGCAAGATGAGGTAGATCCGCGACAGCGGCGAGGCGGATGTCTCGAAAGGCAGGAACGACTCCAGTGGTGTCGGTCCCTCTTCGAGGTACTTCCTCGCGTCCTCGTTGAGCGGGAACCGCGTGTGGGCTAGCGAGGGAAAGGCGTCGAGGTCGCCCACGTAGGGCACGGGCAGGACCTTGCGCAGGTCGCGCACGATGAGCCGGGCCAGGTCGGGGTTGAGGCCCTCGCGACCCATGAGCGTGGCGCGGGCGGCGAGCATGGCCATGTCCTGCGGTGGCACCGGGGAGGCACCGGGGTCGAACGTGCCGCGGAAGAGCGTCACCGGCGAGAGGAAGGGCAGGCGCCGCGCGAGGCCTTCCACGTTCGGGACCGGCAGGAGCTCGAGGTCGGGGATGGCCGCCAGCTCCGCGATGAGGGGCGCATTCGCAGACACCACGATGAAGGCGGCGTCGATGGTCCCGGCCGCCAGGCCCTCGATGGCCTCGTCGGTGGTCCACTCGAGGGCGATGGCGGTCGAACCGGTCTGCTCGATGAGCGCCCGCGCCGTCGCGTTGGTGCCGCTGCCGGCGGGACCGATGGCCAGGCGCTTGCCAGCTAGGACGGGGATGCCGTCGACGAGTTCGATGGTGCCTTCTCGGGCGAAGATCGAGAGGGCTCGTAGAACACCTCCGACAGTGCGGTCGAGCCGCCGATGTCGGTGAGGAACTCGGTGCCGCTCTGGATGAGCCCCACGTCGGCCGCCCCCGTGCGCAGCAGGTCGGCGTTCTCCACGGAGCCGGCGCTCTCGATCGATCTCGACGCTGATGCCCTCGGCCGCGAGGGTCTCCCGCAACGGGTCGGCGAAGGCCGCATACATGCCGCCGGGTTGGCCCGCGGCGAGCCTGAACGTGCTGGGTGGTCGACCGAGCAGTAGCACCGCCACCATGGCCGCGAGCAGCGCCACGATGACCCCGAGCACGAGCGACGCGAGCAGCTTGCGGCCGAGACCGTTCCTCATGCCTCTCCCTGTGCGTCTGGGCAGTCCGTCAGCCTCCACGTCCCTGAAGACGGGGCCGCGTCCTGGTGGGTGGCTCGGGCCCGAGCATACCTACCGGCGAGGGAGACGAAGGCACGCGGAGCACCGAGCGGTCATGGGGCGTCGAGTCCCTCGTCGGCGTCGGCATCCGCCTACCTGCACGACCCCCACGCGCCGAGCCAGGCCTGCCATGGTGCCGGGCCAGGAGCAATGCGTCCACGGGTGCGAGGAGGGGTTCGCTGTGGCCGCCAGTCGGCCTCTGTGGGCGGCCTTCGGCATCGTCGATCTCGCGGTAGCCTCGCGGCGCCCCGACCGACGGACCCTGACGGATGTGGTCGCCGGCACCGTGCTGTTGACCCAGTCGGTCATGACGGCTGAGGGAGACGACGAGGGTCGACGCTGACCGTCGCGCCGCCGCCGTTTTCCCGCGGTTTGTGGCAGCATCGGCCCCTTACGACGCCCGTCTGCCACGGAG
>CAVPNC010000007.1:0-141834 GCA_963706695.1 uncultured Chloroflexia bacterium | reverse complement strand
GGCGATCCGGACAGCGTCCCGGAGCTGCTCGTCCGGGCCTTGACGTCGCCGACGATGGATCGGCAGCTCGCGGACGAGGGCTGGGTGGCCCGTGGCGACGCCCGCCGGCTGTTCGAGCGCCTGCTGCCCACGCGCCTCGAGCGGTGGCTCATCTACATCTCGCTGGGACTGGCCGTGTTCACGGCGCTGCTGTCCGCACTCCTGTTGTGGGCCAACACCCAAGTCGAGCTGGGCGACGTCACTGAGCTCGTGGCGGACGCTGGGCGCCTGGAGTTCCCGAGCGAGCCGATCTGGATCCTGCTGTCCCTCGCGATCAACGTCGTGGTCGGGGTGGCCGCCGTGGTCGCGCTGGTGCTGCTGGCTCGCGGTCGCACCCGCGGTGGGCTGAACACGGCACTCGTGGCGCTGCTCACGAACCTCGTGGCCGGCGGGCTCGTGGGCTTCTACGCGGCCCAGTTCACGGCACTCACCTCGACCGTCCTGATCGTGCTGCAGCTGGGCCTTGTGCTCGACCTTCGGATCCGCACGAGCCGCGCAAGCGTTGACGAGGCCGCAGCCTGAGTCCTAGGCTCGTGACGTGTCGTCGCTCGCCCTCCCCGCGCAACCCCCGTTCGCGCTACGAGCACGCCTGCTGAGCGCCTTGCCCGAGGGCGACTTCCTGTGGCTGGCCGACGGCGTCATCGAGGTCGACGTTGCCGGCCGCATCCGCTCGGTTGGCGCTGCCGCCGATGCGCCCCGGGTGGCGGAGACCGCGGTCGACCTGCGGCCGCTGGTGGTCATGCCGGGACTCATCGACACCCATGTCCACATCCCGCAGATCCCGGCCGCCGGCATGGGTGCCGGCATGGACCTCCTGGCCTGGCTCGAGCGCTACGTCTTCCCCCTGGAGCGTGCCTTTGATGTGGCCGCTGCGGAAGAGCTGGCGCCGCAGGTGTATCGGGCCATGGCTGCGGCCGGCACCACGACCTTCTCCGGATACGCCGCCGTCTGGCCCGACTCCACCGACGCCTGCTTCCGGGCAGCGGAGGAGCATGGCATCCGCGCCGTCATCGGCAACGTGCTCATGGACCGCGTCACCTATGACGACCGCACCCCGCCAGGCGAGATCCTCGAGAACGCCATTCGCGCATCGGGCGAGCTGTGTGAGCGCTGGCACGGCGCCGCCGACGGTCGGCTGCGGTACGCCTTCACACCTCGCTTCGCTGTTTCGTGTACCGCGGACATGCTGCGCGAATCGGCCTCGCTGGCCGAACACTACGGCGCCATCTGGCAGACGCACCTGTCGGAGGATGCCCGCGAGATGGCCACGGTCGCAGCGCACTTCCCGGAGGCCAGGGACTATCTCGACGTGTACGACCGGGCTGGCGGCCTGGGGCGCAAGGCCCTCTTCGCCCACGCCATCCACCTCTCTGCACGCGAGATCGCGCGCCTCGTCGAGACCGATTCAGCCGTGGCGCACTGTCCGGTCAGCAACATGTTCATCCGCAGTGGCGTGATGCCCATCGGGCGCTACCTCGACGAGGGCCTGCGCGTGGGTCTGGGCACCGACGTGGCCGGCGCTCCGGAGCTGTCGCTCATCACGCAGATGCGCCTGGGCTTCTTCCAGCACAACTCCAGGGCCGTGGTCGCGGGCGATGACGCACCGGTGCCGAAACCGCTGGACTGGATCCGCCTGGGCACGCTCGGGGGCGCGCAGGCCCTGGGCCTCGACGACGTCATCGGCTCGCTCGAAGCGGGCAAGGAGGCCGACCTCATCGCCATCGACCCCGAGCTGGGTCGGCCCCCCACCGCTGACGCCTGCCGCGATGTGGAGGAGGTCGCCAGCCGCCTCATCTTCCGCGAGCGAGCTGACATGGTCCGTGGGGCCTGGGTGCGCGGACGCCGACTCGAGGGCCCGGCGCAGGCGTAGCATCCGGGCATGGCACTGTTGGGCATCGACCTCGGCACCTCCGGGGTGAAGGCCGTGGTCATCGACGAGGACGCCCAGGTGCTGGGCGTGGGCTTCCGCGAGATCCCCATGGAGGTACCCGCTCCGGGCCGCGCCGAGCAGGACCCCAGGGCCTGGTGGTCCAACTCGGTCATGGCCGTGCGCCAGGCGCTCCACGAAGCCGACAACCCCGAGATCGTCGGCATCGGCTGCGATGGACACATGCACGGTGGCGTGCTCCTCGATGCGGACCACCGGCCTGTGGGCCGCGCCATCACCTGGGCCGACCAGCGTTCGGCCGCGTTGATCCCCGAGCTTGAGGCTGAGATCGGCATCGAGACCTTCCTGACCGTGGCCGGAACCCGCCCGGCGGCCGGGTTCATGGGGCCGACGTTCGCGTGGCTGCGCCGCCACGAGCCCGAGCGGCTCGATTCCGCGGCCACCTTCGTGCTGCCCAAGGACTACCTGCGGCTCCAGCTCGTGGGCACGGTCGCGACCGACATCAGCGACGCCTCTGGCACGGCCCTCTTCGATGTGCCGGCACGCACCTGGTCGACGGAGCTGACCGAGCGTCAGGGCGCCTCACCCCAGATCCTGCCGCCCCTCCTCGAGTCGGCTGACATGGCCGGTCGGCTGTCACCTGCGGCGGCCCGGGAGCTGGGCCTGCCCGCGGGCATCGCGGTCGCGGCCGGCTGCTCCGACCAGTGCGCCCAGGCCGCTGCCAACGGGCTCGTCGATCGCACGAGCGGGTCGGTGGCGCTGGGTACCGGCGGCCAGATCGTGGTGGTCACGACGCAGCCCATGCCGGACCCCCAGGGGCGCATCCACACGTTCTGCCATGCAGCTCCGCAGCGCTGGTATCAGCTCGGCGCCACGCTCTCGGCCGGGCTCTCGCTGCGCTGGTTGCGCGATCGGCTGCGCCTGACCTCGAGCCAGCCCTACGCGGCCATGGGCACCTCCGCCAGCCAGGTGCCACCCGGTTCGGACGGCCTCGTCTTCATCCCCTACCTGGTGGGTGAGCGCTCGCCCATCATGGAGCCGGAGGCGACGGGCGCGTTCGTGGGCCTGGCCTACGGCCATCGTCGCGCCCATCTCACGCGCGCGGTGATGGAGGGCGTGGCCTGCTCGCTGCGGGCGACCCGGGATGCCGTCGTGGACGCCGGGGGTCGCTGCGATCGCTGGCTGGCGGTCGGCAACGGGCTGGCCTCGCCACTGTGGCGCAGCATCGTGGCCGACGTCTACGACGAACCGCTGCACTTCGTGGCCGCACCCGAGCGCACGGCCGTCGGTGCCGCGCTCATCGGCGGCATCGCCGCGGGCAGGTACGCGGGCTATGAAGAGGCCGCGGAGGTGGCGCGGCCCCCGCTGCACACGACCGAGCCCAATCCCGAGCGGGTGCGCGTCTACGAAGACCTGTACCAGCGCTACTCGCGCCTGTCAGAGCTCCTGCTCGAGGAGGGCCGGACCGCGCGCTTGAAAGCCTAGCCTCCGAAGGCCGGCTTCCAGACCATCAGCGCCAGTACCGCCAGCATCAGCACCAGCAGCGCGACACCGGCCAGCTGCGTGCGCCGCACGGCCGACCGCAGCTCGGCCGGGGGACCATCGGGACCGGACGGCTGCGCGGTCAGGGCGATGATCTTGTTGACCGCCGGCCGCTGCACGAAGAAGACGACGCCGAGGCTGATGAAGTACAGCAGCATCGCGATCGAGAGCCAGCGATCGGACCACTCGGTGCCACCGACCTGCACCAGCGCCGCACCGGTGAAGAACATGAGGATGGCGAAGGGCAGGATGATGATGTTGGTGACACGCTTGGCGGCTTGCGAGAACCAATGGCTGTGCTGCGGCTCCCTGGCGCTGGCGGCGCCGAAGATGGGAGCGTAGAAGCCGTAGCCGAAGGCCGCGATGGCGCCGAGGATGTGCAGGAACAACCAGAGCTGGAGCGTACCTGGGTCGAACATGCCTCGATGGTAGCCGCGACGCGCGCACGGGGTGACGTCGCGCCGCAGTCGTCGAGCTAGTCGTCGTCCTCGCCCGTGAGCGCTTCGCGACCCTCCCGCAGCAGCAGCACCGCGATGGCCAGCGCCGCGGCCGGGTCTGCCCACCACCAGCCCAACAGGGCGTTGAGGGCCAGGCCGGCCAGGGCCACGGCGGACAGATACCAGCACGCACGTGTCTGCTTGGAGTCGGCGATGAGCGCGCGGCTCCCGAGCGCCTCGCCGGTCTGTCGCTTGGCCCCGGCCAGCCACAGCATCACGCCGATCGAGACGGCCGTGAGCACGATCCCGACCGGGCTCGACTCCGGGGCTTCAGCGCTGATGAGCGTGCGCACGGACTCGAATGCGACGTACGCGGCGAGGATGAGGAAGGACACCCCCACCAGCCGCTCTGCGCGCCGCTCGACGCGCTCGATCCCGTCCTCGTCGAGGTCACCGCGCTCTTCGGTGCGCAAGCGCCAGATGAGGACCACGCCGGAGATCGTCTCGACGATACTGTCGGCACCGAAGGCGATGAGCGTGATGGAGCCGCTGGCCAGACCGGCGAGGATGGCGACGAGGCCCTCGAGCACATTCCAGCCGACGGTCAGGTATTCGAGCAGCAGCCCGCGCCGGATGAGCGCCGGGCGTGCCATCGAAGCGTCCATGCACGTACGATACGCGGACCATGACTGATCGAGCTCCTGAGCACCGCGCCTCGGCCGAAGGTCCGGTCGTGCTGACGCCGCCAGCCCCCGGTGAGGTCGTCGCGCCCACGCTGGGCCGGGCCGTCCCGGCCCCACTGCGCCGCGAAGGGCGCCAGAAGCTCACGGGCGAGGCCAAGTACACCGACGACCTCGTCTTCCCCGGCGCCTGGTACGGCGCCACCATCCGCTCGACCGAGGCGCATGCGCGCCTGCTGGGCCTGGAGCGGGACCCGGACTTCGACTGGTCGAAGGTGGTGGTCATGACGGCCGCGGACATCCCCGGCGACAACGTCATCAGCGTGATCATCGACGACTGGCCCGCGCTCGCAGCCGATGAGATCGAGCACGTGAACCAGGCGGTCGCCCTCGTGGCCGCGCCGGACAAGGCCACCCTGCGCGAGGCCCGCAAGCGCATCAGGCTGCGCACCGAGCCGCTGCCGGCGGTCTTCGATCCGCTCCAGTCCGAGCACCAGTTCGCGGCCTATGAGATCAGCAAGGGTGATCCTGAGGCTGCCTTCGCGGACGCCGCGCTCGTGGTCCAGGGCGAGTACCGAGTGGGCCACCAGGAGCAGCTCTACATCGAGAACCAGGCCATGATCGCCGAGCCGCGGCCCGATGGCGGCATCACCATCACCGGCAGCATGCAGTGCCCCTACTACGTGCACAGCGCCCTCAAGCGGGCCCTCGGCCTCTCCGACGAGCAGGCGGTCATCACCCAGGCCGAGACCGGCGGCGGCTTCGGGGGCAAGGAAGACTACCCCTCCGCCGTAGCCGTCCACGCGGCCCTGCTGGCCCAGCGCGTGGGCAAGCCCGTGCGCATGATCTACGACCGCCACGAGGACATCGCCTCCACCACCAAGCGACACCCGGCCATCGTGCGCTACCGCTCCGGGATCAGCGCTGACGGCCGCCTCATCGCCCAGGACGTCGAGGTGGTCATGGACGGCGGCGCCTTCTGCACCCTGAGTCCGGTCGTGCTGTCACGTGGCGTGCTCCACGCCGGCGGTCCCTACGAGTGCGACAACGTCCACATCAAGGGGCGCTCGATGGCCACCCACACGCCACCGAACGGTGCCTTCCGCGGCTTCGGCGCGCCCCAGGTCGGCTTCGCCCATGAGCTGCAGCTGGCCCGCATCGCCTCGGAGCTCGACCTCTCCCCGGCCGAGCTGCGCCAGCGCTGGGTCTATCGAGAGGGCGGCACCACGCCCTCAGGCCAGGTGCTGCGCGAGAGCGTGGCCGGCCTCGAAGTGCTGCGGCAGGCGACCGAGGCCGCCGACTACGACGAGATCTTCGAGCTCAGCCGCCAGACGCGCTCGGTGCGCTGGAGCCAGGCGGCTGAAGCCGGTTCCGGCTTCAGCTCGACGCGCATGCGCTCAGCTTCCGGCATCGGCATCGCCATGGGCTGGCACGGCGCCGGCTTCACCGGCAGCGGCGAGCAGCGCATGGGCAGCACCGCCGGCGTGGAGCTGGGTGCCGACGGCGTCATCCGCTTGCTCATCGCCAACACCGAGATCGGCCAGGGCACCAACACGGTCATGCCCATGATCGTGGCGGAGGTGCTGGGCGTGGAGCCCGCGGAGGTGGAGCTGGCGCCCATCGACACGTCCATCGTGCCCAACAGCGGTCCCACCGTGGCGTCACGCACGGTGATGGTCGTGGGCGGGCTGGTCTCCAAGGCCGCGGCCAGGCTGCGCGCGCTGGTGGAGGCACGCTCGGGCGGCACCTTCGCCGACGTCTACCGCGCCGATGCCGCCGCGCACGGCGCCACGCGCATCGACCAGCAGTATGAGTCGGAGGTGGAGGTCGCCTTCGACGACGAGACCCACACCGGTGACGCCTACCCGGCCTTCGGCTGGGCCTGTGCCGTGGCCAAGGTGGACGTCGATCTTGATACCGGCGAGGTGCGGGTGCGCTCGGTCGTCTCCGCTGACGACGTGGGGCGGGTCATCCATCCGCTGCTGGCCGAGGGCCAGGTCGAGGGCGGCACGCTGCAGTCGGTGGGCTACGGCACCATCGAGGAGATGAAGCTGCAGGATGGGCGCTATCTCAACGATCGCCTGGCCACCTACATCATCCCCACCTCGATGGATGCGCCGGACATCAAGGCCATCCTCGTGGAAGCCCCCTTCAGCGGCGCACCGCACGGTGCCAAGGGCGTCGGCGAGCTGCCCATGAACGTGGCTGCCCCTGCCGTCGTCGATGCCATCCACGATGCGGTCGGCGTCTGGATCACGGAGCTGCCCGCCACCGCCGAACGCGTGCTCCGCGCCATGGAGGCCAACGCATGACCGCAGTCCGCGAGCGCGGCGCCGACCCCGGAACGACCTACCGCTTCACGCTCAACGGCGAGCCCCGCGAGGTCGCGGTGCCGGGGATGCGCCGGCTGCTGGACGTGCTGCGCGAGGACCTCGGTGCGACCGGTACCAAGGAAGGCTGCGGCGAGGGCGAGTGCGGCGCCTGCACGGTCATCCTCGACGGCCTCGTCGTCGACAGCTGCCTCGTGCCGGTGTGCCAGGTGGACGGCTCGGAGATCCGCACGGTGGAAGGCCTGACCGAGGAACAGAACGCGGCCCTCAACCCGCTCCAGCAGGCCTTCCTCGAGCGTGGCGGGGCCCAGTGCGGCATCTGCACGCCGGGCATGCTCATGGCCGCGCAGGCCTACCTTGACGACGGCGGCTCAGCCGACGAGGCGGACATCCGCGAGGCCATCGCCGGCAACCTCTGTCGCTGCACGGGCTATACCAAGATCATCGACGCCATCGAGGCGGCGGCCCTGGCGCGCGAGGTCGAGCGCTGATGTCGGCCGAGCCACCGGTCGTTAGCCCGGCGACCTTGTCCGAGGCGTTCGCGCTTCGTGCGGAGGGTGGCTGGCGTCCGCTGGCCGGCGGGACCGACCTCATGGTCCAGCTGGAGGCCGACGTGGCCGAGCCGCCGGCGCGCGTGCTGGACCTCTGGCGGCTTGATGAGCTGAAGGGCATCAGCACCGATGGCTACGAGGTCTCCGTCGGCGCGCTGACCACGTACACGGAGCTGCGGCATTCACCCGTCATCTCGGCGCGACTGCACGCGCTCTCGGAGGCCGCCGCCACGATCGGCGCGGCACAGATCCAGAACCGCGGCACGATCGGCGGGAACGTGTGCAACGCCTCCCCTGCCGGTGACACCCTGCCGGTGCTGCTGGCGGTGGACGCGATCTTCGAGTGCGGCTCGAGCACCGGCATCCGCGAGGTGCCCGCGCGCGAGTTCTGGACCGGCTACCGGCAGACCGCGCTGCGCGAGGATGAGCTGCTGGTGCGGTTCCGTTTCGCGGTCGATCGCTCGCGTCGCACGCGCTTCCGCAAGGTCGGCACGCGCGCGGCACAGGCCAT
This sequence comes from uncultured Chloroflexia bacterium, assembly GCA_963706695.1. Taxonomy (GTDB): domain Bacteria; phylum Chloroflexota; class Limnocylindria; order Limnocylindrales; family CSP1-4; genus JAFMJV01. Next base: position 133,856 of record CAVPNC010000007.1, on the reverse strand, counting down.
CAGCAAGGTCGTCATCGCGCTCAGCTACAAGGATGACGACGGCACCTGGCGGGACGTGCGCGTGGCGCTCGGCTCCGTGGCCGCCACGACCATCCGCGCCACCGCCACGGAGGCCGTGCTCGAGGGCACGCGCGCCGGGGCGACCGTGGCTGACGAGGCGGCACGTGTGCTGGCGGGCGAGATCGCGCCCATCGATGACGTCCGCTCCACCGCCGACTACCGTCGCTCGGTCAGCGGGCGCGTGCTGCACCGGCTCCTGCGCGAAGAGGGCGGCTGGTAGTCAGTCGCTCCCCAGCCGCGCCAGGTCGTCGGGAGTGTCCACGTCGGGCATCTCGCCATCGACGGCGATCTCCAGGACAGCGTCCGGCCGACTCGCGATGAGCGGGCCCAGGCCGCGGTCGCCGTCGAGCGCATCGACCCAGCTCCAGGCTGGGCGCAGCAACAGGACGGGATTGCGTGGTCCAGCCTCGTCGTAGCGCGGGACCACGGCGGGTCGATCGGCAGGTCTGGCCCTCGCGGCAGCGGCCTCCAGCGCGCGGAGCGTCTCGGCCCGCAGCCAGGGCTGGTCACCGAGCACGATGAAGGCACCGTCGAATGCATCGGGCAGGGCCCGCAGCGCGTCGATGCCCACCTGTAGCGACGAGGCCAGGCCACGCTCGGGTTCGTGGTTGCGCACACGGACCTCGTCAGCCCAGCCGATGGCGCGCTCGACCTCATCCGCGCCGCTGCCCAGCACCACGACGGTCGTGGCCGGTCCGTAGACCCGCACCTGGTGCAGCACCCGCGCCAGCATCGGTTCGCCCTCGACCGAGGCCAGCAGCTTGGCGCCGGGCTCGTCCGAGTAGCGCGAACCGGCACCCGCCGCGAGCACGATCACCCCAAGGCTCAGACGTCTCTGCACGTCCTGAAGGTACATCGACGACGGGTGCGGAAAGCGACGCCGAGTCGTCGGACTAGTCCAGGTCGATGGCGATGATGCTCGGCGGATGCTGCGCCAGCTCACCGACCACGGCCTGGGCCATGTTGGCCACGTAGACCGGCTGGTCGTCGAGGCTGGCATCCAGATAGACGCTGGTCGGACCGGAGATCCCATCGGAGGCGTCTGCCGCCACGACCGGCACGCCGTCGTCACCCACGAGCCAGATGGTGTTGGCCGGCGGATCGGCGATGACGAACGCGCCATCAGCGGTGATGGCGATACCGTCGATCGTGACGCCGGGCAACGCCAGGTGCACGAACGGTTCTCCGGCCGAGCCGTCGGGCATGACGGGCACACCCACGATATGGCTCTGCTCGGACACGCCCACGTAGACGACGCCGTCACGGACGGCCACGCCGTTGGCACCGACCGGGAACGGGAAGGGCAGCTCGCCGGTGCCCTCGAGCAAGGGGTCCGCGATCCAGAGCTCGGCCGGCATCCAGCCCTCCCACCCCTGCCACTCCGCACGCCAGACCGTGCCCTCGGCCGAGTCGGTGACGTAGAGCACGCTCTCGTCGGGGGCGAAGGCCACCGCGTTGGGCATGGTCATGCCCTCAGAGCCCTCGAGGTGCCAGACATCTCCGGGCATGCCCTTGTCGTGGGCGCCGCGGTCGATGAAGATGACGCCGCGCACCTCCGGATCGGCCGAGATGACCGTGCTGGCCAGCATGCCGCTCCCCGACATGCCCATGCCACCGGGCCCGAAGTCGCCCTCAGAGAGGCTGAGCCCGACCAGGTCACGGGGCTCGCCGTCAGTACCGACCTCGATGATCCGCCCGGTCCCCGACAGGCCCGTGTAGACCTCGCCGTGACGCGCTGCCGCGACGCCCTCGGGGAACTCACCCGCGGCAGGATCGAACTCGATCACCGTCCTCGCGTCGCCGGCCGAGGCCACGCTCACCATACACAGCGTCGCGGCACTCGCCAAAGCCAGTCCGTTCTTCCACCGCCGCATCACGACCTCCTTGCGCCATGGCGCCCATCGCAGGACACGTCCGCGCCCTCGTGGGAGTAGTGCCCTCGACCGTCTCCCCGGGTTCCGAAACGAGCCAGGGACCCCGACGAAGCGGGGGTGAAGCGCCGGTCGTCATCCTTGGCCGATGCCGACGAGAGAGCGAGCCCGAGATCGCGGTCAGCGAACCGCAACGCGCGAGTGGAGCCGGATCGGAACGGAGCTGCGTGACGAGCGACTCGCAGCCGGCCTGAGCCAGTCACACGTGGCGGCTGTCGCGGGCCTCACGCAATCGCGCGTCAGTCGCACCGAGCGAGGTCAGCGCCTTCCGCCGCGGCTCGATGAGCTCGCCAGACACTGCTCAGCTGTCGGTCTGCGTCTGTCAGTGAAGGCGTATCCAGAGGGGCTGCCGGTGCGGGATGCAGCCCAGCTCCACTTGCTCGAACGGTTCCGCTCGCGACTGGGTCCCGGCCTGGGCTGGAAGACGGAGGTGCTCGTCGGGGAGTACCCCGACCAACGTGCGTGGGACGCGTTGGTCATGGGAGAGGACACCATCGGCGTCGACGCCGAAACGCGGCTCTGCGACATCCAGGCCGTCCAGCGGAAGGTCGAGTCGAAGTGGCGCGACAGTGGCGTCGTTCGTGTCGTCCTGGTGGTGGCCTCGACACATCACAACCGACGTGTGCTTCGGGAGTACCGCGGTGCACTCTCCAGTACGTTCCCGCTTGACACGGGAGCCGTGATGAAGACGCTCCGATCGGGCTCGATCCCGTCGGCCAACGGCATCGTCGTGCTGTAGCGCCCTCTGCCGTGCGCGGGGAGCGCCCGGTGCCGGCGCGGGGAGCGCCCTCTGCCGTGCGCGGGGCGCGTCCTCTGCCGTGCGCGGGGAGCGCCCTCTGCCGTGCGCGGGGAGCGCCCTCTGCCGTGCGCGGGGCGCGTCCATGCCGCCCATGACTAATACGACCAACCACGGCCGCTGGGCTGACCGCTTTCCGCCCCTTCCAGCTGCCTGCGTGCGCGTCTCAGGCCACAGGGGCATAAGACGGCGAAGCACTTCGCGGTTCCATGCCACACGGGCATCAAGTCCGGACATGAGGGGCGCCGGTTGGCCGGTACAGGCGTGGGGGGCATGGGCGGGGCGCCGGGTGGCCGGTACAGGCGTGGAGGGCATGGGCGGGCGAAGCACTTCGCGGTTCCATGCCACACGGGCATCAAGTCCGGACATGAGCCAGGCGCCGGTTGGCCGGTACAGGCGTGGAGGGCATAGGCGGGGCGCCGGGGGCCGGTACAGGCGTGGAGGGCATGGGCGGGGCGGGGCATGAAACGAGCCCGTCATGCGGAGCGCATACCATTCAGCGGTGACCGACGCGCCCCAGTACACCAACCGCCTCATCCACGAGACCAGCCCCTACCTGCTGCAGCACGCCCACAACCCCGTGAACTGGTACCCGTGGGGTGAGGAAGCGCTGGCTCGCGCCAAGGAGCTGGACCAGCCCATCTTCCTCAGCATCGGCTACGCCGCCTGCCACTGGTGTCACGTCATGGAACGCGAGTCCTTCGAGGACGAGGACACCGCCGCCGAGCTGAACGCCGGCTTCGTGGCCATCAAGGTCGACCGGGAGGAGCGGCCCGACCTCGACAGCATCTACATGGACGCGCTCCAGGCCCTGACCAACCAGGGCGGCTGGCCCATGAGCATGTTCCTCACGCCGGAGGGACTGCCCTTCTACGGCGGCACCTACTTCCCCGATCAGCCACGGCACGGCATGCCTGCCTTCCGGCAGGTGCTGGCTCGTATCGTCGAGGTCTGGGCGGACCGCCGCGAGTGGATCGAGTCCACCGCCACCAAGCTGGCCCAGCGCGTACGCGACGAGCAGGACGCGCCGGCGCGCCTCATGGCCGCGCTCGCGCAGCTCCCGGAGGTGGCACCCGCAGAACGGCTCGACGACGCCACCCGTGGCCTGCTCAAGTCCTTCGATCCGGTCAACGGCGGCTGGGGTGAGGCGCCCAAGTTCCCGCAGGCGATGTCCATCGAGCTGCTGCTGCGCGAGCACCTGCGCACCGGCGCCAAGGAGCCGCGCCTGGTGGCGGAACGCACGCTGGACGCCATGGCCGCCGGCGGCATCTACGACCACCTCGGGGGTGGCTTCGCGCGCTACTCCACCGACGCCCGCTGGCTCGTGCCGCACTTCGAGAAGATGCTCTACGACAACGCGCTCCTGGCCCGTGCCTACGCCCACGCGGCAGAGCTCACCGGCGATCCACACTACGCCTACATCGCCCGCGAGACGCTCGACTTCGTGGCCCACGAGATGCGCAACCCACCGGGTGGTGCCTTCGCCGCCAGCCTCGACGCCGATACCGAAGGCACCGAAGGTGCGACCTACGTCTGGGACGCGGCCGAGGTGCGCTCGGTCCTGGGCGACGCCGCGCCGCTCTTCGAAGCCGCCTACGACGTGACCGATGAGGGCAACTGGGAGGGGCACACCATCCTCAACCGCGTGCGCACCGACACCGAGCTGGCGGTCGAGCACGAGCGTCCACGGGACGAGATCGCCGAATCCCTGGCCCAGGCCCGCACGAAGCTCCTGCGCGTCCGCGACGAGCGCCCCCAGCCGGCACGCGATGACAAGGTGCTGACCGCCTGGAACGGCCTCATGATCGCGGCCTTCGCCGACGCCGGACGGTCACTGGGTGAGCCGGGTTTCGTGCGCGTCGCCACCGAGGCCGCCGACTTCATCCTCGCCCAGCTGCGCGCCCCTGAGCCTGCGGCGGACGCCGAAGCGGAGGCCCGACGCGTGAGCCTGGCGACCGAGCTGATCGTCTCGATCCACGTGCCCAAGACCGGCGGCGAGACCTTTCGCGACATCCTCGAGGAGCTGACCGACGGCCATCTCCAGCGCGACTACGGCGATCGCCCGCTTGCGCCCATGAGCGTGCGCCAGCGTCTTCGCCTGGCCACGGCACGGCCGCACCTGGAGCCTGGCACCCGCGCCGTGCACGGCCACTTCATCGCCACCAAGTACTGGCGTCGCTATCCCGAAGCCCGCTACATGGCCTGGTTCCGTGAGCCGGTGGAGCGACTGGCCTCGCACTACTACTACTGGAAGCGCAAGCCCGACCGCCAGAACCCCACCTGTCAGCGGCTCATCGAGGAGGACCTCTCGCTGGAGGCCTTCGCGGCCCTGCCCGAGATGCGTGACGTGCAGGCGCGCTTCCTGGGCGAGGTCCCACCGCACCGCCTGGCCTTCGTGGGCATCACCGAGCGCTACGACGAGTCCATCGGGCTCTTCCGTCGGGCCTTCTATCCCGGACTGTCGGCGACCCTCGAGCGCACCAACGCCAACCCCGAACGCGACGGTGACCGCTATGAGCTCGATCCCGCCGCTCGCACCGCCATCGAGGCGCTCAACCCCGCCGACATCGTGCTCTACGACGCGGTCCTCGATCGCTTCGAGGCCCTGCTCGCCGAGCATCCCGTGGCGGTCGCATGAGCCTGCGACTGCTGCGCTCCTGGAAGGACGGTGTGGCCCGGCACAGCGGCACCCTGGAGGACTACGCCAACCTCGCCGAGGGCCTGCTCACGCTCTATGAGGCCACCTTCGAGGAGCGCTTCTTCGAGGCTGCCAGGGAGCTGGCCGACGCCATCCTCGAGCACTTCGAGGCCCCCGACGGCGGCTTCTTCGACACCGCCGACGACGCCGAGGAGCTGATGGCGCGGCCCCGGAACCTGCAGGACAATGCCGTGCCCTCCGGGGGCGCGATGGCCACCACCGTCCTCCTGCGACTGGCCGCACTCACCGGTGACAACCGCTATCGGGATGCGGCCGAACGGTCACTCGCGCCCATCGTGGGCATCGCCGCGCAGCACCCGACGGGCTTCGCCCAGTGGCTCATGGCCTACCAGCTGGCCAGCAGCCCCATCGATGAGATCGCGATCGTGGGCGATCCGGCCGCCGACGACACGCAGGCGCTGCTCGCGGTCGCCCGGGCAGGCTACCGACCGGGCCGGGTCATCGCCGTCGCGCCCGACCCGGCCTCCAGCGCGGTGCCGCTGCTCCACGACCGCGAAGCCATCGGTGGCGCCGCCACGGCCTACCTCTGCCGCGGTTTCGCCTGCCGGCAGCCCACCGCCGACCCCGCGGAGCTGGCCGCGCAACTCGAATCCGCCCGCGCATCGTAGGCTAGGGAGCATGCACTCCGACACCGTCGCATGACGACTTCCCGCGCCCCTCACGCCATCATCTTCGACCTCGACGGCACCCTCGTGGACACCGTCGGCACCCGCGTCGATTCATGGATGGCCGTCTTCCCCGCGTTCGGCATCGACCCCGATCCGGCCTTCCTGGCGCCGTTGATGGGCTCCGACGGCAAGCTCCTCGCGCGCATGGTCGCGGAGCGCTACGAGGTCGAGCTCCAGCCCGGTGACGATGCCCGGATCGACATCCTTGCCGGCGACGAGTTTCGGGTGCTCAACGCCCACCCGCGCTCGCTGCCGGCAGCCCGCGAGATCCTCGAAGCGCTGACCGAACGCGGCATGCCCTGGGCGGTCGCCACCTCCAGCCTGCCCGACGACGCTCGTGAGTCGGTCGAGTCGCTGGGCCTGAGCACGACCCCGCTCATCTGCGATGGCGCCGACGTCGAGCACGCCAAACCCGCACCGGACCTGCTCATCAAGGCCGCGGGGCTGCTGGAGGTGGAGCCGGGCGAGACCTGGTACGTGGGCGACTCCCGCTGGGACATGGTCGCGGCCAAGGCTGCCGGCATGCGGGCCATCGCGGTGCTCACGGGCGCCACCACCGAGGAGGCCCTCGTCGAGGCCGGAGCTGACGTCGTCTACCCCACGCTGGCCGAGCTCATGGCCGAGATCCCGGCCGCCTGACCGTCCGACTCAGTCGTCGCCGGCGAGGATGTCAGCCGCTTCCCGCACCGACGAGCGCACCTGCGGTGTGAGCGCATCACGCCGCCCGTGGGCCGAATCGTGCGCGAGCGCGTCCAGCCGCGACTCGATGTCGGCCATGTTCCCGAGCTGACGATCGCGCAGGTCGTCGAGCGTGCCGCCACCGGCCTCGGCCGCGGCCGCGAGCAGGTGCCCCAGGTGTGCCAGGCACCAGGGGGCGCTCGTGACCCACTCGCGCCAGGTCCCGTCAGCCCGAGTCAGATCGACGAGGCGTTTGGCGGCCGAGGCGGCCAGGGTCACCTCGTTCTCGCAGACGGGGCAGTCCCAGGCCGAGCGCGTGGCGTCACGGATGCGCCGAGCCGCGCGGAACCCGCCGGCACCCTCCAGCGCCCGCCGCCGGGCACCGAGCTGTGAGCGCAGGAAGATGCCGCCTCCCACACCGTCGCCGTTGCCGGCGGTATCGGCCACGACGGCAGCCCTGACGTGAGGACCGCAGAAGCCGCCCCCGGCAAGGAAGCGGTCGCGGTAGGCCCGGTCGGTGGTGTGCTGGTAGAGCAGCGAGTCCAGGTACTGCGGCGCGACCGTCGCCACGTGCGTGCACATGGGACACCCGGCCGCGGTGAGGGCATCGACCAAACCGTCGTCGCCCATGGAGCGCGCGCGAGGCGGCCGACGGTCAGTGTCTGGCATGGGTCAGACCCGGCGGGGTGCTCGATCAGCCGCTGGCGTCGCGCTAGGGCGTGACGATGAAGTCGCCCTGCATCGTGTAGTAGTGCCCCGGAACGGTGCAGGCGAAGCGGATGTCGCTGACGTCGTCAGGCACCACCCACTCCAGCTCCTGCACGCCGATGTCCCAGTCGGGGATCCCGGTATCGGTCGTTCCGCCCATGACCCGCAGCTCGTCATCGGGGCCGATGTAGAAGTTGTGCGGGAAGCCGGCCGTGTTGTCGATGCGGAAGACGACGGTCTCACCGGGCGTGACTTCAAGGCCCTGGATCTGCTCGCCGTCCTGCAGGAAGCGGATGGCCGCGTCAGCCTCCAGCTCGATGACGCGCGGCTCGCCCTCGACGGGGGCCGCGGCCGGCTCTTCGGGCGCGGTGGCCGGCGCTGCGGGCGCGGCGGGCGCTTCGGTCGCGACGGGCTCCGCCGGCGCTTCGGGCTCGCTCGGGGTGCCTGCCTCAGCCGGCTCCGCGGCCGCCGCAGGCTCCACCGCTTCGGCTGCTCCGACGGCCGTGAAGGTGCCCTGCATGGTGAAGTAGTGGCCCGGGACGGTGCAGGCGAACTTCAGGTTGCTGACGTCGTCGGGGACCACCCACTCCACCTCCTGCACGCCGGTCGACCAGTCGGGGATGCCGACGTCGGTCGTGGCCGACGGCACGGACAGCTCGGCGTCCTCGCCGATCCAGAAGTTGTGCGCGAAGCCGGCGGTGTTGTCGATACGGAAGACGACGGTCTCACCGGGCGTGACCTCGATCGTGGGCAGCGGCTGGCCGGTGCCGTCGGTGAAGCGGAGCGCGCTATCAGCCTGCATCTCGATGACCCGGGCCTCGCCGCTCGGGGGCTCAGCGGGCTGCTCGGGCGCGGCGGACGCTTCCGGCTCAACGGGCTGCTCGGACGCGGCGGGCGCTTCCGGCGCAGCGGACGCTTCCGGCTCAGCGGGCTGCTCGGGCGCGGCGGACGCTCCCGGCTCGGCGGGCTCGGTCGATGCTGCCGTGGGATCGCCGGTGTCGGATCCGTCGATTGGTGCGGCCGTCCACTGAGTCCCCGTTTCGCTGGCACAGGCCGCCAGCACGAAGGTAAGGGCAAGCAGGGCCACCAGGACCCTGGGGAGCGAGGTCTTCATGGGCACGATGCTACGTCAGTCAGAGTCTTTCGGCGTAGCCGCCCTGGTGATGCCTTCAGGAACCAGGCCCTGGCGGATGGCCACTCCTGCGGCCTCGGTGCGGCTGGAGACCCCGAGCTTGGCGAGGATGCGGCGAACGTGCACGTGGACCGTGCGCTCGCTGATGAAGAGCCGGGCCGCGATGTCGCGGTCAGTGCGCCCCTCCGCGAGGATGTTCAGGACCTCCCGTTCCCGGGGGCTGAGGCCGTAGGTGTCGGCCGGGCCCTTGCGCAGCGCGGCGATGACCCGCTCGTCGATCGCCTTCGCGATGTCGGCACCCGCGTCCGAGCCGGGCTTGCCCGGACCCACGGCCACCGGCTCGCGAGCTCCGGGACCGACGGCTACGAGGTGCTCATCCGTATCGACGAGCACCGGGAGCGCCACGCGGGCACGTGTACCGAGATCGGCGACCTCGCGCAGCAACGGCCATGCCGGCAGCTCGCGCGCCAGCCGGTAGGCCTCGGAGAGCGGCGGGCTGGCCTGCACCCGGGCTGCCTCGCGGTCGTCCTCGCTGGCATTGGCCAGGATCGCCAGGGCCTGCCACCAGCGCGCCTTCGCTTCACGGAAGGGGACGTGCTGCTCATGCCAGCGGTCAGCGATCTGGCGCCAGTCATCAGGGTCGACCGAGCCGCGCACGCGGTCGGCGTGTGTGCGCGCCACCCACAGCTGCAGCTCGGCCTCGTGGCGGGCCCCCACGTCCGGACCGATGGAGGACGAAGAGACGTAGCGCTCGGCCTCCGGCAGCACGGTCGTGGTGATCTCACGCGCACGAGCGATGAGCCCAGCGTCGCTGCTGGCGCGTCCCTGCTCGGCTGCGGCGGCGGCAGCCTCGAGCGAGGCGGCGGCAGCGTAGGCCACGACCTTCAGCTCGTCGCTCTCGATGGCGCGCGGCCACTCGCGCTCGGCCACGCTCAGCGCCTCCTCCACCTGCCCATTCCAGAGGGCCAGGCTGACCGCGGCCCGGATGACCATGCCGGTCCATTCGCCCGGCTGCACGGCTTGCAGCTCGAGCAGGGCCTGGCCCACGAGGCTGCGGGCCTCGTCGTCGGCCCGTGACTCGGCCAGCAGCAAGCCCAGGACCATCAGCGAGAGCCAGGTGATCTGGCGTCCGCCGGTGGCCGAGGACCCCTGCCACTGCCACTTGAGGTCTCGACGACACTCGCGCTCGGCCTCTTCCCACCGGCCAAGGTGGAAGAGGATGTCGGCAGCATTGCCGCGCAGGAACGCCCCATAGGTGGCCTCCAGGCCGCCCGCCGCAGCCTCGGTCAGGAACCGCACCACGACCGCCAGCGCCTCCTCGCGGCGGAGGTCCAGGTCGAGCAGGTACGTGCGGTTGCCGGCCACGCGCATCAGGTCATCGAGACGACCCGCCTCACGGGCCAGCTGGGCGGCGCGCTCGAGCAGGGCCAGGCCGCGCTCGCTGTCCCCGAGCGAGGCCACATCGACGCCGAGCGTGCAGGTCGCGTGCGCCTGGATCTGGAGCACGTCCTCCCCGGCTGTGGCCGCCACCTCGGCCACCGCGAGGGCCTCCTCCACGATGGCGATGCTCTCGTCGAAACGGCCGTCGATCATGAGGTGCTGCGCGAGCGAGGCCAGGGCCCGGGCACGGCTGGCCGATGGCGCCGGCGGGATGACGCCCAGCGCCCGCTCCATGGACCCGATGGCACCACCGAGGTCGCCGGCGTTCCACTGGTAGCGGCCCAGCTCCTCGTACATCTCGCCGAGGGCCGTGCGCGTGGCCGCATCGCGCGCGCCGCGCGTGGCGGAAGCCTCACGGGCCGCACGCGACTCGATCGCGCGACGCATCAGCGCCACGGCCCCGCGGAAGGCGCTCGCGGAGGCGGACGCGCGCGCGGCACCAGCCAGCAGGGCCGCCTCGCTGCGGCGGTCGGCAGGATCGATGGCGGGCAGCTCCAGGGCGGCCTCGTAGTGCAGCAGCACCGTCTCAGCCGGGTCCAGGCGCGCGGCTCGGACAGCAGCGCGCTCGTGGGCCTCGCGAGCCTCCGTGGGCCTGGCGGCTCGCTCCCAGTGCCAAGCCGCGATCGCCGGCTCGTCGGCGAGTCGGACCGCGATGGCCGCGTGGAGGGCCTGGCGCTCCGGTGTCAGGGCCAGCCCTTCCACGGCCTCTGCGCACAGCTCGTGCGAGATGGCCAGCCGCTCCGCCTGCTCCACGATGAACCCGGCGGCGGCGGCCTCCTCGAGTCCCTTGACGGTCACACGCCCGTCCGGCGGACGCACCTCCAGCAGCGTGGCCGGCAGCAGGGGCACGCCGGCCGCCGCGAGGACGCGTACGGCACGGGCCCCGTCGGCCGACAGGGATTCGAGGCGTGCCCCATACAGCTGCTCGAAGGCATCCGACAGGCGGACATCCACCAGCGAGCTGGCGCTGCGGGCCAGCTCCAGGGCGATGAGGGGATTGCCGCGAGCACCGGCCGCCACGGCCGTGAGCGTGTTGTGTGCCGGCTTCTCGCCGAGCGCGTCCACCACCAGCTGCTCGATGTGCGCCGGCTCGAGCGGTCCCAGCTCGATGTGCGTGACCTCCGGGTCCGTGCTCAGCAGGCCGGCCAGTGACTTCATGGGGTGTCGGCGGAAGACCTCTTCCGGCTGGTACGTGACCACCAGGCACACCGGCAAGCCACGACCGACGTGCTGCAGGGCCTCGATCAGCTTGCGCGTGGCGGGATCGGCCTGGTGGATGTCCTCCAGCACCAGCAGGACCACGCCGCCGCGGGCCAGCCGCTCGAAGACGCCGAGCAGTGACTCGAGCACGCGTCGGCCGATGAGGTCGGGCGCTTCGAGGGCCGGCGGGCGGCGGTCGATGTCGAGATCGTCGAGGCGCTCGGCGAGGCCGGGGACGACCGCGGCAAGGTCCGCGGCGGCGTTGCCCACGACCTCGGCCACGCGTTCGTCAGGCAGGGCCCGGAAGGAACACGCGAGCGCCTCACCGACGGCCTGATAGGGCATGCCCTGCGCAGGCTCGTAGGCACGGCCACGGCAGGCGAGGACACCCGGCACGCTCGAGACTCGGTTCGATAGCTCGTCGAGTAGACGCGTGCAGCCGACACCGGCCGGCCCGGTCAACACGACTCGACCAAGTCGCCCCTCCGCGACTCGGCGCACGGCCTCGGCCAACTCGGCTAGCTCGCGTTCTCGGCCCAAGAACGCCATAGGCATAGAAGCATAGACGTACCGCGCCACACCCTGACGCCCGGTGTCACATACTTCCGCTCGTGCCGGTGCATCCCAACAACACCCTCAACGAGCTGAGTGGCGATGAGTGGCTCTACTTCACCAAGTCGCTGTTGACCACGGCCTACCCGTCCGAGCTCGGCCATGCCCAGCGCAAGCTCCACGGCGCCAACAAACCACCGCGCCTGATGGCACGGCTCATCGAGTTCTTCACCAAGGGTGGCGAGCTGGTGCTCGATCCGTTCGCAGGGGTCGGCGGCACGCTGCTCGGAGCATCCATCGCTCGTCGCCCTCGCCGAGCGCTTGGCTTCGAGATCGAGCCGCGCTGGGCGGCGGTCTATCGCAGCGTGGTCGAGGCGGCCGAGGCGGAGGGCGAGGTGCTGCGCGACCTGGGAGAGGCCGACCCGGGAGGGATACGCAGCTTCGACCCCTCGGGTGCACACCTCCAGGTGGGCGACGCGCTGGAGCTCATCAGGGGCCTCGAGCCTGAGTCGATCGACCTGGTCGCCACCGACCCGCCCTACAACCCGCAGCTCAAGATCACCATGTCCGGTGGCGCCCTGGCCAAGGCGCACGCCAATCGGCGCACCGACTACGCCATGGTCACCGACGATCCGGCCGACTTCGCCAACAGCACGTCCTATGGCCAGTACCTCGAGCGCATGGAAGCGCTCTTCGGGCAGCTGCTGCGGGTGCTCAAGCCCAGGCGCTACGCCGTCGTCATCGTGCGCGATGCCTATCAGGACGGAGCCTACCGCTTCGTGGCTTCCGACCTTGCTGGGCGGGCAGCGGCCCACGGCTTCGTGCCCAAGGGCGATCTGATCTGGTACCAGGCCGGGACACGGCTACGGCCCTACGGCTACCCGCACGCCTTCGTGCCCAACATCGTCCACCAGCACGTGCTGGTGCTGCGCAAGGGCTAGCGCGACTCCTTCGCGAGCAGGCGGCTGCGGACCGACTCGTCGGTCGCGGCCTCGATGACGGTGAGGGCCATGCACAAGGCCCCGTCGAAGACGGCCTGGTCCGCCGAGGGCGTCGCGCAGGCGTCGGCGAAGGCCTCCTGATGCGGGACCGCGCCGTCGGACTCCACGCGGATGAAGGGATGGATGGTGGGCACCTCGTAGCTGACGTTGCCCATGTCGGTGGACACCGGCGCAGGTGGCTCCACGAACTCCCGTCCCAGCGACTCGGCGTGCCGCTGGTAGCTGGCGGCCAGCTGCTCGTCGTGACGCAGGTCCGTATAGGCCGTGTCGAGCTCGATCTCGAGCGAGCAGCCGGTGGCCAGGGCACCGGCCTCGAAACAGGCGCGGACCTTGGCCAGCAGCTCGTCGAGGCGGTTGGCCGTGCCGGCGCGGACCATGAAGTCCGCCTTGGTCTCGCGGGGGATGATGTTGGCCGCCTCTCCACCCTTGGTCACGATGCCGTGGACACGGTCGCTGGGCAGCAGCTGCTGACGCAGGAGGCCGATCGCCGTCTGCGCCACGACCATGGCATCAGCCGCGTTGATGCCGCCCCAGGGGAAGCCCGAGGCGTGGGCTTCGACGCCGGTGTAGGTCACGGCCAGCTGCTGCACGGCGATGATGTCAGGCATGGCCACGTCCACCGGGTAGGGGTGGACCATGAGGGCGGCGTGCACGTCCGTGAAGAAGCCGCCCTCGATGAAGCCGATCTTGCCGCCACCGCCCTCCTCTGCCGGCGTGCCCAGCAGCGACAGCTTCAGGCCCAGCTCGTCGACCAGCGGAGCGAGGGCGAGCGCCGCACCCAGACCGGCGGTGCAGATGATGTTGTGACCGCAGGCGTGTCCGACACCGGGCAGCGCGTCGTACTCGGAGCAGATGACGATGTGGAGCGGTCCGGAGCCGATCTGCCCGACCACCGCCGTGGGCATGTCCCCGTAGCCGCGCTGGGTCTCGAACCCGGCCGCCTCCAGGGCATCGGCCAGCCAGGCTGCCGCCTTCTCCTCCTCGAAGCCGAGCTCGGGGTTCTGGTAGATGCGGTGCGAGAGCTCGATGAGCCCGGGAAGGGCGGCCTCGAGAGTCGCTCGCGCCGAGCTGTTCGCGTCAGTCATGGCCCCGAGTCTACGCCGGGCAGGGTGCCGTGAGCGTGGCGTGGTGCTTCCCTCGGGAGGCGTGACACGTGCCGAGCCGGATGTTCCCGGGGTCGACCGGCGTCTCGCTGACCGTCACGAGATCGGGCCCCCACCGGCCTGCGGCGATCCAGGCTGCGCGTGGCAGGACAGACCCGCGGCGTGGGTTTCCGGTCCTGGCGGGTGGCAGCCGCTGGCCGCGGGACTAGAAGCCGGTGCTGCCCTTGCCGCTCCGCTCAAGCGTGCTGCTGTTGGCGGGGGCGGGCGTGCCGGAGTAGCCGTAGCCGCGGGTGGTGGTCGAGGTCCGTGGCGTGACCACGCGGGCGCTCTCCGCCCGCAGCGCCTCGACCACGGACGAGCGTACAGCCGTCGCCTCCGGGCTCGTGCTCGAGCCGCCTGGCTGGCCACTGCCGGAGCCGACCGCGGAGGCGGGCGTGACGCCCGGCGCGGGCGCGGGCTTCGCGACCGGGGCGGCCGGTGTGGCCGGCTTCCTGGGCTCGTCACCATCGGTCTCGCCGCGCAGCGGGGCGCTGCCGCGGATGGTACCGGCGGCGTCCTTGGGCGCCTCGGTGAGCATGTGCATCTCACCCTCGACGGAGGCACCCTCGTGGAGCATCAGCTTGAAGGTCTCCACCCGACCGCTGATGCGGCCGCTGGAACGAGCCTCGAGGCGCTCACGGCAGGTGAGGTTGCCGGTGAACTCGCCCGCGATGATGGCCTCATCCACGATGACATCGGCATCGACGTTGGCGCCGTCCTCGATGCGCACCTGGACCGCCTCGATCCGGCCCTTGACGGAACCCCTGACCACGACCGTGCCGCGCGAGGTGAACGTGCCCTCGAGGTGGTCATCCACGGCCACGACGGAGTCGTCGGGGCCGGGTGCATCTACCTCGACCACGGCCTCCGGCTGGGGTGTGACCGGGGCAGCAGGGCTGGTGGGCACGTAGCCCGGCATCACGGGCTTGGCCGGCTGCGGCGGCAGTTCGCGCATACCGGCAGGCGCATCGGACTGGTCGGCTGCTGGCTTGTCCGCGGACTGACTGAACATGGTTCCTCCTCAAGTGAGGTGCCAGTGTATGTGGCGGCGCAGGCAATTCCGGCAGCCCGACGTAGCGAACCGAACCATGTGGTGACCGAATGCCACACTTGTGTGTGCGAACGCTACCCAGGTGCCCTGCAGTGGCCCGCCGACAGGACCATCGTCCTACCTCCAAGGCAGGACCTTCGTCGTGCGAGGCGGATGATGCGATGCGGATGATGCCGCTACGCCCGCAGCCTGCTACGCTCGCGCCCAAGCGGACGTTGGGCCCGAGCATCTCAGCAGCCCGACACATACGTCCAGCAGAGCACGAGAGGGTGAGTGACAAGCATGCATAGACCTATCGGAGTGATCCTTCTGGCGGCTGGGGCAGGTCTGATCACCCTGTACAACCTCTACAAGGTGCTTCTGTACATGGGCATCGTCAGCTTCCCCGTCGGCAACCAGGAGCTTTCGTTCGCGAACAACGCGCAATGGGGCGCCGCCCTGTGGACGCTGCTGATCGCCGGCATCTGGATCTGGATTGCCCTGGGGTTCTGGAACCTGCGCGCATACGCCGTCCAGTTCGGGCTCTTCATCAGCCTGTTCACGCTGATCTGGGGCTTCTTCGCGCTCCTCTTCGGCTCGAGCGTCGAGGCGGAGACCATCCCCTGGCTGCTCGCCGGCTTCATCTACCTGTACCTGAGCTACCCGGGCGTCCAGCAGGCCTTCATCGAGAACGAGAAGTCCAGGCTGACACCTGAGCAGGTCGCGGCCATGGAGCAGCTGCAGGCAGCCAACGAGGCGGCCGCTGCCAAGCCGCCCCCAGGCATGGGCAAGCCCGCGGGCGCCACGCCCCCGGCGGCCCCGCCGGCCGATCCGCCCGCCTCCTCCTAGGCAGATCCCCGCCGTGGCCGGGTAACGCCACCAGCCCAAGACAGACGTCCGTCGCGGACCCGCCAGGGGTCGGGCGGACGTCTTTGCTGTGCCTCGTGACGTTGGGCTCGGGCTCAGCCTCCGAGCGCCTTGATCATCACCTCGAGCGGTGGCTCCACCCCGGTCCAGGCCCGGAAGCCGGCAGCGCCCTGGCGAGCGAGCATGCCCAGGCCATCGAGGGTGCGATGGCCACGAGCCGCGGCCAGGCGCAGGAACGCCGACTCCGCCGTCTCGGGGTTGAGGTCGCACACGACGGTGTCGGAAGAGAGCCCGGAGAGGTCGACGTCCACGTGGGCCTCCGCCGCGGCTCCTGTACCCATGCCCACCGGCGTGCAGTCGACGAGCACGTCGCACGGCGGCACCGCCAGCGTGCCCGCCCACGGGAGCGCGACGGCCTCCACCTCCGTCCTGGTGTCGAGGATCCCGACGAGCTCCTCCCGATGCGGAGCGGAGCGGTTGGCGATGGTCACGCGCTTGGCGCCGGCGAGCGCCAGGGAGACCGCCACGGCGCGAGCGGCACCACCAGCGCCAAGGATCACCACGTCGAGCCCACTCGGGTCGATGCCTTCGTCGCGGATGGACCAGACGAAGCCGGAGCCATCGGTGTTGGAGCCGATGAGCTGCCCATCGGGCTGACGCACGACGGTGTTACAGGCACCGCTGATCTCCGCTGAGGGCTCCAGCCCGTCGAGCAGCGGAAGGACGGCGATCTTGTGGGGGATGGTGCAGTTGAAACCACCGAACTCGAAGAGCCGCGCGGCCGTGACGGCCGCCTCGAGGTCCTCCGCCCGCACGCGGAGGTCGAGGTAGCGCCAGTCGAGCCCGGCATGCTCGAAGGCGGCGTTCTGCATGATCGAGGTGGGGTTGCCCTCGACGGGGTCACCGAAGACGGCGACGTACTGGGTGGTCATCGGATGTGCTCCTCACGGCTGGTCGTGGGGACACCCTACGACCACGGCGCCTCGCGCGTATCCTCGATTCACCATGCCCCACGAACCGCTCATCCTGGCCATCGACCAGGGCACCACCAACACCAAGGCCATCCTCGTCGACCGGCGCGGCGCCGTCGTCGGCCAGGCCGCCCGCTCCATGGACATCGAGTATCCGCAGCCGGGCTGGGTGCAGCAGGACGCTGCCGCCATCTGGACCGCCGTCCGCGAGTGCGTCGACGAGGTCCTCCTCCAGGCAGGCTCCCCTGCCCTTGCGGCGATCGGCATCTCCAACCAGCGCGAGTCGGGCGTGGCCTGGGAGCGTGATGGTGGCGCCCCGGTCGGCCCGGTGGTCACCTGGCAGTGCCGCCGCTCGGCAGGGATCTGCGACCGGCTTCGTGGTGCCGGCCATGCCGATGCGATCGGGGCCCGAACCGGTCTGCCGCTGGACCCCGGCTTCACCGCGGGCAAGTGGCGCTGGTTGCTCGATGCGGCGCCGGACGGGGCGTCCCGGGCGGCTGCCGGCGAGATCCGGCTGGGCACGGTCGACAGCTGGGTACTGTGGAACCTGACCGGCGGGGCCGTCCACGCCACCGACGCCAGCAACGCCTCACGAACCCAGCTCATGGACCTCGCGGCCGTGGCCTGGGATCCGTGGCTGGCGGAGACCTTCGGCGTGCCGCTCGCAGCGCTGGCCCAGATCCACCCCTCGAGCGCGCGTTTCGGGGAGACCGTCGCCATCGGCATGCTGCCGGCCGGCGTGCCCGTGGGCTCGTTGGTGGGCGATTCGCATGCCGCGCTGTTCGGCCATGCCGGCTTTGAGCCCGGGGCCATCAAGGCCACCTACGGCACGGGCTCATCGCTGATGATGCCCACGCCCACGATGCTCACCTCCGATGCCGGCCTGGCCGCGACCGTGGCGTGGGGCCTGGGCGCGACGACCTACGCCCTCGAGGGCAACATCAACGTGACCGGCGCAGCCGTGCAGTGGCTGGCCGACTTCGTCGGCCTCGACGGCCCGGCCTCGGTGGCTACGCTGGCCCAGGCCGTCGAGTCGACCGAGGGCGTGTACCTCGTGCCCGCCTTCGCCGGCCTCGGCGCCCCACACTGGGACGATCAAGCCCGCGGCCTCATCTGCGGCCTGACCCGCGGCTCCTCACTGCCGCAGCTGGCTCGAGCGGCGATCGAGTCGATCGCCTACCAGGTGCGCGACGTCTTCGAGGCCATGCAATCGTCGGCCGGCGGAACCCTGCGCGTGCTCATGGTCGACGGCGGCGTCACGCGCAACGAGCAGCTGATGCAGTTCCAGGCGGACATCCTGGGCGTGCCGGTACAGCGCAACGACACCGCCGAGCTATCGGCCATGGGCGCGGCCTACCTGGCCGGTCTGGCGGTCGGCGTGTGGGCATCGATCGACGACCTGGCCGGACTGCCACGCTCGATCGTCCGGTTCGAGCCGGCGATGGCGGACTCGTATCGGACCCACCTCATCGACGGCTGGCACGAGGCGGTCGCCCGCACCACGTTCCACCCCTAGCAGCAGGCTCGCCGGGCTCGACCGTGCGAAACGGCTTGACGTATGCAGGCCTGCATCGGTATGCTGGGTGAGTGAACATGCGCTGCTGAATACCCATTCACCAGCGGTCACGACGACAGGGGGATGGATGACCACGGAGCCAAGGGCCCAGGGGGGCAGGGCTGGTCTCACGGAGGAACTGCGCCAACGAGCGATCGAGGTGCGCCTGCGTGATCTGCAGATGGTCTACGGTGCCGGCCTGGGGCATATCGGCGGCGAGTTCAGCGCGACGGACATCCTGGTCACGCTCTTCTTCGGTGGCGTGCTCCGCTACGACCCCGAGCACCCCGATGATCCGGATCGCGATCGGTTCGTGCTCAGCAAGGGCCACTCCGCGGCGGCGCTGTACACGACCCTGGCCATGGCCGGCTACTTCGCGGAGTCGGAGCTGGAGACCTTCCTGCAGCCCCTCTCGCGACTCAACGGCCACCCGGATCGCAACAAGGTGCCCGGTGTCGAGACCAACACCGGGCCGCTGGGTCATGGCTTCCCGGTCGCCGTCGGCATCGCGCTCAGTGGCCAGATGGATGGCGCCGAACGGCGCACCTTCGTGCTCACCGGTGACGGCGAGCTGCAGGAAGGCTCGATGTGGGAGGCCGCCATGGCCGCCGGACACTTCGGCCTGGACAAGCTCGTCTGCATCGTGGATCGCAACCGCCTGCAGCAGGGTGACCGGACCGAGACCACCATGGGTCTGGACCCGCTGCCGGACAAGTTCACGGCCTTCGGTTGGGCCGTGCGGGAGGTGGACGGCCACGACCTCTCCGCCCTGCTCGAGGCCTTCACCGACCTGCCCTTCGAGACCGGCCGGCCCAACTGCGTCATCGCCAACACCACCAAGGGCAAGGGTGTGTCCTTCATCGAGGACAGCGCCCCCTGGCACCATCGCATCCCGACCGCTGCCGAGTACGAGCAGGCCGTGGCCGAGCTGGAAGCGAGCCGGGCATGACCGCCGAGACGCCGGTGAAGCTGTACGACTGCCGGGACGCCTTCGCTGACACGCTGACCGAGCTGGCCCTTGCCGACAAGCGTGTCGTGGCCGTGGTCAACGACTCGCTCGGGTCGACCAAGGTGGGCAAGCTGGACAAGGTCCTGCCCGGCCAGGTCGTGAACGTCGGCATCGCCGAGCAGAACATGGTCGGGATCGGTGCCGGTCTGGCCAACGGCGGCAAGATCCCCTTCGTCAGCGGCGCCAGCCCATTCCTGACCGCTCGCGCCCTGGAGCAGATCAAGGTCGACGCCGCCTACAGCGGCGCCAATGTCAAGCTCGTGGGCGTCAGCAGCGGCGTGGCCTACGGGGAGCTGGGGCCTACCCACCACTCCATCGAGGACATCGCCTGGACCCGTGCCATCGACCGCCTGGTCGTGATCGTCCCGGCTGACCCGATCGAGACCGCGCAGGCCACCCGCGCCGCGTACGAGTACGAGGGCCCGGTCTTCATCCGCACCAGCCGCATGGGCGTGCCGGTGGTCCACGCCGAGGACTACCACTTCAAGATCGGCCAGGCCGCTCGCCTGCGAGACGGCGACGACGTGACCATCATCGCCAATGGGGTGATGGTCACCCGCGCGCTCGAGGCGGCCGCGCTGCTGGCGGCTGATGGCATCGAAGCTCGCGTCCTGAACATGGCGACCGTGGCACCGCTCGATCGCGCGGCCATCCTGGCGGCGGCACGGGAGACGGCGGGCATCGTCACGGTCGAGGAAGCCCTGGTCCGCGGTGGGCTCGGCGGAGCGGTGGCCGAGGTGGTGGTCCAGGAGCAGCCGGTGCCCATGCGCATCCTCGGCTTCGCCGGCTTCTGCCCCACCGGCTCCCCCACCTTCCTCCTCGACCACGCTGGGCTCACGCCAGCGGGCATCGCTCGTGCCGGGCGTGAGGTCATCGGAGGCTGAGATGGCCCGCGCCGACGAGCTGCGCCTGATGACCCGCGTCGCGCGGCTCTACTACGAGATGGGCCTCAAGCAGCCCCAGATCGCGAGCCGCCTGCGGCTGTCCCAGCCCAAGGTCAGCCGGCTGCTCAAGGGCGCCCTCGATGCGGGCATCGTGCGCATCAGCGTGCGGGCGCCCGGGGGCACCCATCCGCAGCTGGAGGAAGCGCTCGAAGCCCGCTACGGCCTCACCGACGTGGAGATCGTCGAGATCTCTCGCGACGACGAGCACGCGGCCGTCCGGGAGCTGGGCGCCGCCGCGGCCTTCAACGTGGAGAGCACCGTCCGCTCCGGTGACATCATCGGCGTCAGCTCCTGGAGCGCGACCCTGCTGGCCATGGTCGATGCCATGCACCCGGTCAGCGGCGTGCGGGACGTGCGCGTGGTCCAGATCCTTGGCGGCGGAGGAGATCCGGCCGCGGAGGGCCACGCGACCCACCTCGTGCGCCGCCTCACGGACCTGCTGCACGGCGAGGGCACGTTCCTGCCGGCACCCAGCAGCGTCGGCTCGCCCGAGTCCCGGGCCGTGCTCATCCAGGACCCCTTCGTGGCCCGGGCCATGGCCTTGTGGGATCGGCTCGACGTGGCCTACGTCGGCATCGGCGGCCAGGAGCCATCCGGTCTGCTCGCAAGCAGCGGCAACGTCTTCTCGCCCGACGAGCTCGACAGCGTGCGCGAAGCGGGCGGCGTGGGTGACATCGGCCAGCGCTACCTGCGCGCCGACGGGCATCCCGTGGATACGCCGCTGCACGACCGCGTCATCGGGATCGAGCTCGAGCAGCTGCGGCGCGTGCCCCGCTCGATCGCCGTGGCCGGAGGGCCAGGCAAGACCGTCGCCATCCACGCTGCCCTCGTCGGCGGCTGGGTCAACTGCCTGATCACCGACACCTACACCGCCCAGCGCCTGCTCGCGAAGGGCGCCGGAGAGAGCAAGACCAAGGGGCCCGAGGAGGAGATCGTGGAGCACACCGTCGAGGCAGGGACAGCATGAAGGGCAAGCTCAGCACGAGTGCCGTGATCGGCATCGCGGCCGTCGGCATCTTCGTCGTCGTGGCGCTGATGTTCGGCTTCACCGTGGTCTCGACCGAGGACGAGGCCGCCCTCACGGTCGAGTTCGATCCAGTCACCTACGTCGAGGACAACTGGGAAGCGGTGCAGACCGCGATCGAGGAAGGGGCCGTCCCGCTCGCCGACGTGCTCAACAGGATCGAGCCCGGCGCTGACGGCACGATCGCCTCCGCGGACCTCACACCAGTGGCCGAGGAGCTCGGGCTGATCACCGTCGGTGAGGCGCACGTCTACCGCGTCACCGGCAGCGGCACCGTGACCGACGTCGACGTGGATACCAGCAAGGGCAGCGTGGGGCTCGAGATCGACGGCTATGAGGGGCCCATCACGGTGCGGGCATGGGTGGGCACGCGCCTTCCCAGCGACGAATTGTCGGTCCGCGACGCCACCGGCTTCATCGAGTTCGGTGACTTCCGTGAGCAGACGGAGTTCGGCAAGGTCGCCAAGGAGCTCAACACCAAGGTCGTGGCAGCGCTCGAGGGCCTCGACAAGGAGAACCTCCTGGGTCAAACGGTCGACTTCACCGGCGCCTTCACCCTGCGCACCTTCAACACGCCGACCGTCGACGTGAGCGAGATCCAGCTGGTGCCCATCGAGATGACCGCGCGATGAGCACCCTGGCGCCTGCCGCCCCGCTGACCGAGCTGGAACCTCGCGTGGTCATGCGTGCCGAGCGCATCACCAAGGTCTTCCCCGGCACGACCGCGCTGGACGACGTCAGCTTCGACATCTACCAGGGCCAGGTCAACGTCCTCGTCGGTGAGAACGGCGCGGGCAAGTCGACCCTGATGAAGGTGCTCGCGGGCGTCGAGGAGCCCACCGAGGGCCGGATCCTGGTGGACGAGCAACCGGTGACGCTGCCCAGCGTGACGGCGGCCCAGGAGCACGGCGTCGGCATCATCTTCCAGGAGCTCAACCTGTGCACCAATCTCTCGGTGCTCGACAACCTCTTCCTGGCCCAGGAGATCACGCGCGGACCCGCGATCGACCGGGCAGCGCAGCGGAAGGTCGCGCGCGAGCTGCTCGAACGACTGGGACAGGACATCGATCCCGACGAGATGGTGAGCAACCTGCGCGTGGGTCAGCAGCAGATCGTGGAGATCGCCAAGGCGCTCACCCACGACGTGCGCGTGCTGATCATGGACGAGCCCACCTCCGCCCTCAGCCAGGCGGAGGTGGAGGGCCTCTTCCGCATCATCGATGACCTCAAGTCCCGCGGCGTGGCCATCGTCTACATCAGCCACAAGCTGGAGGAGCTGTTACAGGTCGGCGACCGCATCACGGTCCTGCGCGACGGTCGGGTCGTGGCGCACACCGAAGCGGCGGATGTCGACGTGGCCTGGATCATCGAACAGATGGTGGGCCGGGCCGCGGAGTCCCTCTTCACCCGCACCGAGCACGACGTCGGAGAGACCCTGCTCCAGATCAGCGATGTGACCCTGCCGCGCCTCGGCGGCGGCTACCTCCTCGACCACGTCTCGTTCGAGGTCCATGCCGGTGAGATCCTGGGTCTCTACGGGCTGATGGGCGCGGGTCGAACCGAGCTGATGGAGGTGCTCGCCGGCATCCGGCCGGAGGCCAGCGGCTCGATCGTGCTCGACGGACGGGACATCGCGGGGGCCACCGTCGCGGACCGCATCGGAGCCGGCCTGGTGCTCGTGCCCGAGGACCGCAAGACGGTTGGCCTCGTGCCCACGCTCTCGGTCGCGCACAACATGGTCCTGGCCAGCCTCAGGCGCTACCTCACCGGGCCCTACCTGTCGCGCGCCAAGGAACGCGACGCGGTCGACCAGATGATCCGCGACCTGTCCGTGCGGGTGGCCGACCCCAACAACAACATCGGATCGCTCAGCGGCGGCAACCAGCAGAAGGTGGTGGTGGCCAAGGGCCTGCTGACCGAACCGCGGGTGCTGCTGCTCGATGAACCCACGCGCGGCATCGACGTGGGCGCCAAGAGCGAGATCTTCGCGATCATGAGCCGCCTGGCCCTGGAGGGCTTCGGCATCGTCTTCGTCAGCTCGGAGCTCAAGGAGGTGCTGGCCATGTCCGACCGCATCCTGGTGCTCAGCAAGGGTGAGGTCGTGGCCGAGTTCGCCGGCGACCGAGCGACCGAGAAGGAGCTCGTGGACGCATCTGCCGTGGGACATGGTCCCGCGGTCTCGACAAGGGAGAACGGGAGAGCGATCGTGGAGGAGAGCAAGTGACGGCCGGAGTGCAGGCCCAGAAGCGCGGCAGGACCCAGACCGAGTGGGCGCAGCTCCTGCTCAAGGGCCGGGCCCTCATCGCACTCGTCGTACTGATCGTCGTCTTCTCGATCCTCGAGACCGGCAGCTTCCCGACGTACAACAACATCATCATCCTCATCAAGCAGACGTCGCTCAACGGCATCCTCGCGATCGGCATGACGTTCGTCATCCTGACCGCTGGCATCGACCTCTCCGTGGGCTCGCTCATCGGGTTCACCGGCATCGTGGCGGGCCTGCTCATCAACGAGGGGCTGCAGGTCGCGGACTGGGTCATCTTCCCGCACACCTGGATGGTGCTGGTCATCTCGCTGGCGGCGGGCACCTTCATGGGCGCCATCAGCGGCTTCATCATCACGCGCTTCAACGTGGCCCCGTTCATCGCCACCCTGGGCATGCTCATGGTGGCCCGCGGACTGGCCGGCATCATCAACGACGGCGCGACCTTCCCCAACCTCGTGGGCAAGGAGGAGCTGGGCAACACCGGCTTCCGCGAGCTGGGGACCGGCCAGCTGCTGGGCATCGAGTTCCTGCCCTGGGCCACCGTCATCCTCGTGATCTTCGCCGTGGTGGCCTGGTTCGTCACGTCCCGGACGCCCTTCGGGCGAGCCGTCTACGCGGTCGGCGGCAACGAGCGATCGGCGGAGCTCTCCGGCGTGCGCGTCAACCGCACCAAGATGCTCGTCTACATGATCAGCGGCTTCTGTGCCGCCACGGTCGGCCTCATCATCGCCAGCCAGCTCGTCGCCGCACACCCCGCCACCGGGCTGTACTACGAGCTCTACGCCATCGCGGCCGTCGTGCTCGGCGGCACCTCGCTCGCGGGTGGCCGTGGAACCATCGTGGGCACCATCATCGGCGCGCTCGTCATCGGCACGCTCAACAACGGCCTGACGCTGATGAACGTCTCATCGTTCATGAAGCTGATCGTGACCGGCATCGTCATCGTGGCGGCCCTGATCATCGACCAGCTCCAGCAGCGCGCCGAACGGCGTCTGGCCCTGCAGCAGCAGGCCGCGCAGATCACCCACGAAGACGACTCCAACACGCCAACTGCCAGGACCACGTGAAAGGAGGACTGCGAGGAGGACGTTCTTGAAGCACCTGCGGAGTACATCGCGCGGATCGGACGATCCGGCCGCCGAGTGAGAAGAGTGGAGGAACGGATGTTCAACAAGAAGCATTTCGCGGTGGCCATGGGGGCAGCGCTTGCCATCACGGCCTCGACCGGCGCCGTCGCTTCGGCGCAAGACAAGGGCCTGATCTGCGTGATCGTGCCGGGCGTGGAGAACCCCTTCTTCGGCGCCATGCAGCAGATCGCCGCCGACAAGGCCGAGGAGCTGGGCTATACCACCAGCCGCCTCGTCCACAACGACGACGCCGTGGCCCAGAACGACTTCTTCGAGACCTGCGTCTCGGACGGCGCCCTCGCCATCATCCTCGACAACGCGGGCGCTGACGCCAGCGTGGCGGCGGTCCAGGCCGCGGCCGACGCCGGCGTCGGCAGCTTCCTCGTCGATCGCGAGATCACGCAGGACGGCGTGGCCGTGGCCCAGATCGTCTCCAACAACTATCAGGGCGCCACCATCCTGGCCGAGTACTGGGCCGAGCTCATGGGCGAGGAAGGCACCTACATCGAGCTGACGGGTCGCGACACCGACACCAACGCCCATGTGCGTAGCGACGGCTATCACGACGTCCTCGACTCGATGGAAGGCCTCGAGATGGTCGCCCAGCAGACGGCGAACTGGAGCCAGGATGAAGGCTTCCAGATCACCGAGCAGCTGCTCCAGCAGTACCCGGACGTCAAGGGCATCATCGCCGGCAACGACACCATGGCTCTCGGCGCACAGGCCGCGGTCATGGCCGCCGGCAAGCCCGAGATCATCGTGGCCGGCTTCGACGGCAGCGATGAGGCCATCATCTCCATCAACGCGGGCGAGCTGAAGGCGACGTCGCTGCAGCCGGTCGCGGCCATGGCCATCGCAGCCGCGGAGCAGGCCGATGCCTGGATCCAGGCTGGCGGCACGACGGAGATGCCGGAGAAGCAGTCCATCGACATGGTGCTGATCACCCCCGAGAACGCGTGCGACTACTACCAGTTCGCTCCGGTCGAGCCCGGCACCAGCCCCAACTGCCAGTAGCAGTCGACTGATGTGATGTGACCGGCTGCCTTCCTGCAGCCGGTCGGCACTCCTCCTTGGAGGCCGTGCGTGTCGTCCACAAGGGCGGCCGCGCGGCCTTCATCCGTGTGGGAGGTGGTAGGGGAGCCAGGACTCGAACCTGGAACCAGTCGGATAT
This sequence comes from uncultured Chloroflexia bacterium, assembly GCA_963706695.1. GTDB lineage: Bacteria > Chloroflexota > Limnocylindria > Limnocylindrales > CSP1-4 > JAFMJV01. The sequence continues at coordinate 107,865 of CAVPNC010000007.1, read as the reverse complement.
AAGCCGACCGCTCTAACCGTTGAGCTACTCCCCCATCGCTGCCGGGGGTCGTAGCGGATGCTAGCAGGGGGCCTAGGGCAAGAGTGGGCGCAGCACCTGGTAGACGATCACCAGCGCCAGATAGGTGATGGGGATGGCCGCGAACAAGCCCAGCATGCCGGCCCACAACGAGCGACGCTTCTGCCCGGGCACGCCCGTGGGCAGCTCCACCCACAGATAGGTGAAGACGGTGCCGCTGACGATGACCAGCGCCACGTAGATGGCGGTGGGGCCCACGCTGGCGAAGAACTCGGGCAGCTCACCGTGGTCCGCGAGCCAGTCGATGAGCAGGAGGATGATCCCGCCGATGGTGGCCACGACGACATTGGCGACCACCGCGCGTACCACCGGCTGCGGTGGGTTGCGGGTCTGGCGCCAGCGGATCTCGAGCTCGGAGCGCTCCTTGATCTCTCGCGGCGGCGTGGGCTCGGGGGTCTCGCTCACGTGTCCTCCGGGGTCTCGATGGGCCCGCGGATGACGGTCAGGCTGGGTCGGCGGGGCAGGGTCTGGGGCGTATGGGCCGCGAGCTCCGCCACGCGCTCCACGAAGCGATCGAGCTCGCTCTCGCGGTTCCAGGCGCCCACGCTGGCACGGATGAGGTCCGCTTCGGTGTCAGCCTCGACGATCGCGAAGATGCTGCGACCAAGCTCGTCAGCCGCTTCCTGGGCCGGCCAGTCGCGGATGCGGAACGCGGCCAGGGCACCGTGGGCGTCGGGGGCTGCCACCAGCTCCACGCCCTCGATGGCGCCGAGGCCCTCGTAGAGCTGATCGCCCAGGGCCAGGGTGCGGGCCAGGGCCCACGGCAGCTCCACGTACATGAGCAGCCAGCCGACGCTTCGCGCCAGGGCCAGCAGCTGCCCACGCCCGAAGGGCGGCGCAGCCTGACGCAGCCACTCCGGTAGCTCGCGCTCCAGCTCGGGCGTGATCCACAGCGACGCTACCGCGTCCGGGCCCAGCAGCCAGCGATGGCTGTCGGCGATGAGGAAGTCGACGCCCAGCGCGGGTCCGTCGAGCGGCATGGCGCCGGCACTGCGGCCGATGTCGGCGACCGTCCGGGCGCCGGCGGCGCGTGCCGCGTTCGCCACCTTCGCGGGGTCGGTCAGGCGACCGTCCGCGTCGACGTGGCTCATGACCACGAGCGCGACGTCAGCCCCGAAGAGCGACGGCACCTCGGTCAGTGCCTCGACCTCGGCTCCGGCCACGTCAGCCACGTCCCGCACGGCAGCGGCCACGGCCCGGTCGACACCGGGGAGCAGCACCACGCGCTGGTCGGCGGCGGGCTCGAGGACCTCCAGGGCCACGAGGCGAGCGGCCTCGGCAGCGCCATGCGTGAGCACGATCCGCTCCGGACCGGTGTTGAGCACGGCGGCGACCACCGCGAGGGCCTCGCGTTCCCGCTGGTGCAGGTCCTCGGCTCGATCCGGGCCGACCCGCCCCACGCGCAGCTCCATCTCGTCGGACTCGTGAACAGCCGCCTGCGTCTCGGCCGGGATGGGCCCGGCCTGATGCGTGGCCAGGTAGATGCCGGCGCCGGTCGCGGTGAGCACATCGCGCAACCCGCGCACCCGGTCGAAGCGGGCGGGCCCGTCGCTCATGCGGCGATCTCGAAGGTGGTCATCGCGCCCATCATGACGGGTCGCGGGACGTTGCCGTGGGGTCGGCGCTCGTGAGCACCCCGTAGCGGCCGGCCACCTGCAGCTGCTCGTGCAGGGCGGCGACGGTGCTCAAACGATCGATCTCGGCGGCTGTCTTGTCGCGGCGGATGCGCACGATGCGTGGGAAGCGCAGGGCATAGCCGGACTTGTGACGCGAGCTGGCATGGACGACATCGAAGGCGATCTCCACCACCACGCTTGGCTCGACCGTGCGATAGCGCCCGAAGCGCTCGAGGGTGTGCGCTTCGAACCACGTCGTCATCTCGGCGATCTCTGCGTCGCTCAGGCCGCTGTAGGCCTTGCCGATGGTCACGAGCGCGCCCGCGGCCGCCCGGGGCCGGTCGTCGAGCACGGCGAAGGTGTAGTCGGAGAGCACCCCGTGCCGTCGGCCGTGCCCGACCTCCACACCCACGACCGCGCAGTCCAGCGTGGTCAAGGCCTTCTTGAGCTTGAGCCAGGCGTAGCCACGCCGACCGGGCGCGTAGATCGACTCGGGGTCCTTGAGCATCAGGCCCTCGTTGCCGCGCTCCTGGGCCTCGTCGAAGATGCGCTCGAGCTCAGCCTCGTCAGCTGCGTCCACGAGGGCCGCCAACCCGAAACCGGGTGTCCCCGGGAGATCGAGCCCCTCCAGCCGCCGGCGACGCTCGCGCAGCGGCTCGCGCAGCAGCGGCTCCGGCGGGCTTCCCTCCCCCAGCGCGAGCACGTCGAAGGCGACGTAGATGACCGGCACCTGCGCGAGGACCTGGGCCGAGGGCCGCTTGCGCCCGATCCGCGTCTGCAGCTGCAGGAACGGCAGCACCTGCCCATCCTTCCAGGCCAGCAGCTCACCGTCGAGGATCCCGTCCCAGGTCAGCGCACGGGCGGCTGCGGTGACCTCCGGGAAGCCGTCGGTGATGTCGTTGAGATCACGGCTGAACAGGCGCACCACGTCGCCTTCGCGATGGAGCTGCGCCCTGATGCCGTCGTACTTGTCCTCCACCCACACGGGTGGGTGGAGCCGCTCCAGGGCCGCCGTCTCATCGACGACGGGGCTGGCCAGCATCGACTTGAGCGGATGGAAGAGGGACAGCCGAGCGCTGTCCAGGTCCCCGCGGCGAGCGAGCTGGGCCGTCTGGCCGATGTCACCGGTGAGCATGCCGGCCCAGCGCACCGCCGAGAGATCCTGCTCGAAGGCGCGGGCGATGCCCGACTCCAGGTGACCCTCGCGCAGGCCGATGCGGAGCTCGCCGCCGAGGATGGCCGTGATGTAGCGGGCGCTCAGCGGATCGGCGCGACGAAGAAGGCGCGCGAACACCTCCGCCTTGGCCTCCCGGCCGCGCGTGCCGGCGAGCTCGTCGTACGCGGCCGCGACCTCGGCCAGGGTCAGGGCCGGGGCATCGGGCGGTGGCGCATGACCGGCCTCCGTGAGCAGCTCCCCCACGGCCGTGCCGACGTCCGAAGAGCGGTCGTACATCCGTGCCAGGGCGCCGGCCTCGACACCGGCCACCGCCTGCACGACCGTGGTGACGGCGCGCCAGCCGAGGCCCGCCTTGCGCTGGTCTCGCTCCGGAAACGGTCGGCCGCTCAGGAACACGGCTGCGGTGGCCAGGGCAGGCTCGTCGAGCGTCCGCAGGTACGCGGCCACGATGGCCGACTTCTGCGACGTCGCACGGGTGGCGCGGATCGCTTCCGCGGTCTGCGCCCACCGCAGCATGTGATCTCCACCAGGGCCGGTCATGGCTCCATCCTAGAGCCGTCGGGCGGTCGTCCTTGCCCGCAGCGAGTGCGCTAGCATCGGCGGCCATGGTCACCATCGAGCGGCAGCGTGAAGCGTGGCACCCGGCCCTGATCAGCGGGGAGCGGGTGGCCCTGCGTCACCACCGCTACGAGGACCTCGAGGCGGTCCGACGCTGGTATCGGGATCCGGAGCTGGCGCGGCTCACGCGCTACTCGTTGCGCCCCATGAGCGATGAGGACATCGACCGCTTCTTCCACACCCGCCTGATGTCACCGGAGCACGTGGGCTACGCCATCACCGTGCGCGAGGACGAGCGGCTCATCGGCTCCACCACCTTCAGCAACCTCGACCCCGACAACGCCTCCACGCTCTTCCACATCAGCATCGGTGAGCCCGATGCCTGGGGCACCGGCTACGGCACCGAGGCCGCCGAGCTGATGCTCTGGCTGGCGTTCGAGCGCATCGGGCTGCACCGCGTGGCCCTGTCGGTCTTCGGCTTCAACGAGCGTGCCATCCGCAGCTACGAGAAGGCCGGTTTCACGGTCGAAGGCCGCCACCGTGAGGCCATCGTGCGCGACGGCCGGCGTCACGACGAGCTGACCATGGCCATCCTGGCCCGCGAGTGGCGCACCCGCCAGACGGCCCAGGGCTAGGCCGCGAGGAGCGACAGGCCCAGCACCATCATCACCACGCCGCCCGCGACGGCGACCCGCGCCAGGTGGCGAGGGTCGTCGGCGAGCCACGACCGGGCGCTGGCGGCGAGCAACGCCCAGAGCCCATCACCAGCGAGGGCGAGGAGGCAGAAGAGCGAGCCCAGCGCCACCATCCGGATCGCTGCCGGACCGGCCAAGGGATCGACGTAGTGCGGCAGCAGTGCCGCGAGGAAGACGGCCGACTTGGGGTTCGTGACCCCCATCAGAAAGCCGTCACGCCAGGGCCCTGAGACAGCACCCGGCAGGTCCAGGCGGGCCGGGCGCGGCGGCGAGTCGTGCCGGTGGCGCAGCGCCGAGACTCCGAGCCAGACGAGCCAGGCCGCACCGGCTGTCTTGAGCACGGTGAAGGCCGGGTCCCGGCCGGCCACGACGAGGCCCAGCCCAAGAGCGACGACGACGACCTGGACGAAGAGCCCGGACGCGTTGCCCAGCACGGTCAGCAGGGCGGTCCGTCGCCCGCAGGCCACGGCCCGGCTCACGGCCAAGAGCACGCTGGGCCCGGGAACCGCGACGACGACGATGGAAGCAGCGGCAAAACCGAGCACGGAGGATGGGCTCACATGAGCATTCTCGTCGTGCGCATCGAGGAATTGGCGCCGTTCCAACGGGCGGTACGGCATCGTTGCTGCGATAATCTCAGCGATGGACGCTATCGACCGAGATATCCTCCGCGCACTTGAGCGCGATGGCCGCATGCGCTGGGGCGAGCTGGCGGCCCAGGTCCATCTCTCCCCCAACGCCGTGGCTGAACGGGTGCGCGGGCTGCAACGAAGCGGCATCATCACGGGCTTCTCCGTCCGTCGCGACTGGGCGACCCTGGGCCAGCCCATCCACGCCTTCATCGACATCAAGCTCGTTCCCGGTGGCGACCACGCCACGTTCGAGGCTGAGCTGGCGTTGCACGAAGCGATCACCGAGGCCCATCACGTGACCGGCCGATACGACTACCTCCTGGCCGGCCACTTCAGCGACCTGCAGGCCGTGGAGACCGTGCTCAGCGAGCTCAAACGCGAGGGCCTGGTGGCTGAGTCGGAGACCCGCTTCGCCCTGCGCTCGGTCGCGTTCGCGGCGCCGAGCTCGTAGTCATCGGTCGCCCGCACCGACGCTGGGCACGGTCGTCGCGCAGCGCACGCCCATCCACGCTGCCCACGCCATGGCCCAGGGAGCGTGGCTGGGCGTCGCCGTGGCCTTCCTTGGCGCCGGATCGAGACCGCGTCGGGCGCTAACGTCGGCTGGGATGACGTGTGTCTCCAGGATGCTCGCCGAACGACCGCTACCGTCGGTGGCGGCGACGCGAGCCACGCATGGCAGACGAACGCCCAGGAATCAGATCGGGCGCCCGGCTCGTGGCCGGACGCCCGTGCTGTGTGCTCCGAGGGAACTACGCGGTCGGGGTGAAGCGCGGCTTGGCGCTCCAGGAGTGCAGGGTGCGGATGTACTGCGCTCGCTCGAACGTGCTCGGGTCCTCCACGCTGCCCTGGCTCGCCGATCCACGCAGCTGCGTCACCGAGCTGTACTCGTTCTCTTCGAGCCACTGGCGCATCTCGGACTCGATGTCCGTGATCTTGCCGGGGCCGTCACGCAGCACAGCGGAGGCCAGCATGGCCACGTCGGCACCGACCATCAGCGCCTTCACGGCATCGCTGCCGCTGTGGATGCCGGAGGTAGCCGCGATGGACACCTCAGGCCCCAGCTGCGGCCGCAGGATGGCTGTCCAGCGCATCGGCAGGCGAAGCTCGGAAGGATGGCTGAGGCTCACCCGTGGCACGACCGCGAGCTCCTCGAGGTCGATGTCCGGCTGGTAGAAGCGGTTGAAGAGCACCAGGCCGTTGGCACCCGCCTCCACGACCTTGCCCGCGAAGTTGGCGAGGGCGGAGTAGTAGGGGCTGAGCTTGACGGCCAGCGGCAGAGCCACGGCCGCCCGCACGGCGGCGATGAGCTCGAGATCCTCATCCTCGATCTCGAGCGCGTTCCTCGTGCGGTCGACGCTGATGCGGTAGAGGTTGAGCTCGAGGGCATCGGCACCGGCATCCGCCATGAGCGTGGCAAAGCGGACCCAGCCACCCACCGAGTTGGCGTTGAGGCTGGCGATGATCGGGAGGGATGACTCCCGCTTCAGGGTCTCGAGCGAGCGCAGGTAGCGATCGCCCTCACCCACGAAGGTATCGACCTCAGGGAAGTAGTCGAGCGCTTCGGCGAAGCCCTCCGTTCCCTGGTCGAGGGAGGCGGCGAGCTCGATCTCCTCGTTCTCGATCTCCTCTTCGAAGAGGCTGGGCATGACGATCGCGCCTGCGCCGGCCTCTTCGAACTGGGCCACGACCTTGGGGTCGCGGGTCAGCGGGTTGGCTGAGACGACGATCGGTGATCGAAGCTCGAGCCCCAGGTAGCGGGTGCTGAGATCGACGGTCACTTGGACTCTCCCTTTCCGTTGGTGCTGCCGGTCGGCCCATCGGCAGAAGCCGCGGAGGGCTCGTGCTCGAGGGTCGGGATGCTGCGCTGGACGTCAGCGAGCTGGCTGTAGTAGCGCCAGCGCTCATCGGCATCCGCTTGCGACAGAGCCGCGAGCTCAGCTGCCCGTTCGGGCTGGGTGCGATGGAGGATGGCGAAGCGGGTCTCGGTCTCGACGAACTCCTTGATGGGCATCGTCGGCTTCTTGGAGTCGAGCTTGAAGGGCACGCCGTCCGCGGCCTCGCTGGGCATGTAGCGGTAGAGCGGCCAGAAGCCGGACTTCACCGCGTCCTTCTGGTGCGTCATGGAAGTCGACATGTCGATGCCGTGGGCGATACAGGTGCTGTAGGCGATGATGATCGAGGGACCGGGCCAGGCCTCTGCCTCGAGCATGGCCTTGTTGGTCTGGGTGTCGCTGGCGCCGAGCGCGATCTGGGCCACGTAGACGTCGCCGTACGCTCGCGCGATCGCACCCAGGTCCTTGCGCCCACTGGGCTTGCCGGCAGCCGCGAACTTGGCCACCGCACCGCGCGGTGTGGCCTTGGAAGCCTGGCCGCCGGTATTGGAGTAGACCTGCGTGTCGAGCACGAGGATGTTGATGTCGCGGCCGGAGGCGAGCGCCGCGTCGACACCGCCGAAGCCGATGTCATAGGCCCAGCCGTCACCACCCATGATCCAGACGCCGGTGCGGATGAGGTCACCCGACAGCGAGAGGAGCGAGTCGGCGGTGGCCTTGTGCTCGCCGCTGACGCCCGTGAGCGCCTCGCGTAGCTTCTCGACCGAGACTCGCTGCTGGGCGATCTTGGCCTCGCTGTCCTGGTCGTTCTCGAGGATCTCGGTCACGAGCGCCTCACCCACGACCGGGGCCAGCTGTTGCAGCAGCTGCTTGGCCGTCTTGGTCTGGACGTCGAGCGCAAGGCGCATGCCCAGGCCGAACTCGGCGTTGTCCTCGAAGAGCGAGTTGTTCCAGGCCGGACCACGACCCGCGGCGTTGACCGCCCACGGGGTCGTGGGCAGGTTGCCGCCGTAGATCGACGAGCAGCCCGTGGCGTTGGCCACGATCATGCGGTCGCCGAAGAGCTGGCTCACGAGCTTGACGTAGGGGGTCTCACCGCAGCCGGAGCAGGCACCCGAGAACTCGAAGAGCGGCTCGAGCACCTGTGAGCCCTTGATGGTGTCCCGCGGCAGCGCGGAGCGGTCGAGCTCGGGGATCGAGAGGAACTCGTCCCAGCGCGTGCGCTCGGCAGCCGCCGTCTCCATGAAGGGGGCCATGTTGATGGCCTTGTGCTTGACCTCCGTCTTGGAGCGGGCCGGGCAGACATCGACGCAGACACCGCAGCCGGTGCAGTCGTCAGGTGCCACCTGGATGGTGATCTTGTGGTTCTCGAGCTCGCGCGAGCGGAAGTCCTTGGACTTGAAGTCGCCGGAGAGCTTGGAGAGCTCGGCCTCCGGGTAGACCTTCATGCGGATGGCCGCGTGCGGGCAGACCATGGCGCACTTGCCGCAGTCGATGCAGATGGCCTCATCCCAGATGGGGATCTCCTGCGCGATGGCGCGCTTCTCCCACTTGGTCGTCGCGGTGGCGAACGAGCCGTCGACGGGGAAGGCGCTGACCGGCAGCAGGTCGCCCTCACCGGCCATGATCTTGGCGGTCACGTTCTTGACGAACTCGGGCGCCTCGTCGGAGACGATGGCATCGAGCTCGACAGACGCCGGCGCCGGGCCGGTCTCGACCTTGTGCAGGCGCTCGAGCGAGAGGTCGATGGCGGCGAAGTTGCGCTGGACGACCTTCTCACCGCGCTTGCCGTAGGTCTTCTCGACGAACTGCTTGATGGCCGCGATGGCCTCATCCTCGGGCAGCACGCCGGAGAGCTTGAAGAAGCAGGGCTGCATCACGGTGTTGATGCGATTGCCCATGCCCACCTCACCGGCCACGGCAAAGGCGTCGATGACGTAGAGCTGGATGTTCTTGTCGATGATCTGCTGCTGGACCTTGCTGGGCAGGGTGCCCCAGACCTCGTCCGGCCCATAGGGGCTGTTGAGCAGGAACGTGGCCCCGTCCTTGGCGCGGTCGAGGACCGGCATCTTGGCCAACAGGCCGAACTGGTGGCAGGCCACGAAGTCCGCAGCCTGGATCTCATAGGTGGACTCGATCAGCTCCGGCCCGAAGCGCAGGTGCGAGACGGTGACCGCACCGGACTTCTTGGAGTCGTAGACGAAGTGGCCCTGGCTGTAGAGGTCCGTGCCCTCCCCGATGATCTTGACCGAGGCCTTGTTGGCACCCACGGTGCCGTCGGAGCCGAGGCCGAAGAACATGGCCTGCACCTGGCCCTCGGGCCGCGGGCGAACGAACTCACGGTCGATGGGCAAGCTGAGGTTGGTGACGTCGTCGAAGATGCCGACGGTGAAGTGCTTCTTGGGCGCGTCCGCGCCCAGCTCGTCGTAGATGGGCTTGACCATCTGCGGCGTGAACTCCTTGGAGCTCAGGCCGTAGCGGCCACCGATGATGCGCGGCATGCGCTCGAACGGAGCATCGGCACTGTCCATGGCCTCGTTGAGGGCCGCGACGGTCTCGAGGTAGAACGGCTCACCCACCGCTCCGGGCTCCTTGGTGCGGTCAAGGACGGCGATGGACTTGACGGTCCTGGGCAGGGCCGCGACCAGCTCTGCGGACGGGAACGGATGGAAGAGGCGGACCTGCACCATGCCGACCTTCTCGCCGGCGCCAGCGAGGACCTCGACGGTCTCCTTGACCGCGCCCGTGCCGGAGCCCATCACGAGGATGACCTTCTCGGCGTCGGGCGCACCGGTGTAGGTGACCAGCCCGTACGGTCGGCCGGTGCGCTCACTGAGCTCGGCCATGACCTCCGTGACGATGCCCTTGACCGCGTCCATGTAGATGTTGCCGGCCTCGCGGGCCTGGAAGAAGACGTCCGGGTTCTGGGCGGTACCGCGCACGACCGGGTCCTCAGGCGACATGCCGCGGGCGCGGAAGGCGAGAACGTCTTCCTCGCGTACGAGCGCGCGCAGGTCTTCCGGCGCCACCATCTCGATCTTGTCGACCTCGTGCGAGGTCCGGAAGCCATCGAAGAAGTGGAGGAAGGGGACGCGCGAGCGCAGCGTGGCCGCGTGGGCCACGAGCGCCATGTCCTGGACCTCCTGGACCGAGGCGGAGGCGAGCATGGCCCAACCGCAGGGGCGGGCGGACATGACGTCGCTGTGGTCGCCGAAGATCGAGAGCGCGTGCGTCGCCACCGACCGAGCCGAGACATGGATCACGGACGGGGTCAGCTCGCCGGCGATCTTGAACATGTTCGGGAACATCAGCAGGAGGCCCTGCGATGCGGTGAAGGTGGTGCCAAGCGCACCCTTCTGCAGGGCGCCGTGGAGCGCGCCGGCGGCGCCGGCCTCCGACTGCATCTCGACCACGTCGGGCGTGATGCCCCACATGTTGGGACGGCCCTGGGCCGCCCAGTCGTCACTGTGTTCCGCCATGGGCGAGGCCGGGGTGATCGGGTAGATCGAGATGACCTCACTCAGTTGATACGCGATACGGGCGGCGGCCTCGTTCCCGTCGAGACACTCCCATTGCTGGGCCATGTGCCGGGCCTCCTTGGTGATGTGGACTTGGATCACCCGCTGTCATGGGTGGACTCGGGTCAGCGTTGCACCCGCGACCAAGGGGGCGGTCGCGGGTCGGCCACCAGTGTGCGGGAGCGGAGGACACCGGTGCAGGGCCACTAGGCCCCCACTCGAGCGGGTGAGCGGTCACCTCGATAGCAGACCACCGGCCCCTGCGCTGCAGCCACCGTGGCCACGGGGTGGTGCCTTGACGCCCACACGATGTGCCCATGTCGGGCTAGCCCCAGTGGCCTTGGGGGGCTGCCCGGCTGGCGACGCCGTGCGGCGACGAGTAGGCTTCACGTACCAATCGAGAGGAAGAGGACAACATGCAACGTTACGTGTTGCGGGCACTGCTGCTCGCTATGACCGTGCTGCTCGTCGGCGCCCTGCCCGCTGCAGCTCAGACCGAAGAAGAGGGTTGGCTGCTGGCCAACCAGGACGACAGCGTCGTGCTGGGGATCCAGCGAGACGTGGCCGTCGGGCCCACCGAGCAAGCCGACTTCATCCTCGTGACCGAGGGCGAAGCGGTCATCGAGGGCAACGTCACGACGCTGGCCGCGGCCGACGCTGACGTGACCGTCACCGGCTCCACCGCCCGCATCGAAGACATCTGGATGGCCAACGGCACGCTGACGCTGGAGAACGGCGCCACCATCGGCGACGTCCACTACGCCGGCACCCAGATCAGCCAGGATGACACCGTCATCATCGAGGGCGAGATCCGCGATGCCGAGGAGGACATCGTGGGCTGGCTCGCGGCGCTGGCCGTGCTGCTCGTGGTGGTGCTCATCTTCGTGGCCGTCGGCGGCGTCATCGCCATGCTCGCGACGACCCTGCTGGTCATCGCCTTCGGCACCGCCCAGGTCCGCCGTGCCGGCTCCATGATCAGCAACGACGTGCTCAAGACCATCGTCGTGGGCTTGCTCATGCTGATCGTGCCCAGCATCATCATCGGCTTCCTCTTCGCGACCATCGTGGGCATCCCGCTGGCCATCGTGGTGGCGCTCCTGTGGGGCCTCGTCCTGCTCCTGGGCCAGGTCGTGGTGGGCACCTGGATCGGCGAGCGGATCCTGCCGCGAGCCCGTGTGGCCAATCGCCCCTACGGCGCCGCCTTCCTGGGCGTGCTCATCCTGATCCTGCTCTCGTGGACCGGCGTGGTGCCGCTCCTGGCAGGCATCTTCGGTACCGGTGCCGTGACGCTCGCCGGCTGGCGCATGCTCCGCGGTGGTGGGGCACCGCCGGTGCCCCCGGGCTACGGCGACCAGTACGGCCAGCCCATGCAGGTCGCTCCCCCGCCCTACGCCGCCCCGCCCTACGCTCCCCCGCCCTACGCTCCCCCGCCTCCGCAGCAGGGGGGCCAGTGGCCACCGCAGGGCGGTCAGCCGCCCAGCAGCTGGCCCCAGGGCTAGCCCGCAAGAGAACAGCCCCGTCGCTCGGTCATGGACCGGGCGGCGGGGCTTCTTGGTGGGCCCGGGAGCGCGCGCTCAGCCGGACTGGGCGGCGGCGTTGGCGGGGTCGATGATGATGGGGCGCAGGCCCTGCCGCAGGAACCAGCTCTCACGCGTGAGGAGGCCATCGAGACGCGCCAGGCGCTCGGCCGTGTCGGGCGCCTCGAGCAACTCCTGGCGCGCGGAGAGGTCGACCTGCACGAGGGCCGTGAGCACGTAGGAGAGGGCCGTGGGGTCATCCGTCCCCGTGAGTCGTCGAGCCGCGGCCATGAGCAGCTCGCGCCGCTGCTCGGCGGTCAGGTCGGATGCATCCATCTCCTGCACGAGGGCCTCGGTCGCTTCGCCCAGGATCCCGTCCTCACCCTCGGCCCCCGCGCCGGCCGACTCCGCGCTCAGCTGGTCAGCCGCCTCCAGCGTCTCCTCGTCGTCCATCTCGACCTCGAACTCGATCTCGATCTCCGGTCCCTCGTCCACGCCCTCGGGCTGCAGGAGCTCGAGGTACTCGATGAAGCGTCGGCCCACCCGCTGGGCCCGGTCGGTGGCCTCATCCTCCGGCCCGGTCGGCTCGTCGAGCAAGCTGACGCGGCCCACGAGGTATGGCTCCGAGACGTTGTCCACGCTCTCCAGCCGGAAGCGCTGCTGCCCGACGGTGAGGATGTCCAGACGACCGTCCGGGTAGGCGCCGGCCCGGCGGATGGCAGCGGTGGTGCCCACGGCCGCCACCTGACCGCGGATGGGGCCGACCTCGTGGCCCTCCCGCAGCAGCACCACGCCGAAGGGCTCACCGCGTTCGATGCAGCGGTTGATCATCAGGCGGTAGCGCTCTTCGAAGATGTGCAGGGGCAGTGCCACGCCCGGGCAGAGCACGGAGCGGAGCGGGAACAAGGGGATCTCGATCACGGGTCGAATCCTCCCACGGAATCGAAAAGGCGGGCCACGACGGGCCCGCCTCCACGTTGGCCGGGGGCGTCAGCCGGTCAGTGGCCGCAGGCCCCGGGGGCGCCTGCCGACTCCTCGGTGCGGAAGCTGCTGCCACAACCACAGCCCGAGACGGCGTTGGGGTTGTTGACGGTGAAGCCGGCACCCATGAGCGTGTCCACGTAGTCGATCTCCGAGCCCCTGAGAAGCTGGGTCGACTGGGGATCGACGTAGACGTTGATGCCCTTCGACTGGACACGGATGTCCTCGTCAGCGGGCTGGTCCTCGAGCATCATGCCGTAGCGGTAGCCGCTGCAGCCGCCGCTGTAGACGTAGACGCGCAGGCCCACGTTGGGGTCAGCCTCGTCCTTGGTCAGCTCGGTGAGCTTTGAGACCGCGGCGTCCGAGAGCGTCACGAGCGGGGTCTCGGTCTCGGTGGCCGGGACGGTCTGGGGGGTCTGGGGCTGCGTCTCGAGCATCGAGCTGGACCTCCGGGAATGGATCGGATGTTGGCGACCCACGCTGGTCGCTGGACCTAAATCCTACCCGTGGACTAAGGATTGAGCAAGCGCGGGTGTCTGCTCCTGCCCTCGCAGGGCCGGTAGCGGGGCGGTTGGTGGGGACTGGTGCGGTCCCGGCCGGAACGCTGCCGTACGCCCGGGTGATGGGTCGGCGGCGGCCCGGAGGGGCAGGCTTGCCCCATGTCCAGCGCACTCGCCCGCTCCCTCGCCGCTGCCACCGTCGTGGCCCTGCTGCTGGGCCTCCTGGCTGCCGGCTCCGTTTCGGCCACCACCAGCGTGACGCGCGTGCCCGCCGCCGAGAAGTACGCCCACAGCCTGCTCAACTGCACCCGCACGGGTGGGTTCGTCACCGCCGAGGGCGCGTGCCTGGCCCGCGGCAGCGGCAAGTACTCCGCCTACCGCAAGCCGCTGCGCCTGCACGCCAACATCAGCCGCAAGGTGGCCTGGCCATGGGCGCGGGCGATGGTCGAGCAGAACGCCTGTGAGCACGTGATCGCGGGCCAGCCCAGCCTGTCCACGCGCATGCGCAACAAGGGCTTCAGGTACTACTACTACGGCGAGAACATCGGCTGCGGCTGGAGCACCGGGGACGCCAAGGGCGTGGTCCTCGCCACGCATCGCATGATGCAGGCAGAGAAGAAGTCGCGCGGTGGGCACTGGAAGAACATCAAGAACCCGAAGTTCAAGAGCGTGGGCATCGGCGTGGCCACCGGTGGCGGCCGGGTCATGGTGGTGTGGGACTTCTACGGCCGGCGGTACTAGCTACTCGTCCACGTTCTCCACGATGGTGGCGATGCCCTGGCCCACCCCGATACACATGGTGGCCAGGCCGTAGCGTGCGCCCCGAGCCCGCAGCTCGTGGACCAGCATCGTCATCAGCCGTGCGCCGCTCATGCCCAGCGGATGCCCGAGGGCGATGGCCCCGCCGTTGACGTTCACCTTGTCGGCCGGCAGTCCCAGCTCGCGCATGCACGCGATGGACTGGCTGGCGAAGGCTTCATTGAGCTCGACGAGGTCGACCTGTCCCAGCTCGAGGCCGGCACGTTCGAGGGCCATGCGCGTGGCCGGCACCGGACCCATGCCCATGACCGAGGGGTGGACGCCGGCCACGGCCGTGCTGATCACGCGCGCCAGCGGACGAAGTCCCAACGAGCGGGCACGCTCGGCTTCGACGAGCACCAGGGCCGCCGCACCGTCATTGATGCCCGAGGCGTTGCCGGCGGTGACGGTACCGTGCTCCCGGAAGGCCGGTCGCAGGCCCGCAAGCACGTCGGTGGTGGTGCCCGGGCGAGGGTGCTCGTCGCGGTCGACCACGAGGTCCTCCCCCTGTGCCTGGGGCACGGTCACCGGAACCAGCTGCTCGTCGAAGCGGCCAGACTCGATGGCGGCGGCGGCCCGCGCCTGGCTGCGCGCGGCGAACGCGTCCTGCTCCTCGCGGCTGATCCCGAACTGGTCGGCCACGATCTCAGCCGTCTCGCCCAGCGAGACCACCGGGTAGGCCTGGTCCAGGCGCGGGTTCACGAAGCGCCAGCCCAGTGTCGTGTCGGCGCGCTGCGGTGGCGCGTCGGGCGCATCCGGGTCCGGCTTGAGCTCCACCATCGGCGCCCGCGACATGGACTCCACCCCGCCGGCCACGAGGATCTCGCCGTCGCCGACCATGATGGCGTGGGCAGCGCTGTTGAGCGCCTGCAGGCCGGAGCCACAGAGTCGGTTGACGGTCTGGCCGGCGACCTCCACCGGCAGCCCCGCCAGCAGGGCGGCCATGCGAGCCACGTTGCGGTTGTCCTCACCCGCACCGTTGGCGTTGCCCAGCACGACGTCTTCGACGGCGGCCGCGTCCACCCCGCTGCGCTCGACCGCGGCCGCGATGACCCCGGCCGCGAGGTCATCCGGTCGCACGCGCGCGAGGGCCCCCTTGAAGCGTCCGATGGGCGTGCGCACCGCGGCCACGATCCAGGCCTCACGCAGCGGCCGCTGCAGATCGCGGCTCATGCGGCCGCGAGCGCCCGGGCCCGGCGGAAGAACTGGGTCATGGCGGGATTGAAGATGGAAGGACGTTCGGCCTCGACGACATGGCCGCAGTCGGGCACCACCAGGAGCGTGCCCTGGGGCAGCTGACGCTTGACGCGCACGGCCTCGTCGAGGGGCATCCAGGGGTCGTTGTCACCGCACGCGAGCAGGGCCGGCAGGCGGATCCGCCGCAGCTCCTCCGGCATGACCTCGGTCAGCTGGAGGCTGTCCTCACGGATGGCCTCCGTCAGCCGTCGCCAGGCACCAGGGCCCTGGTGCGCGTCGTGGCGGGTGGCCAGCTCGGCGGCCCAGGCAGGGTCCTCGCGTTCGATCCACGCCGGGTCCAGCCGAACCTTGGCCACGCTGGCTGCCGGTTGCGGCCGCAGGGCCGGGGCGATGACGAGCATGGAGAGCACCCGGCCCGGCTCCCGAGCCGCCAGCTCGACCGCGGTACGGGCACCCATCGAGAGCCCCATGAGGTGGAAACGCTCGAGGCCGAGGGCGTCGGCGAAGGCGAGGGCGTCGTCGACGAGCGCGCGGCGCGACCAGCCTTCGCGCACGTCGAACAGGGTGCGATGGTGCCCGCGCGCGTCCGGCATGTAGAGCCTGAAGTCCCCCCGCAGCAGCGGTCGCTGGGCACCCCAGTCGTGTGTGCCCATGGAGGTCGCACCGTGCAGCAGGAGCAGGGGCGGGCCCTCGCCCTCGGTCACGTAGTGGATGTCGAGCCCGTTGGCTCGAACGGTGGCACTCATGTCAGGGCAGATGTTCGCACGTCGAGACGACGGCCTCGCGTAGGCTGTGGAGATGACCGACGACGAGCTCCGCATCCGACGGGTGCCCAACCGCGCCAGCTACGACCGCGGGACCATCGACGCCATCATCGACGCGGCGCTCATCGCCCACGTCGGTACCGTTCGCGACGGTGCGCCCGTGGTCATCCCCATGCTGGCGGTGCGCGACGGCGACTGGCTGCTGCTCCACGGTGCGCCCGCTGCCGGCTCCTTGCGGCGAGGCCGGGGCCAGCAGGTCTGTGTCGAGATGACCCTGCTCGACGGACTGGTGCTGGCGCGCTCCGCCTTCCACCACTCCCTGAACTACCGCTCGGTGGTGGTGCTGGGCGAGGCCGAGATCATCGCTGACGAGGCCGAGCGCGAGCGGGCGCTGGAGGTCTTCATGGAACGGCTGGCGCCCGGACGTCAGGAGCGACTGCGGCCCACCACCGCCCAGGAGCTCAAGCAGACCGCCGTCATGCGCATCTCGCTGGAGCGAGCTTCGGCCAAGGTGCGGACCGGTCCGCCCGTGGACGAGGAGGATGACTACGGCTGGCCCGTGTGGGCCGGCGTCCTGCCCGTGACCACCGCCATCGGCCAGCCCCAGCCCGACCCCCGCCTGCAAGCGGGCATCGAGGTGCCCCAGCACGTGCGCGACCTCAGCGGCACCACGCGCTAGCACGCGCTCCAGCCGGGCACGCCTCAGGCGCCGGAGGGCTCGTCGGGCTCGGGGGCGTCCAGCGGCCGGAAGAGGATGTCGTGCTGCTCCGGGTGCTTCTGGAGCCAGGCCACCACGAAGGGGCACCTGGGGATGACGGCGACCTGGCGCTCGCGCAGGTCTTCCAGCACCGCTCGGACGAGGCGGCTGCCGAGGCCCTGGCCCTCGAAGCCCTCGAGCACCTCGGTGTGGGTGAGCACGATGAAGTCCGAGGCCAGCCGGTAGTCGAGCAACCCGGCCAGCTCGCGCTCGGGACCCAGGCGCGCCTCGTATCGGCCCAGGTCCGGCACGTCGAGCACGTGCAGCTCCGGACGAGCGGCGGGCATCTGCTGCGGCTCGCTCATGCGGAGGCCTTGAAGGCGGCGAAGAGGTCCGCGCTGCCGACGCCGGGTCTGCGTAGAAGGCCTCGCCATCGACGGTCAGGCGGGCGCGAGCGGAGGGCGCGCCGATGGTCGGCCCGCTGGCGATGAAGTCGCGGATGACCTGCGCGTGGGGTTTGAGCGAGCCGTCGGCGCGAACCAGGCCAAAGTGCCGCTCGTGTCGGTAGTGGTCGCACGGCGGCCGCTGCCAGAGGTCCTCGTGGTAGTCCGCATAGCACCACAGCATGGCGCCCGTGGCGCCGACCTCCACGAGCCGCGGCAGCACCTGCTCGAGATGGTCGGCCAAGGTCTCCTCCGAGAGCATGATCTGGTCGTGGGCCATGTACGGCGACTGCCAGCGCCAGGTGACGGTCTCGGAGCCGGGTGGCGCGGTGCAGGCACCGAACTCCTCCATCATGGCCGACCGGCCCGAGAGCGAGGCGGTGAGCGCGGTGGCGAAGGGCACGGTGTCAGGGTCGAGCGCGTCGAGGCCGAAGTTGGCGTAGATGGGATAGGCGTGCATGACCGCGAAGTCGGCATCGGCGAAGACCTGGTCCGCGCGCAGGTGGTTGCGCGTGGTCAATGACGGGGCGTGCAGGCCCATGGTGCGATGTCGCACAGGATCGAGCGCTTTGATGACCGCGAACATGCGGGCGGCCCAGTCGGCACCGGCAGCGTCGTCAGGCGGCAGGGCGAAGTTGTCCGGCTCGTTGCCCAGGTTCCAGGCCCACACACCGGGGTGGTCCTTCAGGCGGCCCACGACCTCGCGCAGCTGCAGCTCCGCCGCATCGATCGCGAGCGGGTCGGTGAAGGGGTTGCGATACGGTCCCGCGTCCTCGATGGCGCCGCTCACGACCTGGCGGCCGGCGGGCACGGGCTCGTCACCCCCGAGCAGCCATGACGGCGCCCAGTTGGGCCCGCTCATGTGGCCCGTGAAGAAGGTCACGTCCAGGCCCAGACCGCGCTCGGCTGCGACGTCGCACACGACCTGCAGCTGGTCCAGCGCCTCCGCCGCGACGGTGTCCGGCGTCGGCTGGAAGTCCTCCCACATGAGGAACACGCGCACGAGACGCATGCCCAGGCCGGCGATGACGTCGAATTCCTCGGCGACCTCGTCGCGATCGAAGTCCTTCCACCAGTACATGGCCTTGCGCCGGGGCCAGTAGTTGACCCCCACCGGGAAGGGCTGGCCCACGGCCAGGTCGACAGTGCTCACGCGTCCACCTCACGCAGCTCGAAGATGCGCGCCTCGAAGTCGCCGCGCAGCGGGGTCTCCGTGGCGCGGTCGTCCAGGAACAGGCCCTGGTGCATGAGCTCGTCGCCACCACGCTCCATGACGTTGGCGCGCGCGAGCGTGTCGTCACCCTCCGGCCAGACGGTCACCGCGTAGCGGGCGCGCGGGTCCAGGCCGCGGAGGCGCAGGAGCTTGGGGCCGGGCAGGGGCCGGGCCAGCGCGCGGTACCAGCCCACCAGCGCATGTCTGGCGTCATCGGCCACGACCATCCAGGCGGTCTCGTTGCGGTCGCCCTCGAAGGGGCTGCGCAGGCGATGGAAGCGACCGTGGTGCAGGAGCTCGCGGTGTTCCTTGTACCAGGCGATCTGCGCCCGCACCTGCTCCGCCTGGGCCTCGTCGAGCTGCCGAGGGTCGAGCTCATAGCCGAGGTTGCCGAAGAAGGCCACGGCCGCCCGTGTCTCCAGCGGCGTCACCCGCCCCACCTGGTGGTTGGGTACGGCCGAGACATGGGCACCCATGGACACGAGCGGGTAGACCATGGAGGTCCCGTACTGGATCCGCTGTCGCTCGACCGCATCGGTGTCGTCACTGATCCAGGCCTGCGGCGCGAAGGCCAGCATGCCTGGGTCGTTGCGGCCGCCGCCGCTGGCGCACGACTCGAAGAGGATGTGCGGGAAGCGTTCGGTCAGCCGCGCGTAGAGGTCGTACACACCCAGCAGGTAGCGATGGAAGAACTCGTTCTGGCGCTCGGCCGGGAGCGAGGCGCCGAAGGGCTCCGTGATGGCGCGGTTGTAATCCCACTTGACGTAGCTGATGTCGGCACCCGAGAGGATGTTGCCGATGACACGCTCGAGGTAGTCAACGACCTCGCGGTTGGACATGTCGAGCACGTACTGGTTGCGGATCTCCGTGCGCGGCCGTCCCGGGAAGCCCACCGCCCACTCGGGGTGAAGCTCGAAGAGCCGGCTCCGTCGGTTGACCATCTCGGGCTCGATCCAGATCCCGAAATCGAGCCCCAGCGCGCGGACGCGCTCGACGAGCTCAGGCAGTCCGGAGGGCAGCTTGCGCAGGTCGACGGTCCAGTCGCCGAGCGAGGAGCTGTCGTCATCACGCTGGCCGAACCAGCCGTCATCGAGCACGAACAGCTCCACGCCCAGGGCCGCCGCGGACTCGGCCATGCCCAGGAGGGTGTCCTCGTCGACGTCGAAGTAGACGCCCTCCCAGCTGTTGAGCAGGACCGGCCGCGGACGGTCGCGCCAGGCGCCGGCGACGAGGCGCTCACGATAGAGGCGGTGGTAGGTGTCGGAGACGCCGCCGATGCCCTCATCGGACCAGACCAGCACAGCCTCGGGGATCTGCAGGTCCATGCCCGGCGTGATGCGCCACCGGATGGTCTCCGGGTCCATGCCCAGGCGGGCCCGCACCGTCTCGCCGGCATCGACCTCGACCTCGGCGAGGAAGTTGCCCGAATAGACCAGCGACAGGCCGATGGCTTCCCCGGTCGCTTCCGTGGTGGCTGGCCGACGGAGCAGGAGGAACGGGTTCTGCTGGTGGCCGGTCGATCCACGCTGGCTGCGCATGGCGCGCGTGCCCCTGACCAGCGGCGCGTCCACGACGTGTGTCTCGCGAGCCCAGTCACCACCGAGCTGCAGGAGATGCCAGTGAGCGTCGGGCAGGTCGAGCACGGCCGACATGGCCGTCGTCAGCTCGACGTCAGCGCTGCCCTCGTTGAGGACGCGCATGCTGCGGGTGACCACCGGCCGGTTGGCATAGATGGTGGCCAGCAGCCGTACCTGCAGGTTGGAGTTGCCGTCCACGAGCAGGACCTCCACCGTGTCCGCCTCGTCCCCTTCCTCGACGTACGTGCTGGGCAGGCCATCGAGCGCGGGCTTGCCCGGGCTGATGGTGTGCTCGCGATAGACGAGGTCGAGGACGATGCTGCCGTCGGCGTGTCGGACGGTCAGACCGGGGACGCGGAAGTCACCACCACCGGAGGTCGGCAGCTCGGTCGGGACGGGGTCCAGCACCTGGTTGTAGCGGGCCAGGTACGAGCTCCGGATGAAGTGCCCATAGTCGCGCTCGATGGCCAGTCGCGAACCGAGGTAGAGATGCGCGAGCGTGCCCGATTCGAGCACGCGCATGACGTAGCTGATGCGCTCGTTGTACAGATGCAGCTGGCGTCCACGCTGCCGCCATTCGATGGGCATGCCCAGCATCTCCTTCCTGCACAATCGCGGCTGCCTGACCGACACATCGGGGGTGCTGGCCGATGGTACGACGGCCGACGCATGCGAACATGACACACAACGCACATCTGACTTACGATACGTAGCGTTCTCGACCCATGAAGAACGCGAGAGGAACGTTGCCCGTGAAGAAGACCCTGATTACTGCTGCGCTGGTCGCCAGCCTGAGCGTTGTCGCCATCGGTTGCGACAACGACGAGGCCACCCCTGAGCCCACGACCCCGGCCGAGGCCGTCGAGTCGATGGCTGCTGAGGAAGTGGAGGCCGTCGAGGAGACCATGGAGGCTGAGGAGTCCATGGCCGCTGAGGAAGTGGAGGCCGTCGAGTCAGCAGCCGCTGACGCCGAGGCGAGGAAGTCTCGGAGTAGCTTCGCTCCACGCACCGCAGAAGCCGCCCGGTCGACCGGGCGGCTTCTCTGATTCAGGGGCCTCTCGATCAGATCGCGCGCATGCGGTTGTTGCGCTTCTCGTGGGTCAGCTCGGCCAGGCCCAGCGCCTCCAGCAGCGGCGGCAGGTACATGCCGAAGCGACCGCGGTAGCCCTTGCGCAGCCCGTAGAAACCGCCCACCGGGTTGTCAGCCGCGCGGCCCCAGGCTTCGACCGTGTCGGGCTTGGGCTCCTTGGTCTCATCCGTCGCCCCCAGCTCCATCCAGTCGCCATGGGCCGTGAGCATGCCGTGCAGGTCCTCGATGCAGCGCAGCTGGTACGAGAGCTTCGTCGAGCCGACCTGGCAGATGAGCGCTGGAGGGTCAGCCGTTTCGTCCCGGTACATGGTGTACTCCGACGAGCCGGGTGGGGTCTGCAGGACCCAGGGATCGTCCTTGGTGCCGCTACCGGTCGCTGCCATGGCCGTGCCTCCGCTGTGGTTGGGCGCCACAGCCTACCGGGTCCGCCGGCTCAGCTCCAGTCGGGCTCGTACGGCAGCTGCGCCAGCACCCAGTAGCCGCGCTTCTCGCGTGGCCCCGCCTCGAGCGTGCCGCCAAGCGCCGCCACTTCCTTGCGCACGGCCTCGAGGCCGGCCGTCTGCTGTTCGGCATCACCAGCGGCGATGCCATCGTCGCTGACCTCGATCTCGAGGACGTCCGGTTCGAAGCGAACGAGCACGGTGGCGCTGGCGTCGGTGGCGCTCGCGAGCGTCGCCATCAGCGCTTCGTGCACCACCCGGTAGGCGACCGCATCGAGGTCCGAGGTGAGGGGCACGGGCCGGCCGCTGACCTGCAGGTCCACGGGCAAGCCCGCCTTGATGACCTCTTCGATGAGGTAGTCGAGATCTCCCAGGCCGGGACCGGCCTCGGGCAGCGGCGTGCCGTCGGGCGCCAGCAACAAGCCGATCAGCCGCTGTGCCTCCTCGAGCGCCTCGGTGCCGGCGTTGTCCACCACGATCAGCGACTCGTGGGCCGCGCGTGGGTCGCGGTCCAAGGTCCGGCGAGCCTCCCGCGCCCGCAGCACGATGGTGCTGAGAGCGCGCTCGATGACGTCGCGTAGCTCCCGCACGGTCTCGTCGCGACCAGCTGAGTCGGGAGCGGCGTAGCCGTCATGCCAGGCCCATTCGCGCACGCCACCGACGCGCTCGTCACGGCGGCTGATACGCAAGCGCCTGACGGCCTGGCCCAGCAGCCACGGACCCCACAGCAGCAGCACCGGCCCGGCGATCTCCCGCGGTTCGAGCGGATCGCTGCCGCCGCGCAGGACCAGCAGGCCCGTGAGCAGGCCCACACCCAGCGCCCCGATGAGGGCGGCACGACCGCCGCTCCAGGCGCCCACCGAGTAGGCGCAGAGGCCAAGGCCGACAGCGAGCGTGACCACAGTGCCAGGATCGCCACGACCGCTGAGCGTCAGGGCCACCACGGCGACGGCCAGGGGCACGATGGGCATGCGCGAACGCAGTGCCAGCGTCAGCAGGAAGACCGCACCTGCGGCCACGGCCACGGGCTCGCTGACCTCCACCCCGGCCAGGAAGGACTCGCCCATGACGACAGCATCCGAGCGGTAGACCTCGAGCAGATAGGCCGCGGTCAGGAGCAGCGCGACGATGGTGTCGAGATGCGCACGCACGAGTCGGATCAGTCCCACGCTGCCGAGGCTACCGCGCCGCCGCGGACGCCGTGCGCCACGTCAGCCCGGTCACGCGACCTCGCGGACCTCCTGCTACCGTGCTGGTGACGCCCGGACCCTGGAGCCGGGCGACCGGTTGGACCCTGGTGCCGGCCAGCCATCGAGGAGGTAGCGATGAGTCTCAAGGAGTACCGGCCGGGCACGACGTTCCCTGGAGTCATCGGCCGCACGTTCGACGCGTCCGAGCAGGCCTGGCCTGAGCCACGCCGAGCTCGGGAGGGCGCTCCCAACGTCCTCTTCATCGTGCTCGACGACACCGGCTTCGGCCAGCTCGGCTGCTACGGCAGCCCCATCGCCACGCCCAACCTCGATCGCCTCGCGGCAGGCGGCGTGCGCTACAGCAACATGCACACGACCGCGCTCTGCTCGCCCACGCGAACCTGCATCCTCACCGGGCGCAACCACCACTCCAACCACATGGCCGGCATCACCGAGATCAGCACCGGCTTTCCCGGCTACGACGGCTACATCCCGTTCGAGAACGGCTTCCTCCCCGAGATGCTCAAGGGCCACGGCTACAACACGTACGCCGTCGGCAAGTGGCACCTGACGCCGGCTGACCAGATCTCCGCGGCCGGCCCGTACGATCGCTGGCCGCTGGGCCGTGGCTTCGAGCGCTACTACGGCTTCCTCGGCGGGGATACGCATCAGTACTACCCCGAGCTGACGTACGACAACCATCGCGTCGAGCCACCCAAGACGCCCGAGGAGGGCTACCACCTCACCGAAGACCTCGTCGACCACGCCATCAGCTTCCTGGCCGACTCCAAGCAGATCGCACCCAACAAGCCCTTCTTCCTCTACTTCGCCACCGGCGCCATGCACGCGCCGCACCACGTGGCCAAGGAGTGGTCGGACAAGTACAAGGGCGTCTTCGACGACGGCTGGGAGGCCTACCGCGAGAAGGTCTTCGCGCGCCAGAAGGAGCTGGGCGTGGTGCCGGCTGACGCCGAACTCTCGGCGCACGATCCGGACGTGGCCCACTGGGACAGCCTGTCGGCCGATGAGCGCAAGCTCTACGCCCGCATGATGGAGGTCTTCGCCGGCTTCCTCGAGCATACGGACCACCACATCGGTCGGCTGCTCGACTTCCTCGAGGAGATCGGGGAGCTGGACAACACCCTCATCATGGCCATCAGCGACAACGGCGCCAGCTCCGAGGGCGGGCCGACGGGCTCGATCAACGAGAACAAGTTCTTCAACTTCGTCGAGGATGACCTCGAGCAGAACCTCGCCGCCATCGATGACATCGGCGGACCCAAGTACTTCAACCACTACCCCTGGGGCTGGACGTGGGCGGGCAACACGCCCTTCCGTCGCTGGAAGCGCGAGACCTACCGGGGCGGCATCAGCGACCCCTTCATCATCCACTGGCCCGCCGGCGTCGAGGCCCGCGGCGAGGTCCGGGATCAGTACGGTCACGCCATCGACATGGTGCCGACCGTGCTCGAGCTGCTCGGCATCGAGCCGCCGGCATCCATCGGCGGCGTCCAGCAGTCGCCCATCGAGGGCATCAGCATGGCGTCCTCCATCAGCGACGCCGAGTCGCCCTCGCGCCGGACCACGCAGTACTTCGAGATGCTTGGTCACCGCTCGATCTACCACGATGGCTGGAAGGCCGTGTGCCCCTGGCCGGGCCCCTCGTTCGCTGAGGGTCAGCCGTTCGGAACACCGATCCCGGCCGCGAAGCTGACCGAGCTCGATGCCTCCGGTTGGGAGCTCTATCACCTGAGCGAGGACTGGACCGAGAGCCACGACGTGGCCGCCGAGCATCCGGACCGGGTGATCGAGATGATCGCCATGTGGTACGCCGAGGCCGGCAAGTACAACGTGCTCCCGGTCGACGGCCGCGGGCAGCAACGGTTCGCGGACGAGCGGCCGCAGCTCGCGCCCGATCGCGAGCGCTACACCTACTACCCGGGACCCAGGAGGTGCCACCCAACGCCGCGCCCAAGCTGCTCAACCGGCCGCACAGCGCGCACGTGGGTGTCATCATCCCCGACGAAGGCGCCGAGGGTGTGCTGCTCAGCCAGGGCGGTGTGGACGGTGGCTTCTCGCTGTTCGTCCAGGACGGGAAGCTGCGCTACACCTACAACTACGTGGCCGACCAGCACTTCCACATCGTCTCGGACAGCGACGTCCCCAGCGGCAAGCACATCCTCAGCTTCGAGTTCACGCCGACCGGTCCGGCCGAGCCGCTCAAGGGCAAGGGCACGCCGGGCACGATCACCCTCTTCGTCGACGGTGACCCCGTGGGCTCGGGCGAGCTGCCGGTGACCATGCCCATCACCGTGGGACTGGCCGGCGGGGTCTCGGTCGGCCTTGATGCGGGGGCGCCGGTGACGCCCGAGTACCGACCGCCGTTCGCCTTCACCGGCACCGTCATCCGGGCCGTCTACGACGTCTCGGGAGAGCCGGTCCGTGACCACGAAGCCGAGATCCGCATGGCTCTCGCCCGCCAGTAGCGACGCTCGAGGGTCGCTCGCCGCTCCGTGTCAGGGGCGCGAGGGGCCCTCGAAGTACCGCTTCGCGGTGGCCCACGCGTCGAGGCCGCACAGGCTGCCCACGTGCCGGCCGCGCAGGTCGTCCGCCTTCACGTGGATGCCGCCATAGAGGCGAGAGACGCCCGCCTGGTCGGCCGCGTCGTAGTAGGTGGCCCACTGCAGGGGCACGTCCACGCTGGGCCCGGCCTCGAAGAGGAACGAGCCCGCGGGCACCGTCCACGTGCCCAGGCCACCGGGGAAGAACGGCGAGCCGGTCATGGCCGTGAGCACCTCGGCCGCGGCACGGCTGAAGGTGGAGTGGCCGCTGACGTAGCCCGCGAACGAGGGCGTCACGAAGGTCGAGAGCTGGTAGGGCACCCACTCCACGGCCCGGATCCAGTCCACCCCCGCGAGCGTGTCCGTGGCATCCCCGGGATTGCCCGTCCAGGCCCACACGGCGATCTCGCCGACGTGGTCGGCGAGATGCTCGTGGCGCTGGCCAGGAGCCGAGGAGGCCTCGGTCACGAGCTCGACCTCGCCCTCGATGAGCGGCAGCCCGTCGGGGTGGTACGAAGGCAGCGCCGGGTCGCTCGACTGGCCCAGGCCGCCCATGTAGCGGATCATGCTGATGGGCCGCACGTAGTCGTAGTGCGCCTTCGCGCCCCAGGCCGCGATGGCCGCATCGTGGAGGGCGCCGTTGAGCGCGAGGTACATCTTCACGTCCCACTCGAGCGGCTCGAGCTCCGGTCCCGTGCCACCGATGCGGCGCTCGAAGTCGGGGTCGTCCACGACGGCGTTGGCGAGCGTGTTCCAGTGCCCCGGCGGCGACTCCGAATTGGGGCCGTCGGCCCAGAACTCGGCGATGGCGCGGCCGTAGTCGCCACGCGGGACGAGCACCGGCTCGTAGGGCAGGTTGGTCCAGGGGTTGTAGCGATACCCGGTCCAGTCGTTGGTACTCAGGGGTGCGTTGCCGAACGACGCGGGGCTGATGTCCACGGTGACGCCATCGCGCGGGTCGAGCATGCTGCTGTAGCGCACGACCTCGACCGCCTCGGCCTTGAACTCGCCATCGGTGGCAGCGTCGTGGAGATACGGTGGCGTGCCCGGGTCGAAGGGCATGCCGGGTGTGAGCGCCTCAGGCAGCGCGAAGCCGCTGACGTACCCCCATTGTGGGCTGAGGAACCGCTGGGCCGGAGGGAGGTCCGCGCCCTCGGCATCCGCGGTGAGCACCAGCGGTTGCCAGCGGTTGGGGTCGGCCATGACGGTCCCCGGCTGCTCCACGACGAGTGGTTCGTTGACCGGAGCGTAGGCCTCCGAGGCGTAGCCCTCGGCCTCGAGCGATCCGTCGTCGACGGTGGTCTCGATGATGCGCCGAGCGATGCGGTTGCCCACGGCTGCCGCGGAGGCGCCCGTGGTGATGGTCCGGTCGGCCGGGTAGCACAACGCGGCCATCAGCTCGTCGAACTGGCGCAGGCTCTCGTCGCCGTTGACCGCGTCCTGGTAGCGATGTCGGAGCAGCCGATAGGCGGCATAGCTGACGGCCTTGTCGCGCGCCCGCTCGGGGTCGCGTCGCGAATGCCGCTCGTCGACGAAGACGCCGTCTGCCATCGGGTCGTAGGCAGCCCAGGCATCCCACATCGCAGCCGACAGATGGAAGAGGTTGCGCGCGTGGACCGTAGGGGCGGGTGCGCTGCGCCGGATGGCATCGAGGGTAGCCTCGTTCCACAGGCGTGCCACGGACTTCTCCGGGTCGACGCTGCGCACGCAGGCGCCACCTGCGTCGACGGCTGCAGCGGGCGAGATCGCCTTCGCGCCCGATGGGTCAGCCCGGTCGAGGACGCCGAGCGCACCCCCGGGGGCGAGAGCCAGCATCGCCAACGAGAGCAGGGTGGCCATCGCGTATCCGAGCCGACGAGCCCATGGGTCCGAGCGTAGCGATGGACCCATGGGCGGCACGAGTGCCAGGCGGCCGTGCCGATCGGCAGGATGACCGGGGGCGCGTCCCGGCCGGGCGACATCAGTCCCGCGCCGTCCCGTCCCAGTAGCGCTGCGCCACGGTCCAGGCGTCGAGGCCGCACTGGGCCCCCATGACCCGGCCGCGCAGGTCGTCGGCCTCCACGTGGATGCCGCCGTAGAGCCGCGAGAGGCCGGCCTGGTCGGCCGCGTCGTAGTAGGTGGCCCACTGCAGGGGCACGTCGACGCTGGGCCCGGCCTCGAAGTGGAGCGAGCCCGCGGGCACCGTCCACGTGCCCAGGCCACCGGGGAAGAAGGCTGAGCCGGTCATGGCCGTGAGCACCTCGGCCGCGGCACGGCTGAAGGTGGAGTGGCCGCTGACGTAGCCCGCGAACGAGGGCGTCACGAAGGTCGAGAGCTGGTAGGGCACCCACTCCACGGCCCGGATCCAGTCGACCCCGCCGAGCTCGGCGGCGGTATCGCCGGGATTGCCGGCCCAGGCCCGCACGGCGATCTCGCCGAGATGCTCCCGCAGGTGGTGATGGCGCTCGCCGGGTGCGCTCGAGGCCTCGGTGATGAGCTCCACCCGGCCTTCGACGAGCGGCAGCCCGTCGGGGTGGTACGCAGGCAGCGCCGGGTCGCTCGACTGGCCCAGGCCGCCCATGTAGCGGATCATGCTGATGGGCCGCACGTAGTCGTAGTGGCCCTTGGCACCCCAGGCCGCGATGGCCGCATCGTGCACCGCGCCGTTGAGCGCGAGGTACATCTTCACGTCCCACTCGAGCGGCTCGAGCTCCGGTCCGGTGCCGCCGATGCGGCGCTCGAAGTCGGGGTGGTCCACGACGGCGTTGGCGAGCGTGTTCCAGTGGCCCGGTGGCGTCTCCGAGGCAGGCCCGTCGGCCCAGAACTCGGCGAGCACCCGGCCGAAGTCGGCGCGCGGCACGAGCACCGGCTCGTAGGGCAGGCTGGTCCAGGGGTTGAAGGCGTGGCCGGCCCGCTCGTTGCTGCCGAGGGGGGCGTTGCCCCAGCTGGCGGGGCTGATGTCGACGACGACCCCGTCGCGCGGATCGAGGGTGCTGCTGTAGGCCACGACCTCGAGGGCCTTGGCCTTGAACTCGGCGGCGGTCAGCGGGTCGTGGAGGAAGGGCGGCGGGCCCGGGTCGATGGGCAGGCCCGGGACCTGCGGCTCGGGCAGCGCGAAGGCGGTGACCTCGCCCCAGTGGGGGCCGATGAACTCCTGCGGTCCGACCGGCAGCAGCTGCCCGTTCTGGGTGTAGCTGACCGCCAGCGCCAGCGGCTGCCAGCGGTCGGGGTCCGCCATGACCGTGCCCGGCTGCTGCACGATCATGGGCTCGTTGACGGCCACGTACTCGGTCGTGGCGTAGCCCTCGGCCTCGCGCGCGCCATCCTCGAGGGTGGCCGCGATGACGGTGGCGGCCACGCGGTTGCCGAGGGCGGCGGGCGTGTCGCCGACGGTGCCGTCGAGCGTCCAGGGGTAGCACAGCTCGGCCATGAGCTGATCGAACCGGCGCAGGCTGGCCGCGCCGCCGACCGCGTCGCGATAGCGGTGGCCGAGCAGGCGGTAGGCGGCGTAGCTGACGGCCTCGTCGCGGGCCGCGGCCACGTCGGTGGCGCTGGCCTTGCCGGTGTAGAAGACACCGTCGGCCTCGGGCTCGTAGGCGGCCCACGCGTCCCACATCGCGGCCGAGGCGTGGTAGAGGTTGCGGGCGTGCACGGTGGGCGCGGGGAAGTCGCGGCGGACCGCGTCGAGCAGGGCCTCGTCCCACAGGCGGGCCACGGACACGTCCGGGTCCACGCTCGGCACGCAGGTGGCCGGGTCCACCGCCGGCACCGGCGGCAGCTCCGGTCCCGCGTCGTCCTCGCGCACGAGGGGCAGGGCGCCGCTCAGCTCGGTCGCGCTGGGCAGGGCCAGGGCCGCCTCGCGGCCACGCTCGATGCGCACGCGCTGGTCGGCCGCCACCGGGATCCAGGCCCCGACCTCGCCGTCGGGCCAGGTCACGCGCACCTCGGCCGCCTCGGCCGCACCGAGCCCGAAGTGGGTCGGTCCCAGCTGGCCCGAGACGTGGCCGCCGCCGACGGTGACCTCGCGCTGCTGGCTGCCGGCGTCGCTGCGGACCTCGATCCAGGCGCCGATGGCGTCGCGGTTGGGGCCGTCCTGGGCCGGCTCGACGGCCAGCCAGCGGCCCATCGGCGCGGGTTCCGTGGCCGTGCCGGCACCGGCGTTGCGCCAGATGCGGACGGGCGCCTCGCGATTGACCTCGACGAGGTCGAGCAGGCCGTCGAGGTTGAGGTCGGCCAGGGCCGCACCACGGGTCTTGTCGAAGTGGACGATGCCGGCTTCGATGGCGCCTTCGAACCAGGTCCCGTCGGGCTGGCCGATGAGCAGGTTGCTGGGGTCATCCGCAGCGTGGTCGGGCATCTGCTCGACGTTGCCCTTGGCCACGTACAGGTCGAGGGTACCGTCGTTGTTGAGGTCGTCCCACTCCGCGTGCCAGGCCGTCGAGGGCAGGCTCACGTCACCGGCGAACGGCTGCGCGGCATCGACCCCGGCGGCATAGGCGAGGTCACGATAGGTCGGCGCCTGCGGGCCATCGGCCAGCCCCCGCAGGCGATTGCCGGCCATGGTCGTGATGAAGTACTCGGGGTAGCCGTCGTGGGTCACATCCGCGCTGGCGATACCCATGCCGAAGACCGAGAGGTGCTCCCAGCCGTCGTCGTGCGTGTAGGCACGCGCGGGGGCCTCCTCCCCCACCTGCCACAGCTGCTCCTCACCCTCACCCGGACGGTAGTACTGGCGGTCGTTGCTCACGCGCAGGTCGCGGCGACCCGAGCGGTCCCAGTCGCTGAAGAGCATCGAGAGCGTGCAGTACCCGGGGATGGCCTCGGGTTCGCCGTACCCGGCACCGCTGGGCCGGTAGATGGCGTTGTCGTCGCACTCGGGGGTCTCGCCAGCCTCGACCATGGTGAGGTAGTCGCCGACCGCGAGCGTGGGGAAGGCGTCCCCGTCGCGCCAGCTGGCGGAGAAGGCCGTGCTCCAGCCCTCGGCGGCGTCGAAGGCCCAGGCCTCGTTGGCGCGTTCGAAGGTGCAGGCCCCTCGGCCACGCAGGAGCACGTTCTCGCCGCGGCGGAGGACGGCCAGGTCCGTGTATCCGTCGCTGTCGAGGTCAAGCGGGTAGGCGCCCGTGACCTCGGTCAGGTCGGTGGCCGGGTGCTGGACCTGCTCGAAGGACAGCGGTCCGCCGAGATCGCTGGTGTTGCGGTAGAGCCCGGCCGGATCGGTCCCGCCCGCGAGGTAGAGGTCAGGCAGCCCATCGTCGTCGCAGTCCAGGACGGCCACACCGCCACCCGTGAAGAACTGCCACGAGCCCGCGTAGACGTGATCGACGCCGGTCCCCGCCTCTTCCACGTAGCGTGGCACCGCCGGCGCCTCGACGGCGGTCTGCCCGAGGGCCGGGTTCACTGCCACCGCCGGAAGGGCTAGCGAAAGGCACAGGGCTGCCCCTGCTACGGCGCGCGCGGTCTTCGACATGGCTCCTGCATCTTAGCGAGCGCCGCCGGCGCCCGAAAGAGGAGGTCAGGCCATGTCGATGGCCACGTCGTCGGCGACGCCGCCGAGCATGGTGTAGTCGGTCGGCGCGGTCTGGAGCAGTGAGCCGGGCACGAACTCGCTGACCGGGCCGTGGGCCACGAGGCGGGCGATGAACCGCTGCCAGGAGACGCCGCCGCCAAGGTCGCCATCGAGCCAGAACGAGCGCCGGGCGGCACCCAGGATCTGCGCGGGGCCGATGGTCGCCGCCTTGGGCGGGACGGCCGACCAGTCACCACCGAACGAGTGCAGGGCGTTCTGCATGATGGTCATGGGGTTGAGCTCGACGATGCGCGGACCAGCCGCCCGGTACGCCTCCATGTCACCCCCGAACTCTCGCCCGAGGTGCGATTCCCAGAAGGCGATGTGGCCGCACCAGCCGATGCCGCCGTAGCAGGTGTCGGCGCCGCCGAGCTCCGCGATGGCCGCACCGTAGCCCTCGATGTTGTCGCTCGAGGGGAAGTGGATCTGGCTTTCCGGCGGCCGCAAGGCGGGGTCGATGCGATCGAAGAAGACCTCGAACATCGTGCGCTTGAACGAGCCCTCCCACGTGACCGGAGCCGTGTTCCCGTCCTCGTCCGCGTACTCGTCCATGTTGAAGGTGTGGACGTGATCCATGGTCAGGCGGCGCTCGTTGATCATGGCCACGGCCTTGGTGAACTGCGGCACGGGGCCCACCGGCAGGATGAGCACGCAGCGGCGGCCCTCCTCGCGGGTGGTCTCGATGCGCGCGACGATGTCGTTGGCGAAGGCCGTGTAGAAGGCGTCCACATCGTCTTCCACCCGGATGCGGAACTCGGGGTTGGGATGCTGCGTGATCTGCTCGCGCGTGATGGCGCGCACACGTGCGAGCTCGGCACGGTCACGGAACTCGATGAAGCTGGCGAGGTCGTAGGTGAACGCGCTCATGGGTGCCCCTCTCTCCGACGAGTAGATCGTCCGCAGCGCGGACCACCCCACTCTAGCGGAGGCAGCCGCATGTAAACGTTGACACTGACCCTGCCGACGTGCGGTAATCAAGCCGTACGGGAAAGCGCGACCCCGAACCCGGTATGGACCCTTTCCCGCCAGCACGGACCGACAGACGGTCCCAGAGGAGGATTGCGCATGCAGAACCTCAAGCGAGGCGTGGCCGGACTGGCCGCCCTGAGCATCGCCGCGTCCGGCGTCGTCGGTGCGATCGGTGCCGTCGCGGCGCAGGACGACGAGCTCGTCGTCGGCGTGTCCTGGAACAACTTCCAGGAAGAGCGCTGGGGCCTCTGGGATGAGCCGGCGCTCAAGGACGCGCTGGCGGCGGCCGGGGCGCAGTACGTCTCCACCGACGCGGCCTCATCCATCGAGAAGCAGCTGACCGACGTCGAGGCCCTCATCAACCAGGGTGCCGACGCGCTCATCATCCTGGCCCAGGACGACGTGGCCATCCTGCCGGCCGTGCGCGCGGCACTCGACGAGGGCGTCCCGGTCGTGGCCTATGACCGCCTCATCGAGGACCCGGGCGTCTTCTACGTCAGCTTCAACAACGTCGAGATCGGCCGCATGCAGGGCCGTGCCATCCTCGAGCAGGTGCCGGCCGGCAACTACGTCTTCATCAAGGGCAACGCGGCCGACCCCAACTCCGACTTCCTCTTTGACGGCACGATGGAGGTCCTGCAGGACGCCATCGATGCCGGCGACATCGTCAACGTCGGCGAGCAGTACACCGACAACTGGGACCCGGCCGTGGCCCAGCGCAACATGGAGCAGATCCTGACCGACAAGGACAACGACGTCGAGGCTGTCGTGGCCCAGAACGACGGCACTGCCGGCGGCGCCATCGCGGCGCTCAACGCGCAAGGTCTCGCCGGCGAGGTCGCGGTCTCCGGCCAGGACGCCGACGGTGCTGCCCTCAACCGCATCGCCAAGGGCACCCAGACGCAGACCGTCTGGGTCGACGGCCGCACGGAGGCGAAGGCGGCGGCTGACATCGCCGTAGCACTGGCCCAGGGAGCCGCCCTCGACGCCATCGAGGGCTCGGTGGT
Source organism: uncultured Chloroflexia bacterium (assembly GCA_963706695.1). GTDB lineage: Bacteria > Chloroflexota > Limnocylindria > Limnocylindrales > CSP1-4 > JAFMJV01. The sequence goes on along the minus strand of CAVPNC010000007.1, from coordinate 75,270 downwards.
CTTCGCCGACGGCCCCAGCGGCGTACCCGTCAATGCCGTGCTGCTCGATCCCGTCTCGGTCACCCAGGACAACCTCGGCGAACTGATCGAGGCTGGCTGGATCACCGAGGAGGAGCTGTGCGCGGGTGTGGAGGCCGGCTCGATCGCCGCTTGCCCGTAGCGTCCCGTTCCTTCAGCCTGGCATCCGCCCGTCCGGTCCCACCGGGCGGGCGGATCCATCTCCGGCCGACGAGAGGAGCATCCATGCGCCGCGCGCGACTGACCACCATCGACCTGCCCGACTTCGGGATGCCGAGCGCGGCCCCGACCCTGTCGGCGGAGGTGTTCGCCACCAGGCTCAGGCGCCTCCGGGAGCGGATGGCGGAGCGTAGCTACGAGCGGCTGGTGTTCTACGCCGATCGCGAGCACAGCGCCAACCTGGCCTGGCTCACCGGCTTCGACCCGCGCTTCGAGGAGGCGGTCCTCATCGTCGGACCCGAGGGCGAGCCGCTGCTTCTGGCGGGCAACGAGTGCACCGGCATGGGCCGAGCAGCACCCCTGCCCATGCGTGTCGAGCTGTGGCAGGAGCTGAGCCTGCCGGGACAGCCGCGAGATCGCTCACGCCCGCTTGGGGAGATCCTGGCCGAGGAGGGCCTCGTCACAGGTGCGCGAGCCGGTGTCATCGGCTGGAAGCCGTACCGCGATCCCACGTGGCTGGAAGTCCCCGAGTTCCTCGCCCAGCAGCTGCGGTCAGCGGTCGGGCCTGGGGGTCGAGTCGAGAACGCGGTCGGGATGCTCATCGATCCGGCCGATGGGCTGCGGACGGTGAACGAGGTCGAGCAGCTGGCCCGCTACGAGTACGCCGCCTGCCACACATCCGAGGGCGTGAAGCGCCTCTTGTTCGGCCTGCGCCCGGGCCTGACCGAGCAGGAGGCCGTGGCATTGCTGGGCTGGAACGGCGCTCCCCTCTCCTGCCATCTGATGCTCTCCAGCGGCCCGCGCGCGAGCCTGGGCCTGCTCAGCCCCAGCGACCGGGTCATCGAGCATGGCGATCGATTCACCACGGCCTTCGGCGTCTGGGGTGCGCTCGATTGCCGCGCCGGCTTCGTGGTCGCGGACGAGACCGAACTACCGGCGCCCATCCGCGACTACGTGGAGGTGCTCGTCGGCCCCTACTTCGAGGCCGTCGTCGCCTGGCTGGAGGCGCTGCGCATCGGCCAGACCGGCGGTGCCCTGTGGTCGCTCATCGACGAGCGGCTGGGCGAGCCGTTCTTCGGGATCTTCCTCAACCCTGGCCACCTGATCGGCCTCGACGAGTGGGTCCACTCACCGATGAGCCCAGGGTCCATGGTCGAGCTGCGAAGCGGCATGGCCCTGCAGGTCGACATCATCCCGGCCACGGGCGGCGACTACTTCACCACCAACATCGAAGGCGGCCTCGCGATCGCTGACGAGGAGCTGCGCGCGAGTCTCGCTGAGCGCTATCCCGAAGCCTGGTCGCGCATCTGCGCCCGGCGGGCGTTCATGGAGGGATCCCTGGGTATCGAGCTCCAGCCTGAAGTGCTGCCGTTCTCCAATCTCCCGGCGTACCTGGCGCCGTTCCTGCTGGCGCCCGACCGGGCCATGACCATGCGCTCGAGGTGATGTAATCGATTGCTCTGGTGCCTCTGGCGTCTCGCTCCTGTAAGCGGTTTCAGGAATCGGGCTCCAGCCATTTGACAGGTGCGTCGCGGCATGCGGTAATCGTCGGGCGAAGGAACGCAATCGTTTCGAGATCGGAACGAACTCGTTCCCTTTACGGAGGGAACGTCCCCCCGTTCCACACAGGAGGAGGACCGCGAATGCGGACTATCAAGAAGGGCGTCGTCGGGCTCATGGCCCTGACCGTCGCCGCCGCTGGCAGCATGGCCAGCATCGGCGCCGTTGCCGCCCAGGACGACGGGCTCGTCGTCGGCGTCTCATGGAACAACTTCCAGGAAGAGCGCTGGGCGCTGCGCGACGAGCCCGCCATCAAGGCCGTGCTTGACGCCGCTGGCGCGCAGTACATCTCGACTGACGCTGCGTCATCGGCTGAGAAGCAGGTCTCGGACGTCGAGCAGCTCATCACGCAGGGTGCTGACGCCATCATCATCCTGGCCCAGGACAACGAGGCCATCCTGCCCGCAGTGCAGGATGCGCTCGACCAGGGCATCCCCGTCGTCGCCTACGACCGTCTGTTCGAGACCGAGGCTGACGGCGCCTACTACGTCACCTTCGACAACGTCGAGGTCGGCCGCATGCAGGCGCGCGCGATCCTCGAGGCCGTTCCCGAGGGCAACTACGTCTTCATCAAGGGCAACTCGGCTGATCCCAACGCGGACTTCCTCCGCGGCGGCCAGCAGGAGGTCCTGCAGGAGGCCCTCGACAGCGGTGCCATCGTCAACGTTGGCGAGCAGTACACCGACAACTGGGATCCCGCTGTTGCCCAGCGCAACATGGAGCAGATCCTGACCGACGTCGACAACGACGTGCAGGCAGTGGTGGCCTCCAACGACGGCACCGCTGGTGGCGCGATCGCTGCGCTCGCGGCTCAGGGTCTCGACGGCGTGGTCGCCGTCTCCGGCCAGGATGCTGACAACGCGGCCCTGAACCGTGTGGCGCTCGGCACCCAGACCGTGACGGTCTGGAAGGATGCGCGTGAGCTTGGCAAGGCTGCCGCTGAGGTCGCTGTTGCCGCCGCCATGGGTGAGGCCCCCGAAGGCCTCGTCGAGTTCTCTGACGGCCCCAAGGGCATCGCCATGGACTCGATCCTGCTCGCCCCGACCCCGATCCAGGCAGACAACCTGCAGCTCGTGGTTGACGCCGGTTGGATCAGCCAGGAAGAGCTGTGCGCAGGCGTCGAGGCCGGCACGGTCGAGGCCTGCGGCTAGTCCTTTTCCACTCGTAACCGTGACGCGCCCTGTGCTGGCAGCAAGCCTCGCAGGGCGCGTACTCTATTCCGGTCCGAGACACGACCATCATCGGAGCTGGGGAGAACCCGAATGAGCGACACGCCGGCGACCCCTGCCGAGGACCCTTCGGCGGCAGGTGGGCCGCAGCCTGGCGGCGGCACCTTCAACGAGTTCAAGCGTGCCGGCGGTGCGCTCTACCGCGCCACCGAGGTGGATGGCCGACTGCTCGGCCTGATGATCGCGCTGGCCGTTGCCTGGGTCATGTTCGACATCCTCTCCAGGATCTACGGGCAGGGCGGCGACTCCATCTTCGGCGGCAGCTTCCTGACGCCGCGCAACCTCTTCAACCTGTCGGTCCAAACCGCCTCGGTGGCGGTCATGGCCACCGGCATGGTGCTGATCATCGTGTCGCGCAACATCGACCTCTCGGTCGGCTCCATGCTCGGCTTCCTGGCCATGGTCATGGCCATCGTGCAGAAGGAGATCCTTCCCGACTTCATCGGGTTCGACAACTCGATGACGTGGATCATCGCGCTGGCTGTCGGCATCGGCCTGGGCGCACTCATCGGAGGCGGCCAGGGCTTCCTCATCGCCTTCCTGGGGATCCCGGCCTTCATCGTGACCCTCGGCGGCATGCTCGTCTGGCGTGGCGGAGCATTCCTGCTCGCGAGCGGCCGGACGATCGCGCCGCTCGACGAGAACTTCAGCCGCATCGGCGGCGGCACCGAAGGGGCGCTGGGCTTGCTCGGCATGGACCTTGGCGTCGGTTCCTCGACGCTGAGCTGGATCCTGGGCATCCTCGTGGTCGTTGGCCTCGTGGCCCTCGTGGTCATGGCTCGTCGACGCCGCCAGGCCTTCGACTTCCCGACCCGCCCGGTGTGGGCGGAGGCCCTCATCATCGGTGTCGGCACCGTGCTCGTGCTGGGTGGGGTCTGGGTCGTCAACAACTACCACTGGCCGGTCCGCGTAGCGCGGCGCTACGCCGAGTCGAACGGCATCGAGGTGCCCGATGGCGGTCTGTTCCTCGCCACCGGCATCGCCTATCCGGTGCTCATCATGATCGCGGTCGCCGGGGTCATGACCTGGATCGCGCGTCGCCGCCAGTTCGGCCGCTATGTGTACGCCATCGGCGGCAACCCTGAAGCCGCCGAGCTCTCAGGCATCAACGTGCGCCGCACGCTGATGCTGACGTTCGCGCTCATGGGTGTGCTGGTGGCCATCAGCGCCGCCATCACCTCGGGGCGCCTGGACGCAGCCACGAACGCGCTGGGCCAGTGGAACGAGCTCTTCGTCATCGCCGCGGCCGTCATCGGTGGCACCTCGTTCGCCGGCGGCATCGGCACCATCCCCGGCGCCATCCTGGGCGCGCTCTTCATGCAGACGCTGCAATCGGGCATGGTGCTCATCGGCTTTGACACGGCCCAGCAGAACATCGTCGTCGGCATCGTCCTGGTGATCGCCGTCGGCATCGATACCGCCTATCGCAGGAGGGCATCCACATGACCGCCGAAGAGACCGCCATGGCGGCTGCTCCCGAGCCCACGCCCCAGCCGGAGGCAGAGCCTGAGACCCGCGCCCGGATCGACACGAGCGGAACGCCGCTCGTGGAGATGCGCAAGATCAGGGTCTCCTTCGGCGGCGTCCATGCTGTCGACGACGTGAGCATCGACCTCTACCCGGGTGAGGTCGTGGGCCTCGTGGGCGGCAATGGCGCCGGCAAGTCGACGCTCATGAGGTGCCTGTCCGGAGCACGCCCACCTGATTCGGGGTCGATCCTGGTCGACGGCCAGAAGGTGGAGATCAACAACCCGCGGCAGGCCAAGAAGTACAACATCGAGACCATCTACCAGACCCTGGCCCTGGCCGACAACCAGGACGCGCCGGCGAACATGTTCCTGGGCCGCGAGCTCAAGACGCGGATGGGCAATCTCGACGACGCCTCGATGGAGTCCGCCACCCGCGAGGTCATCGCCCGCCTCAATCCCAACTTCCAGAACTTCAAGTCACCGGTGAAGTCCCTGTCCGGCGGTCAGCGCCAAGCGGTCGCCATCGCGCGCGCCGTGCACTTCAACGCCCGGATCCTGATCATGGACGAGCCGACCGCGGCGCTCGGTCCGGCGGAGACGGCCCAGGTGCGCGACCTCATCAAGCAGCTCGAGAAGGAAGGCATCGGCATCTTCCTCATCAGCCACGATATCCACGACGTGTTCGACCTGTCGCATCGCATCGCGGTCATGTACCACGGCCAGATCGTGGGCATCGTCAACCGCGATGATGTGACCCCCGACGACGTCCTGGGCATGATCATCATGGGCAAGCCGCTCGACCAGGTCTCAGCCGAGGAGCGCGCGGCCCTCCACTAGCGAAGGGTTCACACAACGAGATACCCGAACGCCCGTCGGCTGGACCAACGGGCGTTCGTTGTTTCCACGAGGAGCTCCAGCGGTCGAGTAGAGCCTAGGACTCGCGGCGCGAGGCGATCCAGGCGCCGGCCATGACCACCAGCACGCCCGCCAGCGCGATGGGCTCGACCGACTCGCCCAGGACGACCACGCCCAGGACGATGGCGACGACGGGCAGGAAGTAGATGGCCACCGAGGCCCTGGGGCCGCCGACGCGTCCGGTCAGCGTGGCCATGAGGGCGAAGGCCACGCCCGTGCCGAGCACGCCCACGGGCACCATCGCGAGGGCAGACTCCCAGGACCAGCTGGAGCCCGTGATCTGGAGCAGGCCGATGGGCGTCACGATGACCAGCGCCACCAGCTGGGCGCGGAAGACCACCGGCAGCGCCCCGTACTTCTGCGAGAGCGGGACCGAGAGGTTGGCCGCGAGCCCGTAGAAGGCCACCGCCACGACCACCAGCACGGCGCCCACGAGCTGGTCACCGCCGACCTCGATCTCCGGTGCGAAGACCAGCAGCATGCCCACGAAACCGAGGCCGATGCCCAGCAGCTGGCGCCAGCCGGGCAGCTTGCGCATGAGGTAGATGGCCCAGAGCACGGTGAAGACCGGCATGGCCCCGTTGATCATGCCGGTCACGCTGGTCGTGATCCACTGCTGGGCGACGGGGAAGATGAGCAGCGGGATGGCGATCCAGACGGCTCCCAGGACGGCGATGCGCGGCAGGTCGTCTCTCGCCACGGGGGCACGAGCCCGGGAGAAGAGCGCCAGCGTGGCTGCCCCCAGGCCGATGCGGGCCAGGGTGATGACACCCGGCTCGAACGAGCGCAGGCCGATCTCCATGAACAGGAAGGAGGAGCCCCAGATCATGGCGATGGCTGCCAGCAGACCCCAGTCAAGAAGGGTGTAGGCGAGGACGTTGGTCCCGCTCGCGGTGGCAGGCAGGGATGAACGCGGAACGCTCCTCTGGGAACTCACGACCTCATCGTAGACCGGCGGTCGGCGCCGGATGCGATGGGCTAGCTGGTCTCGTGCGCGGGTGTCGCGACCGGCCGCTCCGAGGCCTGCAGACGCCAAAGGTGCGCATAGAGGCCATCGGCTTCAAGCAGGGCAGCGTGCGTGCCCAGCTCGAGGAGCCAGCCATCATCAAGGACGGCGATGCGGTCAGCAGCGCGGATGGTCGAGAGGCGATGGGCCACGACCACGGTCGTCCGACCCTCCATCAGGCGTGCGAGGGCGTCCTGCACCAGCCGCTCGGATTCGTTGTCGAGCGATGAGGTGGCCTCATCGAGGATGAGGATGGGCGCGTCCTTGAGGATGGCGCGGGCGATGGCCACTCGCTGGCGCTGGCCCCCGGAGAGCCGGGTGCCGCGATCACCGACGAGCGTCTGGTAGCCCTCGGGCAGCTCGCTGATGAAGTCGTGGGCGTTGGCCGCGCGCGCGGCGGCCTGCAGCTCCTCGTCGGTCGCGTCGAGCCGCCCGTAGCGGATGTTGTCCTCGATGCTGCCGCCGAAGATGGCCGCATCCTGCGGTACCAGCGAGACGGCCGCGCGCAGCGACCGGAGACGCAGCCCGCGCACGTCGGCGCCATCGACGGTGACACGACCGTCGGTCACATCCCACAGCCGGGGGATGAGGTTGCAGAAGGTGGTCTTGCCGGCCCCGGACGGACCTACCACCGCCAGCACCTCGCCGGGGGCGATGTCGAGGGAGATATCGCGCAGCACGGGCCGCTCGGTGTCGTAGCCGAAGGTGACTCCCTCGAAGGCGATGGCACCCGTGACCCGCTCGGGCTCGATCGCGTCAGGAGCGTCGCCGAAGCTGGGCCGCTCGTCGATGATCTCGAACACCCGCAGGACGGCCCCGGCTCCCTCCTGGAACTGGCCGTAGATGCCGGCGATGGCGGAGAGGCTGGTGCCGATGGTGATGCCGTAGAGGAGGAAGCTGGTGAGCGCGCCGAGGCTGATGGAGCCTTCGATGACGCGGTGGCCGGTGAACCAGAGCAGGATGATGAGCGTGCCGAATCCGAGGATGAGCATCATCGAGCCGAAGAGGCCGCGATACGTCACCAGCCGCGTGGCCATGCTCACGACGCCGCGCAGGTCCTGGCCGTAGCGATGACGCTCCCACTCCTCGCGGCCGAAGGACTTGACCACGCGGATGCCGCTGAGCGCCTCCTCCGCGGTCGTGGTCGAGGCCGCGATCGAATCCTGGACGCGTGTCGAGAGCCGCCGCAGGGGGCGTGCGAAGACGACCGCGATGATGACCACGGCAGGAGCCAGCACGAGGATGACCAGGAGCAGGTCGGGGCTGAGCAGGAAGAGCACCACGATCGAACCCACGAGGCTCAGGACCGACGAGAGCAACGAGGTCAGCGTCTGCGTCAGCATCGTGCGCACCTGGGTCACATCGCTCGAGAGGCGCGAGATCAGCTCGCCCACCCGGCGGCGCACGTAGAAGTCGAGCTCGAGCGAGACCAGACGGTCAAAGACCTGCGCGCGCAGGCGAGCCACGATGCGCTCACCGATGACCCCCAGCGACCAGGTCTGGGCGAAGCCGGCCACGGCCAGCACCAGCGTGATGCCCACGAGCATCAGCAGGATGCGGTCGAGCGCATCGGCGTCACCCGCGGTCACGACCTCGTTGACCAGGCCGCCGATGACGAGGGGCAGCATGAGCCCGAAGAGCGTCGACACGAGCAGGGCTCCGACGGCGACGGCGAACAGGCGCCATTGCGGCCGCAGGTAGCCGAACAAGCGACGCCAGGGCACGCCGGTCAGCCGGGCCACGCCGGTCTCCTTCGGCGGCGCCGGTCCGGTCTCGGACGGCCGCTGTGGGTCGGGCGCGGCTCGTCTGCGCCGGCGTCCTCCGCCGAACGGCGACCGTTGCGTGAATGCCAGTGGTCAGGTCTCCTCTTCGCCTTGGGCTCGTCGGCTCACGGTAGCGCCTGCGAGCGGATGGGGCTGCGTGCGGTATCGGTGGCAAGATGACGCTCCCCCATCCACAGAGAGGTCATGCCCCATGAGTGAGTTCTCGGCGGCCGAGAAGGCCGCCATGAAGGAGCGCGCCAAGGAGCTGCAGGCGGACGCACGCACGAGCAAGAAGCGATCGGAGGGTGAACGCGCCGTCCTCGAGAAGATCGCCGAGATGCCGCAGCCGGACCGGGGCCTGGCCGAGCGGACCCACGCCATCGTGACCGCGAGCGCGCCGGAGCTGTGGCCCAAGACCTGGTACGGCATGCCGGCCTACTCCCTGGAGGGCAAGAAGGTCGTCTGCTTCTTTCAGGCTGCCAGCAAGTTCGAGGCCCGCTACGCGACCCTCGGCTTCAATGACAGCGCGCACCTCGACGAGGGCAACATGTGGGCCACGTCCTTCGCGCTCACCGAGCTGACCGAGGCAGAGGAGACCAGGATCGCCGAGCTGGTCAAGCGGGCCATGGGCTGACCGGCCTGGGGCTCGCAGCGTGGGCCGCCAGCGTGTGCCGCCAGCGTGGGCCTCGCAGCGTGTGCCGCCAGCGTGGGCCTCGCGCCTATGCCGCCAGCGTGGGCCTCGCAGCGTGCCCCGCCAGCGTGGGCCTCGCAGGGTGGGCCTCGCGCCTATGCCGCCAGCGTGGGCCTCGCAGCGTGCCCCGCCAGCGTGGGCCTCGCAGGGTGGGCCTCGCGCCTATGCCGCCAGCGTGGGCCTCGCAGCGTGTGCCGCCAGCCTGGGCCTCGCAGCCTATGCCGCCCGCCTGGGCCTCGCAGCCTATGCCGCCCACGCCTGAACGGACCACGCAGCTGCCGGTTCGGTGCCGGAAGACCTCCAGGAACGGACAAACGATGCCCCACGTGCATAAGAAGGCGCACACGGAGGCCGGTCCATGCCAGGGGGGACTGAGGTGGCCGATCGCTTGGCCGGTACAGTCGTGGCCGGCATAGAACCGTGGCCGGCGTCGAGCGTGGCCGGCATGAACCCGTGGCCGGTACAGTCGTGGCCGGCATAGAACCGTGGCCGGCATAGAACCCGTGGCCGGCGTCGAGCGTGGCCGGCATGAACCCGTGGCCGGTACAGTCGTGGCCGGCATCGAGCGGGGCCGGCACTGAGCGCTGGGGGCCCGGCTCGCGAACCCCCGGAACGGAAGCTAGCCCTTGGCCAACAGTCGCTTGAGCTTGGGCACGGCGGCGAGCGCCGCGGGCGAGTCGCGCATGGGCAGGTCGGTGCGCCGCACGCCGTCGAAGGCGTAGAGGGCACCGGCCACGGCCGCAGCGGTGGGCACGAGCACGGCCTCGCCCATGCCCTTGGCGCCATACGGGCCCTCCGGCTGGTACTCCTCCACCAGGATCGTCTCGACCAGGGGCATGCCCGACGCCGGGATGATGTTCAGCGACTTGACCGTGTCGGTGACAGGGAACCCGCCCTCGGTCTCGAAGGTCTCGCTCAGCGTGTGGCCCAGGCCCATGTGCACACCACCGACGACCTGCCCCTCCAGCATCAACGGGTCCAGGGCCTTGCCCACGTCGTGCGCCGCCACGAACTTCTCGATGGCGCCCTCGTCATCGAGGATGCACACCTGCGTGGCCCAGCCGTAGCCGAAGTGCGTGATCGGCTCCTCCACGTCGTCCCCGAGCTTGGTCGTCCAGTCCACCAGGATCTCAGCGGGGAACTCCACCCCGGCTAGATCGTCCAGCCGGCAGCGCCGCTTGACCATCTCGGCCCGGAGCGCCTGGCAGGCCTGGAGCACCGCGCGGCCGCCGAGCATGGTGGCGCGCGAGGCGGTGGTGATGCCCGTGTCCAGCTCGTGGCTGGTGTCGACGCGGACCTCGATGACATCCGGCTGCAGATCGAGCTCGTCGCTGGCGATCTGGCGCATGACCGTATGGGTCCCCTGCCCCATCTCCGTCCACGAATGGAAGACCGTCAGGCGTCCATCGCCCTCCGGCCGCACGACCGCGCGACCGTATTCCTTCATGCCGTTGCCGATACCCGTGTTCTTGGCGCCACAGGCGATGCCGGCGTACTTGGCCGCCCGGTACTGGTCCTTGACCGCCAGCAGCGTGTCCTTCAGACCCACGCCGGGGCCCAGCTTCTGGCCCGTGCCGAAACGCTTGCCCTCCTCGAGCGCGTTGCGCCAGCGGATCTCCCAGCCGTCGATGCCCACGGCTTCCGCGAGCCGGTCGAGCAGCGTCTCCATGGCGAAGTTGGCCTGGTTGGCCCCGAACCCGCGCATGGCGCCGCAGGGCGGGTTGTTGGTCAGGATGGCGTTGGCCACGACATCGACGTTGGGCACCTCGTAGGCGCTGCAGGCGTGGCCTGCCGCGCGCTCGAGCACCTTGGCCCCCACGCTGGCGTAGCCGCCGTTGTCGCCGATGAAGCGAGCCTTGACCGCCGTCAGCTTGCCTTCCTCGTCGCAGCCGACGGTGTACTCCATCCAGAAGCGGTGGCGCTTGATGGAGAAGCGCAGGGAGTCCGCCCGGCTGAGCGCCAGCATCACCGGCCGGTCCGCGGCCAGGGCCAGCAGCGCCGCGTGGCCCTGCACGTTGAGATCCTCCTTGCCGCCGAAGGCCCCGCCCGTGGCGACCTGCGTGACCAGCACGTCCTGCTGCTCCCAGCCCAGGAGCGAAGCGATCTGCCGTCGGTCCTCCCAGGCGCCCTGACCCTGCGAGAGCACGTGCATGCGCGGGCCGTCACCCGTTTGCGGCACGGCCAGCGAGGACTCCGGCTCCAGGTACGCGTGCTCGATGCCGGCGGTCTTGAAGCTGTCGCTCACGACGTGGGCGGAAGCGGCCAGGGCGGCGTCCACGTCACCCCGGGCGTAGGCCGATTCGGAGAGCACGTTGCCCTCGGGCGCGATGCGTGGAGCGCCCTCGGCCATGGCCTCGAAGGGGTCGGTCAGGGGCTCCAGGACCTCGTACTCGATGTCGATGAGCTCCGCGGCGGCACGAGCCTGGGCCCGCGTCTCGGCCGCGACCGCGGCCAGCACATCACCCACGTAGCGCGTGGTCTCGCCGACCGCCACCAGCTGCCGCCAGTCGTCCTTGATGAGGCCCTGGTTGCGCTTGCCCGGCACGTCCGCCGCGGTGATGACCGCGACCACGCCCTCCGCTGCCTCTGCCGCCGAGGTGTCGATGGAGATGACCACGGCACGCGGGTGATCGCTGAAGCGGAGCGCGCCGTGGAGCATGCCCGGGACGACGTGATCGGCCACGTATTCCTGCATGCCCAGCACCTGCTCCCGCGAGCGGTACTTGGGAGCCGGATCGCCGACAGCGGCGCCAGGGTGCGGCACCGGCCGCGGCCCGCCGTTGCGTGCCGCCGCCACCTGCCCGATGGCATCGACGATCGAGAGGTAGCCGGTGCAGCGGCAGAGGTTGCCCGCGAGGGCCTTGGTGATGGTGTCGCGCTCAGGCTCGGCGTCCTTGCGCAGCAGCGCCTCCGCCTTCATCACGATGCCGGGCGTGCAGTAGCCGCACTGGGAGGCGCCGGTGGCGCTGAAGGCGTCCGCCCACAGATCGCGCGACTCGTCGGGCAGGCCCTCGAGCGTCTCGATCTGCTTGCCCTCGAACCGCTCGGCCGGCTGGGCGCACGAAACCACCGGTCGGCCGTCGACGATGACGGTGCAGGCGCCGCATGAGCCCTCCGGCGCGCAGCCGTCCTTCATCGAGCGTAGGCCGAGCTCGTTGCGCAAGAGCTGGAGCAGCGAGGTGCCGGGGCGGAATTCGACCGAGCGGTCCTGACCATTGAGGGTGATGTCCACGAGTCCTGCCATCCGTGTGTGACGCGGGGCCATGTGGCCCTACCGACACCCTACCCTTATCGGACACCGTTAGGCTAGGTGAACCTGCCGGCAACGCTGCCATCGAGGAAACCAGGGCACGTGCCGCAGGGCCGTCGCACAGCGAGGCGAATGATCCTTGCTTCAGCGACGCGATCGACAGACGAACACGGAGGCGACGATGCGACGGCTTGGACTCGAACGTGAAGTGGTTGACCAGGCTGTGTACGAGAGCTCCGTGCGGCGCTTCCGTGAAGCCGGCATCGTGATGCCCACATTCGCCCAGCTGGCCGATCCCTGCTCGATGTCTGCCGACCTGCTCAGCGACGTGTCCCAGGCCGACCCTGACGCGCCCGATCCGCGCAACCTCTTCCGCGCCCACTGGCACAACGACTTCGGCGACACGATGCCGGTGCCGCTGCCGGCACACGTGGTGCTGCCGCCGGAGCTGACGGGCGTGCCCTCCCCCATCGTGGTGTTGCTGGGCGACCGCTTCCCCATGATCCACTCGCACAAGCTCATCGCCGCCTATGGCTGCCTGGCGCCGCGCATCGTGACCGGCCAGTTCGACCCGGCGACCCAACGCGCGGTCTGGCCCTCCACCGGCAACTACTGCCGCGGCGGCGTGGCCGTGAGCCGGATCATGCAGGCCCACGGCGTGGCGGTGCTGCCGGAGGGCATGAGCCAGGAGCGGTTCGACTGGCTGGCCTCGTGGGTCACCTCCCCTGACGACATCATCCGCACCCCCGGCACCGAGTCCAACGTCAAGGAGATCTACGACAAGTGCGCCGAGCTGGACCGGGACCCGCAGACGGTGATCTTCAACCAGTTCAGCGAGTTCGGGAACCACATCGGCCACTTCTATCTGACCGGTGCTGCCATCGGCCGCGTCTTCGACAGCATGACCGACGACGATGATGAGCTGCGCCTGGCGGTCTTCACCTCGGCCACCGGGTCAGCCGGTGCCATCGCCGCTGGCGACTACCTCAAGGAGGAGTACGACACGCGCATCGCCGCGGTGGAGGCGCTCGAGTGCCCCACGCTCCTCTACAACGGCTTCGGCGAGCACAACATCCAGGGCATCGGCGACAAGCACGTACCGCTCATCCACAACGCCATGAACACCGACTTCATCGTCGACATCACGGACAAGGCCACGGACAACCTGCTGGTCCTCTTCAACACCGAGGCCGGCCACCAGCACCTGCGCGAGCGGATGGGCGTGCCGCAGGACGTGGTCGACCAGCTCTGCTCCTTCGGCTACAGCTCCATCGCCAACGTGCTCGCCGCCATCAAGGTGGCCAAGCAGCAGGGGCTGGGACCCAAGGACGTCATCGCCACCGTGGCGACCGATGGTGCCGGCATGTATGCCTCCGAGATCGACGGCATCGTGCAGCGCGATCATGGGGGCACGTTCGACGCGGCCGCTGCCGGCGAGGTCCGGGCGGCGTACCTCGACGGCGTGGACACGGCCCACATGCTCGAGTGCACGCGGGAGGACCGGCTGCGCATGTTCAACCTGGGCTACTACACCTGGGTGGAGCAGCAGGGCGTCACGTTCGAGGAGTTCACCTCGCGGCAGAGCCAGGACTTCTGGGTCGAGACGCGCTCGGTCGTGACCGAGTGGGACGAGATGATCGACGAGTTCAACGCGGCGGTGGCTGCGTGACGAGTCCGGCCACCTCCCTCGTCTGCGCCGGTTGCGGCGCCGAGGTCCCGGCCGAGCATCCGATCACGTGGGCCTGCCCCGCGGCGCGCCCCGGCGATGACATCGACCACGTGCTGCGACGCGTGCTCGATCCGGCCGTCGCTGACGGCGAGCCCGACGCCGACCCCAGTGCCAACCCCTTCGTGCGCTACCGCCGCCGGTTCCACTCCTACCACGTGGCCCGCGCCGCCGGCTGGAGCGACCAGCGCTACCTGGACCTCGTCTCCCGCCTGGACGATGCGGTCGCGGAGGTCGACGGCAGGGGCTTTCGGGCCACGCCCATCGTGCGGGCGGCGGAGCTCGATGGCGAACTCGGCTTCAGCGTGGCTGGCGGCGTCTGGGTCAAGGACGAGACCGGCAACGTCTCCGGCTCGCACAAGGCCCGCCACCTCATGGGCGTGATGCTCGCGCTGGAGGTCGCCGAGTCGATCGGCACGGCGGACCCGGACGCGCCGCTGGCCATCGCCTCCTGCGGCAACGCCGCGCTCGCAGCAGCCGTGGTAGCGCGGGCCGCGCAGCGCCGGCTGGTGGTCTTCGTACCGCCCACCGCCGAGCCGGAAGTGGTGGCCCGCCTCCGATCACTGGGCTCCGAGCTGGAGGTCTGTGAACGGCTGCCCGGCCAATCGGGCGACCCCACCGTGCACCGGCTGCTGCAGGCCATCGCCGATGGTGCCGTGCCCTTCACGGTGCAGGGCAACCTCAACGGTCTCGCCATCGAGGGCGGCGAGACGCTCGGCTGGGAGCTCATCGACCAGCTGCCGGACGACGCCTCGGCGCTCGACCGCCTGGTCATCCACGTCGGTGGCGGGGCCTTCGCCTCGTCCGCCGCGCAGGCGCTGGAGGAGGCCGTGGCCTTCGGGCAGCTGGCCCGGCTGCCGGTCATCGACACCGTCCAGACGCAGGGCGGCTACCCCCTGAAGCGGGCACACGACCGCGCGCTGGAGCACCTCGAGGTGGCGGCGGGCACGCCGGTCGACCCTGAGGCTGCTGCTGGTGCCATCTCACAGGCGGTGCATCACCGCTCGGACTACATGTGGGCCTGGGAGACCGAACCGGTGTCGGTCGCACATGGCATCCTCGATGACGAAACGTACGATTGGGCAGCCGTCGTGCGTGCCATGCTCATCACCGGCGGACGCTCGGTCGTGGTAGACGAGGCCACGCTCGAGGCCGCCAACGCCCTGGCTCGGCCCGAGATGGGCATCGACGCCGACCACACCGGAACCGCCGGCCTGGCCGGCCTGATCCAGCTCACCCGCGACGGAGTCGTCAGCCCGGACGAGACCGTCGCAGTGATCTTCAGTGGGGCCCGACGATCGTCGGACGCCCCCGGCAGCTAGCAACAGGAGGACTGAATCCCCGATGAGAAGCTTCCAGGGTCGCGACATCCTGTCCCTCAAGGACATGACCCGCGACGAGTACCTGCGCATCTTCCAGGTCTGTGACGACCTGGCCCCCATCGCCCGCGATCGCCGCAACACCGATCTGCTCAAGGACAAGACGCTGCTGACCGCGTTCTACCAGCCGAGCACCCGCACGCGCCTCTCGACCGAGGCCGCGATGCATCGCCTCGGTGGCGCCGTGCAGGGCTTCAGCGACGCCAAGATGACCCGCGCCGGTGACTTCTACATGGAGTCGCTCAAGGACACCTTCCACATGCTGGAGTACTACGGCGACGTCATCGCCATCCGGCACTACCAGCAGGGCGCCCCGCACGAGGCCGCCAAGTGGTCGTCCGTGCCCATCATCAACTGCGGCGATGGCTGGGGCGAGCATCCCACGCAGGTGCTGACCGACCTCTACACCATCTGGAAGGAGAAGGGCACGCTCGACGGGCTCAAGCTCATCCTCGTGGGCGACATGCGCATGCGCACGATGCACTCGATCCTGTACGCGATGTCGCGCTTCGACATGGAGGCCATCATCATCGGCCCCGACGAGATGAGCCTGCTGCCAGAGTTCAAGGCTGAGCTCGACGAGCGCTCCACCTACTACCGCGAGGTGGGCGACATCCGCGACGTCATCGGCGAGGCCGATGTCATCTACATGGAGCCGGTCGTGCAGGCCGACTACACCAAGGGTCGCGTGGACGAGAAGGACGTCGAGAAGGGCCTCACGCCGCCCGAGTACGTGGTCAACCTCAAGCTCCTGCACGAGAAGGCCAAGCGCGACGCGTTCGTGCTGCACAGCCTGCCGCGCATGGACGAGCTCACCCAGGACGTGGACGAGACGCGCTTCGGCCGCTACTGGATCGAAGCCTTCAACGGCGTGGTCATGCGCATGGCGCTGCTGACGCTCATCCTCGGCAAGGCCGAGTAGGGGCCCCGCGATGCAGACCGGACTTCGGGGGCGTGACCTCATCGCGCTCTCGGACTGGACCAACGAGGAGATCGAGACCGCGCTCGACGTGGCCTTCGACCTCAAGCGCAAGCGGGCGCTCGGCGAGCGCCACGCGTATCTCCTGGACAAGACGCTGGCCATGCTGTTCTTCTTCAGCAGCACCCGTACGCGTGCCTCGTTCGAGGCGGGCATGGCCCAGCTCGGCGGGCACGGCATGTTCATGGAGAGCCGCACCACACAGATCGCCCATGGCGATACGGCCACCGAGATCGGCGAGATCCTGGGCCGGTACAACGATGGCATCGCCATCCGCCACGTCACGCCGGGTGAGGGCAACGAGTACATCCGTGCCGTGGCCGAGGCCTCTCGCGTGCCGGTGCTCAACATGCAGTGCGAGACGTACCACCCCTTCCAGATCCTCGCGGACCTGATGACCATCATCGAGAAGAAGGGTCGCCTGAAGGGCCAGTCGATCACCATCAGCTGGGCCTATGCGTCCTCGTACCAGAAGCCCATCTCGGTGCCGCAGTCGTTGCTGCTGGCCGCGACCCGCTTCGGCATGGACGTGAAGCTGGTGCATCCGCCCGAGTTCAAGCTGATGCCGCAGATCATGGAAGAGGCCAAGGCCAACGTGGCCAGAGCCGGTGGCAAGTTCGAGCAGCTCGACGAGTTCGATGCCGGCTTCGAGGGCGCCGACGTGGTCTATGCCAAGTCGTGGGGCGCCCACACGCTGGGTGTCTCCGACGAGGAGGGCGCCAAGATCTCCGCCCAGTACACCGACTGGATCTCCGATGAGCGACGGATGGCCTTGACCAAGGACGACGCCATCTGGATGCATCCGCTGCCGGCCGATCGTGGTGTGGAGGTGGCCGATGCGGTCATCGACGGCCCCAAGTCGGCGGCCTTCGATGAGGCCGAGAACCGGCTCCACGCGCAGAAGGCGGTGATGGCCCTGACCATGGGCTGACCATCGCTGCAGATCACTCGATGGCTGAAGGACGCGGCACCCGGAGGAGGGTGCCGCGTCCTCTTGCGGTTTCGCCAGGCGTACGACGTCTGGTCGTCGCCGCCATGGCGACCCACGCCGCTGGGCCGTTCGGCCCTTGACCCGCTGAGCGGGGCGCGGAGGATGGCGGCGACTGGGGGTGTGATGCGAACCGCGGCGTTGGCATTGGTCGTGGCAACTCTGTTGATAGCGGCGATCGGCTCAGTCTCGGCCGAGTCGCCTTCGTTGAGCCCGGCGATCGGAACCCAGCGGATCGAGATGCCCGCTGCCGGCTACGCCATCACGCTCCCTGATGGCTGGGTGGCGATGACATCGACCGACGAGATGGACACACTCATCGGGTCCCTGGATCAGGAAGGTGGCACCGGATCGGGCAACCTCCTGCGCTGGAGGTTCGGGTACCTCAACATCGTCATGGACGACTGGCCCCCGCTGTACGTCCTTCCGATTGACGACCGGCGGACCCTTGGCTGTGGCATCCAAGCCGAGCAAGGCCCGCAACGCCCTGCCTCAGAGTGGGTCGACGACATCGAGCTGCATGCGTCAATCGGGCCCATCTCATTCGTCTCACTGGGCGACCCGACCATGGTCGACCTCGTCACCGGCCGCCACTCGAAGCTGCGGCATGTGAGCGAGACCGATGATCGGCAGCTGCTACACCGATCGACCTACCTCATCGGAGGTGACGACACCGAGATTACCGTTACGTGCCTGAGTCTCGAGCTGGTCCAAGACGAGTACTGGGAAGCGGTCCTCGATGGGTTCGCGCCCCTGCCGGATGGCGAGCGAAGGATCGAGGTTCCAGCGTCTGGGTTTGCGCTGACTGTACCTAGTGGCTGGTGGGTCCGGACCCGAGGGTTCGGCCTCACCTATGCCACAAGCGATGCCGAACAGCATCTGTGGTTGCAGCACCCCGATGGACACCAGTGTGTCGTCTGGCAGTGGGACCAGCCACCAGGCGACGGTGTGGATGGCGAAGACCTGGACTCGTTCGCCGATGCGTTCGTCGACGCCTACCGCGATCAGGCCATCCGCCTGCAGGTCTCGGCCACCGGTCTCCCAGTTGGTCCGGCTGTCCGCGTCGACGACGAACTCCCGTCCATCGGTGTTCATCGAGTGACTTGGCTGCTCGCCCACGACTCCGGCTTCCATACGTTGACTTGCGGTAGCCCGAGCGGATCCGACGAGGCACTGTTGCCTATCGCCGAGTCCTTCGAGTGGCTGCCCGCCGAGGCATAGGTCGAGACGTCACTGCCGCGCGTGGGAATCGCCATGAATAGCGGGTTCGGTCT
The DNA here is from genome assembly GCA_963706695.1 of uncultured Chloroflexia bacterium. GTDB lineage: Bacteria > Chloroflexota > Limnocylindria > Limnocylindrales > CSP1-4 > JAFMJV01. Next base: position 56,864 of record CAVPNC010000007.1, on the reverse strand, counting down.
GGTCGTCGTCGCCGTTGACAGCGTCCGTGTCAGGCGTACGCTGGTGTCGCCGCGACGTCAAGGCGGCCGCATGAGCGCCGCGCGGTAGGAGGCAGAGATGGCGAAGTTTCTATTCACGGGCAGCTACACGTCCGAAGGGGCACGCGGCGTCCTTGCAGAGGGGGGCACCCGTCGACGCGAGGTAGCCGAGCAGATCGTCACGTCGCTTGGCGGCACGGTCGAGGCCTACTACTTCGGGTTCGGTAGCGACGACTTCTATCTGATCGCGGACCTGCCCGACAACGCGGCAGCTGCGGCCGGCGCCATGACGGCTTCGGCCTCCGGTGCCATGGGGATCCGCACGACCGTACTGCTGACGCCCGAGGAGATCGACGCCGCCTCGAAGATGTCGCCCAGCTTCCGCGCGCCGGGCGCGTAGCGGAGCGGCGCCGGCCAGCTCGGGCTGCGCCGGCCAGCTCGGGCTGCGGGCGGCAAGAACGCCGGGCTGCGCTTGCCCAGACGCTGGGCAATCGCAAGAACACGACCGACGGGACAACCTCACCTGCCGCGGTCCGACGTTGGCATGCCGACCGTTGTCTCAAGCGCTATGGTCCTCGTGCGCACCGGCCCAGCCCGCCCCATGTGCCGAGGGAGAACGTGTGAGGCAGAACCCTGATCGCCGGCTTGTCGCGGTGGTCTTCACCGACATGGTCGGCTACACCACCCTGCTGCAGGCCGACGAGCGCCAAGCCGTCGACAGGCGCGACCGGTACTGGCACGTGGTCGAGCGTCATCACGTGGCCTTCGGCGGGACCATCGTCCAGCGGCTCGGCGATGGCAGCATGAGCATGTTCCCGAGCGCGCTCGCGGCCGTTCAGGCTGCCGTCGAGATCCAGCGCGAGCTCGTCGTCGAAGACGTCCCGGTGCGCATCGGCATCCACGTCGGCGAGGTGACGGTCGAGCGAGAGCGGCTCACCGGAGAGGCCGTGAACATCGCCTCCAGAGTGGAGTCCTTCGCAGTGCCCGGCGCGGTGTTGCTGTCAGACACCGCGTACGACAATCTCAGAAACCGGACGGATGTGGCCGTCGTCAGCCTGGGGCGGTTCAAGCTCAAGCATGTCGGTCGTCCGCTGGAGCTTTTCGCCGTCTCCGATGACGGCATCGTGGTGCCCGATCCGCGGGCAGTCGAGGGCAAGGGCGAGCGGTTCGCGAGCCTGCCCGGCAACCTCCCCGAGCTGGTCGGACCACTGCTCGGTCGGTCGACCGACCTCGACTCGCTGGTCGCTGCGGTCCGAGACCATCGGGTGGTCACGATCACCGGTCCCGGTGGCGTCGGGAAGACGCGCCTGATGGTCGAGCTTGGCCGCGTGCTCGCCCCGGACTTCCTCGATGGTGTCGCGTTCATCCCCCTGGCCGATGTCCTCGAGGCGGACAGCTTCATGGCGGCGCTCGCCGCTGCGCTGGACGTGAAGGAGGCCGAGGAGCGCACGCTCGGCGATGGTGTCATCTCCCTGATCGATGACAAGAAGGCGCTCTTGCTCCTGGACAACCTCGAGCAGATCGTGGCGGCTGCTCCCGAGATCGCCCGGCTGGTCGCGGCCTGCCCAGGGCTGCGGGTCGTGATCACCAGCAGGACCCTGCTGCGGATCTCGGCAGAGCGGGAGTATCCGCTTGCGCCGCTCGCGGTCCCGATCTCGTCGAGCGCGGCCCAGTCAGCGTCGCTCATCGACTACCCGGCCGTCGCCCTGTTCGTCGAGCGAGCCCGCGCCTCGAAGGGCAGCTTCGAGTTGACGGCGCAGAACGCAGATGCGGTCGCCGAAGTGTGCCGGCGCCTGGACGGTCTGCCCCTGGCGCTGGAGCTCGCCGCCGCCCGGCTGCGGATCCTGTCTCCCGAGGCGCTGCTGGAACGGCTGGACCACGCCTTGAACGTCCTCACCTCCGGTCCACGCGACACGGCCGAACGGCACCAGACGCTCCGTGCCACCATCGACTGGAGCCACGCGCTGCTGACGGAGTCCGAGCAGCGTCTCTTCCGACGGATGGCCGTCTTCGTCGGCGGGTGCACCCTCGAGGATATCGAGGCGGTGTGCGCCGAGCCGGGCGAGCCCAGCTTCGACGAGCTTGAGTCGCTCGTGGACAAGGCGCTCGTGCAGGCAGCTGACCAGGTCGACAGGTTCCACATGCTCCAGACGATCGGCGAGTATGCCGGGGAGCGCCTCGAGGACTCCGGTGAGGCCGGTGGGATCGCGCTGCGGCACGCCCAGCGGTATGCCGTTCTCGCGCGTGACATCCGCGACGGCATCGAGGGAAGCGACCAGGTCGGGGCCGTCGACCGCGGGATCATCGAGGAGGGCAATCTCCAGGCCGCGCTGGACCTGCTGCTGGCGTCTGCCAGGCGCGGTGACGCGACCGCGCTCGAGCTGGGCCTGCAGATGGCCGGCGACCTGTGGATGTACTGGCACATCCGGGGCAAGAACCTCAGCTCGAGGGAGTACGCGACCGCCTTCCTTGCGCTCGACCCCGCGGGTGCTCCCAGTATCGGGCGCGCGGGCGCCCTCATGACGGTCGGGCTCGGGTCATGGATGTCGGGGCAGCTCGAGCGATCGATCGAGGAATGGGGTGAGACCTATCGGATCGCCGCCGAGCTCGGCGCTGGGCGCGAGTGGTGCCTGGCCGGGTTCGCCCTTGCTCTCGCCCTGCTCGGGTCCGACCTGAGCAAGGGGCTCACGCTGGCGAAGGAGAGCGCGGAGCGAGCCGAAGCGCTCGGATTCACCTGGGGCCTGGGGTTCGCCCTGACCGTCACCGGGATCTGCCAGGCGCTGGCAGGCGATCTCGATGAGGCGCGGGCGAGCTACTCCGATGCGCTCGCGATCCAGGAGCGACTCGGCGACAAGGAGGGCGCGGGCATGTCCCTCGGCGGCCTTGCCGGATTGGCCTCCGGTCGCGGCGATGCGGTCGCCGCCGTCGACCTGTATGGACAGTCGCTCGAGGCGTTCGAGGCGATCGGCGATCGCGGCGAGGAAGCCCGGATCCTCTCGGAGATCGCCTGGACGCATCTCGGGAACGGCCAGACCGGGCTCGCACGCCGATCCTTCTTCGAGTCGGTGCAGGCACATACCGACGTGGCAAGCGTCCGCGGGGTCGGCCGGTCGTTGATCGGGCTTGCAGCCACCGAAGCGGTCGAGCACCGGCCCGACCGTGCCGTCCAGATCGCGGCCGCGGCCGAGGTGTATGCCGGCCAGGAGGGCATCGTCGTCATCTACTCCGACGAGAACCCTGGTCGCGAGCTGGTGGAGCAGGCACGCGCATCACTGTCGGAGGCGGATGTCGCCCGCGCCACCGAGATCGGTCGGCGGCTCACGATCAACCAGGTACTCGAACTGGCCAGGATCGCCGACACGGCTCCGGCCTAGTCGTAGTCCCCCGGGGTTCGTGAGGCCCGCTGCGTCGTGGTGGTGCGCGGCCAGCAGTTCGGTCAGCCAGTCCTGGAGATGCTCGAGGATCGAGGCCCGCTGCGGCGTGGTGGTGCGCGGCGTGGTGGTGCGCGGCGTGGTGGTGCGCCGGCGAAGCGCACGGTGCGCGGCGTGCTGGTTCGCCGGCTATGCCGCCAGGGACTGTACCGACCAGGCAGGCCGTCCGATCGCTCCGATCAGCGGCTCATCCCACCCCTGGCATGCCCGTGGTGCATGGACCCGCGAGGTGCGTCGGCCCGTTCATGCACCGGGGGCATGGACCCGCGAGGCGCCTGGCCCGTTCATGCGCGGGGGGCATGGACCGCCATGAGCGTGGCCCGTTCATGCGCGGGGGGCATGGATCGCGATGAGCCGGGGGCATGGACCCGCGCGGCAGGTGCCAGGCGTGACCGCCCAACCCCGTGGCGGCCATTGATGAACCGCAGTGATCGTTGGCGTCCAGCATCGCTACACGGAACGGATCGAGGTTCGCCATGACGTGCGGGTTCGCCCTCGTCGCCGCCGCTGTCGATATCTGCGTCGCCGGGCCGTCCGGCCCTTGACCCGCGAGGTGGGCCGGGAAGAATGAGGGCATCCGCACGGGAGTGGAGCCGTGATGCGATCCGCGCTACTCGGAGTGCTGCTGGTCCTGGCGCTGGGGACTGGGGTGGCTGCGCAGTCGCCGTCTCCCGGGGTGACGCCATCCGATGCACCCGACGACCTGGTATCGACCGTCCCATCTCGTATCGGGGACATCGACTTCGACGTCGAGGTGATCCCTGTCGAGATGGGTGGCAACCTCCGTTGGCTCTGGCGCGGCCTGCTGCTGCCGTTCGACAAGGATCCGACCGATGCCTCCCTCGTCGTCGGCTCGAGCTCGGACGGTCAGTCATCGGTGGGGGCGCTCCGTCTCAAGGGCGTCCCCGGTGAGGCCTTGGTCGAGCCATTCGTCGAGGTCGAGTACGGGGTGGGGATGGCCGAGGTCATCGCAGACCCGACCACCTCGGTCGAGTGGACCGACCTCGATGGCCGCCGGGTGTTGGCCATCACGCGAACACCTCCAGCAGACGCGGGGCCGCTGGACCCCGACGCGGTCCACTACAGCGACGTCTGGATCTACCCGATCGGCGAGGTGCTGTACGTGGTGTACCTGCTTGACGGCACGCAGGTACACATCGAGGACGTGCTGGCCGAACTGCCATAGTGTCCGGGACCGAGACCGTCGAGCTCCTCCCCGCCGCGGTGTCGGCGCCCGCTAGCCTTCATCTGCGTGTAGCCACCAGATGGCATCGGTGACGATCAGGACGACCCAGCCGATGGCCACCGCGACCGGGACGAGCAACAGCAGCACGCTCTCCGTGGCCACCCCCACGCAGCCGAAGACCAGGATCAGCGGCAGCATGAACCAGGGAGGCAGCAGGGAGTAGTACGACCGCCGAGATGGACGGATGTCAGGCTCTCGTCCCTGGCCGCCAAGATCCCAGACGACCATGGTCGGGACCTCATCGGGATCCGGATCCGGGGCCAGGCGGATGAACCAGGCCCCGAGCGCGAGTACCAGCCCCGCAACCGCGAGGAAGCCGAGCACCTTGTCGTCCGCGGGTTGACCGCCGTCGACGAGCCATCGGAGCGCCCAGCCCAACACGATCGCCACCTTGCACACCTGCAGCAGCCAGAAGAACCGCATCCTGTCGCACATGGCTCGTGACCTCTGCGAGTGACCTGCGTGGGGCTAGCGTCGGCCTAAGGCGCGGGAGCGCCATCGGGCTGGAGTCCATGCGCGGCCTCGATCACCGTCCGTCGCACGCGGACACCTGCACCAGTCGCCACGCACAGCAGCATGTGTCTGGACGTCGTCGCCACCGCCACGCGTGCCGCCGGGCCGTCTGGCCCTTGGCCCCTGACGGGATCGACCGCGTCGGAAGTACTAGTTGACCCCGGTGCCCCGAGGCGGAGGATGGTGCCATCCGCATGGGGGATTCCCGATGGTCCTGCCACAGTCACGATCCAGAGCCGTCGTCGCGGTCCTCGCCGCCGCACTGGTACTCGGCGCCGTTCCAGCCGGGGTCGCGGCGCACCTGGGCGACAGTAGCCATGTGCATGTCCCCGGCAACTCCTCCACGCCCTCCTCGGCAGTGTGGTGCGTGAGCTTCACGCAGGACCCCGGGGCGTGGCGTCCGGAAGGCGCCACCTCGATCGACCCTTCCCAGCTCGACGCGTCACGCATCGTCTTCGAGGACTGCGCCAAGATCCTCGACGGCTACTACGCCATCGAGTCATACAGCGACGGCGTCTCGCGGACCACCGTGGGCGACCCCGTCATCCGATCGTCCGACTCAACGACCGAGACCGAGCCGCCGGCGACCCAAGGTGGGGAGAACGCCGGCGCCCCGGCCATCACGGTCAAGGAATGGACGAACCACCAGAAGAAGTGGCTGCAGAAGGGCGACAAGCTCAACGCAAGCCTGTCCAAGGTCAAGACGGCACAACAGGCACGTCGAGGGCTCGGCAACATCCAGAAGCACTTCCGCGCAGAGACGCAGTGGCTGAAGAAGAGCAAGCGTCGGTTCGAGCCGGAGTCCTGCCTCGCCGAGGACATGGCCAGGTGGCAACAGCGCATCCGGCAAGCTCAGAGGAGCCTCAACAAGGCGATCACGGCGATGAACCGCGGCAACGTGGCGGCACTCAGCTCGAACATCCGGCAGTTCGGACGAGCATGGACCAAGGTCGAGCAGATCTACCGAGTCGGGATGTGTGACTTCTGACCGGCGCACGGCACACCGACATGGCCAGGCACGCCGGTGTGCCGTCCGGCCCTTGACCCGCTGACGGAGGCGCGGAAGATGAAGCCATGGGCTGGTACAAACCGGGCCGCAACCCCAACCACCCCGGAGATCCACCTCCGAAGTGGGCGCCCCTGAGCACACGCAGTCGGCTCGCACTGCTGGTCGCGGTCATCGCCGGCGTCGTCATCGCGCTCATGATCATCTCGACCCGGTCCGCTGGCGCTGCCGACGGCACCGGCGGGGCGGCGACCGTGACGGGTCCGTCCTCCCCAGCCGAGTCCAAGCAGCGGGTCGAGGTCCGCCAAGCCGGCAACGTGGTGGCGTTCCCGGAGGACTGGGTCGCCGCCATGGCAGCGCAGGCCGCCGGGCCGTCCAGCCCTTGACCCGCTCGACGGGACGCGGAGGATTGGGGCTGGAAAGAGGTGGCCATGGCTGATCACGCCAACCTGTGGCGTTTGTTCGAGCGGCTGATCTCGTTCGTGCCGAGCGAGCCTGACCAGCGCCGACACCCCGCCTCACTTCCGGACCCGAACGAACCCGGCATCAGCGCAGAGACCCGGCAAGCCCGGCTGCGACTCCTGCTCCAGATCCACGAGAAGAAGAGCAGAGGCGGCGGTCGCTAATCGGCAGCCCCGGGACGTCCGGCATCGCCGTGAGTGAGGGTTTCACCCGAGCGCCGCCGCTCTGACCGCCTACGCCCCCGGGCCGTCCGGCCCTTGTGCACTGCAGCAGCGAACCCGACCATGCCCGGCAGGCAGGCATCAAAGGGGGAGTGATGTTGAACCAGGCGATCGCTGGCAGCCATGCGGCAGCCCATGCCACCCAAGGCAAGCGCACAGCCCTGTCGGCGGCGATGCTGGTCATCCTGCTGGCGGTCACGAGCGCAGGCGCCTGGTCGCCGGCGCGAGCCGCGAGCGACCCTGTGGACCTCATCGTCATCGACGGCGAGCCCGGCTTCACCTGGCATTGGGGGCAGTCCCTGGCCCAGGTCCCGCCCGACGGCCCGCGACTGGTCACCGAATGGAGCGACACCAATCGGCTGATCTTCAACTACATCGACTACTGGGGCCACGACAGATCGCTGAGCCTGAGCGCGCCGGCGGGCGAAGACCTGGCTGTGGGCACCTACACCGGTGCCGAGCCGGGCGCCTATCCCGAGAACGGGCAGCCACGACTGGACGCGACCTGCGGGCACCACTACGACGGACGCTTCACGGTGCACGAATTGGCATGGGGCGCAGGCGGGGAGCTCGATCGAGCCGCCATCAGCATCGACTACAGCTGCAACGATGTGGCCGGGCAGCCACCTCGGCGTGACTACCACGCGGAGATCCGCTACTCGTCCACGACCGACGCCGCGGCCATCACCATCGAGCCACACCGCATCGAGTACCCCGAGCGTTTCACCGACACCAGCAGCAACGCCAAGCCGGTCACGATCACGAACCCCGGTACGGTCCCGATGACGCTGACCTCACTCTCACTCGGTGGCGCCAACCCCGGACAGTTCGCGCTCGTGGAGGATGGCTGCAGCGGGCAGACCATCGCTCCAGGCGGCCAATGCACCTTCAAGGTCCGCTTCCAGCCCACGAGCGGGGGTGCCAAGGAAGCACACATCATCATCGATGACACTGCCACCCACTTCGGCCGCCACTGGCTGAAGCTCTTCGGCACAGGTGTGGTGCCCAAGGCGGAAGCGTGGATCGGCTCCGGAGACATGGACTTCGCCTGGCGACACATCGGTACCGCTTCAGGTGAGCAGGTCGGCGGCATCCGCAGCATGGGCAACATCCCGCTCGAGATCGAGAGCGTGGCGATCGTCGGGGCCGGCGAGGCCAGCTTCGTGATGACCGAGGATCTCTGCTCCGGCCAGACCCTGCCCGTCGACGGCGAGTGCCGTGTGAAGGTGCGCTTCAAGCCGGTCGACCCAGGCTGGCAGGTGGCAGAGCTGCGAGTGCGCAGCAACGACCCCGATTCACCGGATCGCGTGACCGTGCGCGGCCTGGCCCTGCGCGAGCAGTCGGCCGTCAAGGTCGGCTACGAACGTTCGCTGGGACCGCGTTTCCGCTGGAACACCGGATCGGCCTTGGTCGATTCGGCCTCCAGCATGGGCAGCTATCTGCATGCGACCTGGGTCACGCCGGTGGTCAAGGGCAAGCCCATCCGCAACGACGGTCCGTACCTCGGCGTGCAGGTGGTTCGGCGCAAGGTGGGCACGGCCTCGTGGCCACCCGGCTCCGTACGCATCAACCCACTCAGACAGCACGGTGACCGACCGGCCCTCGCGGCCTCCGGCCGTTCCCTGTACGCGACCTGGGTCAGCATCAAGAAGCCGCTCGACTACAAGGGTTGGCGGTCGCGGACGGTGTACTTCCGTGCCGCCAACAACCATGGCAAGCCCGGCACCTGGGGCCCGGTCAAGCAGCTCAGCCCGCTCAAGGGCAAGGTCGACTATCCCACCGTGGCCGCGGCCGGCGCCCGCGTCTACGTGGCCTGGACCAACGCGACGAACGGTGCGATCAAGCTCGCCCAGAGCACCGATCGCGGCAAGACGTGGACGCGCAAGACGCTGGGCACGGCCTACTCGAGCGCGGGCGAGGGCAAGGCGGGTTTTCCGGTCATGGCCGCAGATGACAACCTCGTGGCCATCGCCTGGCTGCGACGCGGCGGCGAGGTCGTGGCCCGCATCTCGACCAACGGGGGCAGCTCCTGGTCGCCGACCAAGGTCCTCACCGGCCCCAATGCCGCTCAGCGAGCGAGTCGCCTGGGCATCGACAACGGCAAGGCCAGCCGTGTGCAGCCGATCCGATGGACCTTCCGTGCGGCCGCCGACACCGACCTCGCGAGCAGCGTGCCGGGGATCGACGTGCTCGACGGCCGGGTGGCCGTGACCTGGGCGACGGGCGACAGCCTGAAGGTGCGCATCTGGGAAGCGTCGTCCTGGGGGCCACTGCGGGGAGCCTACGGACAGGCCGAGGTAGACGATGACGTCGACTACATCTATGGACCGGCCGTGGTCCTCAACGGTGCCGACCGGGTGGGCCTGGCCTACTCGATGACCCGCTCGAACGGGAAGTCGTCGTACGTCATGTGGACCGAGTCCGACGACAACGGCCAGACCTGGTTCCACCGCAAGTTCGTCGGCCAGATCCGCTACGACGACAAGATCTGGAACGAGTGGCCCTCCGTGGCCTGGCCCTGGAAGACCAAGCGCGTGATCGCCTGGAACGCCATCGGTGAACAGTCGTTCCGCTTGCGCGTGCGCGAGGCCAACGGCAACCCATAGCCGGACCGGAGGACCGGCCCGTCAGACGGACGCGCCGCCAGCTCCGGCGACCATCGGTCCTGAGGGGCGAGCTCGGCCCTGCTACTCGGCCCTAGTCAGCACGGTCTCGGTCCATCAGGCTGTCGACACAAGGAGGTGCCGTGGTGAGATGGGTTCGAGGGACGGTCAATGGCCTGCTGATGGTGACGCTGGTGAGGCCGGTCGTGCACCGGATGGTGACGAGATGGCGGAAGCGAGCGCAGGAGTCTGCCGCGACGACGATCGGCATCCCGGTCCAGGAGCTGCTCGAAGCGGCGCTGCTCGAGGAGCTGGGGGTGCAGACGACAACCCTGGCGTCGGCACCGGTCGAGGCCGCTGAGGCGCCCGACGGCAGGAGCACGCTGCGCACCCTGATCATCCTGGGCCTCGTGGTCGCGGTGGCCGCAGGCGCAGCGGTGGCCATCAGAACGTTGTGGCGTCGCCGTCGCGAGATGATCGAGGCGCAGGTCGAAGATCCCGAGTGGGTAGCGGTACCCGTCGACGGAATCGACCTCGGACACTCCGGTACCTGAGGTGCCGGTCGGATAGGCTCGGACCTGCGGGGGCGGGACAGGGTGATGGGCTCCGCGCGCTGAGGCGATCCGGCCCGTCTGTGGTGCACGCTGTCATCAGCGTAGGGAACCGTGGGCTGGACTCGGTCGTCATGGACGTGTGAGCGTGCCCAACCGTTTCGGTGCGCCTCCAGAGAAGGAGCCTCAAGATGCGTACCTTGCGAGCCCCGGTGGCGGCAGCCATCTCGACCTGCGTCCTCGTCGGTGCCACGGCCGGTGTCACCGCTGCGGCCGTCGACGATGCCATCAGCTACACCAGCGCTCCCGACCGGGTCGCGGTCTTCCTCAACAACGTGGCCTACGCTCGCGACGAGGTGGGGCTGCCCGGCGGGGTCGACGTCAAGATCGTGCTGCCGCAGACCGTCTACCCGGACACGCTCGTGCTGCGCGAGAACGGCGAGCGAGTCTCCAACTACCGCCTCAACTGGAGCACCGGCCAGCCCACCATCAAGTGGCAGTCGGCCACCGACTCGGAGCTGCGCGACATCTCCATGGAGTACCTCCTCGGCGGCGTCAGCTGGCGCCCGACGTACGACATGTGGGTGGGTGCTGACACCGACGAGACCGTCGAGCTCGACTACTTCGCCGAGATCACCGACAGCGCTCTCGAGCTCGATGACGTGGATACGCAGCTGGTGGCGGGCATGGTCGACCTCAACCGGCCGATCGCTCCGGCGGCCGAGCTCTCGGCCAACCAGAAGCTGGCCGGGTTCGCTGAAGCGGACATGCTGTCGGTCAGCGCCCCGGTGGGCCAGGTCGATATCCAGCACACCTACGACATCGGCCAGCTGACCGCCGAGCCTGGCGACACCATCTACGCCCAGCTCGTGGGCCAGGAGCTGCCGGCCCGTCGGCTGCACCTCTGGAACGCCCCCACCGACCAGCAGGTCACGGTCATCTACAAGGTCAAGAACGAGAGCGACCAGCCGTTCAGCGAAGGCGTCGTCCGCAACTACCAGAACGGCCTCTTCATCGGCAGCGACTTCATCGAGCTCACGCCCGTCGGCGGCGAGGGCAGCGTGACCATCGGCCACCTGCAGGACGTGCGCGTGAAGCGCGAGCAGACGCAGCAGGCCATCGCCCAGGGTCGTTTCGACTACCAGTACGAGGTGACCCTCACGATCGAGAACTTCACCCCGACCACGGTGCACATGGACGTCGTCGACTACCTGCCGCCCCATGCGGAAGAGCTGACGGCCTCGATCGCGCCGCAGCAGGAGCCGGGCAACCTCATGCGCTGGCCCATCAGCGTGGAACCAGGCGACGAGATGGTCATCACCTACGACTACCTCGTGGACTGACCGGTCAGGCCTGCACGGCCTCCACGGAGACATCCCGGCCGGCTTCGTCAGCATCGACGAGCCGGCCGAGGTCGTCAGGGTCGCTCGTCAGGATGGTCGTGCGTGCCCCGGACCGAGACCTCCTTCACGGCCATGTGCGTCTAGTCAGCATGGAGAGGTCGACGCCTGCGTAACGTCGTGGATCATCCGCGACATCGCGGGTGGAGCCACATACGGAGGACGCCGACCATGCTCCAGCATACGACCACGTACGTCGGCCTCGACGTCAGCAAGGCCAGCATCAGCGTGGCCCTGCTGCGGCCCGATGGTCGGCTCGACGAGGAGTCCATCCCCAACACGCCCGAGGCGGTGCGACGGCTGGTACGCCGCTGGCCCGCACCCACGCGGGTGCGCGCCTGCCATGAGGCCGGACCCACCGGCTATGACCTCGATCGCCAGCTCAACGCTCTCGGTGTCGAGACCACGGTCATCGCGCCCTCGCTGACCCCGCGGCGACCGGGTGACCGCATCAAGACCGACCGTCGTGATGCCCGCAAGCTGGCCGGCCTGTTCCGCGCCGGGGAGCTCACCGCGGTGCGGGTGCCGACACCCGAGGAGGAGGCCGTGCGCGACCTGCTGCGGGCCCGCCAGGACGAGCGCGAGGACATCCTCCGTGCCCGCCACCGCCTGTCCAAGTTCCTGCTCCGCCACGGCCGGGTCTACACCGAGGGCAGTGCCTGGACCGGGCGGCACACGGCCTGGCTGACCCGACAGCACTTCGACGAGCCGGCCGCCCAGCGCACCCTCGGGCACGACCGCGCCGAGCTGTCGGCCCTGACCATCGCGCTCGAGGTGGGGGACTTCACCCGCTTCGGCAGCGCCCCCGCCTTCATGGCCTTCGTCGGCCTCGTGCCCAGCGAGCACTCCTCGGGCGAGCGACGCAGCCAGGGTCCCATCACCAAGGCCGGCAATGCGCACCTGCGACGGGTGCTCGTGGAGGCCGCCTGGCATGCCCGTCGGCGACCGAACGTGGGCCCGGCCCTCGCCAAGCGGCTCGCCGGTCAGCCGCCCGAGGTGCTGGCCATCGCCACCACGGCCCAGCGGCGGCTCCACGACCGCTACTGGCGACTGGTCGAACGACGCAAGCCCTCGAACGTCGCGGTCGTGGCCGTGGCTCGTGAGCTCTCCGGTTTCTGCTGGGCCCTCGGTCGAGCGGCCTAGATCATCGGCGGGACGGACGTGACCGACCGGGAGGATCCTCGTTACAGCTATGCGGCCGACGCTTGCGTCCGGACCCGCGCTCCTAGCGCGAGGCACCCTCTGGCGCACCACTGCCATGCGGTCCCGACCCGCGGATATCAGAGTGGCCGAACGCCGTTGCCACCTGTCCGTCCCGCCGTCCAGTCACGACCACCTGCCACCGGGCCACCGTGCCCGACCCTTGACCAACCCTCTCCATATCAGCTGTCGTTCCCGGGGTGCGTGAGACATCGCCTGGGTGGCCAGCTCCCACTGAGGCGCGGTGCGGCGCTAGAGCGCGTCTCGCCACGGGGTGTCGATCAGCGCGTTGGCCCACGGTGTCGGACGGTCATGCCGGGCACGTGCCTCGCGGTCCATGCCCCCCGCGTGGACGGGACCCTCTCCTCGTTCGTCATGCCGGGCACGTGCCGCGCGGGTTTCATGCCCCCCGCGCATGAACGGGCCAGGCGCCGCGCGATCCATGCCCCCCGCGCATGAACGGGCCACGCGCTTCGCGATCTATGCCCCCGCGCATGAACGGGCCACGGTGCCTCGCGGGTTCATGCACCACGGGCATGCCAGGGGTGGGATGAGCCGCTGATCGGAGCGATCGGACGGCCTGCCTGGTCGGTACAGTCCCTGGCGGCATAGCCGGCGAACCACCACGCCGCGCACCCTGCGCCGCGAGCTACCCCGGCGCACCACCGCGCCGGGCACCCTGCGCCGCCTCCCGCCGCACCACCAAGCCGCGCCGGGCCTCGATCCTCGAGCCTCTCCAGGACTGGCTGACCGAACCGATGGCCGCGCGAGGCGATGGCCCACGAACCCGGGGCACTACATCTAGCTCGTGGGCGGTCGAGCCGCCACGGCCTGGCGGATGGCATCGCGAAGGGCCCTGGCCTCCGCGCCGGGGTCGTCCGCGAAGATGATCGAACGGGAGGCATTGATGAGCAGTCCGCCGCCTCGTGCGTCGAGACCGGCCTCGACGACGCTCTCGACATCACCCCCCTGGGCGCCCACGCCAGGCACGAGGAAGGGCAGGTCCGGACAGAGCTCGCGGGCACGGGCCAGCTCCTGCGGGTACGTCGCCCCGACCACGAGCATGCAGTTGCCGTTGGCGTTCCACTCGTCGCGAACCTTGGTGGCGACCACCTCCCACAGCGGCGCGCCGTTGACATCGAGGTCCTGTAGCTCACCTGCGCCGGGGTTGCTCGTCCGGCAGAGCACGATGCAAGCCTTGTCCTCTCGATCGAGGAAGGGTCCGAGCGCCTCCGCGCCCAGGTACGGCTGGACCGTGATGGCATCGAACCCCAGCTCGTCGAGCAGACCCGTGACGTAGCCCGCGTTGGTCGAGCCGATGTCCGCACGCTTGGCGTCCGCGATGGTGAAGACATCAGGTGCCATCGAGCGCAGCAGCTCCATGGTCTTGGCCAGATCGTTCCAGCCGGCTGCACCGCGCGCTTCGTAGAAGGCGAGGTTGGGCTTGTAGGCCGCGACGTAGGGCAGCGTCTGCTCGATGATCGAGCGGTTGAACGCGAACTGGGGGTGGTTCTCGCGGTCGAACCGAGACGGCAGACGATCATGGGCGCTGTCGAGGCCGACGCAGAGCAGCGACTCGGTGGCCGTGATCCGGGCCTCGAGCTTGGCCAGCGCGCTGGCGGTCATCGGCCGTCCCAGGCGTGCGGATCGGCCAACCACGAGCGGACGAGCTGCGCCTCACGCTCGTCGATGGTGCCGACCGCGAGGGCTCGAGCCACCACCGCCTCGAAGGTGGTCAGCGTGGTGAGCGTGACCTCGGCGGCGGCGAAGGCCGCGACCGCCTCGCTGAAGCCGTAGGTGATGATGGCGAGGCAGTCGGAGACCTCCGCCCCCGCTGCGCGCAGGGCCTCCACCGCGGACAGGCTGGAGCCGCCGGTGGTGACCATGTCCTCGACCAGGATGGTTCGGTGGCCGGCGACGTCACCGCCCTCGATGCGCCGGCCCAGGCCGTGCTCCTTGGTCGCCTTGCGCACGAAGACCGAGGGCAGGCCGGCCGAGTAGGCCAGCGCGCTGCTGTGGGGGATGCCGGCGCTCTCCACGCCGGCGATGACCGGGCGGCCGCGGGGCAGGGCGGCGGCGAAGGCGCCGATGACGGTGCGCCACGGTCCGGGCCGGAAGATGAGGCGGCGGTTGTCGACGTAGACCGGGGAGCGCAGGCCCGACTTGAAGGTGACCGGCTCGTCCGGCGTGAGCGTGACCGTGCCGGCCTCGAGCAGCGCCTGGGCGACCGCTGCGGCACGGGTGTCGTCAGGCATCCGCCCCTCCCTCCTCGGCTTCTCGCAGGATCAGCGCCGCCGCCAGCGGGCCCCGCAGGACCATGGCGGTGTAGAGCATCCCGGCCCGCGCGCCGGCCGTCCGGAATGCGCGCAGGTCCGTCCCCTCGATGATGCCACCGCCACCGACGATGTCGAGAGGCAGGCCGGAGACACCGATGGTTCGATCGAGTCGCGCCACTGCCGCCAGGGCGCTCGGCCGCAGGCGGGAGCCACTGACGCCGGCGACGCCCGAGCCGTCAGGCAGGGGCTGTGCCAGGGTGTTGGTGGCCACCACGGCCCGCACGCCGGTCTCGCCGAAGACGGCCACGATGGCTGCCAGCTGCTCGTCGGAGAGGTCGGGGCCGATCTTGACCCAGACCGGGACGTCGACCGCCCCCACGAGCGCCCCACACAGCTCGCGCGCCAGCTCGGCCGACTGCAGCCCCCGGGGGTCGTCCTCGGTGTTGGGGCAGGAGAGGTTGAGCGTGTACCAGGAGGGGCCGGCCTCCAGGCCCGCGAAGGCGTCGCGGAAGAACCCGGCCGCCGCGATCATCTCGTCCCGACTCCGGGCGATGTCCGACACACCGGGGCTGACGGCGAGGTTGAGCCCGAAGAGCGGCGGCAGGTCAGCGGCGTGTCGAGCAAGGTGCGCAGCCGCGGCGCGGGCGCCCGGGTTGCGCAGACCCACCCGGTTCTGCATCCAGCCGGCCCGGCTGTCACGCCAGAGCACACGACCGCTGTGGCCGAGGCGAGGGTGTCGCGTGTAGGAGCCGAACTCGACCGGACCGACGAGGGCCGGGGCCGAACGCCAGCCGGGCACGATGTCACGGCCGGCGCGAACCGCGAGCATGGCCTCCTCTTCCGCGGCGAAGCCGTCACCCTTGACGAGGCCGGCGGCGAGGATGAGTGGGTACGGCAGATCGACCCCACCGACCCGCGTGGGCTGCTGCGGAAAGGCGGACCCGCTGACCGCGCGAACAGCGTCCAGCAGCGGACCGGCGCCATCGAGCGCACGCAGCAGCGACACCGTGCGGGCATGCGCCGTCATGGCGTCGGTGCGGGCGATGAGCGCGGCCGCGGGTCGCCACGCCAGCTCGTACAGCTCGAGCATCACGGGAACAGCCGCCTCCCCTCACCCGGCTGTGCGAGCACGTCCTCGCCATCGAAGGCAACGCGTCCACGGACGCGCACCTCCCTCACCCGGCCCCACACGCGCATGCCCGAGTAGGGCGACCAGCCGGGGCTGCAGCGCAGACCCTCATCGCTGATGACGTAGCTCGCGTCGAGATCGACCAGGGTGTAGGTCTGCGGCGGTGGCACCAGGCCGAAGATGCGCTGCGCGCCGGTGGCGAGCAGCTCGATGAGACGAGCTTCGGTCAGGCCGCGCTCGCGCATGGCCGTCACCATCAGCGGCACGGTGGTCTCCAACCCCGGCAGGCCGAAGGGCGGGTCCGCGGACTCCTTCTCGGCGCGCGTGTGCGGCGCGTGGTCGCTCTCGATGGTGTCGACCGTGCCGTCGAGCACGGCCGTCCACAGCGCCTCTCGGTCGGCGCTCGTCTTCAGCGGCGGCTTGACCAGGGCGAAGCCCGCCGAGCCGCTCGCGGTCGGAGTCCTCGAGGTAGAGGTGATGGGGTGTGACGCCGACGCTCACCGGCAGCCCGTCCCCCTTGGCCTCACGCAGCAGCTCGATCTCGCTCGCGAGGCTGACGTGGCAGAAGTGCACGCGGACGCCCTCCTCGCGGACCAGTCGCAGGACAGCAGCCAGCGTGTCTCCCTCCGCGTGCGCCGCGGCCGGCTTGTCCGTGGCGGCGGCCCAGGCGCGGAGGTGCCGCCGCCGGTCTGCCTGCTCCTCGAGCAGCAGCGAGCCGGTGGTCTGATCGCAGTACAGCTTCAGGCCCGCCGCGGCTGGCGCTCCGAGCACGTACTCCGAGCCATCCGCCGACGGATCGGCGCCCATGTAGAGCCCGAAGTCACAGCGGGCGCGCGCACCCACGAAGTCGTACTTGGCGCGCAAGCGCTCTGCGGTCGTGGTGTTGGGTGGCGTGTTGGGCATGTCGAGCACGGCCCAGTAGCCACCCGCGAGGGCGGCCGCGGTCTCGCGCTCGACCGTGGCCTTGTGGGCCCACTCCATGTCACGCAGGTGGACATGCGGGTCCACCGCACCCGGGATGCGCAGAAGCGTCACGGCCGTCGCTCCTTGTCCCTCCCGTCGCTAGTCGTGCGCTCCGAGCACACCCGCGAGCAGGGCCATGCGCATGTACATGCCGTTCTGCATCTGGTGGAAGTAGACCGCGCGCGGATCGTTGTCGAGGATGGCGTGATCGGCCTCCGAGCCCATCTCGTGCTTGCGCGGCAGCGGGTGCATGAGGATGGCGTCGGAGGGGGCCCTGGCCAGGACCTCCGGCGTCATCACGAAGTCGCCCGCGATGGCGTCGTAGTCGGCCCGGTCCTCGAAGCGCTCTTCCTGCACGCGGGTCCAGTAGATGACGTCGCTGCGGCCGATGACCTCGTCGAGCGAGCTCGTCTCGTGAACCTCCACGCCACGCGACCTGACGAAGTCGATGACGCCCGGCGGCGTGCGCAACGACTCCGGCGAGACCAGCTCGATCCTGAGCCCCTCGGCACCGTACAGCGCGAGGATCTTGGCCAGCGAGTGGACCGTGCGGCCGTGGGCCAGGTCACCCACGAGCGTGACGGTCTGGCCGTCGGCGGTGCCCTTGAAGTCGACGATGGTGAAGAGGTCGAGCAGGGCCTGCGTGGGGTGCTCTCCGATGCCGTCGCCACCACTGACGACCACGGACCGGGTGCCGAGCCGTGTGGTCAGCTGGTCGAGCTGGTAGGCCGCCTCGTAGGAGGAGCGGACCTCGGGATGACGGAGCACGACGACGTCGGCGTAGCTGCCCGCAGCACGCACGGAGTCGGCCAGGTTCTCACCCTTGTAGACGGAGCTGAACTTGACGCCACCAGCGGTGGCCACGACCTCACCCCCGAGGCGGAGCATGGCCGCCTGGAAGGACATGTCGGTGCGCGTGCTGGCCTCGAAGAACAGCGTCGCCATGATGCGACGCCGGCACAGCTTGAGGACCGACTGATCGCCGGTTCGCACCCGGGTCCGCAGATCGGCCGTGACCCTGATGAGCTCATCGAGGTCAGGCCTGGCGAACTGCTCGACCGACACGATGTGCTTGCCGGTGAGGTTGCCGTCGATGGCGGGTGGAGTGAACGCGGCAGAGCCGGTGGACACGCCGACGCTGTCAAGCGCAGAGGACATGGAGCGATCTCCCGAGGGCACGAACGGGTATGGGCTGGGGGCCGCGCACAGTCTAGCGAACCGGTGCCTCGACGCACCAGTCCCGGTCGGGCGCAGGGCCGTCAGGCGATGCCGTCCACGACTCCATGGGACAGGCAACGTCGCGAGCGACTCGCGCGCATGCCCTGGCGGCATGGAACCGGCGCACGCGTGGCGCCGGTGCATGCCGCGTGCGCACGGTCTGGTCCACCTCTTGCCCCGATCCATGCGCGGTGGGCATCGATCAGCTTGAGGTTGGTCCGTAGAGTCGCCGGCGGCATACTTGAGCGACGCCTGGCTTGGTCGGCGGCATCGCTCGGTCGGCGGCTGCGCGACGGGGCCGTGCTCGGGGTCAGCGCTGGCGCACGTGGTCGGGCAGGACCGCCTCCAGCGCCGGGTAGAGGGCCTCGTTGGTCGCGATGATGGGCGCTCCCGTGAGCAAGGACTCCTTGGTCAGGAAGTCGTTGACGGTGCCACCGGCGGCTTTGACGATGGCCACACCGCCGGCTCCATCCCACGAGTTGAGGTGGGACTCGATGTAGCCGATGAGGCGACCGGCAGCCACGTAGCAGAGCGACAGCGCACCTGAGCCCTCGCGGTAGTAGACGACGCCCTGGCGCAGCAGCTTGTCCACGATGGGCACGATCTCGTCCGCTCCGATGCGGGGGCTCATGCCGATCGAGAGCAGGCCGTCGTCGAGGCTGGTGCTGTCGGAGACGTGGATGGGCCGGCCGTTGAGGGTAGCGCCGTGCCCGACGCGGCCCACGAAGATCTCATCACGAGCGGGTGCGGCCACGAAGCCCAGCTCCAGCACACCCTCGTGCGCGAAGCCGATGGACACGCACCACGACGAGAGCTCCTTGAGGAAGGGCTGGGTGCCGTCGATGGGGTCCACGATCCAGACGTCCTGGGCATCGACCTCGTTGTGGCCGAACTCCTCGCCAAAGAAGGCGTCATCCGGGAAGCGCGCCTCGATGGCGCCCCGGATGAGCTTCTCGACCTCGACATCGGCCTCGCTGACCACGTCCTGGGTGCCCTTGGAGCGCACGGTCAGCGACTCCTGGCTCTCGTAGTAGCGCTGGGCCAGCGCAGCAGCTTCCACGATGAGCTCCTGCCCGAACGCGAAGCGCTCGCTGATGGGGTCGCTCATGCGGCCGCCTCCGCCCACAGCCAGGCCGCACCCCGGACACCGGTGGAGTCACCGTGTGCCGACTTCACGATGGGCGTGGTGAAGACGGTGGTGAAGGTGTAGCTCAGGATCTCGGTCGGCAGACGCAGGTAGAGCTCATCGACGTTGGACATGCCACCCCCCAGCACGAAGACGTCCGGGTCGAGGGTGTTGACGATGACCGCCAGGCCCCGGGCCACGCGGTTGATGTAGCGGTCGAGCAGGTCGGACGCGAGCGAGTCGCCGGAGCGCGCGAGGGCCACGATCTCGGAGCCGTGGCGACGCTCGCCCGCGGCCTCCTCGTACTGGGCCTGGAAGGCGCGGCCGGAGACCCACGTCTCCATGCAGCCGGTGAGCCCGCACCAGCAGGATGGGCCGGGAACCTCGTCCTCCAACGGCCACGGCAGCGGGTTGTGACCCCAGTCGGCGGCGTTGTTGTTGGGCCCGTGATGGGCGCGCCCGTCGATGGCCACGCCACCGCCCACACCGCTGGCGAAGTTCGCGGCATAGACCACGCGATAGCCGGCACCGGCGCCGTCGCGTGCCTCGGACACGGCGATCATGTCGGCATCGTTGACCGCTCGGATCTGGCGGCCACCCAGCGCTTCCCGCAGGTCCCGCTCGACCGGCCGGCCGATCATCCAGGTGGAGCTGGCGCCCTTGCCCAGGCCGGTCTCCGGATCGATGGACCCGGGGATGCCGATGCCCACGCGTTCGATGCGCCCGACCTTCGACTCCGCGCGTGCCACCAACGCGGCGATGGCCGACAGGCACGCGTCATAGTCGCCGCGCGGAGTATCGACGCGCTCGCGCACGTGCTCCACGCCCTCCTCGGACATGGCCACGACCTCGATCTTGGTGCCGCCCCAGTCGACTCCCACAAGCATGGCAGCAGTATCGCAGCCATGGCCGCTAGAGTTGAGGCTGAGATGCCGTCCTCGCCCTTCGAACACCTGCGCGTCGCCATCGTGAGCCGCACGACCGGCCTGTTCGCGCACGGCAAGGACCCCATGGCGGAGACGATGCGCTATCGCGGCGATCCCGGGCTCTTTGGTCCTGACTCGGTCACGTGGGAGGTCATGGGCGACGTCTCGGGCTTCGTCGCCGGTGTACGGGCGCTGCTCATCCAGGCGGCCCATCCGGAGGTCGTGGCCGGCGTCGCGGACCACTCCCGCTATCGCGAGGACCCGCTCGGGCGTCTGTCACGCACCTCGGACTACGTCACCGCCACCTCGTACGGAGCCATGCCGGAGGTCGAACAGGCCGTGCGCATCGTGCGCGCCGCCCACCGGCGCGTGGTCGGCGTCTCGCATCGCGGACGACCGTACAACGCGGGCGATCCGCCACTGGCCGCGTGGGTCCACAACTCACTGACGGACAGCTTCCTGGCCTGCCACCAGGTCTATGGCGCACGCCGCCTCAGCGACGAGGAAGCTGACCAGTTCGTGCGTGAGCAGGCGCGGATCGGGCACCTGCTCGATGCCGACCCGGTGCCGGAGACCGCGGCCGAGCTGGCGGCATGGGTCGCCGAGCACCCCGCCATCGGGCCCTCGCCGGGGATGCGCGAGGCGGTGGCGTTCCTGCGGGAGCCACCGCTCGATCCCGCCGTCCTGGTGGGCTACCAGGTGCTGGCCAGCGCCGCCATCGTGACCGTGCCGCCCAGGATCCGGACAGCCCTGGCGCTCAAGCCACGACCCGGCGCCTACCGGGTGGGGCTCGCGTCCACCGGCGCCCTGCGCTGGGCACTGGCCTCCTCCCCGCGCTGGCGTCAGGCGCTCCTCCGCGTCGGCGCTCCGGTGGACGAGCGTCGGTTCAAGCAGAAGGCTCCATTCGAGACGCTGGAGGCAACATGAGAGACCAGGACCTGTTCGAGACCCTCGAGCGCATCGGCCAGAAGCCGGCGGTGTACTCGCGCTACACCGTGGACAAGCTGTGGACATCCCCAGACATCTCCGAGATGATGCTGCGCTACCACCTCGACAGCGACCTCGACCTGGCCTCCCGGCGAGTGGAGTTCATCGAGCGCTCGTTCGACTGGATCATCTCCAGGTTCGAGCTCGGCGAGCGCTCTCGCTTGATCGACCTCGGATGCGGGCCCGGGCTCTACGCCAATCGGCTGGCCCGTCGCGGCGTGCACGTCACCGGCGTCGACATCTCGCCGCGCTCCATCGAATACGCGCGCGACCAAGCCCGGCAGGATGGGCTCGATATCGACTATCGGCTGGGTGACTACCTCGAGATGGAGCTCGAGCCGGGCTACGACCTGGTGATGATGATCATGTGTGACTTCTGCGCCTTCTCACCGGAGCAACGCGGCCGGCTGCTGCGACGGGCGGGCGACCTGCTGGCCCCGGGCGGTGCCTTCCTCTTCGACGTCTACTCGGAGGCCTACTACGCCACCTGGGATGAGAACGTGGCCTTTGGGGAAGGCATGATGGATGGGTTCTGGTCGGCCGAGCCCTACTTCGGCTTCCTGCACACGTTCCGCTACGACGAAGAGCAGGTGGCCCTGGAGAAGTACTACATCGTCGAGCGCGACCGCCAAACGGAGTACTTCAACTGGTTCCAGCATTACTCGCTGCAGTCGCTCACGGCTGAGGTGGAGGCCGCCGGGCTGGTCGTGGACGAGGCCTACGGCGACGTCGCCGGCGAGGAGTTCGAGGCCTCGCTGCCAGAGTTCGCGGTGGTGGTCCGCAAGCCCCGCTAGCCTCGTCGGCGCCGACGGCCGATCGAGCGTACGGAGCTCGACCAGGCCAGGAAGGTCCAGCCCACGAGCAGGGCCATGACCAGGCCGAACCAGATCGGCTCGAGCCCGGCCTGCCAGGCCCACAGGAACACGCCCAGGGGCAGCACAGCGATCCAGGCCACCACCGCAGGAACGACCTCGAGTCCTTCGAGCCAGGCCCAGGTGTCAGCGGGCACGGAGCTGTCGGTGAACAGGACCAGGGCGACGTAGACCCAGAGCACGACGAGCACGATCGAGGCCAGGAACGGCAGCGTCACGTCCAGGGTCCGCCCCAAGCGAGCCATGCCCCCGATGCTAGCGCAGCGACTGTGGCCTCGAGCTCAGCGACCGTGGGTACCGTGGCCGAGCGGGTCGGCTACGCCACGCCGTTCGGGCTCAGCGCAGCCTT
The DNA here is from genome assembly GCA_963706695.1 of uncultured Chloroflexia bacterium. Lineage (GTDB taxonomy): Bacteria > Chloroflexota > Limnocylindria > Limnocylindrales > CSP1-4 > JAFMJV01. The sequence continues at coordinate 34,367 of CAVPNC010000007.1, read as the reverse complement.
CAAGCGTGTCCGCGGCGTGAGCCCCAGCGAATACCGGCAGGCCGTCGGGGCCTGACCATCGTGGCCTTCAGGTCGCGTGCCGCCTGACCTGACGCCGCGGTGCTGACCGGCACCGGGAACTTCGTACTACGACCGAACCAGTACCCCTGCTGTGGCACGGTGTAGCAGTCGAGGTGCGCACAGGACGGTCTGGCGCACTCGTGCGCAAGAGGACACGGGTACATGCAGAGGCGAAGCGGGAAGCTCATCCGCGTGCTGGCTGTGTCGGCCGCGGCGGCGCTCCTGATCTCCGCCCTGCCCGCCAGCGTCGCCACCGCCGCCCCGGCCGAGGTGCCGTGCAGGGTCTACAACAGCGACAGGGGCATCAGCCGCGACAGCTTGCAGCGGGCCGTGTGGTCTGCGCGCGCGGGCGACACGCTGCTGGTGCAGGGCACCTGCCGCGGGACGACGCTCGTGACCAAGGACCTGACCATCAGCTACATGGGGTGGGCGGGCGCACCGCTGCCGCTCCCGCCACCAGGCCAGCGGCAGTGGGTGCTGACGCCGCGCGGCAAGGTCGTGAGCGGCAGCTGGCGGCCGGCGCTCGTCGTCGACCCCAGTGTCGACGCCCTCTCCATCACGCCCGGCCTGCGGGTCCTGGGCGGCATCGTCATCGACGAGCTGCGCCCGTGGCGGGGTGACGCCAAGCCCGTGCCGGCCGCCTGGAAGGGCTCGACGGCATCCACCTCAGCCTCGCTGGCCACGGCCAGGCTGCGCGCGTGCCACGTCCGCACCGACGACACTGGCGCTGAGTTCCGGCGCAGCCAGGCAGCCGTCCGAGCAGCCGCGCCGGGTGGTCACCTGTCCCTGCGAGGCACCTGCGTGGGTGAGACCGTCATCCGCACGGACCTGTACGTGAGCGGCTGGCGCATCGCCATCTCGTCCACGTCGCTCGGTGGCGGAACGGCTTCGAGGGACGATTCCGGGCCGCCCACGCTCACCCGTGTCGTGGTCGACGATGACGTCGACCGCCTCGTGCTCAAGCGGGTGCGTGTCACCAATGGCTTCAGCATCGGCGACCTCGAAGGCTGACGCCAACGGGACCAACGGCCCTGTGCACGCCGAGCGGCGCATCTGACCCTGTGCGGATGCAGAGTCTCGAGCGCATCCGAAGGCTCATCGCCGGCGAGCCCATCGACCACCTGCCGGTGCAGCCGCTGATCATGCAGCTGGCGGCGCGGCACGCCGGCCTCGACTACAACGACTACGTGACCGATGGCCGACGTCTGGCCGAAGCCCAGATGGCCCTGGCCGACGAGTTCGGCATCGACTGCCTGATGCAGTGCTCGGACCCGGCGCGTGAGCTCATCGATATCGCCGGTGGCGACGACAGCAGCGTCGAGTGGGCGGCCACTGGCCCGGCCATCGTGGAAGAACGGGCGCTGGTCCGCGACAAGGGCACCCTCTCCACCCTGCGAGTGCCTGACCCGCTGGCACCCGGACGCATGCGCGACCGCATCGAATCGATCGAGCTCATGCGAGAGATCGCCGGCCCGGGCACCTCGATCGTGGGTTGGGTGGAAGGTCCGCTGGCCCTCGCTGCGGAGATGCGCGGCCTGAGCGCGCTGATGATGGACACCTACGAGGACCCTGGCTTCCTCGACGAGCTGCTCGACTTCACGTCGCAGGTCGGGCGCAGCTACTGGAAGCCGCAGGTCGAGGCCGGGGCGGACACCATCGGCATGAGCGACGCGGCGGCCTCGATGATGAGCCCCGCTCACTACGAGCGCTACATCTTCCCCGCGCAGCTGCGCGTGGTCGAGGACATCCGGGCCATGCGGCCGGACGTCATCGTGCGCCTCCACATGTGCGGCCGCACCGACGACCTGCTGCCGACCATGAAGCGCCTGCCGGTCGACATCTTCGAGCTGGACTTCCCCGTGGACCTGGTCCATGCACGCGAGGTGCTGGGCCCGGACGCGGTCATCCTGGGCAACGTCAACACGGTGGAGGAGATGCTCACCGGCTCACCCGAGGACGTGTACGCGGCCGCGGCCAGGTGCCACCGCATCTGTGGCCCGAAGCACGTGGTGGGCACCGGCTGCGAGGTCGCCCCGGAGACCCCGGCGGAGAACCTCCACGCCCTCGTGGCCTACGCTCGCGAGCATGCCCCGGGGGATGTCCCCACCGCCTGAGCGTCGGCGCTCGAGTCAGGCGACCGCACGGCGCCGGCAGCACCCTCCCCGGTCTGGCGGCATCATGGGCCTCATGACCGGCCCTGCTGCTGCCCCTCCCATCGCGCCCCAGCTGCCGCCTGACCCATCGACGATCTCGCCGGTGTGGCGCGCGGTGCTGCTGGTGGTGGGCACGGCCAGCCTCCTCATCGGGCTCGTCGGGATCGTCCTGCCGATCCTGCCCACGACGCCCTTCCTGCTGGTGACCGCAGCCTGCTATGCCCGCGCTTCGACGCGGCTCTACCGGTGGCTCCTCGGCCAACGGTCGCTGGGCCCGATCATCACCGAGTGGCGGCGCTCCCGGTCGTTGCCGCCAGGCGTCAAGGTCCGCGCCCTGGTCGCCGTGGTCATCACCTTCGCGCTGTCGGTGATCCTGGTCGATGCGACCGTGGTGCGGGTGCTGCTGGTCGCCACCGCGATCATCCTCGCGGCCTTCCTCTATCGCATCCCGACAGCACGGGCCGAGGCCATGTCGGTCAACATGGGCTCGACACCACCACAGGAGGAGCTCCAGTGAGCCAGGAGCCGCCACGCTCCGTCCTCTTCAGCCCCCAGCGCGACCGGCAGCTGCGGGCGGCCGGCATCCGCGCCTGGGCCATCGTGGGCATCGTGGCCGTGGCCGTCGTGGCCTACACCGCCTTCTCCACCTTCAGCACGTTCATCCTGCCGCTGGTGGTGGCGGTGGTCCTGGGCATGATCTTCGAGCCCGTGGCCTCGCTCTTCGCCCGCTTCATGCCGCGACAGATCGCGGCGCTGCTCGTGCTCGTGGGCATCTTCGTGCTGGCCATCATCATCGTCACGGTCGTGGTCATCGGCGTCATCGACCAGAGCTCGGAGATCGTCGACCAGACACAGGCAGCCATCGATACCGGCCGCAGCTGGCTCAGCGACCAGGGCATGACGGTCACCCTCATCGATGACGTGCAGGCACAGCTCTCCGACTTCGTGGATGAGGTCCTGCCCGGGCTCCTGTCCTATGTCCCCAGCGCCTTCTCCGGCATCAGCAGCTTCCTGGTCGGCACCTTCATCGCCCTCTTCATCCTCTACTACGTCATCGCCGAGTGGGAGTCGCTCACGAGCTGGGTGGGGGCCAACCTGGGTGTCCCGCCAGACCTCGGTGCGGGCATCGTGGAGGACGCCACACGCTCGTTCCGTGACTACTTCTATGTGCTCACGGTGGCCAGCCTGCCGGTGGCCGCGATGGTCTGGCTGGCGGCGCTGGTCATGAGCATCCCGCTCGCCTTCACCATCGCGCTCGTCACCTTCGTGACCTCGTATGTGCCCTACATCGGCGCCCTGATCTCGTCGGTCTTCGCCCTGCTCATCGCCTTTGGCGCGGGCGGCATCGTCCCGGCCCTGGTCATGCTCGGGGTCATCCTCCTGGCCCAGAACGTGGTCCAGCCCATCGTCCAGCGGCAGCTCGAGCGAAACGCACTGGACCTGCATCCCATCGCCGGCTTCGGCTCGACGATCATCGGCTCCGTCCTGTTCGGCATCCTGGGCGCCACGCTGTCAGCGCCGTTCGTGGCCATGGCCATGCGCGTGCGGGACCGGATCCGGGCCTTCGAGCGCGGCGAGATCAGCACCGACGGTGAGCCGATGGACGCGACGGCCGACCCCGACCAGACCGAGGATGGGCAGCCCGCTTCAGCCTGAGGCAGGCTCGGCGTAGCGTTCCTGGGCGTAGCTGGCCAGCCTGCGCACCAGCTCGTTGATGACGGGCTCGGCGTAGTGGCTTGCGTCCCACGCTGCGAAGAGCGGAACACGGAGCTCGAGCGGGCCCCCGGCGGGTCGGATGCGCAAGCCATGCAGTCCGTAGCGCGCGTCGTCCGAGACGACGGCCACCCCGCGACCAGCGGCGGCCAGCGCCTGTGCCACCTGTGGCACGTTGGTCTCGGCGGCGATGGCATACGAGAGGCCTGCGTCCGAGATGGCCGCGTCGAGCTGCCGACGCGTCCCGTGGTCAGCGCCCAGCACGAGCAGCTGCTCGCTGGCGAGCTCCCGAATGGTGATGGTGTGGCGCCTCGCCCACCGATGGTCCGGCCGCACGAACGCCCACACCGAGAAGTGCACGAGCAGCCGGCTGGAGACGCTCCGCGGTGGTGGTACCGACGAGATGCCGAGGTCGGCTGCTCCGCTGAGCACCTCTTCGTGGACGCGCGCCGGCAGGGCTTCACGCACATCGACCATCGGTGCGTCGTCCGGGAGGCGCGCCAGGAAGGGCGCGATGACGTCGGCCACGGTCGTCTCCGGCGCGACCACCCGCAGCGTCACCTGGTCCGGTGCCGCCAGACCGTGCATGAGGGCGGTCGCGCGGTCGGCCCGGCCCACGAGGTCGCGCGCGAGTGGCAGGAAGACCTCCCCGGCCGCGGTCAGCCGCGCCCGTCGTCCGCTGCGGTCGAAGAGCGGCTCGCCCACCTCCTCCTCCAGCTGTCGCAGCTGGCGCGAGAGAGAGGGCTGGGCGACGCGCACGACGGTGGCAGCGCGAGTGATCGAGCCGGCCTCGGCGACGGCCACGAAGTAGCGCAGGTGACGGAGCTCCATCATGCCTCCCGGGTATGGTTCACGTTCGTTCCAAGTATTAGACGGAATGGGCAAGGACAGCAAGACTGTCCCGATCGGAGCGGCCGGGCCCACCCCGCGCGGAGCCCGCCCATCAGGATCTCGAGGAGGACCCATGCACGGAACCACCCCCCGCCGGAGCCCTGTCGGCCGGCTCGGCCGCGGCCTCGCCGTCGCTGCCGCGCTGAGCGTCGCTGTCGCCGGAGCGGCCGGATCGGTCGCCGCCCAGGAGGACCTGGACGTCCTCAAGGTCGGTCACACCGCCACCATCACCACCTGGGACCCGGTCAAGTCCTTCTCCACCGAGGCCCTCTACATGGCCAACATGTACGAGCCCTTGCTGTATGCCACCCCCGCCGGTGCCGAGGAGGACTTCGAGCCGGCCCTCGCGACCGACTGGTCGGTCAGCGACGACGGTCTGACCTGGACCTTCAACCTGCGGGAGGGCGTCACCTTCCACGACGGAGAGCCCTTCAACGCCGAGGCCGCCAAGGCTTCCATCGATGCCGCTCGCGAGCGCGCTGGTGCCTCCTGGATCTGGTGGCCGGTGACGGATGTGGTCGCCGTCGATGACGACACCCTCGACATCAACCTCAGCACTCCGGCGGCCGTGGACCTCATCGCCGCCTCCACCTACGCCGCCTGGATGGTGAGCCCCAAGGCGCTCGAGGCTGCCGCCGCGGACGAGGACTTCTTCGAGTCTGCCGGCCAGTCGTTCGGCACCGGTCCCTACATGCTCGAGGACTACACGCCTGACACGGAGATCCTGCTCACGCAGTTCGAGGACTACTGGGGCGGCTGGGACGATGTCAACCACTACGAGAAGGTGCTCGTGACGATCATGGACGCCGTGGGCCAGCAGCAGGCCCTCGATGGCGGACAGGTGGACATGGCCTTCCGCGTCCCGGACGAGTCCATCGACGAGTACGAAGCCAACCCGGACTTCGAGGTCGTCCGCGACGCCTCGCTCTTCAACTACGTGGGCCTGCTCAACACGCAGAACCCGCCGCTCGACGACCCGCTCGTGCGCCAGGCCCTGGCCTACGCCACGCCGTACGCCGACATCATCGAGGTCGCCGTCAGCGGCGAAGGCAACCAGTCACGAGCCGCCGTGCCCATCGGCGTCTTCCCCTACGACGAGAACGTCCCCGTCTACGAAACCGACATCGAGAAGGCCAAGGAGCTGCTGGCCGAGGCCGGCGTGGACGGCTTCGACATGGAGATCACCTACACCGCCGAGAACACCCTCGAACAGGCCTTCGCGCCGCTGCTGCAGGACGCCTACAGCCAGCTTGGCATCAACGTCACCATCACGCCCATGCCCTGGGGCCAGCAGTGGGACCGGGCCAAGGGTGATCCCGAGGGGCGCCAGGACATGTTCGTGGTGCTCTACTGGCCGACCTACTCGGACGCGGGCTCGGACAACCTGGCGTCCCTCTTCCGCTCCAGCGAGGCCCCCTTCTTCAACCTCAGCTACTGGGTGAACGACGAGTTCGACGCACTCATCGACGAGGGCATCGCGCTCACCGGCACCGACCGTGAGGCCGCGCAGGCGGCCTACACCGAGGCCATGAACCTGCTGGTGGACCAGTCGCCCGGTATCTTCTTCTTCGACACCACCTTCGTCGCTCCCGTGCCCACCAGCATCGAGGGCTTCGAGTACAACCTGAACTACCCCTTCAGCCAGTTCTTCTACCCGCTCCACCCCGCCGAGTAAGGCCCCAGCGCAAGATGGCGCGCGGGAGGCACGACGCCTCCCGCGCGCCTCTTCTTTGAGCGAACGGCGGAGGGATCCCCTGACATGACGCGCTTCCTGCTGCGACGGCTGGCCTCGTCGGTCGTCGTGCTCGCGGGCGTCTCGGTCATCGTCTTCATCCTCGCGCGGCTCATCCCCACGGACGTGGCCGCGATGTACATCGGGCCGCGCGCGCGACCCGAGGACATCGAGCGCGTGCGCGAGCAGCTGGGGCTCAACGAAGGCCTCTGGACGCAGTACGCGGTCTACATGCGCGACATGCTGCAGGGCGATTGGGGCACGTCCATCGCCACCAAGCAACCGGTGCTCGACGAGATCCTGGGTCGGCTGCCGGCCTCGCTCGAGCTCATCACGGCCGCCATGCTCATCGCCCTGCCCCTGGGGCTGGTGCTGGGCATGACCTCGGCCCGCTGGCAGGGGCGGCCGGTCGATGTGGGCGTGCGCATCGTCTCGATCATCGGCGTCTCACTGCCGGCCTTCTTCCTGGGCATCCTGCTGCAGATCGTCTTCTTCCGGTCGCTGGACCTGCTGCCGCTGTCAGGCCGCGTGGACTCCGACCTGCGCTTCACCAGTCCCATCGACGAGGTCACCGGCCTCTATCTCATCGACGCGGTCGTGACCGCCAACTGGACCGCCGTCCAGGACGTGACCTGGCACCTGATCCTGCCGGCCATCACGCTGGCGGCCTATCCCATCGGGCTCATCGCACGCATGACCCGCTCCTCCATGCTGGAGACCCTGGGCAAGGACTACATCCGCACGGCCCGTGCCTACGGCCTGGGCGAACGGCTCATCGTCAGCCGCCTGGCCCTGCGTAACGCGCTGGTGCCGGTCCTCACCATCATCGGCCTGACCCTGGCCTACCTCATCACGGGCACGTTCTTCGTGGAGATCGTCTTCAGCTGGCCGGGGCTGGGCACGTTCGCGGTGAAGTCGATCCTGGCCACCGACTACCCGGCCATCATGGGCATCGCACTCTTCGGCGCCGCCGCCTACGTCTTCATCAACCTCGTCGTCGACCTGGCGCAGGCCTGGGTCGACCCGCGCATCCGGCTGACCTAGATGGCGGCCACCTTCAACCAGATCCCGGCACAGGTCTCGGAACGTCCCGGCTTCGGGCGGCGCGCGCTGCGTGCCATCCGCTCGGATGCGCTGGCCCTGTTCGGGCTCGTGGTCATCGGCATCGTGGTGGTGATGGCGGTGCTGGGGCCGTGGCTGGCGCCCAGCCCGGGCGACGGTGCGGGGGTCATCAACGTCGACGACCGCATGCTCCCGCCGAGCGCGGAGTACCCCTTCGGCACCGATTGGCTGGGGCGCAGCGTCCTCACCCGGGTCATCCTCGGCGCACGCATCGCGCTGCAGGTCTCCCTGATGGTGGTCGGCCTGGCCATCCTCATCGGTGTCCCGCTGGGCGCGGTCGCCGGCTACCGGCGCGGCTGGCTCGACGGGCTCATCATGCGCATCACCGACCTCTTCCTGGCCTTCCCGCCCCTGCTCCTGGCGATGGCCATCGTGGCGGCCCTGGGTCCCAGCCTGCGGAATGCCTCCATCGCCCTCGTCATCTCGTGGTGGCCGTGGTACGCGCGCATCTCGCGGGGCCTGGCGGTCTCGCTGCGCGAGTGGCCCTTCGTCGACGCCTCGCGAGCCATGGGCATCCGGGACCGCACCATCATCTTCCGCCACATCGTGCCCAACTCGGTGGGCCCCATCGTGGTCCAGGCGACCATCGATATCGGCACCGTCATCCTCGCCGCCGGCGGCCTCGCCTTCATCGGCCTCGGGGCCCGGCCACCCGCACCCGACTGGGGCCTGATGGTGGCCGAGGGTCGTCAGTTCATCCTCGAGCAGTGGTGGATCGCGACCTTCCCGGGCCTGGCCATCTTCTTCACGGTCCTGGCCTTCAACCTCGTGGGCGACCTGCTGCTGCGCCTGCTCGACCCCAGGCAGGAAGACTGATGGCCGAGCAGACGGCGACCCCCACCACGAGCGATCCCGTGCTGCGCATCCGCGACCTGCGCATCCGCTTCCGCACGCCCGGGCGACGAACGACCGCGGTATCCGGCATCGATCTGGAGGTGGGCCGGGGCGAGATCCTGGGAGTCGTGGGCGAGACCGGCTGCGGCAAGACCGTCACGGGCCTGTCCGTGCTGGGCCTGCTGCCGGACACGGCGGAGGTGGAGGCCGCGGAGCTGCGCCTGCTCGGGCGTGACCTGCTGACCCTCTCCGACTCCGAGTGGCGCGGGCTCCGGGGCACGGACGTGGCCATGGTCTTCCAGAACCCCAGCAACAGCTTCAACCCGGTCTTCACCATCGGCGCACAGATGCGGGATGTGCTCGCCGCGCACGAGGGCCTCAAGGGCTCGGCCGCCGACCAGCGCAGCCGGGAGGTGCTGATCGCATGCGCCATGCCCGACCCCGAGCGCGTCATGGGCAGCTACCCGCACCAGCTCTCGGGCGGCATGCTCCAGCGGGCGATGCTGGGCCTCTCGCTGCTGTCCCGGCCCAAGCTGCTCATCGCCGACGAGCCCACGACCGCGCTGGACGTGACCATCGCGGCCCAGATCCTGGAGCTGCTCCTGCGCCTGCAGGCGGAGATGGGCTTCAGCGTCCTCTTCATCACGCACGATCTGGGCGTGGTGCGGCGCGTGTGCAGTCGGGTGGCCGTGCTCTACGCCGGGCGCGTGGTAGAGACCGCCCCCACGGCCGCGCTCTTCCGCTCCCCGCAGCACCCCTACACGCGGGGCCTGCTCGCGGCCGTGCCTCGCACCCGCCGGTCGGCGGGCTCCCTGGCGACCATCCCGGGCTCGGTGCCGCCCGACCCCGGCGCCATCGAGGGCTGTGCCTTCCGCGACCGCTGTGAGCTGGCCTTCGCGCGTTGTGCCGACGAGCGACCGGCGTTGCGCCAGCTGGACACGGGCCAGCAGGCCGCCTGTCACCTGGCCGGGGAGGTGTCGCCATGAGCGACGTCACACCGCTGGTGCAGGTCCGCGGCCTGGTCAAGGAGTTCGAGGTCAAGGGCCATCGTGGCTCCGGCCTGGTGAAGGCCGTGACCGACGTGGACCTGGACGTCATGCCCGGCGAGGCCGTGGGGCTGGTGGGCGAGTCGGGCTCGGGCAAGACCACCCTGGCGCGCAGCATCCTGCGGCTCATCGAGCCCACGGCCGGCACCATCCACCTCGAGGGCACGGACATCACCCATCTCCGTGGAGAGTCGCTGCGCAAGCTGCGCCCGCGGATCCAGGTCGTCTTCCAGGACCCGGTCGGCTCGCTCGACCCGCGCATGAGCGTGTTCGATCTCATCGCCGAGCCATTGCGCACGCATCGCACGCTGAGCCGGGGCGAGCTGCGAACCACCGTCGAGCGCCTCATCGACGAGGTCGGCCTGGTGCAGCAGCTGCGCGACCGCCGCCCGCACGAGCTCTCGGGCGGTCAGTGCCAGCGCGTGGCCATCGCCCGTGCCATCTCGCTCCAGCCGCGCCTGCTCATCCTCGATGAGCCCACGTCCGCGCTCGACGTCTCGGTGCAGGCGCAGGTGCTGGAGCTGCTGGTCCGGCTGCGGGCCGAGCACGACCTGGCCTACCTGCTCATCAGCCACGACCTCGGGGTCATCCGCTACCTCTGTGAGCGGGTCGCGGTGATGTACCTCGGGCGCATCGTGGAGGAGGGTTCCACCGAGCGCATCTTCGAGGACGCCCGACATCCCTACACGCGTGCCCTGATCCTGGCCCGGCCCGACGTCGACGCCGACGGCCCACCTCGCCTGCTGCTCACCGGTGAGATCCCCAGCGCCACGGCCCCACCGGGTGGCTGTGCCTTCCATCCCCGCTGCTGGCTACGAGAGCAGCTCGACCGACCCCAGGAGTGCGAGACAGCCGTGCCCACCATCGATGCCCATGGCGGCAACCTCGCCGCTTGCCACTTCGCAGACCAGACCACAGCACGCTTCGAGTCGGAGGTGAACGGATGAACCGCAGCATCGGCGTGGTTGCCGCCCAGGTGGCACCCGTGCCCTACGACCGGGAGGCCACCTTCCGCTCCTTCGAGAACCACGTGCGGACGCTGGCAGCCGTGTTCCCCAACCTCGAGCTCTATGTCTTTCCCGAGGTCTACCTCACGGCGCTGGGCAGCTGGAACGACGGCTACCCACCGGGGTACATGGAGTCGGTGGCCGAGCCGGTCGGCGGGACGCTCACGCAGCGCATCTCGGACCTGGCCCGCGAGGTGGGCAAGTGGATCGTGCCCGGCTCCATCTACGAAGCGGCCGGCGGCGACATCTACAACACCGCCCTGGCCTTCTCGCCGGACGGCGAGCTGGCCGCGACCTACCGCAAGATCATGCCCTGGATGCCATACGAGACGGCCAAGCCGGGGGACCAGCTGACGGTCTTCGACATCCCCGAGGTGGGCCGCTTCGGGCTCATCATCTGCTTCGACGCGTGGGTGCCGGAGATCACCCGCAACCTCGCCTGGATGGGCGCCGAGGTCATCCTCCAGCCGACCTACACGCGCACCAACGACCGGGAGCTGGAGCTGGTCATGACACGGGCCAACGCCATCACCAACCAGGTCTACGTGGTCAGCCCCAACCTCGGTGGCCTGATGGGCACCGGGCGCTCGATCCTCGTCGACCCCGAAGGTCACGTCCTGACCCAGGGTGGCGCCGGTGAGGAGTACCTCAACCAGGTGCTCGACCTGGGCCGCGTGGAGACGGTCCGCCAACATGGGACCTACGGCATGATTCGCATGTGGCAGCAGCTGCGGGACGCGCCGCCGCCCAGGATGCCGGCCTATGAGCAGGGCTTCGCAGCCGGCGAGATCATGCGCAAACTGGGACCGTTGGCCCTGACCGGGGCACCGACCGATGGGCCCGACGACGAAGAAGGGAGCGGATCATGACCGAGGCGTCGCCATGGCCTGACCACTCGCTGGTGCCAGCGGTCTGGGCACGCTTCACGGACATCGAGGCCGACCACGGCCAGGGATCCTGGCTGGTGGCTCGCGACGGCACGCGCTACCTCGACTACACCAGTGGCATCGGCGTGACCAACACCGGGCACGCCCACCCTCGCGTGGTCGCGGCCATCGCGGAGCAGGCCGCCAAGCTGCTGCACGGCCAGCAGAACATCGTCTACCACGAGCCCGGGCTGCGGCTGCACGAACGCCTGTCGCAGCTGCTGACCGGTGGGCCCTGGGGCGCCTTCCTCAGCAACTCGGGCGCAGAGGCCGTGGAGGCGGCCGTCAAGCTGGCGCGGGTCGGCACCGGCCGCACCCCGGTCATCGCCTTCCGCTACGGCTTCCACGGCCGCACCGCGCAAGCCATGGCCCTGACCACGGCCAAGCACTCCATCCGCTCAGCCAACGAGCCGGTCGCTGGCTCCGTCTACTTCGCCGACCTGCCCTACTGCTATCGCTCGCCCCGCGGCGCCCACGACCCGGTCGACTGCTCCTGCGACTGGGAAGCCAGCCTGGAGCTGCTCTTCCACCAGATGGTCGACCCCGACAAGGTCGCGGGGGTCTTCATCGAGCCGGTCATCGGGGAAGGCGGCTACATCGTCCTGCCGCCCACGTTCCTGCCACGCCTGCGCGAGATCACCCGCGAGCACGGCATGCTGCTGGTCGTCGACGAGGTGCAGACGGGCTTCGGGCGGACCGGCGCGATGTTCGCGCACGAGCACAGCGCCGTGGAACCGGACATCATGATCGTGGCCAAGGGCATCGCCTCCGGCCTGCCGCTCTCCGGGCTGGTGGCGCGTCGCGATCTCATCGAAGCCTGGCCACCCGGCACCCACGGTGGCACCTACGGCGGCAACATCGTCTCCTGCGCTGCCGCCCTCGCCACCATCGACGTGCTCGAGGATGAGGGCCTCATCGACAACGCCCGCGAGCGCGGCGCCCAGCTGCTGGCCGGCGTGCGCGAGCTCCAGGCCCGCCACCCGCTGATCGGGGACACGCGCGGCCTGGGCTTGATGGTGGCCATGGAGCTGGTGCAGCCCGGGGTCGGTGACGGACGCGAGCCCAACCCCGCGGCGGTCAAGGCCGTGCTCGCGGGAGCGCTCGAGCGCGGCCTGCTGCTGCTGTCGGCCGGCCCCTACGGCAACGTCGTGCGCATCATCCCACCGCTCGTCACCACCACGGAGGAGGTGGACCAGGCGCTGGGCATCCTCGACGAGACCCTGGCAGGGCTCTAGAAGCCCATCTCCAGCACCACGGCATCAGCACCGCCGAAGCTGACCACGCTGGAGGAAGCGGGCACGATGGCGGTCGTGCCGGCCGCCAGCTCGAGCTCGCCCAGCCGGACCGTGCCCCTGGTGACGTTGAGGACCACCGGACCGGGAGTGGCCGCGAGTCGGCTGGTGCCTGAAGCCACGCGGTGCTCGCGCATCCAGTAGTAGTCGGTCGCAACCAGCTCACGCACGCCCTGCTCGTCGGTGGTGTCGAGCGAGAATGCCCCCGGGGGGTCAAGGATGATGCTGGCCATCGACTCGCTCGCGTGCAGCTCACGCGGCGCCCGGCCGTACTCGACGGCCCAGTCGTAGAGGCGGAAGGTGGTGTCGCTGGGCGTCTGGACCTCGGCCACGAAGGTCCCCGCGCCAAGGGCGTGGATCAGACCGGCGGGCACGTGATGGAACGCGCCGGGGACGGCCGGCCGCACGCCCAGGAAGGGCACGATGCCGGGGCTGCCCATGACCTCACCCACGTCCCGCAGCGTGGTGCCCTCGACCACGTCGAGATAGAGCAGCGCGCCGGGGTCCGCATCGACGATGTACCAGGACTCCGTCTTGAGGCGGGCCTCGGGATGCTGGGCCACGTAGGCTTCGTGAGGGTGCACCTGGACGGACAGGTGCTCGCGCGCGTCGAGCAGCTTGAAGAGCAGCGGGAAGCGGCCGTCCCGCGTGGGTGCGACCGGGCCGAGCAGATCCGCCGCACGCTCGGCCATCACCGTGCGCAGCCTGGCCCCGGCGTACGGCCCGTCGAGCACACCGCTGCTGGGGTCGTGCACGTGCGGCACGACCTCCTGCGGCAGGTCGCAGAGCTCCCAGCTCTCGCCGACGTGGACGCCTTGCGGGAGCGTCTTGCCGTACTCGGTCAGCCTGGAACCGCCCCAGGGGCGCTCGACGAGGACGGGGTCAAGGCGGAACGGGGCAAGCTCGGTCATGCCCGAATCGTCGCACATGCCGAGCTGGCGTCCGGGCAGGAGGCCGTCGCATGCGGCTGGGTGTCGCTTTCGGGACATTCGAGACGAGATGTGACGAGTGGCCCTACCGGCATGCCGACCGTCGACTACGATGCCCGCTTCCCGACACGCGAGGAGACCCCCATGGCCGATCTGTCGACCACCTTCACCGGCATCAGGTTCCCCAACCCGTTCATGCTCGCCTCCGCACCGCCGACCGAATCGGAGTCGAACATCAGGCGCGCCTACGACGCGGGCTGGGGCGGCGTGGTGACCAAGACCATCGGCCTGCACCAGGTCCACAACGTGCGGGGGCCCAAGACCAAGTTCCTCCGACTCGAGGACGGCGGCACGCGCAAGTCGATGACCAAGTTCGAGCCCTCCACCGTGATGGCCTCGTGGAACTGGGAGCTCATCAGCGACAAGCCGCTGGACTGGTGGATCGGCAAGCTCAGCGCCATCAAGCGCGACTACCCCGATCACGTCCTGGTGGCCTCGGTCATGGCCGGCTCCGGCAGCGACGAGGAGATGCGCAACTGGCAGACGCTGGTGCAGGGCGTGCAGGACGAAGGCGTCGATGCGGTCGAGCTGAACTACAGCTGCCCGCACATGGATCGCGACGACATGGGCTCCGGGCTGGGCAAGGACGCGGCGCTGGTGTCGACCACCACGCAGGCCGTGAAGGAGGTCGCGAGGATCCCGGTGTGGGCCAAGCTCACGCCCGCCACGGCCGACATCGCGCAAGAGGCCGGTGCCACCTTCCGTGGTGGGGCCGACGCCATCACCTCTTCCAACACCTTCCCCTCGCTGCCGCCGATCGACCCCGAGACGCTCGAGTTCGAGGTCAACGTCGACGGCTTCACCTCGTCGGGCGGCCTCGGCGGACCGGCCATCCTCATGCAGTCACTGGCCAAGATGGCGCAGATGACGCAGGCCTACCCGGACGGGGAGTTCTCCGGCGTCGGCGGGATCTCGACCTGGGCCGATGCCCTCTCCTACTTCCTGCTTGGCTGCGGCACGGTGCAGGTGGCGACGGCGGCCATGCTCGACAAGGCCATCGGGCCCAACGTCGTGCGCGGCCTGACCGAGGGCATGGCAGGCCTTCCTCGACAAGCACGCCGATCGGGGCTGGACGACGCTCGATGACTTCCGTGGCCTGCGCCGCGACGCCATCGTGGCCCAGTCGCGGATCGGCCGGCCCGAGCGACCGGACGCCGACCCCGAGGACGCGCGCGAGGGCTACGCCGGCTAGCGGGCGCCGAGCCTGGGGAACAGCGGCTCGAGGGCCTGGTAGCTCTCTGCGTAGGTGGCGTGGAGGTCAGCCAGCCGGCGAGCATCGAGGGCGTCGGGCTCGAGCACCGCTGCGATGCGCACGCGCTCCTCGGCGAGGCTCGGGACGTCGGGCCCCAGCCCCGCTGCGACCTGGCCCATGAAGACCGCGCCCAGGACGCCTGCATCGCGTTCTTCGAGGACCTCGACGGGGAGGTCCGTGACATCGGCCTTGAGCTGGTTCCAGAGCGAGCTTCGGGCACCGCCGCCGGCGACCCGGAGGCGCTCGGCCTGCAGTCCGGCCGCGCGCTCGCAGCCCTCGAGCAGCATGCGCACGGCGTGAGCGACGCCTTCCAGCGTCGCGAGCACGAGGTGCCCAGCGTCGGTGGCATCGGTGAGGCCCAGGAACACACCGCGCGCGTCCGGGTTCCAGTAGGGTGCGCGCTCCCCCGCCAGATGCGGCAGGAAGACCACGGGCTGGGGGTCGGCGGCGGCAGCGGCAGCGAGGGCCAGGGCCTCCGACACGGGCTGACCGATCAGGCGCGCGACCCACTCGAGCGCCGAGCCGCCGGCCTGCGTGGGGCCCGCGTGGATGTGCAGGCCGTCCAGCGGCGGGAAGGAGACGATGCCCGGCTCCGCGATGGTGGTGCTCGAGGCCACGCCCACGACCTCGGAGGTGCCGGCCAGGTCCAGGGCACGACCCTCGTGGACGAGGCCGGCGCCGAAGAAGCTGCCCCAGGCGTCCATGGCACCCACGGCCACGGGCACGCCGCTGGGCAACCCGACCGCGTTGGCCTCGCGTGTCAGGCCCAACGGCTGGTCGAACGAGCGGAGCGGCGGCAGGAGCTCGGCCGCCCCATCGACGAGGGCGAGCACGTCGTCGAGGTAGGTCCCGTCCGCGCCCACGAGGCCGACGGCGCTGAGCGGATCGGTGGCCAGCTCCCCGGTCAGCTCGGCCAGGCAGTAGTCCTTGGGCAGGAGCAGCCAGCGGGTGCCTGCGCGCAGGGCTGGCTCATGCCGCTCCAGCCAGGCCAGCCGGGAGAGCGAGAAGGAAGCGTCCTTCCCCAGCTCGGCCGCGACCTCGGCTGCCCGCACGTCCTGCCAGGTGATGGCTGCGCGTTGCGGCGCCAGGTCGGCGTCGACGAAGAGATGGGTGTTGACCTGCGAGCACAAGCCCACCGAGCGCAGCTCGACATCACCCACGCGGGCCTGCAGGTCCGCCCAGCAGCCGGCCATGGCGCCGACCCATTCGTGCGGGTCCTGCTCCACCCATCCGGGCCGAGGCCGCTGGGTCGGATAGGCGCGCGCGACGGTCACCATGGGCTCGTCGCTCTCGAGCCAGAGCAACCCGGCCTTGACCGCAGACGTACCCACGTCGAACCCGAGCGCGGCGGCCCGGGTCATGGCCTGCCCTCGTCGCGACGGACATGAAGCGGCCGCCGTCCGGCCCCGATGGGAGACACGACGGCGGCCGCGATCAGCTCAGGCCAGGCTACTGCGCGTTCTCGGCGGTCAGCACGATGGCGTCGACGAAGACGGTGGGGTCCTCCGGGTCGGTGCCCTCGAAGTGGCTGTCGATGATGTCCGCGAGGGTGGTGGCGATGGTGGGCCAGTCCTGGCGCACGGTGGCGATCCAGTTGAGGCCCTTGGCCACCTCGGCACGGGCGAAGTCCTGGCCGTCGACACCGGTGACCACGACCTCCTCGCGGCCGGTCTCCTGCGTGGCCTGGAAGGCGCCGAGGGCGGAGGCATCCCAGCCGGCCCAGACCGCGTCGAGGTCGCCCTCGGGGTACTTCACCAGCAGGTCCAGGACGGTCGCGCGTGCAAAGCCGGTCGAATCGGCCGGATCGCCCTGGATGTACTCGACGACCTCGATGCCGTTCTCCTCGAAGAGGGCGGAAGCGGCCTCGGCGCGCAGCCGGACCGGCTCGAAGGGGTCGAAGTGGATCATGGCGATCTGGCCCTCACCACCGATGGCGTCGATGATGGCCTGCGCGGACGCCTGACCCAGGAAGCCGGGGTCGGTGGTGACGTTGGCGATGGTGGGCTCGACCACCCCGCCCGTGTCGAGACCGAAGACCGGCACGCCCGCCTCGGCGGCATTGGCCAGGCCCTCGCCGAACTCCTGCGGCGTGCCGAAGGCGGTGACGATGGCGTCGACCTGCTGCGCGACCGCGGTCGTGATCTCGCCGTTGATGGCGGCGTTGTCGCTGTTGGTGTCGGTCACGCTGACGTCGTAGCCACGCTCCTCGGCGATCGTCTCGAAGAGGTCGATGGCCTCCTTGGCCGCGGGCTGGGCGGCATAGTCGGGCGTGATGACGGCGATGGACTTGCCGTCGCCGGTCATCTCGTCCTGGGCGGCTCACCGGGGCGGCCATGGCGCTGGTCGCGAGGGCCAGGGCAGCGATGGTGACGATGCCGCGGCGGGCGTGGGGGTGGGACATGGGGGACTCCTCCTCTGGGTTGGCCTGCGAGTGTGCCCCAACTGCGACCTGCGAGACAAGCCGTTCAGCGCTGCGCGCGCATCCTCGCGATGGCCGGCGGCAGCACCGCCAGCACGATGACCAGGCCGGAGATGGCGCTCTGCAACGAATCGGGGATGTCGGTGAAGTTGAGGCCGTTGTCGATGACGCGCAGGAGGATCACGCCCAGGACGTGCCCGGCAGGTTGGGCCGGCCGCCCCGGAACATGGCCATGCCCAGGAACACGGCCGCGATCGACTGCAGCATCCAGGGCGAGGTGGCGGTGGTGTTGGCGGTGGCCGTGCTGGCCGACTGCAGGATGCCCGCAGCCGCGGCGCCCACGCCGCACAGCGCGAAGGCGATGAGCCGGACGCGCTTGACGTCGATGCCGCTGAAGCGGGAGGCCTCGGCGTTGCCGCCCACCGCGTACATCCTGCGACCCAGCGTGGTGCGGTCGAGCAGGAACCAGATGAGCCCGGCGATGATCAGCGCGATCCAGACCTTGTTGGAGAGCCCGAAGGTGGAGCTGCGCGCGACCTCCACGAAGCCCTCCTCGACCAGGCCGTAGACGGGACGCCCGTCGACGCGGAAGCGAGCCAGGTTGGTGAACACCACCGACATGCCCAGCGTGGCGATGAAGGCGAGCACGCCGAGGTAGGCCACGAGCACGCCGTTGACGATGCCGCCCACGAGCCCGACCGCCAGGCCGATGGCGATGGCGAGCGGCACGAACCCGGGGTCCTGCGGCTGGCCCGCCAGCGTGGTGGTGGCCAGGATGGCGGCGGTGAACGAGGTCGCCAGCGCGGCCAGGCCGCCGACCGAGAGGTCGAAGTCGCCGACCACCATGACGATGGTCTGGGCCGCGGCCACGATGATCAGGAAGGAGACCGTGTCGAGGATGTTGACCAGCAGGTTCTGCTGCGAGAGGAAGGTGGTGGGGTAGAGCGCGCCGAAGAAGGCGATGAGCCCGATGAGCACGAGCGGCCCCACCAGCGGGCGCAGGCGCCTGAGGCCCGCGGCGGCGGTCACGCGGCCCGCCCGTAGCAGACGCGCAGCAGCTCTTCCTCGCTGGCCTCGTCCGCGGCCGAAGCGACCGGCGATGTGGCCCTCGTGCAGGACCACGATGCGATCGCACAGCCCGATGAGCTCGATCAGCTCCGAGCTGACCACGAGCACGGCCGTGCCCTGGCTCGGCGAGCTCGCGGATGAGCGCGTAGATCTGGGCCTTGGTGGTCATGTCCACGCCGCGCGTCGGCTCGTCGAGCAGCAGCACGCGTGGGCGCAGCGCCAGGAAGCGCGCCAGCACGACCTTCTGCTGGTTGCCCCCAGAGAGCGTGAGCACCTCCTGGTCGAGCGAGCGGGCGCGCACGTCGAGCTCATCCCACAGCTGCTGGGCGTGTGCGCGCTCCCGCTCCGGGAGCCGTCACCACGCCGGCGAGGGCATGGCGGTCGATGGTGCTGGCGTTGAGGTTGCGCTCCACGCTATCGGGCATGAGGGCCTGCGAGCGGCGCTCCGGGGGCACCAGCGCCACACCCTGCGACTGGGCGTGACCCACGCTGCTCGGCGCGAAGGTGGAGCCGTCGAGCGTCGAGCGTGCCCGCGCGCAGCCGCGTCGCCCCCGAGAGCAGCCGCAGCAGCTCGCTGCGGCCCGATCCGGCCAGCCCGGCGACGCCCAGCACCTCGCCCGCGCGGAGCTCGAAGGAGGCGTCGCGGACGCGCCGGCCGGCGAGGGCCGGGGCCTGCAGCCGGACGTCGCCGGGGTTCGCCTCCCAGGACGGGAAGACGGCCTCGATGGGTCGCCCGGCCATGGCCGCGATGACGCCCTCCACGCTGGTGTCGCGCAGCTCGCCCTCGTCGACCTTGCGGCCGTTGCGCAGGACCGTGAAGCGATCGGCGATGTCGAAGACCTCTTCGAGCCGGTGGGAGACGTAGACGATGGCGATGCCCTGCTGCTGGAGCCGCTCGATGGCGGCGAAGAGCCGGCTGGTCTCGGCGTCGGTCAGGGCGGCGGTCGGCTCGTCGAGGATGAGCACCTTCGACTCCTGCGACAGCGCCCGGGCCAGCGCGGTCATGGTCTTGCCGACTGGCGAGAGGCCCTCGGCGTCCTGGGTCACGTCGATGTCCTGGCCGAGGGTCGCGAAGAGCTCGCGTGCGCGCTCGTTGAGCTCGCCCCAGCGCACGACCCCGAACCGAGACGGCGTGGGCCGGCCCAGCAGCACGTTCTCCGCGACCGACAGCCCGCCCACCGTGGACAGCTCCTGGAAGAGCGTGGCCACGCCGGCGTGCATGGCCGCCTGCGGCGAACCGAAGTGCAGAGCCTGCCCGTCGACTGCGACAGAGCCCTCGTCCGGTGTGACGACGCCCGAGACGATCTTGATCAGCGTCGACTTGCCGGCGCCGTTCTCCCCCAGCAGGGCGTGGACCTCGCCGGCGTCGACCTCCAGATCGACGCGCTTCGAGCACGCGCGCGTCGCCGTACGTCTTGGTGAGACGCCGGACCTCGAGGAGCGGCTGGCGGGTGGGCTCGACCATGGCCACAGAGTGTGTCGCATCGTGGCCGCCGCGTGAGCGCCGCGTTTGCGTCGCGGGTGCGCCGGTGCGCTGTGGCGCCGCGGGTGCGTCACCTGTCGCCTCGGTCGACGCAAGGCACGCTCGTAGCCGATCTGGAGAGCTCCCGACGGCTGCTCAGCGCCAGGTCCGAGCGCGGGCTGGGCATATCCATGCACGTGTGAGGGTCCGCTGGTGGTGTCGCCGAGCATTCGTGTGCGCCTAGGGTCGGCTCGGGCGACGGGTGTCTATAGGCATCAACGGGCGTTGCCGGTAGCGTCGCGGTGGACGACGTCTGGCTACGAGACTGGGGCGGAGTGCGGTCAGTTGCCGAGCGCGCGCAGCGGCGGCGGCATATGACCGCCGCGTTCGACGACGCCGACCGTGGCGCGATCGCGCACCTCCATGACCGGCGCCCGGCCCAGCAGGCCACCCCAGTCGACCCACTCGCCGGGCACGGCGCCGGGGACCGGGATCAGGCGAGCCGCGGTGGTCTTGTCGTTGATGATGCCGATGGCGGCCTCGTCCGCGATGATGGCAGCGATGGTGTCGGCAGAGGTGTCGCCGGGCAGCGCGATCATGTCCAGCCCCACCGAGCAGACCGCGGTCATGGCCTCCAGCTTCTCCAGCACGAGGTGCCCATCGGCCGCGGCGGAGGCGAAGTTGGCGTCCTCGCTCACGGGGATGAAGGCGCCCGACAGGCCGCCGGCCCGCGAAGTGGCCATGGCGCCGCCCTTCTTGACCGCGTCGTTGAGCATGGCCAGGGCCACGGTCGAGCCGGGTAGCCCCACTCGCTCGACGCCGATGAGCTCGAGGATCTCCGCCACCGAATCGCCGGGCGTCGAGGTCGGCGCGAGCGAGATGTCGACCACCCCGAAGGCGACACCCATGCGACGCGAGACCTCGCGGCCGACGTGCTCACCCACGCGGGTGATCTTGAAGACGGTGCGCTTGATCTCCTCGGCCAGGTCGTGCATCGGCGCGCCACTCGGCAGTCGACGCAGGGCGTTGGCCACCACGCCGGGCCCGGAGATGCCCACGGAGATGGCCGCATCACCCTCGCCGAAGCCGTGGAAGGCGCCGGCCATGAAGGGGTTGTCAGGCACGGCGTTGGCGAAGACGACGAGCTTGGCGCAGCCGATGGCGGACTGCTCGGCGGTGGCGGCAGCGGTCTCCTTGATGACCTCGCCCATGAAGGCCACCGCATCCATGTTGATGCCGGCCGCCGTGGTGGCCACGTTGACCGAGCCACACACGCGAGCGGTCTGCGCCAGGCGAAGGGCAGCGCGGCCATGACCTCCTCGTCGATGCGCGAGGCGTGCTTCTCGACCATGGCGCTGAAGCCGCCGATGAAGTCGACCCCGACGCGTCGTGGCGGCCTCGTCGAGCGCACGCGCCAGGTCCAGCAGCAGCTCCTGGTCGGGCCGGTCGGCGACCCACGCGATGGGCGTCACCGCGATGCGGCGGTTGACGATGGGGATGCCGGTCTCGGCCGCCACCGCGTCGGTGATGGCGATGAGGTCGCCGGCCGTGTCGGTGATGTGGCGGACCACGTCCTCCGGCGTACGGCAGCCACGCAGGTTGATGCCCAGGGTGACGGTGCGGATGTCGAGGTGGTCACGGCCGACCATCCCCACCGACTCGAGGATCTCGTCCATGCCCAGGGGGCCACGGGTCATCGGTGTCTCCCCTGCCCGCTAGATGCGGTGCATGGCTTCGTAGACGGAGTACAGACGCACGGAGATCTCCATGCCCAGGTCCGCACCCACGCGTTCGAGCCCGGCCACCAGCGCGTCGTAGCCGTCGGTGCCGGTCATGTCCACGACCAGCACCATCACGAACACGCCCGCGAGGATGGTCTGCGAGAGGTCGGTGACGTTGCCGTGCTGGCGGGCGACCTCGCTCGCGACGGTGGCGATGATGCCCGGCTTGTCGATGCCCTGGACGGTGATGACGACGAGGTTCTCGGCAGCGGCAGCGGCGGCCGCTCGGGACTCCTCGCCCTCGAAGCGCACGCGGTTGCGGCGCAGGTACTCGAGCGCCGAGGGCGCCAGGGTCCAGCCGTCGTCGACATGCAGCACGCCGTCCTTGACGAAGGCCGCCACGTTCTCGGAGGTGATGATGCGCATGCGGCAACTGTGCCATGCCCGGGGCCACACCGCGACCCGCCATCGTTCACCATGGGGAGATGAGCGAATTCGACGAGAAGGCGGCCGAATGGGACACCCCTGAGCGCCGCGACCGAGCCCACCAGCTGGCTGACACCATCCGCGAGCACGTGCCCCTGAACGAGGACATGTGCGCCATCGACATCGGCGCCGGCACCGGGCTCCTGGGCCTGGATCTGCTGCACGACATCGGCTCGGTCGTCCTGGCCGACCCGTCGGAGGGCATGATCGAGGTGGCCCGCACCAAGATCGAGGCCGAGGGCATCGTCGATGCCTCGGCCATCGTCTTCGACTTCCCGTCCGACCGAGCGCCGGAGGGTGCGCCCTTCGACCTGGCCGTCTCGCTGCTGGCGCTGCATCACGTCGAGGACACCGCGGCCACGCTGCGCTCGATCCACGCGGTGCTGGCGCCCGGTGGCTGGATCGGGCTCATCGACCTCGACGCCGAGGACGGCTCCTTCCACGATCCCGACCAGCCCGGCATCCACCACCACGGCTTCGAAGGCGGTTCCCTCGTGGGGCTGGCGACCGATGCGGGCTTCGAGGACGCGCAGACGCGCATCGTGCACGAGCTCGAGAAGGACGACGGCCGGCGCTACCCGCTCTTCCTGCTCACGGCGCGCAAGCCGGGGGCCTAGCGGCTGCCGCTGAGCGGTCGATCGCGGCAGCCGCGGCAGGTCCGAGCCGGCCACGCCCGCGGCACCTTCGCCGTGCCCGTCGGCCGTGCGGCTGCCGCTGAGCGGTCGATCGCGGCCAGGTGGCCGCGTGCTCGACCGTCGTTTGCCGTCCGGCGGCACGGAATGACGCTCGTCGGCGGCAGGCCGTCCATTTCCTGCCGTTGAGCGGCTAAGCCGGCGCTTGCCCGCGCGAAACGGTCAGGGCTGACCTCTCAGCGGCAAGCCACCTAGCGCCCAGCGACTAGCCACCTAGCGCACCCTGCAGCAATCCACCTAGCGCTCGGCCTGGCCACCGAGCGCACCCGCTGATGGCCACCTTGCCCCGCGGGCTGCCGGTCTCGACGGGATCGACCGCGGCACCGGCCTGCACCAATGGGACGGTCTTGCGCTGGTCGTCCAAGGTGGGTCAAGCCGGACCGACTAGGCTCCGGGAGTGACCTCGAACTCCGCCACCGGCCCGACGCGCGCGCTCCTGGCGCTGCCCGAGTTCCGCGCGCTGATCGCCGCTCGCGGGCTGGCCGCACTGGGCATGTCGGCCATCGCCACGGTCGTGGCCTTCCAGACCTGGGAGGTCACCGGCGAGCCGCTCTCGCTGGGCCTCCTGGGGCTGGTGGAGGCCATCCCGGCGCTGGGCCTGATGCTCTTCGGCGGCCACGTGGCCGACCGACGTGACCGTCGCTCGATCGTGCTCATCACGGGCTCGTTGCTCGCGCTCGGTGCGCTCGTGCTGGCGCTCATCTCGCTGACCGGCGAGGGCGCCTCGTTCGTCGGCATCCTCGCGGTCGTCTTCCTCGTCGGCGTGGCCGCGGGCTTCGAGCGTCCGGCCCTCGTAGCCTTCGAGACCCAGGTCATCCCGGTCGAGCAGGCCACCCGTGGTGCCTCCCTCAGCGGCAGCGCCTGGACGGCCGCAGCCATCATCGGGCCGGCGGCCGGTGGGCTTTCGATCGCCTTCCTGGGCATCCCTGCTACGTACCTGGCCATCGCCATCGCGCTGGCCCTGTCCGTGTGGAGCGTGAGCCGGATCGCGCGCAAGCCGATGCCGGCGTTCGAGTCGTCCGAGAGCGTCGTCCACAGCCTCTCCGGTGGCGTCAAGTACGTCGCCCGCCACCAGGTCCTGTTGTCCTCCATGGCGCTGGACCTCTTCGCCGTCTTCTTCGGTGGAGCCATGGCCATGCTGCCGATCTACGCCACCGACATCCTGGGTGTCGGACCAGTGGGCTTGGGCGCCCTGCGCACGATGCCGTCCGCCGGTGCCCTGCTGGCCATGCTTGCCAGCAGCCGGTTCCAGCCGCGGCGGAACGCCGGCCGGATCCTGCTGGTGTGTGTCGCGCTCTTCGGTGTGGCCATCATCGTGTTCGGCCTGTCCACGACCTTCTGGGTCTCGATGCTGGCGCTCTTCGGGGCCGGACTCGTCGATGGTGTCTCCATGGTCATCCGCCTGGTCATCCTGCGCGTCGAGTCGCCCGAGGCGCTGCGTGGGCGGATCGCGTCGGTCAACCACGTCTTCATCGGTGCCTCCAACGAGCTGGGCGCGTTCGAGAGCGGCGTCGCGGCCTCGATCCTGGGCGTGGTGCCGAGCGTGGTCCTCGGCGGCGTGGTCACGCTGGTGGTCGTGAGCGGCGTGTCCATCTTCGCACCGCAGTTGCGCACGCTGGACCTGGGTCGGCGGCTCATCGAAGGACCTGGTGTGCAGCCGCTGGCGACCGCTGCCGCGGGCAGCACCAACATCGCCGCCGCTGAGGTCGACCCTGGCCTCGAGCCGGTGGTGGGGATGTCTGAACGTCGGGACGTATGACCTCTGGCTCTGTGCTGTCCGTCCGGACGTGGCCACGCTCAGCCGTATGAGCCGCCCGACCACGCGAACCGAGTTGCTCGAACGCATGACGACCGAGTTCGCGGGCCTGCTGGACGCCGCCGACGAGATCCCGCCCGAACGACGAACGGGGCCGTCGGACTATGCCCGCGGCTCGGTCAAGGACATGCTCGGCCACCTCGACGCCTGGCACCGGATGTTCCTGGAGTGGGAACGGGTCGGGCGCACTGGTGAGGTCCCGGAGATGCCCGCACCGGGCCACACCTGGAAGACGACGCCGGCCCTGAACATGGAGATCCACGAGCGCCACGCGGGCGACTCGTGGGAGGACGTGGTGGCAAGCCTGCGGGAGTCGCACGCACGGGTGCGCGAGGTGATCGAGAGCTACGCCGATGGCGAGCTGTTCGAGAAGAGGCGCTACCAGTGGACCGGCTCGACGTCGGTCGGGAGCTACGCGGTCTCGGCTACCACGAGCCACTACGACTGGGCCGCGAAACACCTGCGGAAGTCGCGCAAGACCTGGGCTGGCGGCTAGGGCCGGGGTCAGCCGAGCCGCGGCTACCCAGCCGATGGGTCACCGGGCGAAGTAGCGCCGCAGGCGTGGTCATCTCACCCTGCGACGGGGTGGAACGACGGGTGCTCCGCCAGCTCACCCTGGGGGCGGGTCGAGTGGCGGAGCAAGACCCTGAGTGAGCGTCTTGCTCCGCCCAGTGACCCAGTACGTGGGTAGCGGATGACTGGGGCCGGCGCTAGCTCTCGTCCTCCATGTCATCGTCGTCGGACATGTCGTCGTCGTCCATGGAATCGTCGTCCATGCTGTCGTCGGACATGTCGTCGTCGGACATGTCGTCGTCCATGCCCATCGACTCGGTGGCGCCCGAGCGGGAGATCGCGACCTCGACGTCGGTGGTGCCGTCGCCGTTGTCGGTCAGCCAGGCGATGCCCGAGTAGCCGGAGTCGCCGACCGCGCCCATGCCCACGAGGAACGAGCCATTCACATCGTGGCCGCCGATGTTGCCGCAGGCGATGTACGTGCCCATGTCGTCAGCACTCTGGTGGACGTTGATGGCGTGATCGGCAGCGAGGATGTCTGCCAGCGCCAGCGGGACCGTCGACAGGCTGTAGTCAACGTGGATGGAGTCTGCAGCGCCCTGGGCCTCATTCCCCACGACCGTGACGTCGTTGAGGGGGGCGACCACATCGCCGACGCCCGGGCACTGCCCAGCGTGGATATGGGCGGGGTGGGGCACCATCGACCCCATCATCATGTCGTCGCCCGACGCATCGTCCTGTGCAAGTGCGCTACCGGGAGCCAGCGCCAGGGCCAGCAAGGCAGCAGCCCCGATCGTCGTCATTCTTCGCATCGATGTTCTCCTCATCCTTCGTTGCGGCTGCGGGGAGTGCGACCGCGAGTGCGCAGGATGGCGCCCCTCGATGACGCGGGCATGAAGGTCCCATGACGGGGCGCAGGGCCCGCTTCATCGGTTCGCGATACCCTCGCAAGAGAGAGGGAGGTATCGATGGCAGACGTGGTTCGGATCGCCGACGTGCTCGGCGGCAAGCGCCCGGCAGGCGAGCAGGTGACGGTGCAGGGCTGGGTGCGCACACGTCGCGACTCCAAGGCCGGCCTGTCGTTCGTGCAAGTGCATGACGGTTCGTCCTTCGCACCGCTCCAGATCGTGGCCAAGAAGCGAGCTGCCCAACTACGAGGACGAGGTCCAGCACCTGACCGCCGGCTGCGCCATCACCGCCAGCGGCACGCTGGCAGAGTCGCAGGGCAAGGGCCAGTCGGTCGAGCTGCAGGCCGAGTCGGTCACGGTGGTCGGCTGGGTCGACGATCCTGACTCCTACCCGGTCGCGGCCAAGCGCCACACCTTCGAGTACCTGCGCGAGGTGCCGCACCTGCGTGTCCGCACCAACACCATCGGCGCCGTCGCCCGTGTGCGCAACGCCCTCGCCCAGGCCATCCACCGCTACTTCCACGAGCACGGCTTCTACTGGATCCACACGCCCATCATCACCGCCTCGGACGCCGAAGGCGCCGGCGAGATGTTCCGCGTCTCGACCCTCGACACGGCCAACCTCCCGCGTACGCCGGACGGCGCCGTGGACTACAGCCAGGACTTCTTCGGTCGGCCCACCTTCCTCACGGTCTCCGGCCAGCTCAACGTGGAGACCTACTGCCTGGCCATGACCAAGGTCTACACCTTCGGGCCCACGTTCCGGGCGGAGAACTCCAACACCAGCCGGCACCTCTCCGAGTTCTGGATGGTCGAGCCGGAGATCGCCTTCGCCGACCTCTCGGACAACGCCGACCTGGCCGAGTCGCTGTTGAAGTACGCCTTCCGGGCCGTGCTCGATGAGCGCGAGGACGACATGGCCTTCTTCGCCGAGCGCATCGACCCCGAAGCCGTCTCGCGGCTGGAGGCCTTCGTGGAGTCCGACTTCGAGCGCATGACCTACACCGACGCGGTCGCCATCCTCGAGAAGTCGGGCCGCGACTGGGAGTTCCCGGTGAGCTGGGGCGCCAACCTGCAGGCCGAGCACGAGCGCTACCTGTGCGAGGACGTGGCCAGGAAGCCGGTCGTGGTCGTCGACTATCCCAAGGAGATCAAGGCCTTCTACATGCGCCTCAACGACGACGAGAAGACCGTGGCCGCGATGGACGTGCTGGCGCCGGGCATGGGTGAGATCGTGGGTGGCTCCCAGCGCGAGGAGCGGCTCGACGTGCTCGACCGGCGCATCGAGGAGATGGGCCTGGACGCTGGGCCGTACGGCTGGTACCGCGACCTGCGGCGGTACGGCACCGTGCCGCACGCGGGCTTCGGCCTGGGCTTCGACCGCGCGCTGGCCTACGCCACGGGCATGGCCAACATCCGCGACGTCATCCCCTTCCCGCGCACGCCGGGCTCGGCCGAGTTCTAGGGCGCCGACGATGCCGCTGGCGATCCCCGGACGGACCAAGGATGCGGTCGTGGTGGTGGCGGCCGATTCGGACTGGCGCTCCGGCGTCGAGGCCTTCCTGCGCGAGGTCGGCGCCGACGAGGACCGAGCCGCCTATCACCTGAGCGTGCTCGAGCAGCGCCTGGCCGGCCGCATCTCGTGGAAATCGCAGTTCGCCGATCGCACGCTGCCCAGCGGTCGGCCCATGCCGGCCAGCCGCGCCTACGCCAAGATGCTCATCGACGAGGGCCTGCTGCCGCTCTACGACGCCGGCGGCTGGCACTTCAGCCTCGATCTGCACAACCCCGGCAACGAGGCCGGCGTGGCCTGGTACGACGAGTCGGTCGTGGAGCTGGCCATCGTCGCGGACGTGGGCGTGTTCATGGGGCCCGCGTATGACGGCGGTGGCGCCTATGCCGCGATGGCCGATCGAGCCGTCCACGGCGCCCGCCTGGGCGAGCTCGTGGCGATCGCTGGCCGAGCGGGTGGAGGCGGTGTTCGCCTATGCCGACGTGGGCTCGACCGGCGGGCTGGTGACGTCTGCGTCTCGGCCGAACTCGGTCGTGCACCCGGGGCCGGACACGCTGCTGCCGCCGGACTTCCTGTGGTCGATCACGGTGTGGGGTCCGGGGCTGCTCTCGGCCGACCTGGCCACGCGGCTCGATCGCCTGCGGCTCGATCCGGCGCGCATGGCCAGGATCGACGCGGCCGTGCGCCCGCACGTCCGGCTCGAGCAGCGAGCCCTGGGATACGGTGGCCGGCAGCTGCAGTACCGCTTCATCTTCGGTTCCGAGCTGCGCGGCGAGCGGGCGCTCATCGACACGCCACTCGCGGAGCAGCTGGGCCTGCGCTCGACGAACCTGCAATACCGGGCGTAGACGAGTGGCCTGGTGCGCCTCTGCGAGCTCGCGGACCGGTGGGCCCAGCACCGCGACACCGTCGAGGCCTGGGCCCGGCCGTAGGCCTAGTCCTCGGAGGCCCAGGGCACTGGATCGGCGGGCAGCCCGCCCTCGACGATGATGCCCTCGAGCAATACCTTGACGTTCCGCATATCCGGTGGCTGCCACGTGTCGGATGCGACGACGATCAGCCCTTCATAGGCTCCCTCGCCGACGAAGGCGCGATGGACGATGTCACCCGGCTGCCGGTCGGCGTTGTATGACACCTGCGGGACCTCTTGCCAGGCGCCCTCGTCGGTTTGGATACGCGCAGCGCCGATCTGGATCTCCGGCCACTCCATCGATCGGTCGGATCTCTTCGGGTGGATACCGGTGCAGGTTGTTGGTGAAGGTCAGCGTGCCGTTCAGCCTTGGGTCGCTGGCCTCGATGGGCACGAACTGCCACGCCGCGCCCGTCGTGCGCGAGACGCCGTTGGGCAGGAGCTCCGTCGTGCCCGCGTGCGGCTGACGATCGAAGGCGTAGGTGCTCGTGAAGTCGAGCGGCTGCACCCGTCCGGTCTCCCCCTCGGCAGTCGGCACGACTGCGGCGTCCTGGCCAAAGGGTGCGCCGACCACGAGGGCCACGCTGGTCGCGATCGTGAGGAGACCGGCCACGACGGCCGACATGGGGTTGAGCATGAGTCGGGTCCTCGCTGTAGCTTTGGGAGACGAGCGCCGGCCAGGCCGCAACGGCCACCAGCGGCTTCGCTGATCGACCTCGGGCAGCCGCGCGACGACCTTGTCGGCCGCAGCCTCGGGGCCGGCACTGCAGTCGGTCGAGCTCTTGAGCCAGTCCTTCAGGAAGCGTTCGTCGTTCATCGGGCGACCTCCTGGCGGACGGGCGCAGGTGACGGGGTTCGAGACTCGGCTTCGAGCGCGGAACGCAGCGCGTCCATGGCTCGGCCGAGTCGGGAATAGACGGTCTTGCGCGGGATGTCGAGCGCTTCCGCGACCTGTTCCGGAGACAGGTCCATGAGGTAACGCAGGACGATGACCGCGCGGTGGTCGGTCGAAAGGTGCTGGAATCCCCGGCTCAGCTGGTCACGGTCGACGACGACGCCGAAGACGTCGCCGGCTCGCGGCTCGGCTGAGGTCGGGATCTGGCTGTCGGACACCCATCGCGGCCTGCGCTTGGCCTCGGCATAGCAGACCCGCAGGAGGAGCTTGTAGCTCCAGCCTTCGAACTTGCTGGCGTCGCGCAGCCGGCGGATGTCCCGCCAGATATCGAGGAAGGCCTGCTGCACCGCGTCCTCGGCGACGTGCGGGTCCCGCAAGACGGCGATAGCCACGCGCAGCAGACGTGCGTGCTCGGAGACGACCAGCGACCGGAAGGCCTCCTGGTCCCCCTCCTGCACCTGACGAACAAGTCGCTCGTCCACGTCGCTCCCTCGTGCGTTGGCCGGGATTGTCCCGGCTCTACCGCTAAAGGGGAAGCGGCACGCTAGATATTCCCCAACTTCGCACCGAGCGGCGTGATAGCCATCCGTCGCCGCTGTCGACCGTAGGCGCACTTGTAGCCAGCCGAAGCGAGTCCCAGTGGCGAGAGCGGCGCTCCCCGTGCTTGCGTGGGCATATCCAAGGGGCGGAACGACGTGCCGCAACCCCGAGACCGCGCAAGGAGCGAGCCTAGCGTCGGCACCGGCGACGCATGGCCATCACCGCCGGCCAACCCGGGCGATAGTGTCGGCACCGGCGACGGCTGGCGATCACCGCCGGACGGAGCCGAGCATGGCCCCGGACAGAAAACGACCCCGGGTGCCGGAGGGGGCACCCGGGGTCGGGGACGAGGGAGGGAGTGACTAGCGGGGTCGGGCCTGCGACTGGCTGGCGCCACCGAAGACCGGGATGACCTCGCCCTCGGGCTCAGGCTCGGACTCGGAGCGCTCCGAGCGGCGAGCGTAGATGACCAGCATCGAGGGCAGCACGAGCACCGACACGAGGGCCGAGCCGATGATGGCCACGAGCGTCAGCCACCCCAGCTGCTGGAAGGGGATCAGCGACGACTGCGTCAGGATGGCGAAGCCGAGGCTGGTGGTGACGGCCGACGCGAGGAGCGCCGAGCCGGTGGTCTGCAGCGTGCGTGTCACCGCCACGTCGATGCTCTTGCCCTCGCGCAGGAACTCCTGGAAGCGATGGGTCACGTGGATGGTGTAGTCGACGCCGACACCGATGACGACCGCCGCGAGGGTAGCCGTGACGGGGCCGAACTCGAAGCCCGCGATGACCATGAAGGCGTAGAGCAGGATGACCACGCCGCCGACGGGCAGGATCGTGAGCAGACCCAGCACGGGGCGGCGGTCGGAGACCCAGTAGTTGAGCATCAGCAGCGCGCCGGCGCCGAGCAGGGCCAGGATGAGGCTCTGCAGCTGGGTCATCGAGGTGGACGCGACGACGGCCGCGTCGATGATCTGCGTGGAGGTCGCGATCGACGCTGCGCCGAAGGCAGCCTCGAGATCGGCGGCCAGGCCGAGGGCGCCGTCGGAGCCGGCCTGCGTGGTGAAGGTGTAGAGGGAGGCCTCGGGCGTGTAGACCGCGGCCAGCGCCTCGGGGGCGGCGGTGCGGACGGCCTCGAGGATCGCGGCCACGTCGGTACCAGCCGGAGCCTGGAGCGAGGCATCCAGCCCGGCAGCAGCGACGGCCGCGGCGACGGTGGCGTCGTATTCCGGCGAGCCCTCCGTCGCCAGCGAGGCGACGAGGTCGGGCGCCGACTCGACCAGCGGGGCGCCGTTGATGGCCACGACGTCGTCGAGCTGGCCAGCAGCGGCGGTCGCGGCGACGGCCGCGTTCCAGGCGGCGGGCGTGGCCAGGTCACCCTCGACGAGGACGCTGGTGGTCTCACCGAGGCCGCCATCGAAGCGCTCCTCGAGCTCGGTCGCCGCAGCGCGGACGGCCGCGCCCTCGGGCAC
Source organism: uncultured Chloroflexia bacterium (assembly GCA_963706695.1). Classification (GTDB taxonomy): domain Bacteria; phylum Chloroflexota; class Limnocylindria; order Limnocylindrales; family CSP1-4; genus JAFMJV01. The sequence goes on along the minus strand of CAVPNC010000007.1, from coordinate 2,938 downwards.
GAAGTCGAGGAAGCTGAAGCCGGTACGGAGGTTGGTGGCGGTCAGGGCCGCGCCCACGAGCACCAGGCCGGCCAGGCCCACGGCGGCCCAGGGGGCGCGACGGGGGATGACGGCGGTGGCGCCAGTGAGGCGGTCGATCCAGCTGCGCTCGGTGGTGGCGAAGGCTTCGGTCGGAAGCTTGCCGGCCTTGGCGGCGCGGCGGTCCAGCAGCACGCGGGCCGCCGGGAAGAGCAGGTTGGCGTAGAGGAAGGCGGCGCCGATGCCGACCGCGGCGAGCACGCCGAAGGTGAGCAGCGCGGTCGAGCCGGCGAAGACGTTGGTGAGGAAGCCGAAGGCGGTCGTGAGCGCGGACAGCACGAGCGCGCCACCGACGATGCGGCCGCTGCGGGTCATGGCCGTCTCCACGGCCTCGCCCTCACCCAGGCCCTTGCGGTAGGCCGAGTTGAGGTGGATGACGTAGTCGACGCCGAGGCCGACGAGCAGGATGGAGACGATGGAGCTGGGGCCCGACACGTTGCCGATGAGGCCCAGGCCATCGGGGCCGAGGATGACGGCCATGCCGTCGGTGGTGGTGATGGCGAACATCACGACCAGCAGCGCCAGGATCGTATCGGCGACGGTGCGACGGACGCGCTGGAAGCGGCGCAGCGGGGCGGCCGTCCAGAAGACGAAGAGCAGCGCGAGGCCGATGATGCCGATGGCGCTGAAGAGCAGGAGGGGGATCTCGAAGGCGGAGTCTTCGCCGGACTGGAAGATGAGCGAGACGGAGAACGGCAGGGCCTCGACACCGCTGAAGGCAGCCGACTTGGAGCGCCGTGTCGAACTCGCCCTGAAGCTGGGACAGCAGCTCGAAGCCGGCGGTGTCCTCGGGCGTCTCGAAGAAGGCCAGCATCAGGCCCGCGGGCGCAGCGGTGCCTTCCTCGAGGCCACCCTCGAAGAGACCGTTGAGCAGCTCGGCCTGGGCCGGCGGGGCGAAGGCAAGGCCGGACTCGAGGAGCGCCTTGACCTCGGCATCGGTCGTGGGAGCGGGCGCGCCATTGGCGATGGCCAGCTCCACGGGGGACATGAAGGAGGTGATGGAGCCGGTGCCGGGCTGCTCGACGAGGAAGTCCGTCAGGCGAACGCCGTCGATCTCGACCGACTCGGAGGGTCTCGACCACGGTCGTGGCCGCAGCGAGGCCATCGGTGCCGACGATATCGCCGGCCTCAGAGACCAGCACGACCTGCAGCGGCTGTACCGCCGACTCCTCACCGAAGAGCGCCTCGATCCGCTCCGAGGCGGTGATGGCGGGGTCCTCGGGCGCGAACTCCGAGCTGTCGTTGGACATCTCCGGGCGCCCCATGGCACTGAGGCCGATAGCGACGGCGAGGACCGCGATGATCGCGAGCCACGGCCGCCGAGTGGTGAACCGAGCGAGACCGCTCGCGATCCATTCGAACACGTGATAGCTCCTTCTTCGTCCATCGCCCATACAGGTCTGTGTAGTCTTTGTACAGGCTTTGTCGAAGTATAGGGAGCCTCCATGGCTTGTCAAGGGGTGCCGGGCAGGGAATGCGCCGACCGTGACTAGGAGGCTGGCGTGAACTCCGGCTCGGAGATGAAGAGGGCCGCCACGCCGATGAGCAGCGGGATCACCGCCAGGGCCAGGGCCGCGGGGCCATAGCCGCCGAGCGCATCGCTCGCGAGCGACAGGATCACCGGTCCCATCGACGACGCCGCCGACCGCCAGGAGGGCCGCGACAGCCCTGGATCGAGCCGATGTGGCCGAGCCCGTACCAGCGGGGCAGCAACGTCGCCACCAGTGGCCGAGCGGCGCCACCGGCGGCACCGAGGACGACGGCGTACAGCAGGATCATCGGGCCCGGGCTGAGCCGCGCGGCGAGCACCAGGCTGAGCGTCAGCAAGACCATCGATGTCAGCAGCAGGAAGCGTGCGGGTACTCGGTCAGCGAGCGCGCCCACGATGAGGCCGGCCGCCAGCGCCCCCAGCACCTGCGGCAGGAACATGGCGGCCGCCTCGGTGACCGTCAGTCCCTGGTCGCCGAGCAGCGAGATCTGATGGAAGCTCAGCGCCGTCACCAGCATCGAGGTCGTGCCGATGACGAAGCTCAGCAGCCAGAACCGTGGCTGCGCCAGGGCCTCTCGCCGGGTGTGCGAGACGGCCACGGGCCGAGGTTCGTCCGAGGGATGCGGCGCCGGATCCCCGTCGGGGTACTGGCCCACGTCCGAGGGCCGGTCGATGATCCCGAAGCGGGCGATGGGCACGACCACGAGCCAGATGGCCACGGCGGCGATGACCCACGCGATGCGCCAGTCGACGAGGCCGATGGCTGCGCCCAGCAGGATGGGCGTGAACGACATCAACACGGCCGTGGCCGTGGTCATGATGCCGAAGGCGAAGCCCCGCCGACGCTCGAACCAGGGCGTGACGGCAAGGGTGCTCACCAGCTGCAGCGAGCCCTGGCCGAGCCAGCGGATGAGCGTGAACCCCAGCACCAACGTGACGAACCCCTGCACGCCGCTCATCACGAGCAGGCCCAGGCCGAAGGCGATGCCGATGAACGTCATGGCCCGGCGGGCGCCGATGCGATCGATCCACCGACCCACGGGGACGAGCGCGACCGCACCCAGGAGCGTGCCGATGAGGTAGGCCGTCGAGAGCTCCGAACGGGTCAGCCCGAGGGCCTCGATCATGGGGTCGACGAAGACGGAGACGCCGACGGTCTGGCCGGGACCGGTCAGGGCCGCGGTGATCGTCGCGAGCAGGACGATGCGCCAGCCCACGAAGTCGCGCCAGGGCAGCGGCGTGCGCACGCTCATAGGGTTCCGGTGTGGTGGTGGATCGGGCGAACTCCATCCCGCAGACCTGGCCTCGGTCGTCTGCGGAGCGCCGGACGATCACGTCTACGACATGACTCTAGAGCACTCCCGCGTGTCC
>CAVPNC010000006.1:0-640283 GCA_963706695.1 uncultured Chloroflexia bacterium | reverse complement strand
TGGCGCCCCCGGACGGGCGCGGGGCGCTAACTGCCAAACCCGAGGAGAAGCTCGCCGCGTTCCTGTAGCCGCCGATGCCGGAACGAGAGCGAACGTCAGTCGTCCAACGCTGCGCACCCCGCCCGTGGCGGCCCGACACCGCAGCCGCGGCTGACGTAGGGTACGGGCATGGACGTCGAGCCGGGACGACGGTCGGTCACCCTCGACGACGGGCTGTCGCTCAGCCTCGTCGAGCATGCACCTGCGGCAGCCGAGCCAGACGCCCCGCCATTCGTGCTCGTCCACGGACTTTCCTCGAACGCGCGCACGTGGGATGGGGTCGGGCAGGCGCTCGCGGCGGCCGGACGGCAGGCCTGGGCGGTAGACCTGCGCGGCCACGGCCGATCGGACAAGCCCGACGACGGCTACGACATCGCCACCGTCGCACGCGACGTCTGCGAGCTCATCGACCAGCTGTCGCCGTCGTCGGTCGTGCTGGCCGGCCAGTCGTGGGGCGGGAACGTGGTGATGGAGGCCGCGGCGCGCTGTCCGGAGCGCATCGCTGCGGTCGCCGGCGTCGATGGCGGCGCCATCCGCCTGCGGAGCGCCTTTCCCACCTGGGAGGGATGCGCGCGCCAGCTGGCGCCGCCCCCACTGGCAGGCACCCCGGCGAGCGACATGGAGCGCTACCTGCGCGCCGCCCATCCCGACTGGCCCGAGAGCGGCATCAGCGGCACGATGGCGAACTTCGAGGTCCGCGACGACGGCACCGTCGCGCCGTGGCTCACACGCGAGCGGCACATGCGCGTCCTACGCGGGCTGTGGGAGCACGACCCGCTGGCGATCTTCCCGAGCATCGCGAGGCCAGCGCTGCTCATCGCTGCCGGCCCGAGCGACGCAGGACCGCCAGCCGCCACACGCCGGCAGTGGTTCACCGAGGCGGCCACGAGGCTGCCGGCCGGGCGCCTGGTGGAGCTGCCCGACGCCGACCACGACGTGCACGCGCAGCACCCCGACGATGTCGCGACGCTATTGCAGGAACTGGCAGCCACAGCCAGCTCCGGGCCCGGGGCCTGAGAGCGTGCCGCGTGCGCGCGCCGGCATCGGGACATACCGCGAGAAGCTCCGCCCGTCGGGTCGGGCCTCGATGGTGATGTGGTGGTCCCACACCCGGGCGAGCGTGCTTCAGGCGCAGCTCGCCGAGCTGCTGCCGCCTGCCGACTCGAACGTCTGGTAATGGCGCCCCCGGACGGACTCCAGCCCCGTTCGTCCCTGGCCGGCAGTCCTCGCGCGCCCAGCTGGCGTTCACCGTCCCGACGGGCTTCCTAGTCCCCCCGGCCGGCAGCCACCAACTCGGCCACGATGGCATCGAACTCGGCGTCATGGTCGCTCATGTCGCGCGAGTGGCGGCCGCGGCTTGCCCGCGCTTGCTCGAGTCGGGCTGCGGCCAGGATCGCCTGCGCGGATCGCAGGATGGACGCTGCGCGCGTTCTCCGAGCCCCCCGCCGAGTAGCCCCATCGCACCGCCTCGGCTGCCTGCGGCGCTACTTCGGTCTGTGGTAATCCTCGGCCACCGTGCCGCAATAGCCCACGTGGCAGGTGCCGCTGCCTTTGTGGCTCGACACGATCAGCAGGACATCCTGCGCCGGCGATGTCGCCCTGCGAGTCGTGAGGATGCTCCCCTCGGACTCATACGTCGGGGGCTGGCCATGTCGGCCCACGTCCCAATCGGTGCAGGCGTAGCCCTGGCCTTCTAGGTTGTCCATGGAGACCAGGCTGGGCGCGTGGTAGGCGGACGAACCGCTCGCGCAGTAGTAGCCGTGGTAGTCGTCGGAGTAGACACCCCAGCCCATCATCGGGCCGACGATGAAGTTCAGGACCAGGTAGCCGACGCCTACGATGAGGGCTCCGCGTCCGACGATCTGCTTCGTGGTCATCTCTCTCCAGTGCTGGTGGCCGCACTCGCGGCCAGACTCCGAGCTCGATCGGGGCGCCTGCCAGGTTCCATGGCACAAGCCGGCAAACTGGAGCCTGGCCCGTTGCCGCGATCAGGCAGGCCCCTCGCATTCGACCGTGCTGCCTCCACGCTGCTGCCGATGGGCAAGGTCATCCGCGAGACGTCTCCCGAGCACCAGCAGGCCATCGTGCGCCACATCGTCGAGCGGGTAGTGATCCAGGATGGAGTCGTCGTCGGGATCGACACGCGACCCGAGGCCAGGCCCTTCTTCGAGAGGTGTGGCATGGCGCCCCCGGACGGATTCGAACCGCCGACGCGCAGCTTAGGACGCTGCCGCTCTATCCACTGAGCTACGGGGGCGCGGGCTCGAATCGTAACGCACCGTAGAATCAGCACAGATCCATGATCGAGACACCACGCCCGACGCTCACCATCTTCCGCCGACCCGGCTGTCATCTGTGTGATGACGCCGAGCTGCTGCTACGGGATGAGCTGGCCCAGCGAGCGCGAGCCGGGCTGCCGCCGATCGAAGTCGAGCACACGGACATCTCCTCCGACCCAGGCTTGGAGGAACGCTATCGCCGGCGCATCCCGGTCTTCGCCATCGGCGACGTCGAAAGCGAGCTCGTGACCAGCGGACGCCAGATCCGCGACTTCCTCGAGCACGCCCTTTCGGGCCCCGCTTGACCACGCCCGACTGGCCATGGACGTAACACTCGGGGCCGCACTCCTGGCGGGCCTGCTCAGCTTCCTGTCGCCATGTGTGTTGCCGGTCGTGCCGGCCTATCTCGGGATGCTCGGCATCGTGGCCACGGCCAAGCCATCCGGCATCGCGAATGCCAGCCTCGCGTCAGCCGATGGGATCACGATCGATGGCGGCCTATCCCCTGCCCCGGTCCCATCCCAGGCCAGCGGCTGGCGCGCGATGCCCAACGCCTTCGCCTTCGTGCTCGGCTTCACCGTCGTCTTCACCGTCGTGGGCATCCTCATCTACCAGGCTGCCAGCCCGCTGCGCGAGCATCTGCCGCTGCTTCGCCAGATCGGCGGTGTCATCCTGGTCATCCTTGGCCTGAACCTCATGGGCGTGCTGAAGCTCCGCCCGCTGGCCCGCTCGTGGAAGCCATTCGAGCGCTTCGACGGCAAGCCCGGAGCTCAGCGCGGCGGGCTGGTCGGTGGCTTCCTCCTTGGGGCCGTCTTCGCCGTCGGCTGGACCCCCTGTATCGGACCGGTCCTCGGCAGCATCCTGATGATGGCGGCGGTGGGCGCCAGCCCCCAGGTCGTCGGTCTGCTCGTCGCCTATTCCCTGGGCCTCGGCATCCCCTTCATCGCGGTCGCACTTGCCGTCGACCGCGCCCCGCTCATCACCCGACCGCTGCTTCGCTACGGCCGTGTCATCGAGGTCGCCGGTGGCGCGCTCATCATCTTCCTGGGTCTCGCGCTCATCTTCGACTGGCTCGGCTGGTTCGCACGCCAGTTCGCCTGGCTCGACTTCAGCACCTGGATCGAGATCCCGATTTGACCGAGTCACCGCCCGCGTCCCCGTCGCGCTGGTCGCGACAGGTCATCGGCCCGTTCACCGTGCGCCACCTCGTCATCCTGGTGGTCGTGTTGGCGGTCGCCGCGGCTGGACTGTCCCTGCTGACGACGCCGATCAGCGCACCCGAGCCACTCCCCGAGTCTCCCGGCTCCGGGTTCTACCAGACGGGCGAACGCACCACCGGCCTGGCCGTGGGCCAGCTGGCACCCGAGCTCCAGGGTACGGTCGAGGGCGAGACCGTTTCGCTCACGGATCTCGAGGGCAACGTCATCAGCCTCGAGCAGCTGCGCGGGTCGCCGGTGTGGCTCAACTTCTTCGCCACCTGGTGCCCGCCGTGCCAGGAGGAGACGCCCGTGCTGCGTGATGCCTATGCGCAGTACCGGGACGATGGCCTCGAGCTCATCGCGGTCAGCGTGCAGGAGTCCACGCCGGCCGACGTGGCCGAGTATGCCAAGACGTACTCGCTCGACTACACCATCGGCTTCGATGCCACCGGTGCTGTCTTCGAGACGTACCAGGGCTACGGCCTGCCGACCCATGTCTTCATCGACAGGAACGGCGTCATCACCCAGCTGCGCTACGGTCCCGTCAACCGCGAGCTGGCGGCCGAGATCATCGATCCCTTGGTGGAGCCTGCTGCCTAGGACCCATGGGGTGGTCCGGGTGCCGGCCGTTGTCCCGCCCAGCGGGCGAACCTGACCACCCGGCGCTCCAGCCCTCGGCCGTTGTCCCGCCCAGCGGGCGAGCGTGCCCACCCGGCGCTCCAGCCCTGGCCGTTGTCCCGCGGCGCGGGCGGCGTCGCCAAGCGGTCTCGCGGCGCGGGACGATCGCTTCGCATGTCGCGCAGTTCCGGTCGGACTCGCCCGCCGAGCGGGAGGCGCACACGCAGCTCGGCAGACTTCCGGTCGGACTCGCCCGCGGAGCGGGAGGCTCACCCGACAGTGCCCGCACAGCAGGTCGGACTCGCCCGCCGAGCGGGAGGCTCACCCGACAGTGCCCGCACAGCAGGCGCCCGAATACACCAGGACGCCCCACGCACCAGGCGGCCCCCACGCACCAGGACGCCCCACGCACCAGGACGCCAACGCCGGCGCAGCGTAGAACCTAGAACGCCGGTTCGAAGCGGTACTTGTCCTTGTACGGCACCAGCTTGCCCACCGGTCGGCGAGGCTCATGCGACAGCACGATGGTCCAGCCCTCTTCCGCCGCTTCGGCGAACAGCGCGGCCTTCACCTCCACGCTCGTGAGCGGGAAGTCGTCGAACGACGTGATCCACTTGGGGTTGGCCGACCACGGACGCATGCACAGGTCTCCGATGAAGGCCACGGTCTCATCGCGGCCGCGCACGATGATGGCCTGGTGGCCGCCCGAATGACCGCTGGTGCGCCGGACCTCCACCCCGGGGATCAGCTCCTCGTCGCCCTCGGCCGCGCCCGGCCGCGCCCAGGCCTCGGCCAGCCGCAGCTCCGCCTGCTCGTATGAGGCGGTCAGCCGCGGATTGGAGCCCAGCGCGAAGTCCCATTCGTCAGCCTGGGCCACGATGCGCGCGTTGGGGAAGGCGTACTCGCCCGCGCTCGTGAGCAGCCCGCCGGCATGGTCGAAGTGCAGGTGCGAGAGAGCCACGTAGTCGATCGAGGCAGGGTCGAAGCCGGCCGCCCGCAGCGAGGGCAGGATCGGTTCGCCACGCACACCGCGCTGCTGCTTGTGGTGGTCGTCCATGCGCTCGCCGACGCCGGTTTCCACGAGCACACGCCCTGACGGCGTTTCCACCAGCAGGCAGTTGAGCGCCTGCGTGAGCGTGTGGTCCGGGTTGATCTCATCCGCCACCAGCCGCTCCCACATCAGTCGGGGCACGGGTCCCAGCACGGTGCCGGCGTCGCTGGTGAAGACGCCGGCCTGGATGAGCGCGATGGTCGAGCCACCGCCGAGGTCACTGCGCCAGTCGGCGCTCGCATCGATGGGCATCGGCATAGGGTAGTCGGAGCGACCACTCCCGGTCGCCATCACGCAACAGAGAGGCCGGCGGCTTCGATGCCACCGGCCCATCCGTTCAGACCGTCCGAGGACCTACCTCGAGTACGCGGACCACGGGTTCTCGTGCATCAGCTGGTCGATCAAGTCGTCGCCGAAGCCGGCTTCCTTCATGGCCTCCACGAATGCCGGGATCTGACCGTAGTCCCCAGCGTAGGTGCCCACCATCGTCCACACCCCGTCCACCTGCTCCAATTCGAAACCTCCGGGCTGGCCGGGGTCGAACCAGCCGGTGTCGGAGCCGATGATGAGTCGGTCGCCGTACCCGGCATCGACGAACTGCTGGATCCGGTCGATGTTGTCCTCGAAGCTCGCGTACGTGCCTCCCCAGAACGGGCTTCCGATGGAATCCAGGCTGAGGTACGCGCCACGCTCGAGCGCCTGCCAGAGGTAATCCATGCCGGGATCGACGCCGATGACATCGGCGACCTCGGTCTTGGACCCTTCGGCTCCAGCCTCCACACCCGCGTGGATCCAGATGAAGCGCTGCTCATCGGCCGGGCAGCCGAACGACTCCAGGGCGTCCAGGACGGACAGGCCGATCGGCCCCGCCGAGCCGCCCCATTCCCCGAGGTGGCTGCCGATCGAGGCCCCGGTGGCCTGGGCCGCGATACAGGCTGCCTCGAGGATCTTGCGCTCCTGGAGCGTCATACCCGTTGCGTTCTGCGAGACCTTGATCCAGCCGGCCGGTACATCGGTGTCCTCCACGCCGGATTCGAGCTCCTCGATGAAGAAGTCGGCGATCTCATCGACGCTGGCCTCGTGGACCCAGTCGGGCATGAACGGCTCACGATAGATGCCCGTGACCATCATCGTCGGCAGCCCGGCACGATCGGCCGCGTACTGCACGATATCCGCGCGGCGGCCGACGCCGAGGGGCGTGGGGTCGACGAACGTATCCATGCCCAGCGCCTTGGCCTCTTCCAGCCACGGCCCGATGACCTCGTAGACCATCTCCGGATCGGCGTCGACGTAGGCCGTGGGCGGATTGGCCCCGAACTCCACGAACATGTGGTGGTGAGCCAGCACGTTGCCGACCTGGTCCTTCGTCAGTGGGCCGGCGGTGGTGTGGAACACGGCCTCGTCTCCCTCGGCTGCTCCGGCCACGACGCTGGTCGACAGCACCGCACAGCCGGCCAGCAAGGCCCCCAGGCGCAGGCGCCTCCTGCGCGACGGGGCGGGCTCGTTCGCTGAGATCGACAGCGGTCGGCGTTGGACACGTGCGGCCACGTGACCCTCCTTCACCCCCCGGTTGGGGAGCACCAGGCTCGATGTCGCGGGAGCCCAGTCGCTCCGGACGTTCCGACGACCCTCTGCAGCTCGTCGGATGCAGCCATCGATAATCGATGACCGGAGGCGGCACGCTACCACACGCGTGCGTGCACGTGTGAGCTACTGCTGCAGGGCGAGCACCACGGGCCGAGGAAGCGGCGCTTGGAGGTGGCTAGCGCGGTCCACCCTTGGTCGTCCGGCGGTTGGCCTCGAAATCGCGGAACGCGCCTGAAGCGGTGGGCGCCGACTGACCCTGGTAGCGCGAGCCAAGGCCCTTGCTGCCATAGGGCCGCTCGACCGGGCTGGACATCTCGAAGAACGAGATCTGCCCGATGCGCATCCCGAAGTACAAGGCGATGGGCAGGTTGGCGACGTTGCTCAGCTCGAGCGTGAGGGTGCCCTTCCAGCCGGGATCGACGTAGCCCGCGGTCGAGTGGATGAGCAGCCCCAGCCGGCCCAGCGAGCTCTTGCCCTCCAGCCTGGCCACGAGGTCATCGGGCAGCTCCACCCATTCGAGGGTCTGGCCGAGCACGAACTCACCGGGGTGGAGGATGAACGGCTCATCGCCCTCGATGGAGGTCATCTCGGTGAGGTCCTGCTGCTCCTCACGCGGATCGATGCGCGCGTAGCGGTGGTTGTGGAAGACGCGGAAGTCGCGATCGAGGTGCAAGTCGACCGATGACGGCTGCAGGCAGTCCTCATCGAAGGGATCGATGCGGATGCGACCTTCCTGCAGGGCGGTCCGGATGTCGCGGTCGGCCAGGACGCTCATCGTGCTCCTACTTGCGCTTGGTCGGCCGGCGACGGGGACTGCCACGCGGGCCGATGGGTGTGATGGCTCCATCTTCCGCTACGAGGCGCAGCGTCGTCTGGCCCGGTACGCGGTCGCTGCGCTCCGCATAGAGCGCATCGACCTCCTGCTTGAGCTGCTCGATGTCGTCGAACGACTGATACACGCTCATGAAGCGGATGAAGGCGATGTGGTCCAGGCTGCGCAGCTTCTCCATGGCCAGCTGCCCGATCTCCTTGGAGGCGATCTCGTTGAGGCCCTGGGCGCGCAGGGCGCCCTCGATCTCATCGGCGGCCTCATCCGCCACCCCGGCTCCGACCGGCCGGCGCACGAGCGCCTTCTTCAGGCCGTCAGCGAGCTTGTCGCGGTCGAACTCCTCACGCGTGCCGTCGGTCTTGACGACCAGCAGGCGAGCCGACTCCACTCGCTCGTAGGTCGTGTAGCGCGAGCGGCAAGAAGAGCATTCACGGCGCCGGCGGACGGTCGTCGAGTCGTCGAGGTCCCGGGAATCGATGACACGGCCGTCCAGCGTCCCGCAGTTCGGACAGCGCATGTCTCGGAGGGTACACCACGCTCAGGTGTGGGCCGTGCGCCCCGCGAGCGTCTCGAGCGCGTGGCCCAGGATCATCTCGACCGCGTCGAGCGACTCCAGCGCTCCCTTGGGGCTGCCCGGCACACAGACGATCAGCGCCCTGCCGCGGACCGCCCCGAACGAGCGTGAGAGGGAGGCCAACGGCGTGTGCGTGCGACCCTCCGCCCGCATCGCTTCCCCGAACCCCGGAACGACGTAGTCGACGACGGGCATCACCGCTTCCGGCGTGCGATCACGAGGCCCCAGCCCGGTGCCACCGGAGGTGACGATGAGGCGGATGCCGCTGTCGGCAGCCTCGGAAACGACTCGCGCGATGTCTGCCGGCTCATCCGCGACGGTCTCGCGGCGGACCTCGAACCCAAGGCCACCGAGCCGCTCGGAGACGGCCGCTCCACTGCGGTCGTCACGCGTCCCGGCGGCGACGCCGTCGGAGACGGTGAGCACGAGCGCCGGCAGGCCATCCACGGTCTTCTCGTGGGGCATGCCTAGGCGCTCCCCTTGCGTACGATGCGTGCCCGCTTGGTCGAGCGGGTGCCGCGGCCGACCTTGCCTGACGCACCTTCCCCTTCAGCCATCGTCTCCTTGGGTCCGGGTCGCTTCCAGGTGCCGCTCTTGCCGCCCGACTTCTCCAGCAACCGGATGCCGGTGACGGTCACGAAGCGGTCGACCGACTTGACCATGTCGTAGACGGTCAGGGCCGCGATGGAGGCGGCCGTCATGGCCTCCATCTCCACGCCCGTGGGGCCGGTGGTAGCCGCGCTGGCCGTGATGACGAGCGTGCCCACCTTGCGATCGGGTGTGATCTCGACCGTGACCTCGGTCAGCGGCAACGGGTGGCACAGCGGGATCAGCTCCGCGGTGCGCTTGGCGGCCATGATGCCGGCCAGCTCGGCCACGCTCAGGACGTCGCCCTTGGCGCCCTCGCCGTCGATGACCAGGGTGAGCGTTTCCTGATCCATCTTGACCGTCGCCTCGGCCGTGGCCCGCCGCGCGGTGGCCGGCTTGTCGCTGACATCGACCATGCGTGGGCGGCCCAGGCGATCGACATGGCTCAGCCGCCGCCGGTCCTTGCGAGCGGTGGGCGGGGCCTTGGGCTGGCCGGGCCAGGAGTCACGCGATTTCGACATCGAGCCTGATGACCTCCACTTGGGTGCCGGCGGGAACGCTGGCGGGACCTTCTTCGATGATGGCCAGCCCATCGGCGAGGGCCAGTGACGAGAGCATGTGTGAACCCTGGCCGCCGGCGAGCCGAGCCACCGGGGTCCCATCGTCGGCGGTCTCCAGCCTGACGCGGACGAAGGCCCGGCGGGCGGCCGACTTGCGCACGTCGTCAGCAAGCATGGCACGAACGACGAGCCGGCCCTGGTCACCGGGCTCCCCCCGCAACCGCCGAAGTACCGGTCGGACGAAGAGCTCGAACGTGACGAAGCTGCTCACCGGGTTGCCGGGCAGGCCGAAGAGCAGGCAGTAGCCGCCGTCGGGTCGAGGAGCACTGCCGTAGGCGATGGGCTTGCCGGGCTGGATGGCGACGCGCCAGAGGTCCAGGCTGCCGAGCTCGGCGAAGACCTCCTTGACCAGATCGTGCGCCCCCACCGAGACCCCACCGGTGACCACGAGCACGTCGCAGTCGCGGATGCCCTCGCCCAGCTTCTCGCGGACGACCTCGTGGTCATCGACGGCGATGCCCAGCCGGACCGGTTCACCTCCGGCCGCCGTGACCTGGGCGGCGATCGACTCGCTGTTGCTGTCCGGGATCGAGGCTGGTCCGAGCGGCTGGCCCACCGGGGTCAGCTCATCGCCGGTCGCGATGACGCCCACACGCGGGATGCGGTGCACGTTGAGCCGAGCGTGCCCGGCCGCCGCCAGCACGGCCACGGCCGCGGGGCCCAGCCGAGTGCCACGCCCCAGGAGGTGGTCTCCCTGGTGCATGTCGCTACCGGCCCGGCGGATGTCCTTGCCGCCTTCGCACCGCCACGTGAACGGCCACGGTCTGCGGGAGCGCGGCTACGCCTTGCGGGGCATCGGTGTCCTCCACCTTGACCACCGCGTCGGCGCCCGGCGGCATCATGCCGCCCGTCAGCACGCGCATCGCCTGGCGCTCACCGACCGTCGTCTCCGGCTCATGGCCGGCGGCCACCTCCCCCACGACCGCCAGCGTCACGGGCGACTCGGGTGATGCTCCTGCGACGTCCTGGCTCCGCACCGCGAAGCCATCCATGGCGCTGTTGTCCCAGGGGGGCAGCGTGAGCAGGGCGATGGCGTCCTCCGCGAGCACGCGACCGAGGCATTCGGCCAGCGGCGTGGAGAGGGCGCGGAGCGGCAGCACGTCCTCGAGCATGCGGGCGCGAGCCTCTTCGAGTGAGAGCAGGTCAGGTCCGGGCATGTGGCGAGCCTAGTCCTCCTGTCCGTTCGCCGTCGAGTCGGTTGCGGCACGCAGCGACAGCCAGCGGCCCAGCAGCCAGGTGGCCAGGCCAAGGACGAAGGCGAGCGTGCCCAAGGCAGCCGCCGCGATCTGCCAGAAGCGGAACGGGTACAGCTGCACGAGGCGCTGGGTGGATGGGTCGAAGGCCCAGTTGCCGCCGGGGAAGAACACCTGGTGGAAGAGCGTGAAGAGGGAGTCGAAGGCCAGCAGCGAGACGACCCCGAGCAGGATGACCGCGATGGACGTGGCCAGTCCCGCCCGGCGCACGACCGTCCAGATCGCGGAGCGGCGGTCCGCCCAGGCGCCGAGTGCTGCGCCGATGGCGACGATGCCGACCCCGCCGGCGAGCAGGAAGATCCCCAGCAGCAGGCGCGCATCACCGAGGTGGCCGCGTTCGTCAGGGTCGTAGAAGGGCTCGCCGTCGGGGCCTTCGAAGGCGAACGTCGCCGGGACCGAACACCAGCTCCCGCAGGGACCGGTCGCTCAGCTCGTGGGTCTGCGCCGGCGTCAGGCCCAGGAGGTCGGCGGAGCCGGCGGCATCGAGCGCGGCATGGATGAACCAGGGAGTCAGGAGCGGCAGCACCGCCAGCGCGATGATGGCCAGGATGGTCGCGACGAAGAGCCCGATGCGGGCCGGGAGGGCCAGCAGCGAAGGCGGCTGGCTAGCCTTCAGCGAGCACCTGCGCCTGGTCGTACCAGCCCTGCACGGTGAGGTCGGTGGGGGCCTCCACGCCGAGCGTGTAGGCAGCCTCGGCCACCTTGTCGTGGAACTCCTGGGCCTCGCAGTCGAGCAGGTCGCTGAGGCCCACGATGCCGGCCTGGGTCAGGATGCGCTGCTCGTCGGGCCCGAAGTTGGCGAGGTTGAGCAGCAGCGCTTCATCCCGCCAGGCATCGATGTCCGTGGTGTCCACGCCGATCTGGTCGGCCAGGGTCACGCGCCGGGTGCGGGTCTCGGAGACCTCGAGGAACAAGCCGGTCGTGAACAGGCCCTGGTGCAGCAGGCGATCGAGGGCCACCTGCGGGACGCGCTGGAGGTTCTCGGTGGGCGGCATCGACTCGGCGGTCTCCTGATCCTGATGGGCGGGACCGCGCCATGCTAGCAGGGAGCGGGGCATGAAGAAGCGGCCCTGCTGACGACGGGCAGGGCCGCTTTGGGAAAGGTGGCTAGGTGTCGGTCAGCCCAGGTCAGCCGGTCGCTCGCCGAGCGTGGCCTGGAGCTGCGACGGTCTCGCCGTCGCGCAGGACGCTGAGCGTGATGGCGTCACCGGGGGCGAAGCGCAGGACCTGCAGGTCGAGCGGGTTGTCCCGATCGACTGCCAGTCCCTCCACGGCGGTGATGATGTCACCAGCCTGGAGACCGGCCTCGTCAGCCGGGCTGCCGCTCACGACCACCTCGTCGACCTGGCTGAAGCCGCCGACCCAGGCGCCGGAGGTGACCGGCAGGGCCGCCTCCTCCGCGACCTGGGCGTCGATCTCCGTGTAGACCACGCCGACGTACGGACGGGAGATGGCCTGACCCGCGCGCGCCTGCTCGATGATGGGCTTGGCCAGGTCGATGGGCAGGGCGAACCCGATGCCGTCGTTGAGGCCGGCCTCTGCGGTGGTGATGCCGATGAGCTCGCCGTCCCCGTCGAAGAGGGCGCCGCCGGAGTTGCCCGAGTTGATGGCCGCATCCGTCTGGATGAGGTGGTTCAGTCGCTCGCCGCCCGGGCCGTTGCCGAAGACGCCGATGCTGCGGTCGAGACCGCTGATGATGCCGACCGCGGCGCTGCTGGGGAATCGACCGAGCGGGTTGCCGATGGAGATGGCCAGCTGGCCCACCTTCAGGTCGGACGAGTCACCGAGGGTCACGGCCGGCAGGCCCTCAGCCTCCACCTCGATGAAGGCGAAGTCGGTGAGCGTGTCCACGCCGGTGACGGTACCGTCGAGCACACGGCCGTCGTCGAGGATGACCGCCACCTCGCGCGCGTTGCCGACGACATGCCCGTTGGTGATGACGAGGCCATCGGGATCGATGATGACGCCGGAGCCGCTGCCACCACGGCCGAACTCATCCGGGAGGCCGAAGCCTTCAGGGAGGAGCTCTTGCAGCTCTCCGAGGCCCTCGGGGACCTCGAAGCCCTCAGGCAGCTCCACGCCCTCGGGTAGTTCGATCTCATCAGGTGCGAGGCCGTCGAGGGCACCGAAGCTGCCGGCGGGTGCCTGGATGGTGACGACCGCCGGCATCGAGCGTTCGATGACGTCGATGACGATGTCGTTGTCACCCTGCGCCGCGAGTGCGGCACCGGGAGCGGCCAACGTGAGGCCACCGATAGAAAGGGCTCCGGCAAGCGCCACGATGGCGCGTGGCCGACGAGCCGAGGAGGTTCGGATCCTGGGTTCCATGCCAACCTTGTCGTGGAGCGGCGACCGGGTTCGTGATGTCGGACACGGTGGGGCCGCAAGTCGGGGCGAAGGGAGTCGCTACGACTGCACCGTCAGTTGTACGCCGCGGTTGGTGAATCCGGGGTTGGCGGGATGTGAAGACTCCCTAGCCTGCGTACACCATTTCTTGATGGTGTGGCGCCCGGGGCCAGGGAGTCCGAGTGGCGATGGAGGTGCTCGCGCGCCAGAGGCTAGCTCTCGAGCGTGGCCTCGACCGTGATCTTCACCGAGTCGCTGAGGGCACGGCTGATGGGGCAGCCGCCCTTGGCCGCGTCAGCCTGCTTCAGGAACAGGGCCTCATCGATGCCAGGCACCGTGGCCCGCAGGGTGATGGCGCTCGACAGCACGGTCCAGCCGGCATCGGTCTTGTCCGCGCTCACGACCACGTTCACGTCCACGCGCGCGGGCGGGAAGCCGGCCTTGCGACAGCTCGTTGCTGACGGCCATCGAATAGCACGAGGCGTGGGCGGCCGCGAGCAGCTCCTCCGGGCTGGTCTTGCCTTCCGAGGCTTCGGTGCGGGCGCGCCAGGTGATGGCCTGGTCGCTGAAGATGCCGCTGGAGGATGCGCTCACCGAGCCGCCACCTGAGAGCAGGTCGCCGCTCCAGTTCGCTTCTGCGTGTCGGACCTGGGCCATGTCGTCTCCTTCTGGTCATCGCGTCGTTGAGACCTGCATATTCGCACGGTCAGCCCGCTTCGGTCAGCACCAGCTCCCAGTAGCGGTCGTTGATGGTCAACCCCGGCCGCTCGACGCCCAGTCCACCGATGGAGAAGAGCAAGCCGGTGAGCGGGTCGCGCAGCTCCTCCACCGCGGCCACGTCCGCGTGTCGTCGGAGCTGGTCGGCGGCGATGGGGTCGAGATAGCCGACCGCCGCGGAGAGCCCGTCGACCTCCACTCCCAGCGTCCGGCAGGGACCCAGTCGCAGCTCGTCGTCGAAGGGCCCGCCGCACGTCCAGGTGAGACGGTCCTGCGGGTGTGAGCCGACGGCTTCGAAGGCCGTCCACTTGGCGCTACCCGCGCTGACCAGCCCGGTCATCTCCATCCAGCTCAACGGGCGCGCGAAGGTGACCACGAAGCCGCTTTGGTTGGCGCTGGGATCCGCATCCCGGCAGCGTGGTCGGGGCGCTCCCTGGGGCAGCTGGGGCTGGGTCCCCACGCGCGGGTAGTCGATCGAGTCATAGGTCAGGGTGTAGCGCTCCGCCTGCCATTCACCGAAGGCGTCCCGGGAGAGCTGGGACAGCAGCTCGACCCCGCCACGGCGTCGGTCCCAGGACCACTCGCACACGCCCTTGACGCGTTTGCCGTGCCAGCGCGAGAACTGCACGAGGTTGGTGTAGGTGCGCCCGGCCTCGGGCGTCACGGCACCGGCGATGACCTCCGCCTCTTCCCACCGACGGTCGCCGTCGTCATCGTCGCGGTCGAAGGCGGGATCGGGATGGTTCGTGGCCCAGTAGCCGGTGGCGCTGAGCCGCCCGCTACGGTCGTTGACCTCGTGCGTGTAGCGCAGGCCCTGCCGGTGGTAGCCGGCGAGTCCCTGCGCCTGTTCACGATCCCAGACCGCATCGGTGCGGACGGTGATGGAGTCGCCGGGGATGAGCAGCCGGCTGTTGGCGGTGGTCATGGAAGACTCGCTCGGCGTCCAGCTCGCTCCGCCGACGCCGCTGGCCGCGACGGCAGGCGTGATGAGCAGGAGCGAAGCGAGCGCCATGAGCAGGACCCGGAGCGTCCGCATCACGCGCGTGCCCCGTCGATCTCGCGCGCCGTCGCCTGCAGCAGCGCCCACGCACGCTCGATGTGCCGTCGCTCCATGCGCAGGTTGCCCACCACCAGCCGCAGCACGAAGGTGCCCTCGATGCGGGTGTGCGAGAGGAAGATCGCGCCGGAGTCATTGAGCCGGTTCATGACCGCTTCGTTGAGCTCGTCGATGGCCCGTGCCACCTCCGGCTCCCCTTCCCGACCGCGATAGCGCCGTGGTCGCACGCGGAAGCAGACGGTCCCGAAGGGCACGTCGTAGAGCACCTCTGCATCGGGGTCCTCCTCGATCCAGGCTGCCAGCTCGTGGGCCAGGTCGATGTGCTCCCGCACACGCGCGCGCAGCCCTGACAGGCCGAAGTAGCGCAGCTGCATCCACATCTTGATGCCCCGGGCCCGTCGGCCCAGCTGCGGCACGTACTCGCTGTAGTCGCGGCCGGCATCCCTGCCGTCGTAGGAGCGCAGGTACTCCGGCACGAGGCTGAGGGCGTCGCGGAGCACCTCCATCCGCCGTGTGAGCAGGAGCGAGCAGTCGAAGGGCGTGAACATCCACTTGTGCGGGTTGACCACGATCGAGTCGGCTCGTTCCCAACCTCTGAAGTAGCCACGCATGTCCGGGATGAGCGCGGCCGAGCCGGCGTAGGCGGCATCCACGTGCAGCCACAGACGCTCTGCCTCGGCGATGTCGGCGATGTCGGCCACGGGGTCGATGGCGGTGGTGCTGGTGGTGCCGATGGTGGCCACGACGCCGGCCGGGGTCCAGCCGGCCGCGCGGTCCTCGGCGATCGCCGTGCGCAGGGCCTGCGGCCGCATGGCCAGTCGCTCGTCGAGCTCGATGGTGCGCACGCCGGCGCGGCCGAGACCCAGGATCATGGCTGCACGCTCCACCGAGGAGTGGGCCTGGCTCGAGGCGTAGAAGCGCAGCCGTGGGATCTCGCCCAGCCCCGCCTGGGAGGCCTCACCGGTGGCCAGCTGGCGAGCGCAGGCGAGCCCCGAGAGCGTGCTCACGGAGGCGGTGTCGTTGTAGACGCCATCGAACGTATCGGGCAGACCCAGCCCCTGCCGGAGCCACTGCACCGTGATGCCCTCGAGCTCGGAACCGACCGGCGACACACGCCAGATGAAGGCGTTGGCGTTGAGTGCCGCGCTGACCAGCTCGCCCAGGATGCCGATGCCCGAGGCAGTGGAGCCGAAGTAGGCCAGGTTGTTGGGGCTCTGCCAGTGGGTCACGTTGGGCACCACCTCAGCCTCGACGTCGCGCATGATGCGGGCCAGTGGCTCCGGTTCCTCCGGCGGCGGACCGTCAAGGCGCGCGGTCAGCTCTCCCGGCTGGAGCGGGGGCAGCACCGCGTACTCCTCGACGCGCTCGAGGTAATCGGCGACGAGGTCGGCGGTCTCGTGCAGGGCAGCCCGAAGCGCGCCACCGGGCATATCCCCGGTAGCTGCCCGCTGGGCCTCGTCGAGGCCGGCCTGCTCGTCGGTCATCAGTCGCGTTCACCCCCTGCTCGAGCCCTTGCGCGATGGTACTGCGGGCCTGCGGATTCAGCCCCTCTTGGCTTACCCTCAGGGAGCAGGAGGTAGCGCGAGTGCTGTGCAGCAGGTGTGGTCTCGATGGCGTGGCGCCGGACGCGAACTTCTGTCCGCGCTGCGGCACGCCCCTGGGCGGCTCAGCCGGCCTCGGCTCGATGGCGCATCGACGGGTGGCCGCCGTGCAGGCCTTCGAGAGCGGACGCGGGCCGGCCGGAGTGCAATGCCCCAACTGCGGCCAGTATCGCCTGCAGGTCGTGCGTATCGACGCTGACGCGACCATGGCCTTCGGCTTCATCAGCTTCGTCGTGGGCATGGTGGCCCTGTTGCTGGTGGCCTTCGGGGGAGACGTCGGCCTCTACTGTGGCGGACGCGTCGCTGCTCGCGGTGCTGCTGGTCGCGGTGGGCGTGGCCTTGCTCTTCCTGGCTCGCTACCGCCGGCGACCTCGGGCGTTCGAGTGCTTCGTCTGCGGCTATCGCGTGCCCTAGGGCCGCTCATGGTCGGGAACGAGATCCGGAGCGTGGACCAACCGGTGACGACCGATGACACCTCCGATCACGCCCGCCTGTGGACGCTGGATCCCGGTGTCGCACACCTGAACCATGGGTCGTTCGGAGCGACGCCGGCAAGGGTGCAGCAGGAGAGGCGCGAGTGGCTCCGCAGGATCGAGGCGTCGCCGGAGCGGTACTTCCGCGATGAGCTGCACGACCGCCTCGCCGCCATCAGGACGATGGTGGCGGAGTTCCTGGGCATCGATGCCGCGTCCGTGGCCCTGGTGGGGAACGTCACCGAAGCCGTTGGGGTCGTCCTGCAGACCATCCCGGTCGGTCCCGGATCGAACATCGTCATCTCGAGCCACGGCTATGAGTGGGTCACCCTCGCCGCCACGCATCGGGCTCGGCAGGCATCCGCCGAGGTGCGCACCGTCGAGCTGCCACATCCCGGCCCGGACTTCGACGCTGAGGCGCTCAGGCGCTACACCGCTGCCATCGACGATGGCACGGCCCTGGTCATCATCGACCAGGTCACGTCCCCGACCGCACTCCGCCTTCCGGTGGCCTCCCTGGCCGAGCAGCTGCGTGGTCGTGTACCGGTGCTCGTCGACGGCGCTCACGGTCCCGGTCTCATACCCGACCCCGTCACCCTCGATGCCGACTTCTGGGTCGGTTCCCTGCACAAGTGGGCCTATGCCCCGCGCGGGACGGCCGCGCTGGTCGCACACGAGCGCTGGCGTGATCGTGTCGCGCCGCTCGTCGCGAGCGATGGCACGACGGGTCCATACCCTGCGAACTTCGACTACACCGGCACGCGCGACCACTCCGCGTTCCTCGCGATCCCCGCCGCCCTCGAGTTCCCGGCCACTGCCTTCGACATGTCCTGGCCGGCCTTTGCGGCCATGAACGTCGAAGCGCTCCGGGTCGGCGTCGACCTCGTGCAGCAGCGCCTGGGCGCGACGCCTTGCGGGCCGATCGACCTGCCCATGACGACACTCCGGTTCCCCATCGACGCGGACCGGGAGCGGGCAGGTGCGATCGGGGCGGCGCTGCGGGGTCGTGGGGTCGAGGTCGCCGCCTTCTCGCGTGCAGGGCGCCTGCACGTCCGCCTTTCCGCCCAGCCCTACGTGGCGCCCGGCGACTTCGGGCGGTTCTGCGACGAGCTCGACCGGCTGACCTGAGCGCCGACTGACCGCCGTGCGCCGGGCGGTGGGCACGCTCGGTTTGCCGCTCCTCGGCAAGTTCGGGGTCATCCGTTCTGCAACGGTGGGTCCATGACCCGGCGCCCCTTGCTCGCCACCATCGATCTCGACGACGCCCCGCCGTGGGCGGGAGATCGCATCGAGCCATCGACCGAAGGAGCGCCTCATGACGAAGCACACTGCTGGGAAGTACGGCCGGATCATCGGCCAAAAGGAACGCAAAGCTGGCTGGCCGTCGCCCGCGACAGCCTGGTGCTTCATGTGCAATGGCACCCACCGCTGGGCCGAGGGCTGCGCCGCGTCAGGTGGTCACCCGGCCTTCTCGCGGCAGAAGGCCTCGTCCGAGGCTCGCCGGCCCACGGCCCGCACCGCCGCCTGAAGGCGGTACGCCTCGCCGTCGCCACCCTCCGGCGTGCGGTCCGGTAGACGCCGCCGCTGGACGCCGGGCGGATAATGTCGACGTACGCGGGAGGCTCTGACACGCGGCCCACACCCTGGCCGCCGGGACCGCGTCGAGCCACTGGCGAAACCGACCCGCTCGCTAGCGGGGGATGTCCCATGAAGAGGATGGCAGCTCTGTTGGGCGCGCTGCTCATGACGCTGGTGCTGGCGGCACCGGCCGCAGCGAACCAGAAGGTCTTCATCGAGCACGACGAGTGGGACTTCGAAGAACCCGTCTCCATCGCCGAGGGATGGGAATTCCAATGCAGCGGGCCGGTCTGGTACGGCGGCCGTGGCAGCTGGGACCTGTGGATGTGGTACCGCAACAACGTCGACCCGGACGACATGATGCCCGAGTACGGGGCTTGGCCATGGATCAAGGGACGGGGTGTGGCGCAGGGGCTCGACTACTTCAGTTCGGGTGAGAACAGAAGCGGCCGGGTGGCCTCCGGGAAGTTCAAGAACATCGTTCATCTCGACAAGCACTACCTGGGCGACCCGAATGACTACGTCGGGGATCCGGAGAAGTGGCGGGAGACTACGACGGGCAAGAACTGGGGCATCCAGATCCCGGGTTTCGGGACGGTGTTCCACGAATTGGGCAACTTCAGGGCGACCGTGATCGTCACCGATCAGACACCCGGCGATGAGGACTTCGAGTACGTCGAGCCACGCTTCAAGGGCAACTCCACGTTCGACGTCGAGAAGCTGTGTGCATTCTTCGGCTACGACCCGGTCTTCCCTTCATAGCGTTGGAATAGGCAGGCCGAGCAGGGACGGGGCCCAACCCCACGTAGGGCCCCGTCCGCACCGCACGAGACCGGTGCAGACGCTCCGCCTGGTCCGGACGGCACTAGGCAGGCCGCCCATCCGCGGATACGGTGCCTGCGTACACTCCGCAGGCAGAGGCATAGGGGGGAACCATGCTGAAGCTCATCGCCGCCGTTGTCGCCGCGGTCTTCGCCGTCGGGGCCCTGGCCACACCAGCCGACGCAGCGGTCACCAGGTACCGCTCCAACGGCTGGCACGTGGTCAAGATGAACCAGCGCCAGGCAACGGTCACGCTCGTCGATCGCACGCCGGCCAAGACCTACGTGTGGATCGCGTGGGCCAAGAAGCCCGGCCCGACCAAGTGCCGTGCCAAGGTGACCTTCCGAAAGGGTGGCGTCGCGGCCAGCCGCGTCTTCGAGAAGTACAGCCGGACCCGCAGCAAGACCGGCGCCTTCTACCTCAACTACGGTGGTCGCACCGACAAGACGATCCAGACGACGATCACGACGAACGGTCGCTGCATCATCTGGGCGGCGGTCAAGTAGGTCCGGTCACGATCAGGCCCGCCATCGAGCGTGGGCCGTTGGCCGGCGCGGTGCAGCGGACGCCTGCTGTCCCGCGTCGGCTCTATTCGATATCCCCTGTCTCGGTGTGGTCGGACACCAGGGGGAGAGCGGTCGAGCAAGGCCGCTAGTGCGGGCCACTGTCGTGGTTCTAGCGACGGCAGCAAGCAGGGCTTGGGCGGGGCTGGTAGCCGCAATGGGGCTATCAGGGATTTGTTACCTCAGTCACTCGACAGCCGTGATGCGGTCGGCAACGCTGGTGCTGCGATGAGCCGTCGGCAGTGCCCTCCTCCACGAGTCCTTGTCGGGGGTTCGTCGCATCCCGGGGCTTCTGAACCTCACCCACCTGGACCGGCGCCATTCGACATCTGGCAGACCGCAGTCGGTGGTTCCCCTGGGAGCACCACGTCAAGGCGCGCGGTGCTCCCGGGGGTTGGCCCCGGAACCGAGATGACCGTGCCGCGTGTGTCTCCGGCTCGGGCGGAGCGGGACTGGGTGTGGTTGCCCAGCTAAGGCACTCGCGGGACAGCGACACTTCGCGCTTGGCCTGAGGCGGAGTCGGACTTCGCAGGACCGTCGGTTACGTCCGAGGATAGGCTCTACGCACCCGAGGACCCATCCAGCGAGTCTGTGAGGCCAACGGCGGGACCTGCGTCGAGGATCCCCCCATGAGGATATCGGCCAGGCGTTCGTCGACAGCGAGGCAGCCGCGGATCCGGTGATGAGTAGCTACGAACTCTGTCCGCCGCCCGTGATTGGGCCGGCTCGCATCGCCTCCAGCAGTGCCGCCAGCAGCGCGTCCTGGCCAACGTCGTCGGTCATCGCCAGATGCCGCGCCAACGCCTACCTCAGGCGCTGCTCGACGCCTCGCACATGGTCCTTGCCCTGGTCCCACGAGCCTCGGTCACGGTGCTTGCCGCCGTAGACGATGTCGCGGTTTCCATCGCGGGCGCGTAGCGTGTCGCTACCCCAGTTGCCCCGCATGAGGTCATTGCCCGGCCCACCGATGAGCACATCGTCGCCGCGCTTGCCGTCGATCCGGTCGGCGCCGCGGCCGCCGTCGAGGCGATCGGGGCCTTGCCGCCCGATGAGCACATCCGCGCCCGGGCCGCCATAGATGCGGTCGGCGCCATCCTCTCCAGCAATGAGATCGTCCCCTCGGCCGCCGTAGAGAAGATCCGCTCCTTCGTCGCCGATGACCGAATCATCTCCGCCAGCGCCTCGGATCGTGTCCTTGCCGGGGCCACCGTAGAGCAAGTCGCGGCTACCCGAGCCACGGATTGTGTCGTTGCCTTCACCGCCACGGACGACGCAGTCCCACTCGGACCCGAAACTGCGACACTTGATGTCGTCGTTGCCGCCCCCGCCGTAGATGCCCACGGCAACGTCCCCACCGGTCAGCGTGTCATCTCCGTCACCGCCGAAGATAAGGTCAACGACCATGTTGCCGAATGGCGGAACGGTCCCGGAGCCTCCGTTCCCGTCGATGGTGTCGTCGCCTCCTAGACCACAGATGACCTCAGGCTCCGGTGTGCCGATGATCACGTCATCGCCCTCGGTCCCGACGATGTCGCACTCGCTGATGGGTGGATCGGCCGCGACCGGCGCGACCCCGGTGGCAAGCACGATGAGCGCGACAGTGGTCGCGAGGATCGGTCGGTGGATGCGCATGTGGCCCCCCTTGCGATGCGTCACAGCATGGACGGTCTTCAAGCGTCGTCAAGGGCCGAAGGGTGTTCTCGTGGACGGCGGCTCAGGCGGCCCCGAGGTCGGCGGTCATGCCGGGCAGGTTAGCCGGCGTGGAGTGCCAGTTCGGCTGTCGCGTCAGGGTGCGCGACGATGGAGCAGCTGCGGGGTTTCGGCTTCGTGGCTGACCGTATGCCGAATAGGTTGGGACGATTCAGCTACCGCGTGACTCATGTAGGTATAGGGGCGGCGGGGGCTTTGGTGAATTCGCTCCGGCAAAGGAGTCGAGGGATGAACAAGCGACTGATGGTCAGCGTGGCAACTGGCGCTCTGATGGCGGCGATGCTGCCGGCGGTGGCGTCCGCCAACTTCGGCAACGGCCCGGCATCGGCCGGGATCGTCGAGCGGTTCGAGCAGCCAGGCATCGGCATCTGGATCGACGAAACAGACGAACTAGTGGTCCTCGCCAACGTCGCTTCGGTGAGGGACGCCTGCGAGGACAGGCCCGCCGGAGCTGGCGACGTCCAGGTGCTGACGTTACCCAACGGCGTCATCATCACCGTGCTGCACGACAACGATGTCCCGGTGCTCGTCGTCCCTCTGGCACCACCCGAAGTGGATCCTTGCGCTGACCCCGACAACTACCGGGTCATCGCGACCGGCACGGGAAACGTGCGCGGCACCGACAACGATGCCAACGTCAGCCTCACCCGGAACAACACCTTCGGGAACCGGCTCAGCGGCCGCGTTGTCGACGACAGCGGTCAGGCCTGGAGCGTGCAGGCAGTGTTCCGTGCGCGCGTCACCCAGGACGACGAGTTCAAGCTGATCCGCGAGGACGTGAACCTCGTCAAGCGCGGCAGGAAGTAGCCGCCCTTCTGGGGGTCGCTCCAGGCGACTTGCAGGATCGATCTCAAGGCCCGCCCCGTGAGGGGCGGGCCTCTTCGTTGCGCGCAGGACCGCCGCGCCATCGCCCGCACGCAGCGCCTGCGTCAAGCGCACCGTCAAGCAGCGACGTAGCGGGCTGGCGCCTACTCCTCGGCGGGCAGGAACTCGATGGTCTCGGCGATGGATAGCCAGCGGTCTTCGGGTGCCACCAGCGAGCCACAGACGAGGGCGACCCATCGCTGACCGTCGGTGACCAGGTAGTCGCGCCAGTCCCAGCCGTTGCGGTGCTGCGTGTCATGGACGACGGCCCGGCCACCGGGCAGGTCGATGAGGTGGAACGACTCAGTGGCGACCGCGCGAGGGTCTCGCGGGATCTGGTTGACGTAGCCCTGCGCGAAGTCGGCCGACCACAGCTCGACCTTGCAGTACTCGTCCGCGGTAGGCGCGCCGACGGCATTGCGCGCGATGAGCACGCCGCCGCGTTCAAGGAACGCTTGGCCCTGAGTCTCGGGCGTGCCGTTGTCGGAATCCCACCACGCGTCCGGAACCATCGATGCCTCGGTGTGTGACCACCCGCTGGGCAGGCTGACGGCAAAGCCGTGCTTGGGCATCTCCACCCGCATCCCGGGCCACTGCGCGAACGTAGGTGCCGGCGATCGTGCGAACGTCGCGGCACTCGAGCCGAGCACCCCGGCGAGAGCCAGGGCCACCAGTCGTCGCAACGGCCACCTCCCGCCGACGGATTCCCACGGCGACGATCCACAGGTCAAGGGCCGGACGGCCTTGGCGCTACCTCGGCCTGCGGCCCTCCCGCAGCTCACCCAGGCACCGCGCCATCTCCTGCACGCAGCGCAGCTCGGTCGTCGTCGACGGACTGCAGATCGTGCCGTAGGCAGCCGAGGCGGCGCGATGGGGGCTACTCCGTGGGCAGTCCGGCGGAAGGGCGGAGCGTCTCCCTCGTAAACGAGTCCAGTCAAACCCATCCCGTCGTCAGCTGCCTAGCCCTCCTCGGCGGCGGTGCGGAACAGGAAGACCATCTGGTCGTACCCATCGGAGCCACGGCAGAGACTCTGGTTGACCCGCTCCGCCTCGCCGATGTACGAGCACTCCCACGCTCCCTCGGGACCCTGAAGGGTCAGCGTTCCCCAGGTCGATGCTCGTCGACGGCGTCGTAGCGACAACATCATCGTTGAAACGGTTCATGGCCGTGCCGGAGACTCGTGGGTCATCCATCTCGAACTGGCACTCCAGGACCTGGTCGCGCATGCCGTCGACGGCCCGTCGCACGATGGCTTCGGAGGTACCCCTGATGCCCGGCTCGACCTTCTCGCAGCCGATCCCGACCGGTCACGTACACGGGCGCCTCCGCGTCAAGGTCTACCTGCGCCAATGTCTCCACGCCCGAGACGGCGAGCAGCGACAGCATGACCGCTCCCACCGTGGATAGTCCCCAGATGCGCATGACATCCCCCTTCAGACGCGGGCCGGGTTCGCCAGTGGCTCGGCGCGGTCCGGGCGGCCAGGGTCGAACGGCCGCGCGTCATCGCCTCCCGCTACCGATGATTCTCCTCCGTAAGGCAAGGATCCGATGCTCAGCCTACGTCGGCCAGCGCCCCTCGCGCAGCTGACGCAGGCTGCGCGCCATCTCCCGCACGCAGCGCAGCTCGGTCGACCCTGTCGGCCTATCTGCCACCGCGATATCGGCCCCGACCGTGCTAGCGCGGGTAGCTGCGGCGGCTCAGCGCGCGCGAATTGCTCGACCGACGCGTCCGACGACGCCCGTCAGCAACGTCCCGACCGTGACTGCGACGACCATCAGGATCAGGAGTATCTGGTAGCCCATCGGCTCGGGCGTCTCGCCGAGGAGTGAGAACGTCGGCCACTCGATCAGCCAGCTCGCCATGATCACGCCGGCGTGGACGAGGCCGAGCATGCAGCCCGCGAGGAACGGCTTGGGGGGACCGAGGACGCCAGAGACGACGTAGGCTAGCGGCAGGAGCCAGACCATTCGCAGGTCGCCGTCAAGAGGCGTGATCAGGGCGGTGGCCACGATGAGCAGGGCCACTCCCCCGAGGAACG
This sequence comes from uncultured Chloroflexia bacterium, assembly GCA_963706695.1. Lineage (GTDB taxonomy): Bacteria > Chloroflexota > Limnocylindria > Limnocylindrales > CSP1-4 > JAFMJV01. The sequence continues at coordinate 615,875 of CAVPNC010000006.1, read as the reverse complement.
CGGGGGAGACCAAAATGCTCCGGACATCCGACACTAGAGAACCGGGCGGTCGCTCGCTCATCGGCTTCTCCGTGCTGTGCGTGGTCATCCGACGGTAGTCCTCCATCGGAGATCGACAACGTGCCATTGGACACCCCTTCGGACCCATCACAACTGCGCCCGAGCGCGCTGAGGAGATCGGTGCAGCGCCGAGAGGCGAAGCTGCCCGGGCTTGACCCGTCGAGCGGGGTGGGCGCATTTGGCTGTATGCCTCCAGTCGCCCTCCCAGCGGGTACGCCTCCTTGCCCTCGGGCGTCAGGCGCACCGCCCGGCTCACATCCAGCCACTCGCCGCACTCCTCCTTGGACCTCTGGATGGAGCCGTCCTCGTCGCAGAAGAACTCGCCAGTGATGGTCCACTCCATCGCGACACCCCCGCGACTCTCGCAACTAGCGCCACCGCAGGCAGTACGCCAGCGAGTCAGCAGCCCTCGCAGTCGTTTGGCGTGTTGTTCTTGATGGTCGACTCAGTCGCGACGAAGGCGGCTTCTGCCTCGACGTAGATGCCGCCGCCCGCATCGTCGGCGCTGTTGCGAACGACACGCGACTTGGTGAGCGTCAGGCTCCCCCTTCGATTTGTATTGGTGACCGAGATGCCGCCGCCGACCGTCCCCGTGTCGTTGTTCATGATCCGCGAGTTCTCGATCGTGGCCTGGCCACCACCGATGGCGATGCCACCTCCTAGGGACGCGGCCGTATTGTTGCGAACGACCGAGTCCTTCATGGTCAACTGGCCATGCCCCAGGAAGATGCCGCCGGCCCAAGGTGCGCCCGAGTTGTCCTCGATCACGGATCGCTCGATGGTCACCGATCCGGTCTGTACGAAGAGGCCGGGTGCGCCTTCGCTGCCATACAGGCGGACTCGTCTGAGCACGAGGGCTGCGTCCCAAATACGCACGCCGCCCTTCACGGCGAGCCGCTCCAGCGTCAGTCTATTGTTGACCGCCCTGATGCCAGGCGAGATGACCGGTCTGTGCGAGCCTCCGCGGATGGTCAGGGGACTGACTACGTCTGAGACCAACAGGTATGGGGATACGTCGCACCTCCCGTTGACGACGATGGTGTCACCGGCGCTGGCTTCGTCGACCGCGAGCTGTAGGTCTTGCCCTCGGCCACAGTCCACGACCGTCGTGGCCGCGGACACAGGAACGGCCAGGCCAACGAGCAGCAGAACGGCGGACAGCGTGACAACGATGAGCCTGCGCATGGAGTGGCCCCCCTCTCCCTAGGCCGGCATCGGTCGTGCCACAGCTTCAAGGCTTGTGCCCTAACGGATCTTGCTGAACCAGACCGAGTCGAACGGTCGTACTCGATATCGGCAGAGCTGCGTGAGCTGATAGCCGGTCACTCGCGGGGCTGGTCAGGGGGTCGGGGCGTCGGAGGCCACGGCCCCTGCCCCGGCGGGACCTGCCCCGGTGGCCGGCCCAGCGGCGGAGGCTGCCAGCCCGGTGGCGGGGGCGCGTACGGCTGCTCCGGAGGGTAGGGCGGCGGAGCGGGCTGGCCCGCTGGCGGCCGTGGTGGGTATGACGGCGGCGGTGGCGCATCGCTGGGAGGTGGCGCAGGGGGAGGCGGTGTCTCCACTTGCGCCGCTGGGGCGTCAGGCTCGGGTGCGGGCGGAGGCGGCTGGCGCGTCGTCGGCTGGGTTTGGTGCGGCGCATCCTCCCCCGTCACGTGCGTGTCGGCGTCAGCGACCACTTCAGCGGCAGTCGAGTCGCCAGGCAGGGACTCGGACTCATCTGCCTCTGGGCCATCTCCTGACGGTTCTGGTCGTGGCGCATCGGCAGGCCAGAACTCGTATCGACAGAAGCGGCAGACTCGAGCGGCTTCGAGGATCGACTCGGCGCAGTCGGGGCAGTCCTTGGTGGGTCGGTCGGCCGCGGTGGATGCGGCCTGCTCGACGACATCGGACTCGTCCTTGCCACCATCCGAGACCGAGTGTGGACGCGCTGGTTCTACCGGTGTCAGGAGGTCTGGTACGTCGTCCGCCGTAGGAAGTGGCTCGGATGTACCGTCCTGACCCACGGCGGAACTCCAGTTGATCCGGGGGTAGTCAGGCCACATCAGGTCATACGTCTTGGATGGATCACCGAAGGCCGCGAGGGCCGTGGGCTTGGAGCCAGGCTTCCACACGGCTTCGACCACCCGATAGCCTCGTTCGTGGAAGTAGTGGACCTCGGCCCCGCTCATGGACGCGATCAGGTTCGCGGTACCGGTCTTGTCGTCGAACTTCAGCCAGCCTGGAGGTGGCCCGTCAGCACCCTTGGCCTTGCGCGAGTCTTCTGGATCGAGAACGTAGTCGAAGGGCACGTATAGGACTTGCCACTCGCTGTACTTCGTGCGCGGCGGGTTCGAGTTGCGAGCGGGCAGTGAGCTGGTCGAGTCGTTCGATCTGGCGACTGGAGCCGACGGCACGTCGCCCGTCGGCAGCACCGCCTCGATGATCAAGCCGAGGGGGCCGAGCAAGCAGCCCAGTGCGGCACCTTCGACGCCGTCCCGGTTCTTCTCACCAGCGATCCAGTATCCGATGGCACCGAGGACCACGGCCCAGAGGACGCCAAGGACCAAGAAGCCTTCCATTGGCTCGCCCCGCTGCTTTCGGTGACCTGCCTAGGCTTGTTCGACTGGTACTAGCAGGGCCGTGGGCGGCGAAGCAAGGGCCGACAAGCCCGGTCGGACGTGCCGCATCGGTCCCGACGCGAATCAGCCATCGTATCGATCGGGCACAACAACGCGAACTCCCACACGGCGGCACTAGTCCAAGATCGGCACCCTCACGCCAGCGTCCGCCAAAGCAAGAGGCCGTCCCAGGCTGAGCGTGGCGCGTCAAGTAGCCTCTGACTACGCCGCCTGGATGAAGCACCCTCCGGACCGTTCCTTCATCGCTACCTCTGCTCCGCGAGCCATTCCCGGCGGGCCTCCAGCAGGGCGGCTCGGCGCACGAGGATGTCCGCGGCGAGGTCTGGCGACGCCAGCAGAAGACGCCAGCGGTACGGGTCGGCGCGCAGCTCGTCGGGCACGCCCGGCTCACGCGTCCAGAACTCCGCACACTCGAGCAGATGATCACCCGGGTTGTGGGTCATCAGGCAGTCGCGGCGGCGCTGCCATTCGGCGGCGTCGCTTTGGGTACGCGCCTTGCGGCGGCGTGCTCGGCTCGTGTCAGCTCCTTCCCGAGGCGCTGCATCCGAAGCTGGAGGGACTCAGCGCCGAGGGCGTTGTATTCGGTCTGCGCGTCGGCGGTCAGGCCGACGGTGGCCCGCTTCTTCAGCAGCTCGGCGTGGCGGCGCCGGGTAGCGCACTCGTGGTCGGTGGCGAGCTGGCCGAGCCGGACGCTGGCTCGGCGTCGTCGTGCTCTCCTCATCTGTGATCCCTCGAAGGTGGACGGCCGCTGACGCGGCCATCGTCAAGATCGAGTCCGAGTTTGCGCAGCGGGCGGAAAGCAGCGATGCGGCTGTCGCGCTCGATGGCGCAGGCGGGATTGGCGCGGGCACCGTAGCGGTCCTCGGCGCGGTCGAGCGACTCGCAGGCGAGGCGCAGCAGCTCGAGGTGGTGGGCTTCCAGCTCATAGTCGGTGACGATGGCCTTCCAGAAGCGCTTGGACGCGGCCGAGAGGTTCTTGGGGCCGGCGGTAGCCGCAGTGGGGCGGTCATGGGTGGACTCCGATGGGCCGCTCCGCGCACCAAACGGCACTAAACGAGAAGACACTGGCGGCGCATCTTGGTCCTGGAGAAGTCGAAAGATGCCGCTGTCGCCCGCCTTCCGTTCGTTCTTGGCGACGGTCCTTCTTGGCCCGCTTGCTGCACTCGGCGGTGGCATCGTCGTCGTGCTGCGGACGCAGAACATCGAGTTCGGTGTCACCGCCGGGATCGCGGGTCTTGCGGTGGGCCTTGTCGTGGGCCTTGTCGTGGGGTACGCGATCGCGGAGTTCTGGGCGCGTAGGTGGCCGGACGCGTACGACAACGTCGATTCGCAGGCATATAGGCGCGCTTGGCGCGAGCACGGCGGTGGGCTTGACCAGTGGCCCGCGCCAATCTCGACGTTGTTCCTTCTCGTACTCTTCTTTGGCGGCACGGTTACCGCACTTGTTGTGACACTGCTGGCGGGGCGGCTCCCGGACGGTTGCATTCACCCACTCGAACCGGCGCCAGCCGCATGTCGGCGCGGCGCAGGCTTGTCTGAGGAGAACCGAGCGATGCCGAGTACATCCCGAAGACAGAAGGAGGTCGAGGAAGAGGTCGACCGGATCGTCGACTCGCTCGAACACGATCTCCCCCTGGAGAAGCGAGCGGCGCTGAACTCCGACGATTACGACGGTCTCTGGTACCTCGTGGTCGGGATGGGGTTCCTGTGCGCCCTGGGAGCAGGACTCGGGTTCGTCTTCCTCCTGATGCGAGGCACCGTCGACTGGCATGCCCTGGGTTCAGCCTTCGTCGGATTCGTGGTCGGCATCGTTGTCGTCTGTCTCGTCTTGGGGGTGCTCACGCTGTTCGACAGGCTTGACGAAGGCAGCCCCGTGTCGGACCTCGTCACGTACGCCGTCCTGTTCGGCCCGGGCGTCGTGTCATTCGTGGCCACCATCCTGCTGGCCTCAGCGGCAGGTGCCTGAGCCTCACCCACTTGAACGGGCGCAAGGCGACATCTGGGAAAGCCCAGTCGGTGGTCCTCCCGAGAGCGCACCGCCAAGGCGCACGGTATCCCAGGGGCTGGCCCCGAAACCGGGATGACCGTGCCGCGTGTGTCTCCGGCCCAGAGGGAGCGATACCGGGGTGGTTGCCCAGTAGAAACGGCCCCTCCGGTCAGTCCCAGAGGGGCCGTTTCACGCTCAGTATTGTGGTCGGGGCGACTGGATTTGAACCAGCGACCTCTTGACCCCCAGTCAAGTGCGCTACCATGCTGCGCCACGCCCCGACGGCTAGCGAATTCTAGCGCACCTCGCGACTGGGCGACGCGCTCCTAGCTGCGGTAGGTCGGAGCAGGTGGGCGCACGCCGGTCGCGTTGACCTGGAACAGCGCTGCCTGAGCCTGCGGGTGTGCCTGGGGCGCGGTCATGCGCAGGACCGGTACGGCCGTCGGCCAGGCTGCCGGGCGCGGCATCCGCACCGCTGGAGCGGGCATGCGGATCGCCGGCGGAGGCGTCGGCTGCGTCCGGACCGGGGGCGCAGGTGGCCGCGCAGGACGAGGCGCAGCGTGCCGCGTCGTGGCCGGCCTACCCGGAGCAGCGGCTGTCTGGATCGGCCTCGCTGCGCCGACCGGTGCCGACGCGGGCCGTGGCTCTGCGGGCGCGGTTGGACGAGGGGTTGCCGGCGGCTGTGCCGGGCGCGGGCCGGTGGACGCTGCGACCGCGGCAGCGATGGCCTGGGCCTGCTTGCTGCGTTCCAGGCGCGCTGCCTCCAGCTGCTCGCGTCGGCGACGACCGAGGTCCGCCGGTCGGGCCGGAACCACATGCATGCCGCTGGGCACGGAGTCCACGGCGGTCGTCGACGCCTTGGTCGTCGTAGGCAGGAGCCCTTGTCGCCTGGCGGTCACCAGCGCGTACGTCTGCCCGCCCACGCCGAGCGCGGCGACCATGACGGCGATGCCGGAGACGAACCCGCCGAACGAGGCATCGGTGATCGCGTTCCGCGCCAGCAGGACCAGCAACAGCACGGCTGCGAGGACGAGTCCGGATGACATCAGCGCCACGACCCAGAGCGCGCCTTCCGAGACGGCGCCCCGAGGCATGTCGGCATCGCGGCTCACGGGAGCGACGCCCAGTGCGCCGTTGAGGTCAGGTGACAGGCTCGCCTGGGTCACGGTCATCGTCCTTCGCGTACGGATGTCCGTTCACGTTCGCAAAGGCTGGCCCGATGGCCCATGGGTGATTGGTACGGACCCAGACCGCACTCACCCCGAGCGGAGCGCACCAGCTCACGGCGCGCTCGCCGCCGGCTACCCGCCGTAGCGTTCGGACGTGGCCCTGCTGGGCTTGGCGCCCTTCAGCACCCGGCTCAGACCGGCGACCTCGATCCCGCGCCGCTGATAGTGGCGCACGATGCTGGGCAGGGCCCTGGCCGTGGCTTCGCGGGCGCAGTGCATGAGGATGATCGAGCCCGGTGCCGCACCGGTAGCCGCACGCACGATGCGCTTGGGCTTGGCCGTTGGCTTCCAATCGCCGGTGTCGACATTCCACATCACGATGTAGTCGTAGCCGAGCGACTTGGCGATGCGGCCCACGCGTTCGCCGTAGGCGCCGTAGGGCGGTCGCAAGGCCTTGACCATCGGGCGCCCGAGCACCTGCTCGTGGATCCATTCGTTGGTCCGGATCTGGTTGATGACCACCGGGTGGGGCACCCGCGTGAGCCTGGGGTGCGAACGCGTGTGGTTGGCGACCTCCATGCCCTCCAGGATGCGCCGCCAGCGCTCCGGCTCACGCGTCAGCCACTGGCCGTTGACGAAGAAGGTGCCCACCGCGCCATTCCGCCGGAGCGTCTCAGCGATGCTGGCGCACGCCTTCGCGTTGTAGCCGTCGTCGAAGGTGAGCGCCACCGCACCGCTCGAGGCCGGGCCCTTGCGCACGACCATCGCACTCGGCAGCGCCTTCGAGCGAGGCGGCTCCGAGTCGGCCATGCGTGCCTCGACCTGCTGCTGCCACTCCTCGAGCGGCCAGCCGAAGACCTCATCCTGCGGCTGTCCCTGCGCAAAGACGCCCGATCCCGACCCCAGCAGCAGCAGCAGCGAGAGCAGCAGGGCCCCCATCCCTCGACGCATCAGACCGCCCCCGTGAGCTCGTCCTTGGCGGTACGGGCCAGCAGGTCGGCGACCGAGGCCCGCACGTCCTTGCCCTCGTAGAGCACGGCGTGGACCTGCTCGGCGATGGGCATCTCGACCTGGTGTCGCTTGGCCAGCTCGACGGCCGCCTGGACCGTGTAGGCGCCCTCCGCCACGCCCGGTAGCGTGCCCTCGATCTCCGACCACGGTCGTCCTGACGCCAGCTCTACGCCGAGGCGGTGGTTGCGCGAGAGGGCGGAGGTGGAGGTGGCGAGGATGTCGCCGATACCCGCGAGGCCTGCGAAGGTCATGGGATTGGCGCCCATGGCCGCGCCCAGACGGGTCATCTCGGCCAGGCCGCGGGTGGTGATGGCGGCCTTGGCGTTGTCCCCTGCCCCCAGCTGCTCGACCGCGCCGGCCACGATGGCCACGATGTTCTTGAGCGCACCCGCCAGCTCCACGCCGGCCACATCCCGATTGCGGTAGAGCCGGAAGGTGCGACCGCCGAGCAGCTCGACGGCGCGTCGGCTGACCTCATCGTCGGCGGCCCCGACGACGGCCGCCGCCGGCAGGCCACGCGAGATCTCCAGGGCCAGGTTGGGTCCCGACAGCGCAGCCACGCGATCGGCAGCGGCTGGCACCTCGGCGGCGATGACTTGCGTCATGCGCAACAGCGAGCCCGCCTCGATGCCCTTGGCCACCGACAGCAGCACGGCTGAGCCAGCGAGCGATCCCGACAGCGGGGCCACGGTCTCCCGCATCGCGCGTGAGGGCACGGCCAGGATCACCAGCTCGACGGCTGCGGCGAGCGCCGCCGGATCGGCGGTGACCACGATGCGCTCGGCGAGCGGCACGCCGGGCAGATAGCGTCGGTTCTCACCATCCGCCCGCAGCCTGGCCGCATGGGCCTCATCCCGCGCCAGCAGCGTGACCGGGGCCGACTGCGAGAGCAACATGGCCAGCGTCGTCCCCCAGGCGCCGGCCCCCACGACCGCGAGTGCCGGTTTCCCGGCTGCCATCAGGTGCCCTTGCGCTTCGACTTCTTGGTGGGCTTGCCCTTGGTCGCCTTGGCCTTCACCTTCGCCTTGCGGCGACGCGGTTCGAGCTCCACCTTCGAGCGTTCGCGGAAGATGAGGCGCAGGGGCGTGCCCTCGAAGTCGAAGGCCTCGCGAATGCGATTCTCGAGGAATCGCCGGTAGCTGAAGTGGACGGACTTGGCATCGGCCGCGAAGAGCACGAACGTGGGCGGTTCGATGGTGGCCTGGGTGGCGTAGTAGAACTTGGGCCGACGACCCTTGACCGCGGGGGGCTGGTGCCGCGAGACCGCGTCGGAGAGCACCCTGTTGAGGCGCGAGGTGGGGATACGGCGGCGGCGTTCAGCAGCGATGGTCAGGGCGTCATCGAGCACGCGCCCGGCGCGCTGGCCGGTAAGCGCGCTGATGGCCACGATCGGCGCGAAGTGCAGGAACGGCGCCTGCCGGCGGATCCGTGCGCTGTACTCCTCGAAGGTCTTGCCGTCCTTCTCCACGAGGTCCCACTTGTTGATGGCGATGACCAGACCGACACCCTCATCCACCACGTAGCCCGCGACGTGCGCATCTTGCGAGGTCAGCCCGTCCGTGGCGTCGAGGACGAGCACGCAGACATCCGCACGGCCGAGGGCCTTGAGCGCCCGTAGCGCGGAGTAGCGCTCGGCGGCCGGGCCCGAGGCGATCTTGCCGCGACGGCGCAGACCGGCCGTGTCCACGAGGCGTAGCTCTCGCCCTTCCCACTCGAGCGTGGTGTCGATGGCGTCACGGGTGGTGCCGGCGATCTCGCTGACGATGGCTCGCTCCTCACCGAGGAGCTGATTGAGCAGTGAAGACTTGCCCACGTTGGGGCGGCCCACGATGGCGATGCGCGGTGTCGGCACCTGCTCGTCGAAGCGGATCTCGCGGGCCTCCGCGCCGCCCTGGTCCTCGACGACCTCCTCCTCGTCGGGGATGATGCCCTCGTCGATGGAGGCGGCCAGCTCGTCGGCCTCGGCCTCGCGTCGCTTGCGCTCCAGCTCGTCGAAGGACTCCTGTGGCAGCGCCTCGACGATGCCGTCGAGCAGGTCGCCCGTGCCGCGGCCATGCATGGCGGAGACGGCGTACCAGCTGTCCCAGCCCTGGTGCAGGAACTCGAGTCCCTGCAGCTCCAGCTTCTCGTTGTCGGCCTTGTTGATGGCCATGATCACCGGTGTCTGGGCACGGCGAAGGGTCTCTGCCGCCTCCTGGTCGGCTGGGGTCTCGCCGGCGGCGGCATCGACGACGAAGACGATGACGTCGGCTTCCTCGATGGCCAGCCGGGCCTGGTCCTGGACGCGCTCTTCGATGGCGTCACCGGGATCGACCTCCATGCCGCCGGTATCGATGACGACGTAGCGACGACCGTTCCACTCGGCTACGCCATAGAGGCGATCACGGGTCGTGCGGGCGCGATCCTCGACGATGGCCTTGCGCTCACCGACGACGCGGTTGAAGAGGGTCGACTTGCCGACGTTGGGGCGACCCACGATGGCGACGATGGGCAGTCCGGAGAGGGGCGTGTCTCGATCGAGGCTGCGGGGGCGACGGCGGGTGCGGCGGCTGGGCACGGCCTAGGCGGCGCTGAGCGAGGTCGTACGGTAGGGCGATTCGGCGACGTCGGTCACGGCACGACGGGCCAGCTCGAGGGCCTGGCCTTGCGTCTCTGGGGTCCCGGCCAGCTCGTAGATACGCGCAGCCACGGCCTCCAGGTCCTCGATGGGCGTGGACGTGCCCCCCGTGACGCCCACGAGGGTGTGCCCCTCGAAGGTGGCAGGATCGTCGAGGTCGTGGGCGTGCTCGATCTGCAGGGCCGGCACGCCGACGATGCCCACGAGGCGCGTCAGCTCCTTGGTGTTGGCGCTGTTGCGGCCCGCCGACCACGACCACGAGGTCCACCGCCTCGGCCAGGTCGGTGGTGTCCTGCTGGCGCCGGATGGTGACGGGGCAGACGGTGTTGACGATCTTGAGCTCATGGGCGCGCGTGGTGAGGTATCCGGCCAGCTTCTCGAACTTCCACGGCGGCTGCGTCGACTGCGTCAGCAGCGCCATGCGCTTCTTGCGCGGGATGGTGACCCAGTCATCCTCGTCGTCGACGAGGATGGCGTCCGGCGCGTAGCCCAGCAGGCCCACGACCTCCGGGTGGTTGGGTGTCCCCAGCAGCACGATGGTGTAGCCCTCGTCGACCAGCGCGGCCAGCTCCTTCTGCTCCTGCGTGACCCAGCTGCAGGTGCCGTCGATGACGTCGAGTCCCCTGCCCTCGGCGGTGGCCATGACCTCCGGGGTCACGCCGTGGGCGCGGATGACGACGGCCGAGCCCTCCCGCACCTCGTCGAGCTCCTTGACCGGGATGATGCCCTGGTCGCGCAGCTGGGCGTTCACGCCCTCGTTGTGCACCACCTGGCCGAGCGTGTGCGTGGTCTTGCCCTCGGCGGCGCTGATGCGCGCAGCGTCGATGGCCTCGCGCACGCCATAGCAGAAGCCGGTGCGGCGGGCGATGCGAACTTCAGACACGGTACCCATGGGATGACAAGTATCGCATCGGAGCTACTAGTTGGCCTGCGAGGCGCCGGCCGTGCTCCCGGGACGAGTCGCCGGCGCTACCCCTCGTCCACGGGCCAGGGCTCCCACTGGCCACGGTGGCGTGGCTCCACGAGCGCGGCGATGCGACGCATCAGCTCCACGTCCGCAGCGGCCAGGGCCGCTCGGCGATCGACGCCCTCCGGCAGCGTCAGCTGGAAGGGCCGGCCGACCCGCAGGATGATGCGGCTGCCGATGTTGGGCAGGACCTTCTCGCGGGCGATGAGCTCGTCCGTCCCGCTGATGCCGACCGGCAGGACGGGCGTGCCGGTCCGGGTGGCCAGCAGCGAGACGCCGGGCTTGGGCTCCGTCATGACGCCGTCGAAGGAACGCGTGCCCTCCGGCAGGATGGCCACCACGCCGCCCTGGTCGAGGATGGCCTTGGCCACGCGATAGGCGCCGATGTCGCTCCCGCCGGCCTTGACCGGCTCTGCGCCGAGCGACCGGATGAGGACCCCCAACGGACCCTTGAAGAGGGCTTCCTTGGCCAGGAACGTGGGCCGGCGCTCGAGGGCCGGGCTGAGCCAGCCGCCGATGAAGGGCGGATCGGCATTGCTCATGTGGTTGGCCGCGATGATGAGGGGCCCGTGCGTGGGCAGGCCGTCCAGCCCTTCTACGCGAACCCGTCCGATGGCCTGGAGGCCGAAGCGACAGAGACCGGCGATGAGCCTGGGATACGCCGTCATCGCCTGGTAGTCGCTCATGCCTTGGTCCTGCCTGCTGCGGAGTCCTCGATGACCCGGACGACCTCAGCCACGGTCTCCGCGAAGGCGCGGCCGTCGGAATCTCACGATGACAGCATCCCCGGCGACCTGCAGCGGCGCGGTCTTGCGGGTGCTGTCGAGGTGGTCGCGCCGACGCAGGTCGGCCAGGATCTGCTGCCCCTCGGCCGAGTCGAGCGTGGTGCCGCGCTGCTCGGCCCGGCGCCGGGCACGCTCCTCGGTCGAGACCTCCAGCCACAGCTTCAGCTCCGCGTCGGGCAGCACCACCGTGCCGATGTCGCGGCCCGCGAGGATGACGTCCCCGCCGGCTGCAGCCTGTCGTTGTCGTTGGAGCAAGGCTGCCCGTACCTGCGGCTGGGCAGACACGGCGCTGACGTTGCGATCGACCTCCGCCACGTGCAGCTGGTCGGTCACATCCTCGCCGCCGAGGCGTACGCGGCGCAGGTTGCCGTGCTCGTCGGCCACCAGCTCCAGCTCCGGCACGACGGCCACCAGCGCCGGCTCATCGGTGGGATCGATGCCGCGCAGCACGGCCGCGAGCGTGATGGCGCGATAGACCACGCCGGTATCGAGGAAGCGGTAGCCGAGCTGCGCCGCAGCGGCCGCACCCACCGAGGACTTGCCGCTGGAGCCGGGACCGTCGAGGGCCACGCGCATCCCGCTCACCGCCCGCTCCGGGTGGAGGCGAGGCGCTCACGCTCGGCGGCGGTCAGCGGTCGTACGGCCCCCGGCGCGAGGTCATCAAGGCGGAGGGCGCCGATGCGCACGCGCACGAGCCGCTCGACCGGTGCCTCCACGGCCGCGAACATGCGTCTCAGCTGCCGCTTCCAGCCCTGGGTCAGCACGGCCCGGTACCAGGTCAGCGGCGGGGCGTCGTGGCCACGCTCGAGCCGTGCCGCTTCCACGCCCGTCGACTGGCGCAGGCTCACGAGCGAGGCCAGGCCCTCGTCGAGCTCGATGCCCTCGAGCAGGGCCTGGCCCTGGTCCTCGGTGATGTAGCGCCGTACCCCGACCGCATACTCGCGCTCGACGCCGTAGCGCGGGTGCAGCAGGTGCTGGGCCCACTCACCATCGTCGGTGAGCAGGATGAGCCCTTCGGAGTCCTTGTCCAGGCGACCGACGGGATACAAGCGTGCGCCTGAGCGCTTCACCTCCGCGGGCAACAGGTCCACGACGGTGCGATCGGCGTAGCGATCGCTGACGGTGCTGGTGACGCCTGCCGGCTTGTGCATCACGAGGTAGGTCCGTCGGCGGGCGGGCACGACCGGGCGTCCGTCCACCGCGAGCGCATCGACCGCCGGGTCCACGCGCTGACCGGTCACGGCCGGCACGCCGTTGACGGTGACCCGTCCTTCGGCCACCAGGGTCTCGGCCGCACGTCGGGAGGCCACGCCCGCATCGGCCAGCGCCTTCTGCACGCGCACGGGCTCAGGCATCCGGGTCGGGTGCATCCTCGGGCTCGGACGCTTCGCCATCGGCCTCGTCGTCTTCGCCAGCCTCGGGACTGCCCTCTGCCCTGGCGTCTTCCTCCGCCTGGGCCAGCTGCGCGGCGATCTCTGCCTCCAGCGGCGGCAGGTCGTCGAGCGAGGTGAGCCCGAAGCGCTCCATGAACTCCATGCTCGTGCCGTAGAGGATGGGGCGGCCCGGCGTCTCCGCTCGGCCCTGCTCCAGGATGAGGCGCCGGTGCAGCAGGCCTCGCACGACGTGCCCGGAATCGACGCCGCGGATACGCTCGATGACGCCGCGGGTGACCGGCTGGCGATAGGCGATGATGGCCAGCGTCTCGAGCGCAGCCGGAGAGAGGCGCACGGCGTCTGCCCCAAGGTAGCGCGCGATGAGCGCGCCGCTCTCAGGTGAGGTGCCCAGCATCACGCGGTCCCCCTGGCTCACGAGTCGGATCCCGCGGTCGCGCAGCTCGACCTCCAGGTCGCCCAGCCGCTCGTCGACCTGCTCTGCCGAGAGGCGAGCCACCGAGCCCAGCTCCGAGCGCGACAGCGGCCGCTCGGCCACGAACAGCAGCGCTTCGAGGTCAGCCACGGAGGCGCCCGCGCCCTCCTCGTCGGCGGGCGTGGCCTCGAGCGTGTCCGGCGTGATCTCGATGTCGAGCGCCGCCACCTGCTCGTCGTCCTCCGGCCCGGGTCCGACCGGCACGACGCCCTGGTCGGTCATGCCGGCGCCAGCGAGCGGCAGACGATGGGCCCGAAGGGCTCCTCCTGCTCCACGGACAGCTCCCGCCCCTTGACCAGCTCGAGCATGGCCAGGAAGGTGATGGCCACCACGACCCTGTCGGTGAGGTCCTCGAGCAGGTCCTGGAGCACGACCACGGGGGTATCGGTGAGCGCCATGCGGATGATGGCAGCACGCTCATCGAGCGTGACCAGGCGTGGGACCACATCCGGCGGTGGCGGGGGTGGCGGCAGCTGATGCAGCGCCCGCACGAGGGCTGCGGCCAGCACCGACGGGTCGAGCGGCGGGCCCTCCTCCGGTCGCGAGCCCGCCTTGGCCGAGGCGACCGCGGCGATGGGTTCACGGCGGAAGACCTCCCAGCCGCTCTCGAGACGCCCCTTGAGGTCCCGACCGGCGTCGCGGTACAGGCGATAGAGGATGAGCCGCTCGCGCAGCGCAGCCTCCGGATCGGGCCCCTCCTCGATGGGGATGGCCACCAGCGGCGGGCGCGGCAGGATCGCGCGACTCTTGATGAGGATGAGCTGGCTGGCGACCGTGACGAAGGAGCTGATATGCGACATCTGCGCGTCGTCGAGGCGGGCGAGCGCCTCGAGGTAGGCACCGGCCAGATCGCCGAGGGGCACTTCCAGGATGTCCAGCTCGCGCTGCTCGATGAGGCCCAGCAGCAGGCTCAAGGGTCCGTCGTAGCCCTCCACCGCGACGTGCGCGGCGCGATCGGGGTGGTCCGTATCGGCGAAGCGGACGCGCGTGTCGCCGCGCACGGGCTGGCGCAGGGGCGGCAGGACGGCGACACCGACCTCGCGGGCCGCTGCCCGGGCGCTGCCAGTGGGGCTGGCGATGGTGTCTGTCATCGGTTGCTCTCCACGGTGGGTCTCAGGATGCCTCATCGGCGAGCTGCAGCGCCACTCCGGCGGCGGGGTCGACGGGGTCGGACTGGTGGCGGATGAGCTCGGCGGTGCGCTCGCTGCACCCGGCCTCGAGTGCGAGACGGGCGGAATCGTCAGCGTGGTCGCGCAGCCGCGCGAAGGCCGCGCCGAACCCGGGGAGTCGGGCCAAGTCGTCTGTCACGCCCTCACCGTAGCGCTCCCCGAGCGACCATGCGACACGATGGGGCAGGCGCACGCCGGGGCCCTTGGAGCAGTCGTGCAGGAGGGCTGCCAGCAGCAGCTCCGGATCGTCTTGTCCCTGCTCGCGCAGCCTGGCGGCGACGTCGAGCCCGTGGCGCTGGTCGGCCCGGTGCATGGAGTCGAAGAGGTGCAGCTGGGGCGGCGTGAGCGTCGCACCGAGCAGTTCACGCTCGCGCGCGCTGACACGCCCGAAGACGTGCCGACGGGCCTGCCGCACCTTCGTCGACCACCAGCTCACGCTAGGCGCCGAGGAGGAAGCGGACGATGTTGTTGATGAAGGTGCCCAGGAAGCCGCCACCGCCGACCCAGATGACGATGAGCACGCCGAAGAAGAGCATGGGGATGACGTTGGCGTACTGGATCTCCAGGTCCTCGAGCTGACGCGCGAACGTGCCGGGCACGATGCCCTTGAGCACGGACCAGCCGTCGAGTGGCGGGATGGGGATGAGGTTGAAGATGAAGAGCAGCACGTTGAGGGTCAGCAGCATCCAGCCGACTTCCCAGAAGAGGCCACCGAGCGGGTTGTCGAGGATGAACTCGACAGCCGCTTCGTTCGTCCGGGCCCAGCGCATGGGCAGGGCCACGAGGACCGCGATGACGAGGTTGCTGGCGGGGCCGGCGAAGGCCACCAGTGCGTGCCCCTGGCGCCCATGCCGCATGTTCATGGGGTTGACCGGCGTGGGCTTGGCGTAGCCGAACAGCAGCCCGAAGATGCCCAGGGCGTTGAGGACGGCGGTGGCCGTCAGGATGAGGCCGCCGGTCTGGTCGAAGTGGGCACGCGGGTCGAGGGTGACGCGGCCCATGAAGCGGGCGGTGTTGTCGCCCAGCTTCATGGCCGTCCACGCGTGCAGCGCCTCATGCACGGGGAAGCCCACGAGCAGCATCGTGGCCACCACGATGAAGGCGGAGAAGAGTGCCTGGACGGTGTCCTGGTCCATCAGGCGTCAGCTCGGTCGATCACAGGCGCCCGAGCAGTTCTGTCTTCTTGGCCTCGTACTCCTCCGCGGAGATGGTGCCGGCATCGCGCAGCTCTGGCCAGCTCGCCCAGCACGGCGGTGACCTCGTCCGGTGTATCGGCGCGCGTGGGGTCGATCGCCGCCAGAGACGTCGATACCGGCGGCTGAGGTCGTGGGCGTGGGCGCAGCCGCAGCCGCAGCCGCAGCCGGTTCCGGCGACTGCCGCGAGGCGCGGTAGTCCTCGCCGTCGCCGCCGTTGCTTTGGAGGTCATGCTTGGCCGTCATCATGGCCTTCTTGAACTCCTTGGCATGGTTCAGCCGATTGAGCATGTCGGCACCCTGGATGGGCGCGGCGGTGAGGACCTCGAGGCGGCCGTAGTCGAGCAGGCGCCCGAGCCAGCTGATCTCCAGCTGGGCGTCGTTGATCTTCTCCAGTGAGCTGTCAGAGGCCGACTTGTTGATCACGCCCCAGGCCAGCACCAGACGGTAGTTGGTGACGATGAACTCCTGGGTGCGCCACCACCACCAGCGGATGGCCACGACGGCGATGCCGCCCAGCAGGGTGAAGAGCGTGGCGGCCATGGCGACGGAGCCGAAGAGGGTGTCGTCGCCGAACAGGCGCTGGCCGAAGACCTCCTCGGGCACGATGATGCGGGCGATGATGAGCACGATGGTGATGCCCCACAGGATGATGGCCATCCAGCTGTCCAGGATCGAGGGCGATCGGATGCTGGCGTTCGCGTCGCAGGACGCGCTCATCAGGCGTCAGCAGCGATTCGGCGTAGGTGCCCATCTCGCTTCGTCTCTCCTTCCCCGTCAGGCGCGCGGGTGGGCCCGTGCGTAGACCTGGCGGATGCGTTCTCCGGTGATGTGGGTGTAGAGCTGCGTGGTGGTGATGCTGGCGTGGCCGAGGAGCTCCTGGACCACGCGCAGGTCCGCCCCGCCCTCGAGCAGGTGCGTGGCGAAACTATGCCGCAACGTGTGCGGAGTGACACGGCCGGACAGGCCGGCCCTGGTGGCGGCTGCCCGGAGGATGCGCCAGGCGGACATGCGATCGAGGCGCTTGCCGCGCACGGAGGTGAACAGTGGCTCCGCTCCGAGCCGGCACTCGGGTCCAGCCCCGCTCGGTCGCCATCGCGCTGCGGCGAGGTAGTCCTCGATGGCGTGCAGGGCCAGGTCGCCGACCGGCACCAGCCGCTCCTTGTCACCCTTGCCGATGACGCGCACGAAGCCGCCGGCGTAGAGGTCGTCGCGGTCGAGGCCGGTCGCTTCGCTCACGCGCAGGCCGGAGGCGTAGAGCAGCTCCAGCAGGGCGCGGTCGCGCAGGGCCAGCAGCCCGGTGCCGGCTGGCGGCTTCGAGCAGCCGCTCCACCTCCTCTCGGTCGAGCGTGTCGGGCAGGCGCTGCGACTGGCGCGGCAGGTCGATGAGCGCGGCGATGTCAGCCTCGATCAGCTCTTCCGCGTAGCAGAAGCGGTAGAAGGCGCGGATCGAGGCGGCCTTCCGGCGCAGGCTCGTGGGTCGCAGCACCCGTGGCGGTTGGGCCATGGCTCCGAGGTAGCCGCGCGCCGGCTCCGGCGAGACCGCCCACCGTCTCGATGCCGGGGGCATCGCGTCCGAACATGCGCAGGTCCGTGTCATAGGCGCGGATGGTGGCGGCCGCCAGGCCGCGCTCGACACGCAGGTAGTCGGCATAGGCGTCGGTGGCGACGACGAAGTCTGCCGGCGTCTTGCTGGCGGCGCCCCCGCGCTGGTGCGTGGCCATGGTCAGTCGGGCAGCAGCGTGGCCTTCTGGCGCAGCAGGTCCCAGAACGGCAGTGCCCCTCGTGGCTGGATGAAGGTGATGGGCTTCTCGCGAGCGGCGACCTCGACCTCGTTGCCGACCTCGAGCGGCACGTCGATGCGTCCGTCGATGCTGAGCAGGCAGTCGTAGGCGGCTTCGACCGTGACCGTGACCGCGTGCTGCGGCCCGACCACGCTCGAGCGCAGCGGCGTGAGGTAGGCCGCGATGGGCGTGACCACGAGGTTGCGGCTGGTGGGCTCGATGATGGGGCCGCCGGCGCTGAAGCTGTAGCCGGTGGAGCCCGTGGGCGAGGCCACGACCACGCCGTCGCAGGTGTAGGTGGCCACGCGCGAGTCACCCACGTCGACGATCAGGCGCATGACCTGGGCCCGGCCTCCACGCACGACCGCGGCCTCGTTCAGCGCCAGGTGCACCGTGTCATCGTGCTGGCCGTCGGGGCCGCTCACGCGCACCTGCAGCATGAGGCGTGGCTCCAGCTCGAAGTCGCCGTCGCGCAGCTGCCCGAGCACGTCCTCGAGCGAGTTGTTCTCAGCCTTGGAGAGGAACCCGACCTTGCCCACGTTCACACCCAGGATGGGCACGCCCGCATCGGCCACCACCTGTGCCGCCCGCAGGAAGGTGCCGTCACCGCCGAGGACGACCACGCCGTCGGTCCCGGCCAGCACGGACGGATCCGTCGGGCGACTGGTCCGAGGGCAGCGCCCAGGCTTCGAGGTCGTGGTCGGCGCACCAGGCGAGGCCATGCTCGCGCAGCTGGAGCGCGTCATCGGAGGTGGGGTTGTAGGCGAAACCGATGCGCTTCATGCCGGCCGCCGAAGGTGCAGGAAGAACTCGTGATTGCCCGACGGGCCCACCAGCACGGACTCGGACTCGGCCACGACCTCCAGGCCCAGCTCGCGGGCATGGTCGCGCACCCGGGCCACGGCCTGGGCCCGGGCCTCCGGGTCATGCACCACGCCCCTGGGGACCTGGGCCGGGCTGAGCTCGAATTGCGGTTTCACCATGGGCAGGATGTCACCACCGGGCGCGGTATGTGCGGCCATGCCGCGAAGGAGGCGCGTGAGCGAGATGAACGAGACGTCGGCCACGACGAGACCGGCCGGCTCGGGCAACGTCAGGGGGTCGTCGGATGCGGGGTCCAGGCGGGCCGCGTGCGTGCGCTCCATGCTCACCACTCGCTCGTCCTGCCGCAGCGCCTCCGCGAGCTGGCCTCGACCGACATCAAGGGCATAGACCCGCCGCGCGCCGCGCTGCAGGAGACAGTCGCTGAAGCCGCCGGTCGAGGCGCCCACGTCCAGGCATACCCGGCCCGACGGGTCCACCCGAAGGCATCGAGGGCGCCGGCCAGCTTCTCCCCTCCGCGTGAGACGTACTGCGGCCCACGCTCGAGCTCGACCTCGATGTCCACTGCCACCTGCTCCCCGGGGCGGCGGTCACGGCGCGCTGCATCACCGTGCCCCACCCGTACCTGGCCTGCGAGGAGCACGGCCTGGGCGCGGCTGCGCGTGGCCACGAGACCACGCTCTACGAGCAGCTGGTCAAGGCGCATCTTGGAGGGCTTGGACGCGCTCAGGTGCTCAGGCCTCGATAGCCACACCAGCAGGACGCAAGCCGTGGGCGGCGATGGCTTCCTCGATCTGCTCGACCACGCCGGGCACATCGAGGCGCACCAGCCGGCGCAGATCGGTGACCGATCCGTGGTCCACGAACTTGCCATCGGGCAGCCCGATGCGTTTGACCGGCGGCAGGCCCTGTGCGCCCTCGGCGTCGGCGAGGACCTCCAGCACGGCCGTGCCGAAGCCGCCCGGCAGCACGCTCTCCTCGAGGGTCACGATCAGCTTGGCCGTGCGTGCCTGCTCGAGGATGAGCTGCCTGTCGATGGGTCGCGCGAAGCGGGCATCGACGACGCCCATCGACCAGCCCTTGGCGGAGAGCTCATCGGCCGCCGACAGACCGCGGTCGATGATGGGCCCGAGGCCGATGATCACGATGTCCGAGCCCTCCCGCAGGACCTCACCGCGCCCGACCTCGATGAGCTCCGGCTCCACCGGATCGAGCCCGAAGCCCGCGTCGCGCGGATACTGCAGGGCGAAGGGGTGCTCCTGCGCGAAGGCCGTGTGCAGGAGGCGGCGCAGCTGCTGCTCGTCCCGTGGGGCCGCCAACACCAGGTTGGGCAGCTGACGCAGGGCGGTGAGCGTGAACATCCCCTGGTGGCTGGTGCCGTCCTCCCCCACCAGCCCGGCCCGATCGATGCCGATGACCACCGGGGCGTCGTTCTGGCAGACGTCGTGCACGACCTGGTCGAAGGCGCGCTGCAGGAAGGTGGAGTAGAGCGCCACGAAGGGCCGCTGGCCGGCGAGGGCCAGGCCCACGGCCATGGCCATGGCGTGCTGCTCGGCGATGCCCACGTCGAAGGTGCGTTGCGGGAACCGCTGGCCGAAGGCCGCCACGCCGGTGCCCGTGGGCATGCCCGCGGTGATGGCGACCACTCGCTCGTCTGCGGCCGCGATGCGCACGAGCTCATCGGACATGACCGCGGTGTAGTTGGGCACCTTGCGCTGGGCGCGCTCCTCCGCGGGAGGTGCCGCGTCGCCATCAGGCGGCGAGCTGCCGTTGCTGGCCACGGCCGCCGCGGGCTGGTTGGGCATGGGCGGCAGGGCCGCCCCGTGGAAGCCGACCTTGTCTGCTTCTGCGGGCCGATAGCCGTAGCCCTTGCGCGTGCGCACGTGCACGATGATGGGCGCTTCCTCCTCCAGCAGGGCCTTGCGGATGACGCGGTCGAGCGCGACCAGGTCATGGCCGGGCACGGGCCCCACGTAGGTCACGCCAAGGTCCTCGAAGAGCCGGCCGGGCTGGCTCAGGTCGACCACCGCGTGTCGCAGCCGGCGAGACCACTCCAGCAGGAAGGGGCCGATGCGCGGGATGCGCGCGATGTCGCTGTCGAAGCGGCGACGCGAGCGCTGCCATTGGCGGGAGAGCTTGATGCGCGAGAGGTACTGGCTGACGGCACCGACCGACGGGCTGATGCTCATCTCGTTGTCGTTGAGCACGATGAGCATGCGCGTCTTGCGATCGCCGATGTCGTTGAGGCCCTCCAGGGAAAGGCCGCTCATCAGCGCCGCGTCGCCCACCACCACGGCGATGTGCTCATCGCTGCCGCGCACGTCGCGAGCCAGCGCCAGGCCCTCTCCGATGGAGATGCCGGTGCCCGCGTGTCCGCCGTCCATGACGTCGTGCTCGCTCTCCGAGCGTCGTGGGAAGCCACCCACCCCACCCAGCTGCCGCAGCGTGTCGAAGCGCTCGAGTCGCCCCGTCAGCAGCTTGTGGGCATAGGCCTGATGGCCGGTGTCCCAGACGATGCGGTCCTTGGGGCTCGAGAGGATCCGGTGCAGCGCCACGGTCAGCTCGACCACGCCCAGGGAGCTGCCCAGGTGCCCGCCGGTGGAGGCCACCGTTTCGATGATCTCCTCGCGGATCTCCGAGCAGAGCGCGCGGGCCTCAGCGTGGCTGATGTCCTTGAGGTCTTCCGGTCCGCGGATGTCCCGAAGCGCGACCATGGCTACAGCTCCTCCCCGTCGTCGGGCCGCAGGTCCATGACCCGCGGAGCGCCGCCGCCGGCGCCATCCACGAGTCGCTGGACGCGCAGCTCGGCGGAGTCAAGGAGAGTGCCGCAATGCTCGTGCAGCGCAGCGCCACGCTCATACAGCGCGATCGACTCCTCCAGGGGCAGGCCACCCTGCTCGAGGCGGGTGACCACGGCGCGCAGCTCGTCGAGCGCCTTGTCAAAGGTCATCGTCGCGATATCGTCGGTGCCGCCCGGGTTCACGGCGTCCGGGGCCGGCATGGATGTCTCCGTCACGCCTCGGAGTCTCGCACGGCTTCCACCGACACGTCCAACGCGCCTGCAGCGAGGCGGACCTCGAGAGGGTCACCGACCGCGGTCTGGCCGCTGTCGACCACGACGCGGCCGGCGCGCGTGCGCACGATGGCGTAGCCCCGTGCGAGCGTGGCGAAGGGGTCGAGGGCGTCGAGGCCGGTCGCGCTGCGGGTCAGCTCGGCTCGGGCGGCGACCGTCCGTGCGCGCAGGAGTCCCGGCAGTCGATCGCCACTGCGGTCGACCACGGCGCGACCCGCCGCCAGACGACTCTCGAGCGCTCGGGTCGCGCGGTCGAAGAGCAGGCCCACGGTCTCCCGCTGGACGACGACGTAGGCGCCCGGCCGGAAGGTCTCAAGGGCTCGCCGCTCGGCCTCCAGCGTGGCGCGCGTGGTGCCCATGCGGCGGCGCGCGCTGGTCGCCAGTGCGCCGTGGAGCGCGCGCAGCTGCTGACCCTGGGCGGCGCGATCGGGCACGGCCAGCTCGGCTGCGACGGAGGGTGTGGCCGCGCGCCGGTCGCCGGCGAACTCGGAGAGGGTCACGTCCGTCTCATGGCCCACACCCACGATCACCGGATGCGGGTGCGTGGCGATGGCGCGCACGACCATCTCGTCGTTGAAGGCCCAGAGGTCCTCCAGCGAGCCGCCGCCGCGAGCGACGATGACGACGTCCACGGCGCGGCCGGTGGCGGGATCGGTCCAGCGGCCCACCCGCCGCAAGGCACGCACGATGGACCGTTCCGCGCCCTGTCCCTGTACCTTGCAGGCGCTCACGACCACGCGCGCGAGCGGCCAGCGTCGACCGATGACCCGCTGGATGTCGTGGAGCACGGCGCCGTTGAGGGAGGTCACCACGCCGATCGTGCGTGGCCATTCGGGCAAGGGGCGCTTGCGCGAGCTGTCGAAGAGCCCTTCGGCTTGCAGTCGCGCCTTGAGCGCTTCGTAGCGCTGCGCCAGGTCGCCCACGCCGGCCGGCTGCAGCGACTCCACGTAGAGCTGGTAGGCACCCTGCTGCTCGAAGACGTCGATGCGGCCCTGGGCCACCACGCGCAGGCCGGTGCGGGGCTCCAGGGGCAGGGCCAGGCGCTCATCGCGAAAGACGACGCAGCGAAGCTGCGTGCGCTCATCCTTGAGCGTGAAGTAGGCGTGGCCCGCGGCGCTGACCGAGACGCTGCCGATCTCACCCTCCACCCACACGGGGTTCAGGCGCGGCTGTCGGCGCAGGCTCTCGCGGACGATGCGGTTGACGGCACTGACCGAGAGCACGGTCGGGCCGGTGGGCGCGTCCGGCTCGGCCGCGGCCTCGGTCGGCTCAGATGGCGGAGGTGGCTCGTCCCACAGGCCGCGTGGCTCCATGACGGCCGCTAGACGCGGGTCTGGTACTCCCCGCTGCGCGTGTCCACCTTGATGGTGTCACCTTCCTCCACGAAGATCGGCACCTGCACCACCAGCCCGGACTCGAGCGTGGCCGGCTTCTTGGCACCCGACTGCGTGTCACCGGCGAAGCCGGGTTCCGTCTCGACGACCTTGAGCTCGACCGAGATGGGCAGCTCCACGCCGATGGTCTCACCCTCGTACGTGGTGCGGTCGAGGGTCATGCCCTCGATGAGGTAGCTGGTGACCTCACCCAGCTGCTCCGCGGTGAGGTGGAACTGGTCGTAGGTCTCGTTGTCCATGAAGTGGTAGTCGCTGCCGTCCTGGTAGAGGAACTGCACCGGCCGCGTGTCGAGGAAGGCGCGGGGCCACTTGGCCGTGGCCTGGAACGTCTTCTCCACGGTCTGACCGCGCTTGACGTTCTTGAGCTTGATGCGGATCTGCGCCGAGCCCCGGGCCATCTTGATGTGGTGGAACTCGAGGATCTGCCAGAGCTCGTCGTCGAGCTCGATGACGATGCCGCGGCGCAGGTCTCCGACTGAGATCATGTTGTCGTTGCTCTCCCTTGGGCTTGGCCGGCGCGCTGGGCCGACGCTAGTTGCAGCTGGCGATGTTGCGGTTGTGCTTGGCTGCGGTCTTGGCGAACTTGTGCGTATCCGAACCCGGGCAGGCGTAGAAGAAGAGGTTGCCGTTGCCTGGCCGCGGCTCGAGGGCGGCCTTCATGGAGGCGACGGTGGGGGTCACGATGGGCCAGTCGGGCAGCCCCTTGTTCTGGTACGTCTGGAATGAGGCGTACGCGGGATCGACGTCGACGGTGCTGTAGTCGCTGATGCCCAGCAGGTCCCAGAAGAGGTACTCGTCCCACTGGCCGATGGCCAGATCCTCCAGCGCCATCGAGTCGGTGGCGTAGACGACGGTGGGATCGGCCTGCATCAGGCCGTTGGTCTGACCCTTGTAGACCTTGGGATCGAGGCGGTTCCAGTAGACGCCCGCGATCTTGGCCCGATCGCTGTCCTGCTTGGCCTCGCGTTCGACGAGGCTGGCGATGGTGAGCGCGTCGTAGAAGTCGTAGCCCTTGTTCCCGGCCTGCCGCACGTAGCTGCCCATCCGCTCCTCCCACTTCTGCAGCATCTGGTGCAGCAACTCCTCCGCGGTGATGTCCACGGGCACCTCGTAGGTCGCAGGGTAGAGGAAGCCCTCGAGCGAGCTGCCCGCGGGCGACTCCTGCAGGAAGGTGTACTGCTCACGCAGCTTCTTGGTGGGGTTGCGCGCGAGCCGCTTGAACTCGTTGGGGTCGATCTCCAGCCCGATCTCCGGGTCTTCCACCTGCTGCTGCAGATAGGCCACGGTCTGCTCGATGCGGCGACCTGGACGCATGTCAAGGACCGTCACGGGCGTGGGCGGATCGGGATCACCCTCCAGGCGGGCAGCGATGCCGGCCGGGGTGATCTGCGGCGTCATGGTGTAGGAGCCGGGCTTGATGAGCTGATCCACGCGGTCTCGCACCACCGCGTAGCGGAAGGCGCCTTCATCGACCAGCAGCCCGACGTCCACCAGGTTGGCCTGGATGTCGTCCACGGTCTGGCCGGGCTCGATGACGAACGTGATCTCACGCTCGCTGCTGCTGGCAGGCGCCGTGATGCGGTCGGCGAACTCGGCTGCGAGCAGGTCGGAGACCAGGGGCAGGTTGACGATGCCGGGGTTGTCCTCGAAGACACCCTCCACGGCCGGTCCGACCATGGGACGAGCGGCATACCAGCCGCCAACCACGATGAGCACGAGGGCCACGCCCACGAACACGAGGCCCTTGAAGGCGCCGGAGTTGGCGTCCTGCTTCCTGTTCTGGCGTAGCTCCCAGTTCTCGACGATGCCTACGCGGCCGTTGCCGCCCTGCGGTGCGGGTCCGCTCACCTGGAGACCTCCGAAGTACGTCGCGCATCAAGCTCACGCTGAAGGATGTCCGCCGCGGCCTCCCGATCGATGCGGGCTCGCCAGGCGGTGCGGGCCTTGCTCGACGGGGCGCCCCCGGAGCGACCGCGAGGGGCGCGTCCCATGCGCGCTTCGGCCGACTGGCTGGTCAGGCGCTCGTCACGAAGGGTGACCGGCAGCCCGAGGCGTGGTGCCACGTCATCGACCCAGGCGCGGGTGCGCTGCGACTGCTCGCTCTCGCTGCCGTCGCTGTGCAGGGGCAGGCCCACGATGAGCGCGTCTGCGCGGCGCTCGAGGCACAGGCGGCCGATGGCCTCGGCGTCCTGTGCGGTGGTGCCGCGGCGCAAGGTCAGCAGCGGCTTGACGGTGCCGGTGGTCGGTGTCGCCGGCGGCGACGCCGATGCGGCGGTCACCAAGATCGATGCCCAGGAGCACGGTCATCGGCGCCTCGGCGCGCGGGGGTGCGTGTCGATGGTCATTGGGGTTGTCCTGCTCACTCCGTAGCGGATGCCTCGTCGACATCCAGCGTGATGCGTTGGCGATCGTTCGGCAGATCGCCTACGAACCCGGGCCAGACGTTCACGGTCGCCGTCCCGAGCCCGTCCAGTATGGCCCGAGCCTCGGAAACCGGCAGGCCAGCGATCCGTTCAAGCAGCTCGTCCGCGTCGACGACCACCTGGGCCCGTGCGGAAGCGGTGCCCGCGAAGGTCACGCCGGAGGTGTCGGCGCTGCCCCCCTCGTGTCCGACCTCGACGCTGCCCTCGAGCAGGGCCAGGCCCGCCGGCACGGCCGCCAGCAGACGCGTCCTCATGACCTCGTCGACCATGGCCTCATCCACGGCCAGGACGCGAGCCACGGCCGACCCCGCCAGGCGGAAGTCGGTACCGACTCGACCGACGACATCCTCGGCTGGCGGCTCCAGCGAGACCGGGCCAAGGACGGCTGTGCCGGGGTAGACGGTAGAGCCCGCCGGCGCGTCCGCCGGCTCGCGCAGGTAGGCCGCCAGCTCACCCGTGAGGCGATTGCGCAGGTCGACCGCGGCCGCATCGTAGTCCGCGGCGGTGACCAGCGATGTCTGCTCGAAGCGTCCGCCGCCGGTGGCCTCCGGATTGGTCACGGCGATGCCCTGGCTCTCGAGCGAGGGCACCACGCTGATGGCCTGGGCCGGGACGTTGCCCGCGTCTCCTGCCTCCAGCGCCTCGATCGGGGCTTCCACGGCAGCAGCGTTGCCGTCGGCGCGGGGAAGGGTCACGTCCGCGGTCGTCTGGAAGGCGGTGCCGGCCGCGGTCAGCACGCGCGTGCCCGCCGCGATCTCCTGGTCGAACTCCTGCTCCAGGGCGGAGAAGGTGACGACCCCCGTCGCCCGCGTCTCCGCCGTCTGGGAGCCGCTGGCGGGGTAGCTGTCAGTGGCTTCGAGCGGGATCGACACCAACGTCGCCGGCACGACCCCCCTGCCCGCGTCCACCTCGGCGATCTCCGCCGACGCGACCACCGGGACCTGCAGTGGCCCGATGGTAGCCACCCGCGGCACCAGCGTGATGTCCGCGGTGGGCAGCGCCTGGGTCAGCAGATAGCCGGCGATGACCACCAGCACGAGCGCGGCCAGGGTCGTGAAGCGGACGCGCTGACTGCGCCAGGAGAGGCTGCTGCCCTCGGGCGTGTCGGCGGTGACGGCGATGGGGTGGACGTCGTCGTCGGGTGCTGGGGACGGAACCGGCGGCGCGTCCCCGCGCTCGAGCGCGGCCTGGGCCTGGTCGGGCGTGCTGCCGGTGATGACCCCGGCAGAGGTGGCCAGGGCGCGCACCTGCTCGTCCGGGCTGGCCACGGCCAGGCGCAGGTCGCGGGTCGCGGCTTCTCGCGCGAGCAGCTTGAAGTTGATCCGCCCGGTCGCGATCCGCGAGCCGGGCGGCACCACCAGCACGACATGCTCGGCCTTCGTCTCACGCAGGCGCGCGACCGCGTCGGTGATCTCGTCGTCGTTGTCCAGGTACCAGGTGGCCATCGCCTCGAAGTCTGCCCTACGGACGCGGTCCGCGTCAGCGCCTGCAGCCGGACCCGGTCCCTAGACGCGCATGCCCTTCAGCACCCGGATCAAGGCGTCGTCCAGCGGCTCCTGCGGCTGGGCGGCCTCGACGGCCTGGAAGGCCAGGGCCATGGGTGTCACATCCTGCTGGTCGACCAGCAGGCCGGTATCGTCCCTGACCTCGCTGACCGCATCGGGCTCCATCATCGAGACCTGCGGCCGGCGGGCGAAGGGCAGGTCGGAGGCGAAGCCGTCATCCTCCAGCGCGGCCCGGATCTCCGGCAGCGCCGCACCTCCGCCACAGAGCTCGATGCGTCCCGGCAGCAGACCCTCCTCTCCGAACTCTTCCAGCACCAGCTCGACGCCCGCGGCCCAGACCGCGATGTCCTCCCTGATGATCCGGTCCACCTCCTCGGCGGCCTCGACCGCCTCGCCGCGAGCGTGAGCGATCTTGACCTGCTCGGCATCCTCGAACCCGAGGTCCAGCCGGTCGGCCAGCGACTTGGTGAAGGCGCGGCCGCCGAGAGCGAACATGCGCGTGCCCTCGACCGAGCCTGAACGCACGAGGGCGACATCGGTGGTGCCGCCGCCGACATCGATGAAGAGCGCGCCCGACTGCCCGACCTGCTCGCCGGCGATCGAGCGCGCCACCGCGTAGGGCTCGGCCACCACCTTGATGAGCGCCAGGCCGAGCTGCTCCACGACCGTTTCGAGGGCGCCGAGGTGCACCAGGGGCGCGTAGGCGTTGAAGACGGAGATGCGCAGGTGCCGGCCCTGGAACCCGACGGGGTTGGAGACCGCGTAGCCGTCGATCCCGGCCGAGGCCACACCGGCATGGACGAGACGCACATCGACCTTGGGCAGGCCCGTCTCCCAGGTGATCGTGCGCTGCGCTTCGGCTGCCGCGTCCTCTTCGATCCGCTCGAGCAGGCGCTCCAGCTCGGAATGCGTGATCGGAGCTGTCGGGGCGGCGGCGCGCGATGGTGCGGGTGGTCGTGAAGCCCTTGACCAGCTCACCGGCGATGCCGATGACCACCTTCTCCGCGGCGCGCCCGGACATGGCCTCGGCCTCATCGATGGCGGCGCGGCAGTTGCGCACGACGGCCGGGATGTCGGCGACGGTGCCGGACTGCATGTGCGACAGGCCCTGGTGCTGCCGTCCGACACCGGTGACCACGGCGCCCTCGCCGTCGTACTCGAAGACGAGCGCCTTGGCGTACTCCGTGCCGATGTCGAGGGCCAGATGGGCAGCGGTCGGGACCGACCCATCAGAGCGGCGGAGGAGGCGCTGCAGGAAGGACACGGCCCGGCCTTGCCCTAACCCTCGAGACGTTCGCGCAGCCTCTCGAGCGCCGTCTGCAAGCCGCTGGGGTCAGGGACCCTGCCCTGGGCCATCCCGGCCTTGCCCCCGCCCTTGCCTCCAGCCTCTGAGACCGCATCCTTGACCAGCTCGCCGGCGTCGACGCCTTGCTCGATGAGGTCATCGCTGACCGTGACGAAGAGCTGTGGCTTCTCGGGATCGTCGAGGCCGGCCGCGATGACCCCACTCTGCATGGCACCGCGGACCTCCTTGGCCCAGGCGCGCAGCTCCTCCATCGAGCGGAAGCCGCCCATCATCGAGACGAGGGCGCCCCTGTGCAGCACCTCGGCGGTCTTGACCGCCGCCTGCGCCGTGGGCACGAGACCGGTGGCAGGCCGAGCCTTCTTCTGTTCCTTGAGGCTCTCGATGCGATTGACCAGCTGGTCGGCAGTCTGTACGCCGGCGCTGGCCACGGCGGCCTCGAGCAGCGCGAAGCGCTCGTCGGTGAGGGCTTCTGCGGCCTCACCCGTGACCGCCTCGATGCGACGCATGCCCGAGCCGATCGAGCGCTCGCCGGTGATGATGAAGCCGCCGATCTGGCCGGTCGCACGGCAGTGCGTGCCGCCGCACAGCTCGTGGCTGTAGCCCTCGACCCGCACGGTACGCACGGTCTCGCCGTACTTCTCGTCGAAGAAGGCGTCGGCACCAGCCGCCTGGGCCTCGGCCATGGACATGTGCTCGGGCGTGACCGCGCGGTCCTCGCGGATGACCCGCCGGACCTCGTGCTCGATGGCGGCCTTCTCCTCCGGCGAGAGGCCGCGGTCGAAGGGGTAGTCGAAGCGCAGGTAGTCCGGCGTGACCAGCGACCCAGCCTGGCGGGCGGCGTCGCCGAGCGTGTTGCGCAGGGCACGGTGGAGGACGTGCGTGCCGGTGTGGTTGCGCATGGTGCGGGCGCGCCGGTCCGCGTCGACCTCTGCGTGCACCGCCTGGCGCCGGCTGACCTTCCCATGCAGCGTGCCGTGGTGGACGACCAGCCCCGAGACCGGGCGCTGGGTGTCGGTGACGGTGAAGAGGACCTGCCCCTGCTCGTCCCGGAGGACGCCGCGATCGCCGATCTGCCCGCCACCCTCGGCGTAGAAGGGGGTCGCGTCGAGCACGATCTGCGCCTCCGCGGCAGGCTCGATCCGGCCCTCTGCATCGGGGCGGGCCTCGAGCTCATCGAACTCCGTGCCGTCACGCACGATGGCGCGGATGCGACCACTCGCCGTGGTCGTCTCGTAGCCCAGGAACTCGGTATCACCGACACGGCGCTTGATGCCGTCGAAGAGCGCCATCTGTTCAGCCTGGCGGGCCAGGTCCTGCTTCTTGCCCGAGCGGCTGCGCTGGCGCTGCTGCTGGAGCGCCACCTCGAAGCCCTCGCGGTCGACCCTGACGCCGTACTCGGCCGCCAGCTCGACGGTGAGGTCGATGGGAAAGCCGTAGGTGTCGTGGAGGCGGAAGGCGGTCTCCCCGTCCAGCACCGGCGCATCGGCGGGCACGTCGTCGGGCAGGCGCCCCACCACGCGCTCGGCGCCGGTCAGCGGGATGAGCGCCTCCTCCAGGTGGTTGGTGCCGGCCTGGAGCGTGCGCGCGAAGGCCGTCTCCTCGCGCAGGATGGCCCCGATGATGGCGGCGTGACGCTCGCGCAGGTGGGGGAAGGCATCCCCCATGCGCTCGATGACGACCTCGGCGGTCCGGGCCAGGAACGGCTCGGTGCGGCCCAGCAGGCGCCCGTGCCGGACGGCGCGCCGGATGATGCGCCGCAGGACGTAGCCGCGGCCCTCGTTGGCGGGCAGCACCCCGTCCGCGAGCAGGAAGGTGATGGCCCGCGAATGGTCGGCGATGACCTGGTAGCTGAAGCGCTCGGACTCGAAGGCTTCAGGGTCATGGCCCAGGAGCTCGCGCATGCGCTCGTGGATGGGCACGAAGAGGTCCGTGTCGTAGTTGGTGGGTACGCCCTGGAGCACGGAGGCCAGGCGCTCGAGGCCCATGCCGGTGTCGACCGACTTGAAGGGCAGCTCCGTGCGCGGCCCCTCGAGCGGCTGGTCGAACTCCATGAACACGAGGTTCCAGACCTCCAGCCAGCGCGGGCAGGTCTCGGTGTGGTCGGGTACGCAGCCAGGGCCCTCCGAGAACTCGATGCCGCGGTCGTAGTGGATCTCGCTATTGGGTCCGCATGGGCCTGTGTCGGCCATGCGCCAGAAGTTGTGGTCGTCGCCGTTGTCGACGTCACCCCAGCGGGCCATGCGCTCGGGCGGCAGGCCGATCTCGTCGCGCCAGATGGCCCACGATTCCTCGTCGTCGGTGTAGGTCGTGGCCGCCAGGCGATCCGCGGGGATGCCCAGGTCCTGCGTCAGGAACTCCCAGGCCCAGTGGATGGCCTCGCGCTTGAAGTAGTCGCCGAAGGACCAGCTGCCGAGCATCTCGAAGAGCGTGTGGTGGCGGGGCGTGCGCCCGACCTCCTCGAAGTCGTTGTGCTTGCCGGCCACGCGCAGGCACAGCTGCGAGTCCACGGCGCGGGAGTACGAGCGTGTCTCGACCCCTCGGAAGACGTCCTTGAACTGGACCATGCCGCTGTTGGTGAAGAGCAGCGTCTGGTCGCCCGCCGGCACGAGGCTGGCGCTGGGCACCACCTCGTGGCCGCGCTCTTCGAAGAAGCGGAGGAAGCGGGCGCGGATCTCATCCGCGGACAGGGGTTGCATCGGGACGTCGTGGCCGTCCCGTTCGTCGTTGTCAGGCATGTGCCTCGGAGTGTAGCGAACGGCCGATGCTGCAGGTTCGGTGAAGATTCCTGCAGGGTCTGACACAGGCCACGCCTGAGCCGATACGGTCCGCAGGTCGTGCACCTCGTTCCCTTCGCTCGCATCGTCCCACTCGTGCTCGCCGGGCTGTTCGTGGCTGGCGCCTGCTCTTCGTGGTCGACGGAGCTGGCGGTGGTGCCTGACGCGCCCCGCCAGGCCTCGCTCGCGGAAGCCGTGGCCAGCGCCACCTCCAGCCCTCGGCCCACAGCCACGCCCAAGCCGGCCGTCCAGGCCACCGGCGTGAAGGTCGGCAAGAAGGCTGCCGCGCCGGCACCGACGGTGGTCAAGCTGCAGCCGCGGCCCAAGGCGGGACCGTTCGAGATGGACCTCTACCGCAAGGGCGACTTCATGCATCAGGCCACGAAGGACATGTGTGTGGCCGGCTCCACCCAGACGATGATGAACATCATCGACGAGGGCAAGCCCAATCGGTCGATCGCCTTCCAGAAGCGGCTGTACGAGCGAGGACGGGAGCTCTCGCCCAACAAGGCCAAGCTCGGTCCCATCGGCATGGACCTCACGGGCTGGGCGGAGCTGCTCAACACCGGCGGCTACGGACCCTACGTCGTCGATGGCGCGAACACTCGCCGAGGAGCCATCCGCATGGCTGCCAAGGCGCTGCGCATGACCAACAAGCCGGTGGGCCTGGTCACCTGGCGTGGGGCCCACTCGTGGGTGATGTCAGGCTTCACCGCTACCGCCGACCCGGCCTTCACCAACGACTTCAAGGTCACGGCCGTCTACATCCAGGACGTCTGGTATCCCTACGTGAGCACCATCTGGGGTGCCTCGCGCCCGCCGGGTGCGCTGGTCCCGGTGGCGGCGCTGGCTGAGGACTACCTCCCCTACCAGCGCCCGCGTGCCCGCTACCCCAAGCGAGACGGCAAGTTCATGCTCATCCGGCCGGAGCTGCCGCCACACACCGTCGCTCGCTAGGCGAGATAGGCGGGCGTCGCCGACCCGGCGATGCCGTGTTCCGAGCGGGCTCGCGACCGCTCCTTGCCCCTCCGCCGTCAATCGGCGGCAGGTCGCGCTCGCAGCACGCTCGGCAGCTCCTGCTCCGCCTCGGCCGGACCTTCCTCCGCCGTCTCGCCTGCCGCGTACAGCTCCCTGGCCCGGTCCATCCACTCGTGGATCTTGCGGTTCACCTCAGGCGCGCCGACCAGGTCGACGGTCTTGTCTTCGGTCGCGAACGCGGCGGGGTACATCACGAAGGCCTTGGTCTGGAGGCCACCAAGCCCGCCGTGCGAACCCACCTGGTGCTCGAAGGGTGCGACCTCCTCGGTGGAGGGGTCGTACATGCTGATGATGAAGATGTCGCCGATGTGGGTGTAGGAGTCGAGCTCCTTGAGGTTGGCCAGGGTGTGCTCGCTGTACCAGCGCAGTGGATCCTCGCCCTCGACCTCGCCGGTGTCGAGGTTGCGCATGCCGTCCCGGCTGATGACCAGCGCGCCATGCTCTTCGGAGCGAACCATCACGAAGCCGATGCCTTCGTGGCGCACGAGACCCGGCAGCAGATCGGGATGCATCTTGGCGATGCCTTCCAGGCTGACTCGCTCACGGACCTCGGTGAAGTAGAGATTGGCCAGGTTGCCGCTGGCGGCCACGACCAGATCGGGGATCGCGTCTTCAGTCCCGGCGTCGCCCTTGACTTCGGGCTCATCGTTGAGATGGACCACGCCGCCACTCGAATCAGAGCGCAGGGCGCGGCTGACGATGCGGCCGCTGGCCCCCGGCGTTCGACTGGCCTCGGTCAGGAACGTGTTGACGGGGCCCCAGCCCTCGACGTCGTTGCTGGCGTCGAGCGAGGAGACATCGCCTTCCATGAGCGAGCGGGTCAGCTCCTCCAGGCCGATACCGTAGCGGTCCTCGAAGGGCGCTCCCTGTGTCTGGCCGTGATCGGAGACGATGATGAAGTGGTACTCGCGCGGGGCGTCCTCGGCCGCGCGCGCGAGGCTGCGCACCATGCGGTCCACACGGTCGAGCTGCTGCATCGTCTCTGGACGCTCCGGTCCGGCGTGATGCGCGACCTCGTCGTAGCCCAGGTAGTCGGCATAGATGATGGGCGTCCCGCGGCCCATCTCCCCGATGATCAGGTCGACCACCATGTCGCGCATGATGGTGGTGGTGCTGGCCTTCAGGAAGGGGAAGGGCATGCCGCGGTTGATGCGCGGCTTCACGTCCCGTACGCGCTGGCGGCGCGCCTGGAAGTACTCGACGATGACGGCGGTCACGAACTGGGCCACGCCGCGGGTGAGGTTGTAGGGGTTGTAGAGGAACATCGAGAACGACTTCATCTGCAGCCCCTGGCCCTCCTTGGCCAGCTGTGAGTTGGTGGCGATCGCGCGCGGGGCCCCGCCGGAGACGAGGTTGCTGATGCTGGCGCCCCCGTCGCGTAGCAGATCGC
This sequence comes from uncultured Chloroflexia bacterium, assembly GCA_963706695.1. GTDB lineage: Bacteria > Chloroflexota > Limnocylindria > Limnocylindrales > CSP1-4 > JAFMJV01. The sequence goes on along the minus strand of CAVPNC010000006.1, from coordinate 582,927 downwards.
GCTCGTTGCTGGCACGGCGCTCGATCTCGAAGGCATCCTCCGGATGGTTGGAGACCATCAGGTAGTTACGCTCCTTCTCCCACCAGCGGAAGGCCGGGATACCCGGCTGTGCGCCATGGAGGATGCCGACCTGGCCGGCACTCGTCATCGATGGCGCCAGGGCTTCGTACTTGCCCAGGCGGTGCGTGCCCTTGCTCAGCCAGTCGTTCAGGAAGGGCATGTAGCCCGTGCGGAGGGCGTCGCGCAGGATGGGCTCGGCCAGTCCGTCGATCTGGAGGATGACGAAGCCCGGACCCGGGCGGTCGTCGACGTCACCCGAGACGCGCGCCATGCGCTTCATCGAGTGGCGGAAGAACGATTCATCCTCGTCGAGCCCGATGATGCCCACGATGCACGGTGTTGATGGCGGCGATGAAGATCGACGCGACGAAGGCGAAGAGGAAGCCGGAGACCTCGACACCGTTCGACGACCCAGCTCGCGACGAGCAAGGTCAGGCCCATGAAGATGACCGTCAGCACGCCCGTGACGATGACGTTGTTGATGCCGAGCGCGACGAACACCACCGGTCGCAGGACGAAGGTGATGACGCCGGCCACGATGGTCACCGCCGCCGCCGCGAACACGTTCTGCGCGAGGGTGCCTGTGAAGTTGATGCTGTCCATGAAGTAGGCCACGATCAGCAGCGCGATGGTGTTGGCGACGAGGACCGCCAACCCGCGCATGAGCAGGTGACGCTTGCCTCGCGGCCAGTTCATGGCCGTGTCGTACTCGTCCTTCCAGACCGAGGCGATCCGGTGGAGCAGTCCGGGCTTCTGCGGCCTGGTTCCGAGGCGCTCCTCGAACTCGGTGCGCTCGGCCGCTCCGGGCCCAGCGGGATCAGGGGGCTGCCGGCCGGGTTCGGGTCGTTCGCTCGCATCCATGCCGCGCAGTATGGCTCATCTGCCCAACGGGCTCGACGCCATCAGGCGGCCTGGACGCTAGGCTTGAGCGGCCAATGGACCTGATCCTCGACCTCTTCAACACGCTGACCGGTTTCGTCGATTCGCTGGCGGCATTGATCACCGACTCGCCCTTGACGTACCTGGTCCTGTTCGGCCTGTCCGCCATCGACGTGCTCGTGCCCGTGGTGCCCTCGGAGGCGTCGATCACGGCGGCCGCCGTGCTCGCTGGGCAGGGCCAGCTGAACATCGTCTGGATCATGGTCGCAGCGACCCTGGGCGCCTTCCTCGGCGACAACGTGGCCTACTGGGTAGGTCGCGCCGCCGGCCGCCCCATCGTGGAGCGGATCCTGCGCGGGCAACACCGACCAGCTCGACGACGTGCAGGCGCAGTTCGCTCGAAGAGGAGCCGTCTTCATCATCATCGGGCGGTTCGTGCCCGGCGGTCGTTCGGCGGTCGCTGTCAGCGCCGGGATCCTGCACCTGCCCTGGCTCAGGTTCGTGCTCTACGACGCCCTGGCGGTGGTGATCTGGATCTTCCCGACCGCGCTACCCGGCTTCATCGGCGGACGCCTCATCGAGGACCGGCCGTGGCTGGCGATGCTCATCGGCTTCGCCTTCTCCCTGCTGGTCGTGGGCACCATCACCATCTCCCAGCACTGGTGGGAGAACCGTGGACGGATCGCCCGGCGCTGGCGCCGCTTCCGCGGCCAGGAGGAGTCGCCCGCTCCCGGCACCACCCCGGAGCCCTGATCAGCGGCGCGGCCGGATCTCTCCCGGCTCCTCGGTGGTGCCGTCCGGGTGGTGTGTGGCAAGGCTGCTCACGACCATGGCCATGCCCATGCCGACCCAGGCCATGACCGAAGCCCAGATGAGGCTGTAGTCGCCGATGTGCAGGAGGTCACCCACACGGGCTCCGATGGCCTGTCCCACGAGTGCCCCGAGCACGCCCCCCACGAGCACGCCCGGGATGTGCCAGCCGAGGTTGCCCCGCACGAAGATGTAGATGCAGGTGTGGAAGGCGCCCACGAAGAGCGACAGCACGAAGGCCGGCTCGAGGACGAAGGTGGCGAGGCCGCCATCCATCGCGCTGATCCCTACGCGGCGGCGGGCTGCTCGATGCGCCCGCCGCCGATGACGCCGCCGTCCTCGTCGTAGAAGACCGCCGCCTGGCCGGGGGCCGGTGCCCACGCGGCCTCGTCGAGCTCCACGGTCCAGGCGGCGCCGGCCGCCGGCCGGATCTGGCCCGGTACGGGCGCGGCGCGATGGCGGATGCGCACCCGGGCCCGGAACGCGCCCCGGGGCGGCTCATCGATGAAGGAGACCTCGGTCACGCCGAAGCGGCGCCGGTAGAGATCCTCGCGTCGTCCGAGTGTGACGAGGTTGGTGGCCGGGTCGATGCCGGCGACGTACTGCCGCTCGCCGAGCGCGACGCCGAGCCCCGTCCGCTGCCCGACCGTGTAGGCCGGGGCTCCAGCGTGCTCGCCCACGGTCACGCCGTCGGCGTCCACGAGCGGGCCGGGCGTGGGCCTCCAGTCGGTGCGCTGCTGCAGCTCCTGGCGGTAGTCGCCATCGTTCACGAAGCAGATCTCCTGGCTCTCGGGCTTGTCGGCGGTGACGAGGCCGTGGCGTCGCGCGACCTCGCGGGCCTCCGGCTTGGTCAGCTCGCCGAGCGGAAAGCGAGTGTGCGCCAGCTGCTGCTGGCTGAGGCCGTAGAGGAAGTAGGTCTGGTCCTTCTGCTCGTCGCGGCCAGCCACGAGCCGGTAGCGCACGCCGTCGGTGGCCGCGGGGTCGGGTGCCTGCAGGATGCGAGCGTAGTGGCCGGTGGCCACGGCCTCGCAGTCGTAGAGGTGGCGAGCGCGGCCCAGCAGGGCCCCGAACTTGACCAGAGAGTTGCACTCGACGCAGGGGCTGGGCGTACGGCCGTCGAGGTAGGCCGCGAAGAACGGCTCCATCACCCCGGCCGCGAACTCTCGCTCCAGGTTGAGCACGTAGAACGGGATGTCCAGCTGGCCGGCCACGCGCCGGGCGTCCTCGGCAGCGTCGAGCGAGCAGCAGGAGCGGTTGCTCGCGCTGTACGTATCGGCCGCGTCATGCAGCCGCATCCACACGCCCACGACATCGTGGCCCTGTTCCACGAGGAGAGCGGCTGCAGCCGACGAATCGACGCCTCCGGACATGGCCACGAGCAGTCGCTCCCGCGTCATGCCACGGGCTCCCCTGCCCTGCGCCCAGCGTCTGGTCCAAGGCGTGCCGCACCCGCGCGCAGGCGCTCGACGATGGGCGGCAGGGCGTAGCGCACGGCATCGACGTCAGCGTCCGTGGTGGTGCGGCCCAGCGACAGGCGCAGCGACCCGCGTGCCTCCACGGGCGGGTAGCCCATGGCGCTGAGCACATGCGAGGGCTCCGTCGAGCCGCTGGTACAGGCACTGCCGGTGGAGCAGGCGATGCCCTCGAGGTCGAGTCCGATGACGATGTCGTCACCGGCCACGTCGGGCACGATGAGCGAGAGCGAGTTGGGCAGCCGCTCGCTGGCATGGCCGGTCAGCTCCACGCCCTCGAGGCCGAGCAGCGTCGCCGCCAACGCGTCCCGCCGGGCGGCGACCTCGCCCGCGACCGTCACGCGCTCGGCAGCAGCCAGCTCGAAGGCGGCCGCCATGCCCATCGCGCCGGCCACGTTCTCCGTGCCGGCTCGTCGATAGCGCTCCTGCGACCCGCCGTGCACCTGCGGCAGGATGGCCGTACCCCGCCTGACCCAGAGCGCGCCGGTGCCCTTGGGCCCTTCCACCTTGTGGGCCGCGAAGGAGACCAGGTCGGCGCCCATGGCCTCCACGTCGACCGGCAGCCAGGCGGCAGCCTGCACCGCGTCCACGTGCACGAGCGCGCCCGAGCCGGCACGCGTGCGCTCGATGAGCTCGGCGAGGGGCTGGATCGTGCCCACCTCGTTGTTGGCCCACTGCAGGCTCACGAGGACGGTCTTGTCGGTGAGCGCGGCGGTGAGGTCGTCAGGGTCCACCCGGCCGTAGCGATCGACCGGCAGGCGCGTGACCTCGAAACCGTACTTCTCCAGCAGCAGGCACGACTCCAGCACGGCCTTGTGCTCGACGGCGGTGGTGACGATGCGGTGCCCCTCGGCCTTGCGTGCCCAGGCCGCTCCCTTGAGGCCCAGGTTGATGGCCTCCGTGCCGCCCCCGGTGAAGACCAGCGCCCGCGGCTCAGCCCCGATCGAGGCGGCCAGGCGTTCGTGGGCCTCGTCGAGCGCCGCTCGTGCCCGCCGCCCCGGTGCGTGGGGCGAAGACGGATTGGCCTGCAGCCCCGTGAGGTGCGGCAGCATCTGCTCCAGCACCTCGGGGCGCAGCGGGGCGGAAGCTGCGTAGTCGAGGTAGACGGTCACGGGTCGATGATACGGCGCGCGCGTCAGCGCGCCTCTGCGGCCTCCCGATCCTTCGTTCGGCGGCGGTCCTCCTCGCGGCCGCGCTCGCGCCGTCGGTCGTGCACCGAGAGCAAGCGCTTGCGAAGGCGGATGGACGTGGGCGTCACCTCCACCAGCTCGTCGGCCGCGATGAACTCGATGGCCGACTCCAGCGTCATCGGCGGCGGCGGGGTCAGGCGGAGCGCATCGTCATGGCTGTGGGTGCGGATGTTGGTGAGCTTCTTCTCCTTGGTGGGGTTGACGTCCATGTCACCCGGTCGGGAGTTCTCACCCACGATCATGCCCTCGTAGACCGTCACGCCCGAGCCGATGAAGAGGGTGGAGCGGTCCTGCAGGTTGAAGAGGCCGTAGGCGTTGGAGGTGCCCGAGCGATCGGACACGAGCACGCCACTGGTGCGGTGCTCGACCTCGCCGGCCCAGGGCCCGTAGCCCTCGCCGATCTGGTGCATCAGGCCGGTGCCGCGCGTCTCGGTCAGGAACTGCCCGCGATAGCCGACCAGGCCACGCGTGGGCATGATGGCCTCGATCCGGGTGCGTCCATCGGCATCGGTGGTCATCTGCTCGATGCGAGCGCGGCGTGCGGCCAGGGAGGCGGTGACGGTGCCGATGTGGTCGGGCGGGATGTCGACGCTGACGCGCTCGAAGGGCTCGTGGATCTCCTCACCGACCCGGTGCAGCAGCACTTCCGGTCGCGAGACCTGCAGCTCGAAGCCTTCTCGGCGCATCTGCTCGATGAGCACGGCCAGCTGCAGCTCGCCGCGGCCGCGCACCTCGAAGGTCTCGGCCGAGGCCGTGGGCAGGAACTCGATGCTGACGTTGCCCAGGACCTCGCGCTCGAGGCGGGCCCGGATCTGGCGCGAGGTGAGGTACTTGCCCTCTCGGCCGGACAGTGGCGAGGTGTTGACGCCGAAGGTCATGCGCAGCGTCGGTTCATCCACCGTCAGGCGCGGCAACGGCCGTGGGTCACGCGGCTCGGTGATGGTGTCACCGATGGTGATCTCCGGCAGGCCGGCGACGGCCACGATGTCACCGGGGCCGGCTTCCTGCACCTCCACCAGCTCGATGCCCTGCGCGTGGGTCAGGGAGGTCACGGAGCCCTCCAGCTTGACCACCCGACCGGGCTCGACCGAGCCGTCGGGCGTCTCTTCCTCCTGGCGCAGGACCGTGATGCGCTGGCCCATGCGTACGTGGCCGTTGCGGATGCGGCCGATGGCCATGCGGCCCACGTAGTCGTTGGCCGAGAGGTTGGTCACCAGCAGCTGCAGGGGGTGATCGGGCACGTAGGTGGGCGGAGGCGTGTGCTCCACGAGCAGGTCCAGGAGCGGGCGCAGGTCGGTGCCTGGCTGGGCCAGCTCGAGGGTAGCCGTGCCGGTGCGGGCATTGGTGTAGACGATGGGGAACTCGATCTGGTGCTCGTCGGCGCCGAGGTCCATGAAGAGCTCGTAGATCTCATCGAGGACGATGCCCGGCCGCGCATCGCTACGGTCGATCTTGTTGATGGCCACGATGACCGGCAGGCCGCGCTCCATGGCCTTGCCCAGCACGTAGCGAGTCTGCGGCAGCGGACCCTCCGCGGCGTCGACCAGGAGCAGGACGGAGTCCACCATGAGCAGGCTCCGCTCGACCTCTCCCCCGAAGTCGGCGTGGCCGGGCGTGTCCACGATGTTGAGCCGGATACCGTGGTAGTCGATGCCGGTCTGCTTGGCCAGGATGGTGATGCCGCGCTCGCGCTCGAGGTCCATCGAGTCCATCACGCGGTCGGCCACGACCTGGTCCTGGCGGAAGGCACCGGACTGGCGCAGCATCGCGTCGACGAGGGTGGTCTTGCCGTGATCGACGTGGGCCACGATGGCGATGTCGCGCATGTCGTGGCGAACGGCGGCGGGCATGGTGGTCGAGGGGATCGTCTTCATGGGGACTGTGATTGTCGCACGCGTCCGGGATTCCGCTCGCGACGGCGCACGCCCAGGGCGTGGCCACGTATGCTGACGCGGTGAGAGTCCGCGAACCCGTCGCCCGTCCCCTCGACGTCGTGGCCGTCGAGCTGCTGCTGACGGCCTCGCAGGCGTTCCTCGTGGGCGTGTTGCTGTACCTGGCTGTCGGCTTCTGGGAAGACGCCGGCGTCGGACTGGGCTCACAGGCCGCCATCCTCGCCCTCCTCGGGCTGGGCATCGGTGGAACCTGGCTCTATTGGCTGGTCGGCGGGGTGGGCTGGCCCATGGCTGCCGCCAACGCCACGGCTGGCCTGTTCTTCCTCTTCGCGCTCGTGATGCACTGGACGGTGGAGGCCTTCGAGATCGGTGGCGCTCCGCTGGTGCTGGCCACGGTGAGCGCGGTCTTCGGGGTGATCGCGGGCGTGTTCATCGACTCACCGCGGCGCTGGCGCTGGGATCAGCGCGAGAAGCTCCGCCCCGGCACCAGGGTGCCCAAGGTCTCGCCGGCGACGCAGGCGTTCGCGGCCCGCGTGCCGCGTTCGCTGCCGCGTCGACAAGCCAAGCCCGAGCCCGTGAGCGAGCTGGCCGCACGCATCGGGAGCGCGACGCCTGCCGGTCCGGCAGCAGGCTCTGCTCCGACCGCCCTCGACGCCGACGTCGGTCGGGAGGAGCCGAACGCCGAGGCGTCGTCGGGCCCAGCGACCAGGCCAGAGCCCGAGCTCGAGCCCGAGTCGCCCTTGTCCGAGGCGCCCCCGGTCCCCGGTACCCCGCTGGACGTGCCCGAGGCGCCCGAGCCGGTGCTGCCCACCGATCGCCTGAGCCGTGGGGCCGCCGTCGGCTCGAGCCAGGAAGAGCGCGAAGATGACGATGCCGAGATCAAGCTGCCCACCATGGTGGAGCCCAAGGCGCAGCGTTCCCCCTGGGCCTGGGCCGCCCCGCCGCAGTGGAACCGCGATGAGGAGGACGAGCCTGGCGCCGGGCGCTCGTCGGGTCGGTCGTGACGGTCGGAGCGGTCATCGTCCCTGACGGCGTGCGGGCGGCGCTGGCCGACGCGACCGGGCGGACGGCGGTGCGGCGCATCGTCGACTCCGCCTGGGCCGGCGGCGCCATGCCCATCGTGGTGGTGGCCGCCGATCCGGACGGCCGCATCGCCGCCACGCTGGAAGGCTCGCCCGCCATCGTCGTCGATCCGGGACGGGCGTCGGGCACCATGACCTACCGACTCGGAGCGGAGGCGGCACGCGAGGCAGTCCAGGAGACCACGGCCGTGCTGCTCTGGCCCGGGCGCATGACCTGGGCGGACCCGGAGACCGTGACCTCGCTCATCGAGGCGCACGGCCGTGGTGCACAGCAGGTCATCCGTCCACGCCGGGCCGGCGAATCGGGCTGGCCCGTGCTCCTGCCGCTGGACCTGCTCGAGACCGTCCTGGCGGGCCCTGGTGGGGATGTCACGGACGCCATCGCCGCCAGCGAGGTGACGGCCGTCGAGCTCGGCGATCCCGGCTCGGTGCTTGGTTCAGAGGTAGCGCTCGACGACCTGCCCGACTACGCGGGACCACCGAAGCCCGTGGGTGGGCCGCCGCCGGAGTGGGGTGCGGCGGCTGCCGATACGCCTGAGCCGGAGCTGGGTGACCCGGCCTAGGACTCCTTCGGCGCCGGCCGCGGCTTGAGCGCCAGGCCCAGCTCGTCGAGCTGGTCGGCATGCACGCGTGAGGGCGCGTCGAGCATGAGGTCGGACCCCGAGGACGTCTTGGGGAAGGCCATGACCTCGCGGATGTTGGACTGGTCCGTGAGCAGGGCGATCCAACGATCGACGCCGAGCGCGATGCCGCCATGCGGCGGGGCCCCGTACTCGAAGGCCTCCAGGATGCCGCTGAACTGCTCTTCCTGGGCTGCCGCTGCGTGGCCCATGAGCGAGAACGAGCGTGAGAGCTTCTCTCGCGTGTGGAAGCGGACAGAGCCGCCGCCGAGCTCCCAGCCGTTGAGGGCGATGTCGTACTGCTGTGCCCGGGCCCGGCCCGCGGGGTCGTCCGGGCTGGCCACGAGCGGGTCACCGGAGACGGTCGTCAGCAGCCACTCGTCCTCCGGCATCACGGCGCTGAAGGGGTTGTGGGTGGCGTCCCAGCGCTGGTTGTCCTCATCCCAGTGGTACATCGGGAACTGGTAGACCCAGACGTAGCTCAGCAGGGAGCGGTCGTACATCTCGTGTCGCTCGGCCAGCTCCACGCGCAAGCTCCCCAGCACCTCCTGGGCGACGATGTCGCGGTCAGCCACGATCAGCACGAGGTCACCCTGCCCGGCACCTGCCGCCGCGGCCAGCTGGCGCGCCATCTCCTCGCCCACGATCTTGACGATCGAGCCACGGATGCCGCCCTCGCCGTCGAGCGCCAGCCAGACCAGCCCTCCGGCGCCGGCCTTCCTGGCCAGCTCGGTCAGCTCGTCGACCTCCTTGCGGGTGCTGCCACCGAGTCCGGGTGCGGCCAGCCCGAAGACACGGCCGCCGGAGCCGATGACCGATTCGAAGACGCGGAAGCCAGAGGCTGCCGCCAGCTCACCCAGGTCGTGCAGCTCCATGCCGTAGCGCACGTCCGGCTTGTCCGAACCGAAGCGGTCCATGGCCTCGCGATAGGTGTAGCGCGGGAAGGGATCGTTGAGGAGCTGGCGTTCCGGCGCCACCGCTCGGGTCACGGCCAGGGCCATCTCCTCGACCCAGGCCATCACATCGGTGTCGTCGACGAAGCTCATCTCCAGGTCGAGCTGCGTGAACTCCGGCTGGCGATCGCCGCGCAGGTCTTCGTCGCGGAGGCAGCGGGCGATCTGGTAGTAGCGGTCGAAGCCGCTGACCATCAGCAGCTGCTTCATCTGCTGGGGACTCTGCGGCAGGGCGTAGACCGAGCCCGGCTGGAGGCGGGAGGGCACGATGAAGTCACGCGCACCCTCGGGTGTGGACTTGATGAGCAGCGGTGTCTCGATCTCGACGAAGCCGGCCGCATGGTGCGTGTCGCGGATGGCCTGCACCAGCTGCGCGCGCTTGACGATGCGCTTCTGCAGCGGTTCGCGACGCAGGTCGAGGTAGCGATACTTCAGGCGGATGGACTCATCCACCTCCGCCTCGGGGTCGTTGATCACGAACGGCGGCGTCTGCGCGGTGGCGAGGATCTCGATGTGGGTCGCCCGCAGCTCGACGTCGCCCGTGTCGAGCTTGGCGTTCTCCATGCCCTTCAGGCGCTTGTCGATGGTGCCGCTCACGCGCACCACGTACTCGCTGCGCACGGTTTCGGCGATGGCGTGGGCAGCAGGCGCATCGGCGTTGTCGATGACGACCTGGGTGATGCCGTAGCGATCGCGCAGGTCCAGGAAGATCAGCTGGCCCAGGTCGCGGCGGCGGTTCACCCAGCCGGCGAGGGTGGCGGTCGTGCCGACGTCCTCCAGGCGGGCATCGGCACAGGTCAGGTCACGGAAGGAGGTCGGTCTCACAGGGCAGTACACATAGCGCGGAGGGAGGGATTGGTCCCTGCAGCGTAGCGGACGGCGCGCTTCGGGTGGTGCCGGGCTAGCGCAGGGCCTCCTCGAGGACGGCTCGCATGGACGGCTGGAGCACCACCGCGAACTTGTTGGTGATGTGGCTGCGATCGCGCCACATGAGCACGTGTCCCTGCACCACGGGGCACGGATCGTAGCTGCAGATCTTGCCGTAGAGCGTGCGGAACCCGGCTCCGCTGGCGCGAGCGGTGTCCTTGAGCGCGACCTCGATCTGGCGGCCGCCGAGGCCGGCCTTGGGCGAGACGCAGCGGGACATGTCGCCCCGGCTGTGCGCGAGGCACCTGCGCGGGTTGTCCGAGTTGTGGGGCACATCGCCCAGGACGAGCACGCGCGAGGCGGAGGGTACGGACGCGAGCGTGCGCTTGAGCGCCTGCCGCCACAGCAGAGGACCCTTGCTCCGGGCCTGCACCGTGCCGCTGCTGCTATAGAGCTTGTAGCGGTCCGACGCGGTGATGATGACGAGGGCGGGCGGATTGGCCTTGAGCTTGTCGATGACGTTGCGTCGCCACTGCTGGCAGCTGCGGCCGTCGTCGATCTCCATCTGGCGCCTGGTGTAGAGCCCCAGCAGCGGCGGGCAGGCGGTCTTGGTCATGGTCACCAGGCGCCAGCCCTTGTTGACGGCGATGCGCCGGATCGGCGAGGACCACATCATCGCGTGCGAGTCGCCGAAGAGCACGATCCGTGTCTCGTTGGGCACGGGTCCGAACCCGCAGGTCACGGGCACGGCCCGCCCGTTGGGCGTCTGGCACTCGAAGCGGATCGGCGGGAAGTTGTTCCTGGCCGCACCGATGGTGGGCTTGAGGTCGGCAGGCAGCGGTCGCTGGTCCTGTTCGCGAGCGTTGCTGCGGCCGTCACGGTCCGCGTCCTCGCGGCCGTCGTTGATGCCGTCGCGGTCGGTATCGCGGCGGCCTGGATGGGTGCCGAACCGCTGTTCACCTCGGTCGCTCAGGCCGTCGCCGTCGTGGTCCTCGGCCGAGTCGATGACGCCGTCGTGGTCGCTGTCCCGAACGTCCGGATCGGTCAGGCCGTAGCGCCGCTCGAAGCCGTCGCGGAGGCCGTCGCGGTCGGTGTCCGTGGCGATGGCCGCGGTCGAGAGGGTGACCACCAGCGTGAAGGCCGTGAGCATGGTGCCGGCGCGCCGCATCCCTCCCATGGCTGAAGCCTAGCGCAGCTGGCCAGCCCCGCGACGCGCCGAACCCAGCAGCACGCCACCGATGACGAGGACCACGCCCAGCAGCTGCACCGAGGAAGGCGACTCCGAGAGCACGATGATGGCGATGACCGTGGCCAGCACCGGCTGGATGAGGAGGATGAGCGAGGTGGTCACGGCCGGCAGTCGCGGCAGGGCCGTGGCGATCATGACCTGGCCACCCACCTGCGCCGAGAGCGCCAGCAGCAGGAGCCAGGCGTGCATGGGCATCGAGGGCATCGCCTCGAAGTCACCGACCACGAGCCCAGCTGCCAGCGCCGTCAGACCGCAGGCCACGGTCGAGTCGAAGATCGGGCCGGCCGCATGCTGGCGGTCACGACCCTTGCGCAGGAGCAGCAGGTAGCCGGCATAGCAGCCGGCGGTGAGGATGGCCAGGAAGGACCCCAGGACGGGGTCTTCCCCGTAGGCCCCGGCATCGAGCACGCCGCTGATGAAGACCACGCCCGCGAGCGCCACCGGCACGGCCACCGCCTGGGCCAGGCTGGGCCGTTCGCCCCAGATGAGCCAGGCCGCGATCATGACGATGACCACCTGCACGTTGACCAGCACCGTCGCCAGCCCGGCCCCCATGAGCAGGATGGCGTGGTGGAAGAGCAGCAGGTCCCCGGCGAAGAAGACACCGGCCACCAGCGCCCACCCCCGCGCCCGCGCTTCGCGGCCACCGTAGAACGCGTCCTCGTGCCGCATCAGCCACCACAGCACCGGCAGGGCGTACAGGCAGCGGAAGAAGGTCGCGGTACTGGGTGAGGCACCGGAGAGCACGAACAGGATCCCCGCCGTGGAGATGCCGACCGCGGCCGTCACCGCAGCCGTGCGCGGGTGCTGGTCGAAGGCCTGGAGCGGAGGCCGACCGACCGCTTGCGCCCGCGGCCCCGCCGTCACCGCAGGGCGCCGCGCAGTCGCTCGCGCCAGTCGCGGATGCGGTTCCAGGTGGGGTCGATGACGATGTCGAACGTGCCCGGGTGGCGCATGGGGGTGCCCTTGAAGCGCCGCTTGAAGACGCTGAAGCCCTCCCACGAGAGATCGACCGTCGCGTCGTCCGGCTCACGCACGCCCCACAGGTCGAGCGAGGTCGTACCGGCATCGCGGAGTGACCGCTGGAGCTCGGCCATGGCGGCATAGGGTCCACGCTTCCTGGCCAGGTCCTTGTCACGCGTGGAGGCGGCGTAGAGGTAGTAGGCCCGGTCGCCCATGCGCGGCGCGATCGCGCCCGCCAGCGGTGTGCCCTCGTGCTCGGCGAGGGCCAGGAACCAGTCGTCCCGTGCCACCAGGGGCTCCGCCAGGCGACCCAGGAAGGCACGGCTACGGATGCGGAAGCCCTGCCGCTCGGAGGTCTCGGCGAGCAGTCCATGGAAGGTGTCCAGCGCGGCCGCATCACCGACGCGATCGATGGTCACGGTCGTGCCCTCGCGCTCAGCGCGCCGCGCTTCCGCCCGCGCGTCCTTGCCCCAGCCGGACACGGGGTCCTCCTCCGCGGTCAGGTCGATGATGCGCGTCGTGGGCGCCTGCAGATCGTGCTCGGCGAGCTCGCCGGTCGCCTCCAGGACGCGGTCGGACCGCGGCGTCGGCGGCCGCGTCACCGGTGCCGCGCGGGTCCAGCTTGAGCACGATGCCCCGGCGGTCCCGGGCATGGGCCTTGAGGCCGGTCAGCAGCCGCGCCAGGACCTCGGCGGCATCCGGGCTCTGTCGATCCCAGAGCGGGCCATGCGGCACGTAGAGCACGGTGCGCCCGAAGGAGGTGGCACGGTCCAGCACCTGGGCCACGCCGCGGATATGGCCGCCGCCGTCGACCACCAACAGCCGCGACCAGTGTTCGCCCGGCTCCCCTGACCCGGCCTGGCCCCACGCCCACGACTGCAGCACGTCACCCTCGGGCCGCGAGGCCACGAAGGCGGTCCAATCGGCGCGGTCGGCTTCGGTCGCCGCGCGCAGGTTCAAGGTCATCGGCCTTCGCCGGCCCTAGCCGTCGTCGCCGTGGCGGTGCTGGCTCTGGGCACGGGCGAGATCGCGGGCCAGCTCCGTCACATCGACCTGGCGCTGGGTGCCGGCCATGAGGTCCCTGACCTGCACGTGGCCGTCCTCCAGCTCATCGCCGCAGATGACCGCGAAGTGGGCTCCGGCTCTTGGCGGCTCCATCGAGCTGTTTGCCCAGGCGCCGGGACGTGAGGTCGGGGCGGCAGGCCAGCCCGGCGCCGCGCAGCTCGGTCGCCAGCTGCAGGCGCACGACCGTGTCGTCAGGGTCGGCGCCGACCACGACCACGACCGGCTTCCACGGTTCGGCCGCCGGTCTGGCGTCCTGGTCCGCGAGCGCGAGCGCGACCCGGTCGAGACCGATGCCGAAGCCGATGCCGGGCGTGGCCTGCCCGCCGAGCAGCTCCACCAGCCCGTCGTAGCGGCCGCCACCACCGATGGCCTGCTGCTGCCCTTCGGCGCCGGTGCGATAGAACTCGAAGGCGGTGCGGGTGTAGTAGTCCAGGCCGCGCACGAGCGTGGGCTCGATGCGCGGCTCGACCGCGACGCCTTCGAGATGTGCCAACAGGCCGTCGAAGTGGGCCTGGCAGTCGTCGCAGAGGTGCTCGGTGATGGTGGGTGCGTCGGCGATGAGCCCGGCCATGCGCTCGTCCTTGGAGTCGAGCAGGCGCAGGGGGTTGGTCTCCAGGCGTGCTCGCTCCAGCTCGGGCAGAGCCGCCTCGTGGGCGCGGAAGTAGTCCACGAGGGTCGTCGATGTAGGCCGGCCGGCAGGCGCCGTCACCGATGGAGTTGACCAGCACCTGCACATCGGTCGAGGCCGACCTCGCTGAAGAAGGCCATGGCCAGCTCGATGATCTCGGCGTCGATGGCGGGCCCGGGGTCGCCGATGGCCTCGACGTCGAACTGCCAGAACTGGCGGTAGCGTCCCGCCTGCGGGCGGTCGTAGCGGAACATCGGCCCGGTCATGGTCAGCTTCACCGGCTGCGGCCAGGTGCGCATGCCATGTTGCACGTAGGCTCGGCAGATCCCGGCCGTCGGCTCCGGCCGCAGGGCCCAGCGCTCCCGCTCCGACTCACCCCGTCCGGCCTGCACGCGGAAGAGCTCCTTCTCGACCACGTCGGTGACCTCGCCCACCCCGCGTTCGAACACGGCTGCACCCTCGAACATGGGTGTCTCGATCGGCGCGAAGCCGTAGCGCATGGCCAGGTCGCGGGCGGCGTCCTCGAGACGCAGAAAGACGGCGCGCTCGCTCGGTAGCAGGTCACGGGTGCCGCGGGGGGCTTGGAACTTGGGCATCGCTCTCGAGTCTAGCGGCGTCGTCGGCGCCTCGAGGGCAGCCGTGGCTCAGGATCGGTCGCGTTGGACCGAGTAGACGTCCTTGAGCTGCTCGAGGTGAGCCATGACGCGCGAGAGCTGCGCCACCGACGACACCTCCAGCGTGACCTTCACCGTGGCCCGGTGGTCCTTGTGGACGTTGACGCTGGCCGCCACGATGTTGATCTTGTCGTCGGCGACGACGTTGCTGATCGCGCTCAGCAAGCCGGTGCGGTCATAGGCCTCGATGCGGATGGCGATGGGGTAGGTCTGCTGGGCGGCGCTCTCCCACTCGACGTCGATGAGGCGCTCGATGGCCCGCTCGTTGACCACGGTGGCGCAGGTCGCGAGGTGGACGGTCACGCCCCGCCCGCGGGTGATGAAGCCGATGATGGGATCGCCGGGGATGGGGTGACAGCACTTGCTGAAGCGGACCATGAGGTCGCCCACGCCTCGCACCCGCACGCCACCCGGCTGCGGTGGTGGCGGCGCGATCTGCGGCAGCTGCACCTCATCCACGTCGTCGCTGACGCCGAGCTTGGAGACGACCTGCTGGGCGCCGATCTGGCCGTAGCCCACGGCCGCGAAGAAGTCGTCGACCGACTTGAGGTTGTGGTGCTCGACGAGCTCGTCGAGCTTCTCGCTCGGGACCTTGTCGAGCGAGGAGCGGGACAGGCGATGGAGCTCGCGGTCCAGCAGCTGCTTGCCGTGGGTGATGTTCTCGTCACGCTGCTGCCGCTTGAACCACTGCCGGATCTTCTCCTTGGCGTGGCTGGTGGTGACGATGTTGAGCCAGTCGCGGGAGGGCCCGTGGGCCGACTTGGTGGTCACGATCTCGACGATGTCGCCGTTCTTCAGCTTGGAGTCCAAGCGGCACCAGGCGGTTGTTGACCTTGGCCCCGATGCAGGCGTGGCCGACCTCCGTGTGGATGCGGTAGGCGAAGTCGAGCGGCGTCGCCCCGGCCGGCATGTCCTTGACATCGCCGCGCGGCGTGAAGACGAAGACCTGGTCCTGGAAGATGTCGAGCTTGACGCCCTCGATGAACTCGGTCGCATCGCTGACGTCCTGCTGCCAGTCCATGAGCTGCCGGACCCACGCCAGCTTGGCGTCATAGGCGCGATCGGCGCGGGAGCCTTCCTTGTAGCGCCAGTGGGCGGCGATGCCGATCTCGCTCACGCGGTGCATCTCCTGCGACCGGATCTGCACCTCCAGGGGCTTGCCATCGAGCGCCACGACCGCGGTGTGGAGGCTCTGGTACATGTTGTTCTTGGGCATCGCGATGTAGTCGTCGAACTGCCCGGGGATGGGTCGCCAGAGGGAGTGGACCACGCCCAGGGCCGCGTAGCACTCGCGCACGTCCTCGACCAGCACGCGCAGGGCGTGGACGTCGTAGATCTCCCCGAACTCGGCCCGCTTGCGCTGCATCTTCTTGTAGATGCTGAAGATGTGCTTGGGCCGTCCCGACAGCTCGGCCTTGATGCCACTCTCGAGCAGGGCCTGGTCGAGCACCTCCATGGCTCGCTCGACGTAGGCCTCACGCGCCTTGCGATGGGTCTCGAGCTGCCCGGCGAGCTCCCGATAGGCCTCCGGCTGGAGGTACTTGAAGGAGAGGTCCTCCAGCTCCCACTTGATCTGCCAGATGCCCAGGCGCTCAGCCAGCGGCGCGTAGATCTCCGCGGTCTGCGTGGCGATGCGCTGCTGCTTCTCCGGCGGGAGCGATCCCAGCGTGCGCATGTTGTGGAGGCGATCGGCCAGCTTGATGAGGACGACGCGGATGTCGTCAGCCATGGCCAGGAACATCTTGCGGATGTTCTCCGCCTGCTGCTGCTCGTGGCTGAGGGTGCCGAACTTGCCGAGCTTGGTCACACCGTCGACGAGATGCGACACGTCAGGGCCGAAGCGCTCCTCGACGTCACCCAGGGTGTAGGCCGTGTCCTCCGGCACGTCGTGCAGGATGGCGGCCGTGACGGCCACCGGGTCGAGCCCCAGCTCGGCCAGGATCTGGGCCACCGCCAGCGGGTGGCTGACATAGGGCTCACCGCTCATGCGCCGTTGCTGGCCGTGGGCCTCCACCGCGAACGCGAACGAGGTCGCGAGCGAGGAGAGGTCCGCCTGGGGATAGCGTGCGTGCAGCTCGTGCTCGACCGCCGCGAGCGTGCGTTGCATGCCGGCCGGCGAGAAGTCCTCGCTCGGTCGCGGTCGGGCGCGTCGGGCGCCGCGGGGGGCCTTGCCTTCGGCTGCGCCGCCCGTGGTCGTGGCTGGGCTGGTCATCGTCGAACGAGTGTAGCGAACACGTGCCCGGTCCCTAGTCCGCGACCTCGTCTGCGGGAGCCGTCGCGGTCAGGGTGCGGACGGCCTCCTCCACCAGGCTGTCGTCCTCGGCCACGACCATCCAGATGATGTCCGCGTCGGCGAAGAGATGGAGGAGCGGGAAGTCGGGCCGGGCGTCGTCGGAGATGAGGGTCACGTCTCGCCCCGCGATGACCTGCTCGGTGACGCGTTGTTCCGCTGCGTTGAGGTCGAGGATCTCGAGCCAGCGGTCGATGGTGGCGGCGGCATCGATGCCGGTGATGCGGTGCGGCTGGACCACGATGAAGTCCGTGTCCGTGATGGGCACGAGGGCGTTGGCGGCAGCGTAGTCACTGATGGTCTTGCCGTTGGCCGTCAGCAGGGCCTCGAAGACGGCGCGCTCGTCAGCGGACATCTGCTCCAGCAGCTGCTCGCCCGTCGCCACCTCGAGGTTCTCCCGCAAGGGCAGCCCCGCGAGGTTCTCCGGCACCAGCAGGGTCAGATCGCCGATGCGCGTGTCCTCGATGGCCGCTGCGGTCGCCGCTTCGGGGGAGGTCTCGACATCTTCCTGGGCTTGCGCGGCCGCGACCGGCAGCAGCAGGGCCACGCTGAGACCGAACGCGGGCAGGAGGCGGAGCTTGGGCATGGTGGTCCTTTCGCGACGAGGGGACGTGAGTGTAGACCGAGCTGCTGGCCTTCCCCCGACGATTGTGTCGCGAACACAACCTTGGGTCTATCGCAGCCACACCGGAGCCGCAGCGTGAGGGTGTACGGTGCACTCGTGATGCCGTGGTCCGCGGCCCTCCGCGTGAGGGTCAGCCTGCCCTACCTCCTGCTGCCCCTCGCCCTCAGCGTCGTCGTCTCGTGCACCACGGCGGTCTCGTCGGCTGACGGCCAGCCCTCCCCCTCGGTCACGCCAGGCCTGACCGCACAGCCCAGCGCGACCACCGCGCTCGCGCTCGCGTCGGCCGCGCCCACCACCCCTGCTGCGACGCTGCTGCCGACGCCGGCGGCCACCGCGGAAGCGACAGTCGAGGCCTCCAGCGAGCCCTCGCCAGCGGTGAAGCGCGTCACGGACGGCCTCGCCCTCGACCGCAAGACCAGCGCCAAGCTGCAGCGGATCATCGACAACCAGGTCGGCCGGAAGCGGGTGGCGGGGCTGCAGGTCGCGGTCCGTCTGGCCGACGGGGAGACCTGGCTGGGCACGGCCGGCCAGGCTGAGTTCGGTCCTGACAGAGCGCTCGAGGATGATGATCAGCTGGCCATCGCCAGCGTCACCAAGACCTTCATCGCGGCGCTCATCCTGCAGCTGGTCGAGGAAGGCAAGCTGGACCTGGACGCCACCTTCGGGACCTACTTCCGGGACGCCCCGCGCAAGGACAGCGTGACCATCCGTCAGCTGCTCAGTCACACGAGCGGCATCTACAACTTCTGGGCCAACCCGCGCTACGGGGAGATCTCCCAGGCGTGGTGGGAGAACCCTTCAGCCGGCGGGCTCAAGTCGCGGTCGCATCGGTGGACGTACGACGAGATGATGAAGCTCGTCAAGGGCGGTGACTTCAAGCCCGGCAAGGACTACGAGTACTCCAACACCAACTACGTCATCCTGGGCAAGGTGGCGGAGGCGGTGGGAGGCAAGCCGCTCCACAAGCAGCTCGACCAGCGTTTCTTCAAGCCGCTGGGCCTGGAGGACACCATCTACCAGCCCGCCCAGAAGCCGCGCTCGGACGCCGCCCACGGACACTGGGATTGGGGCGCCGGCTACACCGATCACACCCAGGACTCGGCCTACGTGCCGTTCATGGCGGCCGTTTCGGTCGCTGATGCGGCCGGGGCCATGGCCTCGACCGCAAGGGACCTCTCGGTGTGGGCATCGGCCCTCTATGGCGGTGAGGTGCTCTCACCGGAGATGACGCGCGAGATGACCACCTTCCTGCAGCCCGGCTGGTATGGCCTGGGGGCGGACGTGGCGGTGTTCGCGGGCCACCGCGGCCATGGCCATCGTGGCGGCATCCGCGGCTACGAGTCCTCGATGTGGTACTTCCCCGCTGAGGGTGTCTCCATCGTGCTGCTCTCGAACCAGGGCAACTGGCTTACGGACGTGCCCATGGAGAAGCTGGTCAAGGCCGTGCTTGGCTCGGCCTAGCCTCGTCAGCCCGGCCGGGGAGCGCGCGCAGGGCTGAGCGGGCCACCGCCGACTCGTCCCAGGGCACCTCCCCCGTCGAGGTCTCGATGGTCTTCTCATGCCCCTTGCCCGCGAGCAGCACGGCATCACCAGGAGCAGCGCGACGCATGGCCTCGGCGATGGCCCGGTCCCGGTCGGGGATGAGCAGCAGGTCCTCGCCGCGCCGCTTGCCGGCGGCCTCGGCGCCACGGGCGATGCTCTCCAGGATGGCCTCGCGGTCCTCGCCCCGGGGATCCTCATCGGTGACGATGACGAGGCGGCAGCGCTGGCCCGCCGCGAAGCCCATGGGCTCACGCTTGCTGGCATCACGGTCTCCCGCCGAGCCGAAGACGGCGATTCGGCCAGCCGCGGGGTCGGTCGGAAGCAGCTCGTCGAGGACCTTGGCCAGCGAGTCGGCCGTGTGGGCATAGTCGATGATGACGCTGAAAGCCTGTCCCTCATCCACTCGCTCCATTCGTCCCGGCACGCTCGCGAGCGCGCCCAGGGCCGATGCGGCAGCCTCGAGGTCCAGCTCCAGGGCGACGGCGACGCCCATGGCCGCGAGGGCGTTGGCCACGTTGAAGCGGCCGGCCAGCTGCAGGGCCACGCTGCCGCGCCACGGCCCGGCCTGCATCGCGATGCGCATGCCGGCCGGTGTCTCGCTGAGGCTCGTCGCGGCGACCTCGAGATCGGCCGCATCGCGCGGACCCAGATCGCCAGCGAGGCCGTAGCGGACGACCCGGGCACCGGCGTCGTGGGCCACCGCGGCGGCGGGCGCGCCCTGGGGGTCGTCGGCGTTGACGACCGCGTGCTTGCCCCAGCCCTTCTCCGGGTTCTCGTCGTCGACGAGCAGTCGCCGGAAGAGGCTGCGCTTGGCGGCGCGGTAGGCATCGAGCGTGCCGTGGAACTCGAGGTGCTCCGAGGTGACGTTGGTGAGCACGGCCACGTCGTAGGCGGTGCCGCGCACGCGTTGCTGGGCCAGACCGTGTGAGCTCGACTCCACCACCGCCCAACGATCGCCCGCTGCGAGCATGGCCGCGAGGTAGGCCTGGAGCTCGGGGGCCTCGGGGGTGCTGGTGCGCGCATCGTTGCCCAGGCCCGTGCCACCCACGATGACGTCCGTGGTACCCAGCAGGCCGGTCGGCCGCCCGGCACCCTCGAGCAGCGCGCGCACGAGGTAGGCCGTCGTGGTCTTGCCGTCGGTGCCGGTGATGCCCACGATCCCGAGCTGGTGCGAGGGGTCACCGGCGCGCCACGAGGCGGCCAGGCCCAGGGCCACCTTGGCATCGGTGGTGACCAGCTCCGGCACGGCCACCGCCGGCAGCGGTCGCTCCACCACCACCGCGGCCGCGCCCGCCCGCACCGCGTCGGTGACGTGGTCATGGCCGTCCGCGCGTTGCCCAGGCCGGGCCACGAAGAGATCGCCGGCGGTGACCTGCCGCGAGTCGTAGCGGACCGAGGCGATGAGCGGATCGGCCTCCCTCTCGTGCGCAGGCAGGGGCTCGGAGGCCAGCAGGCCCCGTCGATGGAGCAACGCGCCGAGGGCCGAGAGGCGCGGCTCAGTCACCGGACGGTGTCGCCGCCACGGGCGTGTCGGGGTCGAGACCACGTCGTCGACGGGCGAGGCGGACCCACGTGCGCCGGCCTCGCTGGTAGAGCCCCCGGACCGGGGCGTTGGCCACGAGGTCGAAGGTGCCGCCGTACTCCACGACGCGCCCCCCGAAGCCCTGCTTGAAGTGGGCGATGCCCTTCGTCGAGCGGCCCCACATGTCGAACATGGCCGCACCCGCGGCCTTGCTGCGGATGATCGCCTCCCACTCGAAGAAGTGGCCCGAGCGGGCCTTGCCGCCTTCGTCGGTGAGGCCGCCATAGAGCTGTGAGGCACGCCCACCGCTGGTCAGGATCATCTTGCTCGAGACGGGTCTGCCATCGGGCAGGTAGCCGATGAGGATGCGAGCGTGGCCCTCTCTGGCGAAGGCTCGATAGACGTCCGCGTAGGCATCGAGGGCCCGCGGGATGAAGCCGCTGCGGCCCGCCGTCTCGACGAGGATGTCGTAGAAGACCGGCAGCGCCTCTTCACCTTCCTCCTGCACGTAGCAGCCCTGCTTGCGGGCTCCGTTGACGTAGCGCCGGCTGGACTTGTAGACGTCGTGCCAGAGCGCCTCCTCCGTCTGCGTGAGATCGATGATCTGCGTCGAGGTCAGCTGCAGCACGTCGCTCGGCACCCAGCCCGCGGTCTCGAACACGGGATGGTGGCCCGTGCCCTCGAGCCCCGGGTCGGCGGTCACGTGCGTCAGATGTCGGGAGCGAGCGACCGTACGCAGGGCCTCGGTCCAGGCCTGCAGGCTGGCCTCGTCGAAGACGGTGGCAACGGGGCCGCGTGGGGCGTAGCCCATGGCGAACGGACCCGGGCCCAGGCTGCGCACGAGCACCTGAGCGCCGATGGGGCCGGAGCCACCGTCGGCGACGACGCGGAGCGGCGTCCAGCCGTAGGGCGCCTTGGCCGCGGCCCACGCGCTCATCTGCAAGGGGAAGTCGGTCGCGGAGCCCCCCACGAACGCGTCCCACGCGCCGTCGTCGGTTCGCAATCGTTCGAGCTCAGCGGTCATGACCGCTATCTTCGCATCCCCCGCAGGCCGTCGATGGCGCGACGTCGGAGGTGGGCCAGACGCTCGACCCCGGGGCGCAGCACGATGCGGCGGGCCGGTTCACGCTGCACCCAGCGGGCCCCGAACCCGCGCTTGTGCTCGTAGAGACCGCGGTTGGGATCCCCCGGCCGAGGCGGGGTGCGGTAGCCGGGGAGGTCGACACCGCCGAGCTCGATGGCGGGGCAGCCTTCGGCATGGGCGGCGCGGATGGCGGACCAGCGAACCAGATGCATGGTGCCCGGCAGCTCCCGTCGCACGGCCGCCTTGTCAGCGGAGTAGGCCGTGGCCCAGATGCCACCCTGGTGGAAGAGGAACAGGCCGCCCACGAGCGTCCCGTCATGATCGGCCAACAGCAGCCGGGCGAGATCCGCCTCCATGAGCCGACGCCAGGCCTCGACGAAGCCCGTGCCGGCCTGGAGCTGCATGCCGACCACGTCGGCCCGCTCGTGGAGCAGCGCGGCGAACGCGGCCATGCGCGCGCCATCGTCGGTCTCCTCGACCGTGACACCGGCCTGTTGGGCGGCGCGGATACGCTGTCGCGTGGACTTGGAGAACGACCTCAAGAGGGCTTCGTCATCGAGACCCGGCGTGAAGTCGCGGCGCATGACGTGGATCGAGGGCTCGAGGTCGTCAGTGACGGTGAAGCCGGCCTCATCCATGGCACGCGCATAGTCCGGATCCGCCGTGCGCTCAGGGTCCAGGTAGAGCGTTCGGGCACCGGCCTCGCGAGCCCATGCGGCCAAGGCCGCCGCCCGGGCAGCCGAGGCCACGGCCGAGTCATCGAGGTGTGCGGGGCCACGGCGGACGAGCGCCTCCGAGCCGGGCAGGCCGGGCGAGTGACGCAACAGCGCCAGGGCGACCCGCTGGTCGTCGAAGGTGAGGTAGTGCGGCTCGTAGCCTCGTTCGGCGCGCAGGGTGCCCCAGGTCGCGGACTGCATCACGTGACCACCGGGGACATCCACGGCGCGCGCGTCCCAATCGGGGGGCGGGGTGCGGGTGTCGGATGTGATGCGCATGCGCGGAGGGACCGCGGTCACCGGCCGCGGACGGCGGAGCGGAAGAGGTCGATGGAGCGGTGGAGCTCGGGCAGACGCACGAGCCGACTGTACAGGACGAACACACCCAGCCCGGCCGCCGACGCCGCGGTCAGCTCGAGGCTGAGGGACACCACCCGCGAGACGCCCTCCGGCACGAGTCCGAGCGAGAGCGCGATGGCCGCCGCCAGCGCCGCCAGGATCGCTCCACCGAGCGAGAGCAGTCCGCCTCGCACGACGGAGCGGGCGGCGATCGAGGGGTGCTTGCGCCGCAGCAGGATCGTCAGGGTGGTGGCCTCGAACCAGGCCCCGAGGGCGATACCGAGCGCCAGGCCGCCGATGCCGAGGGTGCCGACCGTGAGGATGGAGATGGCCACGTTCACGCCCACCGACACGATGGCCACGGCCACCGGCGTGGCGGTGTCCTGGCCGCTGTAGAAGGCGCGGGCGAGGATGACGTTCATGGCGTGAGCCGGCAGGCCGATGAGGAAGACGCCCAGCGCGGCGGCGGTGGCGGCCAGGGCCGCTTCGTCGAAGCCCCAGCCGAAGAGCAGGTCCACGACCTCGTCGCGAGCGACGATGCCGACCGCAGCCACGAAGGCCATGACCCACAGCAGCAGCCGCAGCGCACGTACGACCAGCGTGCCGAACTCGGCCTCGTCGCCGTTGGCCAGCGCCCGCGACATCGTGGGCAGCAGCACGATGCCCAGGGGCAGGCCGATGACCCCGAGCGGGATCTGGACCACGCTGAAGGCAACGGTGTAGCTCACCACCGCACCCACCGCGACGGTGCTCGCCAGCGCGGTGTTGACCAGGAAGGTGATCTGGTTGGCGCCCATGCCGATGGCGCGCGGCAACATCAGCCAGAAGGTCCGGCGTGCGGCCGGGTCGCGAGCGTCGACCCGCGGTGCGTAGGTGAAGTGCCCGCGCAGGGCGGGCAGCTGGATGAGCAGGTGGCCCATCGCACCGAGGACGACACCGACGGCCACGCCGTGGATGCCGATGAACGGCTCCAGCAGCAGGGCACACACGATGATGCTGGCGTTGTAGACGACCGGCGCGAGGGCGGTCGGCGTGAAGCGGTCCTGTGTCTGCAGGATGGCCGTGACGATCGATCCGGCCGCCAGGAAGATGGGGCTGATGAGCATCATCCGCGTGAGCTCCACCGTCAGCGCGGTGGTGCTCTCATCGAAGCCCGGCACCAGGATCGGCACCAGGGTCGGCGCGAAGACCGCCAGCACGACGGCCAGCAGCAGCAGCGCGCCCAGCATGAGGTTGAGCACGGTCGACGCCACGCGCCAGGCGCGGGCCCGCTCGCCGCTCTCGATCAGGCTCGAGAGGATCGGGATGAGGGCGGAGGTGATGGCGCCCGCTGCGACCAGCTCGAAGATGAGATCCGGGATGCGGAAGGCGGCGTAGTACGCGTCCAGCTCGGCGCCCGCGCCGAAGAGATTGCTGAGCACGACCACGCGCAGCCAGCCGAGGATCCGCGAGAGGAAGAACGCCCCGGTGATGATGAGACCGGCACGAGCAAGGGCTCCGCGACTCACGAGGGCTCAGCGTCCTCGGCTGCGGGGTCGTCCTCCGACTCGTCGCGGGAGACGGCTCGCGGGTGGGCGGCACGGTAGCTGGACTGCAGGCGGCCCGGGCTGACGTGCGTATAGATCTGCGTGGTCGAGAGGCTGGCATGACCCAGCAGCTCCTGCACCACGCGCAGGTCGGCACCGCCCTCCAGCAGGTGGGAGGCGAACGAGTGACGCAGGGTATGGGGCGTGGTGCGCTCCGGCAGGCCGGCCCGGCGCACGAGGTGGTCGATGCGCCCGCGGACACCCCGGGTGCTCAGGGCACGCCCGGCGTGGTTGAGGAAGAGGGCATCGTCGGTCGTCTCCGCGGCCCCCGCGAGGACAGGGCGACCATGCGAGAGGTAGGCCTCGAGCGCATCCTTCGCCGGCCCACCGAGCATGCCGATCCGCTCCTTGCGGCCCTTGCCCAGCACACGCAGCTCGCCATGCACAAGGTCCACGTCCGAGACCTTGGCCCCGGCGATCTCGCTGATGCGCAGCCCCGCGGCGTAGGTGCACTCGACGATGGCCCGGTCGCGCAGCTCGATGGCCTCGGGTACCGAGGCGTCGCGCGCGGCACCGACGGGCTGGCCCGCCGAGCCTGGGATGACGTCGAGGAGGCGCTCCACGTCCTCGACCTCCATCACGCGTGGCAGGCGACGGGAACGACGAGGGCTGACGATGGCCGCCCAGGGATCTCCGGCGACCCAGCCCTGACGGCGACAGAAGCGATAGAACGAGCGCAGGGCGGCGATGCGGCTGCCGATGGTCGAGCGCGAGAGGCCGCGTCCGTCGAGCTCGGCGAGGAAGGCTCGCAGGGTCCGGCGAGGCGGACGGGTCCAGTCCCAGCCTGCCTGCGGCACGCCTTCCAGCCACTCCAGATACTGCTCGAGCGCGGTGCGGTAGGCGCGCTTGGTGTGGGGAGAGGCGTCCCGGGCGTCGAGCGAGGCGATGAAGGAGGCCGCAGCGGTGGCTCCGTCCCGACCCGCACCCTCGTCCGTCATCGCGTCCCGCCCCACCCGCCAGACATCAGCTGCCGGCGTCGTCGGCGGGGGCGCCTGCCGTGGTCCTGGTGGTCTTGCGCTTCTTGCTGCTGGCCGGTTTGCGGCCCGGACCGGCCGCCCTGCGCTTGCGCGAGGGCAGCAGGGCCGCCGCATCAGGCTCCCCTCCTGACAGCTTGACGCCCACCAGCGCAGCGCGATCGCCGGGCAGGTCCACGGGCGCGCCGCAACGCAGGCAGATGCCGCTCTCGTCCTTGAGCCCGACCGGGCCGGCGTCAGCGTCGTGGAGTGCCCCCACCGGCTCGAAGTTGGTGGTGAAGTCGCACTTCGGATAGCGCCCGCAGCCGTAGAAGACGTTGCCCGTGCGACGCGCGCGGCGGGCCGTCAGCCGACCCTCGCCGCACTTGGGGCACTCGACCTCGAACGGCAGGGGCGGCGGCGGCGGAGGCCCGGTCCGGTGGATGTACTTGCAGTCGGGGTAGCGGTCACAGCCGGCGAAGGGTCCGAACCGCCCCCGCCTGGCCACGAGCGTGCCCTGGCCGCACTCGGGGCACTTCTCGCCTGCGCCCTCTACCGGCGGCATGTCCGGCTCTTCACCCGGGATGTCGCGCGTCTCCTTGTGGTCCGGATACATGGAGCAGGCCAGGAACCGGCCATTGCGCCCCAGGCGGATGACCATGGGATGACCTTCCGAGCAGACCTCCTCCGTCTCCTCGGTGGTCAGCTCGCTGCGCTTGAGCGTCTTGCGCTTCTCGTCGACCAGCTTCTGCAAGGGATCGTAGAACTCGTGCAGCAGGGGCACCCACTCGCGCTTGCCGGCTGCGACCTCGTCCAGCTCTTCTTCCATGCGCGCGGTGAAGTCGTAGTCGACGTAGTCGCCGAAGTGCTCCACGAGCACGTCCGTCACGATGTTGGCCACGACCTCCGGACGAAGCCGCTTGTCCACGACCTTCACGTAGCCCCGGTCCTGGATGGTGGAGATGGTGGCAGCATAGGTGGACGGCCGTCCGATGCCGTGCTCCTCGAGCGCCTTGATGAGCGAGGCCTCGGTGAAGCGCGGGGGTGGTTCCGTGAAGTGCTGCTCGCCCTCGACCTCCTTGACCGCCGAGCGATCGCCCTCGGCCAGCGCGGGCAGCGTGGCCTCCTTCTCTTCCTCGCTCTCGTCGTCGCGGCCTTCGGTGTAGACCTTGGTGAAGCCTTCGAAGGTCGTGCGGGTGGCGCTGGCGCGCAGGCCGAAGCGACCAGCCTCGAGCTCAGCCGTGGTGGTCTCCATCTGCTTGGGCGCCATCTGCGAAGCGAGCGCCCGCTGCCAGATGAGCCGATACAGCCGCAGCTCGTCGTCCTTGATGCGGCCCCGCAGGGACTCGGGATCTCGTGCGAAGGACGTGGGGCGGATGGCCTCGTGGGCCTCCTGTGCGCCCTTGGCCTTGGTCTTGTACCCGCGACCGCCCTCGACCGCGTAGTCGCTGCCGTAGCGGCCGTTGATGACGTCGTAGGCCTCGCTCTGGGCCGACTTGGCCAGGTTGACCGAGTCGGTCCGCATGTACGTGATGAGCCCGGTGGGCTCGCCGTCGATCTCGATGCCCTCGTAGAGGCGCTGGGCCACTGACATCGTGCGCTTGGGCCCGTAGCCGAGCTTGCGGCTGGCCTCCTGCTGCATGGTGCTGGTGGTGAAGGGCGGAGCCGGGTTGCGCTTGGAGTTGCGCACCTTGAGCGAGCTCACGGTGGCCGTCTCTTCGCGCAGGGCCGTGACATAGGCCTGGGCCGTGGCCTCGTCGGGGATGGGGATCTCGTTCGGCTTGACCTCACCGCCCTGGGCCACGCGTGCGCCGTCGACCATGACGAGGGCCGCCTTGTAGCGCTCGCCGGCGGGTGTCTCGAGCACCGCCTGCAGCGTCCAGTACTCGCGCGCCGTGAAGGCCTCGATGGCGCGCTCGCGCTCGACGACGAGGCGCACCGCGACCGACTGCACGCGACCGGCGGAGAGCCCGCTGCGGACCTTGCGGCTGATGAGCGGGCTGAGGGTATAGCCGACGAGGCGGTCCATGATCCGCCGCGTCTGCTGCGCGTCAACCAGGCCCATGTCGATGTCACGCGGGTGCTCGAAGGCGGCCGTGATGGCCGACTCGGTGATCTCGCTGAAGGTCACGCGCTTGGTCTTTTCGCCCGGGATCTTCACCGCTTCCACGACATGCCAGGCGATGGCCTCGCCTTCGCGGTCGAGGTCAGTGGCGAGGTACACCAGATCGGAGCTGCCGGCGGCCTTGGTGATGGCGTTGAGCTGTTTGCGTCGGTCCTCGTTGACGACGTACTCGGGCTCGAAGTCATGCTCCACGTCCACGCCGAACTTGCCCTTGCCCGGGTTCTCCGGCAGGTCGCGGACGTGGCCGTACGAGGCGAGCACCTTGTAGTCGGTGCCGAGGTAGCGTTCGATCGTGCGGGCTTTCGCGGGAGACTCGACGATCACCAGGTTCTTGGTCACGGCCGCGAAGTGTAGCAGTGGTGCGTCAAGTCACCACCCGCCCATCGCTCGACCGCGATCACGCCTCGCGGATCCGGCGCAGGAGCTCCTCGTCGGGCGCGAGATGCTCGAGGCCGTCGTCATCGGCGGTCGCGGCGGGAGCCGGAGTCACGATGACGTGCGCGCCATCGGGCACGGCCTGTGCCGAAGCCGGCAGCTCGGCCGGTACATCCGGCAGGTCCACATCGAGGCCCGCGGCATGGATGGAAGCGCGCGGGATCTCGATGAAGCGGATGATGTTGTAGGGCAGCAGGAAGACCGAATCGAGGTACTCGGTGGACACGGGCTTGCGCCCTTCGAGCGTGCGCAGGTTGGTGCACAGGAGGCCTGCGTCGGCGGCTGTGGGCAGCGACTCGATATCCGCCTTCATGGGCTGCTCACCATGAAGGTGCAAGATGACGTTCCGGATCATGTTCCCATCCTACGCTGCGACGACCGGCGTACTCCGCTTGGACCCGGCGGACAATCTCACGCTACGCGCTCGTTGTCCATCCGGGTCAATGGTCCTGCGGGCAGCTGGGTGGGGCCGTGCGCCTGGGCCCAGCCCCGGAGCTGCAGCATGGTCAGGGCCGCCGACACGACGCCTGCGTCGAGGCCAGTGGCGCGGCAGAGGGCGTCGATGCTGCAGGGCCCTTCTGCCAGCACCTGGGCCACGCGCCGCTGGGTGGGCTCAAGCAGCCGCAAGGCCGCTCCCCGCGTGAGCGTGGGCCGCTCCTCCCCGGCGGCCACCCTCCCCGGCGTCACGTTCCAGCTCCAGATCGGCCAGCATCTCGTCGAGGCCGATCAGCGGGCGCGCCGGCGACTCGCGCAGGAGCTCGAGGTTGCCTCTGACGCGCGGGTCCATGGGGCGGCCCGGAGCCACGAGCAACAGGCGTCCCTGCTCGAGCGTGTGGCGTGCGGTGATGAGGGCACCGCTCCGAGCCGGGGCCTCGACCACGATCGTGGCCTCGCAGAGGCCGCTGATGATGCGGTTGCGCCGCGGGAACGTCCCCTGCGTGGCCCGCACCCCGGGCGCCAGCTCGCCGACGATGGCGCCGCCGGCTGCGATGCGCTGGGCCAGCCGGCGATGCGCAGCGGGCCCCGGCGCATCGAGACCGCTACCGATGACGCCGATGGTCACCGTCCCGCCGTCAAGGGCTGCCAGGTGCGCGGCGGCGTCGATGCCGAAGGCCAGACCGGACACGACCGTGGCCCCGGCCTCCGCGAGGCGCTGGCCGACCCGGGTCGCGAGGTCACGGCCTGTCGCGGTGGGTCGGCGCGTGCCGACGAGCGCGATGAGCGGCGTGCGCGAGAGCGCCTGCGGATGACCCAGGCCGTAGAGCACGGCCGGTGGCTCCTCGATCGCGCGCAGCGCCTGCGGGTACCCGCGGTCGAGCGGCGTCAGGATCCAGCCGCCCAGCGTCTCCACCGCGCGCGGGATGCGCGCAGGGTCGTCCGCCGATCGCCGGATGGCGCGGCTCAGCCCCGGCCGCAGACGGCTGCGGGTGGCCTGGGCCAGACGACGATCAGCCGCACCGACCGGCTCCGCCACGACCGCTGCGAGCGCGGCCGCAGCGGTCCCGTGTTCTTCGAGCAGCCGGTTGAAGGTGACCTCGCCGACGCCGGGCGTCGCCGCCAGGGCGATCCAGGCCTCGCGTTCGTTCATGCGCTCGCCGCCTGCTCAAGGGAGCGGTCGCGAAGCGCCGCCGCGGCCGCCAGCTCCTCTCCGCCGACGACGGTGCGACCGCGCAGATCGGCGACGGTGCGGGCCACACGGAGGGTGCGGTGGATGCCGCGTGCGGTGAGCTCCAGGCGCTGCGCCAGCTCGTCGAGGTCGCGGCGGGCGCCCGCCTCCAGCGCGCAGGCACGCAGGAGCACCTGGCCCCGCAGGGCTGCGTTGGGCACGCCGCCGTTGCGTTCGAGCGCGATCGACCATGCCCGACCGATGCGCCTCGCGACCACAGCGCTGGCCTCCGGCTGGTCCAGCCTCACGATCTCCTCCGGGGCCATGCGTGGCATCACCACGCGCAGGTCGATGCGGTCGAGCAGCGGCCCGCTTACGCGTCGCCGGTAGCGCTCGGGCTCGCGCGCCGAGCACCGGCAGGTGCGGACGGGATCGCCGTCCCACCCGCAGCGGCACGGGTTCATGGCCGCGATCAGCTGCAGTCGTGCAGGGTAGGTCACCGAGCCGTGGGCGCGCACGATCTCCACCGAGCCGTCCTCGAGCGGCTGGCGCAGGGCGTCGAGCACGTTGCGGTCGAACTCGGCCAGCTCGTCAAGGAAGAGGACGCCGTGATGCGCCTGGGTCACCAACCCCGGACGAAGGCGTGGCCCGCCTCCGACCATGGCGGCATAGGAGATCGTGTGGTGGGGGCTGCGGAAGGGTCGCACGAGCCTGTCGCCGGGGGCGGTCTCCAGTCCGCAGACGCTACGGATGACGGCCACTTCCCGAGCTTCCGGCTCGCTCAGGCGCGGCTGCAGCCCGGGCACCGCGCGAGCCAGCATCGTCTTGCCGGCTCCGGGTGAACCGATGAGCAAGAGGTTGTGCCGACCTGCGATGGCCACCTCCAGGGCCCAGCGGGCCTGCTCCTGCCCGCGCAGGTCGGCCAGCTCCGTGGCCGCTTCGGGCGCCACCCGCTCGGCCTCCGTCGGGAGCGTGGCCCGCGCGACGCGGATGGGTCGGCGCCGCCTGGCTCGTGCGGCCGTCCGGCCGCGAGGTCCGGCGATCAGGCGAGCGACATCGTCGAGGCCGTCCGCCCCGACGATCTCCACGGCCTCGACGAGTGAGGCCTCGTCGACGTTGGCCTGGGGCACGCACACGCGGCGATGGCCGGCGTCGCGTAGCGTGGCCACCATGGGCAGGACACCCGGCACCGGGCGCACGCTCCCGTCGAGCGAGAGCTCGCCCAGCAGGGCCCACGGGCCACCCGAGGCACGGATCTGCTCGTTGGCCAGGAGGATCCCGATGGCCATGGCCACGTCGTAGGCCGCGCCGTGCTTGCGTCGGTCGGCCGGCGCCAGGTTCACGGTGATGCGTGAAAGGGGGTAGGCGAAGCCCGCGTTCCGGATCGCGCCGCGGACGCGCTCACGGGCCTCCGAGAGCGCCGCGTCCGGCAGGCCCACGATCGAGAACGAGGGCAAGCCGTTGGTGATGTCGACCTCGACACGCACGAGCTCACCACGCAGACCTTGGACGACGGCGGTATCGAGGATCGCGAGCATGGGCTCGATCGTGGCGACCGTCCCTTGGCTACGGCTTCACCGGCACATGCCTGCGGCTTCGCGGTGGGACGGTGCCGACCGGCTCAGGCGCCTCCCACGAGCCTCGCGAAGAGCCGATCCGCCTCGCTCGCCGGGTCGTCACAGATGCCCGAGTGGACCGGCGAGAGCTGGATGACCGTGGAGCGCGGTGCGGTCAGCCAGTGGAACCGTTCGGAGGCGGTCAGCCCGGCATGGGGACCCGCTGCGGGCCCACCCTCACAGATGCGCTCGATGGACTCGAGGTGCGAGCGGATGACGTTCACGTCAGCGTCCGGCGCCAGGGCGCGCAGGCGCGCCTCATCGAGGGCGATGCGTGACAGCAGCGCTCGCTGTGACTTGGCGAACAGGATCACACCCGCGTTGAGGAACTCGCCGCGCGCCACGTCGGGCACGACCCGGATCACGCTGTAGTCGTACGAGCAGCGGTCAGGCACGCTGCGCCTGCTCGACGAACGCGGCCGAGCTCGCCAATCGCGCGAGCAGGTAGCGGAGGTAGTGGTCACGGACCGCGTCGGGTGCCTCGTCCGCATAGCCCAGTCGCAGCCAGCTGTCGGGCACGGCCGCAAGGATGCGCTCGAACACCGACCCTGAGAGGCGCTCCCGGGCCCGCGCGTCTGCGGCCCGCAGATCATCGGCGAAGGGCAGCAACACGTGCTGCGTTACGCGCTCGAAGCGATCTCCCGCCCGCGCCATCACATCGGCCCAGGCGTGATGGAAGAACAGCGCTGCCCCATGATCGATGAGCCAGATGCGCCCATGCCACTCGAGCATGTTGGCGTTGCGCGGCGTGCGGTCGGGGTTGGTGGTGAAGGCGTCGAACCAGACCACGTCGGCCGCGAACGCTCCGTCCGGCGCGGGTGGCACGAGCGGGTCGTAGGTGATGGAGCCCGGGAGGTAGTCGAGCGCGTAGTTGATGCCCTCGGAGGTGCGCAGGAGATGCCCGATCTCGTAGTCGATCTCGAGCCGGCCGAAGTCCGAGGCCACGTCGATGAGGACGGCGTCCGGCACGGGCAGGCCCAGGGCACGCCCGATCTCCCCGGCCAGCAGCTCGGCCACGAGCGCCTTGGGCCCCTGCCCTGCCCCGCGGTACTTGACCACGTAGGTGCCCTCATCGTCAGCCTCCATGATCCCGGGCATGGAGCCACCTTCGCGCAGGGGCGCGACATAGCGAACCGCGCGAACGGTAGGCAGCATGAGCCGGGCGGAGTGGAGCGGCTAGGCGCTGCCGCCGGGCTCCTCGTCGGCCGTGCTCTTGCCCTCCACGCTCACGTGCATGGCCGCGCCGGAGTCAAGGCCGCTGTCGATGAAGTTACCCAGTCGGCGCGCCAGGTCGGTCAGCTCGAGCGGGATGACGTACTTCGTCGACTCGCCCTGGCCCAGCTCCTTGAGCGCTTCGAAGTACTGCAGCGTCATGGTGCGGTCATCGATGTTCCTGGCTGCCTCGAAGATGCGCGTCAGCGCCTGGCTGTAGCCCTCGGCCTCGAGGATGGCCGCCTGCCGCCGACCTTCGGCCGTGAGGATGGCTGACTGCTTCTCGCCCTCGGCCACGTTGATCTTGGACTGGCGTGCGCCCTCGGACTCGGTGATGACCGCGCGACGGGTTCGCTCGGCGGTGAGCACGCGGTTCATGGAAGCCTGCACGTCCGGCGGAGGAACGAGCTCGCGGATCTCGACCGTGGTGACCTTGCCGCCCCAGCGCTCGGTCTGCTCGCCCAGCTTCACCCGCAGCACGTCGTTGACCTGGTCGCGCTTGCTGAGCACGTCGTCGAGGAGCATGTCGCCCGCGACCGCGCGCAGGGTGGTCGTGGCGACGCCCTGGAGGGCGCCCGCGAAATCGGCCACGTTGATGAGGCTGCTCAGGGGATCGACGATGCGCCAGTAGATGAGGAAGTCGATGTCGATGGGGGCGTTGTCGCGGGTGATGACGGTCTGGCTGGGAACCTCGATGAAGTTCTCGCGGATGTCGACCTTCACGGGACGATCGATGAATGGGATGAGGAACCGCAGGCCGGGCTCGCGGACCAGGTCGGGCCCAGTGCGGCCCAGGCGGAAGATGACCATGCGTTCGTACTGGCGAACGACCCGGACCGAGAGGTACAGGATGATGACACCCACGACCACCAGGAACAGAACGGTCGCGATGAGGCTACTGCCGAGATCCATGGTTCTAGGCCATCCCTTCATTGTGGTCACTGGCACCCAGTGACTCCACCAGCAAGACCATGCCATCGTTGCCGCTCACGCGCACGGGAGTGCCGCGTTCGAGCGTGGTGGCGTCCGGTGTCCGGGCCGTCCATTCCTCGCCGGCGGTGAAGATCGTGCCGGTCGGGGTGAGGGCGCGGCGCACCTCCGCCCGGGTGCCCAGCGGCACCAGCGGTGCGTCGATGTGGCTGACGCCGATGACCGTCTGGGGCTTGCGCCGCTGGCGCATGAGCACGGCGAGGATCCCCAGCATGACCGCACCGGTGATCGCGGTCATGACCACGATGACCTCCGTGCTCACGCTGACCGAGGGTGCCACCGGGTCGCCTGGCTCGGTGTAGAGAGCAGAGGCACCAAGGGCGAAGGCCACCAGCCCCCCGATCGTGAGCAAGCCGCCGCTGGTCACCGTCCACTCCAGCACGAAGAGCACGACGGCCAGGCCGATGAGCAGCAGGCCGGCGACGTTGAGGGGCAGGCTGCCGAAGCCGATGAAGGCGAGGATGAGCGCGAACGCGCCGAGGATGCCGGTCACGTAGTTGGGGTTCTGCAGCTCGAAGAAGATGCCGTAGAACCCGAGCGTGAAGAGGATGAAGGCGATGTTGGGGTCGCTGAGCAGGTGCAGGAACGACTGGAAGGGGTTCATGCCCAGGCGCTCGACCGTGGCCCCAGCGGTCTGCAGCACCACCGCCTCCCCAGCCACGTTCACGGTCGTGCCGTCGGCCTGCGCCAGGAGGTCCTCGATCGAGTCGGCCTTGAAGTCGATGGCCCCCGCTGCGAGCGCTTCGTCGACGGTGTAGCTCAAGGCGTCGGTGACGGTGCCCACGGCCCACTCCACGGGCCGGCCGCGCTCCTCGGCGATGGAGGTGATGGTGGCGATGGTGTCGTTCATGACCTTGTTGCCGAGGTCCTCGGGGATGTCCGAGCCGTCGCTGTTGATGGGCGTGGCCGCGCCGATATTGGTGGCCGGCGCCATGGAGGCCACGTGCGCCGCGAGGGTCAGGAACGTGCCTGCGCTGGCGGCCCGGGCACCGGCTGGCCCCACCCACACCATCACCGGGACCTCCGCGGACAGCTCTGCCTGCACGATCTCACGCGTCGACTCGAGCGAGCCGCCAGGGGTGTCGAGCTCGATGACCACCGCGGCCGCACCTTCCTCGGCACCGCGGGCGATGCCCGCACGCAGGTACTCGGCCATGATCTGATCGACCACGCCGCTGGTGGGCAGGACGATGACGGTGTCGCCTGCGGCAGGCTCGTCCTGAGCCACGACCGTCGAGGCCAGCAGGCTCAGCGTGCCCAGGAGCAGGAGCAATGAGCGTACGAGGGCCAGCGGCGAGATGCGGCGCGACTCCATGGTGTTCACCTGCTGGCGATTATCCCACCGCCAGCGCGCGATTCAGCCGATTCGGAGCGGGCCGACCTGACGTCCTGTCACATGATCGTAAAGAAGCTGGCTCCACGTCTCCATGCTCTCGTAGACCGAGGCGGCCTCAGCGGGCGCAACGAAGCGACCGCTGAGCTTGTCGGTCTCGCGGATGGCCAGCGGCCGTCCCGCCGCGTCAGCCTCGAAGACCACGCCCAGGTGCACCTGGCCCACGAGCACGTCGTCGTCCTTGAGCAGCCCGATCAGCCGCGGCTCAGGATCCCACTCGGCCACCATCTCTTCGTGGAACTCGCGACGGAGCCCCTCGAGCACGCCCCCGTCTTCCGGGTTCAGGTGGCCACCGATGCCGAGGGAGTAGAGGTCGTGGAGACGGGCGTCGCCGCCAGCCCTGGTCCGTTGCATCAGGAACAGGCGCTCGCCGTCGCGCACGAGCAGGTACGGGATGACCTGCTGCCACCCTGGATCGACCTCTGCCTCTGCCGCGCGGGCGATACTCGCCCTCGGCGGCGATGAGCTCGAGATGACCCTCGATGCCCTCGCTCCGGATGCCCTTCCACGATCGCTCGCCGATGATGCGGGCGCGCGGGAGCCCGAGGACGAGCTCCCGTTCCTTGTCGCTCAGACCGAGGGGACGGTCTCGAGCGCGTGCTCGATCCGCTCCTCGGGCAGCTCGAAGTCCTCGAGCTCACCTTCCAGGTAGCGTGTGTAGGAAGCCGCGTCGAAGTGGCCATGGCCGCACATGTTGAAGAGGATGGTGGGGGTGGTGCCGGCCGCCTTGGCCTTCTCGACCTCGTCGATGACGACGGCCACGGCGTGGGCCGGCTCGGGTGCGGGCAAGGCCAGCTCTGCTCGCGTGAACACCCGCGCCGCATCGAAGGTCCTGGACTGCGGGACGGCCTGTGCCTCGATGACATCCTGGTCCTTGAGCAGGCTCACCTGCGGCGACATGCCGTGGTAGCGCAGGCCCCCCGCGTGGATGGGATCGGGCACGAAGTCGTGGCCGAGCGTGTGCATCTTGACGATGGGCGCCATCTGGCCGGTATCGCCGAAGTCGTAGGCGTAGACGCCGCGGGTCAGGCTCGGCGCCGCGGCGGGCTCTGCCGCGATGAAGCGGTAGTCAGCCTCACCGCGCAGCTTCCTGCCGATGAAGGGGAAGGTCAGGCCGGCGAAGTTGGAGCCGCCGCCGGCGCAGGCCACGATGATCTCGGGGTCCTCGCCGGCCAGCTCCATCTGCTCCATGGCCTCCTGGCCGATGACCGTCTGGTGCAGGAGCACGTGGTTGAGCACGGAGCCCAGGGCGTAGCGCGTGTTCTCATGCGTGGCCGCGTCTTCCACGCCCTCGCTGATGGCGATGCCCAGCGAGCCCGGCGTGTCAGGTGTCTCCGCCAGCACCTTGCGCCCGTAGGCGGTGCGGTCGCTGGGGCTGGCCACGACATCGGCCCCGTACATCTTCATGTGGTTGCGGCGTCCGGGCTTGGCGTCATACGAGGCGCGCACCTGGTAGATCATCACCTCCAGGCCGAAGATGGCCCCGGCCATGGCCAGGGCCGTGCCCCACTGACCGGCGCCGGTCTCGGTGGTCAGGCGCTCGATGCCTTCCTGCTTGTTGTAGTAGGCCTGCGGGATGGCCGTGTTGGGCTTGTGGCTCCCGGCCGGGCTGCCGCCCTCGTACTTGTAGAAGATCTTGCCGGGGTAGCCCAGGGCCTGCTCGAGCCGGTGCGCCCGGAACAGCGGAGACGGGCGATACATGGTGTAGGCCTGCAGCACGGGCTCCGGGATCTCGATGTAGCGCTCGGTGCTCATCTCCTGGGCGATGAGCGCCATGGGAAAGAGCGGCGCCAGGTCCTCGGGACCGATCGGCTGCTTGGTGCCGGGATGGAGCGGCGGCGAAAGCGGCACCGGCAGGTCCGCATTGATGTTGTACCAGGCGCGCGGGATCCGGTCTTCGGACAGGATGAACTTCGTCTGCTGCAGCGCCATGGCTACGCTCTCCTCTGGTCGCCTCTGGGCGGGGTTGCCGTTGGGCCCAGTGAGCCTACAACGTGACCTCGCGCAGCGTCTCGTAGCGCGCACCTTCGGTTCCGAGGTGGCTGCGCACGAGCAGCAGCCGATCGACCGTCCAGCCGATGCCCAGCGGGCCGTGCGCCTGCGCCCGTAGCGCCTGCACCACGGCCCGGTCGGCCTTGCGCACGAGGGTGAGGTGGGCCGATGGCGTGCGCCTTGGGGGCGCGCCCTCGGTGATGTCCGGCGGGCAGCCCCGTGCGGCCAGCGTCGCGAGCTCGATGAGCCTGCCTGCCCCCGTGCTCAGGCTCAGCCAGGCCACGCCGGCACCTCCGCGGACGCGACCGTCGCCCCGGTCCACGAACACGGGATAGGGTGCCGCGCGTTGGCCGACGTGGCGCATGAGCCGGGCCACCTCCGGCACCCGGTCGGGTGCCACCGAGCCCAGGAAGAGCAGCGTCAGGTGCCAGGTCTCCGGCTGCGTCCAGCGCACGTCCCGGTGGGCACGGCGGTACGGCCCCAGCTGCGCGAGGAGCTCGCCGCGCACGTCCGGCGGCACGGGATGGGCGATGAAGAGCCGCCAGGCCGATGTCGAGCCCGTTGGGCTCAGGGTGCGGGCTCCGCGAGTGCTGCGGGGCGTTCGAGGCCGAGCAGATCGAGCAGGCCCCCGAGGTCGCGGATGGTGGCCACGGCTCCGGTCTCGGCGGCGACCCCGATGGGCGAGTCGATGCGGCCGCGCCGATCGATGAGCACCGGCTCGATGCCCACGCGTCGCGCCCCCAGGACGTCCGCCTCCGGGTCGTCGCCGACATGGATGGCCGCGTCAGGCCCGACCTCGAAGAGATCGAGCGCGTGCTCGAAGATGGCCGCGTGCGGTTTCTGGTAGCCCACCCGGGCGCTGATGCTCATGACCTCGAAGTGCCGGGCCAGCTCCAGGGTCTGGAGCAGCTCGGGCGCATACCAGCCCCAGTTGCTCACGACACCCAGGCGCAGGCCGGCAGCCTGCATCGTGTCAAGCGCAGGGATGACGTCGGGAAAGACGTGGAACGCGGAGCGCTGGCGGAAGGCGTGGTCGATGTCGCGGAAGAAGGACTCTGGCAGTCCGGGGTAGCCGAGGCGGTCGAAGACCAGCTGGTCGAGCTCTGTCAGGCGCCGGAAGGAGGCCTCTTCGGTCGCCTCGAACGGGCCCTCGTGGGCCCACTCCACCCAGGCCGCCCGAAAGGCCTGCTCGAAGGTCGCCTGTTCGGTCTCGATACCGTAGCGGTCGAAGACGGTCGAGTAGACGTCGAGCCACGACGGATGGGCCTTGGCCATGGTGTCACCCACGTCAAGGAGCACGACGCTGGGGTTGGTTCGTAGTTCCACGCTCCTGAGTCTAGCTAGCGACGCCGCCAGCGTGGTGTCGGTGAGCGTCGGGCTCGCTGGACGACGAAGGGGCCTCCCTCGGGGTGAGCGTGTCTGCCCGCCACGCCGGCAGACACGATGAAGCCCCGGCCCAGGAGGGACGGGGCTCGAT
Organism: uncultured Chloroflexia bacterium; assembly: GCA_963706695.1. GTDB lineage: Bacteria > Chloroflexota > Limnocylindria > Limnocylindrales > CSP1-4 > JAFMJV01. The sequence continues at coordinate 545,020 of CAVPNC010000006.1, read as the reverse complement.
CGCGGTGGAAGCGCGTCAGTCGTTGTAGAGGCGCTCCTCGATGAGCTTCTCCATGACCGTCCGGCCGTTGGGATCGAAGCAGGAGTACTCGAAATACTTCTGGTACTCGAGGTCGACCGCGTTGGTGCCGCCGCGGTTCTTCTCGACGGTCAGCACCACCCAGTCGCGGAAACGCTGCGCCTGGTAGGGGTTGAACTCGATGTTGACCTTGGCCACGATCTGGTACTTCTCGTTGAGGATGACGATGATGTCAGCCTCGTAGTTGATGGCGGAGGAGCCGCGCAGGTGATGGTTGCGCAGACGGGCGGCCTTCAGGCCTTCCTTGTCCGCGGCCACGATGGAGATGAGGGGCACCTCATGGTTGAGGGCCAGGTCCTTGAGGCCCTGCACCACCGACGTGACCTTCTCGACCTCGTTGGGCGGCTCGGGATGGACCGGCACCTTCTGCAGGTAGTCGACCATCACCACGAGGCGCTGGTCGCCTGCGATCTCCTTGTACTTCTCGACCAGCGCGGCCATGTTCTCGACCGTGCTCGTCGTCTGCGAGCCACGCAGCAGATAGAGGTTGGGACCGTAGCGGCTGATGCGCTCGAGCGCCGGCCGCAGGCGGGGGTTGGCGCCCAGGTCAGCGTTCTGGCCGCCGGTCGCCATCCACGTGCCCAGGATCTCCGAGCGCACCTCGGTCAGCTTCACACCGCCGCTGCGCGAGGGCAGGCTGGGCAGCACCGACTCCTGCGCGATGATGCGGTTGAGCAGGTATTCCTCGTCGTGCTCGAAACAGATGTAGAGCACGCTCGCGAGGCCGCTCATGACGATGTTGCGTGCCATCTGCACGGCCATGGTCGTCTTGCCCGTGCCCTGGGCACCACCGATGAGCAGCATCTCACCGGCGCGGATGCCTCCGCCGATGGACTTGTCCAGGGGGGTGAAGCCCAGCGGCACCGGCTGGTACTGCGTGACGTCGCCGTCGGCCACCTTGCCGGCGAGCGTGCTCAGCACCTGCGTCGCGCTCCGCGGCTCGATGTTGCCCAGACCGGAGTCGTAGCCCCAGGTCTTGCCGCCGATGGACTCCTGCTCGTGGCTGATGGCGCTTGGCTGCGCGGGTGCCAGGGTCGGTGCCGTCAAGGCCGGATCGAGCCCGATCGTCTGCGACGTGGGCACGGGCTGCGCCGGGGCGAGCCCGGCTGGTGGCGGGGCGGACGGCGGCAGGGGTGCCAGAGGCGCCTGTGGCGTCGGAGGCTGGGGCGACGGCGTCGCGGGGCCGGGGCTACCGGGCTCGCTCGGTGCGATCGGTTGCTCTGGGCCGGGGCTGGGGGCATTCGGAACGGTCATAGCGGCAGGCAAGGCCGAAGCCTCGCGGTCTCCATGTGACAGGCTTCCACGGATGCGACTCTAGCAACGTAGTGGCCCTGTCAAGGGCGACCCAACCTTCCTAGGCCCGGTCAGCCAGCGGTACTACGAGCGGGCGAGGGCGTGCCAGTAGCGAGCGACCGTGCGCGCGCCGCCCTCGTAGTTGGCCAGCACCAGCGATTCGTTGGGCGAATGGGCGTTGTCATCCGGGTTGGTGAAGCCCAGCAGCACGATCGGCAGGCCCAGGACCTTGTCGAAGCTGGCCACCGCCCCGATGGAGCCGCCCTCGTAGATGAAGTACGGGTCCTGCCCGAAGACCTCCCTGAGGCAGGCGGCCGCGGTCTGCGCGGCGGGGTGCTCCGGGCTGACCACGAAGGGCCACATCTCGTCGAGCTGGTGGACCTCCACCTGCACGCCCGGGACCTCCACGGCCATGATGGCGTCCCGGACCCGTTCGAACGTGCGGGCGGGGTCCATGCCCGGCGCCAGCCGGCAGGAGAGCTTGGCATGGGCGTGGGCGGGGATGATGGTCTTGCTGCCGGCCCCGGTGAAGCCGGCCCACATCCCGCAGACGTCCAGCGTGGGTCGCATGCCCTTGCGCTCGAGGGGCGTGTACTCGGGCTCGCCGAAGAGCTCCGACACGCCGATGCCCCGCGCGAACTCGCGCTCGTCGAAGGGCAGTCGCGCGAACTCGGCCCGTGTCGTCTCGTCCAGGACCGGCGCCTCATCGTAGAAGCCAGGCACGGTGACGTGCCCATGGCCATCACGCAGCGAGGCCAGGATACGCACGAGCGCGTTGGCCGGGTTCTGGACCATGCCTCCGAAGCCACCCGAATGCAGGTCCTGGCTGGGGCCGGTGACGTCGAGCTGGAAGTAGGTGTTGCCCCGGAGCGAGACCGTCAGCGCGGGGTGGTTGCCCTCGTAGAAGCCGGTGTCGCTGACGACGATGAGGTCGCCGCCGAGCCGATGCGTGTTGTCCCTGAGCCAGGCCTCGAAGTTGGGCGAGCCTTCCTCTTCCTCGCCTTCGATGACGTAGCGGATGTTGAGGGGCAGCCGCCCGTGAGCCTCCAGCCAGGCCTTGGCCGCCCACAGATGCAGGTGGATCTGGCCCTTGTCATCAGCGACCCCGCGCCCGTAGATGCGACCGTCCTCGATGCGTGGCTCGAAGGGCGGGCGCACCCACAGCTCGAGCGGATCGACCGGCTGGACGTCGTAGTGGGCATAGACCACGACCGTGGGTGCGCCTTCCGCGTGCAGCCAGTCGGCGTAGACCACGGGGTTGCCGCCGGTGGGTGCGACCTCCACGTGCTCCAGCCCCAGCTGCCGCATGTGGGCGGCGATCCACTCGGCGCCACGGAGGGTGTCCTGCGCATGCTCCGCCAGCGACCCGATCGTGGGGATGCGCAGGAAGTCACAGAAGTCGTCGAGGCGCTCCTCGGCAGTTCGCTCCAGATACGCCTCGACGGCCTCGATGGGCGTGCTCACCTGCAACCCCTCCCCCGAGTCGTGCCGGCGGCTCGCGCGGGCGGTCAGGCCGGCTGGGGCGAAGGCGCTGGCGCCTCGGCCGTGGTCGGCGGCTCATCCTCGCGCGGCCTGGACAGACCCGCGAGCGGGGTGGCCAGCTTGGGCGTGGGCGAACCTCCGGGCTCCTTCCGCGGGTCGGGCAGGTCGGCGAACATGGCCTCGAACTCGGCGGCCTCGATGGTCTCCTTGGCCACCAGCGCCTCGGCCAGCTCGGTCAGGCGGTCCTGGTACTCGGTCAGCACCTGCGTGGCGCGCTCGTAGCCACGATCCACGATGGCGCGGACCTCGTCGTCGATCATCTTGGCCACGTCGTCCGAGTAGTTGCGCTGCTCACCCATCGACCGACCGAGGAAGACCATCTCCTCGTGCTTGCCCCAGGCCATGGGACCGAGCTTCTCGCTCATGCCGAACTCGGTGACCATGCGACGGGCCAGGTCGGTGGCCTTCTCGATGTCGTTGGAGGCACCGGTGGTGATATCGCCGAACATCAGCCGTTCTGCGACGGTCCCGCCGAGCATGCCCGCGATCTTGTCCTCGAACTCCGACTTGGACTGCAGGTAGCGGTCTTCCATGGGGAGGCCCATGGTGTAGCCGAGGGCCATGCCGCGGCTGATGATGCTGACCTTCACCACCGGATCGCACTTGGGCAGGATCCGCTGCACCATGGCGTGACCACCCTCGTGGTACGCGATGATGGCCTTCTCCTCATCGCTGATGATGCGGCTCTTGCGCTCGGGGCCTGCCACCACGCGCTCCAGCGCCTCGCTGAACTCCGGCGTGCTGATGGTCTTGCGGTTGCGGCGAGCAGCCAGGATCGCGGCCTCGTTCACGAGGTTGGCCAGGTCCGCACCGGAGAAGCCCGGTGACTGCTTGGCCACGCTGGGCAGGTCGATGTCCTTGTCCAGCGGCTTGCCCTTGACGTGGACCTTGAGGATCTCCAGGCGGCCCTTCATGTCCGGGCGATCGAGGATGACCTGGCGGTCGAAGCGACCTGGGCGCAGCAGCGCCGGGTCGAGCACGTCAGGACGGTTGGTGGCGGCCACCACGATGACGTTGGTGTTGGTGTCGAAACCGTCCATCTCCACGAGGATCTGGTTCAGCGTCTGCTCGCGCTCGTCGTGCGACCCGCCGAGGCCGGCGCCACGCTGGCGGCCGACCGCGTCGATCTCATCCACGAAGACGATGCAGGGGCTGTTGCGCTTGGCCTGGTCGAAGAGGTCGCGCACTCGCGACGCGCCGACGCCCACGAACATCTCCACGAACTCGGAGCCGGAGATGCTGAAGAAGGGCACACCGGCCTCGCCGGCGACGGCTCGGGCCAGCAGGGTCTTGCCGGTACCGGGCGGGCCCACCAGCAGCACGCCGCGGGGGATGCGCGCTCCGAGGGAGTTGAACTTCTCCGGGTACTTGAGGAACTCGACGACCTCCTGCAGCTCCGTCTTGGCCTCATCCACGCCGGCCACGTCGTTGAAGGTGACGACGGTCTTGTTGCCCACGAACATGCGTGCACGGCTGCGACCGAAGCTCATGGCCTGGTTGTTGCTGCCCTGCGCCTGTCGGAACATGAACCAGAGGAAGACGCCGATGAGCAGGATGGGGAAGAGCATCGAGAGCAGCAGCCCGAAGAAGGCGTTGCCATCGTCCGCCTGCTCACCCTTGAACTCGACCGAGCTGCAGGCGGGGCCGGCGTCGCAGGCTGCGCTCGATGTCCGCCTGGACCGAGGTCGTGAAGGCAGCCGGGATCCACGATTCGAGCTCCGTGGCCGCGTTGGTGTCCGGGTCGATGGTGGTCGTCTCGATCACCAGCGCCTCACCGCGCGTGAGGACCGACGCGACCTCACCCCTCTCCACCATCGCCAGGAAGGAGTCATTGGAGCCGCTGTAGGGGATCGGCTCCTGTGGCTCATCGTTGAAGAGGAAGAGGTAGAGCAGCGCAGCCGTACCGACGACCAGTACAAGGGTGACGAGCCCATTGCGCATGAAGCGACTGTTCAAGGAGAGACCTGCTTTCGAAGTAGGGCCGCCCGGATTCCGGGTCGGGAACCGCGATTATAGGCGTGCCTGCCGAAATGCCCATCTCGGGGAGATGACATGCGGGGCCGAGGCGCACCGCCACCCCCGCGCCAAAGACCGCGGATGGGCTACCATGTTCGCCGCACCAACTCGGCTGGGTAGCTCAGCGGCAGAGCAAACGGCTCATAATCGTTAGGTCGGCAGTTCGAATCTGCCCCCAGCCACCACTGCCTCTCCCTCAGGCCCTGTGGAAACCCGCAACGGCGGGCAGGCCGAGGGTCCGTCGCTTCGATGGGCCCGAGTGGTCCGAGCCGTGGCACACTCTGGGCATGAGCGCACTGCGAACGATCCTCTCAGCCGTGGCCGACGGCATGCTGCCGAGCGGCATGGTGGCCCGCATGCGCTTCCGCACGTCGCTGGACATGCTCGTGACGCTCGTCGTCACCATGCTCGCGGTGGGCCTCGCCGTCGGCTATCAGCTGGTCGGACGCTGGGCTCGGCGCGCCAGCCCGACCGACTGAAGACGAGCCCGTCCCGATGTCCCTGAGCGATGGCCCCAAGTGGGAGCCGGTGCAGACGCCCGAGCCTCGAGCCACGTCGCTCGCGCCCATGCCCCTCGGCCAGGTCTTCGAGGTCGGTCGACGCATCCTGGTGCGCCACTGGAGCGTCTTGCTGTTGGTGGCGCTGCTCTTCATCGGACCGGGGGCCCTGCTCAGCGCGGCCACCCAGCTGCGCTTCACGGAGGTCGCCGTTGCCCTCTTCCCGGACCTCGAGAGCGGCACCATCGACGCCGACCTGCGGCTGAGCTCGGCCGAGCTTGACCGCCTGCTGGGCGCCCTCTGGCCCTTCCTGGGCGCCTCGCTGCTGGCAGGCGTGTTGGGCAGCATCGGTGCCCTCGCCTTCAGCGCCGTGGTCGTGGACGACTACCACTCCCGGCCCGCGACCATCGGCTCGGTCCTGCGCGCCAGCCTGCGGCGAGCCCCCAGCGCCATCGTCTTCATGCTCGTCACGGGCCTGCTCATCGCCGGTCTCACGATCGTGGGCCTGCTGGGGATGTCCGCCGCCACGCTGGTCCTGCCCGTCGCGGGCGGGGGTGCCGGTGGCCCGGGCGTGTTCCTGGCCCTCATCGTCGCCGTCGCGCTGCTGGTGGCCCTGGTCTTCCTCACGATGCGGTGGGCACCGGCCTATACGGCCATGGTGGAGGAGGACGCCGGCTGGCGCCAGGCGCTTCGCCGCAGCTGGCATCTGAGCGGCGACAACGTGCTGCGCATCTTCGCGCTCAGTGCGGTGGTGGCCATCATCACGGGCCTGCTCAGCTCGCTCCTGGCGGCCCTCTTCGATGCCGCCCTCTCCGCGGTGGCGCCGACGCTTGGGTTCGACCCCCTGGTCGGCAGCACCATCGCACTGGCCACGGCCGCGGTCCTCGTCGCGCCGGCGATGCCCGTGTTCATCGCGGTGCTCTTCTTCGATCTGCGAGCCCGGCGCGACCCCTCTCCGGCGCAAGCACCGGCAGCACCACCAGCGCCGTACGCCTAGGCCCCGAAGAGCAGGTCCATCCAGGCTTCGAAGGGGGCCATGGCCTGCTCCGTGTCCAGCGGCCCGATGGGTGTGATCGGTTGCGGTTCAGGTGCGTCGTCGGGCAGGACGAAGCGTCGCTCGTTGCGGTGCCCGAAGCCATGGACGCGAGCCTGCCAAAGCACGAACGCATCCGTCTCGAGGAACTCTCGCTCCTCCACGCTGGCTGCCAGCTCGAGCTCACGCGCCTCGACCTGTACCTGTGCCTCCTGTACCCGCAGCTCGATGTCTGTCGAGCGTGTGAGGACCCCGCTGAAGACGACGATGAGGCCGATCGCGATCACCAAGCTGACGACCACGACCAACGCGCGGCGGCCGATGCGTGGAGCTTGGCGGAGGGCAGACATCAGCCGCGAGCCTAGTGAGCCCCTGACCGCACTGTCAAGCATGGACCGAGCCTGCTAGACTGCCGCTGCAAACAGAACGGATGGTCTGTTTCGTACGAGGTCGTCGCGAATGAGACTCCATCAACCCATGCCGACGCTCGATGCCCTGGAGCGGTTCCTCACCGAGCCAGGTGTTCGTGAGGCGGTCGCGGCCCGTCACCTGCTGCCGGCCCGCGAAGCTTGCTTCGCGCCCTTCCCCGACTGGCTCGACGCCCGGCTCGTGGCTGCCCTCGCGCAGCGTGGCATCAGCGCGCTCTACAGCCATCAGCGGGAGGCCCTGGACGCCCTCCATGCGGGCGAGGATGTGGTCATCGTGACCCCTACCGCATCGGGCAAGTCGCTCTGCTACAACCTGCCCGTGCTGCAGGAGATCTGTGAGGATCCTGCGGCCCGAGCGCTCTACCTCTTCCCCACCAAGGCCCTCAGCCAGGACCAGCTGGCGGAGTTCCGCGACCTCTCCGGGCTGGCTGGCATGGACCTGTCGGCGGCCGTGTACGACGGTGACACGCCGGCGCCCATCCGCGCGGTCGTACGGGAAGCAGGCCAGGTCGTGGTCACCAACCCGGACATGCTCAGCACCGCCGTGCTGCCACATCACACCAAGTGGTTCCAGCTCTTCGAGCAGCTGCGCTACATCGTGGTCGACGAGGCGCATACCTACCGCGGCATCTTCGGCAGCCACGTGGCCAACGTGCTGCGCCGGCTGCTGCGCGTGTGCGCCCACTATGGCAGCACCCCGCGCATCGTCTGCTCCTCGGCCACGGTGGGTAATCCTGGTGAGCTGGCCCAGACCCTGACGGGTCGTCCTTTCCGGGTCATCGACCGGAGCGGCGCGCCCACCGGTGAGCGCCACGTGGTGATCCTCGACCCGCCACCCATCGACCGGCGCAGCGGGGTCCGGCCAGGCCCGCACGCGCTGGCCTACCGGGCGGCCCTCTCCTTCCTGCGGGCGGGACGACAGACCATCGTCTTCGGACGAGCGCGCGTGGCGGTGGAGTTGCTGCTGAGCTCGTTGCGGGAGGCCATGCGCGAGGGACGCGGGCCCATCGACCGGCTGCGGGGCTATCGCTCCGGCTACCTGCCCAGCGAGCGTCGAGCCATCGAGTCGGGTCTGCGCAGCGGGGAGATCCTGGGCGTGGTCTCGACCAACGCCCTGGAGCTGGGCATCGACATCGGCGCGCTCGATGCCTCCATCCTGGCGGGCTATCCGGGCACGATCGCGGCCACCTGGCAGCAGATGGGTCGCTCGGGCCGGCGCGGGGAAACCAGCGTGTCCATCCTCGTGGCCGGTGCCGGGGCGCTCGACCGCTACGTGGCTACACACCCGCAGTACCTCTTCGAAGCCACACCGGAGGAGGCTCGCCTCGATCCGGAGAACCTGCACGTGCTCCTGGCGCACCTGCGAGCCGCGACCTTCGAGCTGCCCTTCGCGCCGGGTGAGACGTTCGGCGCCGCTGCGGCTGACGACCTGCTCGCGTTCCTGGCGGAGGAGGCGCACGTACGCCAGGCGAGCGATGGACGCTGGTATTGGGCCAGCGAGAACTTCCCGGCCTCGGAGATCAACCTGCGCCTGGGGGCCCCGGAGAACGTGCTCATCATCGACACCGGCCCCGAACGCCCGCGGGTGCTGGGCGAGGTGGACCTTTTCGCCGCGCGCCAGCTGGTGCACCCCAAGGCCATCTACCTGCACGACTCCCAGCAGTACCACGTCGATGAGCTCGACTGGGAGGAGCGCAAGGCCCTGGTCCGTCCCGTGGACAGCGACTACTACACGCAGGCGGAGCTGGCGGTCACGCTCAAGCCCCTGGAGGTCTTCGACGAGGCACCGATCCGTGCCGGCAGCCGTCGTCACGGCGAGGTCATGATCAGCTCCATCGCCACCATCTTCAAGAAGCTCAAGCTGGACACGCACGAGAACGTCGGCTGGGGGTCCATCGACCTGCCGGAGATGGAGCTGCATACGACCGCCTGGTGGGTCGCGCTCGACCCCCAGGCCGTTGCCGACTGGCGACGCGAGGACCTCGACGCTGCCCTCGTGGGCGCCGGACGTGCGCTGCAGACCGTGGCCAGCGTGCTGCTCATGGCGGACCCGCACGACCTGGGCCTGGTCGCGCAGGTGCAGTCGCCGCACGCACAGCAGCCGGTCATCTACCTGTGGGAAGCGGCACCCGGCGGGGTAGGCATGTCCCCTCGCCTCTTCGACCGCACCGATGAGCTCGTCGAGGGCGCGCTCGAGCTGGTCAGCGGATGTGACTGCACGGTCGGCTGCCCAGCCTGCGTCGGCCCTCGTGGCGAGAGCCGCCTCGACGGGCGCGAGCTGGCCACGCGGCTGTTGCGCCTGCTCGCGCGTGACACCGCGTCTGCTCGTGGCGGGCGAGACCGGAAGGTCGCAGCGTGACATCCGAGCTGGCAGGGATCGAGCCCAGGCTGCCGGGCATGGACGTCATCGATGCCGGCCGGCTGCGACGATCGCGCCTGGAGCGGTTGCGCGATGCCCAGGTTCGAGATGTGTCGGAGCTCCGCCGTGCGCCTGCGACTCCGGCGCCCCGGCCCGACCGCGCCCAACGGCTGGCTGCCGACGTGGGCGGCACGGTGCTCGAGACCACGGAGCGTCCCATCGTGGTCGTGGAGTCACGTGAGGCCATCCCGCGCGAGCTGGAGGGTCTGGCGGCCCTGCCGGAACCGGTGGATCACACTCGGCCGTTCGTGCTCCTGGACACGGAGACCACTGGTCTTGGCACCGGCACCGGCACCGTGCCCTTCCTGGTCGGTGTCGGACGTTGGGAGGACGGCGACTTCGTGACCCGCCAGCTGTTGCTTCCCGAGCAATCGGATGAAGCCGGCTACCTGGATGCCCTGGAGTCGCTCATCCCACCCGATGCGGTGCTCGTCACCTACAACGGTCGCAGCTTCGACTGGCCGCTGCTGGTGACCCGCTATCGACTCCACGCCCGTCGGCCTCCGGCCTACGGCGCTCACGTGGACCTGCTGCCCCTGGCTCGGTCCTTCTGGAAGCACCGTTTGCCGGATGCGCGCCTGGCCTCCGTGGAGGCGGGCGTCTGCGGCGTGCGACGTGACCATGACCTGGCCGGTGCCCTCGTCCCCGGGCGCTACCTCGACTACTTGCGTCATGGTCGCGGAACGCTGCTGCGGGACGTGCTCGAACACAACCGGCAGGATGTCGTCTCCATGGCGCTCGTCTTGCGGGTCCTGGCCCTGGACCTGGCGCCGGTGGCCACCAACGGCACCTCGCGAGCGCCGGTGCACCCCGGCGACCTTGGCGGCCTGGGCCGGGCGTACGCTCGCAAGAAGCGACACGACGAGGCCCTGGCCTGCTTCGACGCGGCCATGGAGCGGCTGCTGGAGCCGTGGGAGACCCAACGCTACGAGTCCATCGCGATGGACCGCGCGCGGACGCTCACGCGCATGGGTCGGCGCGCAGAAGCCGAGGGTGCCTGGCACGCCCTTGCCCTCGAGGGTGGCCGCCACGCCGCGTGGGCCTGGTTGCACGTGGCCAAGCACCGGGAGCACGACGGACGTGACTTCGGGGCTGCTCTGCGAGCCACCGAGCGGGCGCGGGCACTGGCCGAACGGAGCCGCCTGTTCGGGAACCGTGACCGGCGTGTCGAGCGGGATCTGGCACGTCGCGCGCCGCGTCTGCGCCGTCGTCTGGCTGCCGGAACGCCCTTGCCCTGACTGGCCGGGTCACGGTCGAGTGGCGCGCCATGCGCTAGGGTCTTGCAGCATGGATGAAACCAACGGCGTCGGGGCTGCGACGATCGAGTTCGACCATGTCAGCAAGCACTACGACGCGGCCACGCAGAGATCGGGCACTCCCGGGGCGGTCGACGACCTCTCGTTGACGGTGCCGGCCGGACGGATCTGCGTCCTCGTCGGTCCCTCGGGCTGCGGCAAGACGACCACGCTCAAGATGGTCAACCGCCTCATCGAGCCCAGTGACGGCCGCATCCTCATCGACGGCGTGGATATCTCCCACCTCGATGTCACCGAGCTCCGCCGCGGTATCGGCTACGTCATCCAGCAGGTGGGCCTCTTCCCTCACCAGAGCATCGCCGAGAACGTCAGCACCGTGCCCCGCCTCCTGGGCTGGGACAAACGGCGCCAGCGCGAGCGCGCGAACGAGCTCCTCTCGATCGTCGGGCTCGAGCCCGGCACGTACGGGGAGCGCTACCCCAGCCAACTGTCGGGCGGTGAGCGGCAGCGCGTGGGCGTGGCCCGGGCCCTGGCCGCGGACCCACCCGTGATGCTCATGGACGAACCTTTCGGGGCGGTCGACCCCATCGTCCGCGAGCGCTTGCAGAACCAGTTCCTGCGATTGCAGGAGGACCTCGCCAAGACCATCCTGTTCGTGACCCACGACATCGACGAGGCCATCAAGATGGGCGACCTCGTGGTCGTCATGCAGCTCGGGGGCAAGATCGCCCAGCTCGGTGCCCCCGCAGAGCTGCTGGCCGAGCCGGCCTCCGAGTACGTGGCCCGCTTCGTGGGCGCCGATCGTGGCCTCAAGCGCCTGTCGCTCTATCGCGTCCGCGACGTCGATCTCGTCCCGGCGCCGATCGCGCGCGTGGGCGAGAGGACCGACGTCCTGCGGGAGCGGGCGCAGGCTGTGGATCTGGGCTTCGTGCTGCTCGCCGACGAGGACGATCGCCCAGTGGGCTGGGTGGAGCTGGCCGATCTGCCCAGTGATGGCCAGGTTCGGGCAGAGGATGCAGACCCGGTGTCGCCCCTGCTCGACCAACGCACGACGCTCAAGGACGCGACCTCGCGCCTGCTCGACGAGGAGGTCCGCAACGGCGTGGTGGTCGATCGGGATGGACGCATCGAGGGTCTGCTCACCCTGCGGGCCGTCATGGACTGGATGCAGGACGACCGTTCGCTCGACGTGCCGCAGGACATCGCCGAGGCCGTGGCGGAAGCGGTCGTCATCGAGGATGCGCCCGCGTCGCCGGCGTAGGCCCAGGCCATGATCGACATCCGCTGGGACTGGATCGCCAACCATCTCGACGATGTCGCCGAGAAGACCTGGCAGCACCTGCAGCTGCTGATCATCCCCATGGTCGCTGGCTTCATCATCGCCTTCGCGCTGGCGGTGCTGGCCCTGCGGCGACCGGGCACGGTGGGACCGGTCACGGCGGTCACGGGCCTGCTCTACACCATTCCCAGCCTGGCCGCCTTCGCCGTGCTCATCCCCATCACGGGCCTGTCGCTGATGACGGCCATCATCCCGCTCACGACCTACACCCTGCTCATCCTCTACGTGAACACGGTGGCCGGGCTGCGCTCGGTGCCACCGGAGATCAACGAAGCGGCCGACGCCATGGGCTACACCCGCAGCGCCCGCCTCTGGCGCGTCCAGCTGCCGCTGGCGATCCCCCTGATCATGGCCGGCGTGCGCGTCGCTGCGGTGACCACCATCGGCCTCGTGACCGTGGCCGCCATCATCGGCGGCAACCGCTTCGGCGGGCTGGGCCAGTTCATCACCGAGGGCCTGCAGACGGACTTCGACACCAAGATCTACCTGGGTGCGATGGGCTCGGTCATCCTCGCCTTCATCGTGGACGGGGCCCTGGTGGCCCTGCAGCGCGTGCTCACGCCCTGGAGCCGCGCACGGGCGGAGGGACCGTAGGCCATGGAACAGCTCCTGGGGTTCTTCACGGACGCCGCCAGCTGGAGCGGCGACACGGGTATCCCCAACCGCCTCGTCGAGCACCTCGTCCTGGCGTTGCTGGCGGTGCTGACGGCCTCCGCCATCGCCTTGCCGCTGGGCTTCTACATCGGCCATACCGGCCGCCTGCAGCTGCTGGGCATCAACATCGCCAACATCGGCCGAGCCATCCCCGCCTACGCCATGATGGTGATGCTCCTGCCGGTCATGCTGGGGCTGGCCCCGGTGCTTGGCTACGATCCGCGTCTGGGCCTGCGCTTCTTCCCCATCTTCCTGGCCATGGTGTTGCTGGCGATCCCGCCGATCCTGGTCGCGGCCTACGCCGGGCTGCAAGAGGTGGATCGGGACCTCATCGAGTCGTCTCGGGGCATGGGCCTGACCGAACGCCAGATCCTGAGCGGGGTCGAGCTCCCGCTGGCGCTGCCGGTGCTCGTGGGCGGCTTCCGGGTGGCCTTGCTGCAGGTCATCGCCACCGCCACCATCGGGGCCTATCTCGGTGGCGGCGGCCTGGGCCGCTACATCATCGACGGCATCGCGCGGCGAGATGACGGGATGCTCTACGGCGGTGTCGTGCTGGTAGCCGTGCTCGCCATCGGCACGGACCTGCTGCTCTCGTGGCTGCAGCGGCGGTTGACACCACGCGGGGTGCGGATGGCCACCGAGCTGGAGACCGAGCGAGCTGGAGCGGTCGGCCAGTGACCGGCGTGACACCGCATCCGTGGCGCGTGGGCTAGGGTTACCTCGTGATCGCCGTCGCCGGATGGCGCCCGGTCACCGAACCAGAATGGGAGGTTACCCATGCGGAATCACCGCAGACTCGCCCTCGGGGCGTCGCTGCTGGCGTCGCTTGCGATCGTCGGAACGACGGGTGGGGGCGCTCTCGTGTCGGCGCAGGATCTGCCGACCGTGCGCATCGGATCGGACGGCTTCTACGAGTCGCAGCTGATGGCCGAGATGTACGCCCAGGCCCTCGAAGCCAACGGCTTCAGCGTCGACCGCCAGCTGGCCATCGGGGCCCGCCCGGCCCGCGTCGAGGCCTTCGAGTCGGGTCAGATCGACCTGACACCCGAGTACGTCGGCTCCGGGCTCGGCTTCTACGTCGTGGGCGCTGAGAACGAAGAGCTCGCCGCCATCGAGGTCTCCGGCGATGGCGAGACCAACCGTACCAACCTGCAGGCGGCACTCGACATCGCCGGCGTCGATGCGACCGTGTTGGCCATCACCGCCGGTGAGGACACCAACGCGGCCGTGGTGCGCAGCGATACCGCTGAAGAGCTGGGTATCTCGAGCATCAGCGACCTCGCCGGTGTGGCCGACCAGGTCACCTTCGGCCTGCCGCCCGAGTGCGAGGTCAACGCCCTCTGCCGCGGTGCGCTCGAGGATGGCTATGGCATCGCCTGGCCGCCCGCGCAGCTGGAGCTGCTCCCACCCTGCGGTGCAGAGATGGCCGGCGCACTCGAAGGCAACGCCATCGACGTGGCCTGGCTCTGCTCGACCCAGCCTGTCATCGCCCAGAACGGGTGGGTGGTGCTCGAGGATGACCTCGACACGCAGCCTGCCGAGAACCTGGCCCCGATCGTGCGCAACGACTTCCTCGAAGGCGTGGAGGGTGGCGCTGACGCCATCGCCGCGATCCTCGACCCGATCAGTGCCGCGGTCACCACCGAGGTCCTGACCGAGCTGGGCGTGCGCATCGCCGTGGACCAGGAGTCCATCGATGACGTCGCGGCCGAGTTCCTCGCCAGCCTGGAGAGCTAACGGCCCCTCCTCCGATACGGACGGCGGCCCTGGGACGGATCCCGGGGCCGCCGTCGTGTGTCCGGACCGTTCAGAGACCCTGGCGCTCGGAGCCACTCCCGATTGCGAGTGTGAAGCGCCAGCAACGCGTCGGGCGTGTCCTCCGGCTTGAGGAACCGGTCCTGCTCTACGGTGACCCAGCCCTCATAGCCTCGACCCTTGAGCGCCTCGAGGAACGGCTCCAGACCGGCCGTGCCGTGGCCCAGCTCGCAGAAGACGCCACGATCCCACGCTTCCATCAAGCCGCCGCCCGATCGGCACACCTGCTGCAGCAGGGCCAGGTCGCAGTCCTTGATGTGGACCAGCCGCACCCGCGGCCCGAAGTCGTCGAGCAGCTGCAGCGGGTCCGCTCCGCCAAAGAGCGCGTGTCCCGTGTCGAGGCACATGCCCACCAGCGTGGGATCGAGGGCCCGGAAGACACGGTGGATCTCGGAGTCGCTCTCACAGTAGCTCCCGGCATGGAAGTGCAGCACCGGGTCGAAGCCTCGACTCCGGCACCGTTCGGCAGCCCGGTGGATGTCGTCGATGAAGACACCGAAGCGCTCCTCGGGAAGCGCTGCCTCCGGATGGCTGTCGATCTGGCCGGCCCAACGCATGCGCTCAGGCTCGAGCGAGGCGTCCGCCAGCACCGCCTTGGGCATGACCTCGTCGGGCCGGCTGGCTTCGAGCAGGTCCAGGACCCCGTCCATCCAGGCGAGGTCGTCGTCGATGTGCTCGACGCGGCTGAAGCGCAAGGGCAGGAACGCTCCCACCATGGACAGGCCGCGCTCGCGCAGGCGGCTGCGCATGACCTCGGCATCGCCGAAATAGCCGGGCGGTCCGAGCTCGGTTCCCTCATACCCTGCAGCCGCCATCTGGTCGAGCATCTGCTCCGGGCCCATGCTCAGCTCGTCGCCCTCGGTCTTCTCGAACACGCCCCACGAGACCGGTGCGGCGGCCACGCGGATGGCCCCGTCGTTGCTGGTACTCACACGTTCCTCCCCTCGATGACAGGCCTGGTCGTGACGGCCTGTCGTTCTCGTCTAGTCCACCTCGACCTTCGCAGCGGCCAGGAAGCGCACGCCTTCGGGCTTCACGAACGAGTCGGCAAGCTTCTGCGAGAACCTCGCCACGCGTTCCTGCTGCTCGGGCTTGTCGGCCAGGTTCTTCACCCGACGTGGATCGGTGATCAGGTTGTAGAGCTCTCGCTCACCGCTGCCGTACTCCACGTACTGCCAGCGCACCCCCGCGGCATACGAGCGCGTGGTGACGAAGCCGACCCATGGCGGCATCGCACCGTTCGGATGCAGGTGCTCCATGTAGATGTAGTCGCGGTCGAGCCGATCCCGGGCACCGCGGACGAGGGGCAGGAGGCTGACCCCATCGGGATCGTCGAGCTGGCACCCGGCGAGCTTGCAGAAGGTCGGCGCCAGGTCCATGTCCTGGACCGGATCGCGCACCACGCGGCGCTGGTTGCCCAGGTCCTTGGGCCACATCATGTAGAGCGGGATGGGCGTGGCGTGGGGCCAGCGCTTGCCCGCGGGCTTGCGGTGGTCTCCGAGCAGCACGCCGTTGTCTGCCGTGAACACGAAGAGCGTGTTGTGCAGGCGCTGGTCGGCCTCTAGTGCCTTCTTGATCTGAGCTACGACCTTGTCGATGCTGAGCATCTCCTCACAGCGTGTGCGGAGGCTGAAGGACGCGGCCTTGAGCAAGGGCTGCTGACGGATGTAGGCGGGCTTGTCCGAGACATCGCGCTCGTTGTAGGACTTGCCGCTCCACGGCTTGACGCCCGCACACTTCGAGCTGCCCACATCCTCGGCGAAGGCGATGTTGGGCGTGTGCCCGCTGTACACCGACGCCACGGCGAAGACGGGCTTGCCGCGGGGCGCCTCACGGATCTGCCTGGCG
The DNA here is from genome assembly GCA_963706695.1 of uncultured Chloroflexia bacterium. Taxonomy (GTDB): domain Bacteria; phylum Chloroflexota; class Limnocylindria; order Limnocylindrales; family CSP1-4; genus JAFMJV01. The sequence continues at coordinate 528,802 of CAVPNC010000006.1, read as the reverse complement.
ACGCGCCTCCCGACCACCCTGGTGGAATGGTCGTCCTTGCCGTCGCCCTTCCAGGTCGTGCTGTAGCGCGTCTTCCAGTTGTACTTGTAGAAGCTCTTGCCCGGCGCCTTGCGCTTCCAGATGATGCCGAAGTCGTCCCAGCCCCGCGCGTGCGACCTGATCTCTGGACCATCAAGGACCAGTCCGATGCCGTTGATGGGCTTGCCCGCGAAGATGGTGTGATAGCCCACGCCCTGCAGCTGGGTGGCCACGGTCGAAGTCGGATCGAAGCGCCGGAAGGACTCCGGGCTGTTGTCGGTGACGCCGTTGGTATGCCCGTACTGGCCAGTCAGGAGGGTGGCCCGGGCGGGTCCACAGATGGGCGTGACCCCGAAGGCGTTGCGGAACTCCACGCCGCGCTCGCAGAACCGGGCCAGGTTGGGCGTACGGCCGGTGCACCACAGGTGACGATGGATGGGGTTCACGTCGTCGAGGTAGAGCACCACGATGTTGGGTCGGTCGTCCACCGCGGCGACGGCCTGCGGCGCCATCGGCACCAGCGCGGTAGCACCCGCCACTGCGCCCAGCCCGATGGCCGCCAATGCCGCCCTCAGTCCCACGTCACTCCCTTCCGCCCGTTGCGTCGCGCGGACGGCGCTGCGCGCCGCTCCCCCAGCCCCCGACGACCGCCGGCCATTCTAGCGAGTCTCCGAGACGGCTCCGGTCGGCGCACCGACCAGGGAGGCCACTAGACGAACGTCCGCTCACGGCCGAGGTCGGCCTCGTAGCGCCGGCGTGCTTCGCGCACACGCTCCGAGCTCGAGACCTCCGCTACCGGCACATCCCACCAGCTGTCGTAGGCGGGCACGCCCGGCTCCGGGTTGGTCTCGACCACGATGACGGCCGGGCGGTCGGTGATGCGGCGAGCCTCACGCAGGGCAGCCTCCAGCCCGGCTGCATCCTGGGCCTGGAAGACCGTGGCCCCGAGGCTGGCCGCGTTGGCCGCGAAGTCCACCGGCAGGACCGCTCCGGTGAACGTGCCCGAGCGCGGGTCTCGAGCCCGGAACTCGTTGAAGGGGTTGTCTGCTCCGCAGGCGCCCGAGAGGTTGCGGATGCAGCGGAAGCCGTGGTTGTCGAGCAGCACGATGGTGAGCCCGATGCCCTCCTGTCGCGCCGTCAGGATCTCGTTGGCGAGCATCAGGTATGAGCCGTCCCCCAGCATCACGTGCACACGTCGATCAGGCTCGGCCAGGGCCACGCCGATGCCGCCGGCGACCTCATAGCCCATGGTCGAGTTGCCGTACTCCATGTGGTAGCTGCCGGGTGTGCTCGGACGCCACAGCTTGTGCATGTCACCGGGCAGCCCGCCGGCCGCACAGACGACGATGCCATCGCCGAGCTGCTCGTTGACCAGGCGCATGGCCTCCGGCTGGGACACGTGTGTGTCCGCGGCGAGGTGCAGCACGCGGTCTGCTTCTGCCCGCCACTCGTCCGCGAGCCGGCTGACCAGCTCGCGTCGTTCTTCGCTGCCGCCGAGCCACCCGTGAGCGTCGAGGGCCGCGTGCAGCTCCTGCAGCGTCTCGCGTGCGTCGCCCACGAGCGGGATGGCCGCCGCCTTGGCCGCGTCGAGCTCGGCCACGTTGATGGCTACGAACCGGACCTCGGGGTCCTGCCAGGCCGACCAGCTCATGGTGGGGAAGTCGGAGAGGCGGGTGCCGATGGCGATGACGACGTCCGCGTCATGGGCGACCGCGTTGCCGGCGCTGGTGCCGGTGGAGCCGAGCGCACCCATGTTCAGGGGGTGGTCCCAGGGCAAGGCGCCCTTGCCCGCCTGCGTCTCGGTGAAGGGGATGCTGAACCGGCGCACGAAGCGGTCGAGGGCGGTCGCTGCCTCGCTGTAGACGACGCCGCCGCCCACCACGATCATGGGGCGCTGCGCGTCCGCGATCAGGCGGGTCGCTGCCGCCAGCGAGCTCGTGTCCGGCCGCGTCCGCGGGATGACCCAGGTGCGCGGCTCGAGCAGCCGCTCCGGCCACTCCCAGGCCTCCGCCTGCACGTCCTGGGGCAGGGCCAACGTGACGGCCCCCGTCTCGGCCGGCGAGGTCAGCACGCGCATGGCCTGGGGCAGGGCGTCGATGAGCATCTCCGGACGCTCGATACGGTCGAAGTAGCGCGACACCGGCCGCAAGGCGTCGTTGGCGCTGACATCGCCGGCATCGGGCCGCTCCAGCTGCTGGAGGACCGGCTTCACCCGGCGCGTCGCGAACCGATCCCCCGGCAGCAGCAGCACCGGCAGGCGGTTGACGGTGGCGTTGGCGGCGCCGGTCACGAGGTTGGTGGCACCCGGCCCGATCGAGGTGGTACAGGCGAAGGTCCGCAGGCGCCGGGACTGCTTGGCGAACGCCGCCGCGGTGTGGACCATGGCCTGCTCGTTGCGCGCCTGGTAGTAGCGCATGTCGGCCTGCGCGGCTTCGAGGGCCTCGCCCATGCCGGCCACGTTGCCGTGGCCGAAGATCCCGAAGACGCCCTCGAAGAAGCGCCGACGCTCACCATCCCGCTCGACGTACTGGTTGGCCAGCCAGGTCACGATGGCCTGGGCCACGGTCGCTCGTGGCATCTCGCTACCTCCTCGATGCGGACCTGCGCGCGGAGTGCGGGCTAGGCCTTGACGTCAGGGTTGGGGATCATGAGGTCATCGATGGTGCCCACCAGCTCCCAATACGAGGCCACGAAGGCGCGCAGGGTGCGAGCCGTGGCACCGTAGGCTGCGAAGTCGTCGGCTTGCAGGCCGTCGGGCTCGTAGGCCTTGACGAACTCGGGGCAACGTTCGAGCAGCTCCTCGACGTACGCCGGCGGCACCGGCTCGGCCCAGCGATCGCGGACCTCGACGCTCGAGGCGTTGAAGAGACGCTGCCAGCCGTAGGGGATGGTCATGGAGACGTCCCCGCCGACGAGCTCGGACCAGTGGAGGTGGTGCCGGTAGGCCGCAGCCAGGAGGCGCGTGCGGTAGCCGCGCTCGGCGTAGATGGCGGCGGCACGCTTGAACACCGCGATCCCGGCCCAGTCGGGCGCTCCTGGGTGCACCGTGATGCCGTCTCGCGCGTTGGAGGCCTTCACCCAGTCGTCCGTGCGGCCGATCATGATCGTGCACACGGGCGCCATCCAGGAGGTGTCGTGGCCGGCGGCCTCGCGTTGCTGCAGGGCTCGTTCCATGGCCTCACCCACCGCCAGCGCCTGCGACACGGTGAAGGAGACCGTGGCGTTGATGGTGAGGCCCTCCGCGGTCACGGCCTCCATGGCCTCGATGCCGGTCTTGGTGGCGGGGAACTTGATCTGCACGTTGGGGGCGAGCGTGTGGAAGTGCCGCGCCTGCTCGGCCATGGCCTCCGCGGACGGGGCCAGGGTCGGGTTGGTCTGGATCGAGAGCCGGCCCTTCTGTCCGTGGCTGGCCTCGTAGATCGGCTCCAGCATCTGCCAGCCCCGGACCGCCATCTCCTCGATGATCTGCCAGGTCACCTGCTGGTCGGTCCAGGTGGGGTTGGCGGCGATGATCTCGCGCACCCGTGGCGCCCAGATCTCGTACTCCTGCTGCATGACCGTGCCCACGATGGTGGGGTTGGTGGTCGCGCCCACCGCGCCGTTCTCGATGGCGTAGCGCAGCTCGCTCTCGTTGCACGAGTCATTCCAGTACTCGGTGGGATAGTCGCTCGCGGTGCGCTGCAGCGGGGTGGGTGTGTCGGCCATTCTGACTGCTCCTCTGGTGTGTTCGCCCTACGTGGGCAGCTTGGGGTCCCAGTTCATCAACCAGGCGTGGTCGGGGTCGACCGTGAAGTGCCAGTTCCGGTTGGGCCCGGCCATCACGTTCAGGTAGTAGGCCTCGTAGCCGGCCGGTGCCCCGAAGGGATGGTACCCACGCGGGACCAGCAGCACGTCACGGTCGGACGGCGCGAACGAGGCGTCGAGCGTTCGGTCGGAGGTATAGATGCGAGCGAAGCCCCAGCCCTCGGGCCGGGCGAAGCGGTAGTAGTACAGCTCCTCCAGATAGGCTTCCCTCGGCGGGTCCTCGGTGTCGTGCTTGTGCGGGGGGTAGCTCGACCAGTTGCCGCCAGGCGTGAAGACCTCGAACAGGATGAGGCGGCCAGCCGGCGTGGTGGGCGGCAGCAGGTGGTGGATGGTGCGACGGGTGATGCCCTCGCCGCGCGTCTCCACGAAGATCTCGCTCGGCTCGAAGAGTCGCGTCAGGCGCGTGTCCGCAGCGGGCGCGTCAGCCACGATGACAGTGGCTTCGCTCTCCGCCTCCAGCACCAGCTCCAGGCCCGGCTCGAGCAGGAGCACCGGGGGTGCCGTGCCGGCGAAGACCGACTCCCGGCTGCCAAGCGAGCTCCAGCGGTGCTCGCCTGCCTCGACGGAGGCCGAGCCCTCCAGGACCACCACCGCTCGCTCGCGTTCCTCCGCTCCCCGGCTGAGGACCTCACCACGGTGCAGCCGATGCTCCGTGAAGCCGACGTAGCGCCACCCGGCCGAGTCCGGCGTGATCGCGTGCCCGCCCGTCCCCGCCGCAGGGGCGCGCCGGAGCAGGCCGCTCGGCTCGACCACGGTGTGACCCATGCGTTCACTCCTCCCAGACGCGGGACGGACCAACGCCGCGCCAGCATCGTGCTGGACAAGTCGCGGTCACTCGGTCCGGGTACCATGATACGCGCTGACGTAAACGTTTACAGGCCTCGGTCATCGCGAGCACGGCCGGGTCTTGGGAGGACACGCGCGTGAGGATCGGACTGCTTGGCGCCGGGCGCATCGGAAGGCTGCATGCGCAGGTGCTCAGCGATATCGAGCAGGTCGACGAGCTGCTCATCGGCGACCCCGTGGGAGACGTGGCGGCGACCGTCGCGGCGGAGGTCGGGGCCACGGCCATGCCGGTCGAGGACGTGCTGCGAACGGCCGACGCCCTGGTCATCGCCGCCATGACCGACGCACATGCCCCGCTCATCCGGGCCGGGCTCGAGCGACGACTACCGGTGTTCTGCGAGAAGCCGCTGGCGGCGGACCTGCCCAACGCCATCGTCATCGCCGAGGAGGTCGAGCGCGCCGGCACGCCCTTCCAGCTGGGCTTCCAGCGCCGCTTCGACAAGGGCTACCTCGAGGCCAGGCGCATGCTCCAGAGCGGCGAGCTGGGCACGCTCTACTGCATGCGCATGGCTGGGCACGATCCGGTCCCGCCGCACGAGTCCTACATCCCCATGTCCGGCGGGCTCTTCCGAGACTTCTCCGGGCACGACTTCGACATCCTGCGCTGGCTCACCGGTGACGAGGTCGAGGAGGTCTATGCCGACGGCTCGGTTCGCGGCTTCCCCGTCTTCGCCAAGTACGACGATGTCGACACGGCCGTGGCCACGCTTCGCCTGCGCAGCGGGGCCCTGGTGGTCATGACCGTCTCACGCCACGACCCGCGCGGCTATGACATCCGCACCGAGCTCTTCGGCAGCAAGGACAGCATCAGCGTGGGCCTTGGACCTCGGCAGGTCATCCGCTCGGTGGAGCCAGGCGTGCCCGCGCCGGAAGGGCCTGTCTGGCCGGACTTCCTGACCCGTTTCGCGGAGGCCTATCACGACGAGATGCTGGGGTTCTTCGAGGTCGCCGCCGGGAGGCTGGAGACTCCCTGCACGGCGAGGGATGGCGTCGAGTCGGCCCGCATCGCGGAGGCCGCCACGATGGCGCTCAAGGACCATCGCATCGTCCGCCTCGACGAGATCCCCGCCTGAGTCGCCCGCGGATAGGCGACACTACGCCCGAGCAGGCAGGAGCCAGGGATGCCGGACCCGACCGCGAGCAGCAAGCCAGCCACCATTCGCGAGGTCGCTGCGCGCGCGGGCGTGTCCACGGCCACGGTCAGCCGTTCCCTGCGTGGCGGCGTCGGGGTGGAGCCGGCGACGCGACGAAAGGTGGAAGAGGCTGCTCGAGCGTTGCGCTATCGGCCGTCGGGTGTGGCGCGCTCCCTCAAGCTGCGAGCAACGAGCACCATCGGGCTCATCGTCACCGACATCGAGAACCCCTACTTCCCCCAGATCGTGAGCGCCGTCGAAGATGCCGTGCGGGCACGCGGCTACACGGTGCTGCTGGCCGATGGCCGCCGCGATCCCGAGCGCGAGCTGGAGTCCCTCGAGATCCTCGGTGAACGCGAGGTCGACGGCATGATCATCGCCAGCACCGCCGTGACGCAGCGCCACGGCGAGCGCATCTCCGAGCTCCACTGCCCGGTGGTCATCATCAACAGCGAATCGACCGTGCCCGCGGTGCCGGCCGTGATGTCCGACAACGTCATGGGCGGACGCCTGGCCGCCCAGCACGTGCTGGGCATGGGCCACCGACGGGTGCTCTTCGTGGGCGATGACGAGGCTGACCACAAGAGCGCCGTGCAGGCGCGCATCGAAGGCGCTCGCAGCGCCGTGGAAGAGCACGGGCCCGCCGGTCACATCCGCTTCAGGGTGGTGGCCACGATCGGCGCCGCCGACGCTGCCGTGGAAGGTGGCATCCGGGCGGCAGAGGCGCTGCTGGCAGCCGGGTTCGACGAGACCGCGGTGCTTTGCCGCAATGACCTCACTGCCATCGGCGTGATGCGGGGCCTGCGCGCCGGCGGCCGGCGCATCCCCGAGGAGATCAGCGTCGTGGGCTACGACGACATCGAGCTGGCCGCCTATGTGGACCCACCGCTCACGACCGTGCACCAGTCCACCGACGAGATGGCCCAGCGAGCGGTAGCTGACCTGTTGGGGCGGCTCGGTCGGGGGCCTGGGCCGACGCACGTGGAGGCGGAGAGCTCCTCCGGTGAGACGACCATGGTGCCGGTCACGCTCGTCGTTCGCGGATCCAGCGGTCCGGCACCGGCCTGACACCGTGGCTCGACACGGGCCCGGTCGAAGGCCCTAAGATGCGTCCTTGCGAAGTAGCAGTGCAACGCTGCCGGTAGGAGGAGGACGCCGCGCGCATGAGACTGGCGATGTTCGGGGCTGGACGCATCGCGCCACTACACGCTCGAACCCTGCTGGGCGCGCAGGAGGTCACCTCCATCTCCATCACGGACATCGCACCCGAACGCGCAGCGGCTCTGGCCACGCAGCTGGGGCTCGAGCATGTGCCGTCCTCCGACGAGGCGTTCGCCGCTGCTGACGCGGTCGTCGTGACCGCCTCGACCGATGCCCACCCCGAGCTCGTGCGATCAGCCCTGGAACGGGGCCTGCCGACCTTCTGCGAGAAGCCGCTGGCCTCGAGCCTGGCCGGATCGCTGTCGCTCGCGCAAGACGTGTCGGGCGCGGACTGTGCCGGTCCAGGTCGGCTTCCAGCGCCGGTTCGACCCGGCCTACGTCGAGGCTCGCCGCCTGATCGCCTCCGGTGAGCTGGGCGAGATCCACACCATCTCCATGCGCAGCCACGACCCCGAGCCCGCGAGCGATGCGTTCATCGCGTCATCGGGCGGGATGTTCAGCGACCTCTCCATCCACGACCTCGACGCCCTGCGCTACCTCACCGGACGAGAGGCGGTGGAGCTCTACTGCGTGGGCACGGCCAAGCGGTTCCCGCAGTACGCGCGCCATGATGACTACGCCAACGCCGCGGCCCTCATCACGCTCGACGACGGCACGCCCGTGACGCTGACCTGGACGCGTCATGACCCTCTGGGCCATGACGTCCGGGCGGAGATCTTCGGCTCCCGTGACAGCGTGGCCGTGGGCCTCGGGCCACGGACGCCGATCCGCTCGGTGGAGCCGGGCGTCGCGCCGCCGCAAGGCCCAGCCTGGACGATATTCCTCGATCGCTGGGACCAGGCTTACCGCGACGAGCTGCTGGCCTTCGTGGAGGTGGCCGCCGGGCGAAGCCAGAGCCCATGCACGGCAGACGACGGGGTCGAAGCCCTGCGCCTGGCCCAGGGCTTGACCATCTCCGCCCACGAGAACCGGGTGGTCCGCATGAACGAGGTGGCGCCATGAGCGAGGCTGGGGATGGGGGTACCACCCCCATCATCGAGGCGCGCAAGATCTCGAAGCACTTCGGCCACGTGAACGCCCTGCGCGGCGTAGACCTCCAGCTGGCACGGAGCGAGGTGCTCGGCGTGGTGGGCGACAATGGCGCCGGCAAGTCCACGCTCATGAAGATCCTCTCCGGCGTCCATCCGGCCAGCAGCGGGGAGCTCTTCGTCGAGGGTGCACCCGTGCATTTCTCCAATCCCGGGGATGCCAGACGAATGGGCATCGAGATGGTCTACCAGGACCTGGCCCTGGCGGGCAACATGCGGATCGACGAGAACATCTTCCTTGGTCGCGAGCAGACGCGACGCTACGGACCGCTCAGCCTGGTCGACCACAAGGCCAACCAGACCCGGGCCCTGGAGCACCTCGACAACCTCAAGATCCATGTCAAGAGCGTGGGCCAGCGTGTGGAACAGCTCTCCGGCGGTCAACGTCAGGCCGTGGCCGTCGCGCGCGCCACCGCCTTCGACGCCAAGGTCGTCATCATGGACGAGCCGACCGCGGCCCTCGCCGTGAAGGAGGTGGCCAAGGTCCTCGACCTCATCAACGGCCTGCGCGACAAGGGTATCGCGGTGATCCTCATCAGCCACCGCCTCGATGACATCTTCTACGTCTGTGACCGCGTGATGGCGCTGTATCACGGACGCAACTTCGCGGAAGGCCCGCTTGACCAGATCGAGCGGAACGAGGTCGTGGGCTGGATCATGGGCAATCGGCATGGCGCCGGCGCCGAAGACGCCGTGGACCACAACTAGGAGGGGCCCGCGATGGCGAAGATCATGAGCCCCCTGGCCGCGGAACAGCTCGACGACATCGAGGACGAGCCCAGGCGCCTGGTCACGCTCATGGGCTGGGTCGACCGGTGGGGTGTCCTCTTCCTGGTCCTGCTCATGGCCGTGCTGTCCTACGCCTCGCAGCCGGAGTTCTTCCTCACCGAGCGCAACCTCGGCAACATCTTCCGGCAGAACAGCTTCTACGCGATGCTGGCCCTTGGTCAGTTCATCGTCATCGTGACGGCCGGCATCGATCTCTCCGTCGGCTCGACCATGGCCCTTGCCGCCATGACCGCGGCGGTCCTCGCTGACGCTGGCACCTTCTGGCCGATCATCTTCCTCGCGCCCTTCCTCGTGGGCCTCGCCGTCGGCACCATCAACGGCCTGGGCCTGACCAAGCTGCACATGCCCCACCCCTTCATCATGACCCTGGGCATGCTCTTCATCGTCAGAGGCATCACCAACCTCATATCCGGCGGCGTACCCATCAGTGGCCTGCCCGATGAGGTCCGCTTCCTGGGCGCGGACAACATCCCCGGGACCAACATCCCGGTCAGCCTCGTCGCGGTCATCCTGACGTACTTCGCGGTCTGGCTCTTCCTCAACCACGGTCGTCAGGGCCGTCACATCTTCGCCATCGGTGGCAATCCCCAGGCAGCCAAGGTGAGCGGTGTGCCGGTCGACCGGACACTGGTGCTGGCCTACGCCCTGTGCGGCATGCTCGCGGGCTTCGCCGGCTTGCTGCTCGCTGGCCGCACCAACTCGGGCTTCCCCGCGGCCGGTACCGGAGACGAGCTGTACGCCATCGCCGCGGTCATCATCGGCGGCGCCAGCTTCTTCGGTGGCCGGGGCACCGTCCTCGGCGTCTTCGCCGGCGTGCTCGTGATCGGGATGTTGCGCAACCTCCTGAACCTCAACCAGGTGCCCTCGTTCTGGCAGCAGGTCGCCATCGGCGTGGTCATCATCGGCGTCGTCGCATTCGACGTCTTCCGTCGACGTGTCGCCGCTTCGGCTTGACAGCGCTCCTTCGAGGGCGGAGCGTATGGCGGGTCGAACGGATAGCGAGAAGGAGGTGGCCATCCGGGGTCGAGCCTGAGCCATCGTCGGAGGAGTGAGCGGTGAGTGCCGAGGCGTGCCCTCACCACGCGGAATCAGCAGGAGGAACGATGAAGACAACCCGTATCGCAGGTCTTGCCGCCGCCGGAGTGCTGGCCATCACGGCCATCGGCCCGGTCATGGCGCAGGACGACGAGATGAAGGATCCCGGCGCAGCCGCGGACGCCAAGCTCTTCATGAACATGAAGGGCCCCGGCGCGGGCAACCCCTTCTGGGCTGCCGTCGAGGCGGGCGCCGTCCAGGCTGGTATCGACTATGGCGTGGACGTGGTCGTGCTGGCACCCCCGACCGAGTCCGACGTCACGGCCCAGATCGCCCAGGTCGAGGACGCCGTGGTGCAGGGCGCTGCCGGCATCGCCATCGCCCCCACCGATCCCGAGGCCCTGGGTCCGGCGCTCGATGACGCCATCGCCGCAGGCGTGAACGTCGTCTTCGTCGACTCCAACGGCAACAATGAAGGCGTGACCTTCATCGGCACCGACAACCAGGCTGGCGCCGCGCTCGCTGGCCAGTACCTCTGCGACAACGTCGCCGAGGGCGGCAAGGTCGCGCTCCTGCAGGGCATCATCAGCACCACCACCGGCCAGCTTCGTGCCACCGGCGGTGCCGAAGCCCTCAAGGCCTGTGGGCTCGACCTCGTGGCCGAGCTCCCGGCGGACTGGGACGTGCAGAAGGGCCAGCAGGTCACCGAGGATATCCTGACCCAGCATCCTGACCTCGCGGGCATCTTCGCCAGCAACGACAACATGGCCCTTGGTGCCGTCGAGGCGCTGCGTCTGCAGGGCCTGCTGGACCAGGTCACGGTCGTCGGCTTCGACGCCAACCCCAACGCGGCTGACGCCATCCTCGCGGGCGAGATGGAGGCCACGGTCGCCCAGAACCCGTTCAACATGGGCTACTTCGGCATCGAGAGCCTCATCGCTCTCGTCAACGGCGAGACGCTCGAGCCGGTCATCGACACCGGCACGCTGCTGGTCGATGCCAGCAACGCGGCGGAGTACGCCAGCGGCGAGTAGTCAGCACCACCATGACGAAGCCGCCCGCGCCAGGAGGCCGGGCGGCTTCTTCGTGTCGCGCAGGCGATCAGCCCAGCCGGGCGATGCGGGCCATGAGCTGCCCGAAGGTAGGCACCGAGTTCATGCCCGGCCCCTCCACGAGCAGGCTGGATGCGGTCGCACCCATGTAGATGTCTCGACCCAGTCGCTGGCCTTCGTCACCGGCTACCAGGCGCGCGGCGACCATGCCCGCCAGCATCGTGTCGCCCGCGCCCGTGGGATCAACCTCCACCAATGAGGGCACGCTCGGATAGGCCCGCGCTGCGGTGATGCGACCACCCCGGAGGCGCAGCAGCATGCCGCCCGTCAGCCCGGCCGTGATGAGCACATCGCATTCCTCCCCCACCCACGCCCCGATGTCCCGCAGCGGCAGGTCAGTGGGCACGTCATGACGGGAGAAGGCAAGGATGTCAGCCCGCTCGAGGAACGGTGACGGCCCAGGTACCTTGGGCGTGACTCGTTCCCCGGGCGCGAGGTTGCGCAAGATGCCCTGCCACGCGAAGGCGACGCACGCCGAGGCCGATGGGACATCGACCCAGTCATCGGGGATCTCTGAGGCGATCGGGGCGAAGACGAAGGCCGGCGCTGTTTGCCACGCCGCGGGCAGGGCCTCCGCCGGCACGGGGTCGCTCAGCGAGCCACAGGTCTGGATCCGTCCGGCCAGCGTCTCCACGTTGGTGAAGACCGGCCCGTGCGCCAAGGGCACCTCGACGATCTCGGCCCCCGCATCGCGGATGAGGTCCAGCTCACGAGCCGTGGTCGCCTCTTCGTCAAGGCCCAGCACGACGCCCGTGCGCAGCCCGAGCCGCGTCAGCGCGAGCGCTCCGAAGGTCACGCCACCGCCCAGTCTCCAGCCACGCGGATCCTCGTCGCTGAGGTCGCGCGTGGCCGAGCCGACGACCACGACGTCCGGTGCTTGCATCCCGCCTACTTCCCCTCTCCTGCCCCGATCGGTCCCAACGGCCGGGCGCGTGAGTCAGAAGCCTATACTCGGTCGTGTGACGACGCGCGACGGGGATGCACCCCCCTATTACTTCTACGAGCTCCATGAGAGCGACACCGACCTCTTCGCGGATGTGCTCCTGGCCCACGCCACCGAGTACGACGAGGCTGAGTTCCTCGAGCTCGTGCTCGAGGCCCGTGAGAAGGTCCTTGACGAGTACGAGGCTGACTCGCTGATCGAGGCGGTGGCCGCGGAATTGGCCGAGCGCGCCGGGTTCCTCATCGTGGATGACTCCCAGCTGCGGGTGGCCGTCAACGTGTCCTCCGAGGAGGACGGCACGTTCGTGGCCGACGTCGACGAGACGGCTCAGGTAGGCGGAGGGAGCCGCAGCGACTTCCGCACCATGCTCGTCGACGTCGAGCCTGATGACGCCATCTGGGGCACCCCCGACGGCACGCGCGTGAAGGACGACCGGCTCGACGACTAGACGGAGCGCGCGGGGCCGCTAGACGTTGAAGAGCACCTCGATGACGTCGCCGTCCTGGACTTCATAGGTCTTGCCTTCGGAGCGGAGCAGGCCCTGCTTCCTGGCCGCCGCCATCGAGCCCAGCTCGAGCAGCTCCTCCCAGCCGATGACCTCCGCTCGGATGAAGCCACGCGCCAGGTCGCTGTGGATGGCGCCCGCCGCGGTGACCGCATCCGAGCCACGGGTGATGGTCCAGGCCCGGGTTTCATCCTCGCCTGCGGTGAAGAAGCTGATGAGGCCCAGCAAGTGGTAGCTGGCACGGATGACACGCACCATGCTCGAGCCTTCCAGGCCAAGGTCGTCACGAAAGACCTGGGCTTCGTCCTCGTCGAGCTGCCCGATCTCCATCTCGATCTGCGCAGACATCTGCGCGACCTCGGTGTGGGCGTGGCTGATGCCGGCCGCCATCTGCGCCACCAGGTCGTCGGCGGTGCCGAGGTCGGACTCGCCGACGTTCAGCAGCACCAGCACCGGCTTCTCGGTCAGGAAGCGGAAGCCGCGGATGCGATGGGCATCGTCGTCATCGAGGCCGAGGTCGCGGATGGGTGTGCCCGCGGTGAGCGCCGGCAGGATCTTCTCCAGCACGACGAGCTCCCGCTCGTTGGCCTCCTTCTCCGCAGGGGTCCCGCTCCGGCCTGACTGCTTGAGGCGTTCGAGTCGCTTCTCCACGACTCCGAGGTCGGCCAAGGCGAACTCCAGCTCCAGCTGCTCGATATCCCGAGCCGGGTCGATGGAGAGCAACGGGTGGGGGACGGCGGCGTTCTCGAAGACGCGGACGACGTGCAACAGCGCGTCCGCATTGCGCAGGCGAGCCAGCTGATCGGCGGGGATGTCCCCGTGCGGCTCACCCCCTTCCGTGGTGGGGGCCGGCAGGTCGACGTACGTGACGTCCGCCGGGACTTCCCGCTTGGGCTTGAAGAGCTCCGTCAGCCGCGTGAGCCGCTCGTCGGGCACCTTGACCACACCCGTGTTGACGGTGAGGCCGCCGAAGCCACCAGTGGCGGCATCGCCCTTGGTGAGCGAGTTGAAGACGGTCGTCTTGCCCGAGCGAGCGAGACCGACGATGGCGATCTGCATACGGCTAGTACCCTGCCTCCGGGTCGACGAGGTTGAGCATCTCGCGGCCGTCCCGGTAGCGCGCGAGGTTGTCGCAGAAGAGCTCGATGCTGCGATCGAGCACACGGCCGCTGGACCACGAGGTGTGTGGCGTGAGGATGAGACCGGGAGCATCCCACAACGGCGAGCTGGCCGGCAGTGGCTCCTCCCAGATGGTGTCGAGGATCGCTCCCTCCATGGGCCCGCTGCGCAACGCTCGCAGCAGGGCACGCTGGTCGACGAGCCGACCGCGGGCCACGTTGATGAGCCACGAGCCCGGCTTCATCTGGGCCAGGCGCGGCCCGTTCATGAGCTTGTCCGTCTCCGGCGTGAGAGGCACGGCCAGGACCACGAAGTCCGACTCCGCGAGGAGCTCGGGGAGCTGGTCGTGCTCGAGGATACGGTCCATCCCCTCGGGCAGGGGCTCGGTGAAGTCCTTGCGCTGGTCCGGTTCCTTGCGCGTGCCGATGACCCGAGCGCCGAAGGCCAGCGCCAGGCGGGCCACGTTCCGGCCGATGGAGCCAAGGCCGACCACGCCCACCGTCAGCTGTCGCATCTCCCGCGCCGGCAGCGGCTGCCAGGTCCGCTCACGCTGGAGCTCGAAGAGCTCGGGCAGCCGTCGCGCCACCGACAGGATCATCATCATCGTGTACTCGGCGATGGGCTCGCTGAAGACGCCCCGAGCGTTGGTGATCATCAGTCCCCGCGCAGCAGCATCGGGGGTGAGCACACGTTCCACACCGGCGGTGGCCGAGTGGACCCAGCGCAGCCGAGGGCACCGAGCCAACAGGCGATCGAAGTTGGCCGTGCGCAATGGCCCACGGAGCAGGACTTCGACGTCATCGAGCGGGGCGTCGGAGAGCCCTTCGAGCGAGACGTTCACCAGGCGCGCGCCCGGTGCTGCGGCCCTGATGCGCGCGAGGTCCGCTTCCCGATAGCGCGCCGAGAGGATGGGCGTCAGGGCGATCGCCGCGGGCTCGCGTCCGTCGCGCGGGACATCGGTCATCTGTCTCCCCCTGGCTCGAGTGCCGTCGGTACGACCCGTCGTACCCAGGCGCCCGGGTCATCCATCTCGAGTTCGGTCGGTAGCGTTTCCGGGCCGTCCCACAGGTGGTCGATGGCAGCGGCCCCACCGACACGATAGACGCCCGAGACGAATCGTTCGCCGCGACGGTACTGCTCGAGCTTCATGTCCATGCCGGTGATACGCGCCATGAGGCGGTCGATGCCACGCCGACGCTGGTGGCGCCGGGCCTCGAAGCGGCGACGGATGTCCTCCACGTTCGGCAGCAGATCCGCGCCGACCTCATCCATGACCCAGTCGCTGAAGCCTTCCATCAGGCTCATGAGCAGCTGCGTCTCCTTGAACAGCTGGCGTTGCTCCGGACTCAGGAAGCCCCGGATCGACCCTTCCGCAGCCGCGGTGCGCCAGCGGCGGGCGAGATGCGCCAGTCCATGCCGCTGCAGTCGCTGGGTCTCGCGCGCGAAGAGCGCGACCTGGCGTTCGACACGTTCCCGCAGGTACGGCCGCAGCCATGGATGGGCCTCGAGCTCGAAGGCGTGGGTCGTCTCATGCAGGGCCACCCACAAGCGGAAGTCGTCGACGGGTACCTTCACGGTCCGCGCGGTGGCGCGGATGTTCTCTTCCACGTAGAGCAACCGGCCGGGTTCCTGCTCGGCCGAGAGCATGGCCACGTCGTACTGGCCCAGCACGCGTGACCCGAGGTACCCCAGAAGGAACCCGACCTGCCCGGTGGTCACGAGGCGGTTGGTGGCCGCCGCCACGCCCGCCCGGACGCTACCCTGCGGCAGGCGCGGTGTCATGTGGGGCTCGAGATGCGCGATGAGAGCCTTGAACGTCTCCATGTTGGCTGCGGCCCACTCGCCGCGCGACACGACCGCGTGCCGCTCGACGACACCCGGCAGCTCGGCTCCGAGCCGCTGCTCAAGCAGGGGTACGACGCGATCCATGTGCCGCGCATAGGACGATTCGGCCGCGTGCAGCTCCGCTGGCGTGAGGTGGCCCGGCGCGCTTCGTAGTCGGCGTCGGGCGATCCGCTCGGCGCGCTCCCAGTCGACGAGCCCCTCCGGCACATCGACCGTGGCCCGGCCGGCGATGGCGCGTGCGGTCATGCCCAGGCCGATGGCTACGCCGATGCGCAGGGCTCGGCTGGAACCGAGGCGGCGGGCGGTCGTCGCGAGGGTCATCGCGGGGTACCCTTGCCGGCCGCCGAGCCCTGGAGCACGAGCGGCTCGATGTCACCGAAGCTCGCCCCGAAGAGGCGTGAGGCGGTGGCCTCGAAGCTGGCCGTATCGCCGGTCGTGAGCATGAGGTGTCGGCCGGGGCCGGGCTCGGGCGTGCCCAGGTCGTGGACCTCGATGAGGCTGGCCAGGGCGCTGGCCGTGGCCGAGGCAGAATCGATGACGGCTGTGCCCTCCCCCACGATCTCGCGAATCACCGGGCTCAGCAGCGGATAGTGCGTGCACCCGAGCAGCAACGTGTCGATGCGAGCGTCCGGCGGCTTGGGGAAGACGAAGGCCGCGTCGGCCTCCACCGAATCGCCGAGCAGCGGTGCCAGCGCGCGTCGGATGGTGGCTTCCACTTGCGGGCCAGTGAGGGTCCCGGCCTCGACCAGCGGCACCAGCTCCGGAGTGGCGTGCTCGAAGACCTCGACGAACGGGTCTTCCTCGTTGATGGCCTCGAAATAGGCGTGTGAGCGGACCGTGGCGGGCGTGGCGATGACTCCGACCGCTCGCGTGCGGGTGGCCAGGGCGGCGGCCGTGGCTCCGGGACGAACGACCCCCAGGATGGGCAGCGCATAGCGTCGACGAAGGAGTGGCAGGGCGACCGCCGTGGAGGTGTTGCAGGCCACGACGATGGCCTTGACGTCACGCTCCGTGAGCTCATCGAGGCATTCGAGGCTGAAGCGTACGACCTCGTCGTCCGGGCGTGGGCCGTACGGAGTCCGCGCGTTGTCACCCAGGTAGAGCGTGTCTTCGGCAGGCAACCGCCGGATGACCTCACGCAGCACGGTCAGACCGCCGACCCCGGAGTCGAAGAAGCCGATGGGTCGAGGGTCGCCCATCGAGGTCAGCGAGGCGTCGGTGCCAGGGGCGGTGCAGCGGCAGCAGCGTCGGCGGCCACAGGTGGCTGTGCCGTGAGCAGCTGCACGATGTTGGTGATCGCCAGACTGGCCTTGGCCTTGGGCTGGGCCAGCACGAAGGGCACGCCTTCAGCTGTGGTGGCCTTGACCAGCTGCTGGTCGTCCGGGATGGCCACGTCAGGGAGTCGACCCAGCTCTGCGCTCATCTGTTCGGGCTTCACGCCCGGGCTGCCGGCGCGGTTCATGATCAGCAGCATCTTCTGCGGCGACATGCCTGCGGCCACGAACGACTGTCCGGCCAGTCGCGCGGCGCGCACCGCGTTGCGGTCCGGGGTGATGATGCTGAGGATGCTGTCGGCGTCGTCGAGGAAGGCCAGCGTGGTGTCGGTGATGGCCGGGGGCGAGTCGATGACGACGACGTTGTAGATGCGCCGCAGCAGGGAGATGACCTTCTCCACGTCACGGCTGGTGATCATCTCCGCTTGCTCGACGCGCGGCGGCGCAAGCAGCAGGTCGATGCCGGACGGGTCGCGCCAGAGGACGGACGCGAGGTCACTCTCGGCGATGCGATCAGTGGGCAGCTGCAGGATCGAGGGTGCCGTGTCGGGCACGCGGAGCAGACCGCGCAGGTCGCTGAACTGGAGGTCACCGTCGATCAGCACCACCCGCACGCCCGGCATCTGACCGAAGGCGACGGCCGTGTTGTAAGCGATGGTGGTGCGCCCGACGCCACCCTTGCCCGAGTACACCACGTAGGAGCGGGACATGGCGCTGGGCGCGGTGGCCCGGTAGCGCGCGCTCGAGTGCGTAAGCGCGTTCATGAGCTCGTAGCCGGAGAAGGGCATCGAGAGCACCTCGGTGATGCCCATGCCCTCGCCAGCCTTCACCGGCTTCTGCGGAACGGTGACGATGATGATGGGGATGCGGATGCCCGCCTGGCGGACCTGCTCAGCGACCTCGAGGCCGTTGACCTTGCCTTGGAGCAGCGCATCGACCATCAGTGCGTCAGGTCGCAGCTCACGGATCTGGTCCATGACCATCCTGCCGTCGGTGACGGTATCGAGGAGGCGAACCTGCTTCTGATGCTGCAGGAGATTGCGGACGTATTGGGAGACCTGCGGCACGTCCTCGACGAGTAGCAGGCGGATCTGGTCTTCGGTAGCCACGGCGGGACTATACCAACCGCGCGACAAGGATGACCCGGTGACTTCCGGGGTGGTAGGGGGTGGACAGATGGTCACCCCGTAGATCGACCGCTCCGAACCCGGCCTCACGCGCGAGCTCCGCGAGGTGCGCAGCACTCAGCAGGTGGATGCGATCGGTGCGGGTCAGGCGTGAGAGTGACCCACCGTGGGGCGGCGTCCACTCGTAGATCTGGGTCAGCACGACGGAGTCATCGGTCGGATCGTGTCTGGCGCTGATCGTCTTGGTCACCTCCTCACCCGTCTCGGGATCGACACGTAGCCACTCGTGCTGGAGGCGGCCGTCGAACCGGTCCAGCTCCGCCGCATCCGGCGTCCCCACCTCCACCGCGGCCACACCACCCTGGCGCAAGCTCTCGCGCATCGTGGTCAGGATGGCGAGGCGCGCGTGATCGTCCTCCGCCAGCAGGAAGGTGTTGACCGCGATGAGGGCCAGGCCTGAAGCGCGGGCCCGGCCGGTAGTCGAAGAAGTCAGCCCGCTCGAAGGTCATGCGCTCCGGCTCGAGCGCCCCGCACATCTCCTGCCAGCGATCGCGACCGCGCGCCAGCATGGCCTCATCGATGTCGATCGCCCGTACCTCATGGCCGGCGAGGGCGAGCGGCACGGCGATGCGGCCGCTGCCGCCCCCAAGCTCCAGCACCGGGCCGCCGCTCTCGTGGGCGAGCTGCAGATAGAGCTCGGCGTCGTAGGTGACGTCGAGGAAGTCGAGGTCGTAGTAACGTGCGAGACGAGCAGCCAGCTCGTTCGCGCGATGGGCTGTCGTCATGAGCGCTCGAAGCGCACCGGCTCCCCTGCCCGCTTGCGCACCGCCAGGGCACTGAGCGCCTCCATGGCCACCCGGTGGGCAGCCATGGCCGTGACCTCTGCCTGGTCGTACGGCGGGGAAACCTCCACGATGTCCATGGCCGCAAGGCGCACGCTACCGACGATGCGACGGACCGCCCGCAGCAGCTCTCGCGTGAGCATGCCGCCAGGTTCCGGCGTGCCGGTGCCCGGCGCCATGCCCGGGTCGAGCACGTCGATGTCGACCGAGAGGTAGATCAGGTCCGGGCCGTCGAGGGCCTCGGCGATGGCGTCGTCGACGACGGCTTCTGCGCCACGCTCCTCGATCTCTCGCATGAGGTGCCAGCGCATCCCCTGCTGCGCCATCCAGTCGAGCACATCCCGGGGTGGCCAGTAGCCCCGCAGGCCGACCTGCACGAAGTTGCGTCCGGCCACGGCACCCGACTCGATGAGCCGGCGCATGGGCGTGCCGTGTCCAGCGAGCACGCCCCACGAGCTGTCCGCAGTGTCTGCGTGTGCGTCGAAGTGGACGATACCGATGGTGTGCGGGGCATGCGTTTGGGCGATCGCGCTGGCTGACGGCCAGGTGATGCTGTGGTCGCCCCCGATGACGATGGGGACGGCCCCGCTTGCGGCGACCTCGAGCACCTTCTCGAAGATCATGGCGTGACCGCGCTCCAGCCAGGCCGGGACGATGTCCGCATCTCCGGCATCGACCACGTCGAGCTCGGCCCACACGTCCACGTCGAGCTGCAACGACTGCGCACCCGCCTGGTACGTGCCTGCACGTACCGCGCGCGGCCCGAAGCGGGCGCCGCCACGATGTGTCACCGCGTCGTCGAAGGGCGCCCCCACGATGGCAGCATCCGGAGCCCGGCGGCGGAGCTCCATGGGATCGTCGATGAGTGGCCGTTTGCCGAAGGCGGCGGAGCCGACGTAGACCGGGCGGTCCGCATCTTCATAGCGCGGGAAGGGCCGGTCCCAGCCGTTGGCCGCGCCGTAGTCGGGATGCTTGTTGCTCATGCGTGCGGCTCCATCGTGCACCCATCGTGCCACGTGGCGACGGGGGCCGGACGGGCGGTCAGCGTCGCAGCGTCACGGCCGCCTCGATGACGACGGCTCCGACGATGACGAAGATGATGACCATCGGGCTGACCACATCGATGGCCCGCAACACGACCAGGATGGTCACGATCGAGCCGGCGAGGATGCTTCGGCGTGCCGCCGTAGAGAGGCTGCCGGGCCGGGTGCGAGTGGCGGACCACAGCAGCGGCCACAAGGTCAAGGTCACGGCTGCGCCGAAGGCGACGGCACCGAAGAGCTGGGCGCCGGCGTCGTTCTGCGGCGACACGAAGGCCAGCACGAAGGCGACCACGAACCAGGCCGCGATCGCGGCCGCCACGAGGATGATGGTGGTCGTTCGTTCTGCGGTTGACACCGGCCGGAGTGTAGCCCCGCGACTCATGGCGCGGCGGGACAGATGCGACGGTAGGGACACCAATCGCAAGCAGGAAACCCTGGCGTGGCTTCGAAGTTCCCGGCGCGGATCCCCGTGGCCGCCGTGGCCACCTTCTGGCGCGCCCCATCGAGCTGACGGTCGGTGGGTGTGACCTGCCCCACGACGCCAGCCTCGAGGAAGTGCAGCTCGACCGCGTCCGGTCGCTCACCCTGCTCTGACTCCCAGGCGAGGGCGTAGAGCTGGAGCTGCAACGAGCTGCGCGCACGCTGTCGAGCGCGTGTGGGATCGCGCACGTCTCCTGACTTGTAGTCGGTGATGACGACGCCAGACCGGGTCTTGCGGACAGCGTCATAGCGGCCGCGCACCCGATCTCGCCCGATCCGCACGGAGAACGGCTGTTCTGCAGCCATGATCACGTCCTCCGACGTACCTGCCTCTGACGCGAAACGGGTCAGGGCCGCGATACCGGCCTCGTAGCGGGCGGATTCGTGCTCCTGCGAGAGGAAGCCTTCGCTGCGCCAATGTGCTCCGAGCGCGCCCTCCAGGGCATCCATCTCGACCGTCTCCCCGCGCATCCGTCGGCCGTTGGCGAGGGCGACGGCCTGGTGGAGCGCGTTGCCGAAGACGAGCGCGTGGTGCGGTGGCGTGGGCACGCGGACCTGGTGGCGCAGGCGGTACTTCAGGGGACAGGTGAGGTAGTCGTCGATCTGGCTGAAGCTGAGGTCCAGCGGCGCATCTGCGGTCACCCGCGGACCCATGCTTCCAGCCGCGCTGGGCTCGGCCGGCAGCTCCAGCATCGCGAGCGAAGGACCGCCCGGGACGCCCTCGACCTCATGGCCAAGCGCCTCGGCCAGGAACGGCGAGGGTCGTCGTGCCCGGCCGCCCTCCCGTCCGGCGGCCGCATGACTCAGGATGAGCTCGTCGCGGGCACGCGTGATGGCGACGTAGAAGAGACGGCGCTCCTCCGCTCGGTGCAGGGCCGGGTCACCGGGCAGGGGATGCCCGGTGAGGGCTGGCGGCAGGGCCAGCACGTCCGGTCGCGAACGTACCGGGAAGCGGCCGTCAGCCGCGCCCACCACGTACACCAGGGGAAACTCCAGGCCCTTGGCCTGGTGGACGGTCAAGACCGAGACGGCGCCGCTGAGGTCGTCGGCATCGGGGGCGACCGGGTCGTGGCCGGCATCCAGCAGGGCTCGCAGGGACGGTGCGATCGTGGCCACGCGCGGGTCGGCGACGAGGTCGGCCTGCTCCTTCACCAGCTCGAAGAGCCTGGCGACGCGACGGAGGGGACCATCGTCGCCTCGTTCCGCGTGATCGATGAGGAGCTTCAGCCAGCCGCTGCGTCCCAGGAACTCGTAGAGCACGATCGGTGCCGGTCGTTGGTGGGCGTCCGCGATGGACTCGCGCACGTGCGTGACGGCGCGCTCGAGCGCTCGCCGAGTCGATGCCTCAAGGCGGAGCACGCCCGGCTGCTCCACCAGCTCCGTGGCCACAGACCACAGGCTCCGACGACGCCGATCGGCGTACCCACAGATCGACGTAAGGTCCTCACCCCCGAGCCCGTATGGCGGCGCCGTCAGGACGGCGTACAGGTCCTCAGAGCTATCTGGGGCTGCGATCACACGCAGGAGGCTCAGCGTGTCTCGTACCTCGCGATGCGCCATCAGGCCCGGATGCTCCGGAGAACCGCCGCGCGATGCCGAGCACGTCGAGGCTGGCGAGCACTGGGGCGGCATCCGCGTTCGTTCGCACCAGCACCGCCACCGACTCCGGCGGCAGGCCGGAGTCCAGCCGGCGTCGGATGTCAGCGGCGACCGCGTCTGCTTCCTCCGTTGGCGTGCGATAGAGGTGGTGCGTCACCGAGGCGGGCCGTCGGGCACGCCTGACCGCGGTGAGGCTCTTGTCCAACCCGCGACTGATCTCAAGGCGGTCAGGGTCGTTGTGGCGGATCAGCCGTCGCGCAGCCTCCAGGATGGGCTTGCGCGAGCGATAGTTGCGCTTGAGCACGACGTCCTTGACCGGCCCGTACGTCTCATCAAGAGCTGCCAGCTCCCGGCCCACGGCCCCGCGGAAGGAATAGATGGCTTGGTCATCATCACCGACGAACATGACGTTGCCCCCGTATCCGACCAGCGTGCGCACCAGGCGCATCTGCTGGGGATTGGCATCCTGGGCCTCATCGACGACGACGTAGCGGAAGCGCCGGCGTAGGGCCTGGCGCACCGCTGGCCGCTCGTCGAGCAACCGCACCGCCTCTGCCACCTGATCGCCGTGATCCACCAGCGAGCGCTCGCTCAGCAGTCGCTGGTAGGCCTCGTAGGCGCGTCCGAGCTCCGCCATGGCTGCAGCTTCATCGGTCAGCCCCTCGACGGCTTCACGCGCACCTGCATCGAGGTCCGCGCCCACGGCGGCCCGCGCGCCAGCGCCGAGCTCCGCCGCGTAGGCCGCGAGATCGTCTGGTGCCAGCCCCTCTTCCTTGGCCCGCCCGAAGAGGTCTGCGAGGGCGCCCACGAACCGCGTCGGGTCGCCGAGTGGACGGTAGCGTTGAAGGCCGAGCTCGAAGATGTTGTCACGCAGCAGGACGACGGCCTGCGACCGGCCGATGACGCGGGGATCATCGGCGCGTCCGATGGCGTGTCCGTGCTCACGTAGCAGCCAGTCTCCGAAGGCATGGAAGGTGTGGATCGCGGTGTCTGCCTGGCCATACGGCACCAGCAGGTCCACCCGCGCCTGCATCTCCTCTGCCGCACGCTCAGTGAAGGTCAGGGCCAGGATCTCCGACGGGCGGGCGCGCTTGCTGGCGATGAGCCAGGCCACGCGACGGGTGATGACCTCCGTCTTGCCCGTGCCTGGACCAGCCACCACGAGCAGGGGCCCCTCCCCGTACGTCACTGCCTGGCGCTGACGACGATCGAGGCCGCGCAGCAGGTCCCGCACGTCGTCGATCGGCACGGGCGCCACCGTGCGGGGTGATGGCGTGCGCTGGGGAGCCTGTCCAACAGGCGTGCGGATGGCTGTCATCACGCTCGAGGCTGCGGGTGACCCGTGACAGCTACCGTGTCACACGATGGGCGTGATCCCCGCGTCCTGCAAGGCGCGCGCCTCTTCGTCCGAGAGCGGGGCGTCAGCCACACCTCGCCTGATCGCCTTGACGTAGACGCGTGTGGTCGGTCTCGAGTGCAGGCTCGTGAGCACGATGCCGTCGCCGTCGTCATCGACCATGGCCAGCGCGAAGGACTGGGCTCCACCGGCGTCCTCGAAGGCATCGAAGCGGATGAGGCCGATGCGGGAGATCGCCGCGGTGCCGCGAGGTAACGGGCTCGCGTTCACGCGGGGTACTGGCTCGCGGCCGGCTCGCTGGGCGTCGACGTCGGCCGCGACCGCATCCATCCGCTGCGCCAGCTGCGCCAGGTGTCGCTCGAGATCGGCGGTGCGCGCACTTCCCAGGCCGAGATCGCCGGGCCGCCGCTCTGAGCGCAGCACCAAGCCGACCGCGACCACGGCGATGACCAGGGCCCCGATGGCAAGGATGAGCGCAAGTCCCTCCATGGCCTCGATCGTAGCGGCCGCGCAGCGGCGGTGTGTGGTCGCTCGATGCTATCCTCCTCGGCAGTCCCGAAGTGCAGTCGACAAGGAGAACACGTGGTCAAGCGGACTCGAGCCAGCCGCTCCGCCCACCGTCCAGGCGGCCAGGGGCCCACGCGGGCGAAGAAGACGTCCGACGCTGAGGCGAGTCCGCCAACGTCGTCTCAGGCTGGGACCGACACCGTGGCGGACGCCGTCACGGGCTATTCGGAGGTGGAGGTCGACGAGGTCGCCGCTGCCGCCGTCGCGGCCAGCACGGCCACGGTCGCCAGCGACACACCCACGACGGGTCGTCGCTCACGGCGGCGAGCACAGGGCCGGACATCCAAGAAGAGCCATGGCGACTTTGCCACGCGGGCCGCGGCCGAGGACGTCTGGGTCCGTGCAGACCTGCGCCGCATCGGCGTGGTTTCGGTCATCCTGGTGGTCGCCCTGGCCCTGTCATACCTGGTCTTCGGCGTGATGGACGTGCTCAGCCTCTACTAGCGGGAGCCATGTTCCCGCGCGGCAGGCGGGCAGGATCGAAACGACCGGGTCGGTGACGACCCGGTCGCATCATGTCGTCGCCCAGGAGCGTCAGCCGGACTTGCCCGACTTGTTCATCCTGACGCGCACGAAGGCCCACACGCCGAGCACGATGATGGCGCCGAGGATCGAGCCGATGAGGCCGCTGACGGAGAGCTCGAAATCGCCGTTGATGAGCAGGTTGAGAACGGCTCCACCGACGAACGAGCCGGCGATGCCGGCGATGTACAGCTCCCAGGTCTGGAAGTTCGCGTTCTTGCCCACGACCATGTTCGCCACATAGCCTGCCACGAGCGGGATGAGAACGAGTGCAAGGATGAAGAACAAGGTGGGCTCCAGGGTTCAGGTGGATTGGTTGGGGCAGAGTGTACTCGCCACGGCCCCCGCGGATGCGCTCGATCGCTGCGGCAGCGCCGGGCCCCTCGTCGATCCTCGACTCCGTCTCGCGCGTGGCCACATCGGGGTGGGGATGGACGCGCTCGTGGTCGACGACGATACTGAGCGGAACGACACGCGCGCCGCGCACCGTGGAGACACATGGACCGCTCGTTCTGGCTCTCGCTGCTGGCCCTGGGGCTCGGGATCGCCCTGCTCTTGACCTTCCGGGCGGCCCTTGACGGTGCGGACTATCTGCGTGGAGCCACCCTGGCGGCAGAGATCGAAGCCCTCCAGGGCGCGCCGTCAAGCGAGGATCTGGCCACTCGCACCACCGAGGCGGCCGGCTGCCTCTACGGCAACCAACCACGCGTCCGCACGTGCTGGTACGCGTGGGCCCATCCTGAGCGTCCAGAGTATCTGGCGGTCATCGCCGATCGCGTGATGGCGGACTCGGGTGGCTCCGCCCTGGGCTACCTCTTCAGCGCCCTGCCCATGTGGCTGCTGGTCTTGTTCGCGGGCTGGAAGGCGACCCGGCGGCCGGCCGTCTTCGTGCCGAGCCTGATGTCCCCCTCGCCGCCGCCACGACCGGAGCCCCCTCGCCCGCACGAGCGAATGGTGCCCTAGTCGGAATTCGACGCGAGCCTCGCTCGGCCGTGCGGCACTTGATCCGCACACTGGGGCGCTTCGCCCTCGGCGCCGGGAGTCACGCACCAGTGCCGCGCTAGCTCTTCGTGCAAACGAGGTAGAGCCCAGTGGCGTTGGGGTAGACCTCACCGCCCGCCATCGCCGTGACCTCCGGTTCCCTGGCCGACAGTACGACCGAGAACCCCGTCTGCTCCAGCAGCGTGGTCGCCTCGGGCTTGGTGAACCAATGGAGATACGGCCCGCGGTCAAGAAGTGCGCTGTAGTTGCGCCGGCCCCCCGCTCGAAGGTGTGGCCAATCGTGGGCAGTGTCGATCCGTTCTTCGTACCGAACGGAGCACTCGCAGCCAGGTTCCCACGGCCTTGACCGTGGTCCGATGCTGCCGGGTATCCCACGACGCCAGGGAGAACAGCGCGACGCCTCCGCTGCGAAGCACTCGGTGGGCCTCGCGCAACGCCGCGATGCGGCCATCGGCTCCCTCGACCAGCGAGATGAGCCACTGAAGATAGACAAGCTGATCGAACGAGTCGTCCTCATAGCCCAGGTTCGTTGCATCCATCACGTCGAAACGGATGTCCCCGGCCGGGTCCCGGGAGCGGGCCGTGCTCACCATCTCAGGGACGTTGTCGAACCCGGCCAACGACGTGAACCCCATGTCACGCATGGCAAAGATGATGCTGCCGCCACCTGTACCGGCATCGAGGGTTGCTCCGTCCTTGGAGAGGTAGCGGTCGATGAGCCACTCCTCAGCCGTGAACAGCTCTCGCCTGCCGGCCCACTTCTCGAAGTCTGTCGTCGCGTATCGGTCGCGGTTAGTAGATGCTTCCCCCATATAGCTGAGTATGGCAGCAAGTCGCCAGGATCAGTCGCGCTTCCTCGCACCCCTCGCCCGGCGCTCCAGGAGCGCATCCATGCGCTCGCTCACGCGAGCCTCCCAGCCCTCCCCCGTCGGCTCGTAGTAGCGGCG
This sequence comes from uncultured Chloroflexia bacterium, assembly GCA_963706695.1. Lineage (GTDB taxonomy): Bacteria > Chloroflexota > Limnocylindria > Limnocylindrales > CSP1-4 > JAFMJV01. Next base: position 502,644 of record CAVPNC010000006.1, on the reverse strand, counting down.
GTCGACCAGCTCATCCGGCAGGTACTGCTGGTCCACGTCAGCTCCCTCGTAGTCGTGCGGGAGCTTGTAGCCGACGCCCAGACCGTGGTGCTTCATCCGCCGATGCGAAGCGTTGACAAGGTGCTTGGGCACCGGCAGCGAGCCGTGCTGGCGCACGTCCTCCACCGCCTTCCAGTAGGCCTCTCCACTGCGGTTCGACTTGGGCGCCGTGGCCAGGTAGACCGTCGCCTGCGCGAGCGCGTATTGGGCCTCTGGCAGGCCCACCCAGTCGAGCGCCTGCGCCGCGGCCACGGCCACCTGCAACCCGCGCGGGTCGGCGTTGCCCACGTCCTCCGAGGCGGCGATGATCAAGCGGCGGGCGATGAACTTGGGATCTTCACCCGCGGCCACCATCGTGGCCAGCCAGTAGAGCGCCGCATCCGGATCGTTGCCACGGATCGACTTGATGAACGCGGAGACGGTGCCGTAGTGGCCGTCACCTGCGCGGTCGTAGGCGAGCACTCGCTGCTGGGCTGCGGTCTCGACGTCGTCGAGGCTCGGCGAGACGGGCACCCGCGCATCGTCATCGACCCCGGCCATCGAGGCCGCCGACTCGAGGATGTTCAGGACCGCGCGGGCATCCCCCGCCGAGATGGCGATGAGATGCGAGCGAGGCTCCGACTCCAGCTCGACACGCCCGTCGAACCCGCGGTCATCGGTGAGCGCTCGTTCCACGATCCGATCGAGATCGTCATCCGACAGCGGGTCCAGACGGAACACCCGGAGTCGCGAGAGCAGGGCCGAGTTGACCTCGAAGTAGGGGTTCTCAGTGGTCGCACCGATGAGGGTCACGACGCCCTCTTCGACGTGCGGGAGCAGGGCGTCCTGCTGGGCCTTGTTGAAGCGGTGGATCTCGTCGATGAAGAGCACCGTGGAGCCCCCGCCCTGCTCGGCCCAGCCGCGCGCGCCGGCAACCACCGCTCGCACCTCCTTGACCCCGCTCGAGGTTGCCGAGAGCGTCTCCATCGGCGCATCGACGGCCTGCGCGAGCAGGCGCGCCAGCGTCGTCTTGCCGACGCCCGGCGGTCCCCACAGGACCATCGAGAGGAGGCGACCGTGCTCCACCATGCGACGCAGGGCTCCGCGTTCGCCGATGAGCGACTCCTGGCCCACGACCTCCTCGAGGCTGGTCGGGCGTAGTCGAGCCGCGAGCGGCATGTGTCCGGTTTCGACGGCCACGGGTAGGGTCTGCGGACGTGCGACGCGGGCAGGCTCGCGAGGAGTGGATGGCATCCGCCGAGTCTAGTGCGCCACGCTCCTCTGACGGCTACCATCTAGGCACCGGAACCGAAGCGCCCCTGAACGCCCACGCCCACGCCCAGCGAGGAGTCTCCCGTGCCACCGCAGCATCTCCGTATCCCAGGTCCTACGCCCCTGCCCGACGCCGTCCGCGAAGCCGGCTCGGAGCAGATGGTCGGCCACCGCACCGAGGAGTTCATGGAGCTCGTGGGTCGCTGTAGCACGGGCATGCGCCCGTACTTCCAGACCACGGGTGACGTGATGATCCTGACCTCCTCCGGCAGCGGTGGACTGGAGGCGGCCGTGGTCAGCTTCCTCTCGCCAGGTGACCCCGTGCTCACCGTGAGCATCGGCAACTTCGGAGAGCGGTTCGGCGCGATCGCCACGGCCTTCGGGGCTGACGTCACGATGGTCGAGTTCGACTGGGGCCAGGCGGCGGACCCTGACGTCGTCCGCGACGCCATCCGCGAGATGGTCGCGAGCGATCGCAGCCCGAAGGCGGTGCAGGTCACCTACAACGAGACCTCCACGGGGGTGACCAACCCGCTGCCCATCCTGGCGGAGACCATCCGTGCCGAGCTGCCGAGCGCGCTCATCCTGGTGGACGGCGTGAGTGCCGTGGGTGCGGTGCCCATGGAGATGGACGGCTGGGACCTCGACGTGGTGGTGACCGGATCCCAGAAGGCGTGGATGATCCCGCCCGGACTGGCCATGGTGGTCGCTTCGGATCGCGCCTGGGCCGCCGCCGAGACGGCCAGGATGCCGCGCTTCTACTTCGACCTCGTCAAGCACCGCGATGGCATTTCCAAGGGCCAGACCCCCTGGACACCGGCAGTGGGCATCTTCTTCCAGCTCGACGCTGCGCTCACCATCATGGAGGCGGAGGGCCGTGAGGCCACCTTCGCCCGCCACGCCGCGTGCGGCGACGCCGCTCGAGCGGGGCTCCGGGCCATGGGCTTCGATCTCTTCGCCGACCCGGCCCATGCCTCGAACACCGTGACCTCCGCGCTCGTGCCCGAAGGCACCGACTGGTCGGCCCTCAATCGAGAGTTCCGCGACGGGGGTCTCCAGCTGGCCGGCGGCCAGGGCAAGATGAAGGGCAAGATCTTCCGCATCGGGCACCTCGGAGATGTCACGGTCGACGACATCGTCACGGCCATCGAGATCATCGAACGAGGATCCCTCGCCATCGGTCATGCGGTCGAGCCCGGAGCCGGTCCCACCGCTGCCCGCAAGGCTGGCGAGGCGGCCCTCCGATGAAGGTGCTCGTCGCCGAGAAGCTGGCACCCGAGGGCGTGGCCCTCCTTGAAGCGGAGCACGAGGTCGATGTGCGCGTCGGCATGTCTCGCGAGGAGTATCTGGCCGCCCTGCCCGAGTACCAGGCCCTGCTGGTGCGGAGCGGTGTCAAGGCGGACGCGGAAGCGATCGCGGCCGGATCCAGGCTCATCGTCATCGGTCGTGCGGGCGTGGGCGTCGACAACATCGACATCCCGGCAGCTACCGCCGCCGGCATCACCGTCGTGAACGCCCCCACCGGCAACACCACCGCAGCCGCCGAGCACACGCTCGCTCTCCTCTTCGCCCTGCATCGAAACGTGCCCGCGGCCGATGCCTCGATGCACGCGGGACAGTGGAACCGCGCCGCCTTCATGGGCCGGGAGCTGGTGGGCAAGACGCTTGGCGTCATCGGCCTGGGCAAGATCGGCATGGCCGTGGCGGACCGGGCTCGAGCCCTGGGCATGAACGTCGTCGGCTATGACCCCTACGTGACCGAGGATGCGGCCAAGCTCCACGGCATCGAGCGCATGTCGGTCGAGCAGATCCTCAACGTGGCCGACGCGGTCACCGTGCACGTGCCCAAGACCAAGGACACGACGAACCTCATCTCCACCGAGCAGCTGGCCAGCATGAAGCCCGACGCCTTCATCATCAACGTGGCCCGTGGCGGCGTGGTCGATGAAGCAGCCCTCGCCGCTGCCCTTGAGGCCGGCACCATCGCCGGCGCCGCCGTCGATGTCTACTCCTCCGAGCCGCCGACCCCGGACAACCCCCTGCTGTCCGCGCCGAACGTCATCCTCACACCGCACCTGGGCGCGTCGACGGCCGAGGCGCAAACACGCGTCGCGGTGGAGGCTGCCGAACAGGTCCGGGAGGTGCTCGCGGGTCGCTCCGCCCGCTACGCCGTCAACGCGCCGAGGCTCACGCCGGAAACGGCTGACGCCCTCGCGCCGTACCTGCCGCTCGCGCGCACGTTGGGTCAGTTCTACGCTCAGTTCTCCGCGGAGCTGTCCGATCTCACCCTGGAGGTCGCGGGTGAGCTCTCCGAGTTCGAGGCCGGGCCGCTGATCGCAGCCGCCCTCGGCGGCATCCTCGAGCAGCACACCGAGGAGCGGGTCAACGTCATCAACGCCTCGGCCCTGGCCAAGGCGCGCGGCATCAATCTCTCCGTGTTGCACACGGCCGATGCCGGCCGCTTCTCCTCGCTGCTGACCCTCTCGGGCAGTGAGCGCTCGGTGGCCGGCACGGTCTCCTTCGGTGGCGAGCTGCGCCTGGTCGCGCTTGACGGCTATGAGGTCGACCTGGCACCGGCGCGCAACATGCTCGTGTCGCGACACCAGGACCGGCCTGGCGCGATCGGCACGGTCGGACGCATCATGGGTGAGGCTGATATCAACATCAGCAACATGCACCTCGGGCGTTCGGACAAGCGCTCCATCGCCTTCATGATCCTGGCGCTCGACGAGCCCGTCCCGGAGTCGGTGGCCGATCAGGTCCGCGGGGCGGATGGCATGCTCGACGTCTGGCTGGTCAGCCTCGACCTCCCCGAGTGACGCGACGCACCACGCTCGTACTCGTCCGACACGGGGAGTCCGCCTGGATCGCCGAAGGGCGCTTCCAGGGGCGTGGTGACCCACCACTCTCCGACGCCGGGGAGCGCCAGGCCGTCGCCGTCGGAGCACGCCTGGCACGGCCGTCGATGATGCCGTCCGTGCCCGTGCCGCCCGGCCCGCCCCAGGCCATCTGGCATTCACCGCTCCGACGCGCAGCCCAGACAGCTCGCGCCATCCACGAGGCGCGAGAGGCGGATGCCCCACTGCGGCCGCTCGATGAGCTCATGGAATTGGGCCAGGGTGAGTGGGAGGGCCTGACGCACGACGAGGTCGGCGAGCGCTGGCCGGCTGAGCTCGCTGCCTGGCAGCAGGATCCGCTCGATCACCATGCACCCGGAGGCGAGTCCCTCCGTGACGCAGCGGTCCGCGCGCGTGCGGCGGGAAGGCGGATCGCGGGCGCGACCGCTGCGGCCGATGACAGCCCTGTCGCTGTGCCGCTGTCGCCGACCTGGGCCATCGTCGTCGCCCACGACGGGCTGCTGCGGCTGTTGCTGCTCGACCTCCTGGGCGTGGGGCTGGAGCACTTCTGGTCGTTCCCGCTGGGCCTGGCCTCGATCTCCGTCCTCGAGCTGGACGGCGAGGTCGTGCAGCTGCGCGCCCACAACCTCGATGAGCACATCACCGCGCTCGGACAGCGGACGTCGCGACCCGAAGGGGCTCTCTAGCGCCGTCCTCGAAACGCGAGACGCAGGAGTGCGGTGCGGATACGAGCATAGGCACTACGCAAGGTGCCTCGCCGCTCCGTGTCCAGGCTGCGCTTCCCGTAGGCGGACCCGACGCGTGCGTCGGTCACGAGGTAGAGATCATCCCGCACGTGGGGAAGGGCCTCCGAGAGGGTGCCCGCGTACTCGTACTCGGTCTGGGAAGGGTGCGGCCCCAGCCCGAGGCGCGTGGCGAGGCTCACCACGCCGCGGTAGGCGAGGCTGTCGTCACCGCCGGGCAGCCGTCGCAGGCGGAAGAGCAGGAACACGCTCACGAGGGTCAGGAGTATCGCGACCAGGCCCGCCGTGCCGATGAAGATGGCCCTGCTGTTCCCGTCGATGGGCGCATCAGGAGGGTCCGGCGGTGGCGGAAAGAACTCGTCGTCCGGCTCCTCGGGCGCGAAGGACGCGTCCGGATCCTCGGGTTCGGCTGGCGGTGTCGGTCGCGCCCGTTGCTCCTCACCATCATCCGGGTTGGTGCCCACGGAGCCGAAGCCGACCGTGCCCGGAGTGGGATCGAAGCGCACCCAGCCGATCTGGGGGAAGTAGACCTCGGCCCAGTTGTGCAGCGCCTGCTGCTCCACTGTCCACACGCCGTCCTCGTCGCGGTCGCCCGGGAGGTAGCCGGTGACGAAGCGGGCGGGCACGCCCATCGCCCGCATGACCATCACCATCGTGGTGGCGTACTGCTGGCAGAAGCCCTTGCGAATGGTGAGCAGGCACTCCGGGAAGGCTTCGAACGGCTCACATTCGTCGCCCAGGCTGACCACGTAGTCCATGGCCCGCAGCTCGTTTTGTACGGCAAGGGCCTGGTCGTACGGCGTGGCCTCGCTGCGGCGGATGCGATCGACCATGGCCTGCGTCCTGGGGCCGACGATGTCGGGGTTCCCGCGACCCTGGAGGTAGCGGTCCCTGACCCATGCGGGGTACTCGGTTCCCGCGGCGCGCAGCTCGTTGGCGGTGAGCGTGCGGCTGTCCTCGCTGTAGTCGCGCACGAAGGAGACGAAGGTGACCGTGTCGCCCTCTCGCAGGGTGTCGGTGAACTCCATGTCGCTCACGCCACCGCCATCGGTGTAGCGCACGACGACGTCGTGCGTGTCGATCTCGTTGACGTCGGGCAGGCGGAAGAGGTTGCGCCTCGCGAGCGAGTCTCCGGCCACGAGCCTGACCCGCGCTCGATGGGAGCCTCCGGCCGCGGCCCCGGGTCCCGGCCAGAGCTGGTCGTTGGCATCCACTTCGCCGGTTCGATCACCGGTCGTCACCCATGCGTCGTTGCGGTAGTCGTAGCGATCGTCAGCCTTGCCCCACCAGTAGTTGTCGCGCAGCTGCCCCTCCTCCACCACGGCGGTGAAGGCCACGCCCGTGCCCGGTGTCCAGGTGCTGGCCAGATCGGTGCGAGTACCGAGTGCACGCGGCACATCCACCGGCGTGATCACGCCAAAGACGCTCAGCACTCGCGAGACCTCGTCGGCAAGGTCTTCCAGCGGCTCCTCCAGCCCATCGATGTTGACTTCCTGCGCCTCCACCGTGGCCCACACGGTCAGCGAGCTGGCACCCACGACCGCCACGAGCACGAAAGCCACGCCGGTCCGCAGGAACAGGCGGCTGACCTCCTGCGCGTCGGAGATGTGGCGCCGCGCCCAGGCGTAGCGCTGCTGGACCAGGTGAAGACGCATGAGCAGCAGGAGCGCCATCCCGGCGAACAGCGCCAGCACCGGTACGACGGGGAGCAGCTCGGCCTCCGCCTGCAACGACCCCAGGCCCACGTTCAGGAAGAGGATGGTCCCCACGGCCATCACCGCTGGTCCCCCACGGTCGTAGCGGAAGACGCTGAAGGCCCCGAACTGGGCGGTGGTCCAACAGATGGCCCCCAGTACGAGGTAGGTCGTCACGGTCGGAGCAGGGGTGTCAGCGACGACGATGCCGGCGATGTCAGCGTCCAGCCTTGTCCAGACCGCTCCGACCCGCTCCGTGAGCCCGTGGAGATCGAGCGGGAGCGGCGACTGCCCACCGAGCACGCCGCCGGCGACCAGCAGCAGGACCATGGCAGCCACCGCGGCGCCGATGACGTGGGCCCGCACGACGCCCAGCGAGCTGCGCGCCAGGAGGTATGAGATCAGCCCGGCGGCCAGCATCAGGGGCGGCAAGGAGTCGGTCAGAGAGCCGGCGCCAACCAGCGTGAGCGGGCGGGAGTCGGCCACGGAGATGCCCAGCAGCACGAGCATGCCCAGCAGCAGTGCGAGGCTGGACCAGCCCTGCTCGGGATGGCGCAGCACGAGCGGCAGTCGTCGGCTCATGCGGTCACCCGCGCGGCGCCGTCGCGCGTCGTCACCAGCTGTTCGCCCAGCGGCCGGCCAGGACCCAGCACGAATGCGCGCACGTCGTGCTCGGCGAGCTGGTGGAGCAGCGCCCGCAGCTCCTGCTCCCGGGGCTCTCGCTCGGATGGAGACAGCGGCGTCTGTCCCTCGGCCTCGATGGTGGCCTGCAGGTGTGTAAGAGGGTCGACGATGATGGCGACGGGAGCGACCCCGGCCTGCCGTAGCGAAGCCAGTGGTGCGACCCAGGAAGGGTCCAGCGAAGGCGTGATGGCCACGGCCGCGGTGCCCTGCCGCAGTCGCACACTACCCTCGACGAGCATCTCTGCGAGCGTGGTCGTGCCCTCTGCCTGGACCACGGCCAGGAGGCTCAGGATCTTGTGCTGTTGCCGAGCGCCACGGTCGGTCGCGACGACCGCACGCCGCAGCCCGATGGCCTCCATGCCTACACCGCGACCGTCGTTCAGGGCGTGGGCCGCCAGGGCCGCGGCCGTGTCGACGACGGTCTCGACGGTCGCGTGATCACCCGAGCCTACGTGTGCAGAGCGGTCGAGGTCGGCGAAGAGCCAGAGGTCAGCCGACGGCTCGATATCGAACTCCTTGACCTGCAGCTCCTGGTGCCGCGCACTGGAGCGCCAGTGGATCCGGTTGAAGGCGTCGCCCGGCGTGTAGGGACGGATCGACGTCACCAGCGGCGTCAGGTGCGTCCCGTGCTGGGCGCGGGATGAAGCGCCCTCCATGGCCGAGGCCGGCAAGGTCCAGCCGGGAAGCGGTTGCACCTGCGGATAGACCAACACTGCCGCGCCAGGACCCACCGAGGCCACCGACTCGAACAGTCCGAAGGGGTCTCCCGTACGCACGACCATGGGGTCGACGCGGTACTGGCCCCGATGCGTCAACGGCACCTTCGCCGCCCACGTCCGTGAGGTCCGCGGTCGCAGCGAGACCACGCGGCCGGGGATCGCCACGGGCAAGGTGGAGGGGCTATGGGTTTCCAGCCATGGCTTGGGCAGGCGTCCTGATGACCGCAGCGTGTAGGTGATCGAGAGCGTGTCACCGACGGTGGCGTGGGTACGGTCGAGCCAGGAGCCGGCTTCGAGGTTGGTCAGCCCGCGTCGGGCGATCAGGTAGGCCATGCCCATCACCAGCAGGGCCAGGTAGAGGAAGAAGTAGACCTCCGTCGAACCGGTCAGGGCGGCCGCCGTGACGACCAGACCGACGGTCAGCAGGAGGCCCAGGTTCCGCAGCATCGCCGCCCTCCTACCTGCCGCTGCGCCCTAGGCGCGACGCAACCCCTGGACCTCGGCGCTGGGACGAGGCGATTGGATCGGGACCGACATCAGCATCTCGCTGATCAGGCTTCGGCTCTCGACGCCGCGAATCGAGGCCGCGGTCTTGAGGATCACCCGGTGTGCCAAGGCAGACTCCGCGAGCGCCTTCACGTCATCGGGGATGACGTAGTCGCGACCGGTCAGAGCCGCGAAGGCCTGGCTGGCGCGATACAGGGCCAGGGAGCCACGAGGCGAGGCGCCAAGGTACACGTCGGGGTGGGTTCGCGTGGCGCTGACGAGGCGAACGATGTAGTCGGCGATCGCCGGATCCACGTACACCTCTCGAACGGCCGCCTGCATCTCGAGCACCGCCGCCGCATCGGCCACCGGCTCCAGGCCATCGACCGGATGTGAGCGCTTCTGCTCGTCGAGGATGTGCATCTCGTGGATCGGGTCCGGGTAGCCCATACGCAAGCGCAGCATGAAGCGGTCCAGTTGCGCTTCCGGCAGCGGGAAGGTGCCCTCGTACTCGATGGGATTCTGGGTGGCGATGACCATGAACGGCTGGGGAAGGGGCATGGTCGTACCGTCGACCGTCATGTGCCGCTCCTCCATGGCCTCCAGCAGCGCCGACTGGGTCTTGGGCGTGGCGCGGTTGATCTCGTCCGCCAGCACGATCTGGCTCACCACCGGTCCAGCGCGGAACTCGAACTCCTGGGTCTTCTGGTTGTAGATGGAGAGGCCAGTGACATCGGTCGGAAGCAGGTCGGGCGTGAACTGGATGCGTCGGAAGGTGCAGTCAAGGCTGCGTGACATGGCACGAGCCAGCATCGTCTTGCCGGTGCCGGGCACGTCTTCGATGAGCAGGTGTCCCTGGCAGAGCAGCGCCACCAGGGCGAGTCGAACCTCGCGGTGCTTGCCCACGATGACACGCTCCACGTTGGCGGCCACTCGCTCTCCGGACTGCTGGATGCTGGACATCTGCACTCGTCCCATCTGTTCTTGCGCGGCTCTGCGGTCCGTCATGGTAGCCCGCTCGTCCGACATGGGTGGAGCGAGTGCCCCCGGGACCTTCGGTCGGAGCCGCAGACGGTACCGCCGTGCTGGTAGCCCCTATTCGCGTCTCTCCACTACCCTTTAGCACACCAACCTGGAACCCGACCCCATGCCTGCCCCAGGGAGAAGACTCGCAGCCCCATGACCGACAACGTCCTCCAGTCGTTCTGCGAACGTTGTGGCACCCGCTACACGTCGAGCGTGCCCGAGCCGCCGCCCACGACCGAGGAGAGCAAGGGTGTGCTTGGTCGTCTTGGCCGTCGGGGGCAGGACAAGACGCCCGCGAGCGAGCCGCCACAGACCGCGACCGCATCACCTGCGAATGATGCCTTCGCGGGCACGTTCCACTTCTGCATGGACTGTCGTCAGTACGTCTGCTCCGATTGCTGGAACACGGCCGGGGGCGGATGCCTCACCGATCGACCGCTCACGCCGGTGGCTGAGGACACCACTGCCCTGAGCAGCCCGTTCTCGATCAGCCGAGAGACCAAGCGTTGGGCCCCCACGCCCGGCGGTGCGGGGGCTGCCCAGAGCGGCGTCGAGCTCGACGAATGGGGACGGCCCAGGAAAGCACCACCTCAACCCGCAACGGGCGAGTCACCCAAGCTGGAGTTCGAGCCAGGGGCCGACCCTTGGCGCGGTGTGGTCTTCACGGACGAGGAGCGCGCCGCTACCGAGCTGGCGACGGACAAGACGCCCGCGCCCACCATCGACTTCCGTGGCGCGGCCAGCACGGGTGCACCGCCTGAGGCCTGGCCTGACACCGATCGGCCGCCCGCGCGAGCCGATGCTCCGGCCGTCGACGCCGCTGCCTGGCCCCAGACCGACCGACCGCATCCCGAGCCGGTGCCCGAGCCCGAGCCCGAGGCGATGGCCCAGCCCGAGCCCGAGCCCGAGCCCGAGCCGGCGGTGGCCGAGCCGGAGCCCGAGCCGGTGCCCGAGGCGGTGGTCGAGCCGGAGCCGGTCGTGAGCTGGCCGAGCCCGAGCCGGGCGGTGGCCGAGCCCGAGCCCGAGCCCGAGCCCGAGCCGGTCGGTGGTCGGCCGAGCCCGAGCCCGAGGCGGTGGCCGAGCCCGAGCCCGAGCCCGAGCCCGAGGCGGTGGTCGAGCCGGTGCCGGTGGTCGAGCTTGAGCCTGAGCCCGAGCCCGAGGCGGTGGCCGAGCCCGAGCCCGAGCCCGAGCGCGGTGGTCGAGCCGGTGCCGGTGGTCGAGCTTGAGCCTGAGCCCGAGCCCGAGGCGGTGGCCGAGCCCGAGCCCGAGCCCGAGCCCGAGGCGGTGGTCGAGCCGGTGCCGGTGGTCGAGCTTGAGCCTGAGCCCGAGCCGGCGGTGGCCGAGCCCGAGCCCGAGGCGGTGGCCGAGCCCGAGCCCGAGGCGGTGGCCGAGCCCGAGTCCGAGGCGGTGGCCGAGCCCGAGCCCGAGCCCGAGGCGGTAGCCGATCCGGTCGTCCAAGCCGAGTCAGATGAGGCCGGTCCCCCGGACGGCGTCGAGCGAGTCGACGACAGAGCGACGGAACCGCCTGTCCCAGACGTCCACCTCGGGGCCTCGCCCCTCGAGGCAAGCGCAGAAGACGGTACCCGCGCAGCTCAACTCGACGAGGCTGCGATTGAACCCGGAACGCCGATCGAGGACGGACCTGAGCGCTTCGAGCTTGAGGCAGTTGGATTTGGTCTCGCGGCAGCTTCGATCCTCGGAGACGGCGCGCCCGAGCCGATGCCCGAGCCGGTCGCCGCTGCGCCCGAACCGATGCCCGAGCCGGTCGCTGCTGCGCCCGAGCCTGCGCCCGAAGCGATGCCCGAGCCGGTCGCCGCTGCGCCCGAGCCTGCGCCCGAAGCGATGCCCGAGCCGGTCGCCGCTGCGCCCGAACCGATGCCCGAGCCGGTCGCCGCTGCGCCCGAACCGCGATGCCCGAGCCGGTCGCCGCTGCGCCCGAGCCGGCGCCCGAAGCGATGCCCGAGCCGGTCGCCGCTGCGCCCGAGCCGGCGCCCGAGGCGATGCCCGAGCCGGTCGCCGCTGCGCCCGAGCCGGCGCCGGAGCCGGTGCCCATGGAGGCACCGCTTCCGCCCTCGCCGATCGCCCCGCTCACGCCTTCACCTAGCCTCGAGGTCTGGAACACGCCCACGGGTGGCGGACCCTTCCAGGAACCGTACCGGCCTCCGACGAGCCCTGCTCCGCCACCTGAACGCGTCGCTCCGCCACCGCAAGCCGTGTTCGCCGCGGATCCCGCGCCTCAGCCGCCGATCCAGCAACCACCTCAGCCCGCACCGCCACCGCAGGCAGCGCCACCTCCTCCGCTGCCAGCGCCTCAGCCGCCGATCCAGCAGCCACCCGCGCCCGCACCGCCACCGCACGCAGCGCCACCTGCTCCGCTGTCACCGACGCCGGTCCAGCCTGCCCCTCCACCCGCACCGCCACCGATCGCGCAGGCCCCCTTTGGCGTGCCCTCGCCTCCCTCGCCGGCACAGCCTGCCGCTGGCTACGGTCTGCCCGTGCCTCCCCCGGCACCCCCACGCGCCCGACCGAAGGCGGTTCCAACCGGTGCCCCGGCCGCGCACACCTGTCCCAACTGCGGCCTGTCGCTGTCAGTACGCGCCCGCTTCTGCCGACGGTGTGGCGCGCCGCAGGGGTAGCTCGACCCTAGAGGCGCGGACCCCCGTCACGCAGGCGATCACGATCTCGCCGCAAGCGAGCGAACGCCGCGCCGTAGATCAGCGCCTGGAACACGAGGTTGAGCCAGATCAGGGAGATGAAGACGCTGCCCAGGATGCCCAGCGCCAGCCAGTTGCGTACCAGCAGCGGAGCGATCCACCCGAACAGGGTCGTGAGTCCGCCGATGGCCAGACCGACGAGCACCGCCGGCCAGAACGCCTGCCGGAAGGACGGCCCGTCAGGGGGGATCACCAGGTAGATCGTGAGCACGGCGCCGAAGGCGATGCCCATCGCACCGACCGCCGCGATCGCGCCACTGAGACGGTTGAAATCGACCGAGCAGAACCCGTCCACGAGCGCGACCTCGAGCGAGGCGAGTTCCGTGCAGCGGCGATCCAGCCACTCGGTCAGGAACGGCAGACCGAAGATGACCGCCACTGCGATGACCAACACGCCCAAGACGAGCACGACCGTGATCACCCCGTTGAGTCGAGTGCGGAAGAAGTCGCGCCCTCCGGGGCCGGGAAACATCCGCTGCATCGCGCCCTGCAGGGCGCCATAGAAGCCACTGGCGCCCCAGAGCAGGCCCAGGACGCCGACGATGGTGCCTGTTCGGCCGCTGTTGGCCAGGCCGTCGATGACGCCCGTGGCCACATCACGGATGGGGTCGAGCTGGTTCACGAGGGCGTCGATGAGGTCTGCGCGCAGGGCCGAGTCCTCGATGATGATGCCCAGGAGGCTGACGAAGAGCAGGAGCGCGGGGACGAGCGAGAAGAAGGCGAAGTAGGCCAACGCGCCTGCGAGCATGCCACCACCACCCTGGTCGTAGGCACGCATGACGTCGAACACGGCCCGCATCGGGCGTGTGCGCAGGAACGCGCGCTGGAAGGCGTCGAGACGTCCACGCCAACCCAGCACCGGCGGTTCGCGCCGTGTGCGACCAGATCGCTCGGGAGGCGCCTCGCCTCCGACGGTCACCCTTCGAGATCCTCGAAGAGACCTGCCTGAACGTCAGCCGCTTTCACGCCCCTTCGCTTGGCGGGGCGAAGCATCGATCGGACTTGGGCACGCCGGACGTAGATCGTCCGACCGGGTTGGATCGACTGCAGTTTCCCGGACTTGGCCCAGCGGGCAAGCGTCGAGTGGCTGACGGTGACGCCGGCGTCCTTGAAGATGCCCGTGGCCTCGGTCAGGGTGATCCAGTCGGAGGGAACGCGCGGCATGCTCGGAAGGACCTCCTAGTCGCCGTTCTTGGCCGTGCTCTTGGCGGTCTTGCCTTCGGCTCCGGTGCTGGACCCAGCGCTGCTGCTGGCCTTCTCGGACGTGGACGGGCCGCCATCCTTGGGTGTGCTGCCCGTGTCGCGGATGCCTCACTGGTACTCGATGCGCTGGGCGAGGGTGTGGCCTTCTTGGCGCTCGCTGCGGCAGCGTCCTTCTTGGCCCAGCCCTTGCCCTTGAAGTGGATGGCCGGCGACGACAGTGCCTTGCGCATGGCTCCGCCACACCGCTCGCAGGCCGCAGGGCCACTGTCGTGGATGCTGTGCATGACCTCGATCATGTGGCCGCATTCGGTACATCGGTAGTCGTACAGCGGCATCGTTCTAGCCCCGCAACAGGCGCATGCCGCACTTGGGGCAGAAGAACGCGCTCTTGCCCACCTGTGCGAAGTGGCAGTGCGGGCAGACCAGACCCGTCCCCGAGTCCGGGGGCAGCGGACGGTCGAGCTCGACCACCTCCGCCGCTCCGCGCGAACCGACGATGGCAACGAGGATGGAGCTGAGCATGCGAGTGGCGTTGCGTTCGGTGTCACCGCGCACGCCCTTGCCACCCCAGCCCACGATACCGCGCACCATCTGGTCACCGGTGACCTCATCCCAATACGATGCGACGGCCCCGATGATGCCGGTGTAGTCCGGGTAGCCAGCGGAGTCGAGTGACCCATCGAGCAGACAGATGGCGATCGACTCGAAGGCCGGGTCGATCGCATCGAGGGTCTCCAGCACCTGGAGCCCGTAGCGCGTGACCGGTGAGCGATGGTGATGAGCATTGAGCCACTGCGAGGCTTCGATCGTGCGCATGATCGCCGGGTTGGCATCTGCGAACTGGGGATCGAGCGGCTCGATGAGCTCGATCGGCGTGGTATTGAACTGCTCCAGCATCATCGGCAACGCCGCCACTGAGCCTTCGCCCGGGGCGAAGCGGACGCCCTTGCTGCTGCGCGCGCGATAGGTGAGCTTGAGCTCGTAGTCCTCGGCCGGTGGCTCCTCGGTGAGGATGCCCGGATCAGGCAGGCCCAGCGACCTGGGCTTGGCTTCGGGCTCGTTCTTGTTGCGTTTCAGGAAGTCGAAGGTCACGGGCAGGTCCCTTGCTCATCGTCGGTGACGAGTCGAACGTCGCAATCGTACCGTTTCGCTGGTAGGGCATCGCCCAGTACCATCATCTCGAGGGCGGTCACCGCTGCCAGCCGGATGCTCAGCCGGCCAGACTGGCTCGGATCCGCTCGGCCAGCTCGGCCAGCTCGGCTTCCCTGGCGCGGACACCGTCCACCACGTCGGCGGGTGCCTTCCGCACGAAGCCCTCATTCGCCAGCTTGGCGCGGGTCGACCCGAGGAGCCGCTCCGTCTCCGCCAGCTCCTTCTCGAGGCGGGTGCGGTCTCGCTCACGGTCTTCCGCAGTCACCGAGAGCCGAGCCTCCGCACCGGGGCTGACCACCACCAGTGCGGATGCGTCCAGGGAGGACGCACTGCTGGCCGCGACCGTCGGCCGCACGCGAGCCAGCCTGGCGACGACGTCCGAGATGGCCGAGAAGGCCTCTGCTCGGTCAGCCTGCTCGAAGCGGAGCTCCGCCTCCAGCCAGGTCGACGGCTCGATCCCCGCATCGGCACGCGCGTTGCGCATCTGCGAGACCAGCTCGAGGATGTCAGCCACGGCGGCGGCCTGGTCCTCATCCGCCTCGGACTTGAAGTTGGCATCCACCGGCCAGTTGGCGGTGATGAGCAAGTCGGCGTCTTCAGGACGGTGAGGCAGTCGTCCCCAGATCTCTTCGGTGAGGTGCGGCATGACCGGGTGCAGCATGCGCAGATAGCGGTCGAGCACCCAGGCCAGGACCTGCCAGGTAGCCACGCGCGTCTCGAGCTCGGCCTCCGGGCCCAGCCGCACCTTGGCCATCTCCAGGTACCAGTCGCAGTACTCGGACCAGATCGCCGCATGAAGGATGCGGCTGCCTTCAGCGAACTGGAAGTTGGCGTACGCTGCATCGGCGTCACGCAGGGCCACGTGGCAACGCGACAGGATCCAGTGCTCAGCTGGTCCCAGCCGATCACGGTCGGGCAACGAGAGGGTCATGCCCTCCGGCAGCTCGGCTGGCCTGGCGCCGAGCACGAAGCGGGCCGCGTTCCAGAGCTTGTTGGCGAAGTTGCGCGCTCCGTCCAGCCGTGATGGCGTGAGGCGCAGATCAGCACCCGGCGCCGAGCCGTTCACGAGCGCGAACCGCAGAGCATCGGCCCCGATCTCGTCCATGACCTCGAGCGGATCGATGACGTTGCCCTTGGTCTTGGACATCTTCTTGCCGTACGGGTCACGGATCAGCCCGGAGAGGTAGACCACGCGGAAGGGCTCCTCGTGCATGAGCCACTCCCCGAACATCATCATGCGCGCGACCCAGAAGAAGATGATGTCGTGGGCCGTCTCCATCACCTGCGTGGGGTAGTACATCTGCAGGTCGAGTGTCTTCTCGGGCCAGCCGAGGGTGCTGAAGGGCCAGAGCCCGCTGCTGAACCAGGTGTCGAAGGTGTCCTCGTCCTGCCGCAGCTCGTAGGTGCGGCACTCGAGGCAGCGGCCCGGGCCGGTCGCGACCTCGGAGACCGTGACGTGGCCGTCGGGACAGTACCAGGCGGGGATGCGATGCCCCCACCACAGTTGGCGGCTCACATTCCAGTCGTAGATGTTCTCGAGCCAGTCGAAGAAGACCTTCTCGAAGCGCTCGGGCACGAAGCGTGTGCGCTTCGTGCGCACCGCCTCCATGGCCTTCTCCGCCATGGGCTTGACGTCGATGAACCACTGGGTCTTGAGGCGAGGCTCGACGATGTCGTCGCTGCGCTGGCAACGTCCGATGGCCATCTCGTGGTCCTTGGCCTCGACCAGGTCCCCCCGCGCATCGAGATCCTCGAGGATGCGCACGCGGCACTCCTCGCGGGTGAGGCCTTCATAGGGACCGGCAGCGGCGTTCATGCGAGCTTCGTCGGTCATGATGTCGATGCGCGGCAGGTCGTGGCGCTCGCCGGTCTCGAAGTCGGTGTGGTCGTGCGCCGGGGTCACCTTCACGGCTCCGGTGCCGAAGTCCCGCTCCACGAACTCGTCAGCGATGATTGGCACATCACGGTCCACGAAGGGGATGCGCACGAGCCGACCGACCAGCGAGCGGTAGCGCGCATCCTCAGGGTGCACGGCCACGGCGGTATCGCCCAGGATGGTCTCCGGACGGGTGGTGGCCACGGTGATGGTCTCCGATGGGCTGGGAGCCGCACCAGGCTCCGAGCCTGCGGGCAGCAGGTGGTAGGAGACCGACCAGATCTTGCCGTCCTCCGGTGTGCCGATGACCTCCAGGTCGGAGACGCTGGTGCCGCAGCCGGGACACCAGTTGACGAGCTTCTGACCGCGATAGGCCAGCCCATCCTCGTAGAGCTGCTTGAACGCCACTCGCACGGCCTGGGCCGAGCCCTCGTCCATGGTGAAGCGCTCGCGGCTCCAATCGGCCGAGATGCCGAGGCGACGCTGCTGGCCCATGATCACCGGACGCGTCTCGTCCATGAACTGCCACATGCGCTCCAGGAACCGCTCCCGGCCCAGTTCCTCAGGCGTGGTGCCTTCATCCGCGAGGATGCGACGCAGGACCCACTGGGCGGCGATGGAAGCGTGGTCGACTCCCGGCAGCCACAACGTCGGGCGGCGCTGCATGCGCGCCCGGCGGATCATCAGGTCCTCTGTGGCCGAACGGGCAGCGTGACCCAGGTGCAGGGCGCCGGTGACGTTCGGCGGCGGCATGATGATGGTGAACGGCTCGTGCGTGGCCTGCGCCCGCGAGCCCGCGCCATCGGGCGCGAAGACGTCCGCCTTGAGCCAGCGCTCGTAGACGGCCGGCTCTACCTCGGCGGGCTGGTACGCCTTCGCCATCGGCGCCGTGCCGTTCCGGGCTTCGCTCATGCCGCTGTTCTCCCCTGTGTCACATGGATGACCTCGCTCGTCACAGCGGACGAACGAGGTCCAGGAATCGTGTCGTCATCCGGTCCTGCGGACCTGACTGGCACTGCCTTCTCGAGTCTAGCGCAGGGGTCCGCTCCGCCCAGTGCGACCGAACGGCTCAGGCGCCCTTCTCGACCAGCTCTTCGTAGTTCGTCTCGTCCACGCCCTGGTCGAGGTGCGCCTTGGTCAAGAGCAGCGGCGTGCGGCCGTCGCGAATGGTTTCCTCGGTGATGATGCACTTGCGCACGTCGCTGCGTTCGGGGATGTCATACATCACGTCCAGCAAGGACTCCTCCACGATGGAGCGCAGCGCGCGAGCGCCGGTCTTGCGGGCCAATGCCTGCTCGGCGGCAGCCTCGATGGCGCCATCGGTGAAGACCAGCTCGACATGATCGAGCTCCAGGAAGCGCTTGAACTGGCGCGTGACGGCGTTGCGCGGCTCGGTCAGCACGCGCATCAGGTCGTCCTGGGTCAGAGCCGAGAGCGTCACCTCCACCGGCAGCCGGCCCACGAACTCGGGGATGAGCCCGAACTTGAGCAGGTCTTCCGGCATCAGCTGCTCGAGCACACGTGCCCGTTCCACGCGGTCGACCTGCGACTGCGAGCCGAAGCCCATGGACTTGCGACCGACGCGCTCTTCCACGATCTGCTCGAGCCCTTCGAAGGCACCGCCCAGGATGAAGAGCACGTTGGTGGTGTCGATCTGGATGAAGTCCTGATGCGGATGCTTGCGCCCACCCTGCGGAGGCACGTTGGCGAGGGTGCCTTCAAGGATCTTGAGCAGCCCTTGCTGGACGCCCTCCCCGCTGACGTCGCGGGTGATCGAGGGGTTGTCCGCCTTGCGGGCGATCTTGTCGATCTCGTCGATGTAGACGATGCCGCGCTGAGCGCGCGTGACGTCGAAATCCGCGGCCTGGATGAGGCGCAGCAGGATGTTCTCCACGTCCTCGCCGACGTAGCCGGCCTCCGTCAGGCTGGTGGCATCGGCGATGCAGAAGGGCACGTCCAGCACGCGCGCCAGCGTTTGTGCCAGGAGCGTCTTGCCGGAGCCGGTCGGGCCGACCAGCAGCACGTTCGACTTCTGCAGCTCGACCTCTTCGAGCAGGCCCTCGGAGGCATTGACCCGCTTGTAGTGGTTGTAGACGGCCACCGAGAGCACGCGCTTGGCGCGATCCTGGCTGATGACGTAGGCGTCGAGCGCTTCCTTGATCTCGCGCGGGTTGGGCAGCTTGGCGGCGGCCGGCTTGGCCGTTGCCGCCTTGGGCCCGTCGAGCATCTCCTCCTCGATGATCTCCTGGCACAGCGAGATGCACTCATCGCAGATATAGACGCCCTGTCCTGCGATGAGCTTGCGGACCTGCTCCTGGCTCTTGCCGCAGAAGCTGCAGCGATACGGGACCTTGGTGCCCTTCCCGGAGCTACTGGCCACGGATGCGCTCTCCTTCTCGAATGGTCTGTGCTAGCCCTTGGGAGACTTGCCCTTGGCGTCACTGATGAGAGACTCGCCGCGGTCGGCATAGACCTCGTCGATGATGCCGAACGCCTTGGCCTCTTCTGGTGACATGAAGTTGTCGCGCTCAGTGTCCTTGGCCACCTTCCGGACCGTCTGGCCGGTGTGCCGAGCCAGGATCTGGTGGAGCCGCTGATTGAGATCCTCCAGCTCCTTGACCTGGATGAGCACATCAGGCGTGGAGCCACGGAAGCCGCCCGAACCCTGGTGGATCATGATGCGGCTGTTGGGCAGCGCGTATCGCTTTCCGGGGGCGCCGGCGGCCAGGAGCACGGAGGCCATGGAGGCGGCCATGCCGATGCAGATGGTGCTCACCGGAGCGCGCAGGTACTGCATCGTGTCGTAGATGGCCAGGCCTGACGTGACGACGCCGCCGGGCGAGTTGATGTACAGGCTGATGTCGCGCTCGGGATCCTCGGCCTCGAGGAACAGCAGCTGCGCGATGATGAGGTTGGCCATGTGATCTTCGATGCCGTCGCCGAGGAAGATGATGCGGTCCTTGAGCAGCCGGCTGTAGATGTCGTAGGCCCGCTCGCCGCGGCTCGAGGTCTCGATGACCATGGGCACGAGCATGGCCGTGGTCTTGCGCGCGGCCTCCGCTGCCTGGGAAGCGGTGGGGATGTCAGGACGTTGGGTCATGCCTTGGGCTCTCCTTCGGGCTGGGCCGCCTCTTCGGTGACCTCTTCGACGACCTCGGAGACCGGGTCCATCGCCTCGTCGTCCTCGAGGGGCTCATCGTCGTGCGTATGCCCGTGCTGATGCTGCACGTTCTCGAACTCGGGGTGAGCCTCGATCCAGCGGTCAGCCAGCAGCTCCACCGTCTGCGATCGCCGCAGCTGCGAGTAGATGTAGTTGCGCCCGCGGTCGGAGGCGAGGTACTCCTTGATGTTGTCGCCGGCGCCCGGATCGCCCACGACGCGATCGATCTCCGCCTGGATGGCCTCGTCCGAGACGGTGACCTCCTCCTTGTCCGCGATCGCGCCCAGCACCAACAGCGTCTTGACACGCTGCTCGGCACCCTCCTGGTATTCCTCGCGCAGGCTGGCCTCGTCCTTCTCGGTGACGCGCAGGTAGTCGTCGAAGGCGATGCCTTGCTCCGCGGTGCGCACCTTGAGCTCGTCGATCATCACGCCGATCTCACGATCGACCAGGATCTGTGGGAGCACGACCGTGGCGTTGCCGTTGGCGTACTCGATGATGCGGTCCACGAACTGGTGGCGGGCACGGTCGAGCGCGTTGATGCCCATGCGCTCCCGCAGGTCCGCGCGCAGCGCATCCATGCTCTCGTACTCACCCACGAGACCGGCGAAATCGTCATCGGCCTCCGGCAGTCGGCGCTCCCGCAGCTCCAGGATCCTGGCCGTGAACTCGACCTCGGCACCCTGCAGGCTCTCCTCGGCGTAGTCCTCAGGGAAGGTCACCGTGAAGGTCCGCTCGTCCTCCTCCTTCATGCCCAGGAGGTTGGCCTCGAAGCCCGGGATCATGCGCTCCTTGCCCAGCACCAACGGGAAGCGGTCCGACTGGGCCCCCTCGACGGGCTGGCCGTCACGGCGCCCTTCGAAGCTGAGCACGACGAAGTCCTCGTTCTCCGCTCCACGATCCTCGACCGGGACGAGCGAGGCCTGCTGGTCGCGCAGCTGCTCGATGACCTGGTCGACCTGCTCGTCGGTGACCTCCTGGACGTCCGGCTCGAAGGGATACTCGGTGTAATCACCGAGGACGACCTCCGGGCGGACCGGCACGGTCACGACGTAGGTGGCGCCGACGCCCTCCTCGAACGAGGTCCACTCGGGCTCACGCGGGAGCTCCAACACATCCTTGCCCGACTCGGTCACAGCTTCGATGACCGTGCGCTGGTAGAGGTGCTCACGCGCCTCGTCATAGACGGGATCCGGGGCGTCCGGGTCGGAGCGGTCGATGCCGAGCGCTCGCTCGATCATGGCGCGCGGGGCCTTGCCCGGCCGGAAGCCGGGGATGCGCGTGCGGCGCGCGAGATGGCGGACGCCCTCATTGATGGCGTTCTGGAGTTCCTTGTCGGTGAGCTGGACCTCGAGCACGATCGTGCTCTGGTCGCCTTCGCGGATGTCGGTGTTCACAGGATCCTTGGGTCGATGTGTGTTGGGATGTGGCTGTCGCACGAGTATAGGGAGGCACGGCGCTACACGTTCGAAGTGGTGAGCGAACGGCTCGGGTTGAGGCATCGATGCAGCACCGTCGCGCGGCGCAGCGCCGGGTCCACGAACCGCCACCCCGTGCGAGCTCCACGTCTCGTGGCATCACGGCGCACGCACCCGTACACTCGGCTGGTCGCGGAAGTGGTGAAACGGCAGACACGCTGGCCTTAGGAGCCAGTGCCCGAGAGGGCGTGGGGGTTCGAATCCCCCCTTCCGCACCAGCGTCTGGCAACGCGCAGGGACAGAGCGTGGCTTTCCCCCGGCACCGGGCGAGTCGCATACGCCCGACTGATCGTTCTGCTTCCGCCCGAATGGAGCCTCCCGTCACCGGTTCGGGTGACCCGCATCGTCGATGCGCCGCACGTCCGGGGCTACCGGATCGCGACGTCCCGGCACCCCGAGCACGACACAAGCCGGCCGCTCCGGAGCGGCTGCTCGTTGCCGGTGACGGTGACGCCCCTGACGCTGGTGAAGTACAGGGCCGGGCCGGAGACCGCGTTGCGGGCCACGTTGTCGGTGACGACGAAGTCGGCGCGCGTGGTGTCGTCGCCGCAGACCCGCACGTTGAGGGCGCGCCAGGGCCGGGTGACGTTGCCCGACCAGCCGATGCGGTTGCCCTCGATGTCGTTGCCCGTGATGGTCACGTTGCGCACGACCGAGCCGGCCTTGCCGCAGGCCGCGAGGAGCCAGGCGTTGTCCTGGTCGCCGAGGCCGTAGGTGCCGATGTCGTTGCCGCGGATGATCACGCCGTCGGCCCCCGCGTCCGCCGCCCCGGGCTCGATGTCGACGACATCGAAGCCGAGCTCGTCGAAGCGGTTGTTGACGATGCGCACGTCCTTGGCGCGGATGATGCCCACGCCGTGGCGGCCGGTGAGCGTGCAGGTGGAGTCACGGAAGGTGACCCCGTCGGACCAGGCCCCGCCGGGGACGGTGGCGGCGTTGACGTAGACGCAGTCACCCCAGGTGCGGCGGATGTCCACGTCCTCGATGAGCGTGTCGTTCGCGCTGAGGATCGCGATGGCATGCTGGGCCTCGCGGCTGCAGCAGGCGTCGCTCGTGCCGGCCTCGGGGTTGTTGCCCACCATGGTGAGGCCCCGGATGGTCGTGCCCACGCTGCCGCTGCGCACCTGGATGCCGATGGAGTCGCCCCGATCGAACGTGCGGGGCAGGTCGAGCCGGGCCCCGTTGCCCTCGAGCGTGAGGCCGCGCCGGCCGCTGATGCGCAGGGCCTGGCCCAGCTTGTAGCGGCCGCCGGCCTGGAACGAGATGGTCGCCCCGTCGGGTGCGTCGTTGATGAGCGCCTGCAGCTTGGCGGAGACGTCCGATGCGCCGGTGGCGTCGATGGAAGATGGCACGCGGATGAGGTTCGTCGACTTCGGCGCGGGGTCCGGGGCCGGCCTCTCCGCTGGCGGCGGTGCCGATGACGGCGGATCCTTCCGAGCTCGTTCGAGACGACGGACGACGACGTCATCGAAGCGGAGTCCGACGGAGCCGCTGGTCCTGCCGGCCGGTACAGCCATCAGCCCCACGCGCCCGGCGGATGTGATGTCCGCACCGCGGTCCATGCGTACCAGCTGCCAACGTGATGGCAGCCTCGTGCCCAGCCGCCAGACCTTCATCCGAAGCGTGGTGGGGTCACGTCCGATGGCCTGCGCCAGGACACGGATCCGGTCGCCAGCGCTGAAGCGCCACCCCTTGATGGCGACCGGCCGGCCGAGTCCGCTCGCCCGGCCACCCGACTGGCTCTTGGCCATCGACAGATGAACCTGGCCATCATCCCCGATCCGCACACCGAACCGGTACTCGCCGGCACCGGACTTGCGCGCGATGACGTTCGCCTTGGGGCCGGGTCCGCCCGAGCCACCCTCCAGCGCGAGAGTGAACGCCACCGCAACGTTACGCACGTCCACGTTGAGCGTGGTGACTCGCGGCGGTGTCGTCGCGCCCTGACGCACCAAGCCGGCTCCATTCGTGACGCTGAACCCACCCTTCCCGGCCGGGTACATCCAGCGCTGACCGCTCGCCGCGCTTCCCCAGCCGTCGCTGGACGAGCGTTCGAACCGGTCCTCTGCGAGCGGCCCCGTACCTCCGGCCGCTGCCACCGGCACGGAGGCGAGACCAACGACGATCGCAAGCGCGCTCATGGCGGCCGACATCGGCCCGCGACGCCACCCGCGGACGTCGGAGTCCCGCTCGGGCTTCCGATCTGAGAACGGCAGCAGGAGGCAAGCCCCCGTCGTTGCGACGTAGGCGACGTCTGTATGGCAATGTCTGTCTCCCCTCGGGCGAACCGAAGCGGAGGTCCGATGGCAGGCGCAGTGACAGGACAGCCTGGAACGATCCTGCAACGACCAAAGCAGCAGGACACAGCACTCGTCCGCGCTGGGGCGCTGACGAGGCGTCGAGTATGCGACCACCTGGCCCTCGCACCAGGTCCACGGCTGGTAGTCGTCGCCTTCCCACGGCAGGATCAGCTGACGACCGGGTCGTTCCGCCGATGGTACCTCAGTCGCTGTCCGCGCGATCCCCCCGCACGCAGGCTGCCGCTAGCCCCTTGGCTTCTGCTGCCTGGCCTCGGCACGGGCGATGGCGCGCTCGCGCATCTCGGTCCGGTAGATCGCCCGGGACTGCTCCGCCTCCATCAGGCGCTGGACCATGACGCGCGCACCAGCCGTTCCGAGCGGGCCGGCCACACGGTCGAAGGTGCGCCAGAACGAAGCTGCCGCGTTGGGCTCTGGCTGGTACTTGCCCTTCGTCTTGAGGTACTCGGCGAAGTCCTTGTCGAGCGCACGCCGGACCTCTGGGTCCTTGGCCACGCCGGAATCCCTGAGTACCTTCTCGATCTCCGGCGGCAGGATGCCCGCGTGCGGGTCAGGGCGCCGAGGGAAGATGCGGCGACCGACCATCCGCGCCACGCGCCTGGGGCCACCGACCAGCAGGAAGCCGGTGCCACCCACGAGCGCCGCCGTCTTGACTGGGTTGCGCCTGATCTTGGCCGGGACGTCCAGCGCGGACTGTGTGGCGCTGGTGAGGTGGTCGAGCGACCGTGCCATCTCAGCCCTGGCCGCGTCCAGCTCGGCCACCGCTTCGCTCACCTCAGGCGTTGGCTCGTCGTGCTTGGCCAGGATCCGGTCGAGGCCCTCGCCCTCGAGCTCTGGCGGCGTGGTCGTGGGGTCGCTCATCGGCCCAGCATCCTGTTCTTCTGAACCTGCCATTGCTCGGTCATGAAGTCCTTGGTCTTCTCGAAGGCCGCGATCGACTCACGCGGGATGAGGTTGGCGTAGCGCGCCTCCGGGTCGAAGCCAGCGCGGGCGGCCAGGATGGCCCCTGCGATGATCCAGGTCAGGAACCCGATCGTGATGGCGAGCCCGAGCACTCCGTCCGGCGCCTGGTAGCGGGTCGAGAGCCAGGTCGCGCCGATGAACGCGCCGAGCACGAAGCCCGCGATGGAGGCGCCCGCCAGCTCCCGGCCGCGCAACTGCGCTCGCCAGCCGATGATGGCGGCCGCGACGAGCGCGATGAGACCTCCGAGCGCGACGCCGACGAGGGTCACGAGCCAGGCTTCCCCGAAGGGCAGATCCTCGGTCACGAAGGTGTCGCCGAGCCAGTCCTTGACCGCTTCTCCGCCGATGTTGCCCACGTTGGAGAGCAGGACGGCGGCGACGATGACACCCACCGCGACGCCGATGGCGGCTCCCCACCCGTAGCGCCCCACCTGGCCGCCAGCGAGATCGATGACCACGAAACCGATGAAGGCGGCCGCCAGCAACGTGCCGTGGATGATGCCCCATCCCATGGAGCCGAACAGCAGCTCGCCGAAGAAGAGGAAGCTGCCAACGTAGAGCAGGATGCCGGCCAGGACGACGATGACGAAGGCGCCGAGGGCCAGTCCGAGGATGACACCCAGCTCCTTGCCCGTGACCTTGAGCTCGGTGCGCAGCAGGGCGATGTGTGCGTCGAGCATGCGCATGAACGCGGCGCGCACGCCGCCGACGGCTTCACCCACCCCTGGCGCGGCCGTCTCCTCTTCAGGGTCAGGGTCAGGGTGCAGGGCCGGCGGCGGCTGCAGGCTCGGGCTCCGGCTCGGGCGCGGCGCCTGCCGAAGAGCCCGGAGTGGCGTTCTCCTCCGCGGACGCTGGTGTCATCTCGTCCTGCGGGTCTGGTGTCGTCGTCAGGGTCAGCCTCGTCTCTGCTTCGGCAAGGGCGGGGTCGCACGAGCCCCCGCGTGCTCGCCCAGCATACCCGAGCGCAGCCACGAACCGCACCGCTCCGGGACGCAAGGCAGCAAGAGGCCCGGCCTTGCGACCGGGCCTCTTGCGCTCAGGTGGAGCCGCAGCTCCCGTGGTTGCGGGGCTAGAAGCCGCCCATGCCACCCATCGGGTCCATGCCACCGGGCGGCATGGCCGGCGCGGATTCGGGTTCAGGCTTGTCGGTGATCATGGCCTCGGTCGTGAGCACCATGGCCGCGATGGAGGCCGCGTTCTCGACCGCCGAGCGCGTGACCTTGGCCGGGTCCACGATGCCTGCCTCGATCATGTCCACGTACTCACCGGTGAGCACATTGAGGCCGATCTTGTCGCTGCCCTGCTCCTTCTGTGCGCGACGCACGTTCTCCAGCACGACGGAGCCGTCGAGGCCGGCGTTCTGCGCGAGCTTCTTCATGGGCGTCTCAAGGGCGAGGGAGACGATCCTGACGCCGGTCTGGGCGTCACCCTCGAGCTTGATGCCGTCGAGCGCCTTCTGGGCGTTGAGCAGGGCCACGCCGCCACCGGGTACGAGCCCCTCCTCGAGGGCCGAGCGGGTGGCCTCGAGGGCGTCCTCGACGCGGTGCTTCTTCTCCTTGAGCTCGACCTCCGTCCCGGCACCGACCTTGATGATGGCCACGCCGCCGGCCATCTTGGCCAGGCGCTCCTGCAGCTTCTCGCGGTCGTAGTCCGAGGTGGTCTCCTCGATCTGGGCCTTGATCTGGGTCATGCGGCCCTCGATCGCGGGCTGATCGCCCTTGCCCTCGACGATGGTGGTGTTGTCCTTGTTGGCGACGACGCGGCGGGCTACGCCGAGGTCCGCCAGCTCGACCGACTCGAGCTTGCGGCCGACCTCCTCGCTGATGACGGTGCCGCCGGTGACGATGGCGATGTCGCGCAGCATCTCCTTGCGGCGGTCGCCGAACCCGGGGGCCTTGACGCCGAGCACGTTGACGACGCCACGCAGCTTGTTCACGACGAGGGTCGCGAGGGCCTCACCGTCTACGTCCTCGGCCACGATGAGGAGGTCCTTCTTGCCCGTGCCGATGACCTTCTCGAGCGTGGGCACCATGTCCGCGATGGCGCTGATCTTCTTGTCGGTGATGAGGATGTAGGGCTCTTCGAGCGTCGCCTCCATGCGGTCGGCGTTGGTCACGAAGTAGGGGCTGATGTAGCCGCGGTCGAACTGCATGCCCTCGACGTACTCGGTCTCGAAGGCCATGGTGCGGCTCTCCTCGACCGTGATGACGCCGTCCTTGCCGGTCTTGTCGAAGACGTCGGCGATGAGGTCACCGATCTCCTGGTCGGCGGCGCTGATGGCGGCGACCTGCGCGATCTCCTCGTGGCCGGCCACCGGCACCGCGGCGGCGGTGATGGCGGCGGAGAGGGCCTTCTCGGCAGCGTCGATGCCAAGCTTCATCTGCATCGGATTGGCGCCGGCGGCGACGTTCTTGAGGCCTTCGTTGACGATGGCCTGCGCCAGCACCGTCGCGGTAGTGGTGCCGTCGCCCGCGACATCCTCCGTCTTGGTGGCGGCCTCCTTGAGCAGCTGCGCGCCCATGTTCTCGAAGGGGTCATCGAGCTCGATGTCACGAGCAACGGTCACGCCGTCATGCGTGACGGTCGGAGCGCCGTACTTCTTGTCCAGCGCCACGTTGCGGCCCTTGGGACCGAGCGTGGTGGAAACCGCATCGGCGAGCGCGTCGATGCCGGTCTTCAGGCTGCGGCGAGCCTGTTCGTCGTAGGAGATGAGCTTGGCCATCATGCCTCCCTGTGGTGCGCGTCCTGCGCCTCTATGCCAGGTGCTGTCACGCTGGCGGGTGAGTCCCGCGCCGGTCTGGTGACTCCAGTCGAAGACGATGCGACGCCTTCGTTGTGTGGGTTAGCACTCTCAGGCTTAGAGTGATAACACAAACGGTGCCACGGCGTCAACAGGCATGACCGCTAGACTCGGGCCCAAGATGCCCGACCAAGCGACGCTCTCCCCCATCGCGACTGCCGAGATGCTGGCCGTGGGCGCCGAGCTGCTCGCAGGCGAGACGCGCGACACCAACAGCGGCGACATCGCCGCCGAGCTCACGCAGCTGGGCGTCGATGTGGAGCGCATGAGCCAGCTGCCCGACGATCTCGAGGTGGTCGCGAGCGCGGTGCGGACGGCCCTCGAGCGAGTGGACCTCGTGGTCACCACCGGTGGTCTTGGCCCCACGCCCGATGACCTCACGCGCGAGTCGATCGCGGCCGCGCTGGGTGAGGCACCGGCCGTCGATGCGGAGCTCGAGACGTGGCTTCGGGAGCTGTGGGCTGCCCGGGGACTGCCGTTCTCCGACGTCAACCTCAAACAGGCCTGGCTCATCCCCAGTGCCCAACCGCTGCCCAACCCTCGTGGCACCGCGCCCGGTTGGTGGGTGGAGCGAGCAGGCAAGGTCATCGTGGCGCTACCCGGCCCACCGCGGGAGCTCAGGCCCATGTGGCGTGACGATGTCCTGCCGCGGCTGCGGTCTCGAGGCCTGGGCCTCGACCGAGCGTTCTCGACGCTGCATCTCGTGGGCATCGGCGAATCGGCCCTCGTCGACGTCGTCGGTGCGGACCTGCTCCAGGCGGAGAACCCGCGGATGGCGACGTACGCACGAGCCGACTACGTGGACATCCGGATCAGCGCCGTCGGAACAGCCCACCGCAGCGCACGTGACATCGTGACCGATGCCGTGGCCGAGCTGCACCCCAGGCTCGACCCGTACCTCTTCGCCGTCGACGACCAGACCTGGCTCGATACGCTCGGTCCGTTGCTGGGCGGGGGCACGGTGGCGTTGGCTGAGGTCGGCACCGGCGGCTACCTCGGTCACCTGCTCGGGACGGCGCCGTTCGTGGTGCTGTCCGAGCGACGGCCATCAGCCTTCGATGCGGTCTCGCTGGCGGCTGACGTGCGCGACCGCGCTGCGGCCGACGTCGGGCTGGCGGTCATCGCAGAGGAAGTCGGCGACGACATGCGCGTCGAGATCGGCCTGGCCCTCGAAGGCGCGACCGATACCGTCAGGCGAACGGCCTTCCGCGGGGGGGACACCGGACGACGACGGTCGGCCAACCTGGCCATCGCCGAGCTGTGGAGGAGGCTTCGCGCCTAGGAGGTGCACCGTCGCGCCCGAAGGGTCGATCGGCGAGCCGATCAGGTGATGGTGAGCGTCGGTGCCTCGGTGGTGGCCTGCATGCTCACCCGACCGGCAACGGCGCGCGCGACCTCACGCATGACCTCCGCAGCCCTGCCGGGCTCACGCTGAGCGACCGCGGGCACGCCTGCGTCACCACCCTGCCGGACCTTCACGTCGAGGGGGATGCCGCCGAAGTAGTGCAGGCCATGCGTCTTGGCGAAACGCTCGGCCCCGCCGCTGCCGAAGATGTCTGTGACCTCGTCGCAATGCGGGCAGATGAAGCCGCTCATGTTCTCCACGATGCCCAGGGTGGGCACCTTCATGCGCTCGAACATGTTGAGCGCCTTCTCGACGTCGGAGAGGGCCACGTCCTGGGGCGTGGTCACCAGCACCGAGCCCGTGACGGGGACCGACTGGGCCAGGGTCAGCTGCGCATCGGAGGTGCCAGGAGGCATATCCACCACGAGGTAGTCGAGATCGCCCCACTCGACATCTCGCAAGAACTGCTGGATGGCGCCACCCACCAGCGGACCGCGCCAGACGATGGGCTGCCCTTGGGGCACGAAGAACTGGATGGAGATGACCTTCACGCCGTAGCGCTCGAGCGGCTTGATCTTGCCCTCCGGCGTCGCCGACGGCTGGCCTTCCACGCCCATCATCTGCGGGATGTTGGGGCCGGTGATGTCCGCGTCGAGCAGGCCCACCGTCGCGCCCTCCAGGGCCAGCGAGGTGGCGAGGTTGACCGAGACGCTGCTCTTGCCCACACCGCCCTTGCCGGAGGCCACGGCGATGATGTTCTTGACCCCGGGCACAAGGTTCTCTTGCTGTTGCTGGCCGGGCGTCGCTCGCCGCACTGACGCACCCCAGGTGACATCCACCTCCGTCGCGCCGATCTCCTTCATGTGGGCCTCGATGTCGGCGCCGATCTGGTCCTTCAGGGGGCAGGCCGGCGTCGTCAGGTCGATCTTGAGCGCCACGGCGGTGCCATCGACGTGGATCTCCTTGACCATGTCCAGGCTCACGATGTCGCGATGAAGCTCCGGATCCTGGACGTTCCGAAGGGCCTCGGTGATGGTGGTGTCGTTGAGCATGTTGATATCTTACCCACGAAGTCGGGATTGGACGCCGAGAGAAAGACCAACGCCGGGACCCGTGAGAGTCCCGGCGTCGATGCTGCTCGACGTCGCGCCGCGCGGGCGCGCCTTGGTATGGATGCTAGCGCGAGTCCGCGATCTACGCCTTGAGGCCGGCCGGCAGCGGCTTGTGGCGCTCGGGCGCCTTGACGTACTTCTCGACGGTGGCCTTGTTGCCGGTGATGCCCAGCTGCTCGAAGATGAACTTCATCTTGGCCTGCTGGTCCGCGATGATCTGGTCCTTCACATCGAGGTCCCACAGCTGGCGCTTGATCGGACCGAGGGCCTTCTTGCGCGTCTTGTACACGAACTGGGCATCGGTCTGACCCTCGGAGCGCTCGTCCGCGCACTCGGTGTTGCAGAACTCTTCCACCTGGGCGTACAGCTCGGCCGGGAAGAGCGGGTGCTCATAGAGGAAGTTCTGGAAGCCCGTCGCGAGGTGCACCTCAGCGGTCTCCGCCTCGGGGAACTTGTGGAAGAGCTCGTCCGGCAGGGTGGAAGCGCCGTGCTGTACCGCGCCGGCCAGGCCGTACTCGCGGGCCACGATGCCCAGCTCACGCAGGACCTCGAAGTCGAGCGCGACCTCAGCCACCTTGCCGTCAGCGGTCGGCACGCCACCGTGGCTGGTGCCCGTCTGGCAGCTGACCTTCGAGAGGCCGATGGCATCCGCGCCAGCGCGAGCCGCGAAGTCCTTGTTGAAGCCGTCGAGGTAGGCGCGCAGCTCGTCTGGCGTGGAGTTGCTCTTGCCCACCTCGCCGATCTCACCGCCGATGGAGATGGTCAGCTCCTCGTTGGCTCGGATGAGCGCGGCCAGCTCTGCGGCGCGGGTGTAGTTCTCCTTCTGCTGCTCGTCGAGCGACTCGAAGGACAGGTCCACCAGCGTGGACGAGTCGATGTCGATGTTGCCGTAGCCCACGGACATCGCGTTCAGCGTCGCCTCGTGCAGGGCCTTGGTGACCTGCTCCGGATCCTTGGCGTAGTTCTTGGCGTTCCACTGATAGTGGTCGCCCTGGATGAAGATGGGGCCTTCCCAGCCGGCGTGGATGGCGCCCGCGAGGACGCTGGTGATGTACTCACCGGGCCGCTGGAAGGTGTAGGCCTGCTCCGAACGAGCGAGCTCCCAGATGGGCGAGCCGGCGCCGATCTCCATGGCCGCGCGGCAACCCGCTGCGGCCATATCGAAGACCTGCGTACGCAGGTTGATGGCCGGCTCGGACCAGCCGCTGTACTCGTCACGGCTGCGAGCCATGTACAGCTCGTGGATGCTGGCGGAGCGGACACCCAGCTCCTGGCTGGCTTCCCAGACCATCCAGCGGGCAGCCTCGACGACGGCCTCATCCTCGCTGAACGTGGCGCTCCAGGCGATGTCCTTGATGGCTGTGGATCGGAAGGCCTCAACGTCATCGATGACGACGCGCTCGCCCTCGACGTGGCAGATGCCTTCGAGATACGAGACGAGCTCGCCGACGGACGCGGCGACACGAGGGGCGGTCATGTGGAACCTCCAGTGGGCGTCGAGCGGACGCAAGTGTGCTTTCTGCCATGGATGCTACTACCTTGCACCACGCACCACCCGTGCCCGTCGGCCCGCCACAGTCGGTCCAGCGGTCATGAACGAACGCTGGGGAGGCGTGACTTCCCACGCGGGCGGATACTGCAGCCAGCATGCGCGCCTCACGAACCTTCGCCGCGGTCGTCCTCTCGGCCGTGCTGCTGCTCATCCCGACCCTCGCTCTGGCACAGCCCGGGGCCGAGCCCGACGGAGCCGCCCTGCCGCTCGCCCGCCAGCCGGACGGGCGGCTGCCACTCCAGGGCACACCGTGGCGCCTCGAGGCGTATCAGGATCGTGGGCGCGAGGCTGCTCCGGGACCAGAGGTGGCTGCGTTCATCCAGTTCGGGCCACGCCTCTACGAAGGCTCCGGCGGGTGTTCCAAGGTGACCGGCAGCTACGGCACCCTGGGTGCGGCCCTGACGCTGCGGCCGAAGCGATCGGCCCAGCGCAGCTGCGCCGAGAACCTGGCCATCGTGCAGCAGGCGGTGGAGGCCGGGCTGGCGAAGGCGGCTCGCTATCGGGTGGAACCAGGCGCGACCGGCCTGGACGACAAGCTGTTGATCTACTCGGTCTCCGGGGACGAGGTGCTCCGCTACGGTCTCGACGACCTGGCCCTCCTGGACGGCGCCGAGTGGCGACTCGAGGCCTATACCGCCGATGGCCGCGCGGTCGTGGTCCCCGATGAGATGCCGGGCCTGCTCTCGTTCCGCCCGGCCTCTGACATGCGCTACAAGCGTCGCCAGTCGGGAGCCCTCGTCGGCAGCACCGGCTGCAACGGCATCGTGGCCGAGTTCTTCCGCCACGCCGATGTCGTCAGCTTCAGCCCGCTCGAGCTCACGGACGCCCCCTGCACCGGCGAGCTGGCGGCCCAGGAGGCAGCCATGAGGAACGTGCTCGACGCGACCGCGATCCGTATCGACCTGCCGGCTGACCGGCTGATCCTGACCTCCGTCGATACCGAGGAGCGCCTCGAGCTCGTGAGCCAGACCCCGCTCGAGGGCACGACCTGGTGGCTGCAGCGCACCGCCGCCGAGGGAGGGACGCGCGACCAGCGTGTCACCCTGCGCCTGGAGCGCGGCATCGCCAGCGGCGATGGTCCGTGCGGGCCCTACAGCGCGAGCTACGTCACCGACGGCCGCTTCATCACCTTCACCGAGACCAAGGGGGCCCGCGACGAGGAATGCTCCGAGCAGCGCACCGAGCAGGCGCTCATCGCGGGCCTGCGCCGGTCGGTCACCGTCGAGCGTGGACCCGGAACGCTCTCGTTCGGGGACGCGTCCGGCCGTGACACCCTGTCCTTTGGCCGGCCCTTCGCGCCCTAGTGCTGATGTCCCGCCGAGTCGGGGTCGGTCAAGCCACCCGAGAAGGGTGAGGGCTTCGCCGGCTCATGCTGGGGGGCAGGTACGCGCGCCGGCTCGGTCGCGAGGTAGGCCCTGATGCGCGCGGCAGCATCCTCTTGGTGGTGGAGATCGTCGAGGGCTCGGGCACGATCGGCCTGACGTTCCTCCAGGTCCGCCTGCGACCGATCGATCCGATCGGCCAGCTCCGGGGTGATGCCCCAGGCGTAGTCCTCGAAGGTGTCTCCACGCTCGTCCCACGCCGCCAGCACCGCCGGCGGTCGTCTTTGCAGGTGTCCTTGCGCATCGCGTTCCGTGGGGCGCAGGTAGTGCACCACGGTGCAGCGCAGGCCAACGGGCGTCTCCTCCACCACGGCCACCACGCCTAGCCGGCGGACCGCATCCTCGGGCAGGCCACCGGCCACCAGCCGCTCGAGCACCCCCTGCAGGTCCTCCGCACGGACGCTGATGCCGACACCAGCACCGCCGCGCAGGAGCGCCGCCAGTCGCTCGGGCGTGATCCCCTCCTCCTCGGCGTCGAGCACGACCCATCGCCGGTCCGGGTCCACGGACAAGAGCGCCGCCGCTACTGCTGCCCGATGCTCGGTCGATGCAGGGCCCGTCACGAGCAGCGGTACGCCACCGTCGAGAAGGAGCCAGAGGAGTGCCGTCGTGCGAGCGTCGAGGATCCCGCGGGAGAGGAGTTCGCTTGGCTGCATCGACCCAGTATCGACCATGGGGCACCGTCGCTACACTCTGGGCTTGCCGCCGTTCCGTCAGGTGGCTCGACAGGAGATCTCACACATGGGCCTGGTCCAGCCGACCGATTGGAAGATGATCATCGATGGGCAGGAGGTCGAGGCTCTCGGCGGCGGCTGGACGGACGTCCGCAGCCCGGCGACAGGCGAGTCGGCCGGCCGGGTGCCGGCGGGCAGCGCAGCGGATGTGGACCGGGCGGTCGTGGCGGCACGGACCGCCTTTCGCGATGGTCGCTGGACCGGTCTGTGGCTGCCGGACCGGGTCGCCATCATCGAACGCCTGGCGGACCTCATCGAGGAGCACCTTGCCGAGCTGGTTGCCCTCGAGGTGGCGCAGACCGGGACGGCCATCAAGTTCCGGCGCGACAACGACATGCCCTTCGCGGCGGATAACCTGCGCCAGATGGCCTCGGCAGCCCGGCATCTGGAGGGCAAGGCGGCCGGGGAGTACAGCACCGACCACACGAGCATGATCCGCCGGGAGCCGATCGGCGTCTGTGGCCAGGTCACGCCCTGGAACTACCCCTTCGCCATGGCCATCTGGAAGATCGGCCCCGCTCTGGCCGCGGGCAACACCGTCGTGCTCAAGCCCGCCAGTCGCACTCCGCTGACCACCATGCGCCTGGGTCAGCTGGCCCTGGAAGCCGGGGTGCCAGCCGGCGTCCTCAACGTCGTCACCGGCCCCGGCGCCGAGGTCGGCGCGGCCATCGCGGCGCACGAGGATATCGACCTCGTCTCGCTGACGGGGGATACCGAGACGGGCAAGCGCATCAGCATGCTCGCCGCGTCCAACCTGAAGCGGGTCCACCTGGAGCTCGGCGGCAAGGCCCCGTTCATCGTCTACGCCGATGCGGACCTCGAAGCGGCCGCCCGAGGCGCCACCGCGGGCGGATTCATCAACGCCGGCCAGGACTGTACCGCCGCCACGCGCGTGTACGTCGAGCGACCACGCTATGAGGCGTTCCTCACCCGCCTCGCGGAGCTCGCAGCCTCCATCCGCGTGGGTGACCCCGCCGAGCTCTCCACGGACATGGGCAGCCTCATCAGCGCCGAGCAGGTAGCGCGCGTCGACGGCTTCGTGCAGCGTGCCCGCGCGGCCGGCGGCCGGATCGTCTGTGGGGGCGCACCGGCCGCTGTCCCGGGCCTCGAGACCGGCGCCTTCTACCAGCCCACGGTCATCGCCGATGTGGCCCAGGACTCCGAGTGTGTCCAGCTCGAGATCTTCGGGCCGGTCGTGGTCGTGTTGCCCTTCGATTCGGAGCAGGAGGTCCTGACCGCCGCCAACGACACTCGCTATGGTCTCGCGTCGTCCGTCTGGACCACCGACGTCTTCAAGGCCATGCGCGCTGCCAAGGCACTGGACTTCGGCGCGGTCTGGATCAATGACCACATCCCCATCGCGTCCGACATGCCGCACGGCGGCTTCAAGCAGTCAGGCTCGGGCAAGGACATGTCCGACTACTCGTTCGATGAGTACACGCGCATCAAGCACGTGATGATCGAGCTGACCGGCGCTGCCGAGAAGGGCTGGCACTACCAGGTCTTCGGTGACGCGCCCGAGCCCGACTGATCTCAGGCCGGCCGAAACCCCTCGTGCTCGGGGGGTTCCGCGTGCCGGATCATGACGTGGTGCGTGACCGTGTGCTCCAACACGGCCTCATGGCTCATGTCCTTGCCGAAGCCGCTGGCCTTGACACCCCCGTGGGGTGCCTCGGAGGCGATCGGCAGGTGGTCGTTCACCCAGGTGACGCCGGCCTTGAGGCGATGGCTGGCGCGAAGGGCACGCGAGACGTCGCTGGTCCAGATGGAGCTGGCCAGCCCGTAGGGCGTGTCGTTGGCCAGGCGCACGGCTTCGTCCTCACCTTCGAACGGTAGCGCCACGAGCACCGGGCCGAAGACCTCGCCCTGGACGATCTCGCTCTCCTGGCCGGCCCCCAGAACGAGCGTCGGCGGATAGTAGGCACCCTCCCCCGCCAGCGGTTCGCCGCCGGTGACGACGTCGGCACCCGAGCCTCGAGCTCGCTCTACGAAGCCGTGGACGCGAGACCGATGCTGCGCCGAGATCAGCGGCCCGATGTCGGTCTCATCACGCGTGGGATCACCGATGCTGATCGCTGACATGCGCTCACGCAGCGCGGCCACGCCATCGTCGAAGCGGCGCCGGTCGATGTAGACGCGGGTAGCCGCGGTGCAATCCTGGCCGCTGTTGTACGTCGCTCCGAGCGCGATCGCGCTGGCCATGGCCCCGATGTCGGCGTCGGCGAAGACCACGGCCGGCGCCTTGCCACCGAGCTCAAGGCTCAGGCGCTTGACACCGGGTACGGCGCGAGCCATGACCGACTGACCCGTGGCCGTCGACCCGGTCACGCTGATCATGCCCACGGCCGGGTGATCAACGATGGCCTCCCCCACCTCGACGCTGCCGGTCGTGACGTTGACGAGCCCCGGCGGCAGCCCGGCTTCGACAGCCAGGCGGCCCAGCAGCAGGGTCGAGCCCGGTGTGCGCGATGCGGGTTTGATGATGACGGCATTGCCCGCGGCGATGGCGGCCGCCACCTTCCACACGGCCATGATGAAGGGGAAGTTCCAGGGTGTGATGGAGCCGACGACGCCGATGGGTCGCCGCAACAGCAGGGACGTGTAGCCGACGGACAGCTCGCCGGCACCGGTGCCCTCGAGAGACCGCCCGGCCCCCGCGAAGTAGCGCAGGTTGTCGAGTGCGAAGGGGAACTCGCCGTCGCGCATCGTGGAGACGGGCTTGCCCGACTCCGTGACCTCTGCGGCCACGATCTGGTCGACATGGGCCTCGAGCAGATCGGCCAGGCGGAGCATGCCCAGGGCGCGATCCCCGGGCGGCAACCCCGCCCACACGGCCTGCGCCGCGCTCGCCGCTCGCACGGCTCCATCCACCTGCGCGGGCGTGCAGTCCCGCACGCTTCCGATGACCTCGCCTCTCGCGGGGTCGATGAGCTCGCGCGCCTGCCCCAGCCCTTCGACCTCCTCGCCGTCGATGAACGCCACGTACCCTCCTCGATCCGTCTAGCTGGTGAAGCCTACGCCGATGCGATCGAGGAACCGCAACCAGGCCGTGGGCTGGCCCTCGTTGCGATCCTGCCGTACCAGCTCGGCCTGGGTGATGCGCACGGCCAGCCACCGCAGCGGCTCTGGCGGGAACGGCATCGGCTTGCGTCGTACCAGCGAGAGATCCGTGCGCTCGGTTCGTCGCCCGTCGAGCAGGTCGAGTGCGACCGCCGCTCCGAAGCGGGTCGAGGCCACACCGAGCCCGGTGTACCCGACGGCATATGCCACACGGCCGCCGAAGGCCGTGCCGAAGACCGGGGTGAAGCGACTGGTCGAGTCGATCACGCCGCCCCAGCGATGGCTGAAACGCAGGCCTTCAAGCTGGGGAAAGGTCTGGAAGAAGTGCTCGGCGAGACGGCGCTGGGAGGCTTCGTTCTGCTCGAGCTCGGGCGCGATCCGACCTCTGAAGTGATAGACCGCATCATAGCCACCCCACAGGATCCGCCCGTCATCGGTCGGTCGGTAGTAGTGGAAGAAGTTGCCCCCATCGGTCACGCCCTGCCGATCGGCCCACCCCATCGATCGCCACTGGGCCTCGCTCAATGGTTCGGTCATGAGCACGTAGTCGTAGAAGGGCACGATGAAGTGGCGCAGGCGCTTGAGGGGCGCCGGAAAGGCGTTGGTGGCGACCACCACCCGGTCGGCCAGCAGCTGTTCTTCCCCCACCGTGAGACGGATCGCCGCGCCCTCCTCGGCCAGACCAGTGACCTGTGCCTGCTCCACGATCCGGACACCACGCGCTCGAGCCGCGTCGGCCAGGCCCCAGACAAGGCGCGCCGGGTCGACCAGCCCGTAGCCGGAGCGGATGCGCAGGCCGGCGCGGTAGGTCGGCGAAGCGACGTCGGCACGTACAGCTGCGCCGTCGAGCAGCTCGGCCCGCTCCCCGTGGGCGCGGAGCAGGTCTGCGAGGGCCTGCAGTCCCGCGACCTGATGCTCCGCTACCGCGACGCTGGTCTTGCCGCATCGCCGGAAGCCTGCGTCGATGCCGGCTTCGCCGAGGAATGCCTCCAGGCCATCGAGGTTCTCCCGGCCCAGGCGCAAGAGGGTCGGGAGCTCGCGGGGCCAGGTATGAACGCCGTGGGCCAGTCCATGGCTCAGCGAGTCGGCCACGAACCCACCGTTGCGTCCGCTGGCGCCCGAACCGATGCGGCCGGCCTCGAGCACGACGATCGAACGTCCGGGATCGCGTTGGGTGGCGAGGATGGCCGACCACAGGCCCGTGAACCCACCACCGATGATGGCCAGATCGGCGCGCCGGGGTAGCGGGACACGGGGGTCTCCCCCCGAGGGCGGCTGTCCATCGGTCCAGAACACGGCCGGCTTGGCACCGGCGAGCGCCTCGACCGCCCAGCTGGCGTTCGCCCCGGTCAGGTCGGTCACGAGCTACCGCCCGTCCCCGACTGCCTCGATCAGGTCGGCCGCTCGGCGCAACCCGTCGCTGGAGCGGACGCGCTCGCCGGCCGCTGCCACGCGCGCCCGGAGGGCGACGTCGCCGAGCACGCGGGTGAGCGCCTCGCTCATCTCCCCGGCGCTGAAGCGGTAGGTGTCGAGGCGTACGCCGAAGCCGCGTTCGTCCACCCGCTGGGCGTTGTCGTACTGGTCCCAGAACAGGGGCAAGACGATCATGGGCTTGCCGTAGTGGACGGCTTCCGTGGTGGTGTTGTTGCCACCGTGGGTGATGACCGCGTCGACCAAGGGGATGATGCGGGTCTGTGGCAGGAACTCCTCGCCCCACATGTTGTCGGCCAGCTCGTAGTCGGCGTGTTGCGGCCCCTTCGACACGATGAAGCGGTGCGGCGTCTGCCCCAGGACCTCCACGAGTCGCTTCATGAGCTCCACGTCGGCGCTGCCGAGCGAACCCAGCGAGAGATAGACGAGACCGCTGCCCGCTGGCCGATCGGCGACGACAGCCGGCAGCTCGAACCCCGGGTCGGTCTCGCGCACGCTCGAATCGAGGCGATGCCAGGTGGCATCGAGCGGACGCCGATCGACGTAGTCGAGCTCCGCTGGGAAGAGGTAGAGGTTGAGCTCGTCGGAGGGATGGATGAACTCGAGGTCGGGCAGCGGCGCCGCACCCTGCTCCTGGACCCAGGCGTTGAACTCCGACCACATCGGGCGATGGGTGCGGTCGTACTCGGCGCTGAACTCCGCCCACTCGCTGTCATCGGCTGCCGGCAGACCCGAGTAGGCCGGCGCGATGGCCGGGCCCTTCACCTCGAGCGGGTTGCAGCTCACGATCCGCACGAACGGTGCCTCGTGGGTCATCAGGGCCGGGAAGGCGATGACGTTGTCCTCCACGATCACGTGGGGCTGTTGCCGAGCGAGGATGTCACGCAGCTGTGGTTCGCAGT
Organism: uncultured Chloroflexia bacterium; assembly: GCA_963706695.1. Taxonomy (GTDB): domain Bacteria; phylum Chloroflexota; class Limnocylindria; order Limnocylindrales; family CSP1-4; genus JAFMJV01. Next base: position 463,962 of record CAVPNC010000006.1, on the reverse strand, counting down.
ACCTGGCGCCGTCGATGAGCGCTTGCCACGTGGGGGCCATGAAGGTCTCGAGCTGGTCGCGCGTGCTCTTGCGGAACTCGGGCGCGGTCTCGCGGATGAAGTCCTTCCAGAACTGGCCCGCGTCCTGCTCCTCGGCGCCCGCTTCCACTGGTGCCAGGTCGACGAGGTCCTCGACGAAGCCGAGGGCCTCCAGCTTGCCCTTCCAGGACGCCTCCGCCGCGAACACGACCCGGTGGCCCCGCTGCTGCAGGATGTCGCCGATGCCGATGCAGTTGTTGGTGGGCCCATACGCCGACTCCGGCATGAACAGGATGGTCTTGGACGTCGTCATGGGGCTCCTCCGTTCGACTGGCTTGTGCAAGCAGGCTGCCGCCACTGCTCGTTCATTCGGTCAGGACCACGGCGCGGTCCGGGTCCCAGGTCAGGCCCACGGCTGTGCCACGCTCGATGCGAGTGGCACCCTGCTGCGTCACCACCACCGGGTGCTCGTAGCCGGGGACGCCGACCGCGAGCGTGCTCACCCCGCCGTAGAACTGCGTATCGATCACCTGCCCGCGCAGCACCGCCTGCTCATCGGCCACGACTCGGACATGCTCCGGTCGCACCGCCAGCCACGCTCGTGTGCCGGGGTCCACGCCCGGGTGGCGAGCCGGCAGCTCGCCCACGCCCGGGACCTCCACCCCCGTCTCGGTGGCTCGACCCTCGAAGATGTCGTTGCTGCCGATGAACCTGGCCACGAACAGCGACCGGGGACGGTCGTAGAGCGCTACGGGAGCATCGACCTGCTGGACCTCGCCCAGCTGCATCACGGCGATGCGGTCGGCCATGGACATGGCCTCTTCCTGGTCATGGGTCACGACGACGAAGGTGATACCCACCTCGTGCTGCAGCCGCTTGAGCTCGAGCTGCATCTCGCCGCGCACCTTGCGATCGAGGGCTGACAAGGGCTCATCGAGCAAGAGCAGCTTGGGTCGCTTGATGATGGCGCGGGCAAGTGCCACGCGCTGTCGCTGGCCGCCGGAGAGCTGCGATGGCTTGCGTCGTGCCGTCTCCGGGATGCCGGTGGTCGCGAGCACCTCCGCCACACGGTCGCGGATCTCGTCCTTCGGCGTGCCCTCTCGCTCGAGACCATAGGCCACGTTCTTCTCCACCGACATATGTGGGAAGAGCGCGTACGACTGGAACATGAGGTTGACCGGGCGCTTGTGGGCCGGGATGCGAACGAGGTCCTCACCCCCCAGCATGACCGTCCCGCTGTCGGGCTCCTCGAAGCCGGCGAGGATGCGCAGCAGCGTCGTCTTGCCGCAGCCGGACGGGCCCAGCAGCGCGAAGAACTCGTTCTCGCGGATCTCGAGCGAGACATGCCTGAGGGCCTGGACCGAGCCGAAGCTGCGGCTGACGTCGTTGATCGCAAGCAGGGTCACTCGTCGTCCTCCCCCAGTCGTGTCAGGCGTTGTGCCGACAGGATGACCGTGAACGTGATGAGCAGCAGGATGGCCGCGAGGGCATTGAGCTCCGGCGTCACGCCGAAGCGCACCATCGAGTAGATGACGATCGGCAGCGTGGGCGTGGCCGGACCGTTGGTGAAGAAGGCGATGACGAACTCGTCGAGCGAGAGCGTGAAGGCAAGCAAGGCACCGGCCACGATCCCGGGCATGAGCGTGGGGATGGTGATGCGGAAGAAGGTGCCCACGGCGGTCGCGCCCAGGTCCTGCGAGGCCTCCTCGAGCGAGGGGTCCACATGGTTGAGCCGGGCCTTGACCACGGCGGCCACGAAGGCGGACCCGAAGACGACGTGGGAGAGCAGCACCGAGTGCAGCCCCAACGTCAGGCCTATCGTGGAGTAGAGCGTCAGCAGCCCGATGGCCATGATGATGTCGGGCGCGATGGCCGGACCCATCGAGAGGGCGTCCAGGAAGCGATTGCGGACGTGACGATGGATGCCGATGGCCAGGAGGGTGCCCAGGATCGTCGAGAGCACGGTCGAGCCGACGGCCACGATGAGCGTGTTGACGAGGCCCGTGAGGACCTCCTCGTTGCCCAGCAGCTCGCCGTACCAGCGCGTCGAGAAGCCGGTCCAGGTATACGGCTGCGAGGACGCGTTGAACGACATCACCACCAGCGTCAGGACCGGCACGTAGAGGAAGAGATAGGTGAGCCAGAACGGGACCTGGACCCAGCCGAGCCTACGCATCGGCACTGGCCTCCGTTCGCCGCGAGACCCACGATTGCAGCACCAGCAGTCCCATCAGCGAGACGATGACGACGATGGCCAGCACCGATCCGAAGGGCCAGTCGCGAGCCTTGAGGAACTGGTCGCGGATGAGGTTGCCGACCATGACGGTCTTGCCCCCACCGAGCAGCTCGGGGATGACGAAGTTCCCGATGCTGGGCACGAACACGAAGATGGAGCCGATGACCACGCCGGGCATCGTCAGTGGCAGGGTCACGCTGATGAAGGTCCGCGCGGGCGTGGCCCCGAGGTTGGCGGATGCTTCACGCAACTCGGGATCAAGCCGCTCGATCGAGGAGTACAAGGGCAGGATCATGAGGGGCAGGTAGGCATAGAGCAGCCCGGCGACCACCGCGCCGTCGGTATAGAGCAGGGTCAGCGGCTCGTCGATGATGCCGAAGCTCCGCAGGGCACCGTTGACCACGCCCTCCCGGTTGAGCAGCACGATCCAGGCATACGTGCGGATGAGGAAGTTGGTCCAGAACGGCAGGACCACGAGGATCAGGGCGATCACCCGCCAGCGCTTGGGCAGGTTGGCGATGACCCAGGCCGTGGGGTAGCCGATGAGCAGGGCCAGGGCCGTGGTCACACCGGCGATCACCACCGAGTCGATGAGCACCTGGACATACACGGGCTCAAGGGCTCGTTCGAAGTTCGCCAGCGTGGGCTCGTAGATGACGCCCCCGAAGCGCCCGCGCTGGAAGAAGGCAAGGCTGACGATCAGCCCGAGTGGGATCAGGAACAGGACCAGGATGTAGGCGAAACCGGGTCCCAGGAGCAGGATCCGCTCCCAGAGCCCGCGACGCCACCTGGCGCCGCGGGCGATCGGGGGCCCCGAAGGGCCGAGGCTCACTGCGCGGCGATCTCCGTCGCGATCTGCGTGTACATGGGAGCCGCCTCACCGAGGTCGACGAGCTGCTCGCCCGCGAAGAGCTCTTCGGAGGTCATGCCCAGGTTCGGGAAGGTCTCGACCAGGCTGGGATCGATGGCGTCCATCGCCGCCTTGTTGGGGACCTTGTAGAGGATGTTGTCCACGACCCAGGTGTGGATCTCAGGGTCGAGGATGTAGTTGATGAAGGCGTGCGCGGCCTCCTTGTTCTCGGATGAGTCGAGCACGACCATGGTGTCGGTCCAGAGGTCGCTGCCCTCTTCCGGTACCACGAAGCCGATGTTGGGGTCTTCCGCGATGCCGTAGTTGCACCAGCCGTCCCAGGCTTCGACAAGGACTGCTTCGCCTGACACCAGACGGGAGTAGAAGGTCGTGTCGTCGTACGCGAGGAGCGTGTCCTTGGTCGCCGTGAGGACGTCCTTGACCTGCTGCATCTCCGCTTCGTCGGTCGTGTTGACCGAGAACCCGAGTGCCTTCTGCGCAGGCAGCATGAGCCACCGCTCCGTAGCCAGCATGGTGGTCTTGCCGGCGACATCCTCGGCCGGCTCGAGCAGGTCGTTCCAGCTCGTGGGTGCGTCGATGAGGTCGCTGCGGTAGCACAGGCCGGTCGTGCCCCAGGCATAGGGTGCCGAGATGACGTTGCCCGGGTCATAGGCGAGCTCGGTCGCCTCCGGATAAAGGTTCGCGAGGTTGGGGATCTGGGCATGATCGAGCGGTGCCAGCACGCCGAACTCGCCGAGCGCCTGGGCGAACTGCCCGGAGACGAAGGCGACATCGATGCCTGGGTTCGACGATGCCGTGAGCGTGGCCACGATCTCCTCGTTGGTCGCATGGTTGGCGACCGTGACCGGGACGCCAGTCGCCTCTTCGAAGCGCTCCGGCAGGTCCTCAGGCATGTAGCCTGCCCAGTTGCTGATGACCAGGCTCTGGCCACTGAGGTCAGCGCCCTCGTCCTGGGCGACCGCGACTCCGACGGCGGACAGCACCAACGCGCCGCTGAGCACACCCGCTGTGATGGACCTCTTCTGTGAGATCTGACGTCCCATCCTCGACGTACCTCCTTGTTGCCTCGTCGACCGCGCGGGGGTTCACGCAGCCTCGGAGAGCGGGAGTATCGCAGGAACGGGCGGAGAAAGTACAACTGCTTGGGTTACCGTTCGGTCGTGTCCCACCTGCGCGGTCGATCACCGCTCGATGCTCCCGAGGCGAAGCTCCTGACCGAAGAGCTGATGCGCTCCTGGCCCCTGCCCGTGCCCGCTCGAGCAGACGGCTATCGGCCTCGCGACCCGGGGGCGCTGACGCCGGTCGCGGCCCTGCCGCTCGATCGCGCGCAGGCCCTCGTCGTCGTCGCCGGCGACGGTTCCATGCCCCTGGCCCTGCCGTGTCACCGGGACGGCTCGGGCTGGCGGATCGCGCAAGCGGGTGACGGCACAGCCGATGCGCTCCTGCGGCGGCTGGGCGATGCGCGGTCGCGCATGGATCGCCCGGGGGACTTCCGGCTTGTCCCTCTTGCCGAACCGTGGGCAGGCGGCGGTCAGGAGCGTGAGCTCGGCACCGACCAGTCCAACCTCTCGGTCATCGTCGATGGCAGGGTCATCGTGAAATGGCACCTCGCGGCCGACAGCGACGGACGTCGGGCGCTCCTCATCCGCCGCCACCTGCTGGTGAACGGGTTCCTCGAGACGCCACCCCTGCTCGCGTACGTCACCTGGATCGACCACGCGGGCACGGAGTGGCCGCTGGTCGACGTCGATGCCTACCTGCCTCTGGCGCAGGACGGGTGGGACCACACCATCGCAGCGCTGCTCGCCGACGTCGGCGCGGGGCCGCCGGTGGCGACGGCCGCAACCGACCTGGGGCGTGTCCTCGGCGAGCTGACCGCGAGACTCCATGACGCACTGGCCCGGCCGAGCGACGTCGTGGCCGAGCCACTCCGAGTCGCTAGCCCAGGCGAGATGGAGGCCGTTCGCGAAGCCGGCTTCGGGGTGCTCGATCGTGCCCTGGCCATCGACGCGGCCGCCCAGCACGTGGTGGTTGCCCGCGAAGCCCGACTCCGTCGCAGTCTCGCGAGTATGCCGATCGAGCCCCAGCCGCTCCAGCTGATCCACGGCGACCTCCATCTCGGGCAAGTGGTCGCCTGGCGCGATGGTCTCGCGCTCATCGACTTCGATGGCGCACCGAGCCCGACCGAGCCGGCGGGTGCCCACGGCTCGTGCGTGCGGGACCTGGCACAGCTGGCGTGCAGCCTCTGGAACCTGGCCGCCGCCGTCGATGCTCGCACCGAGCAGGCGCACCACGAACGACTGCGAGCATGGGCGGCCCGAGCGGAGCGCGACCTGCTGGCCACCTACCGCGCCACATGCGACAGCCTGGGGCTGACGACCTTCGATGGACGGGCCTTCGAGCCGTTCTTCGCCGAACAGGTGTGCCGAGAGCTGCTCTACGCGCACGAGACGCTGCCACGCTGGCGGTACGCCCCGCTACAGGTGCTGCGTTGGCGCTACCCACCGGAGGATGCACGTGAGCACTGACCCTGCCGCGACGTGGTCGCCCGATCCCGGCCGCTTCGTCCAGGACCTGGAGGCCAAGCCGGATGCGCTGCGCAACCTGGGGCGTTCCACGGAGATCCCCACCCTCATCGAGGCCCTGGCGCGCCCCGAGCGCGGCGTCCTGTTCCTGGGCATGGGCAGCTCCCGGTACGCGGCGGAGGACTCGGCCCGACGGCTGCGAGCGGGCGGCCTGTCTGCCGTCGCCGAGTACGCCTCGGCCCGGCGCTTGCCACCACCGGACCCACGGACGCTGGTGGTCGCCATCTCTGCGTCTGGCACCAGCAGGGAGACGCTCGCGGCAGCCGAGGCCTTCGTCGGCCGAGCGCCGACGGTGGCTCTGACCGAAGATCCGGGGTCGCCGCTCGCGCAGCTCTGCGACCGGACGGTGCCACTGGCCGCCGGCCATGAGGCGGGTGGCGTGGCTTGCCGTTCGTTCCAGCACACCGGGCTCATCCTGCGCCTGCTGGAAGCTCGGCTCACGGCGAAGCGACTCGACTTCACGGGCTTGTGCCATCGCGTGGCCGACGCCAGCGCGGACGTGCTCGAGCGCCGGCCACAGTGGCTTCCGCGTGTGTCCGATCTCCTCGACGGCCCTGATGGGGTGCACGTCATCGCGCCTGCCGAGCGCTGGTCCTGTGCAGCGCAATCAGCGCTGATGTTCCGGGAAGGACCTCGGCGGCCCGCGACGGCATCGGAGACCGGCGATTGGAACCACGTCGACGTCTATCTCACCAAGACCACGGACTATCGAGCGCTGCTGCTGACGGGGTCCCGGCACGATGACGAGGCCGTGGGCTGGTTACGCCGCCGGGGTTCGACCGTCGTCACGCTGGGTCGGCCGCGCACCGACGTGGCCGCGACCATCGAGTACCACGGGTGGGATGACGAGCCCGTCGCCGCTCACACCGAGACCCTTGTCGCGGAGCTGCTGGCAGCACGCTGGTGGCTCGCTGCCAGCTGACGTGGGGGCGGGGGTTGACAGCGGGTATACGCTCTTGGATGGCCGCGCCACGCACGGTCCGACGCATTGGATCCCGCCAGGAGATCGCAGACCAGATGACACGCATCCAGCTCGCCAGCACCGCTGCCCTTCGGCTGCGGCTGAGTGCGCCCTTCGGCGCCTCGGATGCGGGAGATCCGTGCCCTTCGTAGATCCACCAGGCGCCTGAGCGCCAGTCGATCGAGCCGGAGGGTCGGATGGGCCCCCCGGCTTTTTTGATGCCCTCGTCACCGCAGGCATCGAGAGCCAGGACTCCCGCGCTTCCCCACAGCAGCAGGGCCCGTCCACGTTCCTCGACACCAGCAGGAGGTGACCCATGGTCATCAGCACAGAACCTCGCCCCTCGATCGTCCCTCCGGTCGCCCCGCTGCCCGTCGCACCGCCGACGCCGCAGCCCGCGATGCCGACGGCCCGTCCCTGGGCGGACGGCTCCACCGCGTTGCTCATCGATCACGTCACCAAGCGCTTCAAGCTCGGTCGCAACAAGAAGACCGTGACCGCCGTCGACGACGTCTCGATCCGTGTCGAACGCGGCGAGATCTACGGCATCCTTGGAGCCAACGGTGGTGGCAAGTCCACGCTCATCCGCCTTGTCAGCACCCTGCTGACGCTCGATAGCGGTCGGGTCGAGGTCCTCGGCCACGACATCGAACGCGACGAGATGGCGGTGAAGCGGCTCATCAACCGGGTCTCGGTGGATGCGGCCTTCTTCAAGAAGCTGTCGCCTCACGAGAACCTGCTCTACGCCGCCCGTCTCTACGGCCTCAAGGCCGGGGAGGCCCAGCGAGAGGCAGAGCGGATCCTGGCCAGACTCGGTATCGCTGCGTCTCGGCTGGACAGTCCGCTCGAGCAGATGAGCCGCGGCATGCAGCAGAAGGTGGCCATCGCGAGGGCCATCCTCACGAGCCCGACGCTGCTGCTGCTCGACGAGCCGACGACGGGTCTCGACCCGCGCAGCAAGCTCGACGTGCAGGCCTTCATCGAAGAGATCAAGGCCAACCACGACGCCACCATCCTGCTCACGACGCACGACCTCACCGAGGCCGACCGCCTCTGCGACCGTCTCGCGATCCTCGATCAGGGACGGCTCGTGGTCGAAGGCACACCTGACGAACTCAAAGACAAGGTCGCGCTCGAGCACGACCTTCCGCCCACGCTCGACTCGGTCTTCATGACCTGGACCGGGCGCTCCCTCGACGACGACGTCGGGGATGAGGAGAACGACTGATCATGCGTAACCCGCTCCGTCGCCGTGGTGGCCAGAGCCGCCACGCCCTGCCGCAGCGTCTGCCCCGCAGGCGCCGGCCCTATCAACACTCCATCCGCCATCCGCTTGAAAGAGAGGCTGAGTGCCCATGGCACTGCTGACCCGCGAGCTCGTCGCGAGCTACGCCTTCATCGAGCGCAACTTCTTCCTGACCAAGCGCTACTGGGGCTGGGAGATCGCCTGGCTCGTCTACGCCACCACCAGCGCCCTGGCCATCGCCTTCATCGGCGTCGACCAGGGCGACCAGACCCTGGTGTTGACGCTGATGGTCGGCGCGGTCTTCTGGAACTTCCTCTCGATCGTCTTCGGCTTCATCGCCGAGACCGTCGCCTGGGAGCGCTGGGAGGGGACGCTCGAATACACCTTCATGGCTCCGGTCCGTCGCTGGGCCCAGCTGCTCGGCAGCACGATGTACGCCGTCCTCTATGGGCTGGTGCACACGTTCGTGATGCTCATCGTGCTGGCCGTCTTCTTCGGGCTGGACTTCACCAAGGCCGATGCCATCACGCCCATCGTCTTCCTGGCGGTAGGCTCGCTCTCGTTCATCGGCATCGGCATGATGGCCGCCATCCTGCCCCTGATGTACGTCGAGCGAGGCGCCCAGATGACCTTCGTGTTCCAGTCGGTGCTGCTGCTGGTCAGCGGCGTCTACTACAGCATCGAGGTCCTGCCGGGGTGGATGCAGGTCCTGGCGCACCTGTCGCCGGCGACCTACGTCCTCGAGGCCATGCGCCAGGGGTTGATCTACGGCACACCCGTCAGCGAGCTGCTGCACCTGCTGTGGCCGCTGCTGATCATGGCCGTCGTCTTCATCCCCCTGGGCATCTGGACGTTCGGCAAGGCCGAGGCCTACGCCAAGCGCACCGGCAAGCTGAAGCGAGTGGGCTGATGACGAACGACGTCCCCGGTCCCCTCACCTTCGCCGACCTGGGCTGGTCGGCGGACCGTGCGCTGGGCTTCGCCCCGCACACGGCTGCCGGCCTGCTGCCCGGTCGCCTCGTCAGCAGCGTCGGCGACGGCCTCGCCATCACCGAGGCCGGACCCACGCAGCTGGTCGTCCAGCGGCGTTTCGCCCGCGAGGCCAGCTCCCGCGAGGACATGCCCGCGGTCGGTGACTGGCTGGCCCTGGAACCGGTGTCGGAGAGCCCGCGACAGGCCGCGCTGCGCGAGGTCCTGCCTCGGAGCAGCGCCTTCGTGCGACAACGGCTCTCCGACGGCCAGCCCCAGGTGCTGGCCGCCAACGTGGACACCGCCTTCCTCGTTTCCGGCCTCGACGATGACCTCAACCCCCGTCGCATCGAGCGCTATCTGGTGCTGGCGCTCGACGGGGGCGTCACGCCGGTCGTGGTGCTCAACAAGGTCGACATCGCGCTCGATCTGACCCGCGCCGTTACCGAGGTGCACGCGGTCGCCGCCGGCACCCGGGTCGTGGTCACCAGCGCCATCGACGGCACCGGCATCGACGAGCTGCGGGCGTATCTCGATCGCGGCTCGACGGCCTGCCTGCTGGGGTCGTCCGGCGTGGGCAAGTCGACCATCACCAATGCCCTGCTGGGTGACGAGCGACAGGCGACCAAGGCCCTCCGCGAGGACGACAGCAAGGGGCGCCATACGACGAGCCACCGCGAGCTGTTCGCGGTCCCGGGTGGCGGCCTGCTCATCGACACGCCGGGGCTGCGCACCGTGGGCGTCCTGGGCGACAGCGACTCCGTCGAGGCCACGTTCGACGAGGTCGAGACGCTGGCTCGCCAGTGCCGCTTCTCCGATTGCCGCCACGATGGCGAGCCCGGTTGCGCCATCGCCGCCGCCCTCGCCACTGGCGACCTCTCGGCCGAACGGCTCGCCAGCCACCACAAGCTGGAGGCCGAGCGCCACGCAGCCGAGGTCCGTGCAGACGAACGCGCCCGTCGGGAAGCGGACCGCAAGCTGGGCAAGTTCTTCAAGCAGCACAAGAAGAACCTTCGAAGGCAAGGCAGGAAGGATTACTAGCGCCGTGAACGACACCGAACATCGCTGGGTCGACGTACCCGATGCCCCTCCCATCGAAGGGCTGCGCTTCCGCTTCTATGTCGGCGAGGATGACGTGCCGGGCATGGTGGACGTCGCCAACGCGTTCAACGAGGCCATGGGTCAGACCGAGCGCTGGAGCGAGGAGATGCTGGCGCTGCAGGTCCGACACCCATCCCACGTTCGCCCTCAGCAGGGCAACCTGCTCGCCTTCGTTGGCGACGACCTCATCGCGGACTCGTCGATCGAATTCGACGAGACGACCGACGGTGAGCGCCACTACCGCAGCCTTGGGCGTATCCATCCCGACTTCGCGCATCGCGGGTTGGGCACGGCAATGATGGCGTTCAACGAACGCCTCCTCCTCGACCTCGTCCGGCGAGAGGCCTACAACGGACCGCAGAAGCTCATCACCTGGCTCGAAGACCGCGATGTCGGCGGCATCGAGCTCGCTATTCGACGCGGCTACAAGAAGGTCCGTGTGTATCACCACATGACCAGGCCAGACCTGGACGAGATCGACGTGCCCCAGCTGGCCGACGGTCTTGAGATTCGACCGGTGACGTCAGAGCTGCTGCCACGCTACTGGGATGCCGCGACCGAGGCCTTCCGTGATCACTTCGGTGGTCATGACTTCTCCTCGGAAGCGTACGAGCGCTTCGCCAAGGACCCGCTGCTGGAGCTCGAGCTCATCGTGGCCGCCTGGGATGGCGACGAGCTGGTGGCCGCCGTGCAGGGCGCCATCGACCACGACGAGAACGCGGCCAATGGGTACCTGCGAGGCTGGACCGACCCGGTCTTCACCCGGCGTCGCTGGCGCCGCCGAGGGTTGGCCTATGCCCTGCTCGGCCGCTCGCTGCAGCAGCTCCGGGAGCGCGGCATGACCTCGGCCCAGCTCGACGTGGACGCGGAGAACGACAACAAGGCCCTGACCCTCTATCGACGCCACCGCTACGAGGTCGACCGCTCAGCCTCCGAGTGGCACAAGCCACTGGTGCCATGACCGTCATCCACGTCCCCGACGCGCCCCCCATCGAGGGCCTCCGCTTCCGGACGTACGAAGGTGAGCACGACGTCGCCGCCATGGCGCGCGTGATGAATGCCGCCACCTCGGCCAACGGGAGCCCCGAGTATCAGCCTGAGTCGCTCGTGCGCAACGAGCTGCTCCATGCCACGAGCACCGATCCACGTGAGGATGTGGTGCTGGGCTTCGTGGGTGACGAGCTGGCAGCCATCTCCATGGTCACCTTCGAAGACGCCAACGAAGGCATGCGCCACTACCAGTCCTACGGGTACGTGGAGCCGCGCTGGCGGCATCACGGTCTGGGCACGGCCCTGCTGTCCCGGGCCGAAGCTCGGCTGCGTGAGCTCGCCCGTACGCATCGCCAGCCGGCGCCGCCGCTACTGGTCACGTGGGTCGATGGCCCGGATGTCGGCGCCAACCGGCTGGTCGAAGCCACCGGCTACGCGCGAGTGCGCACCTACCACTACATGATCCGACCAGACCTCGAGGCGATCGAGGCGCCCGGGCCGCCGGAGGGCATCGTCATCCGAGCCGTGGAGCGCGACGAGCTGCGGCAGGTGTGGGACGCGATGTCGGAGGCCTTCCGTGACCACTTCGGCGCGATGGACATGTCGGAGACCGCGTTCCGGGGCTGGGTCGAGAGCCCTCGCATGGACCCCCGGGGCGTGATCGTGGCCTTCGATGGCGACGAGGTCGCGGCCGGGGTACAGGCCGCCATCACGCCGGGCGAGAACGAAGAGCGCGGCTACCTCCGTGGCTGGACCGACCCCGTCTTCACCCGGCGGGCCTGGCGCCGGCGAGGCCTGGCCTTCGCCTGCCTGGGCCGGGCGCTGACCGTGCTCCGGGACTGGGGCATGACCTCGGCCCAGCTGGGGGTGGACACCGAGAACCCCAACGACGCGCTCACGTTGTATCGCAAGCACCGCTTCGAATCGGTCTTCACCGAGACGGAGTGGCACAAGCCGCTGTGAGGGAGCGCTCGCCCGCGGCTCGTGCGAGCGTGTAGGCTTGCGGCGTCCGGGGGGCGAGCTGAGAGGAGTGGTGTGAACCAGACCATCTTCGAGCGAAATGGCGGGTTCGCCACGGTGCGCAAGATCGTCTCCACCTTCTATGAGTACTGCCTCGATGACGAGGTCATGGCGCCCTACTTCGAAGGCGTGGACATGCGCCGCCAGATCGACCACCAGTCCAAGTTCATCAGCGCGGTGATGGGTGGGCCGGCCTCCTATAGCGACGATCATCTCCAGCGCGTCCACGCGCGTCTCGGCATCACGCATGACGCCTTCCTGGTCATGACCGGCCTGCTCAAGGAGGCCATGGAGGAGCACGACATGACCAACGCGGACGTCGACGCCGTCATCCGGGAGGTCGCCTCTCGGGAGCACCTGGTCGTGACCGCGTGACCGAAGCCGGCGGACCGCCTCCCACCGCTGCCGCGCCCGAGACGCCGACCGAGGTCACGCCGCCAGCCCCGGAGCCCGAGCCGCTCTCGCTCCCCGACCTCGCGCTCCGCTCGATCGACAGTGCGGTCGCGATCGTCGACCCCTCGACGTGGGAGATCCTCTTCGAGAATGGACGCTTCTTCGAGTGGTTCGGGCCCGATGCCGATGCGGATGCGCCCTTGGGCACACGCATGGACGGACTCGATCTGGAGGCGATCTCGAGCAAGCTCGAGAAGGGGCGTCGCTACACCTCGGAGACGGAGGTCAGTAGTGGCGCACGCACGATCACGATCGAGATCGAGGTCCGCCGCCTCAGGCACGAGGGTCGGGACCTGGCACTCGTCGAGGCTCGCAACGTGAGCAAGCGCAAGGAAGCGGAGTACCTGCTCGACTCGTACTCGCGCATGGCTGAGAAGAACGCGCGCGACCTCCAGCGCGAGAAGGAACGCGCGGAGAAGCTGCTGCTCAACATCATGCCGCGCGCGGTGTACGAGGAGCTACGGGACTACGGCTCGACCACGCCGCAGCGCTTCGAATCCGCGAGCGTCCTGCTGCTGGACTTCGTGGGCTTCACCGACATGGCCATCGCCAACGACCCCACTTCGACGATCGCCGAGCTCAACGACATCTTCAGTGCCTTCGATCGCATCGTGGAGCTGTACGGCTGCGAGCGCCTCAAGACCATGGGCGATGCCTACATGGCCGTCTCCGGCCTGCCCGAGTCGAACCCCGACCACGCCGTCAACCTGGCCAAGGTGGCCCTGCGCATGCGGCGCTACATCGACCGCCGCAACGCCGCCCACCCGGAGGCCTGGCGCTGCCGCATCGGCGTCCATTCGGGGCCCATCATCGGGTCCGTCGTGGGCGTGCAGAAGTACGTGTACGACATCTTCGGCCCCGGCGTGAACATGGCCGCGCGCATGGAGACGCTGGCCGACCCCATGCAGATCGTCATCAGCGAGGCGACCTGGGAGCTGGTGCGCGACGAGTTCGCCTGTTCCGACCTGGGCGAGGTCGAGGTCAAGGGCTTCGGCACCCAGCGCATCTACTCGCTCGACGCTGAAGCCTCCGGTCGCTTCGCCTAGAAGGGCAGCTTCCCGTCGCGGGCCACGGTCTCCAGCCATGGCTTCTCACGACCGATCGTGGTCTGGGCCCCGTGCCCGGGCAGCACCGTCAGGCCATCCTCGAGCGTGGCCAGGCGCGAGAGCGATCCGACCATGGCCTCGCTGCTGCCACCGGGCAGGTCCGTCCGACCCCAGCCGCCCGCGAAGAGCGTGTCCCCCGAGAGCAGCACCCGTTCCTCGTTGCTCAGCAGGCAGACGGAGCCCTCGGTGTGGCCCGGCGTGTGCAGGACCGTGAGGTCGATATCGCCGAAGCGGATGCGGGAGCCCTCCGCCAGATCGAGCGCCGGGATGCTGGGTGGGATGGCGAACGGTGCTGACTGCGGATCGGGATGCTCCAGGCCATGCCGGTCGGCGACGTGGACCGCGAGCGTGGCGCCCGTGGCCACGACGGCCTCGGCGTTGTCGCCGATGTGATCCCAGTGACGGTGCGTGCTGATGATCATGCGCAGCGCCCAGCCTTCGTCCGACAGCTGCTGTGTCAACCACCGCACCGAGGGCGTGGCCGTGTCGATGGCGATGGCCTCTCGCGTGCGCAGGTCGGCGAGCACCCACACGTTGGTAGCCACCGGCCCGGTGGTCAGTTGCAGGACCTTCATGGCGCCAGCATACGCGCAGGCCGCCAGCCTTCACGAATGGCTAGGATGCGTCTGTACCCCGTACGGACGACTGGAGGAGACCGATGAGCGAGGACCTGGGCTTCCGTTTCACCTGGTACGGACACGCCACCGTTCATCTCGAGAGCCTGGCCGGCACGAGCATCCTGATCGACCCCTGGTTCGGGCATCCGCTCGCACCCGCCACGGCCGACGTCATCGAGCGCTGCGACGTGATGCTCGTGACCCACGGACACCACGACCACCTGGGCGCGATGCCCGGGGACGTGGCCAACGCCGATGCCATCACCATCGCTCGACGGACCAACCCGGTGTGGCCGGCGATCCACGAGCTGAGCCTGTGGCTGGGTGCGCAAGACTGCGGAGCCGAGCTCGTGGGCATGAACAAGGGTGGTTCCGTCGACGTGGCCGGCGTCCGCATCAGCATGGTCACCGCCGACCACTCCGCCGGTGACGTCATCACCGACACAGGCGTGCCGCTGTACCTGGGGGAACCCGTCGGCTTCGTCATCGAGCTGCAGAACGGCCGCACGGTCTATCACGCCGGGGACACCGCCCTCTTCGGCGACATGCGCTACATCGGCGAGCTGCACCGGCCCGATGTGGCCTTCCTGCCGATCGGTGGGCACTTCACGATGGACCCGCCTGCCGCTGCGCGCGCGGTCGAGCTGCTGGGGTGCGCCACGGTCGTGCCCATCCACTACGCCACCTTCCCGGTCCTCGCCGGCAGGCCCGAGCAGCTGCGTGAGGAGCTGGAGCACCTGGGCCTCGGCGACGTGCAGGTCCTGAGCCCCGAACCGGGCGTGCTCGTGGGCTAGCGTCGGTCGGTGGTCCAGGTCACGACGCCGTCCGGCATCGGTGACCAATCGAGCTCCCATTGGCCGTTGCGCTCCGTCGCCTGCTCGGCGACCAGCGCGGCGAGGGTGCGGTCCTTGTCCGATCCCGGCTCGAGGCCCAACAACCGCCGGGACGACTCCAGGAGCTGCGCACGGCTGTCGTAGCCCCACGAGCCGCGATCGACGAGGCTGACCTCGGGGATCACGCCGCGAGCCACGAGCAGCACGAGCAGCTCCTGCAGCATGGGGTACGGCTGCCGTGGCTCAGCGTGTATCTGAGGCCAGAGGATCTGGCTCGCCCGCGCCTGCACCGAGGCGCGCATGACCACGACGCAGCGCCCGGCGCTGCTTTCGGCCGCGTCGAGGAACGCGCCGAAGTCCTCGATGTCGTAGCCCACGTGCGCCATCAGGGCCACCTCCACCGCCGGCGGGTCGGGCACGGGCCACTCACCCTCGGAGACGCTGATGTTGTCGATCCCGTGGGTGACCATGCCCGCTCGCAGGACGGCCAGCATCGAGGGCGATGGCTCGACCGCGTGGACGTGACGGACCCGCAGGGCTAAGGGCAGCGCGAAGCGGCCACCACCCGCGCCGATGTCGAGCCACGTCTGGTCCGGTCGCGCCAGCGCCAGCAGCCGAGCCAGGCACGCATCACCGGTCCGACGGGGATCCTGCGCGAAGCGGCTCGCCATCGGGCCGTAGGCGTCCTCAGGCTCCGCCACCTCTCGCAGCCGCGCAGCCTGCTCCTTGCTGGCGCGCACCCGTGCTGCCCAGGCAGCTGTCGCTGCGGCTGCACTGGGCCGAAGGGCCTCCATCATCGTCGCATCTCCTCCATGGACCGAGCGTAGCGCGCCGGTGCGAGTGCGTGGCGCGGTGGTGGTTCGTTCACCACTGAGGTGACGGGCCGTTCTGCCCTTGCGCCCTGGATATCGAGCATCGACACTCGAGACATGCACGATCTGGGCAGCAACCTTCAACAGCTCGTGTCGGCCCACTTGTCGGCGCGGTCCGGCGCGATGGACATCCTCGACGACGTCTGGCTGCCCAAGTGGCTCGATCGTCGTCTCGGCCGGACGGCCAAACGGGACCGGCGCCGCTTGCTGCGTGCAGAGCGGGCAGAAGAGCAACCACCCGTGGGGAAGGACGCCTCCCGGGACTGGTGATCGAGCGGTTTCTCCGCCGCACGCGCTGTGCTTACATGGCCCTGACATCGGACGCCCGTGGGCGAGGGGTCCGCGCGGCTATGCTGCCCGCGTGAAGACCATCCTTGTCGTCGACGACGAACGCAACATCATCGAGCTGGTCCGGCTCTACCTCGAGCAGGCCGGCTACCGCGTGGTGGAAGCGCACGACGGCGTGGAGGCCCTCGAACAGCATGACCGCGTCGATCCCGACCTCATCGTGCTCGACCTGATGATGCCCCGCATGGACGGCACCGAGGTCACGCGCGAGGTGCGTCGGCGTGGCGAGACGCCGATCCTCATGCTCACCGCGCGCAGCGAGGACATCGACCGCATCGTGGGCCTGGAGCTGGGTGCTGACGACTACCTGACCAAGCCCTTCAATCCGCGCGAGATGGTGGCCCGCGTCAAGGCCATCCTGCGCCGCTCCGACCCGGCCATGCGCGGCACCCGCCCCATGGACGTGGGCGACCTTCGCGTGGACCCCCGGCGACGGGAAGCGTACGTGGACGACCGACGCCTGGAGCTGCGTCCTCGCGAGTTCGACCTGCTCGCCGCACTGGCCCGCGACCCAGGCGTGGTGTGGAGCCGAGACGACCTGCTGTCATCGGTGTGGGGTACCGACTTCCCCGGTGAGACCCGCACGGTCGACGTCCACATCTCCGAGCTGCGTCGCAAGCTGGGTCAGGACGCGCCGCCCATCGAAACCGTGAAGGGCGTGGGCTACCGCCTGGTCCCGCCGCCGCGCATGCGTCACGGGTGAGCACGCTCCGCGGCCGCATCGGCCTCGCCCTCTTCGTCTTCGCGCTCGCGACGCTGCTGACGCTGGGTGGATCGCTCTGGTTCGCCCTCCGCGACCTGCACCGCGATGCGACCATCGGCTCGCTGACGGAGCTGGCGGTGCCCTACGCCACGGCCGTGCGTGCGCGCGTTCCGGAGGGCGCCCTGCGGCCGGGCGGCGCCGGGAGTCGCAACCTCATCGACCGCTTGCGTGACCTGGACGAGGACGACTTCGAGGTCGTCGAGTTCCGCGAGGCCTTCCGGGAAGAGGTGGCCGACTCCAACGTCGCCATCGTCTTCACCATCGGCCAGAGCTCCTTCATCCTGAACCCGGAGGAAGGTGGTGCCAGTGCCTTGGCCGACGTCCCCGAGCTCGAGGAGGACCTGGTTCGGGGCCAGGTCGCCACCGGCACGACCCGCATCGAGGGCATCGGCGAAGTCCTCTACGCGACCACCTCCATCGTCGGCCCCAACCGCCAGCCCGGGGCCGACCCGAACCGTGCCACGGCACCGTTCCTCATGCTCGCGCGCCCGGACGACAGCGCCACGCGCGCGACCGCTGACCTGATCCGCGCCCTCACCGCGGCCGGGCTCATCCTCGTCGTCATCGGCATCCCGCTGGCGGTCGGCCTGAGCCGTTCGGTCACGAGCCCCTTGCGCAAGCTCTCCGCTGCCACCGGCGATGTGGCCCAGGGCAAGGTGCCTGAGCCGCTGCCGGTGAGCGGTCCCATGGAGGTGGCGGAGGCGAGCGCGGCCTTCAACGCCATGGCCTCGGAGGTCGCCGCCACCCGCGAGGCACAGCGCCAGCTGCTGGCCGATATCCGCCACGACCTGCGCACACCCCTGACCGTCATCGGAGGCTTCTCGCAAGCGCTCAGGGACGGCACGGCCTCCGGCGACACCGCCGTGCGGGCGGCCGATGCCATCTCCGATGAGACCGACCGGCTGGGCCGCATGCTCGACGACCTCGACCACCTGACCGTTCCCGGTGTGGCCGGCCCGCCCCTGCGGCTCGAATCGATCGACGCGCTGGAGGCAGCACAGAGCGCGGTCGAGCGCTTTGCCGCCGAAGCCCGCAGCAACGAGCAGGTCCTGCGGGTCGCTGATGGGGCGGCACGGACGAGCTTGCTGGCCGACCGCGACGCACTCGACCGCATCCTCGGCAACATCATCGCCAACGCCCTCAAGCACGCGCCCTCGCCCGACGGGCAGGTGACGTTGGAGGTGATCGCGGCCGGGCGCAGCGTGACCATCGCCGTGCGCGACGATGGTCCCGGCATCCCGCAGGCGGCGTTGCCCCATGTCTTCGACCGCTTCTATCGCGCCGATCCGTCTCGCACGGGCCACGGCTCCGGCCTGGGCCTGGCCATCGTGCGTGACCTCGCCGAAGCGCTCGGCGGCACGGCCTTCGCCGAGAACGTCGAGGGCAACGGGGCCAGGGTGGGTGTGACCCTGCCCGCATCGCGAAGCACCACGAGCATCCCGGGCGCGGCATGATGGGGGCGTGACCGACACGCCTGCAGCCGCGACCTCGCCCGTCCGCCCGGTGCGTGGCCGCCATGGGGCGGTGGCCAGCCCGCACCACCTGGCCACCCAGGCAGGGCTGCTGGTGCTGCGCACCGGCGGCAGCGCCGTGGACGCTGCCATCGCCACCAACGCCGCCCTCGCGGTGGTGGCCGGGCACAGCTGCGGCCTCGGCGGAGACGCCTTCTGGATCATCTGGGACGCCGAGCGCGAGGAGGCCGTCACACTCAACGGCAGCGGCCGGGCCGGAGGCGGAGCCACCATCGAGGCCGCTCGCGCTGCTGGTCACGAGCGCATGCCAGAGCGCGGTCCGTGGTCCGTCACCGTGCCCGGCGCCGTCGACTCGTGGGGCGAGGCGCACCGGCGCTTCGGGCGTCTGGACTGGACCTTCCTGCTGGCGCCCGCCATCGACCTGGCCGCGGGCTTTCCCGCCTCGGCCGGCTGGCTCGAGGCCGTCGAGCGCGCCTCTGCCGTCTTCGGCAGTGGCGGGGACTGGGCCTCCGTGTACCGACCGCAGGACCGACCCCGGCGTGCCGGCGAGATCGTCAGGTTGCCCGCCCTGGAGAGGACCCTGCGCGTGTTGTTCGCCGAGGGCCCGAGCGCCGCCTACTCGGGCACCATCGCCCGCTCGACGGCCGACTACTTCCGGACGATGGGCGTACCCATCTCGGCAGCCGACCTGGCGGCCCACACGTCCGACTGGGGCTCCCCGTTGGCGCTCGACTACCGGGGCCTCACCTCGCTGACCCACGCGCCCAACAGCGTCGGTGTGGTGGCCCTGCAGACGCTGGGCCTGCTCGCACGTTTCGAGGCCCCCCGTCGGGCCGATTGGGACGGTCGCGGCTGGTCCGACAGCGAGTGGGTCCACCTGGGCCTGGAAGCCTCACGCCTGGCCCTGCAGGAGCGCGATGCCAACGTGACCGACCTGCAGCACATGCCGGACGGGACGGTCGAGGCGATGCTCGCTCCGGCCTATCTCGACCGGCTCGCCGCTCGCATCGACCCCGGACGCGCCATGGACCTGTCGCCGGGCTCGCTGCCGGCCGGTGGTGGCACGGTCTACATCACCACCGCCGATCAGTGGGGCAACGCCGTCAGCCTGCTCGAGTCCAACTACCAGGGCTTCGGCTCGGGCCTGGTGGACCCGGCCACGGGTATCGCCTTCCATGACCGTGGCGCCTTCTTCCGTCTCGACCCGTCGGCCCCCAACGCGCTTGGCACCGCACAAGCGCCCGACCCACACCCTCGCGCCCGGCCTGCTCCTGCGGGCCGGCCGGCCCTGGATCGTGCACGGCTCCATGGGCGGAGAGATCCAGCCCCAGGTCTTCGCCCAGCTCGTCTCGGCGATCGTGGACGGCGGAGCCGACGTCGCCACGGCCGTGGCT
Organism: uncultured Chloroflexia bacterium; assembly: GCA_963706695.1. Lineage (GTDB taxonomy): Bacteria > Chloroflexota > Limnocylindria > Limnocylindrales > CSP1-4 > JAFMJV01. Next base: position 444,107 of record CAVPNC010000006.1, on the reverse strand, counting down.
GCGCCGCGCTGGGCCGCCATGATGCGTCAGCAGCATGGAGCGCCGGAGTCGACAGAGCTCGAGTCCCGTGTCCACGCCGGACTGCCCGAGGCACTGGCCGCGATGGGCCACGACGTCGTCGTGCGGGAGCCCTGGGCCTCCTCCATGGGGCACGCTCACGCCATCGAGTTCGTCCGTGATGCGGCGGGCGGAGTGGCGTCGTTCGCGGCTGCCTCGGACCCGCGCTCAGAGGGCTCCGCCGCCGCGTGGTAGGGCGGCGGGCCATATACTCGGTGACGGTCGCATCGCGCCGCGCACGCTACGCAGGAGCACGCCTCACGTGAGTTCGAACGTCAGCCAGAGCTACCCCTACAGCAGCGAGTCGGATGAGGAGCGCTCCAGGGCGATCACGGCGGCCTTCGAAGCGACCGACGGTCTCGAGGACCAGGTGGGCGCCGAATCGACGCCGCTGGGCGAGACCCCGACTGCCCTGAACGGCGCTCCCGTGAAGTGGTGGACGTGGGTGTGTCCCGCCTGTGTGGAGGGACGGCTCCATGTCGCCGGCTACGCGCGTGAACGCCACGCCCTCTACACCGTCTGCGACCACTGCCACAGCACGTACCTTCGCTAGCGGTTCGGCCATGCGCGACTCGTACGCCGACATCGCTGCGCTCGCCGAGGTCGATGTGGAGGTGCAGCCCGACGCCTACACGGAGGCCATGCGCCACGCCTACTGGCAGGACAAGGACCTCTCGGCCGCGATGGCCATCGCCTGGGCCGGCATCGGCCGACTGCTGGCGCTGGCGCACGGGTCGGAGCCCGGCCGTGCGCTCGAGCTTCGCTCACGGGTCAAGGCCCTGACCTATGACCTGGCCTCGTTCACGTGGGCCGGCTGGGACGAGCCGGGCATCGTCATCACGCCCCCGGAGGCGCGTGCCGGGTGTGCCGCCGCCAGGGCCAACCTGGAGATGGCTCGCGAGCTCGAGACGAGTGAGCTTGCGCGAGCTCGTGCCCACTGGATGCTGGGTGCCCACGAGCTGGCCGCCGGTCGCCCCGACGATGCCCGAGCCTCGTTCGAAGCGGCGGTCAGCCTGGCCGACGCGGCCGGTCCTGACGGCGCCGCGGAGGCTGCGTTGGCACGCGCGTTCGTCGTGCTCGCCGGCCTCGCAACCGGGTCCGCCACCGAGGCCGACTTCACGGCCGCCCTGGAGCAGCTTCGCTCGACGCCGGGCGGCAGCGAGCTCGTGGCTCAGGTCACCACCGCCCGCGACGTCCTCGGGTCGACCTAGGCGCCGACCACCAGCACCAACGCGGCGAGCAGGGTCGTCCTGGGCACGATGCTGCTCTTCTCGATGTACTCCAAGGGCGAGTGGTCGTTGCCCCCGACCGGCCCCAGACCATCGACCGAGGGAACACCCACCGAAGCGGTGGTGTTGGCGTCCGAGCTGCCGCCGGTCTCGGCATCGGCCAGCTCGAAGCCAAGGTCGCGGGCGATGGCCACGGCGGCCTCCACCAGCGCTGCCGAGCGCGGCGTCTTCTCCATGGGCCGCGTGTGCGCGAGGGTCTCCACCTCCGTGGTCACGTCAGGCACGGTCGAGGACGCGAGGATCTCGAGGATGGCGGCCAGGGCCGCGTCCTGCTCTGCGTCGAGGCGGGCGCGCAGGTCGATGGTGAGCTCAGCGTCCTCGGCCACGACGTTGGGCCGGGTGCCGCCCCGCAGCTCGCCCACGTTGACGGTCACGCCCGGCCAGCGGCCATTGAGCGCGTGGAGCGCGACCGTCTTGTGGGCCGCCTCCAGGATGGCGCTCCGGCCCTTGGCCGGTTCCACGCCAGCGTGGGCTGAGCGCCCGTGGATCGTGGCCCTGAGATGCATCATGCCCTTGCGGGCGGAGACGATATCGCCGTTGGCCCGGGCCGCCTCCATGACGAAGGCCGCATCGGCGCCGCGCGCCAGCTCCGCGATGAGCGAGCTGCTGGCGGGCGAGCCGATCTCCTCGTCGGGGTTGACCACGAACACCAGCCGTCCCAGCGGAAGCCAGTCATCGCCCGCGCCAGCCATGACCCGCAGCGCCTCCAGCGCATAGATGCCGGTCAGGAGGCCGGACTTCATGTCGCTGACGCCGGGTCCGAGGATGGTGTCGCCCGCGATCTCGAACGGCCGCCGGGCCAGGTAGCCTTCATCGAAGACGGTGTCGGTGTGCCCGATCAGGATCGCCGTGGGGCCGTTGGCGGGTCCCTCGAACGTGGCCACGATCGTGTCGCCAAGGGTCTCGTGTGGATGGCGCTCGAGGGAGGCGCCGAGGGCTGCCAGTCGCGCGGCCATCCAGGTCGCCACCGCGTCGACACCGGCCTTGGTGTAGGAGCCGGACTCGATATTGACGATGCTCTCGAGGTCGGCCAGGAACTCGGGCAGGCGGCGCCCAACCTCGGCGCGCAGCCGCTCAAGGGTCGCCTGGTCCGGGACGGATCTCATGGCACTCGAGTCTATGACCTCGAGCGGCGGGCGGTACGATGCCCGGGATGCGCCAAGACCTGAGCTTCCTGCGCGACCCGATGCGCCTCGCGGCCGTCCTCATCCTCGTCGTCTGTGGCGCGAGCCTGGTCGTCTGGATCATCGCGCGTGGCGACCTCGTCGGGGCTGACGCGCGGGCCTACTGGGGCGGCGTTCGCCTGTGGCTCGGCGGAGGCGATCCCCTGAACCCTCCCCCGCCCTACATGCCCTATGTCTACTGGCCGTGGTCCCTGCCCATCTTCACGCCCTGGGCAGCGCTGCCGTGGGAAACCGCCTGGTTCGTCTATCGAGTGCTGAACGTCCTGCTCTTCGTGTGGAGCGTCAGCTGGGCCTACAAGCAGCACCCGATGGCCACCGCGCTGCTGGTGGCCGCCATCACCATCCCCCTCGCGGCCACGCTCGACACCGGCAACATCACCCTGCTCTGCGCCATGGGCATCTGGGCCGCGCACTTCGTGGGCCCCCGGCTGGGCGGCCTCTTCTGGGCTCTGGCCACGGCCCTCAAGTGGTTGCCGCTGCTGCTCTTCCTCATCCTGCCACCGCGGACGCGGCTCTGGGGCATCGCCTGGATGCTCCTGCTCGGCGTCCTGACCCTGGCCGTTTGGCCGCAGGTCGTCCGCCAGCTGGACCTCGTCATCAACTTCCCGCGCCCGCTCCGGCTCGACTACATCCTGCTGGTGTGGGCAGCCGTGCCCTGGCTCTGGGCCCACCCCCGCTGGTTCGAGTGGCGCACGTGGGGCCAGCAGGCGCGGGAGAACCGCGACATCGTGCGCGGGGCCGTGGCCACCTGGTGGGGCTCGCCTCGACGCCTCGCCTTCGCCTGGGCAGCGGCCCTGCGACACGGACGCCAGTTCCTCGGCCTGGACCAGGCGAAGCCGGAGGCGCCTGCTACCGCCTCCGCATCGTCCGTCAGCGAGCCGGGACCGACGAGCCCGTAGCCGCCCTGCGTCCCCTGGCAGGCAGGGCACCAGTAGAGACGCCGCGCCAGCTGGCCGATGGTGCGGCTGCGGACCAGGTCCCCGCAAACACGACAGGGGCGCCCAGCCCGGCCATAGACCCATCGCTCGCGTCGTCGCGACCCACCGGATGACGCAGACGGACGGGCTCCCGAAGGATCTGGCATGGTCACGCGATGGCCACCGCCGACATTGGCCAGGAGCAGCTCGCGCGCCAGGCGCAACAGCTGCCCGGAGGCTGCCGACGTCAGGGCAGACGCAGACGTGAACGGATCGACGCGCTCGATGAAGAGCAGCTCGCTGCGATACTCATTGCCGATCCCGGATGCGACCCGCTGGTCGAGCAGCGCCTCCGCGACCGAGCCCTTCGCGGCGCGCAGTCGTCGAACCGCCTCCTCGAGCTCGAACGGCTCGCCCAGCAGGTCAGGCCCCAGGGCCGCGAGCACGGGATGGAGCGACAACGCCCGCGTCTCCACGAGTTCCACCGTCGGTGCCTTGAAGCAGACCACCACAGCCCGCTCGGTCTCGATGACCGCGACGGCTTCGGCGGCGGGGGCCCGCCAGCGCTCGCCGGACCGGTAGCGATGCCAGGAGCCGGTCATGTGCAGGTGGGTGTGCAGCGTCAGTCCGTCGTCGAAGTCGATGAGCAGGTGCTTCCCGCGGGTGCTGACGCCGGTCACCCGGGAGCCCACGACGCGCTGCACCTGGGCACCGCCCGGCCGTCCTCGAGCGGCCACGACCAGGTCTCCGGCGAGGGTGTGCCGCATGACGTCGGCGATGCGATAGAGCGTGTCTCCTTCGGGCATCTTCCGCGCCTCGCAGGACTACCTGGAACTGGAGAGGACCACGTCGAACTCGAGCAGCTCGGAGCCCGTGGCCACCGGACGACCACCACCCTCCGACGTGGCGTGGCCATGCGTGAAGGCCTGCGAGTCGACCCACGCCTGGAACGCCTCTGGCGACTCCCAGCGCGTCATCACGAACCAGCGCTCCTCGTTGTCGCCGGTGGGACGAAGCAGGTCGAAGCCGAGGAAGCCAGGGCGGTCATCGACGGCGCCGAGCCGCTTGCCGAAGCGAGCCTCCAGCTCAGGGCCCCCGCCCTCGGGCACGGAGATGGCGTTGATGCGGATGACGGTCATGCCAGCACGTCCTTTCGGTCCATCGTTGCCCCCGGGGTCCGGCAGGTCTGACTAGCCGGCCCGGCCGAGGACGTATCCACGGTACGCCTGCCGGAAGCCCAGGGCCGAAAGACGCTCCCGCTGGGGCGAGTCGGCGATGGCCATACCGTCCACGCGTTCGAGCTGGAGCCGCTTGAGGCGACCATCGTCGACGAGCGACCGCAGCGCCTTCACGGCCAGCTCGCTCACGCGCTCGTCATCGAATCGCGCGAAGGTCTGGAGCGACTTGCCCCCGCGCTCCAGATAGAGCACGAGGTCACCGTCGTGGAGCACGACATAGGCCCCGGCCGCTCGGCTCGGCGAGCGCGCGTGGCGACGCTCGTCCCGGGGCCAGGCCAAGGCGGCCCCGTAGGGGTTGGCCGGATCGGTCGCCGCCAGCAGGGTCGTGCGCGGGTCGTCGCTGGCGTCAGCACCGGGACCGCGCCGAAGGGCACGCAGCCGGTCGATGGCCCCGGCGATGGCGAACTGGGCACCTCCGAGGCCCTCCACGAAGTAGCCGCGCCGGACCCGGCCGCGCTCCTCCATCTCGCGGTACACGGGGTAGACGGCACCGAAGCCGCCGCGCACACCCTCGGCCGCGACCGCGTCGCGCGTCACCACGCCGTAGCGCTCGAGCAGGCTGGAGGCCAGCGCGGCACGCTGCTCGGTCCCCGAGGGCTCGCTCCCGCCGCCGAGCGCCACGGCCGTCCGCACGGTCTCCGCCACCAGCGACCACCGTCCGGCAGCCTCCGGCGGGCCCATGCGCGTGCCCAGGCGAGACCTGGCGCGGGCCGCGGGCCGGCCGCCAGCACGACGGGGCCAGCGCAGCGCGCGCAAGGGCTGGAAGGTGTCATTCGTGACCTGGCCCGCCCACACCAGGTCCCACAGGGCATCGAGCAGCTCCCGCTCGGTGGGGCGTCGCCGTCCCTCGGTCTCCGCCGCCGCGAGGGCTGCGGCCAGCAGCTCGCGATGGAACGAGGCACCACGCGCCGCGAGCTGCGCGCGGAGCGCGTCGTGCAACCAGGTGTCGAGCCCCCCGGACGCGGCCTCGTCCACGGCCCTGGTCGGGAGCAGCAGGCCCACCCGGTCCGGCCGATAGAGCGCGACGCGTCCATCGTCCCGGCCCAGGCTGCCGGCACCGACCCACACGACCTCTCCGGCCGCTCCCAGCTCGTCGAGCATCTGGGGCGTGTAGCCGGCCACGCGCGCCGGCAGCACGTCGCGCTCGAGCACGCTGGCCGGCAAGGCCAGACCCTCGAGCTGCGCGATCACCTCCGCCAGCCGGTCAAGGCCACCGGTGCCGGCGTCGACCCCGTGCCAGGCGGGCAGGTAGCGCGCCAGGGCTGTGGGCTCGACCGGTTCGATCTCACGCCGCAGCCGCGCCAGCGAACGACGACGCAGGAGTCGCAGGACGTCCGGGTCACACCATTCGCGCTCCACGCCACCGGGCCGGAACTCCCCGCGCAGCAGCACCCCATCCGCCATCAGTCGCTCCAGCGCGGTCTCGACCACGCCGCGGGGGAGCTGCCAGCGATCGGCAGGCGCTTCCGTGTGGAACGGGCCGTGCGTGCGTGCCCAGCGTGCCAGGAGCGAACCGAGGGCATCGCTGGTGGGGGCCAGGAAGTCCTCTGACATGCCGACCGGTGGTGAGGCGCCGACGGCGTCGCGGTAGCGGCCCACATCCTCGGCGGCGACCCACCGCTCCTCGCCGGCGATGCGCAAGCTGACGGCGCGCCGATCCGCCATCAGCGCTTCCAGCCACTCGCGCGCGACGGCGCGCCGAGCCTTGCCATCCGGCCCGCGGACGCGGGCGGCGACGTCCTCGTCGCTCAGGTCTCCCAGCCGACGCAGCAGATCGTGCACCTGGTCCACCGAGCCGGCCGCGCGTTCCCCGGTCAGGGCCTGCAGCTCCAGCTCCAGCTCCGTGAGCGCCCCCACATCGAGCAGGTCACGCAGCTGCTCCGCGCCTAGCAGCTCGCGCAGCAGGTCACGGTCCAGCGTGAGCGCCTGGGCCCGGCGGTCCACCAGCGGCGCATCACCCTCGTACATGTAGGTCGCGATGTAGTCGAACAGCAGCGATGAGGCGAAGGGCGAGGCGCGCGACGTCTCGACGCTCACGACCCGGATCTCGCGGCGCTCGATGGCGGCGAGGATCCCGCGCAAGGCCGGGAGGTCGAAGACGTCCTTGAGCACCTCGCGGTAGGTCTCGAGGATGATGGGGAAGGAGCCGTAGCGACTGGCCACGGCCAGCAGCTGTGAGGCGCGCTGCCGCATCTGCCACAGCGGCGTGCGCTGGCCGGGCCGCCGGCGCGGCAGCAACAGTGCCCGTGCCGCGTTCTCGCGGAAGCGACTGGAGAAGAGGGCTGAGCTGCCGACCGTCTCGGTCACCAGCTCCTCGATGTCATCGGCCGCGATGAGCACGGCCGACTCTGCCTGCTGCGCCAGGGATGCCGGGCTCTCCCCAGGTTCGTAGGACGTGTCCGTGGCGGGCAAGCGCAGGACGATCCCGTCGTCCGACCAGAGGGGCTTGACGTCCACCCCCAGCGTCGACTGCAGCCGCGCCTCGATGGCCAGGGCCCAGGGCGCGTGCACGCGAGCCCCGAAGGGCGTCAGCAGGCACACGCGCCAGTCGCCCAGCTCATCCCGGAAGCGCTGCAGCACGATGGTCGTGTCGGTCGGGAGGGCGCCGGTGACCTCGCGCTCCTCATCGAGGTAGGCGAGCAGGTTCTCAGCCGCCAGCTCGTCGAGGTCGTGGTGCTCCCTGAGGCGCTTGATGGCCCGCGCTCGGCCGCCGCGCTTGGCCGCCGACAGCTCCGAGATCTCACGCGTGAAGGCGCCCAGGGCCCGGCCGAGCTCGACCGGCCGCCCCACTCCGTCACCCTTCCAGAAGGGCACCTTGCCCGACTCGCCCGGGGCCGGAGTCACCAGCACCCGGTCATGCTCGATCGCGTCGATGCGCCAGGCGCTCGCGCCGAGGAGGACCACCTCACCCGTGCGGGCCTCGTAGACCATCTCCTCGTCGAGCTCACCGACCCGACGTCCGCCACCCCTGCCACGGGCCCTGACGGGGCCATCGGGGGCACCGTCGCCATCCGAGAGGAAGACGGGGAAGAGCCCGCGGTCGGGGATGGTGCCGCCGGAGGTCACCGCCACCATGCGGGCATCCCCACGGGCCGTGACGATCCCCGCCAGCCGGTCCCAGACGATGCGCGGCTTGAGCTCAGCGAACTCATCCGCGGGGTACTGCCCCGCGAGCATGCCGAGCACCGCCTCGAAGGTGTCACGACCGAGCTCGGCGAAGCTCTCCGCCTGGCGCACGAGGTCGAAGAGCGCATCCACGGCCCAGGTTCGTTCGACGGTCGTGGCCACGATCTGCTGGGCCAGCACGTCGAGTGGGTTGCGAGGCACCACCGTGGGCTCGATGGCGCCGTCACGCATCAGCCGCGTCACCACGGCCGACTCCAGCAGGTCGCCGCGGTACTTGGGGAAGATCACCCCGCGAGAAGGCTCGCCCACCCGGTGCCCGGCGCGCCCGACGCGCTGGAGCCCGCGCGCGACCGAGAGCGGCGACTCCACCTGGATCACCAGGTCGACCGCGCCCATGTCGATGCCCAGCTCCAGCGAGGAGGTGGCGACGATGGCCGGCAGCTTGCCCTGCTTGAGCTGCTCCTCGATGATGAGCCGCTGCTCGCGGGCGATGGAGCCGTGGTGGGCGCGGGCGATGTCCTCCCCGGCCAGCTCGTTGAGGTTCTGGGCCAGACGCTCCGAGAGCCGGCGGCTGTTGGTGAAGACGATGGTGCTGTGGTGCTCCCGGATCAGCTCCAGCACCCGGGGATAGACCGAGGGCCAGATGCTGGTACGCGCCGCGGGCCCGTCCATGGGGCCACCGGGCGCCTCCTCCAGCGGGATCGACCTCCCCCAGCCGGCCCATGTCCTCCACCGGCACCACCACCGACAGCTCCAGCTCCTTGCGCACGCCGGCGTCGACGATGGTGACCGGACGGGGCTTGGCTTCGCTCTCCGCGCTCGCCCGCTGGCGTCCGCCGAGGTAGCCGGCCACGGCCGAGAGCGGTCGCTGCGTGGCCGACAGGCCGATCCGCTGGGGAGGCTCCCGGGTCAGTCGACTCGAGCCGCTCCAGCGAGAGCGCCAGGTGTGCGCCGCGCTTGGTCCCGGCCAGCGCGTGGATCTCGTCGATGATGACCCAGCGCACCTCGCGCAGCGCCTCGCGTGCCTGGCTGGTCAGGATCAGGTAGAGCGACTCGGGCGTGGTGACGAGGATGTCCGGCGGCTTCTTGCCGAAGGCCCGCCGTTCCTGCGCGGGGGTGTCACCGGTGCGCATGCCGACCCGCACGTCCCGTACCTGCAGGCCGAGCCGGTCGGCGGCCAGCCCGATACCGGCGAGTGGCGCGCGCAGGTTGCGGTCGACGTCGTGCACGAGCGCCTTCAGGGGCGAGACGTAGAGGACCCGCAGACGCGCCCTGGGATCGGGCGGCGGCTCCTCGTGCGTTCAGGCGGTCGAGACACCACAGGAAGGCCGCCAGCGTCTTGCCGCTGCCGGTTGGCGCGCAGATGAGCGTGTGATCGCCCGGCCGAGATGGCGGGCCAACCCTGCGACTGCGCGTCGGTGGGGCCGGCGAACGAACGCTGGAACCACTCGCGCGTGGGCGTCTCGAAGGCGGCGAGCGGGTCGGGAGCGGTGGTCCGGGTGGTGCGTGGCACGGGACCGGCATCCTACCATCGTGGCCGACGAATAGCACATCCGTTCTAGGTCGTTTCGCACCGAGCGGGCGCGGGTCCATGGTTTCCTCGACCGCAACAGAAGGGCAACGGAAAGGTCACCGCTCTAGGTCGTCATTCGAACCCGCCCCTGGGCTACCTTCGAGATGCATGGAGCACGAGGAGGTAGGACCCGAGATGCTGGAGGCCCATGAGCTCGCGAGCACAGGCGAAGCGAGCGATCGGCTGGCCCTGACCTGGGAGCTGCGACGCAAGAGCCGGCTCAAGGCCACCACCGAGTCCGGACAGGAGATCGGGCTGTTCCTGCCGCGCGGCACGATCCTCTTCGAAGGCGACTTGCTGCGAACCACCGACGACCGCCTCATCGGGATCGAGGCAGCCCCCGAAGACGTCTCCACCATCGCCTCCCCGGACGCGGTCCTGCTCGCGCGCCTGGCGTATCACCTGGGCAACCGGCACGTGCGCACGCAGGTCGGACCGGGCTTCATCCGCTACCGGCACGATCGGGGCACCGACGAGCTCGTGCGCTCCCTCGGGGCGGAGGTCACGGTGGAGGAGCTGCCCTTCGAGCCCGAGCGCGGCACCAAGGACCACGCGCACGACCACGATCTTGCCAGCTAGCGCGGTGAGCGCGACACGCCCTGCCCTGCGCGTCGGCATCGGTGGGCCCACCGGCTCCGGCAAGACCACGCTGGTGGCCGAGCTCTGCAGCCGCCTGCGCGATCGCTACTCGGTCGCGGTCGTGACCAACGACGTCAACGCGCACGAGGATGCTCGGTCACTAGCGCGGATGGGGGTGCTGCCCGAGGACCGCATCGTGGGCCTGGACGCCGGCAGCTGTCCGCACACGAGCGTGGGCAACGACGCCACGCAGAACCTCGCGGCCGTGGATGCGCTGATCGCCCGGCACGACGGACTGGATGCCGTGTTCATCGAGGGTGGCGACGACCTTGGTTCATCGACCTTCGACCCCGAGCTGACCGACCTCGTCATCTACGTCATCGACGTCGCCGCCGGCGAGAAGGCCACTCGGCGGGGCGTTCCCGGCATCACCGACTCGGACCTGCTGGTCATCAACAAGGCCGACTTGGCGCCGGCGGTCGGTGCCTCGCTCATGAACATGGAGCGGGACGCCATCTCCGTACGCCAAGACCGGCCCTACGTCTTCACCAACCTGCGCGGGGGTGAGGGTGTCCAGAAGGTGGTCGACTTCGTGATCGAGCAAGGCATGCTCGACTGAGACCACGAGCGCGCGAGTCAACGACTCGGTCGCCGCCTGCTCCTTGGGGAAGACCGCTCCGTCGACGTGCCAGCCGCCGGCATCATCGTGGTCCATCGTCAGCATCGTCCCGATGACGCCGTCAGATCCCCCTTCTCCGGTCATCGTGGAGCAGATGTCCCAACGGCCGGCCTCCGGATCTGCCAACACCCCGTGGAAGAAGGACAGGTCCGAGGCCCCGTCTTCGTTCTCCATGCGACCCCTGCCCCTCTCGGAACACCCTGATCTGGTCCCTGTGATGCAGGGACGCCGAGAGGGTGACGTGTCCATCCCCCACTACCCATGGCGCCCTGCTTCATGGCTGCGCCCCTGGCTCGTATGGCGCTCGCCAACCCCGAGGCCTTCCCTCGCATCGAGAGGAATGCCCGCGAGCCTGGACGGGCCCACGGGCGTTCTTTTCGTTCTGGCTAGGGCATCTCAGGCAAGGCGCCGGGGAAGATGACGCCCTCATTCGTCCCGTCCATGCCGTAGAGCACCGCGGTCAAGCCTTCGTAGTCTCCAGATCCTGTGAGCACGGCCACGTGGTGCTCGTCCCGCGTGCCCGGGAAGTCCAGGAGCTCGAAGGTGCCTTCCCACGTTCCGCCCCCGTTCGTCACGACCTGCGTGCCGGTGATGACCGAGACCGGATAGGCCAACTCATCCGAGTCGTAGTAGTCGAGGTTGTAGGTGTGGACCGAGCTGCCGTCGACGCGGTCGTCGCTGGCCTCGATCGTGTACTCCACCCGTCCTCCACGCCTGGCCATCCCGTAGTCGGTAGCGACCTCGCTGCCATCGGGGTAGTCCGCCGACAGGACCGAGGTGTAGGTGAACCTGGCCATCTCATCGACCGAGCGGGCTTCGGTCTGCTGCAGGTTCGCGCGCTCCGAATCGTCGTCGGAGACCGTGGCCATGATCAGGCCTGGACCGAGTGCGAGGACGAGGACGGCGATGACCGCCCGAGTCGCGTTGTACATGTCGTTGTTCCTCCACGTCAAAGCAGGGATCGTGAACGACCATCGATGGCGACGCTGTGGCGTCTGGGGCAACTGGTCGATGACCTCGTACACGTCATCGGGCAGGATCGCGTCTTCCCGCATCCAGTCGGTTAGCAGCGACTGAAGGTCGCGGTCGACCGTCATCGAACGACCTCCTGTCGCTGGACCAGGCCGATCGTCGGTCTGGCATCGGTCTCAAGAGCCGCTCGCATGTTGGCAAGGGCCCGGTTCATACGTGATTTGACGGTGCCGACCGGCAGGTCGAGCGTATCGGCCACCTCCTCGATCGGCATGCCCAGGTAGTGATGCAGCACCAGCACCGTGCGATGGTCCAGCGAAAGGCGCCGGAAACCGCGCTCAAGCTGATCTCGTTCGATGACGCTGTCGTACTCAGCCAGCGACGCTGGCTCGCGATACTGGGCCAGGCCGATCTCAGGCAGGGTCCGGCGGCGGCGGCGCGCCTCCTTGTAGCAGGCGTTGACGCACAGGCGGTAGGACCAGGCCTCGAAGCGAGCCGGATCCCTGAGTCGCGGCAGGCTGCGCCACATCGAAAGGGTCGTTTGCTGCGCCGCATCGGCTGCGAGCTCATGATCACGCAGGATCCGAAACGAGAGTTGCTGAATGTGGCTGTGGGTGCGCTCCGCGATAGACGTGAACGCCGCCTGATCGCCCCGTTGCGCTCGAACCACGAGGTCGGTATCCATTCCCCCAGCACGCTCCTGAGCGTGAGCCCGATGCTGCGCCTCTACATGATATGACCCCGATGCCAGCCCTCAGGGTCCCTCGGATCCACCGGGCACCTCTGGCGCGCCATTCGAACGCACGACCGCCCGGACCCACGACTGGACAAGACATCGTTGCTCATATCGTCGATAATCGATGATTACAGGTCATGCGCCCATCACGCCCGTCGCGGCACCGCAGGGCACGCCATGCAGGAGGAGCCAACATGAGTCAGCTGGACAGGTTCAAGCTCGATGGTCAGGTCGCCCTCGTCGGCGGTGGCGGCGGCGCCATCGGCGGCGCCATGGCGGTCGCCCTTGCGGAGGCTGGCGCCAAGGTCGCTGTGACCGACATCGCGCAGGACCTGGTCGACGCGACCAAGGCGCGTGTGGAGGCTGTCGGAGGCGAGTGCCTGGCCATCGCCGGCGATATGACGAAGCGTGATGAGGCCGATGCGGTCGTCGACGAAGTCGTGAACCACCTGGGCAAGCTCGACATCATGGTCAACGCCATCGGCGGTGGGGCCGGCAAGGTGCTCTTCGAGGCGCAGGACTACCCCGACGACGCCTGGGACTGGATCTACGACATCAACGTGCGCTGCACGCTCGTCCCGACGCAAGCCGCGGTCAAGGCCATGATCAAGGCCGGCAACGGCGGCAAGGTCCTCAACATCAGCTCGGTCCGTGCCGCGCTCGGCATCAACGCCGGCTACTCCGCCTACGTCGCAGCCAAGGGCGCCATCAGCTCCCTTACCCGCCAGTGGGCCACCGAGTGGGCCAAGTACGGCATCAACGTCAACGCCATCAGCCCCACCTTCGTGGACACGCCGCAGGTGGCCATGCTGCTCGACGATCCGGAGTTCAAGAAGAGCGTCCTCGCCCGCATCCCGCTCTCACGCGTCGGCGGCACCGAGGACCTCGTGGGCGCTGCCATCTTCCTCGTCTCCGACGCCTCGTCCTTCGTGACGGGCCAGATCCTTGGCATCGACGGCGGCCTGACCGCCACCCAGTAGTCATCCTGAAGGGAGCCACCATCTTGAACCCGCCCATGGAGCAGGTCACCGCCAACGTCTTCGCCAACACGAAGATCCGCGGCTGCAACCCCAGCTACGTCGTCACCACCGACGGCGTCGTCGTGGTCGATACGCCGCAGCTGCCGACCAAGGCCGTGGCCATGCGCGAGGAGGCCGAGCAGCACGGCCCCATCCGCTACGTCATCAACACCGAGCACCACGTCGACCACATCTTCGGCAACTACTACTTCAAGCCGGTGCCGGTGGTGCACCACAAGGGCGTGGCCGACAACTTCATGGTGGTGGCGCCGATCCTGGACCCCTTCGCCTACGCGGAGGAGGCGCTGCCCACCGATGACCCCGAGGGCGTGGCCATCTTCCCCGACCGCGAGGAGTACTACCGCGAGCCCAACGACGGCGCGATCGTCTTCACCGGCGACCTCAAGCTGCGCGTGGGTGACACCCACTTCGACCTCATCCACGTGGCCGGCCACACGCCCGGCCAGATCGCCGTGCACGTGCCCGAGGAAGGCGTCGTCTTCACCGGTGACACCATCTTCAACCAGTGCCAGACGTGGCTGATGACCTCCGACGTCGACGGCTGGCTGGCCGCGCTGGAGACCATCCGGGCGCTCGACTTCGACCACCTGGTGCCGGGACACGGCCCCCTCACCGACCGCTCCTCGCTCGATGACCAGCGAGCCATCCTGCTCGAGTGGAAGTCACGCGTGGCCACGGCCGTGGCCGAAGGCCTCTCCCGAGAAGAGACCCAGGAGCGCGTCAACCTCAAGGAGCGCTTCCCGGTCGACATCGGTCAGGAGTACATGATGGACTACATCATGGGCCACAATGCCGGTGCCCTCTGGGACCAGATGGTGGACAAGAAGGACTGATCACCCGAGCATCGCGCTCGACGCTCGGCCCCAGCGCAACGCCCCGCCGGGTTCACCCGGCGGGGCGCTTTCTGTGCCTCGGGTCCAACGCCTGCCGCGGGTGCCTCGCCTGTCGAGGTCGATCGAGGGAGCGCGTTCGCCCGGCGCTGCCGGTCGACGTGAGCCGTGGGGTCAGGCCTCGGACGCCGCGCTCCAGTGGGGCTGGCCGGTGGTGGCCAGCACCGCGTTCCAGAGATCGCCGTCGGGGTCCATGCGCTTGCGTTCGGCCACCGCCGTCGCGATGGGCACCAGGATCGTGGCCTGGTTCCAGCTACCGACGAGCACGTCGGTCTTGCCGGCCATGGCCGCGTGCACCGCGTTGCGCGCCAACCGATCGGTCAGGAAGCGGTCGCTGGCGTTGGGTGCCACGCTGCGGATGGAGTAGCTGGGGTCGAAGTACTTGACCGTGGCCGCGATCTCCCGCTCCTGCAGGTACTCCCGGATGCGATCGCGCAGGAACACGCCCACATCCCGGTAGCGCCGGTTGCCGGAGGCATCGGTCGACGCGTCCCCGCGCTCGAAGAGGTGCTGGCCCGCGCCTTCGGCGGTGACCACGACAGCGTGGTGTCGAGACACGAGCCGACGTTCCAGCGCCTCGAGGAAGCCGCCCTCCCCCTCCAGCAGGAAGGGCACCTCCGGCACGAGCACGAAGTTCGCCTCCTGTGCCGCCACGGCCGCGCCGGCCGCGATGAAGCCGGCGTCGCGACCCATCAGCTTCACGAGGCCCACGCCGTTGTGGTGGCACTTGGCCTCCACGTGCGCATGGCGCAGGACGTCGGTCGCTTCCTCCAGCGCGGTGGCATAGCCGAAGGACTGGTAGACGTACGGCACGTCGTTGTCGATGGTCTTGGGGATCCCCACGATCGCCCGTGGGGCACCGCGCTTGCGCACCTCCTCGGCGATGGCATGTGCTCCCCGCTGCGTCCCGTCCCCACCCATGCAGAAGAGGATGTCGATGCCGTGCGTCTCGAGGTAGTCGACCATGTCCGACCGGGTCGCGGCCCCCGCGAGAGGTGCCCAGCACCGTCCCGCCCATGTCGTTGATGTCATCGACGCCGTCGGCCGTGAGCTCGATCGGCTCGAGGCCCTTCGTTGCGGGTCCAGGCCCTTGTAGCCCTCGCGGATGCCCGACGACTCGGCGGACGCCGTAGTTGTGGGTGAGCTCGTAGAAGCCCGAGCGGATGGTGTTGTTGAGGCCCGGGGCGAGGCCGCCGCAGGTGACGAAGGCCGCGGTCGTCCCGGCCGGGTCGAAGAAGATGCGCTCGCGCGGTCCAGCCTTCTCGAAGGTCAGCTCCTGCCCCTCGAGCGTCGTCCGAGCCGACGCGCGCCTGGTAGCGGACGCGGATGGCGGGGTCGGGGAACTGGCGCCGCTTGGCACGCAACGGCGATTCGTAGCGGGCTGCCCCGACGATGGGCACCGTGAGCTCGGCTTGGGTCGGCATGGTCTTCACAGCCTACCGAACTCGGCGGCCTATGCGCGGCCCGCGGCGACCTCATCCTCGCGCGTCTTGCCGCTGAGTCGGATGAGGTCCTCGTGCAGCTCGAACCAGACCCCGTGGTAGCTGTCGACGCGCGGGCTGGCGATGTACATGCCGTCGCCGCCGGCGGCCTTCTGCGGCTGCGGCGTCGAGGCGCCTCCCGTACGACGCCAGCCGCGGCAGCCCGGCGAACAAGGGGCTGTCATCCAGGCGCTCGTCTTCGACGTGCAGCTCGGCCAGCCGCTGCAGCACGGCCGCGTCGTAGTCGGCGTCGGCGTGGTCGTTGAGCACCTGCTCGCCATCGACCTCCTTCATCTGCCAGGCCGTGACGATCGACTTCATCTGGTGGTCCAGGACGATGAAGGCATCGAGCGCCGCCGTCGCGTTGGCCACGCCCCAGGCCTCGCTGTCGGCGGCGATCATCTCCGCGCCCAGGGCCTTGCCGTCGTCGGTGAGGCTGAACATGCCGCTCGAATCCTTGGCGATGCCGTCGGCTGCGAGCCGCTCCACGAGCGCCGCGGCCTCCTCGGCGCTCACGCCCAGGGCCAGGCCCAGCATGTCACCCATGGCGTAGCCCTTGATGGCCAGCGCGCGCACGACATCGTCGTTGGAGACGGCGACCCCGGTCCCCGCGTGGCGGCTGTCGCAGCGCCATCGCGCCTGCGTCACTGCCGATCTCGATGCCCAGCTCCTGCGCCCACGCCAGCAACGTGGCCGCCTCGGGCACCACGGTCTTCACGGTCGTGACGGCACCGCCGAAGACCTCACCGCTGCTGCCGTCGATGCTGAGCACGTCGCCCTCGCGGTAGGTCTCGTCGCCGATGGCCACGCATGCCCTCGCCCACCACGACGCCGACCGCGCCCACCACGGCCGGGATGTCCCAGCCGCGTGCCACCACGGCCGCATGCGAGGCCAGCCCGCCAGTGGAGGTCAGGATGCCCACCGACTTGGCCATGCCGTGGACGTCATCGGGCGAGGTCTGCCGAACGCACGAGCAGCACGTCCGTGCCGGCCTGCGGCCATCTCCACGGCTCGCTCGGGCGTGGTGGCGACGGCACCCGAGACCAAGCCGGGCGAGGCACCCAGCCCCCTGGCCACGACCTCGACCTCGCCGGAGGTCTCGGTCGCGACGGTGGGTGGATCGGCCAGGATGTCGGCCACGCGCTCGACGGCTTCTGCCCGGGTCAAGGGGAAGGCCTCGTCCTGGGCCATCTCGACCGCGGCGCGCACCGCGGCCTGTGCGGTGCGCTTGCCGATACGGTTCTGCAGCATCCACAGCCGCCCATCCTCGATGGTGAACTCGATGTCGCAGATGTCGCGGTTGTGGCGCTCGAGCGACTCCGGCGTAGCGACGCAGCTCGGCGCCCACCGCGGGCAGGCGCTCATCGAGCACGGAGATGGGCTCCGTCGCGTGCGTGCCGGCGACGACGTCCTCACCCTGGGCGCCGAAGAGCACATCGCCGTAGAGCGTGTTCTCGCCGGTGGCCGGGTTGCGCGTGAAGAGCACGCCGGTGCCGGAGTCCGTGCCGCGGTTGCCGAAGACCATGGCCTGCACGGTGACGGCGGTGCCCAGGTCGGCGCTGATGCCCTCCTTCTCGCGGTAGCTGATGGCCCGGTCGCTGTTCCACGACCGGAAGACGGCCTCCACCGCACCACGCAGCTGCTGCCACGGATCGGCCGGGCACCTCCTCGACACCCACGATGTCCCTGTACATCGTGTCCAGCCGGCGTCCGGCAGCTGGCCGCGAACGCAGGGTCACCGGCGGCCGCCGCGAGGCCCGGCTCGGTGGCGGCGTTGAGCCCGAGGTTGAGGATGGTATCGAGCATGCCCGGCATCGACACCGGGGCCCCCGAGCGCACGCTCACGAGCAAGGGGTCCGAGGCGTCGCCGAAGCGCCGCCCCACGGCCTGCTCGATGCGGCCGATCTGCTCGCGCAGCTCCTCGTCCAGACCGGCCGGCCAGCCATCAGCCAGGTAGGCCTTGCAGGCCTCCGTGGTGATGGTGAAGCCTGGCGGGACCGGTAGACCCAGCTGCTGGGTCATGATGGCGAGGTTGGCGCCCTTGCCGCCGACGAGTGCCGCCAGCTCAGGCTGTGCCAGCCCGTGGTCATGATCGAAGGAATAGGCCCAGGTCATCGGTCCGTAGTGCTCCCCTTACGGCTTGATGGTGATCTTGATCGCCCCGCTGGAGCGATCCCTGAAGGTGTCGAGCGCCGCCGCGAAGTCAGCCAGCCGGAACTCGTGCGTCATGATCTCGGCCAGGCGCATGCGGCCATCGGCGATGAGCGGCATCACCCGCGTCATCTCCCCCTGCGAGGCGCGCGACCCGGCGATCTCCAGCTCGTAGAGCACGAGCTCGCGCATGTCGATGTGGACGCCCTCGCTGGGGATGCCGACCGCGGCGATGCGACCGCCCTTGCGCAGCGCCGCCAGCGACCAGGTCAGCGTGGTCGGCGTGCCGGCGGCCTCGATGACGACGTCGGCGCCGCGCCCGCCGGTCAGGTCCGCGGATGGCCTCGACCGGCTCGACCGCGTTGCTGTCGACGCCGATGAAGCCCATGGCCCGAGCCTTCTCCAGGCGCGGCCCACGTCCGACCACGATGACCTGACCGGCACCCATGGCGAGGGCCGCATCTGCGGCCAGCAGGCCGACCGGTCCGGCACCCATGACCACGACGCTCGTCGCCTGGCGTGATCCGGCCACGCCGGGCGCACGTGCAGCGCGATCGAGGCGGGGTCGATGACGGCGCCCTCCTCCCAGCTGACCGACTCGGGCAGCGGGAAGATGCACTTGACGCCGTGGACGACGTACTCGGCGTCGGCGCCCTGGTAGTTGTGACCGTACTGGCGATGGAGGTCCATCACGCCGTAGTTCTCACACAGGTTGTAGCGGCCCTCGACGCACTGCTGGCAGACGCCACAGGCATCGTGGCTGGTGCCGGCCACGCGGTCGCCGATCTGCCAGCCGGCCTTCTCGGCACCGGGGCCCAGCTTGACGATCTCGCCGGACCACTCGTGGCCGGGGATGATGGGGAAGGCGGGCGGCCAGAAGCCGGGGTAGTCGCCGGCGATGAGGTGCGAGTCGGTGCCACAGATCGACACCGCCTTGACGCGGCAGAGGACCTCCATGGGCCCGGGCTCCGGCACGGGCACCTCCTGGATCTCGAACCGCTCGGGCTCGAGGACGACGAGGGCCTGCATGGTGTCGGTCATGCAGGCGTCCTCGTCCCGTCGGTGGGTCGATGGGCTTCGGCAGGGAGGGGGATGTTCTGCACGGAACGCGCGCGGCTATGGCTTGATGATGATCTTGATGGCCCCGCTCTGGGGGTCACGGAACGTGGCCAGGGCGTCGGCGTAGTCGGCCAGGCTGAACTCGTGGGTCATGACCTCGCGCAGGCGCATGCGGCCATCGGCCACGTGCGGCATGACCCGACGCATCTCACCTGCCGAGGCGCGCGACCCGGCGATCTCCAGCTCGTAGAGCACGAGGTCGCGCATGTTGATCTCGACGCCCTTGTTGGGGATGCCCACCGCCGCGATGCGTCCGCCCTTGCGCAGGGCCGCCAGCGACCACTGCACGGTGATGGGCACTCCGGCCGCCTCGATGATGCGGTCGACGCCCAGGCCCCCGGTCATCTCGCGCAGGGTCGCGCCGGCGTCGCCGGCCGACGAGTCGATGACCTCGAAGCCCATGTCGAGCGCCTTCTGCCGGCGCTGCTCGAGCGGCTCGACCACGATGACGCGGCCGGCGCCGCGGATCTTGGCCGCCTCACCGCCGAGCAGGCCGATGGCGCCGCCGCCCATGATGCCCACGTTGTCGCCGGGCTGGATCTGGGCACGGTTGGCCACGTGCAGCGCGATCGAGGCGGGGTCGATGACGGCGCCCTCCTCCCAGCTGACCGACTCGGGCAGCGGGAAGATGCACTTGACGCCGTGGACGACGTACTCGGCGTCGGCGCCCTGGTAGTTGTGACCGTACTGGCGATGGAGGTCCATCACGCCGTAGTTCTCACACAGGTTGTAGCGGCCCTCGACGCACTGCTGGCAGACGCCACAGGCATCGTGGCTGGTGCCGGCCACGCGGTCGCCGATCTGCCAGCCGGCCTTCTCGGCACCGGGGCCCAGCTTGACGATCTCGCCGGACCACTCGTGGCCGGGGATGATGGGGAAGGCGGGCGGCCAGAAGCCGGGGTAGTCGCCGGCGATGAGGTGCGAGTCGGTGCCACAGATCGACACCGCCTTGACGCGGCAGAGGACCTCCATGGGCCCGGGCTCCGGGACGGGCACCTCCTGGATCTCGAACCGCTCGGGCTCGAGGACGACGAGGGCCTGCATGGTGTCGGTCACTGGGGATGGCTCCTTTCGAGAGACGGGCGGATCGGACGGGCCGGGATCAGATGGCGGCGACGGGGTCGACCATGGAGGCGGTCGCGCCGCGGATCTTGAGGGGCAGCGCGATGAAGGCGAACTCGTAGAGCTTCTCCCTGCGCCAGCTCCTCGAGGTCCAGGCTCTCCATGAGGTAGATGCCGTTGTCGATGAGCAGGTGCTTGTGCACCGGCTGGGGGTTGCCTTCGGGCCCCGGGTCGGGGGCGGGCTGGACCTCGTAGGTCTCGGTGTCGGTGCCGGTGGCGACGACGCCCTTCTTGAGCAGCCAGTCGGCCGCGCTGATGTCCGGACCGGCGGTCTTGTTGGCCATCATCGCGTCGTAGTCGGGCCACAGGCTCATGTAGCCGGTGCGGATGACCACGACGTCCCACTGGCGGACCTCCACGCCCTGGGCCTTGGCGATGTCCTCCAGCTCGGCCGCGTCGACGACCTCGCCGTGCTTGAGATGCGGCACGCCGCGGTAGGTGGGCACGTCGAGGAAGACGCCGCGGGTGAAGAACGGCGGCATCTTGGCCGCGTCACCGAAGATCGGCCCGTGGTCACCGAGGTGCTTGTCCGCCTGGCCGCCGCCGTACCAGTGCATGTCCTCGCCGATGGTCATGTGGGCCAGGCCGTCGATGTGCGCGCCCGAGTGCGAGGTGCACATGAGGTACTCGGCCATGTAGCCGAGGTTGGCGTCATTGATCGGGCCCCACGGCTGGCGGCCATCGGCCACGATGCCGCGCGGGCTGACCGCGTTGAGCACCTGGAAGGGCGGGTGTCCGGGGAACAGGGGCATACCCGTGAAGCGGGATGCTGCGAGCGAGATCATCCTGCCCTGCTTGATCATCGAGGCGGCCTTCACCACCTGCTCCGCGGGCATGTCCGCGATCGGTCCGACCTCGCCCGGCCGGGGCATCTCCTCTGGCCTCACCATGATGTCTCCTCGTCCTCCCTGGGTGGTTGCCTGGCTAGTCGCTGGCGCGGGCGTCCCGCAGGGAGCGCCACACGTGTTCCGGTGTCAGGGGCAGGCTGCGGATGACCACACCGGTCGCCTCCGCCACGGCCGCGCCCACGGCCGACTGGACCGAGAGCAGACCGCCCTCGCTGACGCCCTTGCTGCCGTAGGGACCGGGTCCGTCCTCGTTCTCGATGGCCGCGCTCTCCATGTGCAGGGGCAGGTCCATCGAGGTCGGGATGCGGTAGTCGATGGCACCCAGGTTCCGGATGGAGCCGTTCTCGCCCAGGATCATGTGCTCCATGAGGGTGTGGCCCAGGCCCATGATGGCCGCGCCTTCGTCCTGACCCGCCACCTGCTTGGGGTTCAGCGACTTGCCGGTGTCGCCCACGATGACGTGCTTGTGGATGGTGATGTGGCCCGGTCTCCTCGTCCACGGAGACCTCGACCGCGGTGCAGTTGAACTCGTAGAAGGCCGGGCTGCCGCCGAGCGGATGGTCCGGCTGGATCTCCTTGCGATACATGCCCGTGCCGATGAGCTCGCCACCGAGCTTGCCCAGGCCGGCCTTGACCACATCCACGAGGGGCACGTCGCGATCGGGCAGGCTGACCACGCCCTCGACCACCGCGATCTGGCTCTCGGGCACGCTCTCCGCGCGGGCGGCCATGCGCGCCACCTGGGCCTGGATGTCGCGGCAGGCGCGCATGATGGCGTTGCCCATGAAGACGGTCGAGCGGCTGGCCGACGTCTGCTGGTCGTAGGGCACGACGGAGGTGTCGCCCATGACCACGTTGACCATGTCGATGGGCACGCCCATCTCGTTGGCCGCGATCTGGGCGAAGATCGTGCGGGCGCCCTGGCCCATGTCGCTGGTACCGGCGTAGACCAGCACGCTGCCATCAGCGAGCAGGCGCACGATGGAATACGAGAGGCCGGTCGTGGCGCTGGACTTGATGCCCACCGCCAGGCCCCGACCGTGGCCTTCCGGCAGGGGCGTGTCCCAGCCGATCAGCTCCATGGCCTTCTCCACGGTCTCCGGCCAGAGGCCGTCCGCGGGCGTGTCGTCGGGCACGACCTCCTCGCCACGGGTGGCCAGGTTCCGCAGTCGGATCTCCGCGCGGTCGATGCCCAGCGCCCTCGCCGCGGCGTCCACGTTCGACTCCACGGCCCAGTTGACCTGCGGCGTGCCGAAGCCACGGAAGGCCATGGCCGGCGTGGTGTTGGACAGGATCGAGCGCGCCGTGATGCGCACGTTGGGCACCTTGTAGGGACCGGCCGCCGTGTACTGGCTCTTGGCCACCACGCGCTCGGCGATGTCCGCGTAGGCACCCAGCAGGTAGTCGCTCTCGGATGTCCTCGAAGACGAAGCGGCCATCGCGCGTGAAGCCGCTGCGGACCCGGATCTCCGCCGAGGTGCGGCGGTTGGCCTGGAACGACTCGTCCAGCGTGAGCACCAGGCGCACCGGGCGCCCGGTCTCAAGGGCCATGAAGGCCACCAGCGGCTCGAGCTTGATGTTCTGCTTGCCGCCGAAGCCACCACCCGGAGTCCGGTGCGTACACGCGCACCTTGGCCAGGGGCAGGCCCAGGATCCGCGCCATCAGCTTCTGCAGCAGGTAGGGGTGCTGGATCGTGGACCAGATGGCGATGCCGTCCTCGACCGGGGCGGCCGCGAAGGCATGCGGCTCGATGGCGAAGTGCGTGATCATGGGGAAGCTGTAGGACTCGTCGATGACGAGCTCCGCCGCTGCCGTCTCCACGTCACCCCAGCCGAAGACCCGCTCCGAGAGCACGTTGCTCTCGCGGTGGGGGTCATCGTCGGGACGCAGCTCCGGTTCGCGCACCAGCGGTGCGTCCGGTGCGAGGGCCTGCGCCACGTTGTAGACGCCGGGCAGCTCCTCGTACTCCACCCGCACCAGGCGGGCCGCCTCCTCAGCCGCGTCCCTGGTCTCGGCCGCGACGGCCGCCACCGGCTCGCCGTGGAACTTGGTCTCGCCCACGGCCAGGACGGGACGGTCCTGGTACTGCGGTCCATATCGCGGCACCGGCTGGGGCAGGTCGGCAGCGGTCATCACCAGCTCCACGCCGGGCACGGCCTCCGCAGCGCTGGTGTCGATGCTCGACGATGCGCGCGCGTCCGCACGGGATGGTCACGAGCTTGACGTGGAGCACGTCCTCGAACGGGATGTCGGCGAGGTACTCCTGGGCGCCGGTGACGCGCTCGAAGCCACCCACGCGGTGCGGCGAGACGCCGATCTTCTGCTCCGTGGTCATGGCGCCGGCTCTGACGCTGGGCCGCTGCTTCTGTCGCGCCGCCTGGTGCACGGCCTTGAAGATCTGCTCGTAGCCGGCACAGCGACAGAGGTTGCCCGCCAGCGCCTCCTGGATCTGCTCGTCGGTGGGATCGTCGATGCGCTCGAGCAGCGCCGTGGCCGACATCAGCTGGCCGGGGATGCAGAAGCCGCACTGTGCCGCGCTCTGGTCGAGGAACGCCGTCTGGAGCGGATCCAGCTCGCCATCGACAGCGAGTCCCTCGACGGTGAGCACCTCGCACCCGTCAGCCTCGACCGCCAGCATCAGGCAGGAGTTGACCGAGCGGCCGTCCACCAGCACGGTGCACGCGCCACACTCACCCACGACGCAGCACTCCTTGGTGCCGGTGAGGTCGACCTCTTCCCTGAGGACCTCCAGCAAGGTGTGATGGACGGCCACCTCGAGGGTGCGAGCGCGTCCGTTGATGGTCAGGCTGAGGGTCAGTCGTTGGGCCATCAGGCAGCGCTCCGGGATCGTCGTGTGAGGGCGGTGTCAAGGGCGCGCATGGCCAGCACCGGCAGCATCGCCAGGCGGTAGTCGGGCCCGGCTCGGATGGAACGTGGCGAGGGTGCGGCCTGGCTCAGCAGTTCGTCGAGGACGGCCGCGCGGGCCGTCGGGGTCGGCCGTGGGATCGGCCAGCACACCGCTCTCGTCGCGGGTGAGGAAGGCACGCGGCCCGACGCTGCCGTAGGCCACCTGCGTGACCCCGGCCCCATCGACCGAGACGCCCAGCGTGATCGAGGCCAGGTCCGTGCCCTTGCGGCGCACCAGGCGGGTGTAGGCAGCGCTGACGTCCGGCGGCTGGGACCGGGATCTCGATGGCCGCGACCAGCTCTCCGGGCCGCAGGTCGACCTTGCGCTTGTCGGGGCCGGGGCGGCGAGCGCCGAGCATGAACTCGTCGAGCGTCTGGCGGCGCTCACCGTCGGGACCGACGATGACCACGACCGCACCGTGGAGCAGCTGCGGAGGCGCCGTATCGGCGGCGGGCGAGCCATTGCAGATGTTGCCCGCGAGCGTGGCGCGGTTGCGGATCTGGACCGAGCCCACCACCCGGGCCGCCTCGGCCAGGGCCGGCAGCTCGGCCAGCACCCGCTCATCGTGCTCGATGCGGGTCATGGTCGCGAGGGCGTTGAAGGTGTAGCACGCCGTCGGCACGCACGATCGTCTCCACCCGGAACTCCTCGACCCACTTGAGGTCGACCACGACGTCGGGCTGGATGGAGTCGTCGCGCAGGCCCACCACGAGGTCGGTCCCGCCCGCGAGGATGCGGGCGCTCTCGCCTGCCTCCGCGAGGATGCGGGTGGCCTCGGCCAGCGAACCCGGCCGCTCGTACGCGAACCTGCGCATCGGACGTGTCTCCCGTTCCGCTAGAGGACCTTGTCGACCTCGTCCAGCAGCACCTGCGGGGTTGCTGCGCGGACGAAGTAGAACGGGCGGTCGCCGAACGTCAGGCAGAACTGGGCGCGGGCCTTGCGCAGCTCCTCCGTGTCGGTCAGGGGCATGGGGAACCCAGGAGCCAGCAGCTCGTTGGTGAGGAAGTAGTTCTGCAGCGAGTGGAACGCCTGGAACTGGGACTCGAAGTCACCGAGCTTCTTGGTGCTGGGGTCGAAGTTGCCGTCGATGGCCGGCAGCACGACCACATCGATCTCGCTGACGTCGGGGTACTCCTCCCACGTGGGCATGTCACCCCAGAACTTGTTCACGCCCTGGGTCGGGGCGGCCTTGTCGGCACGCTCCGTGCCCTTGGCCCGCTTCTCGCGCAGGAACACGGACTTGGAGCCCATGACGGCCTTGATCTCTTCGTCGATGACGGTGGTCTCGGTGCTGATGAGCAGGCCACCGCGACGGCAGGCCTCGATCTGGCCCATCGACTTGCCGTGGTTCGACTCGCCACCGAGGAAGAGGATGGACTTGCCCTGGTAGCGCACCGCGGACGAATGCGAGGGGTGCAGACCCACGGCCTCCATGCGCAGCGCCAGCATGGTCACGAGGACCTTCTGGATGGCGCCCGCGCTCCACTCGCCCGAGAGCGTCATGGCGTGGCCGTCGTAGCTGATGTCGGTGTCGGCCTCGACGTCCCAGACGACGTCGGGCTGGTCGAGCGAGACCGCGTCTTCCATCGTCACCGCGGCCAGGCGGTAGTTGAGGAAGTCCATGTCGTTGACGATGCTCTCGCGGGCCGGGCCCCCAAGGACGTCGACCCGAAGGCGCGCCGGACCGGCCGACATCTCCTGGCTGAGTACGAGCTCTGGCATGTTGTCCTTTCGGTGTGGTGGCTAGATGGCGATGGCCGGCACCGTGTCCGGCCGCGGCTTGTCGGCGACGTCGTCGTCGCCTTCGTGCGTGGGCCAGACCTCGGCGAGGGCCGACGCGGCGGCCTCGAAGTGGACCCGGAAGGCCTCTTCGATCAGCTCCGGGTTGCCCCGACGCAGCGCCTCGATGATGGGCAGGTGCCTGTCGGCGACCGCCCGCCGGTCGACACCGGGCGAGACGATGGTGATGTAGGTGCGCAGGAACGGCTCGAGCGTGCTCCACACGCGCACGAGCGTGGCGTTCCCGGAGTGCTGCATGATCAGCCGGTGGAACTCGGTGTCCGCGGTGGCCTCGCGGAACGGGTCCCCCGCCAGCGCGGCGTCGCGCATCTCCTCGGTCAGGGCGAGCAGCTGAGGAGGTCGTCCTCGGTGATGTTCTCCGTGGCCAGGACGGCACCGTGGCCCTCGAGGATGGCACGCACGTCGAAGGCCTCGAGGAGCTCCTCGGTGCTTGGTTGTCGGACCCGAGCACCCTTGAACGGCGCGGTCTCTACGACGCCGAGCGCTTCGAGGTCGCGCAGTGCCTCGCGGACCGGAGCCTGGCTGGTGCCGAACTCCTTGGCCACGCGCGTCTCCACGATCCGGGCTCCCGGTGGGTAGCGGCCGTCAAGGATCGCCTGCAGGAGGCGACCCTTGACCTGCTCGCTCAGGACGCTACGAGTGATCCCCGTTTCGTCCGTCATGGTGGCTACTTCCCCGATTCCTAGAGGATCTCGACCACGCCGGCAGTGCCGTCGACGCGGAGGCGATCACCGGTCTTGATGTCGTAGGTGCCGGTGGAGGTGCCCACGACCGCGGGGATGCCGTACTCGCGGGCGAGGACCGCCGGGTGCGAGACGGTGCCGCCGGCATCGGTGACCACGGCGATGATCTTGCCGTAGAGCACCTGCCAGGCCGGGTTGGTCATCTGGCACACGAGGATCTCGCCCTGCTGCAGGCTGTCGAACTCGGCCTCCGAGCCGACCACCCGGGCCACGCCTTCGACCACGCCCGGCGAGCCGGCGATGCCCTTGACCTGGCCCGCCACCTTCTCCTGCGAACGATAGAACTTGTCCGGGAAGCCCCACAGGTTGAGGTACGGGAAGGCCAGCTGGGTCTCGGTGGCGGTGCCGACCCAGTCCTTGGGCTGGACCGACTCCGCGGCGTGCCACTTGGCCCAGGCAGCAGCTGCGATGGCCTTGCCGTCCATGCTCTCCGGATCGCCGATGAAGGCGCGCAGCTGGTTGTAGCGGAACATCACCACGTCGTCAGCCTTCTCGAGCTTGCCCATCTCGACGAGCTTCTCGCCGATGGCGATCGAGCACGAGGCGGACGTGCGCGTTGGCACCCTGGTCGATGTAGAAGTGATGGTCCGGGGTCAGCGGCGCCATCTTGAGGTTGATCTCGTTGGCGGCGCGCATCTTCTCGAGCGCCTCGCCGTCCAGTCCCTCGAGGATCTCCACGGCGGCCGCGTCGATGTCAGCCTTGAGCGTCGGCGATGGCGGTGGGGTAGTCGTAGTCCGACGAGTACTGGTCGCGGACGAGCTGGATGATCGGGGTCATGTCCTCACGGAAGGTGGGGAACACGAACTCGTGGCTCCAGACCGCGTGCCAGCCGAACTCCATCTGGTAGGGCACGATGCGCTCTTCGATGAAGCGCTGGCCACGAGGGCTGGCCTCGAGGGCCGGCCGGATCTCGACGGCGGTCTCAGCCGCGAAGAGCTGACCCAGCTCGGCGTCGCCCTTGATCTCTTCCTTCATCTCCCAGAGGGCGCGGATCTTGTCCCAGTTGCGATCGTTGGCCGAGTTCTGCAGCCGGCCCAGGAGGACCTCATCGGCGGCGCCGTGCGTCTCTTCCATGACCGCGCGCAGGTTGAGCGTCGCGCTCAGCTGCGCGAAGTTGAGCATCCAGTGGATCTTCCAGTGGCGATCGTGCATGTCGATGGCGTCCTCGAGGAGGACCGCCAGATCGGCCAGGCGTCAGCTCGTCCTTCTGCTCGAGCATGCTCTCGATGTAGTCGAAGTTCTTCTGCATCTCCGGCACGAAGCGGGTCTTCCACCAGTACGCGAAGTTCTGGCCATAGACGCCCAGGGTCGCGCCCAGGTACGCACCGATCTTCTCGGCGTAGTCCTCGTCGCCCACCTCCGGGACGATGGGGTTGGTGCGGTAGTTGTACTCCTGCGTATCGAACTTCAGGCCCGCCTCTGCCGGGATGGCCGCGGTGTAGAGGTAGCCGTTGATGTTCTTGTAGATCCAATCGCTCGCGAAGGGTGTGCCGAAGCGTCGGAACATGTGATCGCACGAGAGCCACCAGCCGCCGATGTCCTCGTACATCGGGCTCAGGGGCTTGGGGCAGTGCAGGTCGTCATAGACCCAGAACAGCCGCTTCTCCTCTTCCGACGCCCACTCGATCGGGAATGACTCGTCCCCGAGTACCTGTCCGAGGACGTCGTCGTTCAAGAGTCCCATCAGTCGATTGCCTCCATGCGCTGTGCCGGTCATCCTCCACGGCCGGTCCCTGACATCGGCTCCCTCCGAGCCATCAGATCCGTCTGGTCCCCTGCCTGTCAGGCCGGGACCCCTTCTCAGGACACTTGGGTCAGATGCGAACCTCCACCCCTGCACCTGGCCGCGACTGGCCAGACTCATTGATAATCGATTACCGATGACCATACGCGGCGCGACACGTGACCGTCAAGGACGCCGGCCCCGACACCATCGGATCGGGCCTGGGCACGCCGCCGGCTGCTGTGCGGCCGTGTCCCCTGCCCCGCCGGCCTCGCCTGACGAGCTGGCGAGGCGCATGCGCACACAGGCTGGATGGCCCCCGGTTGCGGGTCCGCTTGACATTGGTTAGCCTGAAACGCGTATCCTCGATAATCGATTGTGACGTTCCACAGCCTGCGATGGCACGGGGCGACGGCGCTCGAGGGAAGCGCCACGGGATGCAGAAGAGGTGCTCGAGATGGCAATGAAGCGGGTGTCTCGCGGCGAGGCGGAGATCTATCCCCTGCCCGGGCGCGACTGGCATACGTACCTCGGCCCCGACAACATCCCCACCGAGCGCATCTCGTTCGGCGTCTCCATCTTCCCCGCCGGCTCCAGGCCGGAGGGCCACGTGCATGACACGCAGGAGGAGACCATCTACTGCGTCGCGGGCCGCGGCCGCATCGTCACCCCCGACGGCGTCGGCGAGCTGGAGCCCGGGTCGGTCGTGTGGGTCAGCCCCGGCACCCCCCACGCCACCGAGTCCGACGGTCCGGAGCCGCTCGAGATCGCCTGCTTCTTCAGCCCGCCGGTCGTGCCCGGGTCCTACGAGAAAGGCCGGAAGTCCTGATGACGACCGAGTCCGCAGCCACGCCCGTGGCAGCCGAGGAGATCGCGCGGCTCGAGGACATGGCCCGCCGCATCCGCGTGGCCGTCATCCGCACGGTCGCCGAGCGCAAGGTCGGTCACGTGGGTGGACCCCTCTCTGCTGCTGACATCCTCGCAGCCCTCTACGGCCGCATCATGCGCATCCGCCCCGACGAGCCCGAGTGGCCCGATCGCGACCGCTTCATCCTCTCGAAGGGTCACTCCGCCCTGGGCCAGTACGGCGCGATGGCGATGGCCGGCTACTTCCCGGTCGAGGAGATGTTCACCTTCAACAAGAAGGGCTCGCGCCTGCAGGGCCATCCCGACATGAACAAGCTGCCCGGCATCGACATCTCCACCGGGTCCCTGGGCATGGGCCTCTCGGCCGGCCTGGGCATGGCCCTCGCCGCACGGCACCTGGGCCAGGACTTCCGCACCTTCGTGCTCATGGGCGACGGCGAGGTCCAGGAGGGCCAGATCTGGGAAGCCGCCCACGTGGCGCCCGCGCTTCGGCGCCGACAACCTCATCGGCATCGTCGACCACAACAAGTTCCAGCAGTTCGGCTGGCGCGGGAAGTCCGCTACCGATCGCCTTCCGCCGGAGGATCCTGGCGACCTCGTGGCGCGCTTCAAGGCCTTCGGCTGGCGGGTGCTGGAGATGAACGGCAACGACATGGCCGACGTCGTGCGCGTGCTCGAGGAAGCGGCGCAGCCGACCGGCCGTCCCACGGCCGTCATCGCCAACACCCTCAAGGGCTATGGCGTGAGCTTCATGGCCGGTGACTACAAGTGGCACATGGGCGTGCCCACCGAGGAGGAGTTCGCGACCGCCATGGCCGAGCTCGGCGAGAGCGAGGGGGGTGCGGCATGACGCTGCCGATGGGGAAGCAGCTGCGCCTGGTCTTCGGTGAGACCGTGACCGAGCTCGCGGCCAAGGACGA
This sequence comes from uncultured Chloroflexia bacterium, assembly GCA_963706695.1. Lineage (GTDB taxonomy): Bacteria > Chloroflexota > Limnocylindria > Limnocylindrales > CSP1-4 > JAFMJV01. Next base: position 414,141 of record CAVPNC010000006.1, on the reverse strand, counting down.
CCGGATCGTCATGCTCGACGGTGACCTGGGCAGCTCGACGCAGGCCAAGCTCTTCGAGGACGCCTACCCCGAGCGGTACTACCAGATGGGCATCGCGGAGCAGAACATGCTCGGCGTGGCGGCGGGCATGGCCAAGACCGGCCTCGTGCCCTTCATCAGCACCTTCGTGGCCTTCGCCCTCCACCGGCCGCTGGACCAGATCCGGGTGCTCATCGCCCAGACCGGCGCCAACGTCAAGATCACGGCCGGCTACTGCGGCCTCTTCACGGGCAAGGCCGGCAAGACCCACCAGATCGTGGATGACATCTCCATCGCGCGGGCCATGCCCGGCATGATCGTCATCTCCCCCGCCGACGAGGTCGAGGCCAGGCAGGTCCTGGCCTGGTCGGTCGAGTACGACGGGCCGGTCTTCATCCGCTTCGTGCGTGACACGACCCAGACGCTCTTCCAGCCCGGCCACAAGTTCCAGTTCGGCCGCGTCAAGACGGTGCGCGAGGGCAGCGACATCACGCTCATCAGCACCGGCACCCAGACACCACGGGTGGTCGATGCGGCGGACATCCTCGCGGGGGTCGGCATCGACGCCCACGTGGTGCACATGCCCACCATCAAGCCCATCGACGTGGCCGGCGTGGTGGCGGCCGCCGAGAAGACCGGGCGCGTCGTGACCGTCGAGGAGCACACCGTCATCGGCGGCCTCGGCGGGGCCGTGGCCGAGACCCTCAGCGAGCACCGGCCCACCCGCGTCGACCGCATCGGCCTGCAGGATCACTACACCGAGTCGGCGACGGACGAAGAGTTGCTGGACATGTACTGTCTGTCTGCTGAGCGCGTCGCCCAGCGGGTGCAGAAGCTGATGGCCAGCGACGGGCCCGTGACCAGCTGCGAGTGAGGATCATGACGGCGTGAGCACGAGCGAAGCGGCGAACCTGGTTCGGCCGTCGCGGCCCGCGCCCGGGCCCCTCCCGTATCGGCATGGCGGCGTGGGCTGATGGACTTCGACTTCATCGCGCAGTCGGTCGTCATCGGCCTCACCGAGCAGGCGCCCCTGGTGCTGGCGGCGATCGGCTTCGCCCTCATCTACCGCCTGACGGGCCTCATCAACGTGGCCTACGCGGAGACCGTCACGCTCGGCGCTTACTTCGGCATGTGGCTGAATACGACCTTCGGACTCGACTTCTACGCCACGCTGATCCCCACCGCCATCATGTCGGGCCTGCTCAGCGTCACCACCTACCTGCTCATCTTCCGGCCGGCCCGGCAACGCAACGTCGGCTCGCTGGAGCTGATCATCATCTCCTTCGGCCTGTCGATCTTCCTGCGCCACGGCCTGCAGTTCATCTTCGGCTATCCGGTGCGCTTCTTCGACGTGCCGCCGCCCGATATCCTCCAGGTCTTCGGCGTCGGGGTCACCTCGTTCCGGCTCGTGGCTCTTGCGAGCGTGCTGCTGCTGTCGGGACTGCTCTACCTCTTCATCCAGCGCACGAAGTACGGCCTGCAGGCTCGGGCACTGGCTGCGGACGAGACCCTGGCCCAGGCCAGCGGCATCCGGCCGCTGACCGTGACGATGATGATCTGGTTCGTGGCCGGCGTATCCGGCGGACTCGCCGGCGCCTTCTATGGCGTGGGCTCACAGGTGGCGCCGCTGCTCGGCTGGCGTCAGTTCCTGTTCATCCTGCTGGTGGTCCTCGTCGGTGGGGCCTGGGGGTTGGGCGGCGTCATCGTGGTCGGCATCGCCACGGGCATCGCGCTCACGGCCATGGCGCTGACGTTCGGTCAAGTGCTGTATGCGCAGGCTGCGCTGATCATCGGCTTCATGGTGCTGCTCAAGTGGCGTGGCAAGCGACTGACCGAGACGGCGAAGGTGTAGCGTGATGGAACTCGACTGGCTTGACGCTTTCCTCATCTCGGGGCTCTTCGATGTCGCCATCGTCATCGGGCTGGCGGTACTACTGCATCTCCAGCTGGGACTGACCCGCATCGCGAACTTCGGCATCGTCGGGTTCTGGGGCCTGGGCATGTACGCCTTCGGCGTGCTCTACGTGCAGGTCGACTGGCCGTTCGGCGACCCATGGCAGTTCATCGCCGCTGCCGCGCTGGCGACGGCCATCGCCGGACTCGCCGGCCTGATCATCGGTTGGCTCATCTCCGACCAGGACACTGACGGTGTGCTGCTGCAGACATTCGGTTTCGCGACCCTCGTGGCCATCTTCGCCACCACCGAGCGGGACCTCACCGGGGGCGCGCTGGGCATGGGCGGCCTTCGCTTCCCCTTCGACGTGGGCTCGGTCAAGCAGAACGAGTTCTTGTGGCTCTTGATCACCGGCGCGGTGGTCGTCGGCATCTTCCTCTACGCCCGCCAGGTCCATCGCTCGCCCTACGGCAGACTGCTCATCGCCACCGGCGGCAACGAGCCTCTGGCCCGCAGCCTGGGCAAGTCCACCTATCGAACCAAGCTCGTCCTGTTCGCATTCAGCTCGGCCCTCATGGGTCTGCTAGGAGCCATGTTCGGCGTCATGGAGCGCTTCCTCGCCATCTCCAACCTGGGGGTAGACCTGACGTTGGCCGTGATGGTCGGCTTGGTGCTCGGTGGCAGCGCGCGGGTGTGGGGTGCCGTCGTGGGCGTCGTGCTCACGGTCGGGCTGTTCGATATCGTCATCCAATCCTATGTGCCGCTGCCACGTGAGTGGTATACGCAGGCACTTCCCGTGCTGCGAGAAGCCGTCTTCGGGGCCACGCTCATCGTGGTCCTGGTATTCCGGCCCCTGGGCATCCTCGGCGACATGCGGCGCGACAAGCTGATGAGGAAGATCCATGGCGAGTGATGTGGCCGCTCCTGCTGAGTCGACCCGTCCGCGGATCGACATCAAGGCTGCCGTCAAGTCCTTCTCTGGCCGCGTCGTCGTCGAAGTCGATGAGGTGACCCTGGGCGAGAAGCCGATCGAAGGCCTCATCGGTCCCAATGGGGCAGGCAAGACCACGCTCATGCGTATGGTCATGCACTCGCTCCCTCTCGACAGCGGGACGGTCACCTTGCGTCGGCCGAACGACGACCCGGTCGTGCTCTCCTCGCTGCCCGCGCACCAGATGGCGCATCACGGCGTCGTCAAGTCGAACCAGGTGATCATGGACTTCGACAAGCTCACCATCTGGGACTCGCTCCTGCTGGCTGTGACTGAAGCTCGCTACGAGCAGCCGCAGCGCATCTTCTCCGAGCAGGCGGTCTTCAGGACCCACGAAGAGGAGATGCGCCACTGGCTCGACTACTTCGGGTTCGAAGATCCGACAGCCTTCGCGCTCTCGGCGGGCGAGAAGAAGCTGCTGGACATCGTCCGCTGCCTGTTGCTCAAGCCCAGCTTCCTGTTGCTCGACGAGCCGACCGCAGGCCTGCCAGACGACCTCACCGAGAAGGTCATGGAGGCGGTTCGAGGACTCGCCGAGCAAGGCACCTCCGTGGTCATCGTGGAGCACGATCTCAATGTCATCTGGAACCTGTGTGACCGAGTGCTCTTCATGGCCGAGGGCAAGATGGCCCTGACCGGCGACCCCGACTCCATCCGCGAGCATCGCACCGTCGTCGAGAAGTACCTGGGAGAAGGCCATGTCTGAGCACGCCACTCCCGGCATCATCGAGGTGGAAGGCCTGCGCAGCGGCTACCACGGCGTGACGGTGCTCAAGGGCCTCGACTTCGAGGTGCGCAGCGAGGTGTTCACCGTGCTGGGCGCCAATGGAGCCGGCAAGACGACGCTCTTGGCCACGCTCGCGCGCCTGCTACCGCTGATGGGTGGGACGATCCGCTACGCCGGCGAAGACGTTTCGCACCTCCCCCCGTACGAGGCCGCTGGACGAGGCATGGCGTACGTGCCCCAGGAGCAGGGCGTCTTCCCGAACCTCTCGGTGCTTGAGAACCTGCGCGTCGGCGGCATGGTCGGAGTCCGTCCGCATGAGGAGCGGCTGGGCGAGGTCCTGGAGCTCTTCCCGGCACTCAAGGACATGCAGCAGCAGCTGGCAGGCACCCTGAGCGGAGGCGAATCGCGCATGGTCGCCTGTGGACGGGCCTTGATGCAGGACCCCAAGGTGCTGCTCCTCGATGAACCCACGGCTGGCCTGTCACCGCTGTACGTGGACCTCTTCATGAGCACGGTTCGAGAGATGCATGAGACCCGCGGCGTCGCTATCGTGCTCGCTGAGCAGAATGCCACCAAGGCGCTCGAGGTCGCTGACCGCGTCATGGTCCTGAGCCTTGGCGAGGCGCATCCTGTCGTTGACGCCGCCGCTATCACGACACAGCAGCTGAAGGAGGGCTACCGGATCTGACGACTCACCCATAACGGTCAAGGCCATAGAAGGAGGAGAACCTCATGACGATCGGGAACATCCACGCTCGGCGGCTCCGGTGTCACCCTCGGAGCCGCCGCGCTTGTGGCCACCGCGCTCCCTGGCGCCGTCGCAGCACAGGACGGCGACCCCGTCGCAGTCTGCGAGCTGGCCTACTACACCGGTGAGTTCGGCGCCTACGGGCCGTCGCTCACCAACGACGTGGTCTTCCCCGTCGTGGAGGTCATCAACAACGATCCGCCACTGGGACGCACCTGGGACCTCTACCACGAGGACCTCGGCACCAACGGTGAGGCCCAGGCCTATCGAACGTGTGTCGAGCAAGCACGGGGCCGAGGTGGTCGTGAGCATCGCCCACGGCTACCGTACCTATCGCGACGCGTTCCTCGAGAACGTGGCTGAAACCGGCGGCCCGGTCTCACCGTCCGTCCACGGTGGCGCCATCCCGGGCAACCTCGGTGGCAGTGCCGAGGAGCCCATCTTCCGCGCGCAAGGACTTGACGAGGCCTTGGGCCACGGCGCCGTCCATACGCCGATGACATCGGAGCAGAGGACGTGGTCATCTTCGCCACCCAGGTCGAGGGCTTCCAGCTCGCGGCGGACGGTGCCGAGCAGGCCGCTCCGGCAGCCGGTCTCAACGTCGTCGCACGGATCGATGTGCCGGCCGAGCAGCCGTCCTACCGTGCTGAAGCCCAGCGCATCGCCGATCTCGGCGCCGACGCTGTCATCGTCCAGGCCGGATCTGTCGAGTCGGCCACGCTCATCAAGCAGGCGGCTGAGGCCGGACTCTCGACCAACTGGATCGGCGAGACCGGCTGGATCCTGAACGAGTTCATCGACACGCTCGGGACCGAGCCCATCGCCAGTCAGGAGAGCATCGGCTTCGCGGCCTTCGCGCCGAACACCGACTCGCCGGCGTGGGACGCCTACTCGGCAGCCTGGAACGAGAACGTGGACACCGAAGAGTTCGGCGGTCCCGAGGATCAGTACCACTTCTCGACCTATGACGTGCTCGTCCAGACGGCACTGGCGGCGGAGGCTGCCGGCACCTTCGAGGCGAGCGCCTGGGCTCCGGCCATGTTCGAGGTCGGCGAGGCGCCCGGCGAGGTCTGCTACACGTACGACAGCTGCCTGGCGCTCATCCGTGAAGGCCAGGACATCGACTACGAGGGCGTCACCGGCCCCGGCATCTACAGTGATGGTGGCGTGAACGTGGTTCGCTCCGCCTACACGCCGTTCAACGACGACGGCACGACCGGCGAGCCGGTCATCCTGGACTCGGAAGCACTGCTCGCCCTGAGCGATGCCGCCAAGACCGAGGCCGAGTGCGACGAGGACGGCACCTGCACCTGGTAGGATCCGCAGCCGCGGATGTGACGACGGCCACACTGGAAGGCCCCTCCGCTTCAGAGGCGGAGGGGCCTTCCACGCTGTCTCACTCCGAGTGGGTACCTTCGACCGCTGCGAGTGCCTGCTCCCACGAGGCCGGCTCGACCAGCGTCGCCAGTCGCGCTACGGTCCACTCGATCTGGCGCAGGCAACCATCCCGCCAAGACCCGCTCTCGAGGAACGCTTGGTGGCCTCCGGGCGCACGCAGATCGAGACCGATGAGCTCGCGGCAATCGGTCGCGCCGTGCGCTTCGTGGAAGGCATCCATGGTGGCCGAGACGATCTCTCGTGCGGCCCGCTTGGCCGTGGCATGGTCAGCCGTGCGCCGTTCGGCGAGCAGCCCGACCGCCAGGGCCGCGCCCGTCAATGCCCCACACGTGCCGCCGCTGTAGGCGATGCCGCCGTTGAGGGCAGAGGCTGCCGCCGGGTCATCAGCATCGGGCAGGCCGTAGGCCGCCTTGAGGTACGGTGAAGACGGTCTCTGCACAGCCGAAGCGATGGTCCTCGTCGAGATACCGCTCGCGCGCCAGTGCCACCGCCTCGATCGATCCTCGACCCGCTTCTTCGGACTCCCTCATGTGCACCTTCTCCCACGCTTCATCTGGGCAGCACCTCGCATCATCGCCCTGGCGCTCCATGACCGCCGAGCCGATGATCCTACGCTCTCAGCCTTCGCGTCGGACCGCTGCAGGCACACGGAACAGGATGGTCACGGTGAACCGGCCGAGGGCCCAGCTCAGGAGGCGTGCTGCTGGGGGTGGAGTCGGCCTCCATCCTCTCGCCGGTTTCGGACACGCATTCCCTCCTTCGAGTCTCGGTCCCGGTGAGGGTGACACGGATACCACCACCGATGCGCTCCGACGAGCCACGGCGTGGTGCCCGATACTTGACCCATGCTCGACGCTCGCCTTCCCCACCTGCCCGACGACTGGGCGGTATGGGCTTTCAGCGACGCGCATGGGGTGACGTCCGGGCTGGTCGCGGCCCTGCAGGAAGCGGGTCTCGTCGATGCGGACACCCACTGGGCCGCGTCGCCGCGGACGGCGCTCGTCGGCTGCGGCGACTATCTCGACCGGGGTGGTGACATCCCTGGGCTGGTGACGCTGCTGCGCCGGCTCGAGCAAGAGGCAGCCGGCTCCGGGGGCGCCGTGGTCCTGGCCCGCGGCAATCACGAGGTCATGCCCTTGATGGCCCGGGCCGGCGCGCACGAGTGGCTCGAGACCTGGCTCGAGTACGGCGGGCTCCAGACGGTCGCCGCCTACGGCTGCACCGTGCCCGATCGGGAGCAGGCCAGCGCAGACGCTGGCCGCGCTCGAGGACTGCGCACCCGGGCTCTTCGCCTGGCTGTCCAGTCTGCCGCAGGCTGTGCGCTGGCGTGACGTGCTCTTCGTCCACGGCGGGCTGGCACCCGGCCACTCGCTCGAGGACCTGGGCGTCACCACCGACGAGCACCTGTGGGTCCGCTCCGGCTTCTTCGACACGGCCTGGGACTCGGGTGCCTTCGCGGCCTACCAGGCGGCCGGTATCGACCGCGTGGTGTTCGGCCACACGCCACAGTGGTCTGGTCCCACCTTGTACCACGACGGGCACTCGCTGGCCATCGACACCAATGCCGTGGGCAACCCGCGGATGCCCGCGGGCGCGGTCCAGGAGCTGACCCTGCTGGGCCTCGCGGACGCGGGGACCTTCGCCGATGCGCGGCTCATCAGGGTGCCCACCGCCGACGCACCCGACCGCATGAACCGCTGAGGGGCGCGGGAGCGTGCTAGCAGGTAGCCTGCAGGCGGAGTGATTGGAGCAGCGACTCGCGTGCTCGCTTGAGCTCACGCGAGACGATGACGTCAGGATCGGGCGCGACGGTCCTGGGCGGGTCGATGAGGTCCACCGGCAGTGGCGCCTGCCCAAAGGCTTCGGCGGCAGCGCTCCAGCGATCGCGCCACGCCGGGGGCGTCTGGGCCGGGGGCGGGCGATGTGCCTGCGCGAGCCACACCAGGGCCCACGATCGCGGCACCACCCGGAAGGCATCGTAGCCGCCACCGCCGGTGGCGAACCAGCGACCTTCGGCATGCTCGTGCGCGAGCTGGTCGACCAGCGCGCAGGCACGCCGGTAGGAGGCCGTGGTCACGCGCAGGTGTGCCAGGGGGTCGAGGGCGTGCGTGTCGCAGCCGTGCTGCGAGACGATGAAGCTCGGCTTGAACATGTCCGCGAGCACGGGCAGCATGAAGTCGACCACGGACCACCACGACTCGTCGCCCACCCCTCGATCGAGCGGAGCGTTGACCGCGAAACCCTGACCCTTGTCGACACCCAGCTCCTCCACCGAGCCCGTCCCGGGGAACAGCGAGTGGCCGGCCTCGTGGATCGAGTAGGTGAGCACCTGCGGGTCATCCAAGAAGAGCGTCTGGGTCCCGTCGCCGTGGTGCACGTCGAGATCGATGTACAGCACCCGGTGCCCGGCATCACGCGCCCGGGCCACCGCCAGGGCCACATCGTTGTAGACGCAGAACCCGGCCGCTCGCGTGCGCATGGCGTGGTGGAGCCCCCCGGCCGGTGAGAAGGCATGCTCGGCTTCACCGACCAGGATCCGCTCGACCGCCTCGATGGAGCCGCCCGCGATGAGCGCGGAGGCCTCGTGCATCCCGTGGAAGGCGGGGACGTCGCTGCTGCCCACGCCCATGGCCGCAGGCTGCCAGGGATGGTCGGAGAACGAGCGCACCTGGTCGATGTAGTGCTGTGCGTGCAGCCGCGCCAAGGCCTCGTCGCTTGCTTCCACCGGCTCGAGCAGGCGTTCGGCGCCCATGGCCCGCACGAGGTCGACGCCGGGGCCGAAGCGCTTGGGCGTCAGCGGGTGTCCGGGCCCGAAGTCGTACTCGAGGAGCCGCTCTCCCCACACCAGGAGTGGCTGGTCCGCCGGGCCCTCACTCAAGCGAGGGCTCCCAGGCGCTCTCTCCGAGGGTGGCGGCGAAGGCCTGCTCAGGGGGTTCGCCGCGATCGAGCCGCACGGCGTACTCGGCCACGAAGGCGCCGAAGTCAGCATCGTCCGCAGCCACCACGACGGCATCGGCCACGGCCTCCTCATCCTCGGCAGCCGGTCGCTCGAGCAGCGTCACGGCAGGTCCCAGCAGGTCCGGGTCCACCGTGCCCGCGGCCGCCACCATGACCACGGCAGCGCCGTGGAAGTCAGCGCCTTCCTGTGCCGCCGCGAGGGCCGCGGCATCGAGCTCGGCGCTGATGACGAGGACGCGGCACTCGTGCATGTAGCGCAAGCCCAGCTCCACGTCCGCCGCCTCCAGCCGCGGCAGTGGCCGAGCCTCGCGGGGTTGGGTGATGAGAGGCGTGCGCGTGGCGGGGTCACGCATCAGGGCCGAGTGGCCGACGCCCCCCTTGCCCAGCTCGATCACGATGCGATCGCCCTCGGGGTCGTCACCGATGGCACCCACCAGCTCGACCTCGACCCCGGCGCGCGCAGCCGCCAGGGCCATCTCCACGGCCAGGCCGCCGGGCGCGAGCTCACCATCGGGCTCCGGGCGGTAGACGCGGGGGCGTCCCAGGACCACGATCATCGAGCGCTCCCCCTACTCGCCGGCGGGGCCGAAGCCGTCATCGTGGACCACCTCCACCTCGCCGTAGCCGGCCTCCCGAAGCGGAGCTTCGAACGTCGAGACATCACCGACGATCACGATGGAGGCGCGCTCGGGATCGATATGGGCGGCCGCAGCGGCCCGCACATCGTCCGCTCCGACCGCGGCGACCGCCGGCCGATAGCGATCGAGCTCGTCGTCCGGCAGCCCGTTCACGACCAGGCCGGCCAGGGCACCGGCCACCTGGGCGGAGGTCTCGAAGCGCAGCGGGAAGACCCCGATGAGGTAGTCACGGGCCGCATCGAGCTCGGCCGTCTCGACCGGATCCTGGGCGATCCGCCCGAGCTCGGACATGATGTCAGCCACCGCCGGCGCGGTCACCTCCGACTCGACCGCGCAGCGGACCGCGAACGGGCCTGCGGCTCGGCGCATGTCGAAGCCCGACTGGACGCCGTAGGTATAGCCGCGCTCTTCGCGCAGGAGCATGTTCAAGCGCGAGTTGAAGAGCCCGCCGAGGAGGGCGTTGGTCACCGACAGGGCGTGGAAGTCCTCGATGCGGCGCGGCGTGCCCACGTGACCGACGCGGATCTCCGACTGCGGCGCGCCCGGCCGGTCCACCAGCACCACTCGACGACCGGACGCGGCCGTGTCCGGCAGGTCCGCCGTCGACGGGCCGGCCCCGTGCGCCGTCCAGCCACCGAAGGCGGCGTCGGCCAGGCCGGCGACGTCGAGCTCTTCGATGTCGCCGCAGACGATGAGGGTGCAGGCTTCGGGCCGCATCAGCTCCGCGTGGCGGTCGGCCAGCACGTCCCGGTCGATGGGCGCGACGGTCTCCTCCACCCCGCCGATCGGTCGGGCATAGGCGGCCGCCTGGTCGTAGATGACCGCCGGGAAGGCCTTCTCCGCCCGACGCCGGGCATCGGCCATGACCTGCTGCAGGTCATTGAGACGCTCCTTGCGCAGGCGGACCACCTCACGCTCCGGAAAGGCCGGCGCGAGGGCCATCTCGGCGAACAGCGACATCGCCGCAGCGAGGTGCGTGCGGGGCACCTCCAGCTGCACCGACAGGCTATCCCAGCCGGCGCCGGCGGCCATCTCCGCACCGAGGCGTTCAGCGGCCTCCACGAACGACACCGCATCCCGCTCGCTCGTGCCCTCGGACATGGCCCGAGCGGTGAGCACGGTGGCGCCGGCATGGCGCGCAGCCTCGCTGGTGGCGCCACCGCCGGCATCGCCACGGACGACGAGCTGGGCCTGCAGCAGCGGACGTCCAGGCACGTGGCAGCGCACGATGGTGAGCCCGTTGTCCAGGTTCGAGCGCTCGAAGGCGGGAAAGTCGTACTGGCGCGGCTGTCCGGGCTGTGGTCGCCGGTCGAGGACGGCCAGGGGGTCGCTCATGCCGAAGCCTCCTCGGTGTGGCGTGGGACGTAGGTGATGGTGGCGCGCTCCCCACTGCCGAAGACCGCCGCGCAGACCTCGCGCACGGCCTCGACGTCGACCGCCAGGTAGCGCTCCAGCTGCTCGTTGATGAGCTCAGGCCGGTCGAAGTACGTGGCGTACATCGAGAGCCGGTCGGCGACCTCGTCCATGTGCGAGAGCGCCGACAGCTCCGATGATTCGATGAGGGCATGTGCCCGTGCCAGCTCGTCGTCGGTGACCGGCTCGCGGGTGAGACGCAGGAGCTCCTCGTCGAGGATGGCCTCCACCGTGGCCGCGTCCGACTCCGGCCGGGCCGTGACCCAGCCGGCCGAGATGGATGAGCCTGCCACCAGCGGCAGGGCGAAGAAGGCCACGTCCTGGGCGACCTGCTCCTCCCGCACGAGGCGCTTGTGCAGGCGGCTACCGCGTCCACCCGCGAGGATCTGGGTAGCTACTTCCAGGGCCTCGAACTCGCGTGTGCCGTAGGCCGGGCAGCGGTAGCCCACGTGGACCCGCTCGAGGGGCACGTCATCGGGCACGACCTCGCGATAGGCGGGGGCCGGATCGTCGTGGGGCCGCCGGAAGGCCGGCAGCTGCTCGTTGGGCGCGATGGGGCCGAAGTAGCGCTCGACCGCCTCGATGACCGGCGCCTCGTCCACGTCACCGGCCACCGTCAGGACCGCGTTGTTGGGCACGTAGTAGGTGCGGAAGAAGGTCTCCACATCCGCCAGCGACGCCGCGTCGAGATCCTCCATCGAGCCGATGGGCGTGTGGTGGTAGGGATGGCCGGGCGGGAACACCGCGGCCATCAGCTTCTCGTAGAAGGAACCGTACGGGCGGTTGTCGTAGGACTGGCGCTTCTCGTTCTTGACCACGTCGCGCTGGTTGTCGAGGTTCTCCTGGGACATGGCGTCGAGCAAGGTGGCCATGCGGTCCGCTTCCAGCCACAGGCCCAGCTCCACCTCATGCGAGGGCAGCGTCTCGAAGTAGTTGGTGCGGTCGAAGTAGGTCGTGGCGTTGAGCACGCCCCCGGCACCCTGCACGATGGCCAGGTGCTCCGCCTTGGCCACGTGGCGGCTGCCCTGGAACATGAAGTGCTCGAAGAGATGGGCGAAGCCGGTCTTGCCCGGCTGCTCATGCTTGGAGCCGACGTCGTACCAGATGTTGATGGCGACCACCGGCGCCACCCGATCGGGTGCGACGATGACACGCAGACCGTTGCTGAGCGTGTGCTGGCTGAAGCGGATGTGGGATGCGTCGCTCACGACGGCATCACGATGAAGGCGATGGGCATCGTCCAATCCTAGCGGGCCGGCTGAGGAGCGCTCGCGGCGTGGATCTCGCGTTGCGTGGGCAGGGCGTAGGGGTGTTCTCGCTGGAGGAAGGTGATGAGCTGCTCGCGCACCAGGCAGCGGAGGCTCCATTCCACGCTCGCATCAGGGGCGCTGTAGAGCGCGCGCACGGTGATGGTGCGGTCGTCGGCGCCGGTCACCAGGACCGACCAGGCCTCGCCGTCCCAGAGCCCGGACTCGTCGAGGATGCGCTTGTACTCGCTGCGGATCTCGTCGATGGGCGCGCGGTAGTCGAGGTAGAGCTTGACCGTGCCCAGCAGGTCGGTGGTCTGGCGTGTCCAGTTCTCCACCGGCTGGTTGACGATCTGGCTCAGGGGCACGATGAGCCGCCGCTTGTCCCAGATGTAGACCACGACGTAGGCCGCGGTGATCTCACCGATGTGGCCCCACTCCCCTTCGATGACGACCACGTCACCCACCTTGATGGGCTGCGTGAAGGCGATCTGGATGCCCGCGATGAGGTTGCCGATGAGCGGCCCCGCCGCCACCCCGAGCACGATGCCCATGACACCTGCACCAGCCAGGATCGAAGCGGCCAGCGCCTGCACCCCGGGGATGGTGAGCAGGGCCACCGCGATCGCCACGAGCCAGATGATGATGGTCCCGAAGCGCACGAGGATCTCGAGCTCCGTCCTGACCCGGCGCTCTTCGAGGCTGTCGGGGCCCTCGTCCGGGAACCGGCTGAGCAGGGCATCGGCGCCGACCCGCAGCAGGCCCACCACGAACCAGCCGATGCCGATGATGCCGAAGAAGATGGCCAGCCCGCGGGCGTAGCCACTGGCCTCCTCCGGCATGAACAGGGAGGAGATGAAGAGCGCCCCCACCGCGAACAGCAGGCGTACCGAGTTCTTGGTATGCCGCAGGTAGGACTCGTGGATGCGGCTCCCGGTCCGCTGCGCGATCCGCTGGGCCACGACGAAGGTGACCCAGTGCACGACGACGCCGATGCCGATCGCCACCACGGCGATGCCGATGCTGCCGAGGTCACCGACGAGGTCATCGAATTCGGGGTAGCTCCACGCATTCCTCCACTCACCCCGGCGTCTGCCCACGGGCCGGGCTCCAGGCACACCATACCGGCCTCAGCCGCCCGGCATCTGCCCGTCGCCGATGCGCTCGATGCGGACGTAGCCCTCGGCCGGCAACCGCCTCAGCACCTGCTGCATCTCGTGGTGGTGTCGACGAACCACGTTCTCCGGCACCTGCCGGTCCGGTCGAGCACGGTTCTGCGCAAGACACCGGGCCAGGGAGACGTCGAAGGCCACCGCCACGGTCGGTCGGTCCGCCTCGGCCGCGAGACGCAGCAGCGAGCGACGAGCGCGCTCGCTCAGGTTGGTGGCGTCCACGACCGTGAGCGCGCCCCGGCTGAGGCGGGCGCGCGCGGAGGCGTGGAGCGCGCGGAAGGCCGCCCGCGTGGCAGACTGGTCCGCGGCGTCGCCGGCGATCGCGGCCCTGAAGGCGTCCGATGACAGGATCGCCTCCGGCGCGAACCGCGCTGCCGCCCACGTCGACTTGCCCGAGCCGGACGGTCCCACCAGCAGCACGAGGCCGTCGGGCGGGACGCCCTCCACGACCGGGTCAGCCATCCTCGCGGCTCAGGGCAAGCCAGTCGTCGAGCGCGCGCACGTCGTTGATGCGCGCCTGAGCCGCCGGCTCGAGCGCGTGGGCCGCGGCGATCGCGCTATCCATGGTGGTCATGCACAGCACGCCCTCGGCGATCGCGGCGTGGCGGACCGCTGCCGCGTCGAGGACCGCCCCGGAGCGGGGCATGGGCGTGTTGACGATCAGGGAGACGTCCCCCTCCGCGATGAACTCGAGGATGCCCGGCAGGTCACGGTCGACGTCGCCGGGCATGGCCACCTCGAGGACCGGGTGCCCGTGCTCACGCAACGCCGCCGCCGTGCCCGGGGTGGCGGCGAAGTGGTAGCCGGCTGCAGCCAGGGCCCCGGCCAGCTCACCGATCCGCGCGATGTCGCGAGGCGCAACCGAGATGAGCGCAGTCGCGCCCCCCGGACCCGGCAAGGGTGGGTGCAAGGCTGCCGAGAGCAGGGCCTTGGCAAGTGCCACGTTGGCGTCCTCATGGATGCCGATGACCTCCCCGGTGGACTGCATGCCCGGACCCAGTGACGGGTCGACGCCACGCAGCTTGGCCGTGGAGAAGACGGGCGCCTTGACGGCCACGAAATCGGGCTCGGGCAGGAGACCGTCGGACCAGCCCAGGTCGCGCAGGGTGGCACCCTGGCCGATGCGTACTGCCAGCGCCACCATGGGTACGCCCGTGACCTTCGAGAGGAACGGCACCGTGCGGCTGGCACGGGGGTTGACCTCGAGGATGTAGACGCCGTCATCGCGCACGATGAACTGGGCGTTGACGAGGCCGCGTACCCCCACCTCCAGGCAGATCCGGCGCATGGCCTCCGCGATGAGCCGCTGGTCCGCGCGCGAGAGCTGCTGGGGCGGGAAGAAGGCCGTGCTGTCACCCGAATGGACCCCGGCGCGCTCCACGTGCTCCATGAGTCCGGGGATGAGCACGTCGGTGCCGTCGGTGATGGCGTCGACGTCGACCTCCAGGCCCTCGAGGTAGGCATCGATGCGCACGGGTCGGTCTTCGGTGATGACCGTGGCCAGGGCCAGCTGGCGGGCGAGGTCATCCGGCCCGTAGCAGAAGTCGATGGCCAGCCCGCCGATGACGAACGAGGGCCGCACCAGCACGGGGTAGCCGATGCGATCGGCCACCGCCAGCGCTTCCTCGAGCGAGGTGGCGATGCCGCCGCGGGGCTGCGGGATGCCGAGGCTCTCGATCATGCCCGCGAACCGCGTCCGCTCCTCGGCCCGGTCGATGGCCTGGACGGAGATGCCGGGTGTGGGCACGCCACGCTCCTCCAGCGCGACGGCCAGGTTCAGGGGCGTCTGGCCGCCGTACTGGATGAGCGCGCTCAGGCGCTCCTCGCCCGCCCGCGTCTCGGCGTCGATGACCTCCATCACGCTCTCCTCGTCGAGTGGCTCGAAGTACAGCCGCGAGGAGGCATCGAAATCGGTCGAGACGGTCTCGGGATTGGAGTTGATCATCACCGCCGAGGCGCCGTCCTCTCGCAGCGTCTGGGCTGCCTGCACGGCGCAGTAGTCGAACTCGATGCCCTGCCCGATCCGGACCGGGCCAGAGCCGATGACCAGGGCTGCGGGCCGCTCCACCGGGGGTGCCTCTGGCTCCGATCCGGCAGCGGCGTAGGTGGCGTAGAAGTAGGGCGTCTCGGCCGCGAACTCCGCGGCGCAGGTGTCCACCATGGCGAAGCCGGGGCGCAGCCCGAATGCCTGTCGGCGCTCCCTCACCGTGGAGGCCGTGCTGCCGCTGATGGCCGCGATGTCGTGGTCGCTGAAGCAGGCGCGCTTGGCCAGCACCAGCGTCTCGTCGGTGAGGTCCGGCCCTTCCGAGCGCATGCGCTGCTCCAGCCGCGTCAGCCGCTCCATCTCGGAGAGGAACCACGGCGACATCCCCGTGACCCGTTGCAGGTCCCCCGCCGCCACACCGCGGCGCAGCAGCGCCAGCAAACGCCACAGGCGCGAGTCGGAAGGTTGCAGGAAGCGCGTCATGAGCGTCTCGCGGGAGGCGGGCACCGCATCCACCCCTCCGGCCACGACCAGCCCGTCCTCACCCATGAGCACGTCGGCGAAGGCTTCCACGCGGCTGAGGGTCGTCCGGGGGATGGGCGCATGCTCACCACCGCGCACCCCGGCTGCCCAGCCGGCCAGCACCTCGAGCGTGGGCCACCACGACGGATCCTCGGCCAGGAAGCCGGCACCGGCCTGCTCCAGCCCGCGCAGGGCCTTGTTGAGGGCCGCGCCGAAGGTGCGCTCGATGGCCATGACCTCGCCGGTCGCCTTCATCTGCGACCCGAGGCTGCGGTCGGCCCCCGGGAACTTGTCGAAGGGGAAGCGCGGCAGCTTCACCACCACGTAGTCGAGTGCCGGCTCGAAGGCGGCCACGGTGGTGCCGGTGATGGCGTTGGGGATCTCGTCGAGCCGCCGCCCGACCGCGATCTGCGCGGCCACGCGGGCGATGGGATAGCCGGTGGCCTTGGAGGCCAGGGCCGACGAACGACTGACGCGGGGGTTGACCTCGATGACCGCGTACTCGCTCGAGTCGGGCGAGAGCGCGAACTGGACGTTGCAGCCGCCTTCCACGCCGAGCGCCCGGATGATATCCAGCGCGGCTGAGCGCAGCCGTTGATGGACCGGGTCCGGCAGGGTCTGCACGGGCGCCACCACGGCCGAGTCGCCGGTGTGCACGCCCAGCGGGTCGACGTTCTCCATGGAGCAGACCGCGATGCAGGTGTCAGCCGCGTCGCGCATGACCTCGTACTCGATCTCCTGCCAGCCGGTGAGGTAGCGCTCGGCCATGACCTGGCCGATCGGGCTCAGGCGCATGCCCGTGCGGCAGCGCTCGATGAAGGCCGCACGGGTGGTGACGATGCCGCCCCCGGTACCACCGAGGGTGAAGGCCGGGCGCACGATGGCCGGCACGCCGATGGCCTCGTAGGCCCGCTCGATCATGGCCGCCCGCTCCTCGTCGGTCCGGCCCTCCACGATGAAGGACGGCGCATAGGGCTGGCCGATGGTGTCGAGCAGGTCGCGGAAGCGCTCGCGGTCCTCGGCCATCTCGATGGCCTCGATGGGCGTGCCCAGCAGGCGCGTGCCGGTGCGCTCGAGGACGCCAGCCCTGGCCACGTCCATGGCCAGGTTCAGCCCGGTCTGGCCGCCGATGCCCGCGAGGATGCCGTCCGGGCGCTCGATCTCGAGGATGCGCTCGACCGAGGCCACCGTCAGCGGCTCGAGGTAGATGGCGTCGGCCACGCCCGGATCGGTCATGATCGTGGCCGGGTTGGAGTTGAGCAGGATGGTGCGGATGCCCTCCTCGCGCAGGGCGCGGCAGGCCTGCGTGCCGGCATAGTCGAACTCGGCGGCCTGGCCGATGACCACCGGGCCGGAGCCGATGATGAGGATGGAGCGGGGCTTGCCGCTCATGCCGACACCGGCCGCGCATGAGCGCGCACGTGACCCAGGAAGCGGTCGAAGACCTCCGCGGCATCGAGCGGTCCCGGTGAGCCTTCCGGGTGGTACTGCACGGTCTCGATGGGCAGGGCGTGGTGGCGCAAGCCTTCGACCGTGCCGTCGTTGAGGTTGCGCTGGCTGACGTAGAAGCCGGAGTCCTGCGGCAGGGAGTCGCCGACGACCTCCACCTCGTGGTTCTGGGCCGTGACCATGACCCGGCCGGAGACCTCGTCGCGGACGGGATGGTTGGCCGCGTGGTGACCGAAGCGCAGGCGCTGCGTTCGCGCCCCTGCCGCCCGCGCCACGATCTGGTGGCCCAGGCAGATGCCGAGCAGCGGTCGCCCGTCGGCGATCACCGCCTGCGCCAGGGCCACCTGCCGGTCGAGCAGCCCCGGGTCCCCGGGTCCGGGCGAGATGACGACGCCGTCCACATCGGGCGCCAGCACGAGCTCGGCCGAGACCGTGTAGGGCAGGACGCGCACGCGCGCGCCACGTCGTCGCAACGAGCGCACGATGTTGGTCTTGAGCCCCAGGTCGACCACGGCCACCACCGGCCCGCGGTCGCCGACCTCGAAGGGAGTGGCGGCAGAGACCCGCGACACGAAGTCCTGCTCCTCCCACACCGGTACCGCGCGAGCCGCCGCCACGGCCGCTTCCGGGTCGATCTGGCCGGGGGCCGTGATGACGCCACGCAATGAGCCGCTCTCGCGCAGATGCCGGGCCAGCGTGCGCGTATCGATCCCGGCCACCGCAGGCACGCCGGCCGAGCGCAGCAGATGCACGATCTGGCGTGCGCGACCCAGCACGCCCGCGGTGGCGTGACCCACCACGAGACCCGTGAGCCACGGACGTTCCGATTGGTCATCGTCCGCGAAGCGCCCGTGATTGCCGATGAGCGGATAGGTCATGACCACGACCTGCCCGGCATAGCTGGGGTCCGTGCAGACCTCCTGGTAGCCGGTCTGGGAGGTGTTGACCACGAAGTCACCGCCGCCCCTGCGCGCCGCCCCGAAGGCGATGCCATGGAAGACGGTGCCGTCCTCGAGCGCGAGCAGGCACGGCCCGCTGCTGCCGATCCTGGGGTCGACGACCGCGTCAGCGGGCGTGGCCATGGACGGCGCGAGACGGGGCGCCCTGGGGGACATGCTCAGGCTCCTCCTTGCTGGCCTCTCGGGACCGGGCATCCGGCCTCACGGGACCGGGTCGGCAAGTGGCGACAAGCCTACTACGGCTGCACCGTCGTGAGCGCGTCGTAGACGTAGGGCCCGATCGCTTCAGCCCACCCGGCGTACTGCTTGGCGGTGGGGTACGGCGTGGGCGGGTCCGACTGCACGAGGAGGGCCTCATCCACCGCGACCCGCTCGTTCACGGGGCCGATGTCGATGACCCTGATGGAGCGCGCAGCGGCCTCCTCGTAGAGGATCGCGTTGAGGGCATCGACGGCCTCCTGGCTGCCATAGGCCTGGCCCCACGCGGTCAGCTTGTGGTCCGGGGTGGTGATGGCGAAGATGCGCTCGGGTGGCAGGATCGCCAGGAGCTCGTCGAGGATGGCGGCGATGTTGCCGCTGTACCACTCGGTCTCATCGCCCACGATGTCGTTGACGCCGACCTGCAGCGTGACCACGTCCGGCTCGTACGAGGCCACCTGGATGACCTGCTCCTCCAGCACCTGCCCGCTGGGGCTGCTCTCCTGGGCCAGGTTGTGCAGGTAGACGCGCAGGCCACCGCGCTGGGTCATGGCGGTCCGCAGCTGCGCCGGCCAGCTGTCGCGCTTGGGTGCATCGGTCCCGACGCCGACGGTGTAGGAATCGCCAAGGGTCACGATGCGGAAGGTCCGGGCGCTGCTCTCGGCCGAGTTGGCCACGGTGCCCTGAACGACATCAGCCGGTGCTGTGGTGCTGACCGCCGAAGCCGCTTCCGGGGAAGGCTCGGCTGAACCGCTCGAGCTCGCGGTGCACGCCGCCAGCGTCAGCGTGGCAGCAGCGAGGAGCGACCAGGCAACGGACCGAGTGACCATGCGTGGCGCAGCATAGCGCGCCTTGCCGGAACGTCCCTCGGACACCGCCGCTAGGCATCGGTCCAGCCCGGCGCTATGCTTTCGGCCCGCAGGAGCGGAGCAGCTACTCGCAGCACGGAGTCGTCGACATGCCACGCGCCATGTGGCGAGGCGCCATCCAGTTCGGCCTCGTGACCATCCCCGTCCGGCTCTTCCTCGCGACCGAGTCGCGCGGCGGGCTCTCCTTCAACATGCTCCACGCTGAGGACCTCAAGCGCATCCAGATGAAGGTGCACTGTCCCGAGCACGGCGAGATCCAGCGGTCGGACACGGTCCGCGGCTACGAGTGGTCCAAGGGCCAGTACGTGGTGCTCGAGGACAGTGACTTCGAGGCCGTGCCGCTCAAGACCGTGCGGGCCATCGAGATCGAGCAGTTCGTGCCGGCGCGTCGCGAGGACGCCGGCGCGCGCTTCGTGAAGCAGTCCTACTACCTCGAGCCGGAGCCGGTCGGACGCAAGGCCTTCAGCCTGCTCAAGACGGTGCTCGCCGACAGCCAGCTCCAGGCCGTGTGCAAGATCGTGCTCAAGGACCGCGAGGTGCTGGCCTCGCTCGACCCCTTCGGCAAGACCATGCTGCTGTCCACCCTCTACTGGCCGGACGAGGTCCGTGACGCCGGGGAGCTCGATCTCCCGGACGAGGAGGAGGAGTTCAAGCCGGCTGAGGTGGCCATGGCCGAGCAGCTGGTGGAGGCGCTCACGGGCGAGTTCGACCCCGCACGGTACAAGGATGAGTACCGCGAGGCCCTGCTCAAGGTCATCGACAGCAAGGTCGCGGGTCAGCCGCTCCAGGCACCCGCTCCGGCAGCGGAGGCCAGCAAGCTGACCGATCTCATGGCCGTGCTCGAGGCGAGCGTCGCTGCGGCTCGCAGCGAGCAGGTGGACGCCGGCACCCCGCCGGCGGCGGAGGAACCGATCTCGGTCGAGAAGGCGCGCACGCGCAAGCCCAAGGCTGCCTCCCGGTCAGCCGCCGACAAGGCCAAGCGCCCGGGCAAGACCGCTGCCAAGTCGAGCACGTCCACGCGCAAGCGCAAGACTGCCTGAGCCGGCGGCTGCAGCACTCGCGTCAGTGTCACACTGGCCGCAGAGCCATCGCATGAACCAGCAGCTGCACCTACCGATCGACGATGCCGAGGACCAGCTCCCGGCCCTGCCTGCACGCCTCGGCTTCCCCCAGGCCGGTGACGGCGGGCGGCCCTTCGACGACGATGCCTTCTTCTTCGAGCCGTGGTGGCCGGGAACCCCGGCCTTCCTGCGCCACGGTGGCGGGGTCCTGGAGCTGCGCACGGAGCATCTGAGCGACCCGCTGACCATCTTCCCGGAGCTCCGGGCCGACCTCTCCGCTCTGACGGCCAGGGGCGTCATCATCGAGGGCACCCTGCTCGCGCTCGACGAGGACGGCCGCCCCGATCCTCGCCTCCTGCGACGTCGCCTCCGCGCCGAGGCCGGCCCACATGAGTTCGCCGAGGGCGCATTCGTGGCCTCCGACCTGCCCTATCTCGACGGCGTCTCGCTCGCGCGCAAGCCGTTCGTCGAACGTCGCCGGCGGCTGGCCTCGGTCATGCCCAGCTCGGAGCACTGCGTGGTCGGGCCGGGACTGGTCGGAGAAGGTCGGACGCTTGCGAGGGCCGTGGCCGAGATGGGCATCGGGGCGCTCTCCGCGCGGCGACTGGATGGCCACTGGCGGCCCGGCCCGGCCGGGGACGCGTGGCTGAAGCTGCGGCTGCACGAACCACCGGTCCGCGAGACGCGCCCCTTCCTGGTCCTGCTCGAGACGCTGCCGCTCGGCGATTGAGCCACTCATCGGCGGGGTCTACAGCCAGCTGGTCGCGACCTCGCCCCACCCGCGCATCGACCAGCCCTGCAGGACCTCGTCCACGATGACCTCGGCGAAGTCGGCGTCCAGCTCACCGCCGAAGAGCAGGCGCCAGTAGACCGGCCCCACGAGCATCTCGGTGGCCACGGTGGGGTCCACATCCGGGCGCAGGTCACCGCGCCGAACGCCACGAGCGATGACCCGCGCGACCTCGTCACGCCTGATCTGGATGACCGAGGAGCGGAAGGGGTCGCCCAGCTCGGGATTGCGGGCGATCTCCGAGAGCAGCTCGCGCGTGACCGGGCCGTAGTCCGTCTCGGTGAGTGCGCGCATGGGACCCAGGACCGTCGCCAGCAGCTCCGTCCGCGTGTCGCCGACGTCCGGCACGGCCAGATGGGGTGTGGCCAGCTCCAGCAGCAGCTCCAGGGCGAGATCCTGCTTCGTGGGCCAATGCCGATAGATGGTGGCCTTGCTCACCTTCGCGCGCGCAGCCACGTGCTCCATGCGCACCTTGTCGAAGCCCTCAGCGATGAGCAGCTCACGGAAGGCGCGCAGGATGTCCTTGTGTGCGCGGTCGCTCCTGGGCCGGCCGAGCTTGGTCGTGGCCTTGCCGACGTCCGCCGGCGTTTCCCGCGCGATGACCTCGTCAAGCGGATCGGTCCCGAGCGCCCGGGCGCTGTCTGCCTCGGCGTTCATGACCACGGATTATACGAGACGCTGCGTCTCGATTGCAACCCGATCGCAACCGAAACTAACGAGACGGAGCGTATTGCAATCTCGCGGCACCTGTTGTACGATACGGTCCGGATCGAAACACAAGCCGTGGACGATCCGCTGAATACGACCCAACCAAGCACGTCAACCCAAGGAGGTTGCAGCCATGACCCACACGCAGGTCCCCGGGGTAGCCGCACAGCGGACGCCCTTCCTGAGCGAGCGCGAGAACGAGCGCGCCGTCGATCTCATCGAGAGCGCCGAGCGCTCGGCCCCCTACTGCCTCTGCGGACGGCACATGATCGCTACCGCTGACGGCACCCAGATCTGGCTCGAGTGCGCGAGCCGGACGGAGGAGAAGAGCGGCATCTCCGCGGTGTTCGCCCGCCTCACGGCCCTGGGCCACACGCGCCGGATGATCATGGAGCTTCCCGGCAGCTAGCGGCCCCCAACCACATACGAGCGCGAGCGGGGTCGGTCTTCCTCCACCTCCTCCGCCGACGTCGTTCGCCTCGAACTGGACCCCCGGACTGACTCCCTTCAGTCCGGGGGTTCGACGTTGCGCCGCGGCAGGTGGTGGTCGCCTGCGGCGCCCGGCCTCATCGCCAGCGGGTTGCTGCCGGCCTAGTACCTTCGCGTGGGTGCACGCGAGCAACGCCCGCAACACACTTAACCCCTCCGGAAGGTCCGGAGGGGTCGAAGTTTGTCGGTTGGTGAGCCGCGAAGGATTCGAACCTTCAACCTAGTGATTAAGAGTCACTTGCTCTACCGTTGAGCTAGCGGCCCGCACTGATGACTGTAGCAAATCCGCGCAAGATGCGGAACGCGCGCCACCCGCCGGATCGGCGCCCCACGAGGGAACCCAGCATCACCCAGCCATGCCACTGCCTCCGCCACGTCATGGATCGCCAAGATGTGGGAGGCTTTCGCGCGAAGGATCGCCTGCACGTCGCCCGCCACTCGCGTGGCGGCGGCGAAGCCATCACACCCGAGGTCGTATGAGTCGTCGTCACGCGCCCACCGCCACTACCCTGCCGCTCACACGCCTGGTCGGCGCTGCCCTGGCCGGGCTCCTGGCCGCTGTTGCGCTGCTACCCGTCGCGACCGCCGCCCAGGACGAGACCATCACACCCCGGGACATCCAGTGGGAATGGCAGCTGCTGACCCAGGTCGACGCATCGGGCAAGGAAGAACCTGTTCCGGCCGGGGTCGGTGCCACGCTCCTGCTGCGCTCGGGAGCGGCGTCCGGCGAAGCTGCCTGCAGCACCTACGATTCCAGCTACTCCATCTCGGCCGATGTGCTCAACGTCTTCGTCGAGCCGGACGAGATCACCTGGCGTGAGTGCGATCCGGAATCGCGCGCCTTCGACGAGTCCTTCTACGCCAACCTTGGCCGGATCACCTCCATCCGTACCGCCGACGACGTGCTCGTGGTCCGCGACGAGATCGGCGAGGACCTGATGACGTTCACGCGCGCCACCATCGACAACGACCCCACCGCCTCACGCTGGAGCCTCGCTCGCATCGGCGACGCCGACGGCTCGGTCCAGCCGGCCATCGATGGCCTGGGCGCGTGGATGGAGTTCCTGCGCGGCGGTTCGCTGGTCGGCAGCACCGGCTGCGGCTCCTTCCTGGGCAAGTACGAGACGAACCAGGGTCGCATCGACATCACCGACGTGGTCTCCCGACTGGGCGCCTGCCCGTCGCCGGGTGCCCTGGCCCAGGCAGAGCGGATCCTGGCCACGCTCTCCGACGTCACCGACTTCCAGGTACGCCCGGCCGGCCTGGCCCTGGAGGACGAACAGGGCACCACGCGGCTGGCCTTCACGCCGGACCTCGACCTGGACAGGCGTACGTGGACGCCTACGGCCATCTACGACGAGGGCGGGCGACAACGCTACGGGACCGGCAACGAGCTCACGACCTCAGCCGTGAAGTTCTTCAGCGGCCAGTACGAGGGTCGCAGCATCTGTCGGCCGTTCGCGGGCAAAGCCCTGCGGTCCGGCCTGGCCATCAACGTCGAGCAGCCGGAGTTCGTCGGCCCGCCCAAGCTGTGCCAGAGCCGCGGCAGCCTCCAGCTCGACCAGGTCGAGGAGGCCTTCATCACGGCGCTCGAGGCTGCCGCCTCGCACGCGCTTCGTGGCGACGAGCTGACGCTCACCGACGTCAATGGCGTCACGCGCGCCGTGCTCGAGCCGCAGCCGCCCCTGACCGGCACGACCTGGGTGGTGACCAAGCTGCGCAAGGGCAAGCGGATGGTGGATCCGTCCGGAGACATCGACATCACCGCCACCTTCGAGGACATCGACGCCCAGCGAGTCGGCCTCGTGACCGGCAAGACCGGTGTCTCCAACCGGGCCGATGAGAACCGCTACTTCGGCTCGTTCGAGACCCCGCAGGCCACCCGCATCGTGGTGGGCCAGCTCGACAAGAGCGGCCGCGGCTGCGACGGTCCCGAGGCCGACAAGAACAAGGCCTGCCAGGACCAGGAGCTGTTCCTGCGGCTGCTCGCCGCCGCCGACACGTACATCGCCCGTGGTGACGAGCTCAAGCTCAACAAGGGGAACCGCAACCTGATCCTCTTCCGCGAGGAGCGACTGGAAGCCACCGACGAGTAGTCTCGGCGACCGGGACTCCCCTACCGCCGGTCGGTCAGCCGTCGTCGCCGGGCGGGTCGCGGTAGGCGCGCGTGACCGAGAGGTCCACGGCGGCCGCCTCCAGGTCGGGTCCGCTCGCGGGCGTGGCCTGGAACTCGAACTCGAAGCGGCGGAGCCGCGACAGCGGCAGCATCGCCACCACCTGCAACACGAGCGTGGCCGCGAGGATGCCGTTGAAGGCCCATGCCTCGGCGGCGGCAGCACCGATGAGCGCGCCGATGATCTGCCCCACCGCCAGGAACACGCTGTAGAGCCCCATGACCGCCCCGCGATCGGCCGGGAACGACTCTGACACGTCGGCCAGCAGGCCCAGGGCGGCAGGCGTGGCACCCGCGAGCAGGAACAGCCCGACCCCGAGCCCGGCCGCCCACACGAGCCGCAGGAGCACGGCCTCCTCGCCGGTGTAGTTGAGCCCCAGCGCCGCGACCACGAAGATGGCGCCGCCGATGATGCCGTAGAAGATGATGGTCGTGCGCCGCATCGTCTCGAAGCGCCCGCCCCAGTAGAGCAGCCCGGCCATGAACACGGCGCCGCCCGCGACGAAGGCGAGGGTCACGAGCAGGGGGTCGAAGCCACCCACGAGCCACTGGTCGCTGAACCGCTCGTCAGGCGTGCGCACCAGCTGGAACAACGTCTGGGAGGTGTACAGGCCCAGCCCGGCGTTGAGCGCGATCCAGGTGGGGGCCAGCAGCCACACGCGCGAGCGCCGCAGCAAGCGGCGGTAGCGGCGCCAGCCGAGGCTCGACTCCGGGCGCTCGCCGCAGGCTCCGCACCGCGTCAGGCACGAACCAGCGAAACAGCGCGTAGGCCACCGCGTAGATGAGGGCGTTGGCCAGGAAGCCGGCTGGGCCGAGCAGCTCCCACACCGGGCCGGCGGTGGCGAACCCGAAGGCCAGCCCTCCGATGGTGGCCACCTCGAAGCGCGCCGACGCCCGGCCGCGCAGGGCCTCGTCACCGCTGGTGGCGGCGGCGATGAAGCCGAGGACGGAGGGCACGCTGGCGGCGGTGGAGGCACCTTCGAGCAGTCGCGTCAGGCCCAGCAGCGGCAGGCTGCCGACCAGCACCGGGATGGCGACCACCACCGCGCCCACCTGGGTCTCCGCCACCAACGTGGTCAGGACCACCGCCACCAGCCCGAGGACCGGCCCGATCTGCATGACCCGGTGATGACCGAGACGGTCCGAGAGCAGGCCGAACGGTGGTGACAGCAACAGCTCCGCGGCGAAGAACAGGGCCGTGAAGACGCCGACCGTGTAGGCCCCCACCTCGGGTCCACCGTACTCGGGGAAGTCGGCCAGCAGGAAGATGAGCAGGGCGCCGGTGAGGCCCGTCGCGAACCGCAGGACGAAGGTGGCGACGGTAACGGCCCAGACGCTGCGTTCCATGCCCGCGGAAGGGTACCTGCCGCCCGAAGCGATATGCTCGGCTGGTGGTCGATCCATCAGCACCCCAAGACATCGTCGCGCTCGCGGATGAGCGCGCCCGCGCACGTTCCGCGCGCGACTATCGCACCGCCGATGAGCTCAAGGCGCGCATCGAGGCTGCGGGCTGGAAGGTCGTCGACTTCGGTTCCGCCTACGAGCTGAGACCGGCACGTCCAGCCGACATCACCGAAGGAGAACGTACGCTCTACGGCGGGGTGGCATCGGTGCCTTCCCGCCTGGACCAGCCGGCGGCCTGCGCCGCTTCGGTCGTGGTCGTGGCCGGCACGGACACGGCCCCACCAGAGCGGGCCCTGCGCGCCATCGCCGCCACGGCCCCGCCCGATACGCAGGTGCTGCTCGTGGCGGGACCGGACACGAGCACGGATGGCCCGGCTCATGAGGTCGTCGCCACGGCGGTGGCGTTCGGTGCCGGTGATGCGCTGCAGGCGGCCCTGCGTCGGACGACCGGCGCGGTCGTCATCGTGCTCGAGCCCGA
The DNA here is from genome assembly GCA_963706695.1 of uncultured Chloroflexia bacterium. Classification (GTDB taxonomy): domain Bacteria; phylum Chloroflexota; class Limnocylindria; order Limnocylindrales; family CSP1-4; genus JAFMJV01. The sequence continues at coordinate 387,853 of CAVPNC010000006.1, read as the reverse complement.
GCACGTTCCCGGCAGCGACATCGTCACGCCCATCGCTGTCGCCCTCGCGGATCCCTCCGTGGCGATCGTGGCGTCCACGGGCCTGCACTCGACGGACCTGCACCGGTATCGGCCGCTCGAGCGCGGTGATGCCACCACCGTCGCGTCAGGCTGCTACGGCTTTCGGCGGGCGGATGCCATCGACCGCGGGCCCATCGACGACCGCCTGCAGCTGCGCGGCAGCGTGGCCGCCTGGCTGGGGCTGCTGCTGCGTGACGAGGGCCCCGAGGCCACGCCGCGACGCGCGCAGGTGCTGGACCTGTCGCTCGAGGTCATCGAGTCGGGGGCGTCCGTGCCCGAGGAGCGCGCTCGCCTGGCTCGCCGCGATGGCTATCGCATCGCCGAGCGGTTCCGTGGGCATCAGTGGCTGGCCGGCGAGGAGCCACCACAGGGGCGGCTCGTAGGAGATCGGCCCGACGACGGCGAGACCGACGATGACGGCCACGAGGGCGCCCACGCCGAGGATGCGTAGCGGCCTCGTACGAGCGACCGGCTCGGGCCGTTGACCGGTCGGTGACACCGGGTCGCCGGACGGGCGAGACCAGAAGGAGTCCAGGCGCGCACCCTGCGGTACCACCAGCAGGCCCAGGACCGCGCCGGCCAGCAGGCCGCCGATGTGGGCCGCGTTGTCGATGCCGGGGATGGTGAAGCCGATGAGCAGGTTGATGCCGATGAGCATGCCGATCTGCGTGGTCATGTTGCGTGCGTTGCGGGTCAGCGCCGGCTTGTGCACCCGGTCGGCCACGAGCAGCACGCCGAAGAGCCCGAAGACACCGCCACTGGCCCCGACCGCCGGATTGGCCGAGGTGGCGTAGCTCGCGACCGACCCGGCCGCGATGCACACGAGGTAGATGGCCAGGAAGCGCCAGGGACCGTAGAGCGCTTCCACGATGGGCCCGATGATCCAGAGGGCATACATGTTGAAGCCCAGGTGGATGATCGAGCCGTGCACCAGCGCCACGGTCAGCAGGCGCCAGTACTCATCGCCGTAATAGATGGCGCCCTTGTCGAGGAGCAGCCAGGACTCCAGCTCGGCTGCCCCGAAGAGCGTGACCAGGCTGATGATGACCGTGACCGCCAGGATGGCGTAGGTGACGGTGGGCCCTTCGCTCACCGAGGGTCGGCTGCGCTGGAAGGCACGCTCTGCGCGCTGGTCGTCCCCCATCTCCTTGCTCAGCCAGCCGATGCGGGACTGGATCGCTGCCTGCTCGGAGGCCGGCGCGCGGCGGCCGGCTTCACGGTAGGCTCGCGCCGCGCCAGCGGATATCGTTCTCCTGGACGCGCATGACGGCCAGCTCTTTCCAGGCTCGCCAGGAGAGCTCGTTCTCCGGGGCCTGCGTGGCGGTGATCAGGGCCTGCAGGGCCGCCGGCTCGTCGTCGAGGCGGTAGCGACAGTCAGCGAGCCCGACGAGCGCGGCGGTATGGAGCGCGGGATCGGACGCGCCCACGACCCGTGCGAACGCGCCGGCCGCCAGATCCCAGTCGCCCTGCTCCGCGAGCGCCTGCCCACGCTGGAGCAGCCCGACGGCGACCTCGGTGTCGAGGGGACCGGGCTGTGCGGGGTTGGAGAACGAGGAGGGGAAGGACGACGACATCTCCCAGACTGTACCCGGCCTGCCCCGAAGTGGCCGTGGCCGAGCCTGCGGCCGTCAGCGGCCGAGGTCGAGCGCCAGCTGGTCGTCGTGGGTCGACTTGGGGCGACGGGTGCGCGCCGGCGTGGTCCGTGGCGGCTGCGGGCGGCTCACCCCCTGCTGCCAGCAGCGGCTGCCCGATGCGCATGGCCAGCTGCTCGGCCAGCGGCCACCAGTCGTGGTTCTCGGTGATGGCGGAAGCTGCCTGCACGACCAGTCGGTCCCGGGGCACGAGCCGTGGCAGGCGCGCATCGAGGATGGCCTCGATCTCGTCACGGAAGCGATCGCTGGTCGAGCGCACGCCGTCGGCGCGGATCTCCACGTCCGGGGTGAGTCGCACCACCAGGTCATACGTCCGCGACCACTGGCGCACGAGCGGCTCCACGTCGAAGCCGTCCTCTCCCCCGCTGGCACGCAGGTAGTAGGCGAAGTTGTCCATGACGCCGCGGTCGGTGACCAGGCACTCGGCCTTGCGGGAGAGCTCCAGCTCGCGTCGGATCTGCGAGGTCAGGACCCACAGCTGCGCCTCCGAGGTCGCGCCTTCGTTGATGCCCAGGGGGTTGTCGCGGACCACCTCTCGAGCGAACTCCACGGAACGGCCGGCTCGCTGGATGGCGCTCGCGAAGGCCAGGGCCGCGGTCGTCTTGCGGATCCCGTGTGAGCCGATGAAGGCGATCTTTGCGTTGCGAGGCCAAGACACGTGTGGATGCTATAGCCTCCACGACATGACCACACATCGCGACCGATATCCCGCCCGCGTGGGCGCCCTCCTGTGGGTCCAGCAGACCGCCTGGGCTGAGCTCGCCAGCACGGCCAGACTGGCCGACACGCGTCGGACTCGACTCACTCTGGGCCTGGGACCACATGCACGCCATCGTGGGCGACCCACTCCAGCCCATCTACGAGGGCTGGACCACGTTGGCAGCGTGGGCGGCGGAGACGAGCCGGATCGACCTCGGCCTGATGGTCGGGGCCAACACCTTCCGCAACCCGGGCCTGACGGCCAAGTCGGCCGTCACCGTCGACCACATCAGCGAGGGGCGCACCTGGCTGGGCCTGGGAGGCGCCTGGTTCGAGTACGAGCACCTCGCCGCCGGCGTCGACTTCGGGAGCGGCTTCGGGCAGCGACTCGACTGGCTCGACGAAGCCGTCAGCGGCGTCAGCCGGCGTGTTGGCCGGGGAGTCCATCACCAGCGAGCCGGGCGCCTTCTACGCCTTCAAGGACCTCGAGCACCATCCCCTGCCCTTCCGCGGCGCGGGCAGCCTGCCCATCATGATCGGCGGCGGAGGCGAGAAGAAGACGCTGCGCACGGTCGCGCGCTACGCCCAGGGCTGGAACATCAACGGCGGCCTCGAGACGGTGGCGCACAAGGCCGGGGTGCTGCGGCGCCACTGCGCGGACGTCGGCCGTGATCCGCTCGAGATCGAGCACACGCTGGTGCGCTTCGTGACCATCCGCGATGACCGTGACGAGGCCATCCGCGTGCTGGAGGCCAGCCAGCGCCACAACGACAGTCCCCGCACGTACGACCCGGAACGCGACTTCGTCGGCTCGGAGGAAGAGATCGCGGCCGCCTGGCGACCCTACCTGGACCTCGGCTTCACCCACCTCATCGCGGACATCCCGGCGCCGTTCGACCACGCAGACGATCGAACGGCTGCCCCGGCTGCGGGAGCTCGTCGCCGCCTCGTAACCGCTCGCCGGGCCTGCCCGAACCGCGGGTGCTAGGCCTCGAGCGCCGCGCCCACGATGGCCTGGGCCTCCTCGATGATGCGCTCCAGGTGTTCCGCGTCCACGAACGACTCGGCGTAGAGCTTGGTCACGTTCTCCGTCCCCGACGGCCGAGCGGCGAACCAGCCCTGGTCGGTGACGACCTTGAGACCGCCGATGGACGCACCGTTGCCCGGGGCCTCGGTGAGCTTGGCCGTGATGGGCTCGCCCGGCCAGCTCGGTGGCGGCCACCGCGGATGGCGAGAGGGCCCCCAGGGCGGCCTTCTGCGCGGGCGTGGCGGGGGCGTCGATGCGCTTGTAGACCGGCGATCCGAAGCGTTCCGTCAGCGCCGCGTAGGCCTGGCCCGGGTCGCGGCCGGTGCGCGCGGTCATCTCGGCCGCGAGCAGGCAGGCGATGATGCCGTCCTTGTCCGTCGACCAGGGCGTGCCGTCGAAGCGCAGGAAGGACATGCCGGCGCTCTCCTCGCCACCGAAGGCGACCGACCCATCGAGCAGCCCGTCGACGAACCACTTGAAGCCGACGGGCACCTCGTACAGTCGGCGGCCCAGATCGGCGGCCAGACGGTCCTGCATGCTCGAGGACACGAGCGTCTTGCCGATGGCCGCATCGGCGCCCCACTCGCGCGCACCGCCGAAGAGGTACGAGGCGGCGGCGGCGAGGTAGTGGTTGGGGTTGAGCAGCCCCACCGACGGGGTGACGACGCCGAAGCGATCGGCATCGGCATCGTTGCCCAGCGCGAGGTCGAAGTCGCCGCGCATCTCGACCAGCCGGGCCATGGCGTAGGGCGACGACGGGTCCATGCGGATCTTGCCGTCCCAGTCGCGGGTCATGAAGCCGAAGGTGGGGTCGACCCTGTCGTTGGTGATGGTCAGCTCGATGCCATGCGCCTCGGCGATGGCAGCCCACCAGGCCACGGCCGCACCGCCGAGTGGGTCCACGCCGATGCGCAGGTCCGAGCCTGCGATGGCGCCGACGTCGATGACCTGCGGCAGGCTGGCCACGTACGTGCCCATGAAGTCATAGCCGGTCGCTGCCGCCCTCGCCCGCGGCGCCGGTACCCGGGCCACGCTCCCGATGCCCGCAGCCAGCAGTTCGTTGGCCGCGTCCTCGATGGCCCGCGTCATGGAGGCGTCGGCTGGGCCGCCGCTGGGCGGGTTGTACTTGAAGCCACCGTCCGCGGGCGGGTTGTGCGAGGGCGTGACCACGATGCCGTCCGCCTGGACCTCGCGGTGCTCGCGGTTCCAGGTGAGGATGGCGTGTGAGACGCCCGGGGTCGGCGTGAAGCCGTCAGCGCTGTCGATGCGCACGTCCACGTCGGCGGCGACGAGCACCTCCAGCGCGGTCAGGAAGGCCGGCTCGCTGAGCGCGTGGGTGTCGCGGCCCATGAACAACGGGCCCTCGATGCCCTGCTCGCGCCGGAAGGCCACGATGGCCGCGGTCGTGGCCACGATGTGGTCCTCGTTGAAGGAGGTCGAGAGCGACGAGCCCCGATGGCCGGAGGTGCCGAACGCCACCCGCTGCGTGCGGCACGGAGGGTCGGGCACGCCCGTGTAGTAGGCGTCCTCGAGCGGCCGTGAGGTCGACCAGGATCGAGGGCTCGGCGGGCTGTCCGGCGAATTCGCTCGTGGACACGGGTGACTCCTTCTTCGGGATGTAGGGCGCGACCATCGTGGCCGAGTATGGCGCCGGACCCAGCGCCTGTGTGAGCGGCACGCCGACACACCGCTTTCGGACCGTTGGTTCCGAATAAGTGCCGGAGTGTTGCCGAACCGGCCCTGATTCGGCTTGCCGACTGGCGTATCGTGATTGGTACCGGGGCGGGGTCGGCCCGCGGGGACGTACATCAGGAGGGTCTATCGAATGAGTATGCGACCGTGGGCAAGCTCGCGCGCATCACCGTTGCCGAGCACCATGTTGGCAACCGCGATCGGGACCGGCGGGGCCGCGATCGTGGCCGCGCAGGATGAAGCCGAAGGACTGAAGTTCGGCATGGTCCTGGTCGGACCGCAGGATGACCGCGGCTGGAGCCAGGCACACCGCGAAGCGGGCGAGTACCTCGAGGAGCAGCTCGGCGCCGAGATGATCCTGCTCGACAAGGTGAACACCGCCGACCGCCCCGAGCTCACCGTCGACCAGGTCGCACGCGACATGGTCGATCAGGGCGCACAGCTCGTCTTCTTCACCTCGGACGACATGAAGGACGGCGCCCTTGCTGGCCGCCAGGCAATTCCCCGACGTCCCCATGATCTGGTCCTCCGGCGACAACGCCTGGGTCGACGGAGCCAGGACTATCGGCCCGGATCTGCCCAACCTCGGGAACGTGATGGGCGAGATGGAGTACGGCAAGATGATCGCCGGCTGTGCCGCCGCACTCACGAGCGAGAGCGGCAACATCGGCTACGTCGGTCCGCTGATCAACGACGAGACCCGGCGGCTGGTGAACTCGGCCTACCTGGGCGCGCGCTACTGCTGGGAGAACTGTCCGGGCAAGGACGCGGCCGACCTGACGTTCGGGTCAACTGGATCGGGTTCTGGTTCAACATCCCAGGCGTCACGCTCGATCCGACGCTCGTCTCGAACGACTTCATCGACGGTGGCGCCGACGTGCTCATCTCCGGCATCGACACCACCGAGGCACTCGTCGTCGCCGGGCAGCGTGCCGCTGCCGGCGAGAGACGTCTGGGCCATCCCCTACGACTTCGTCGCCGCCTGCGACAGCGCACCCGAGGTCTGCCTCGGCACCCCCTGGTTCAACTGGGGACCGTCCTACCTCGAGATCGCACAGAGCGTCATCGACGGCACGTTCGAGGCCACCTTCCAGTGGCTACCGTCCGGACTGGGCGGACCTCAACAACCCGGCGACCACGGCGATCGGCTACGTCAATGGGCCCTGGCCTGACGCGAGGAAGCCGCCAGCACTCGATGAGTTCATCGCCGGGCTCGCCGACGGTTCGATCAACCTCTGGACCGGACCGCTGAACAACCAGGACGGCTCGGTGTGGCTCGAGGAGGGCGAGTCCGCGACGCCACAGCAGATCTGGTACACGAAGCAGCTGCTCGAGGGCATCGACGGCGCCAGCGAAGCCTCGTAGGTCCGCGCTCGACCATTCCGTCACACCGCGGCGGATGGCGACAGAGCCTCCCCGTCCGGCTTCCTCATGGCGTCCCATGCACGAGAGGAACATGGGCCTCGAGCTGCGCGACATCCACAAGCACTTCGGGCCGGTCCGCGCCAATGACGGCGTCAGCATGCACGTCGACGACCGGCACCCTGCATGGGCTGCTCGGCGAGAACGGCGCCGGCAAGTCCACGCTCATGAAGATCCTGTCCGGCTTCTACGTCGCCGACTCTGGCGAGATCGTGCTCGATGGCAGCGCACTGTCGAGCTGGGTCACCGGACGCCGCGATCGACGGCCGGCATCGGCATGCTGCACCAGGATCCCCTGGTCTTCCTGCCCATGTCGGTGCTCGACAACTTCCTGCTCGGCAGCCCGGGCTCGTTCGGCTGAAGCGCGGCACAGGTGCGAGACCAGGTGCAGGAGCTGCGCGACCGCTTCGGCTTCGGCTTCGACCTCGAGGCGCCGGCGCGCACGCTGACGGTCGGCGAGCGCCAGCAGGTCGAGATCACGCGGCTGCTCTGGCTCGGTGCGCGCGTGCTCATCCTCGACGAGCCCACCACCGGGCATCTCGGCCGACCAGCGCGAGCTGCTGTTCGCCACGCTGCGCGAGCTGGCGGCCGACGGCATGATCGTCATCTTCGTCTCGCACAAGCTCGAGGAGGTCGAGGAGCTCTGCGAGCAGGTCACGGTGCATGCGTCGCGGGCAAGGTCGTCGGCTCAGCGCGAGATGCCGGTCCCGCCGGCCGAGCTGGTCGACGATGATGTTCGGCGAAGCCGGTCGAGATCGCTGACCGGCCAGCGGCGCACCATGGCGACATCGTCCTCTCGCTGCGCGACGTACTATCGAAGAACGTCTCATACGGCTCGAGACCATCTCCCTCGAGGTGGCGGCGGGCGAGGTCATCGGCCTGGCCGGCATGGAAGGCAGCGGCCAGCGCACGTTCCTGCGGGGCGTCTGCGGGCTGTGCGCCCGAGCAGCCGGTTCGGTCCTGCTCGATGGCTCCGACGTCACCTCCAAGGACTATCGCGCCCATCTCGACTGCGGTGTCCACTACCTGCCCGCGGGACGCCTCGAGGAAGGCCTGGTCGAGGGCCTCACCATCACCGAGCACCTTCTCCTCGCCGACCGGAGCGATCGGCGGCTTCCTCATCGACTGGGACGCCGCGCGCCAGGCGCGCCGACGCGCGTATCGAGGAGTACTCCATCAAGGGTACCGTCTCGCTCCACCGTCGAGGAGCTCTTCGGGCGGCAACCAGCAGCGCCTGCTGCTGGCGATGTTGCCGCCGAACGCTGAAGCTGCTCCTGATGGAGCACCCCACGCGCGGGCTCGACATCGAGTCGGCCGACTGGGTGTGGACGCAGCTCCTGGCAGCGGCGCGAACACGGCACCGCCATCATCTTCGCCTCGGCCGACATCGACGAGCTGCTGCGCTACAGCGACCGCATCCTGGTCTTCTTCTCCGGGCGCGTGCTGGCCGAGCTCGACGCGAGCCGCGACCGACGTCGATGACATCGGTCACCTCATCGGTGGACGAGGGCACGGCACGAGAGCCGGCATGACGGTCCGATCGGGAGCAGATGCTGCCGGCGTCCGTCGCGCTGCCATCGGGGTCGCGCCGTTCCTCGTCGCACTCGCCTTCGCGGGGCTGCTCGTGCTGCTCGTCGGCGAGAATCCATTCGAGGCGTTCCGACTCATCCTCGAAGGCTCGCTGGGCTCGTCCGGACAAGCTCTCCGACACGGTCATGGTGTGGGTACCGCTGACGCTGGCGGCTGCCGGGCTGGTCGTCACCTTCGCCGCCGGGCTCTGGAACATCGGGGTCGAAGGCCAGATCGTCCTCGGCGCGATCGGAGCCTCCCTCATCGCCCGCTCGAGTGGAGGCGCCGTGCCACCGTGCTCGTCGTCCCACTGACCCTGATCGTGGGCGTGGCGTTCGGCATCGCATGGGCTCTCCTCGCCGGCATCCTCAAGACGCGCGGCAAGGTCAACGAGATCTTCGGTGGCCTGGGGCTCGACTTCGTGGCCGCGCGGGCTGACGCTGTACCTCATCATCGGGCCCTGGGCACGGCCCGGCATCGCCTCGACCAGCGGGACCGAGCCGTTCCCGCGCGAGGCCTGGCTGCCGGCCCTCGGAGAGCTCGCGCTTCTCGCCGCTCGCGGTCGTCCTCGCCATCGTCGCGGTCATCGGCGGTCTGGTTGCTGCTCCGCGGCACACGCGTCGGGCTGAAGCTGAAAGCCGTGGGCCGCAACACGCAAAGCGCGCGCCTGCTGGGCATCCCCACCGACCGCTACGTCCTTGGCGCCTTCGCGATCTGCGGCGCGCTCGCCGGCCTGGCCGGTGCCATCCAGGCGACCGGCTTCCACCACAAGCTGGTGCCGTCGGTCTCCGGGTGGCTACGGCTTCCTGGGCATCCTGGTCGTGCTGCTGGCCGGATTCCGAGCCGCCTACGTCGCCCCGATCGCGGCCTTCTTCGCCATCGTCGCGGTCGGCAGCATCGCGCTGACGCTGCGACTCGACGTCAACTCGGCGCTGGGTGGCGTGTCCTGACCGGCGTGCTCGTGCTGTTCGCGCTCATCGGCCAGCGGCCTGCGCTCATGCCGTGACGTCGACGCAGACGTGCTGCGCGCGGCCGCCTACGAGCCTCCATCCGGCGGTGCCGCCGCGAGCCGGAGGCGGCCGCCTGATGGAAGCGACCCTGGCCACGATCATCGCGGCTGCCGCTCCGCTGCTCTTCGTGACGGCCGGCGAGACCATCAGCGAGAAGTCGGGCGTCATCAACCTCTCGCTCGAGGGCAGCCTCATGCTCGTCGGCGCTGGCCGGCTTCGCCGTCGCCTTCGAGACGGGCAACACCTGGCTCGGGCTTCGTCGCCGCTGCCGTCGTCGGCGGCGTCTTCGCCTCCGTGGTCGCGTTCTCGAGCATCTCGCTGTGGCTCAACCAGGTCGCAGTCGGCTTCGTGCTCGCCAGCCTCGGGATCGCCCTGAGCTCGTTCCTCGGAGGCAGCTATACCGGGAAACCCGGTGGCGCGATCGCGGTGCCGCCGTTCGACATCCCGGTGCTCTCGGAGATCTCCCGTTCGTCGGGCACGGCGTTCTTCAGTCACGACCTCGTGGTCTATGCCAGCGTCGCGCGGTGCTGCTGGTGTGGGTCTACATGTTCCAGAACGCGTCCTGGCCTCTCGCTGCAGGCGTCGGCGAGCGACCCGAGGCCGCCCACGCCCGAGGCATCGCGGTCAACCGTCTGCGCTACCTCTACACCATCCTCGGCGGTGCGCTCGTCGGCATCGGCGGCGCGGCCTTCACGCCTCGACGCGAAGCTCGGATGGTCGTTCCTGCACACCCGCAACTTCGGCTGGATCGCCCTCGCCATCGTCATCTTCGGCGGCTGGCATCCGCTTCGGGTGGCGCGGGCGTGCTGCTCTTCGGCTTCCTGCAGTGGCTGGCGCTGGACCTCCAGGGACTCTTCCCCAACCTGACGCAGGTACTGCCGATCATGCCCTTCGCACTGATGATCTTCGCCCTGGTGCTGGTAAACGCGAACAGCATCCGCGAATGGGCTGACCGCCATCCGCGCTGGGGATCGCTCGTCCTCGGCGATGCGCCGTCGGCCATCGGCAGGCACTTCAAGGCTGAGTAGCCCGCCAACGGTGCTGGCCAGCGCCGGTCAGGCGTCGGCGCTGACGATCGGCTGCACCTGTGAATGTACCTGACGCAGAACCGGGGCCATCTCGCCGAACATCTGCAGGGTCAGCGACTGCTCCCCGTCGGAGAGCGCGTCGTCGGGGTTGGGGTGCACCTCGACCATGATGCCGTCGGCCCCGCCGGCCACGGCCGCGACCGCCATCGGCGCCACCAGCCAGCGCTTGCCCGTGGCGTGCGACGGATCGACGATGACCGGCAGGTGCGAGAGCTTGTGCAGCAGCGGCACGGCCGTGAGATCCAACGTGTTGCGGGTGTACGTCTCGAAGGTGCGGATGCCGCGCTCGCAGAGGATCACCTCGGGGTTGCCGGCGCTGACGATGTACTCGGCCGCCATGAGCCACTCCTCGATGGTGGCGCTGATACCGCGCTTGAGCATGATCGGCCGCCCGACCTTGCCCGCCGCCAGCAGCAGCGGGAAGTTCTGCATGTTGCGGGCGCCGATCTGGAGGATGTCGGCGAACTCGGCCACCGGCGCCAGCTGGCTCGGCTCCATGACCTCGGTCACGACGGGCAGGCCCGTCTCTGCTCGAGCCTCGGTGAGGAAGCGCACGCCGTCCATGCCCAGGCCCTGGAAGCTGTAGGGACTGGTACGTGGCTTGAAGGCCCCACCACGCAGGATCGTGGCGCCGGCTTCGGCGACCGCGGTCGCGGTGCGCAGCAGCTGATCGCGACTCTCGATGGCGCACGGCCCGGCCATGACCGTCAGCGACCCCCCGCCGATGGTCGTGTTGCCCACCCTGATGATCGTGTCCTCGGGGTGGAAGTCCCGCGACGTCAGCTTGAAGGGCTTGCTGATGGGCGTGACCGACTCCACCCCGGGCAGGACCGCGAGGTGGTTCATGACCTGCTCCTTGCGCGGCCCCACGTCGCCGACCACGCCGATGATGACCCGCTGCTCCCCGCGGCTCTCATGGGGCGTGAGCCCGTCGGCCTCGATGTGGCGGCGGACCTCCTTGACCTGTTCTTCGGTCGCTCCGACCGACATCACGACCAGCATGCGGTCGACTCCTTCTGCGGGGTTGTCTCGGGCCGTGCGGGCCGATGACTCGGGCGCTCAGCCGTCGCGGCGGGGCACCTTGTGGAACAGCTCGGGGTGAGGGTCGCCCTCGAGCACGCGGATGAGGCTGGCCGGACGCAGGCCCAGGGTGGCACGACCGAGCGGGCCCTCAAGGGTCAGCGAGTCGGTCGACTCGGAGCGCGCCAGGATGGTCACCGCCGCACCCGGCCGCAGCCCGCGGGCCTCCAGGTAGGAGACCAGGCCGCCGTCATCCTCGGCCGCCTCGGTGATGCGGTAGACGGTCACGTGTGCACCCGAATCGACCTCGCTGAGGGGCAGTCCGTCGGGTCGTCGTGCGGCCGCGGCCTCGTCGATGGGATTGCCGTGGGGACAGACCTCGGGATGACCCAGAAGCTCGTCGAGCGCGGCCTCGACCCGCGGCGAGATGTGCGCCTGCAGGCGCACCGCTTCCGGATCGGTCTCCGCCCAGGGGATCCCGAGCACGGAGGACAGGAGCCACTCGGCGAGCGCGTGGCGGCGGTAGATGGCATCCGACTCACGGTTGCCCTTGGGCGTCAGGCACACGTTGCGCGACTCGCCGATGGTCACCAGCTCGGCCGCCGACAGCCGCCGCAGCATCTCGCTCGTCGCCTGTGGTGAGACGCGCATGCGCCGTGCGAGGTCGGCGGCGCTCAAGGGCGCCCCGCCCCGTGACTGCCGGATGGCCAGCAGGTAGGCCTGTTCGGCGGCGGAGATCTCGGGTCGGTCAGCGCTCATGGTCATCCCCCACAGGATAGGCGTCCGGCCCCCTCATCGAGCATCGCCCATGCGCCAGACGCGCTCGATGGTGCAGTCCACGTCGGCCGCCGGGACGAACCGCGGCGGGCCGAGCTCCTGCAGCGAAAGGGTCCCGAGCGGGGTCTGCAGGCGATAGTCGGTGTGGGTGCCACGGTAGCGAACGTCGCTGACGGTGGCGCGCAGCGGGCCGCCGAACCGGACCCAGTCGGGCCGTACGAGGTAGCGCCCGGGCCCGTGCCAGCCGACCGCCTGGACCTCGCCCTCGATGAAGGAGGCGTGACCCGTGAGACGCGCTGCCCACTCATCGGCCGGCTCGGCGTAGACCGTGCCCGGCGGAGCCACCTGCACGACCGTGCCCGCGCGCATGAGCACGACCCGGTCGGCCACGGCCAGCGCCTCCTCCACGTCGTGGGTGGCGTGCACCGCAGCCGCGCCGTCAGCGTGCACGCGTGCTGCCAGCTCCGCCTGCAGGTCGGCCTTGAGCACGGTATCGAGATGTGCCGTGGGCTCGTCGAGCAGGTAGACGGCAGGACGGCGGGCAAGCGCGCGGGCCAGGCCCACGCGCTGCTGCTCGCCCCCGGAGAGCTCGGCGGGACGGCGCCCGGCGAGGTGCCCGATGCGCATCTGCTCGAGCAGCTGGCCGGCTGCTGCCCGGGCCGGTCCACGCCCCTCCCCGGCCATGCGCAAGGGGTAGGCCACCGTCTCGACCGCGTCCATGTGCGGCCACAGGCCGTAGTGCTGGAAGACCATGCCCACCGGTCGGTTCTCCGGCGCGATGCTCACGCTGGTGGAGCTCACCAGGGTCTGGCCCAGGTGGATGGTGCCAGCGCCCAGGGGCAGGAAGCCGGCGATCGCGTACAGCAGCGTGGTCTTGCCCGAGCCCGACGGGCCCAACAGCGCCACGGTCTCCCCGGCCGCCACCTCCAGGTCGACGCCCCGCACCGCCGGAGCCTCGCCATAGCGGATGACGACGCCTTCGAGCCGGACGGCCGACTCCCGGTTCACCGGCGCCAACCGATGCGCTCGAGCACGCCGGTGCGGCCGGCCAGCGGCAAGGCCGCGAGGGTCACCAGCAGCGCCAGCACCAGGGCCAGGGCCGCTGTGAGGCCGTTGTCGCCGAGCTGTTGCAGGTTGAGGACCACGACCGCCAGTGTGGCCGAACCCGGTCCGTAGAGCAGGCTGGACATCGTGACCTCGTGCAGACCGAACATGAACACGATGAGGCCACCGGCCACGATCATGGGCCGTAGCAGCGGCAGCACGATCGTTCGGGTCGTGGTCCACACGCCGGCACCGGAGGCCCGTGCGGCGCGATAGGAGTCGGCGGGGATGCCGTCGAGCCCCGCTGCCACCGGGCGGAAGCCGAGTGCCCAGAACTTGGCCAGGTAGGCCACGAGGATGATGAGCAGCGTGTCACGCAGGGCCACCCCGTAGGCCAGCAGCACGGCCACCGCGAGGGTCGAGCCCGGGAGGGCGAAGGTCAGTCCCAGCAAGCCACCGGTGAGGCCGGCGCCGCGACCCCGGCGTGCCATCACGCCCAGGCCTGCCAGCAGGATCACGCCAGCCGCCGCGGCAGCGGCCAGGACGAGACTGTTGCCCAGGGCCTCGATGGTGCGCACGTCGAGCACCTCGGCGAAGTTGTCCAGGGTCCAGTTGGCCGGCACCGGCGCCAGGCCGGGAGCGCGCGTCAGAGCCGTGAGCAGCAGGCCCACGAGGGGCAGGATCACGACCAGGCTGACGACGGTCCAGGCGAGGACCCCGCCGGCGACCGCTCGTGGTCGCGTGCGCTGGCGATCGTGACGCTGCGCGAGCGGACCCGGCGCCGAGGCACCCTGCTGTCCCAGGGGGCCGGCGAAGGCGCCCGAACGATCGAGGCGTCGGCGCTCGAGCAGCCAGTCGCCCAGCGCGATGACGAGGGCGGCGCCCACGGCCAGCACGATGGCCAGCCCCACCGCTCGCACGAACGAGCTGGGGTCGGCGGAGAAGGCCAGGTCGCGGTAGATGCGCGTGGTCATGGTGGTGAAGCCGGCCGGGATACCGAGCACGGCCGGGATGCCGAAGGAGGTCACACTGAGCACGAAAGCGATCGCGCTCGCACCAGCCAGGACCGGCCGCAACAGTGGCAGGGTCACCGTGCGGAAGGCCTCGAGCGGGCCGGCGCCGGAGGCGCGAGCCGCCCGCTCCAGATCAGGCTCGGCGCGGGTGTGGAGCCCGGCCACGACGATGAGGAAGACGATGGGCGCAGCCTCCACGCCCATGACCGCGACGATCCCCACGGGTCCCACCAGCGCGGGCAGGGCCACCCCCACGAGGTCGTCCACGAGGCCACCGGGGCCATAGGTGTTGAGCCACCCCAGGGCGGCCACATAGCCGGGCACGATCAGGGCCAGCAGCATGGCCAGGCGCAACCCGCGACGCCCCGGGACATCGGTCCGCTCCGTCAGCACCGCCAGGGAGGCGCCGATGAGCACCGCCAGGAGCGTGGCGGCGACACTCGTCCAGAGCGAGGCCCAGACGGCGGGACCGGCCGAGACCACGGACTCGACGAGCCTCCCGACCCCCTCTTCCAGCGCCGTCCCCACGAGGGCCAGCAGGGGGATGACCACCAGCAGACCGGCCGCCACGAGCAGCGCAGCGCCGGGCGCCCAGCGTCGGGCCAGGTGCGACGGGCCGTGTGCTTCGGGCCCGCCCGATACCGGTCCGGGCAGCGGTGTGTCAGTCGAGATATCAGTCACCGAAGATGGCGTAGAACTCCTCCAGCAGCTCGGCCTGGCGTCCGTAGAGCTCGGCCCAGTCGGCGGTCACGACCTCACCCTCGTACGGCCACTCGACGTCGTCGCGTACGGGTTGCCAGCCGGTGCTGGCGATAGCGGCCTGGCCTGCAGGCGAGACCAGGAACGCCTGGAACGCGGCTGCTGCCGTCAGGTCGTCGCTCTCGGCCACGACCGCGGCTGGGCTGAAGAGCGCGATCGCCCCCGCATCAGGCCAGATCATCTCGACGGGAGCGCCCTTCTCGATGTTGTCGCGGGCGATCTTGTCGAGGGTGATGCCCACGTCGTAGATCCCCTCGGCCACCCCGGTGAGCGTGTCCACCGGTGACTGCACCAGGACCGCCCCGTTGTCCTTGAGCCCCTGATAGAACTCCATGCCGAAGTCATCACTGGTGCCGAGGTAGCCGAGCGCGGCGAAGGCGGAGCCGGCGAAGCCGGGGTCGGGCATGACCACGCCGTCGGCGTAGGCCGGGTCGAGCAGGTCGGCCCAGGCGGTCGGCTTGGGCTCGACCTCCTGGCCCGCCACGAGCACGAGGTTGAGCAGGCGCGTGCCCACGAAGGTGTCTCCCTTGTAGGCATCGGGCACAGCCTCGAAGGCATCACCCGTCAGCGGCGCCAGCAGGCCGTCGGCCTCGTACTGCTGGATCGATAGTGGATCGGTCAGCCAGAGCACATCCGCCCCGATGCCGCCGGTCCGCTGCTCGGTCGCGATGCGAGCGTCGAGCTCGCCGGTCGGCGCGCGGAAGACCTCCACCTCGAGGTCAGGGTTGGACTCCGCGAGCGCGGCCAGGACCGCATCGACGGTGTCCTGCGTGACCGAGGTATAGACGGTCACATCGCCGGCGACGAGTTCGTCGTCAGCCGCCTCTTCGGCGACGACCAGTCCGGAAACCGTGATGAGGAGAAGCGCACTGGTGAGGGTGGCGGCGACCAGACGCGGACGAGAGTTGGCCATCGGGGTGTGAGACTCCTTGGTGCTCGGTCCCACGGCGAGCGCAGCTCCTCTCCCTCGGTCCCGGCGCCGCCGGAACCTCCCTGCAGCCCTCACGTGGCTTGTTGGATCGAGAGTATCAGGCGCAACCCGGGCAACCCTCGGGCCGGATGTCCCTTGCCGCTCAGGTCGCCCGGCACCTCTGACTCAGGCGTCCCTGAACATGACCCACACGCAGCTAGAAGGAGCGGTCGCGCACGATGCGCCCGAGATCGAGCCGGTCCACGGCACGCAGCGCCGGCCACTGGCTCAGCAGACCCACGACGACGATGGCCACGGCCGTGAGCACGAACGTCAACGGACGCATGTGCAGCTCGAACGAGAACATGTCCGAGCTGAAGGTATCCATGAAGACCCAGGCCAGAAGCCAGCCGAAGACCAGCCCCGGCACGAGGCCGACGAGGGTCAGCAACAGGTTCTGAACGGTCACCATCGAGCCGATCGAGCGGCGGGACAGGCCCAACGTTCGGAGCACGGCCAGCTCACCCTGGCGTTCCGAGATGTTGGCCGACATGGTGTTGTAGATGAGCGCGAAGGCGAGGACACCGCCGAGCACGATCATCACGCCCACGAAGACGTAGAACAGGGCCATGAACTCCTGCACCAGCTCGTAGAGCGCGTTCGAGTCCACGAACGCCTCCACGCCTTCGACGGCGCTCAGCGGTGCGCGCATGTCGCCTCCGTCGACGCCCTCGTCGAAGGCCAGCATCAGCAGGTTGGCCGGGTTCACCGCCTCCGCTCGCGAGGCCCCCTCGATCCTCGCGACGGCGTACGGCAATCCGGCGTAGGCATACGTCCCCAGCGGTTCGCTCGTGAAGCCGACGACCGGCGTGTCCTCGAGCGTGCCCAGGCCGGCCACCTCCAGCGTGACCGGGTCGTTGACCGAGATCCCGAGCCTGCCCTCGAGTGCCGCCCCCAGGACGACACCCATCGCTGGTACCGGCAGGTCCGAGCCATCGGCGCCGGCCAGCACGTGCAGCGTGGCGTCCTCCTCGAGCGCGGTCAGCGTCGTCGTGTAGGAGCCTTCCGGCCCTACCACCGACACCGGCAGCACGAGTGCCTGCTCGACTTTGGCCACGCCCTCGATCGCGGCGACGTCCGCGGCGACCTCGTCGGCCGGACGACCGGCCACGTGGAGCTGCGCGTCGTAGCGCTGGATCTGGACGAACTGCCTGTCCAGCAGGACCTCGATGGTGTCGATCATGCCCCACGAAACGATGATGAGCATGGTCGCGAGCATCACGCCCACGATCGAGGCCACGCTGCGGCGACGGTTGCGACCAAGACCCCTGATGGCAGACAGCCAGCGCACCGGCAAGCCGCGCATGGGCGGGATGAGCCGCTCGAGGAGCGACTCGCCCCCGCCGCCCGGCGGCAGCTGGCCACGCATGGCGGTCGCCGGCGGGATGCGGCCAGCGCTCCGGGCCGGGAGCCAGGCCGCGAGGAAGCCGGTCAGCACACCCGTGAGCAAGCCGGCGATGACGGTCGAGAAGCGGATCTCGACGACTGCCGCGGGGATGCTGAGCGCGCCGGTGTAGATGCGCGTGATGCCCTCGGCGAGCAAGGAGCCGACGAGCACACCCACGATCGAGGCCACGAGCCCGACGACGATGCCGATGGCCGCGTAGTGCCAGGTGATGGTGCGGCCGCGGAACCCGAGGGCGAGCAGCGTGCCGATATTGGCCGTCTGCCCGGAGATCATGCGGCCGAGCATCACGTACGTGGCGAACGCAGCCGCGATGAGGAAGAAGGCCGGGAACATCACGGACATCTCGGCGAACCCGGCCACGTCCTGTTGCAGCGCCGCGTTGGATGGCTGTTCCGCGAGCGTGTAGGCATCGTAGGCACCGGCGGCCAGCACGGCTTCACGAGCGGCTTCGATCGCCGCTGCCGAGGCGTCATCCTCGAGACGGAACAGCACCTCCGAGCGGAGGGCGTTCGCGGCCAGCGATGCTGTGAACGCCTCCGAGGCGAAGACCACCCCGAAGTCGTCGGGCAGGACCAGGATCTCCTGCCGGCTCTTGGCCGGCCACAGGTACTCGGGAGAAGCGGCCACGCCCAGGACCTCCACCTCGGTCCAGCCGTCGGCCGTCGAGATGGAGAAGGTATCGCCCGGCGCCAGCTCGAAGTGGGCCGCCATGTGCTGTTCGACGACCACGCCCGCGGGCACTGCCGGGTCGAGGGTGGTGCCCTCGGTGATCCGGATGTCGTTGACCGTGGCGTGACCGGAGGCAGGCAGGCCCACGACGCGACCCAGCATGGCGTGGTCCTCGCGCGGAAGGAAGGGCACGTCAGCGACCGTGCGGGTCGCCGCCGCCCGCAGCTCGGGCATCTCATCGCCAGCGCGGAGGACCTGCTCCGATCGGCCGCCGATGGCGGTCACGTGAGCGAAGCTCGTTTCGCGATACAGCTGCTCGTAGGAACCGGTGAGGTTGAGGAACGCATCGAAGGATGCGTTGAACATGCCCACGCCGAGCGCGATCACGAGCGCGACCGAAAGGAACTGGGCGGGTCGCCTCCGGATCTCACGCCAGAGGGCGCGCGACAGGATGCTCACCACTGCAGCTCCGAGGCGTCCGCCGGCTCGGGCTGGAGACGATCCTCGACGACCGCACCGGAGTGGAGGTGGATGACACGGTCAGCCATCCTGGAGATGGCGGAGTTGTGCGTGACCAGCAGCACCGTCGAGCCGAACCTCGTGGCCGCGCTCCGCAGCGCTCCCAGCACCTGCCGACCCGTCTCGAGATCGAGCGAGCCCGTAGGCTCATCGAGGAGCAGGACCGTGGGCCGCTTCACGAGCGCACGGGCGATGGCCACGCGCTGCTGCTCACCGCCCGAGAGCAGGCTCGGGAAACGGTCGGCACGGTCAGACAGGCCCACCGCCAGAAGCGAGTCGACAGCGTCCTGCTCGCCTGCCCCCACGAGTTCACCCACGAGCGCGACGTTCTCCTGCGCTGTGAGGGTCGGGATGAGGTTGAAGAACTGGAAGACGAAGCCGACATCGGTGCGCCGGTACTCGGTGAGCGCCGCCTCCTCGAGGCCGCTGACCTCCTGGCCATCCACCGTGATGGTGCCGGCAGTGGCCGGTTCGATGCCGCCGATGAGGTTCATGAGCGTGGTCTTGCCCGAGCCCGACGGGCCCAGCACGACCACGAACTGGCCACGTTCGATGTCCAGCGAGGCATCCCGCAGCGCGTGCACGGCCAGCTCGCCTTCGCCGAACGTCTTGTCCACGCCAGCGAGCCGGATGACGGGCTCGGTTCGTGGCGGCGACTCCACCGGCTGAGCGGCTGCGGCAGGCATGGTCATGGCGTCTCCTCCCCCGGTGGACTGAGCAGTGCGATGAGCGTCTCGGCGGCCGCCTCGGCGTCGAGGTCCGGTTCAGCCATGCGCTGGATCAGGAACCCGTCGAGGAACGCGGCCAGTACCGGCGTGAGACGCTCGGCGGGGATATCGCCACGGACCACGCCGCGCTCCTGCGCGACCCGAAGGCGCGGCCCAAGCATCTCGCCCCAAGAGCCCAGGATCCCGCCCATCGCTTGCGTCATGGAGGGATCGCGCGTCGCCTGCAGCAGCGCTTCCGCCATGAGGATCCCCGTCTCTGTCTCGAGATCGAAGCGATCGATGAGGTGCATCACCCGATGGATCGACTCAGAGAGCGGACGATCATCGAGCAGCTCCTCGATGAGACCCTCCACCTCCGGCCTGAGCCGGGCCATCACGGACTCTCGACGGAGGTTGTCGATCGATCCGAAGTGGTAGTGAACGAGCGCCTGGTTCACGCCAGCTCGTTCTGCTGCTGAACGGGTCGTGACGGCACTCCAGCCGCGCTCGATGACCAGCGAAGCGGACGCGGACAGCAACCGCCTTCGAGTGACCTCCCCACTCGCAGGCGCCTCCTTGGATTGGGCAGTTGCCTTAGGCATATGCCCAATGATAGCGCGCAGGGCAAGTCGCGCCCACGGCCTGGGCTGGAACGAGCCGGTTCAGTCGGTGGTCAGCACCCCGTCGCAACGGTCCCAGTCGACCTCACCGTCGCGCCATTGCGGCCGGAGGCACTCGATGGGTGGTTCGCTCGGCTGCGGGGTCTCGTCGACCATCATCCCGAAGCGCTCACCGACGAGGCGAGACTCCGGCGGCCACGGGCGCCAGTCGTCCGGTCGAGTGGCCTCGGTGGCGGTGACGTACAGTGCGATGCCGGTGCCATCGACAGAGACCTGGGCCAGGGCCTGGAGCTGCTGGCCGGTCACCTCCACGTCGACCGCTGCGTCGAGCTCGCCGGGGCCAGCGGCGGGGGTCCAGCTGCCTTCCGACATGATCTCGCCGGGACCGCTGATGACCAGGGCCCCGCTGGGCTGGAACGCCCAGACGGCACCACCGGCATCGGAGGTGATGCTCCAGCGACCCACGACCGGATGCTCGTCGCCGGCATCACGAGCCACGCCGGTGGCCACGACCATCGTGCCGAGCAGGGCGGTCACCCCGACCGAGGCGATCAGGGACCGACCGAGGAAATGTCGCATCATGGTTGCCCCACGGTACCAGTTCGACGAACCACGTCTCGCGATCATGGAGCACATGGTGGGCCGCCCATGCGTACACCGTCGTCATGGCGCTCGGTCAGGGCAGCGCGCCGGACGTCGCGCTCCGCGATCGATAGCCATCAACAGCGAAGCACCCCCGGCCCGGGGGTGCTTCGCCAACACAGCTCGAACGTCGAACCTACGACGTGGGCTCGTCCTCGCAGGACACGAACCCGTCGAGCGGGAAGATCTTGTCGGCATGGCCGTGCTGCTTGTTCGAATCCATCATGTGCTCGTAGTGCGCTTCGAGCCGCTTCTGGCCGCTGGCGCTCGCGCTATCCACGATGATGATCACGTAGGGGTTGACGAGACTGCTGGTGGCGTGACAGACGACATCCTGGTGGGGCTCACCAGGCGTGGCGGCCACGGGCAGGGCCAGACCTGTGGTCAGGGCCAGCGCACCCGCGATGGCGACGATCTTGCGCATGATCAGGAACCTCCTCTGAGCAGGCAGGCGATGGGGATGAAGTGCGACCCGCTCGGATAGGCCAGATGGCCTGCGGGGGCGGGCCATCAGTCACAGTGTGACACCCTTTTGGCCCGCGACGACCTTCCGCTGTAGGCGTGCTGTCAACACGCCATCCGTGGCATATTGGGACCCCCGCCTGCGGGCGGCCCTGCCTTCCCGACCCATGAGCCGAAGGACGTATGGACGCCCGACTGACGACCCTGCTCGCTCGCGCCCTCGATCCCGATCCCGGCTCACCCGGGCTGCCGCTCTTCCATGCCGGACGCTGGCTGGCGGAGGACTCGAGCCCGCAGGCGCGAGTCACCGCGGCCTTCCTCGTGGCCGCGAGCGGAGAGCAGCATCCGCAGTTCGCACGCGCACGCGAACTGCTCGAAACGCCACCCGCGGAAACCACCGACCTGGCTGCGTTCTACTCCGCCAGCCTTGACCACATCGAGGGCGAGCTGAGCGAGGCCTTCGCGAACGATCGGGAGCTGGCGGCCGAATGGGATGCCGCCGCCGCTGACCTCTCCCGCGCGACCACGGCAGAGGCGGTCGCGGAGGCACTCTGGCGGGCCTTCTTCCCGCAGGCCGTGGGCGTCCGCCACCATGAGAACACCCACATCTCCGCCCTGCGCCACCATCGGACGATCGAGATCGAGCGCCTGGCAGCCGATCCACTCGGCGATCCCGCGCGCGAGGTGCTCTTCACCTCCAACGTGCTGCTCACGATCCCCGACCCCTCCACCGATCTCGATGCCCTGCCCTACTCGGCCGATCTGATCGAGGCCATCCGAGCCGCCGCCGCCGAGCCCCAGCGCTACTGGTTCGACCATCCCATCCAGATCGGGGTGGAACCGGCGGCGAACGAGCTGCTCTACGGACTGCGCGGCCTCGATCAGGCCATCGGGGCGGAGCCGGGAACGGCTCGCATCACCTGCCTGCTCTCGGTCAGCGTCACGCATGCGGGTCTGGCCCACATCGCCCGACAGTACGTCGAGGCGGAGCTGGCGCGAGACGGGGCCTTGGCCCACGTGGAGGTGGTGGTCGTGACCGAGGACGAGACGCGTCGGCTCGTCGACGAGGTCCTGCTGCCGGCACTCGGCGATCCCGCTGATGAGGTCGCGACCGGCCTTCGTCGTGTGGTCGGTGTCGACGGGCGCTATGGACGCCACTACAGCTTCCTGAAGGCGGTAGCAGCCCTCTGGCAGGTGTCCGTGGACCGCGAGGTGCGCGCCACCTTCAAGATCGACCTCGACCAGGTCTTTCCGCAGGACGTGCTCGTGGCCGAGACGGGCAAGACCATGTTCGAGCACCTGCGCACCCCGCTGTGGGGCGCCACGGCGCGCTCGGCCGATGGCGAGCAGCTGGAGCTGGGCATGGTCGCCGGCGCACTCGTCAACGAGCGGGATATCGACCGTGGCCTGTTCACGCCCGACGTCCCGATCCCCGACCGCCTCCCGGCACTCGACGAGCACGTCTTCTTCAGCGCCCTGCCGCAGTCCATCTCGACCCGGGCGGAGATGATGGAGCGCTACGACGGCGCCGCGCTCGATGGTCGCTCGCGGGCGCTCGAGCGGATCCACGTCACCGGTGGCACCAACGGCATCCGCATCGATGCGCTGCGCGCCCATCGGCCGTTCACGCCGACCTGGGTGGGCCGGGCGGAAGACCAGGCGTACCTGCTCTCTGCGCTGGGACAGTCCGGCCCGCGGCTAGCCTACGCGCACGTGGCCGGGTTGGTCATGCGCCACGACAAGGACGCCTTCGCCGGGCAGTCGATGGAGGCCGCCCGCATCGGCAAGCTCATCGGGGACGACGTGCGCATCCTCGTCTTCTCGGCCTACCTCGCAGCATTGGCCCGGACCGGCCTCGCCGAGGCTGAGACGCATCGGCTGATCGACCCGTTCACGGGCTGTTTCGCCTCCGCCACGCCGTGCACGCTCGTGACCTTGCGCGTGGCCTTGCGCACGTTACGGCTCTTCAGCAGTGGACGGGATGCCGACGCCCGTGAGTACGCCACGCTCGCGGCCGAACGCGTGCAGGAAGCACTGGCCACCGACGGCGACCCACGCATGGTGCAACTGGCGCTCGCCGAGGAGCGCCACGCCTGGAACGCGTACTACGACGCGATCGATGCGATCGAGGACAGCCCCTCGGATGAGAGCGCGGTGCTGGCCCGTTCCATCTTCGACGACTGCCGCGTGCGGAGCGGCTAGACGCCCGCCGGAAGCTCCAGGCCCAGGGTCTGGGCGATGGAGGCGAGAGCAGCGCGCTCGGCGTCGTTGACGAGGACGCCACCGTGACCCAGGAAGCCCTGGTCCTCCTTGCCCGCTCTTGCCACGGCCACGGCGATCCCGAGGAGCCAGCCCTTGTAGCCGGCGGCCTCGTCAGGTTCGGCCTTGGCATCGACGAGCTGCGCCACCTGACCGAGCCTGGCCTCCGACTCCTGCAACGCGCCGGGCGCCGTCGCCATCTCGAGGTAGTTGGGGAAGAGGTATCCCGATGCGAGATCGGCCTGCAGCTGCACGATGATGGACGTCACGAGGGTGTTGCCCACGTACTCGGGCTGGCTCTTGAGGATGAGGTCGGCTGCGGCATAGCCTTCGCTGACCGTCTCCTCCTTGCGCCCGGGGCTGGCGGCTGACACGGCGATGGCCGCGGACGCGATGGCGGCACGAAGGAGCTGCTGTTCCTCGTCGGTGTAGTCGGCCAGGACCGTCACGGGATGCCTCAGGTGCGAAGGATGGACGGGCACAGGGTAACCGCCCGCCGGGCCCGACGAGGGCCCGAGGTGCTACCGCTGCGGGCGTCGGCGCCTGCCCGCACCCCGGCGCGGACCCGGGCCACCTGCGCCGACGGGATCCGCGACCGCACCGGGCCAGGAGCCGCGGGTCTCCACGGTGCGACCTGAGAGCCGCTCACCGGGCATGGCCGTGCCCTGCCCGTGGCGGGTGGGAGCGGGTCCTGTCTGCGTGCCCGGTGTTGGCGGGCGCTGCTTGCGTGATTGCCACTGCTGGCCGGCAGTGCCACGGACGGGCTGACCTGGCTGTCGCCGACGCTGCTGCTGTGGTCGACGCGTGACCACCGGCTCTGGGCGGTGTACCACGCTCGGCTCGAAGCCCGCCACGACCTCGCGCTCGATCGACTTCTTGAGCAGCTTCTCGATACCGAGCATCAGCTCATGCTCGTCGCCGGAGACGAGGGAGATGGCCGTGCCATCCAGGCCGGCGCGACCGGTCCGACCGATACGGTGCACGTAGTCCTCGGGAACCGTCGGGAGCTCGTAGTTGACGACGTGGGGCAAGGCATCGATGTCAAGACCGCGGGCAGCGATGTCCGTGGCCACGAGCACCTGCGCCTGGCCCTGCTTGAAGGCAGTGAGGGCACGGACCCGCTGCGACTGGCTCTTGTTGCCGTGGATGGCGGCCGCTCGGATGCCATCCTTGACCAGCTGCTCGGCCAGGCGATTGGCCCCGCGCTTGGTACGCGTGAACACGAGCACCTGGCCCATGTCACGGTCACGAACCATGTGTGCCAGCAGGTGGCGCTTGCGTGCCCGATCGACTGGGTACACGACCTGGCGGATGGGAGCTGCGGTCGCGTTGCGCGGTGCGACATCCACGGACTCCGGATCACGCAGGAGGTCCTGTGCGAGCGTGCGGATGCGCGGCGAGAAGGTGGCGCTGAAGAGCAGCGTCTGGCGTTCTCGGGGCAGCTGCTCGAGGATGCGCTTGATGTCGTGGATGAAGCCCATGTCGAGCATGCGGTCGGCTTCGTCCAGCACGAGGATCTCCACCGCGCTGAGGTCGATGGTTCCCTGCCGGACGTGGTCGAGCAGCCGGCCGGGTGTTGCCACCACGATCTCCGGCCACTGGCGCAGCGAGCGGACCTGCCGGTCCATGCGAACGCCTCCGTAGATGGCCACGGAGCGGATGGGCTTGCGTCCGCCGTAGATCCGCACGCTTGCCTCCACCTGGAGGGCGAGCTCGCGGGTCGGGACCACCACCAGGCCGCGGACGCGCCGATGGCCAGAGGTCTGGCGGTCCCGCAAGCCATCGAGCATGGGCAGCACGAACGCAGCGGTCTTGCCGGTGCCTGTCTGGGCGCCGGCGAGCAGGTCGTGCCCACGCCGGATGATGGGGATCGCGCGTTCCTGGACCGGGGTGGGGTCGGTGTAGCCCTGGTCGGCTACGGCGCGCACGGATTCAGGGCGAAGCCCAAGAGTAGAGAAGGTCAAACTGTCTCCTGACAGGGCCCATCTCGCGTTCGGCGAGGGCCGGTCAGGGCATGAGGGACTCGGGGGATGGTCGCATCGAGGAACCAGGGCGCGGACCGGAGGCGCCCGTCGAGGTAGGCCGCAAGCATAGCCGCTATCGGCAGAAGGTGGTCCGGCGCGGCGGCGAGCCGGTCTAGGACTCCGCGGGTACAGGCGTGGAGGTGGTGTTCGATGGGGCCTCGGTGATCATCTCCAGGACGCCCTGCCAGAGCCGGTCGATCCGTCGGTCGGCATCGACATCGGCGCGGAGGATGCCGTAGGTATCGGTGCGCTCGTCCGTCCAGTGCAGCACGGCCTTCGAGCCACCTCCCGGGATCCAGCACGCGACTCGGCCGTGATCCCACTTCCTCACGCCTGGTCGACCTGCCACACAAGCGCCGGGATCGGGGCGAAGTCTCTCGCCGACCTGATCGACTCGTGCTCGGTGGGAGCGGCGGAGGCGCCACGTGTCCGGGTAGGTGAAGAGCTTCAGCTCGGACGCCCCTTCGATCGGCGACGCACACACCACGCCGGCGAGGGCTCCATTCGAGAGCAGGCGGGGCGCATCACCAGTCCCGAAGGGGTCGCACTGCAAGGCTGCGGTGCGGTCGAGCAGATCGGCCTGCGCCAGCACGGATGAGCTGGGCGTGGGCGTCGGGCTCGGGCTGGGCGTCGGGCGTGGGCGTCGGGCTCGGGCTGGGCGTCGGGCTGCTGGGCGTCGGGCTCGGGCTGGGCGTGGGCGTCGGGCTGGGCGTCGGGCTCGGGCTGGGCGTCGGGCTCGGGCTGGGCGTGAGCGTCGGGCTGGGCGTCGGGCTCGGGCTGGGCGTCGGGCTCGGGCTGGGCGTGGGCGTCGGGCTGGGCGTCGGGCTCGGGCTGGGCGTCGGGTCGGGCTGGGCGTGGGCTCGGGCTGGGCGTCGGGCTCGGGCTGGGCGTCGGGCTCGGGCTGGGCGTGAGCTCGGGCTGGGCGTCGGCGGAGCAGCGGCGATCGCGACCCTGGTGGTGATCGCCACGGGTGCCCAGTCGGCGTCACCGGCCTGGCTGGCGGTGAGCACGCAGGTGCCGGCACCGACCGCCACGAGCGAGTCCGCCTCGAGGCGACAGGAGCCGGAGGCCGTGAAACTGACGGGCAGGCCGGACGTGGCGGTCGCGGCTGAGCTCGACCACGTCACCCACGGACAGGTCCGGGATCGCCGCCAGCTCGAGGGCCTGTGGGCCACGGCTGATGCGGACCGTCCTCGTGACCGGCTCCGCCGGTTGCCAGTCGTCGTCGCCGGCCTGGCTGGCGGTGATGGTGCAGGGGCCGGCACCGACGGTCCGGAGGCGTCCCCCGGAGACGAGGCAGGGGCCGGACGCTGCGAGCTCGACGGGCAGGCCGGACGTGGCGCTCGCGGCGAGCTCGACCACGTCGCCCACGGCCAGGTCCGGTGATCGGCGCCAGCTCGACCGCCTGGCTGGCCGGGGCGATGGCGATGCGGCGGACGACCGGCTCCGCGGGTAGCCAGTCGGCGTCGCCGGCCTGGCTGGCGGTGAGCACGCAGGTGCCGGCACCGACCGCCACGAGCGAGCCCGCCTCGAGGCGACAGGAGCCGGACGCTGCGACGTCGACCCGCAGGCCGGACGTGGCGGTCGCGGCGAGCTCGACCACGTCCCCCACGGACAGGTCCGGGAGGGCCGCCAGCTCGAGGGCCTGGCTGGCCGGGGCGATGGCGATGCGGCGGACGACCGGCTCCGCCGGTGCCCAGTCGGCGTCGCCGGCCTGGCTGGCGGTGAGCACGCAGGTGCCGGCACCGGTGCTCTCGAGACTCCCGTCGCGGACCCGGCAGGGACCCTCGACCGCGAAGGCCACGGGCAGGCCCGAGCCGGCGTGGGCCTCCAGTGCGAGCGGAGGTGCGCCGAAGACGGTGTCCGGGATCGCCGCCAGCTCGAGGGCCTGTGGGCCACGGCTGATGCGGACCGTCCTCGTGACCGGCTCCGCCGGTTGCCAGTCGTCGTCGCCGGCCTGGCTGGCGGTGATGGTGCAGGGGCCGGCACCGACGGTCCGGAGGCGTCCCTCGGAGACGAGGCAGGGGCCGGACGCTGCGAGCTCGACGGGCAGGCCGGACGTGGCGCTCGCGGCGAGCTCGACCACGTCGCCCACGGCCAGGTCCGGGATCGGCGCCAGCTCGACCGCCTGGCTGGCCGGGGCGATGGCGATGCGGCGGACGACCGGCTCCGCAGGTAGCCAGTCGGCGTCGCCGGCCTGGCTGGCGGTGAGCACGCAGGTGCCGGCACCGACCGCCACGAGCGAGCCCGCCTCGAGGCGACAGGAGCCGGACGCTGCGACGTCGACCCGCAGGCCGGACGTGGCGGTCGCGGCGAGCTCGACCACGTCCCCCACGGACAGGTCCGGGAGGGCCGCCAGCTCGAGGGCCTGGCTGGCCGGGGCGATGGCGATGCGGCGGACGACCGGCTCCGCCGGTAGCCCAGTCGGCGTCGCCGGCCTGGCTGGCGGTGAGCACGCAGGTGCCGGCACCGGTGCTCTCGAGACTCCCGTCGCGGACCCGGCAGGGACCCTCGACCGCGAAGGCCACGGGCAGGCCCGAGCCGGCGTGGGCCTCCAGTGCGAGCGGAGGTGCGCCGAAGACGGTGTCCGGGATCGCCGCCAGCTCGAGGGCCTGTGGGCCACGGCTGATGCGGACCGTCCTCGTGACCGGCTCCGCCGGTTGCCAGTCGTCGTCGCCGGCCTGGCTGGCGGTGATGGTGCAGGGGCCGGCACCAGTGCCGACAAGGGTCTGCCCTCGGACCAGGCACGACCCTTCGGCCGCAACGGTGATGGGCAAGCCGGAGGCGCTGCTGGTCGCGACGAGATCGATCGACTCGCCTACGGCCAGGGACGGCATGTCGCCCAGCGTGATCTCCGCCTCGCCACGTCCCACCGGGATGGTCGTCGTCACCGGCTCGGCCGGAGCCCAGTCGGCGTCACCGGCCTGGCTGGCGGTGAGCACGCAGGTGCCCGCACCGGTGGCCACGAGCGTGGTCCCGTCGAGGGCGCACGGTCCGGCGACCGCCAGCTCCACGGGCGATCCGGATGCAGCACTGGCCCGGACCGGACGCCTGTCGCCGACCACGACCGCGGCGATCGGCTCGATGGCGATGCGTTGACGGCCGCGTTCGATCCGAAGGGTCGTGGCCGCCGACTCGGCAGGCGCCCATTCGTCGTCCCCCGTCTGGGTGGCCGTGATGGTGCACAGGCCGGCGCCCAGCAGGCTCAATGAGCGGCCGCGGACGCGACATGGTCCGTCCACGTCGAGCGACACCGGCAGCCCCGAGCTGGCCTCCGCCTCGATGGACAGGGGGCGGCCACCGAACTCGGCATCAGGGATCGGTGCCAGCGCGATGGACTGCAAGCCCTTGATCTCCAGGTCATAGATGCCCGGACCGGCATCACCCCCGAGCACCGCCCCGACCTGAAGCCAGTAGACCTCACCGCCGGTCAGCGGCGCTTCGAGCTGCTCCACACCCTGAACGGACGCAGCGTCGATGCAGGCCATCTCCAAGAGCGAGCCGACCTGTTCGCCGGTATGCAGCGCCACGGCCACATCCGTGAGCACCTCCGGCGGGCCCGAGGGGCGCACGCTCGCCACCAGGACCGCGTCGACAGGCGTGGAGATGCCGTACCAGGTCGTGGCCTCCATCTCGGCGCAGCTCGGATCCGCCTCACCGGGCTCACGACGAGCGCCGGTGGCATCGACGTCGGCATCGGCGTACGGGGTCCGGTCCACCCAGCGCGCGAACGCGAAGAGGTCGTGCGCCGGCCGTTGCCGGTCGAGCAGGAACGTGACCGTTCCCGCCCCGGCCTCGAGCGGCTGCTCGGCAGCGACCTGGAAGAGGTACTCCACACCGGCCTCGGCAGGCATCACCAGCTGCTCGGCGACCGCGTCTTCCCGCTCATCGATGCAGGAGATCTCGGTGGTCGCGCCATCAGACGTGCGACGCCAGGCGACGAGGGCGACGTCGAGGGCGAGGTCGCCTTCGACCGCAGGGACGACCCAGGCGGTCAGGGGGACGTCCGCCCCCGGCGTGTAGGCGTACCAGGCGGATCGCGTGGGCGCGATGCAGGTCGCGGTCGGACCATCCGCGAGGTCCGATGCCGAGGACAGGTCGACCGCGTCATCGCGGTACGGCAGCGACCCGATGACGACCGCCTCGTCCATCGCATCGTTGGGCAGGGATCGAGCACTCTCCGTGGTGAGGAAGAAGAGGGCCACGGCGACGACGATGATGGCCACGATGGCCACCACGTGCATGGCGCTCTCGGTGATCATGGGAGCAGCGCTTGACCGTTCGCCACGGTCCTGCATCACCGGCTCCTGCAGGT
Organism: uncultured Chloroflexia bacterium; assembly: GCA_963706695.1. Classification (GTDB taxonomy): domain Bacteria; phylum Chloroflexota; class Limnocylindria; order Limnocylindrales; family CSP1-4; genus JAFMJV01. Next base: position 358,426 of record CAVPNC010000006.1, on the reverse strand, counting down.
CTGCGCGGGCGCGTCAACGAGCACCGCTACCACGCGCACACCGCGGGGCTCGGCACGGACATCGGACGCTGAAGACCGTCAGCCGGGACGCCGGGCAGTGGAGGGTGTGGGCAGGCGCATGGCAGGCAGTCCGCATGCCGAAGCACCGAGGCGGCAGGCACGTTGCCGGAATGGTACGTCATGGCCACCGACGCGCGATGGTCGAAGCGCGACGGTCGCGGCCTTTGGGCGGCGCGCTCTCCCGGGCGCGGTACCGAGCGCGGCCTACGCGCCGTAGCCCGGATGTCCGATCCAGGTCCCGCTCGTGGCTTCACGGGACGCCCGCGGCAGGGGCTGCATGGAGCCCGCCGCTCCCCGCATCAGCACATACATGTCAGCGGCGGGGCGGAGCGAGACGTCCCCTCCATCGGCCGCATCATCGACCGCCACCGCCTCCACCAGCGCAAGCGATCCGGGGGCCAGTCGAGCCCGCAGCCGGGGCGTGGTGTACTCCACCGCGTCGCCGGCCGAGAGGCGATGTGTCTCGCCGGCGTAGCGACCCTCGACCGAGCCGTCGTCGAAGAGCATGAAGGCGTTGTCTGCTTCCGCTTCGAACTCGGCGCGATCGAGGTACAGCCGCGGCTTGTCGCGATAGGGCTGCCCGGACGTCGGGCAGGACGTGACGCAGTTGCCGCACTCGTTGCAGAAGTCGGTGAGCACGGCGATCTGCAGGGCCTGCTCCGCCCGATACGCCTGGCGCTCGCCAGGCACCACCTGACCGTCTTTTGTGCGCAGGACAGGCAGGGCCGCTGTGAAGGGCTCCGACTGGTAGGTCATCAGGGCCATGTTGGGACAGACCCCGACACACAAGCTGCAGATGCGATGGCAGTCGAGGCAACGCTCCGCCTCGGCCGTGGCCTGCTCCGGGCTGAAGCCCAGGACCGTCGGCTCGAAGCCATCACGAGCGCTGACGGGCGTGTGCGTGATGGGCACGCGGTACTCGCGCCGGGCCCGCCGCTGGACCATCTCGGCCAGGTCGACCGGCTCGGGGGCCGGCACCGCCGGGTCGGGCATGTCCACCCCCAGGGCGGTCGCGATGGCCCGCGCCACCGCCTTGCCGTCGGCGGCCGCCTTGACGATGGACGAGGGCCCATCAAGGGCCACATCGCCCCCGGCGTAGACGCCGCTGATGGAGGTCTCGAACGTGAACGGGTCGACGTCGATGTAGCCGGCGGGCGTCAGCTCCGGCATCCGATCGCCGAAGAAGTCGAGCACGGAGTGCTGGCTGATGGCCAGGATGAGCGTGTCCAGCTCGATCTCGAACTCCGAGTCAGGCACCGCCACGGGGATCTTGCGCCCGGCCGCGTCGCGCTCGCCGCGATAGGTCGTGCGCGTGCAGACGAGCCCGGCCAGGCGCCCCTCCTCGACATGGATCGACTCGGGCGTTGCCAGCTCGATGATGCCGACCCCCTCCTCCTGGCAGGCCGCGACCTCCTCCGGGTCGGCCGGCATCTGGTCGATGGTGCGACGGTAGATCAGGGAGGCCTCGGTGGCACCCACCCGCAGGGCCGAGCGGACGGTGTCCATGGCCGTATCGCCCGCACCGATGACACCCACTCGCGGGCCTACCGCGAGCGGCGCACCCTCGCGCACGCTGCGCAGGAAGCGCAGGGCATCGATGACCCCCTCGGCATCCTCGCCGGGTAGCCCCAGGCGCTTGGCCAGCTGGGCCCCGACCGCGACGAAGATGGCCTCGTAGCCTTCACCGCGCAGGTCATCGAGCGTGAAGTCCACGCCCGCCGCCCGTCCATAGTGGAACTCGACTCCCAGCCCGTGCAACACGGCCATGTCCTGGTCGATGCTGGCCTGCGGCAAGCGGTATTCGGGGATGGCCCCACCGACCATGCCGCCCGGGTAGTCGTGGGCTTCGAAGACCGCAGGGCGCAGCCCTGCCTCGGCGAGCGCGGCGGCGGCAGAGAGACCGGCGGGTCCTGCCCCGATGATGGCGACCTTCGCGCCCTGTGCCCGCTCCTGCAGCGCGATGATCGGCTGCCCCTCCTGTTCCATGATGAAGCGCTTCATGTGGCGGATGGCCAGCGGCTCGTCGAGATGCGTCCGGATGCAGGTCGTCTCGCAGAGGTGGTCACAGACGTGGCCGAGGATCGAGGGCAGCGGGTTGTCACCGCGGGTCAGGCGCACCGCCTCCGCGTAGTCGCCATCGCGCACGGCGTTCATGTACAGCGGCACGTTCTGGTCGACCGGGCATTCATCGACGCACGGCGCCTTGATGCAGTCGAACAGGTCCAGCGCGCGGGGGGTCTTGGAGCGGTCGGTCCGGAAGGAGCCCTTCTGGTAGCGCCAGTCGCTCCGGACCTCGTCCGCGTACCGCCGCAGGTTGAGCCGCGCGAGCACCTTCAGCACGAGGCCGGCGAGGGCATCCGCTCGCTCCACATCGAGCTCGTGCTCCAGGGCCCACGCATGCACGCGCGTGAGCGGCGCGCCCTCCCCTTCCGCCAGCGCGCTGCCCAGCGAGGCGCAGTCGTCGAGGTCGAGGGCGAGGCTGCTGTCGGTCAGCGATGACCAGTGCAGGACCGGGGCGAACTCGGCGAAGCCGTTGACGCCGATCGCGCGACGCGCGCGGAAGTCGGCCAGGTCCGCAGCGTCGGCCCGCTCCATCTCGACGGCCAGGTTCTCGGTGTACTGGGCCAGACGCAGATAGCCGCCGGTCTTGAGCAAGTCGGAACAGACGGTGATGGTGGTCATGCCGGCCGCGAGCAGGTCGGCCACGTTGAAGGCGTCCGCACCGCCGGCGTACGAGAGCATGACGTCACCGCGGAACTCCTCCGAGAGCATGGCCGCGAGGTTGGTCGTGACCGGATGCAGGGCGCGTCCGGAGAGGTACATCATGCCCTCGCCCGTGAACGCCGAGCGCCAGTTCTCGACCTCCAGCGTGTTCGAGAGCTTGAGCCCGAACTGGAGACCCTCAGCATCCGCGACGCGCCGCAGGTTGTGGAACATCGGCACCGCATCGCGGTACTTGAGGTCGTGGCCGAAGGCCTCGTCGGGCACCGGTACATCCACGAAGCCGAGGTCGTCGTTGATGATGCCGCGCACGCGGTCGGGGCCCAGCAGCGTGGGATTGCACTTGACCGAGGTGTGCAAGCGCCGCTCCTGCAGCAGGTAGAGCGTGATCTGCTCGATCTCCTGGGGCGGGCAGCCATGCATGGTCGAGAGCGTCATGGTGTCCGAGACGCAGGCGGGGATGTCCAGGTCTCGCACCTGCGGGTAGCGCCCGGCCACGATCTCGATGTACGACGGCAGGTAGGTCGAGGCATCGCGCATGGTGTCGAGGTACCACTGCACGTTGGGCTGCTTGATGCCCGCGAGGTCATAGCCCACGCTCATGTTGAAGAGCACGCCCGGCACATCGCCCGGGAACCCGAGCTTCGCGTGCAGGGCATGCACCAGCACCCACGCACGCAGATACTCGTCGAAGGACTCGAAGACCTTCAGCTCCTGGGACCACTCGGCGTTGTAGCCCTCGTCCTCGACGTCGATGCAGGGCTTGGGGATCTCCAGCTCGTCGAGCGTCTGGATGGTCTTGAGCTCGATGAGGCGGGCGCCCATGAGCCAGCTGACGATGATGTTCTGGGCCATCTGCGTGTGCGGACCGGCCGCCACCCCGAAGGGCGTCTCGAGCGTCCGACCGTAGAGCTCCACGCGGAAGCGATCGGATGGGTCGGGCACGAAGAAGGCAGCGCGGGGCACGCCGAAGATCGAGTCCTTCGTCTCCAGCTCGTCGAAGACCCAAGCGGTCAGCTGCTCCATCGAGATGGGCTGGAACCGATCCCCCATGACCTCGCTCCTCCTCCGGTGGCTACGTGGCGGACGCTACAGGCGGGCGTGCAGTCGCTTGGCCTGTTCAGCCGCCTTGGCTCGCACTTCTGTGGGGTCGACCTTGGTGGGCACGCCATCGGCGAGGACGGTCTCGCCGCCGACGGTGACCCGGAGTGGTCGGATGCCGGGCGTGAAGGCGATGTGCCAGGGGTCCATGGGGTCGTACGACCAGGTGACCTCGTCCTCCAGGGCTTCCGGCATCAGCTGCCAGCCGGTCTCCAGCCAGCCCCAGGCGGTGTCCGGACCGCAGGTCACGTCCACGCTCCGTTGCATGACGTAGGCCAGGCGGAAGGCTTCGATGACGTTGCCGCCGATGCCGTCGGTGCCCAGGGCCACGGGGTTGCGGAAGCGGGCCGGGTCGGCGTAGCCCACGGCGTTGTTGAGGTTGGACATGGGGTTGTGCAGGATGGTCCCGCGCAGCCTGTGATCGGTCGGCAGGTGCACGCAGTGGCTGAGCAACCAGTCGTCGCGCGTGAGGCCCTCCAGGCGCGCCGGGGCCTCGACGTCGCCGACGCCCTCGCAGACGTGGATGTGGACACCCACCCCCAGCTCCTCGGCCAGCTCCGCGGCCGCGCGCAGCGACTCGTCGCTACAGGTGAAGGCGGCATGGATGCCCACGAGGCCCCGGTTGCCCGCCTCGATGAAGCGACGGTTCTCCTCCAGGCCTCGACGGGCGCCATCGGCCCCGTGGCGATCGGTGATGCCGTAGGCGGGCAGCACCCGCACGCCGACCTCGGCACAGGCCTCGGCGATGGCATCGAGGCTGCCCTCGATGGCGCTGGGCGACTCGTGGTGGTCGATGATGGCGGTGGTGCCCGATTCGAGTGCCTCAAGGGCGCCCAGCATGGCCGACCAGCGGATCATCTCCAGGTCCAGGGCAGCGTCCAGACGCCACCAGATCTGCTCGAGGATCCCCTGGAAGTCGGTAGGCACGGCAGGGGGCGGCGGCATGCCCCGAGCGAGCGCCGAGTAGAGATGGTGGTGGGCACACACCAGGCCCGGTGTCGTGGCGGCCATGAGCTGCTCTCCTCGGTGCATCGTCTGCCGGAACCTACTGAACCACACCGGGCGGCTCCCCGTACACCCGCCGGTCAGCCTCATCCGGGGGGCCGACCGGTCTTCCGTGGTCCTGCGCGACGATGTAGGCTGCCTGCCCATGGACTTCGGTTTCACCCTCAAGGCAGAGCACAGCGTCGAGCGCACCATCGCCCTCACCCAGCAAGCGGAGGCGGCTGGCTTCAGCTACGGCTGGTTCTGGGACAACCACGTGCTCTGGCGCGAGGTCTACCCCCTGCTCACGCTGCTGGCCGTCAATACCACCAGCATGCGCCTGGGCGCCTGCGTGACCAATCCCACGACGCGTGATCCGAGCGTCACCGCCAGCGTGCTGGCGACGCTGCAGGAGGTGTCCGGTGGTCGCATGGACCTGGGCATGGGTCGGGGCGACGGCGCGGTCCGGCTGCTGGGCCTGCCGCCGACCAAGCTCAAGACGATGGAGCACGCGGTCGAGGTCATCAAGGAGCTGGCTGAAGGTCGCTCCGTCGAGTACAAGGGCACGGAGCTCGACCTGACCTGGAGCGAGCCATACGAGCTGCCGGTCTGGATCGCGGGCTACGGCCCCATGGCCCTCGCGCTCACCGGCCGCGTGGCCGACGGGCTCATCCTGCAGCTGGGTGATCCCGATCTCATCCGCTGGATGGCGGGCACGATGCAGGAGGCCGCGACGAAGGCCGGCCGGGACCCTGGGGCGATCTTGATCCAGGCGGCAGCGCCGGCCCACGTGGGCCCCATCGAGGAGTGCCGTGAACGCGTGCGCTGGTTCCCGGCGATGGTCGCGAACCATGTCGTGGACCTCGTCAACACGTACCCGCCTGAGGAGCTGCCGGAGTCGCTGACCGGCTACATCCGCGGTCGCGAGGAGTACGACTACCGGCACCATGCCGAGGTGGGATCGTCCAACGCGGACTACATCGCGGACGAGGTCATCGACCAGTTCGCCGTCATCGGTCCGCCGGAGGCGCACGTCGAGCGGCTGCTGGCGCTGGCCGATGCCGGCGTGGACCAGTTCAACCTCTACCTCATGAGCGGCGACGAGGAAGAGCAGCTGGAGATCTACGGGGCGGAGATCATCCCGGCTGTCAAGGAGGCGCTGGCCGCGCGCTGACCACGATCACGTGCCGGGCGCGCTTGCCCGGATGCGGACCATGCACGGCGGAAGTACGGGGTGCATAGCCCATCGGTCCTACGTGATTGGGCAGAGAGTCACGTTCCGGGGCGGATGCGATGACTACCGTTGGTGATGGCGCTCTGCTACAACTGATGTGCGAGGCCACACCAGCTCGGTGCACTGCGAGTCTCGCGTGTCGCAGAAGGAGAAACGGTGCGCGCTGAAGCCACCGTCGAGGGCAGCCACACTCCCGACACACAGGTCCCTGCGGGGGCCGAGCCTCCCCTCGCCGAGCTGATCGCGGAGCTGGCGTGCGCCGGCCTGATCTCGCTGGAGGCGGGTGATGGCGGCGACATCAGCTACTCGCTTACCTCGCGAGGTCAACTGGCGGGCCGGATGATGGCCATGAGCAAGCAGCCCCATGCCCTCGTGCTCCTGGGGGCACTCATGAGCACGAGCGCAGACCTCAACTAGGGGTCTCGCCGCTCGAATAGCGGGATGCTGGCCGCGGCGTCAGTGCATCCGTGGACTCGGGTGGCGCCGCCTGAGGGCGCAGGCCTCATCTGTCGCCGATGTCGTAGGCACCCTGGGCGACCATCTCCCGCGCTTGCTCCTCGGTGAGGCCCAGAGCGGCGTGGTACTCGGCGATGTGCGACTTTGCCTGCTCCACGATCGCGTCGTCGCTCTCGGCTTCGAAGTGGGTGGGCTCCTCGTGGCTGCCGTCGGGAGCGACACAGTCGAATCCGCGCATCTACCAGCCTCCTTCTCTCGCGTCCGGGTCGTCCTCACCCGCAGGCTGCGGCCGATACCGCTCGGGGCGACCATGCGGGCGGAATGTACAGCGCGACAGTAGGCGATGTCCAGAACGTCGCTGGTGATCAGCCGCCCCTGCCGTCAGGCTGGCCCCGTCTGAGAGGCGCAGCCAGGACGAGGCCCCGGCTGACGGCTGGGGCCTCAAGCGACAAGGTGACGTGGTCAGGCGTGTGCGGGCACAACGGCGTTCGACTTGGAGCCTGGTATCGGCCCGCACGGTGCTGCGGTCGTCAACGAACCAACCAGGGAGAGCAGCGACGAGGGCGGGATCGCCGAACACGTGCACGGATCTGCCGGCGATAGCATCGCGCCAACGCTGGTGGCCTCGCGCGAGCGACAACAGCACCGCAAGGCCGGCCTCGACATAGACGTAGCGACTCTCGTCGAGGAGCGGATCCTCGAGACACCCGTAGGGCTGCGACGCCCTTCTGCAACACGATCCATGAGTGACGTTCGTCCTCACCTCGCAGCGTGATCTTGACGATGCCTGGCGGTCGGGCAGCTGGGCAGGGTCGATCCGCTTTGCGAGCCAGCCCCAGATGATCTCGGGATCACGCTCGACCATGGCCGGATCGTCTGGCATCCACGCCTCGGCCCAATCCCGCAGGGAGAGCAGCGTCGGAACGAGCGCTTCACCTGCCGGGGTGAGTCGATACGGTGCCGTGCGACCCGTGCGCGCCTCTCGGAAGATGAGGCCGAGGACTTCGAGCTTGTGCAGCTTGTCAGTCAGCACCGATCGAGAGACATGACCCGGGAGCCCCGCGGCCAGCGCGTTGAAGCCTTGCGGACCCGCCATCACCAGCTCACGCACGATGAGGAAGCTCCAGCGGTCGCCCAGGTGCTCGACGGCCTTCGTGAACGAGCAGTAGTCGTCCTGAGTGCCCTGTCCCATCGGCGCATTCTCCCACGCCAGCCCCGGTCCGCCAGTTCTGTTTTCGGACTCGACCACACCATCGGCGCACGACAGCATCGCTCGCATTCGACATGGGGGCGAGTCCCGAAGCGGAGGACAACAAGCGGTGAAAGGGACCCACAACGAGCATCACGAAGCGATCATCGTCGGCGCGGGCCAGTCGGGCCTGGCGGCCGCCGTTCATCTCGCGCAGCAAGGCACGGACTTCGTCGTCCTCGAGAGTGCCGCACGGGTCGGTGATAGCTGGCGTGGGCGGTACGCCTCCCTGCGCCTCTACAGTCCGGCCAAGGCAGATGCCCTGCCGGGGATGTCGTTCCCGTTGCCGGGTCACGAGTTTCCCACCGGCCATCAGATGGGCGACTACCTCGAGTCGTACGCGCAGCGGTTCAAGCTGCCCGTCCGGACCGGAACCAAGGTCGAAGCACTCGAGGCCGCCACGGATGGTTCGGGCGGCTATGTCGTCAGGACCGCTGATGGTGCCTTGCGCGCTCCCCAGGTGGTCATCGCCGGCGGCTACTACCGGAAGCCCCACGTACCTGACTTCGCCACCGACCTGGACCCCGACATCCGGCAGCTCCACTCAGGCGACTACAGGGATCCGTCGCAGTTGGCTGACGGCCCCGTGTTGGTGGTCGGGCGGAGTCACTCCGGCGCTGATCTCGCGCTCGAGGCGGTGCGGAATGGTCATCGCACCATCTTGTCGGGCCGCAGCCATGGGCAGCTGCCGTTCTCGGTCGATAGTCGGACCGGACGCCTGGCGTGGCCCGTCATCGAGTTCCTCGCATCGCACGTCCTGACCCTGGGGACGCCGGTCGGGCGCAAGGTCGCACCGGAGGTCAGGAGATCGGGTGCACCGCTGCTCCGCGTCAGAGCCGTTGACCTGGATCGCGCCGGCGTGGAGTCGATCGAGGCCCGCGTCGTCGGGACCAGGGATGGTCGGCCCACCCTGGACGACGGACGAGAACTCGATGTGGCCAACGTCCTTTGGTGCACCGGCTTTGGCCCGGACTTCGGCTGGATCGACCTGCCCATCTTCGACGAGCACGACTGGCCGCAGCAGCATCGAGGCGTGGTCGACTCGGCGCCGGGGGTGTACTTCCTCGGTCTGCCCTTCCAGTACGCCTTCACCTCGATGCTGGTGGCTGGCGCAGGACGCGACGCCGCCTACGTCACAGCGCAGATGGCGTCTCGAGCGACGTCAGCCGTTCCGTCAGCCATGAGTGCTGGTGCCGTGGCGTCATGAGACGGGGTACGACACGTGCTCTGCGTGGCGATGCAGGGAGCGTCACCGTCGTCAGACGAGGATGCGGGAGCAGGATCCAGGAAGCCGCTGAACAAGACGATGACCAGCACGATCACGATCACGCCGATGAGCAGGAGCAGGTCGCGCCGCCAGCGAGACCGCTGATGGATCTCAGCTTGTACCTCCCGATCCAGTTCCGGATCGCCGCGCGAGTACACCTCGGACCTCCCTGCCAGTCAGGCCATCGTGGCAACGTGACCGCCGACGGTCGAGTGCCGGACGGCCCGGTGGCGTGACGGCGCTCTCGCGCGATCAGTCCGGAACGAACGAAGCGGCAAGCCTCTGGAGCGCGACTACCGCATCAGGGGCGTGGGAGGTCCGCTGATCGCCGGACGGTCCCGAGGCAACGGCCTGCCACACGCCGGATGGACGATCTGCCTCTGGAACACCGCACTGGGCCAGCACATCCGCTGGACGCCCGCGAGAGAATTTGTGTAGCGGGAGGCGACGACGCGCGGCCCCAGCACTGGCCGCCTGGACCGTGTCGAGCCACTGGCGAACCCGGCCCGCGCGTACGGGGGATGACGCATGAGAAGGCTGGTCGCGTTCCTGGCTGCGGGGCTACTTGTGCTTGCAGCAGCCGTCCCGGTGACGGCGGCGCCGAACGACGTGCCGCCGGTGAGCTACTGGGAGATCGATTGTCGATGTATGGACCCGTTCACGGTCGGCGCGGTCGGTGTCCCCGGCTGGGAGGTGGGCGTGAAGGGCGAGCCGCCGATCCACTTCCGCCAGGGCGACTTCTATGAGATGACCGGTGGCGTCCTTGGCACGGTCCCGGTGTTCAGCGCGGTGGCACCGCGCGGGCTCGCGGACAAGCTCGACCTCGGCCCCTGCCGCATGCATGTCGCGGGTGGGCCGATCGATGGCTGGGACCTCGTGGTTCCCAATGCGTGGTTCACGCTCCAAGGCAAGCCGTAGTCGTGCTCGCGTGAGACTGGCCCGTCCCGCGAGGGGCGGGCCTCCTCCTGCGCCCCGAGCGACGCGGAGCGGTTGCCAGGCTAGGGACCGACCAGTCATCGACCCCTATCTCGTCATCCGGACCTCGGCTGCGCGGCGCCGGGGTGGAGATGGCGGTCCATCCCGCTCGGTTGTCTCCCTCGGGATCGCCGGCCGCATGTCGTCCCCCAGGCCAGAGTCCTCCCGAGAGGTCAGACCTACGGTCAGGACCGAAGAGACCGCTCCTCCGAACGAAACGGGAGCGATCTCACGCCAGAAGTTGGCGCGCCCGGAGGGATTCGAACCCCCGACCCTCTGATCCGAAGTCAGATGCTCTGATCCACTGAGCTACGGGCGCGTGCCGGCAAGTGTATGGCATCACCCGAGGCGCCGGGGATGGTGGCTCAAGGTCTACGACGTCACCACGCTCACGAGGCCAGGGCCCCGTGGGTCAGCAGACCAAGCCGCTCGTGCGTGCCACCCGCATCGGGAGTGACAGCAGGCTGGACGTGCGGCTTCCGATGCAGCCGTCTGCGATCCGGGTGCCAACCCGACCTGCGTTCGCGACAGGCAACCGGAAGGGCCCCCGCCGACGCGTGGGCCCTTCCCGAACGGGATCGCGAACGTCGGCCCTAGGACCCCAGGACTCGGTCAGGATGGGTCTTGCAACCCACCAGGATCTGCAGGGCGTCGCCCTCGTTGCCGTCGAAGTCAGCAGTCGCGACGAGGTCGCCGGTGATGGTCCAGGCGGAATCGAAGTCGAGGTCCGTCACGCTCATCGCGCGGGGGCCGTTGGGCCAGGCTGGGTAGCCGATCGCCGGGTCGAAGACGTTGCCGTTGGCCGGGAACAGGCCGTTGCCGTTGAACTTGGCGTTCTCGAACGTGGCGCCCGAGCCGTTCTCGCGAACCAGGATCTGCATCGCGTCCCAGTCCTCGACCGCGCAGTTGGGCGACATCTCGGAGGCGAACTGGTAGACGGCCTCGACGCCGTCCACATCGGCCATGAGCGCATCCTTGCCGGGCACCCACGAGAGCTCGATGGGAGCGGTGCCGCCGCCGTTCTCCAGACCCTCGTACTCGTACTCATTGCGGTTGGCGCCGTTGCCGAGATCTGGGACCCCGATGTAGATCTCCCGGCCGGAGTTGGCACCCTTCACGCGCAGGCCGGCGGCCAGCACCATGGGCACGTTCTGCTTCGTGGTCCGGGGGACCTCGACGCCCGCGGTCTCGCCCCAGCGCGCGCCCTCACGAGAGGTGTCGGTGCCGGCTCCGCCGAAGAACGTGTCGTTGCCCCAGACGCCGAACATGAGGTCGTCGCCGTCGCCGCCGAAGACGACGTCGTCACCGCCGGCACCCCAGACCTTGTCGTTGCCCTTGCCCGCGAAGACCTTGTCGTCTCCGAGCCGGCGCAGATGAGGTCGTTGCCGCCGAGGCCGTAGATGATGTCGTCGCCGCCATAGGCCTTGATGACGTCCTGGCCGCCGGTGCCCCAGATGGTCTCGCTGGCGTTCGTGCCGATGATGGTCGCCGCCTTCCCGAAGCACTTGTCGTTGCTCGGGGCCGCAGCCGTCGCCACCGCCGGCACGAGGGCCAGGCTGGCCGCGATCGTTCCGACGACGATGGTCTTCTTCATGGTGGGTTACCTCCGTGCACCGCGGTCGAGCCTCGGCCTCCGAGTGGCCGCGCAGGCGCCGTGGAGCTGTCGCTCGGTCAGGCCGTGCCGCTCCTCGTGGTTCCCCCCGAGCTCGGTGTGGGCAGGGCCCGCCGTATGGGTTCTTCGTAGCCGGGGGGCCGCGGGGGGTGACAGGGCAGCCGCTGACCGGGTACAGCAGGATGGTGCCTGTCACCCGCCTGGACCCCCCATCACCCGGTGGGCCCAGCACCGGTGCTCGATGGTCCCGCTCGCGAGGGAGGACCAGTGCGGTCTGCGAGGGAGCCGTGCGATCGCGGTGTCGGACGCTCCGACTTGGCAGCCTGTCCGCTATGGCCTGCTCGCCGCCCAGACGTGGGTCAGGGATCGACCCGGAACACCGCGAAGGCCTGGGTAGCCGGGCGCTGCCTGCCGTCCGATGGGACGTTCGTGACCGCGAACGCACCGCTGCCGACCATGTGGCGCGCCATCACGGTGGAGCCACCGCCGTCGAGGTTGAAGCCATCGACAGCGCCGAGCGACTTGAGGAGCTGGCCCATCTCGGCGAGGGTCACGCCCTTGCTCGCGGTGCGACGGCCGTCCACCGTGACCATCAGGACCGTCCCGTCGGCGGTGAGGCCCAGGCCGGTGCGCGGATGCCGCTGCGAGCCCGGCGCGTAGGCCGACGACGACGGCGCCGCGATCCGGCGGTCTCGCAAGGTGAAGTAGTTGCCGCCCTGGGCCTCGCTGACCTGGCCCCAGCTCTCTGCGGCCGCGATGGTGCCGCCACAGGGCTTGTCGACGCGGCGCACGATCTGCGTGGTCAGCGGGAACGTCTGGCCGACCTTGAGCTGATAGACCCACTTCTGGGTGGGGTTCTTCACCGACAGCACCGCCTGGCCCCATTCCAGCGGGGTGTTGCCGGACTTGCGGACCTTGAGCACCCGCACCTTCTGCGTGCCGTTGGGCGCCAGCTTGCCCTCCAGCTCGAGCACGACCTCGCGACCGCCGGTGGTGCGCGTGCTGCCGGCGAAGCGCTTGGTGAAGAGCACGACCTGCCCGTCGTCGCGGTGGGTGTTCACGCGATGGATCTGGCGCGGCATGGTCTTGCCGGGCGGGATGGCCGAGACGTGGGCACGCACGTTGGCGATGCGGACATCGCCATCGGGATCGACGCCGAGCGTGGGTCGCACGCAGGCCTGGGCCACCATCAGCTCGCCCGCCGACACCGCCATCGAGTGCGGAGCGGCGTAGGCATCGACGCGGTTGCGAACCGACATGTCGCCGTTGGTCGCGACCATCGGGCGGAACCCGGCTCGACTGCGCGAGAGGGCGATCTTGGAGACCACCTGCCGCTGCACGACCTTGCCGTTGGAGAGCAGCGCCTTCAGCTGCACTTGCGGATGGTCGGCATCGACCGTGACCACGCGGACCGACTGCGGGCGTCCGCCCGTGGTCTTCATCGTGCCCACCTCGAAGGTGACGCCGGGCGAGAGGGCGATCGTGTTCTTGGCCTTGAAGGGAACGGTGATGCTGGCCTCGGCTGCCGAGGCGAGGGGCAGCGCGACGAGCGCGGCCATCACCGTGGCCATGGCCAGGCGTCGGCCGACGAGGGGCTTGTGTGCGAAGGGGTCCATGAGCCGAGCCTGCCGCCTCCCTCGCCTCGGGCCCATAGGCCGGAGGTCCGTAGCGGTGGTACCCGGGCGCCAGGCAGGAGGGCGGTCCGGGCGAGTGCGGACAGGTGTGCGCCGGTTCAGGTCTAGAGGCCGGGTCGTCCCGGATGTGGCGGGGGGACCGTCACCGTCTGCTCGCGCTGACGGTCGAGGATCTCGGTCGCCCTGACGATGGATTCGGCCACGGCTCGGTCGACGATCTGCACGTGCGCCGCATCGAAGGTGTGGATCGCGCCATCGGTCGTGACGCAGACCACTTGCGTGATGGTGCCGGTCTCCTCTGACCAGCTGGCCACGAAGTCGATGGCCGTGACGGGGTAGCCGTTGGGGTCGGCTCCGCCGGGATGGTAGATCGCTGCCAGTGGGCCCATGCTCGCGCTCCTCGTGTGCACGGTCTTGTGCGGACGGTGTGACCCAGAGGCTAACGCGCCAGGGCCACGCCGACGCGGCGCAGGCGTCTACTGGTGCGGTGATAGCTGGCGGCCAGCTCGCGCTACTGGTTCGGCCACCTGATCGGACTCATCCTCCGACTCCTTTCTCCGCCCCGGCCATGACCACGCCCCAGAAGACTCCTCCCTGCGCAGCCATGCCCATCTGGACCAGCAAGCTCGTGTCCGCCAGGGCGTCGATCTGGTGCCACACGGCCGGGAAGACGACCAGCGCCACGACACAGGCGACGATCAGCCAGGGACGACTCAGCTCGATGCGGACCGGGCCACCCGTCCGGGCCATGGCCACCGCTTCCGACAAGACCACGCCGAGGACGACGACGAGATAGAGCAGGACCTGCTGGACGAGCGAGACCTGCCCGGCACCGGCCGGAGCGAAGTCCGAGCCGCTTGCGTTCAGGTCGAACCATCCCAGCAATCCCTCCACGTACCACTCCTCGGCGTGCCGCCCCATGAAGCCGGACGCCGGTGCGCATGGTCAACACGCAGGATTGCGTACGGGCGAACGAGTCGGTCATGGCCCCGGTCCGAAGGGGCCATGTGCAGTGGGGTGTGGTCCGCATAGGGTCAGCACGTCATCCCCTCGCCGGCATCGTCAATCCCGGCGAGCATCATCGGCACCGGGGCCCCCGCCGGCGAGCCGCCAGCAAAGGGGTCCCGCATGTCCTTCGTTCCCAAGCTCCTGGCCACGACCGCATCGGTGGCGCTTGGCCTCACCGCGATCGCGGCCCCGGCGGCAGCGGTCGTCCTCCCCCCGGAGCGCACGACCGCCACCGTCACGGTGGTCCAGGGCATCCCAGGCAACGTCGACATCTGCGTCGGCGGCAAGGAGGTCGCCTCGGACGTGGCCTTCGGCAAGTGGGCCAGCCGGACCGTGGAGACGCTGCGCGTCTACAAGGTGCGCGTCTTCCGCCCGGACCCACGCGCCTGCGCCGGCACGAAGCTCATCTCCCGCAAGGTCGACCTGACCGCGGGGCGGGATGTCTCACTCGTGCTCAAGCTCGGCAGTCCCCGGGTGGTCATGTTCGAGAACCCGCCGCTGCGCATCGCGGCCGACGTGCCCGAGCTTCCCGCGGACTTCGCGTTCGTGAGCCTCCGCCACGCTGCACGCGCTCGCGACGTGGCCATGAACCTGGGCTACAGCTTCCCGGTCCCGCCGCTCCTCGCGGGCGAGCCTCTACCGGTGGAGTATGGCTGGAACGCCGGTGACGAGCAGTGGCTGGAGATGCCGGCCATGCTGGACGTGCTGGTGGCGGCCAAGCGGCTCTCGAGTGGCGAACGGCTGCTGAAGACCAAGGCCATCAACCTCAGCGGCGGCAAGTACCACGAGGTCTACCTCGTGGGCTGGAACAAGGCCAGCTACAGGTGGGTGGTCGTACGGCGCCCGCTGGAGGATGTCTTCGGCGAGATCCGCCCGATCTGATCGCGCGCGCTTCCACCAGCGGGCTGGCCATCAAGGTCGGCCCGTTGGTGCTGTCTGCGCGAGGGCGTGGGCGGCCTCAGGCCTGGTCGCGGTCCCTGCCCGGCACGACCGAGGCCACCACCATCAAGGCTCCGATGACGACCGCCCCGATGGGCCAGACCTCGCTCCAGTCGAGGTCCAGCTCGAGCTGGTCGCCGAAGAGCACCCACACGCCCACGATCACCAGCAGCAAGCCGAAGATGGCTGCTCCCGAGCCGCCCCGACTGCGGGTGGACGGCGGCGGGGGTGGGGGCGGAGGCGGGCCCCAGCCTGGCTGACCCTGCGGCGGGGCACCCTGCGGGGCACCGTAGTGCGGGTCGGGCGGCGGCGCGTATGGATCGGCCGGCGGTGGCGCTCCGTAGTAGGGATCCTGCCCGGGCTGCTGGTATCCGTACGGGTCGGCGGGCGGCTGGTAGCCGTAGGGATCCTGGGGTGGAGGCGGCTGCTGGCCGCCCGGGTAGTAGCTCATGAGCAAGCCTCCGGTCGCTCGATCGAGAAGGATGAGACCGTGCTCTCCAGCTCCAGCAGGGCGTGGTCGCCCGTCGCTGAGAAGTCCGGCGTGGCCCACGTACCGGCGTCGGTCTCCTCCAGGCCGGCATCCCCCAGGTCACTCGAAGAGAGCGTCTCGGAGAGCTCGACCTGCACCGCCAGCGACGATGGCGCACACACCTCCAGCGACGACGCGTTGAGCGTCGACGCTGGTCCGGGTCGTGCCCATCGGCAGGAGCAACCGGCCATCGGAGGCGTTGAGGGTCAGCTCGATCACGGCCGTCTCGGGTGTCTCCGCCTGGGCCAGGTCGAGGGTGGCGTCGGAGGCGTTGAGGGTAGCCTGAAGGCGCGCCACCGGACCAGGGCCACCCTCGATGATGCCCTTGGTGGCATCGAGCGTGGCCTGCACGGTGAGCGTCGCAGCAGCCGGCACCAGCACGTCCCAGCGGCTGCGGGTCTGGCGGCCGATGAAGGCGAGGTCACCGTCATCCTCGTAGCGCACACGCAGCCCGGTGGTCCCGGTCTCATCCTCGGTCTCGTCGATGCGGGGCGCATCGCCGGCCTCATGCGCCGCATCCACGCGCCAGGTCGTCTCGGCCGCCCGTGCCACGCTGAGCTCGCCGCACGGCAGGGACAGGTCGAGCGCGAACGAGCCGCTCGAGGCGATACCCTCCCCGCTGGTGGTCTCCGTGCCCAGGTCACCGTTGGCACAGGCGCCGCTGGCGATGG
Source organism: uncultured Chloroflexia bacterium (assembly GCA_963706695.1). Taxonomy (GTDB): domain Bacteria; phylum Chloroflexota; class Limnocylindria; order Limnocylindrales; family CSP1-4; genus JAFMJV01. Next base: position 341,986 of record CAVPNC010000006.1, on the reverse strand, counting down.
CGGGGATGATGCCTTGCACCGTGGTCAGGTCGTTGTCGCGAAGCGACACCGCGGCGGCCCCGAAGATCAGGCCGAACGTGGCGGCCACCACGGCACCGCCGAACCACGAGAGCGGCGTCCAGCGAAGGATGAGCCCGAGGCCGATGCCCACGAGGATGAGGGGCCAGAGCTGGCCCAGCTCGCTCGCGATATCGGACTCCAGCCACCCCTGGTCCACGGCCAGCGGGATACCGCCGAGCGCGATGAGGAACACACCCCAGTTGAGCAGGCTTCGGTTGATACGCATGGCTCCGTAGTGTACTGAAGGTCGTGCCGGCAGCGAGGCCTACGCGGGTGCCGCCAGGTCGCGTCGCGGGAAGCGGTAGAGGGCGATGGCGATGAAGAGCGCAGCGAACAGCACCATGAGGATGGCGTCGCTGGGCGCGATCCCGCGGTCGAGGACATCCTGCGCCTTGAGCAGGTTGAACATCGAGTAGTCCTGGAGCCAGCTGGCGTCGGGCCAGATGGAACCGATGGCGAAGGCGAGGTAGTTGAGCAGGACGAAGACGGCCGGGATGCCGATGGCCGGTCCGGCCCGATCGGACTCGACCGACGCTGCGAAGGCCAGGGACATGATGGCCACGAAGAGCAGGACGTCGGCGACCCACAGCTGGGCGAACCTCGCCAGGCTCACCTCATCCCCGAAGCCGACGACCACGATGCTCACGCTCGTGGTGATCACCAGGACGGCTGCGAGCAGCATGATGAAGCCCACCCCGGCCGCGAACAGGGTCGTGTACAGGCGCTGCCGCGAGATCGGTCGGGAGAGCGTCACCTCGAGCGTGCCCCGGTCACGTTCGCCGGCGATGGCCAGGGCCGGGAAGGCGACCGCCATGATGCCCATGAGCAGCAAGGTGAAGGGGTGGGCGAACCCCATCGCCACCATGCCGGTGAGGGAGAACAGGTCGCCGCCCCCGAAGTTGGAGAACTGCGCCAGCAGCGGGATGGTCTCGACGAAGCTGCCCAGGTCCTTGCCGAAGGTCGCATACATCAGCGGCATGATGATGCCCATCAGCATCAGCCCGAGGGCGATGAAGACCAGGCGCAGGCCATTGGCGGCGAGCGTGTGTCGGAAGAGGGGTGCGTTCATCCCGCTGTCCCGGCGCGGTCGGCGTCCGCGGCGGCCGGCGCGTAGTACTCCATGAACGCCTCCTCCAGGCGCGCGGGCTCGATGAGCAGGTCGACGATGGCAGCGCGGTCGAGCGCCGCGAGGAGGTGGCCAGGCTCACCGTCCAGCTGGCAGCTCAGCACGTCGTCGCGGACGTGCACGTCGCTGACGCCCTCCACGCCTGCCAGCTGTGGCGGAGCTCCCGTGAAGCGCAGCTCGACCCGGCGCCGTCGGCGGCCCAGCAGCTCGGCGATGTCGGTCACCGCCACGAGCTCGCCCTGGCGCACGATGGCGACGCGGTCGCACACGCGCTCGACCTCGCTGAGGATGTGCGAGGAGAAGAAGATGGTTCGTCCGGCCCGGCGACGGTCATCGAGGATCTCGTAGAAGGAACGCTGCATCAGGGGGTCCAGGCCCTCGGTCGGCTCGTCGAGGATGACCAGCTCGGGATCGGTCTGGAACGCCTGGATGATGCCGATCTTCTGGCGCATGCCGCGCGAGTAGTCGCGGATCTGGCGGCCAAGGTCGCGGCGGCTCAGCTCCATGCGCTCGATGAGCTCGTCGCGCAGCACGGAGGGCTGTCCGTCGAGCGAGGCCAGGTAGGCCAGCTGTTCCGTTCCGGTCAGGTTGTCGTAGAAGGCGATGCCGCCGGGCAGGTAGCCGGTCCGTCGTCGGATCTCCTCACTCTCGCTCGCGATATCCAGGCCCAGCACCGTGGCCGTGCCCGCGGTCGCGTGCAGATACCCCAGCAGGAGCCGGATCGCGGTCGACTTGCCGGCGCCGTTGGGACCCAGGAAGCCGAAGACCTCAGCCTCCTGCACCTCGATCGAAAGGTCCCGCAGGGCGGGCACCCCAGCGTCCCGACGGAGCGGCGGCCCGTGGCCGCGATAGACCTTGGTCAGGGCGTTGGTCAGGATGGCGGCCATCAGGCTGGTCCGGACGATCCCCCTCCGCGGCCGGACGCGCGGCGGCCGGCCAGCGACCAGCCCAAGGGCAGTGCAGCGGCCGCCATCAGCAGCTTCAGCACATCACCGGGCACGAACGGAAAGAGGCCGAAGGGCAGCACGTCGCTCACGCTCCGGTCCAGCGCCAGGGCGAGCCAGGCCAGGCCGAAGGCGTAGATGATGAGCGTGCCCAGGAGCATGGCTCCGATCGAGCCCCCCAGGCGACGATCCCAACCCCGCTGGGCGAGCGCACCGACCGCGGCCGAGGCGGCCAGGAAGCCGACGAGGTAGCCACCCGTGGCTCCGAGCACCACGCGCCCGGAGTCGACCGAGGCGAAGGTCGCCGTGCCTGACGCCTCTCCGGCGAAGACCGGCATGCCGATGGCGCCGATGGCGAGGTAGATGGCCGTGGCTGAGACGCCACGCCTGGCACCCAGGGCGGCGCTGGTGAAGAGCACGCCGAAGGTCTGCAGGGTGATGGGCACGTAGGGGTTGTCCGGCACGTAGAAGCGACCCAGGCTCACGGCCGGCAGCTCGAAGGCGATGCGTGCGCCGAGGATGAGCAGGATGACGCCACCAGCGATGAGGGCGGCATCACGGGCCCAGGCTGGGGCACGGGTGGCGAGGCTCGCAGGGATGAGGTAGTCGCCAAGGGTGAGTCCTCGTCGCCCTGCGAGGGTCCCGGCATCGTGGGCAGTGGTCATCCGGCGGATGGTATCAGGGCCGGACCCACATCGATGCGGAACGGCCTACACTCGGGCAGATGCGTCGCCACTGGAAGCTTCTCCTCGGGATCGTGACCCTGCTCGTGCTCGCTCTGGGCGCGGCTGGCTACGTCTGGGCAACGGACCTGCCGGACCCCATGCCGGAGACGGAGGCGGCCCTCGTCTCGGACGATGTCGTCGCGGTCGAGACCGAGCCCTGGCTCTCGTTCATCCCCGCGGAGCCGGCTGAGACCGGCTTCATCCTCTATCCCGGCGGCCGGGTGCCCGCGCAGGCCTATGCGCCCGCCGCACGCGCCATCGCGGAGGCCGGCTATCTCACCGTGGTGCCCTCGATGCCCTTCGGGCTGGCAGTGCTGGCGCCGGACACGGCTGACGGCATCATCGAGGCCCACCCCGAGATCGACCGTTGGGTCATCGGGGGGCATTCGCTCGGCGGGGCCATGGCGGCTGACTACGCCGCCGGTCACGACACCATCGACGGCCTCGTCCTGTGGGCGGCCTACCCGGCCGGCGGCACGGACCTCTCACAAGCACCGCTCGCGGTTACCTCCATCTACGCGTCGGAGGACGGCCTCGCGACCATCGAGGAGATCGAGGGCTCGCGCGCACAGCTCCCGCCTGACACCGCCTTCGTGGAGATCGCGGGTGGCAACCACGCCGGCTTCGGCTGGTATGGCCCGCAGGATGGCGACGGGGAGGCGGCCATCAGTCGCGAGGAGCAGCAGGCGCAGGTCGTCGAGGCGACGCTGGAGCTGCTGGCGCTCGTCGATGCGAACTAGCCCCGGACCGTGTCCTTCAGGACCAGCTGTACCAAGCCCAGGTTGACCTCGTAGATATCGACCTCGAACTGGTGCGGGCCCGCGGTCAGGGGGTAGCCGGCGATGTGGAAGGTGACGACGTCACCGCGGTTGAAGCTGACGGGTGTGCGGCGCGAGACGTCTGAGGCGCGGTGCACGGTGTCCTCGCCGTCACGACTGGCGGTGATGGTGGTCGGATCGATGACCTGGCCGTCCATGACCACCGTGCCGATGCCCACGAGCGTGCCGTTGCCCATGCCGTTCTGGGCCTGGAGACGGAAACCGTCGCCTTCGGGCTGCAGGCTGCCCTTGACGTAGAACTGGCGAACGAGGAAGTCGGGAACGCGCATCCAGGCAGCCTAGCGGTTCCGAACCAGAGTGGCAGGGCTCACATGACCCAGGGGGGCACCTCATCGAAGATGAGGTGGAAGGCGAGGGTCTCATCGACCACCCCGGCGATCTGCCGATCCGTTGCCCGCCGCGGATCCCAGCCGTAGAAGAAACCCATGGCGCCGGCGTCCTTGAGCACGCCACGCGTGGCCGCCAGGGCCTGTCCCCGGTCGCTGATCTGCACTGCCGTGACGGGGTAGGTGCGCGTGCCCACGAGCAGCATCGCCCGCGGCCGAGCGCGCAGGTTGTGGACCCAGCCGGTCGAACGGCCGAACCCCGCGAGCACGGCCACGCCGCGCGTCGTGGGAGCGTAGTTGAGCGGGATCTCACGCACGAGCCCGGACGTGCGGCCGACCGTGCGGAGGACACAGAGGCGCCCACCGAGGGTGGTGTCACGCGTCCCACCGAGGCCCTCGAAGAGTGGCAGCATGAGGCGGTCACTGAGGGCACGCAGCAGCCAGTGAAGGAGACGCATCCGGTTCGTCACGACGCCATCGTCAGGGAAGCAGGTCCAATCCATCCAGAGCCGAAGTTCCCCTCCCCCGATCCTCGGCCGCGTAGCGGGGTCGTCATCACATGTCTGAGCCTCTCGCCGCCGCCATCGAGCGGCACCTCGTCGCCCTCGTCGACGGGTACCCCGATCGCCATCCTGGCCGGCCTGGCAACACGGCCGCCAACGACTACGTGGAAGGCGTCCTGCTGGCACACGGCTGGGCGGTCGACTCGGTCGACTTCGAGGTCCTCGACGCGGAGACGGGCCCGGCCCGCCTGACGGTCGGCGAGCGCGCCTTCGAGGTCCTGCGCGGGTCCGTACACGGTCCCCGCCTCGGTCAGGGCCCCGCTCCTGGCGGTCGATTCGCTGGCCGCCCTCGAGGACACTGACATCACCGGCGCCGTGGTGCTGCTGCACGGCGACATCGCTGCCGACCAGCTCTTCCCCAAGTCGTTCGACTTCATCGACGCACCCGACCATCGGCGCATCTACGAGCTGCTCGAGTCGGGAGCTCCGGCCGCGGTCATCGGCGCCACCGGTCACGGCGGCGGCATGGGCGGCGGGCTCTACCCCTATCCGCTCATCGAGGACGGCGACTTCGACCTGCCCAACGCCTATACCACCGATGAGACAGGATCCCAGCTCGTGCCGCTCGCGGGCCAGAACGTGGAGCTGGAGATCGTGTCGGAGCGCCAGGCGCTGTGGGCCCGTCAGCTGACCGCCACCCGCGGGCCGGCGGGGGCGCCGCGCGCGCTGGTGATGGCTCACATCGACTCGAAGAGCGGCTCTCCTGGCGCGCTCGACAACGCCGCCGGCGTCGCCGCACTCCTGGGGGTATCGGAGCTGCTGGCCGAGTACGACGGACCCTACCGGGTGGAGCTCATCCCCATGAACGGCGAGGACTACTACGCCAGCTCCGGTGAGCACCTCTTCGTCGCCGCCAACGAGGGGCGCTGGGACGAGCTCCTGGGCACGGTCAACATGGACGCCATCGGTGCCCGGGGCGCCAGCACGGCCGCGTCGATGTACGCGGTCAGCGAACGCGGGGCCGAGCTCATCGGCCGGGTCGTGCGCCGTCATCCCACGGTCTCGCTGGGTGAGGAGTGGTACGAGAGCGACCACAGCATCGTGGCCGGGCACGGTCGTCCCGCCATCGCGTTGACCTCGACCTCGTTCCGCGAGCTCTGCGCCACCGTGACCCACACCGATCGCGACACGCTCGAGCTGGTCGACCCGACGCTCGTGGCGGGCGCCGCCGAGTTCGTGGCCGACCTGGTGCGCTCGCTGCCGGCGGTGGGCGGACCCGAGGCCTGATGGAGGATCTCTTCCGCCTCCTCGTCTGCACGATGCTGCTGATGCATGGTCTCTCCCACGTCATCTGGTTCCTGGCCGCGTGGACGACCGTGCGGACCGGCGTCGGTGATGGCTCCTGGATCCTTCCGGGCGAGGTCACGATCCGGGGTCGCATCGGCAAGGCCCTGGGCCTCCTGGCACTCGTCGTCGTAGCCGTCTTCACGACCGCAGCCCTGATGCTGCTGTCCGGCAGCGAGACGTGGAACGGGCTCGCCAACGTCGGCGTGTTCCTCTCCTACGCGGTGGTCGTGCCCTGGCTGCGACAGGGTCCGGGCTCGTGGCCGCTGACCTCGGTCATCGCCAACATCGTGCTCATGTTCCTGGTGACACCGGAGATCTCGGAGGTGATCCTCGCCTAGCGGCGCACATCACCGCGTGCTGCCACCTGAACGGGTACACTTCCTCTCGGTCAGCGGCTCGCCTGCGCGCGTGCCGGATGACGCATGGTGGCTATAGCTCAATCGGCAGAGCACTGGATTGTGGCTCCAGAGGTTACGGGTTCAAGCCCCGTTAGCCACCCCACCCCCTCCTCGTCAGGTCGGTCTACCCGTGTCGAGGCATGCCCCTGTGGCCCCGCCCGGAGCCAACGCTTCTGCATCACCGCCGGTTGGGCGCCTCACGACCAGAAGTCGTCCCACGCCACCTGGTCCGAACAAGCCAGCCAGACCTCCCGGACGCTGTCATCGGCCACGGTCACCTCGAGGGAGGCGCTCGTCTGCAGCGAGTGCTCGAGTCGGTAGCCGCAGATCTGCCCTTGCAGCCAGACGTGATCGCGGCCCCGGGCTCCGGTGCACACCGTCTCGAATCGGAGCGTTCCACGAGTGTTCGTGGCCAGCCGATCCATCAGGCCACAGATGGCCTCGCGACCCTGGTAGTCGCCAGCGAGACCCGAGCCGCCGGGCATGTGCAGCAGGGTCTCTTCGTCGAGATGGCCGGCGATCGCGCTCGAGCCAGACCCGCCAAGAGCAGCGATCACCGCTTCGACGATGGGGCCGAACGTTGCCCGTTCCATGCGCTACCACCTCGGGAGTAGAGTCGAACCTTGAGCAACCCCGCTCAACGGGCGCTCAACGGGCGCTCACGGCATACCGGAACGTGGGGGCGGACCGGCCATGGCCACGGAGTTCGGCATCCTTGGAGAGCTCCAGGTCATTCAGGACGGGGTGTCACTCGAACTCGGTTCCCTCCGACAGCGAGCCGTTCTGGCACGGCTGCTCGTGCGCTCGGGCCAGCCGCTCACGTCGGACCGCCTGATCGAAGACCTGTGGCCGGACGACGCGCCAGCCAACGCCCGCCACACGCTCCACGTCTACATCTCGCGCGTACGCGCTACGCTCGGTGACGAGCGCCGCCGACTGAGCAGCGACACGTCAGGCTACCGTCTGCACCTGGAGCCCGGTGAACTCGATGCGGCGCGCTTCGAGCGGCTCGCCGCCGATGGACGAGCGAGCCTGTCAGCAGGTGACGCCACGTCCGCCCGCGATCTGCTCGAGGCTGCGCTCGGTCTGTGGCGCGGCCCGGCGCTCGTGGAGTTCGCGGACGAACCGTTCGCCGCCGCTGAGGCCACTCGCCTGGACCAGCTACGGCTCGTGGCCCAGGAGGACCGGATCCGCGCCGACCTTCAGCTCGGTCGCCACGAGCTCCTGGTGGAGGAGCTGCGGTCGCTGACGCTCGAGCAACCCTTCCGCGAAGCCTTCTGGGAGCACTACATGGTGGCGCTGTACCGGGCGGGCCGCCAGACCGAGGCGCTGCAGGTGTTCAGCGAGGCGCGCATGCACCTGTCCGACGAGCTCGGGATCGAACCTGGTCCGGCTCTCAAGCGTATGGAGCAACGCGTCCTGCGGCAGGATCCGGACCTCGACCTGCCGGCTTCGACCGGTCATGCCCTTGGCGGCGTCCCTGTCCGTCCTCGTAGCAACCTGCCCCTCCAGCGCACGACCTTCATCGGCCGCGGACGGGACCTGGCCATCGCAGGGGAGCTGCTGGCAGCATCGAGGCTGCTGACGCTGACCGGCGCACCCGGGTCAGGCAAGACCAGGATGGCCCTCCAGCTGGCGACACAACGGGAGACGGCCTACCCCGACGGCGTGGTCTTCGTATCGCTCGCCGCCGTCTCCGATCCGTCGCGGATCGAGCCCGTGGTCCGAGCCGCGTTCGATGAGCTGGGCACGGCAGATCAGGGACGGATCGGTCGAGCCGAGTCGGATGAGGACGGTGGCGATCTCGCGAGCCGGCTTCAGGACCTGTGTTGCCTGCTCATCCTCGACAACTGTGAGCAGCTGGCCGGCGGGCTGGACCGCGTCGGCAACCTCCTCGACAGCGCGCCCGGCCTGACGGTGATGGCCACCAGTCGCGCCCCGCTCAGGCTCGCTGGCGAGCAGGAGTTCCCGGTGCTACCCCTACAGGTGCCGCCGGCGGAAGACGATCCTGACCCGGACTCGCTCTTGTCGTACGACGCCGTCGCGCTCTTGGTCGCGCGCGCTCGCGCCGTCGATCCCGGGTTCGGCGTCACCCCAGAGAACGCCGCCGCCATCGCCGGCATCGCTGCCCGCCTCGACGGCCTGCCCCTGGCCCTCGAGCTGGGTGCCAGCCGCCTGCGACTCCTGGATCCCCAGAGCCTGCTCGAGCGACTCGAACGGCGGTTGCCGATGCTGACCAGCGGCGCCAGTGACGCCATCGCGCGCCACCAGACCCTGCGCGGCGCGATCGCCTGGAGCTACGAGCTGCTCGATGCCGAAGAGCAACGGCTGTTCCGCCGACTCGGCGTGTTCGTCGGCGCCTTCACCGCGGAAGCCGCCGCGTTCGTGGCAGATCGACCGCTCGATGACATCTGGATCGGGCTCGAGTCACTGCTGGCCAAGAGCCTGCTGCACCGCCCTGCCGATACGGGCGAGGCTCGATTCAGCATGCTGCAGACGCTGCGTGAGTTCGCGGTGGAGGCGCTCGAGGAGAAGCGGGAGCTCGACGAAGCGGCCGGCCGGCACGCGCGGTACTGTCTCCGCCGGGCAGAGGAAGCTGGACCCGAGCTCGAGGGTCCTGGGCACGACGCGGCCCTCTCTCGCCTCGACCGTGAGGTCGAGGACATCCGTGCCGCGCTCCGGCGCTGCGCCGAAGGCCTCGACGTCGAAACAGGCCTCCGACTCGCGAGCGCGACCTGGCGCTACTGGCAGGCCGCCGGCCAGTTGGCCGAGGCTCGCGACTGGCTGACGGTCCTGCTGGCCCAGGCCGGCGGCGGCGCCGCGGTCCGGGCCGAGGCCTTGCTCTCAGCAGCCGGTCTGGCCTACTGGCAGGCCGACTACGCCTCCGCATGGTCGGACTACCAGGCAGCCCTGACGCTCTATCGGGAGCTCCAGGACCGCGGTATGGAGGCAGAGGTGTTGTGCAGCATGAGCATGACCGCCACCTGGAACGGCGACCCCGCGGCCGGTGCTCGCCTGGCGGGGCAGGCGCGGGCGCTGGCCGAGGACCTCAGGCTCCGGGACAAGGTCGGGGAAACGTCGATGGCGGAGGGCTTCGCACTCTGGCAGCAGCGCCAGTATGAGGCGGCACGTCCGCTGTGGGAGGAGGCTCTGGCCATCTCCCGCGAGCTGGGTGCCGACACGCTGGCGGTGACGCAGCTGGCCGGCCTGGCCGGCCTCGAGTACCACACGGGTTCACCGATGGTCGCGACACGCATCGCGCTCGACGCCCTCGACCAGGCGTGTGACCTGGAGAACGTGGCCATCTGCGTGTGGCTGCTCGACTTCGTGGCCGCCTTCGCGGCTGATCTCGAGCCGGAGACGGCCGTCCGCGTGGCCGGGGCCGCGGATGCCCTGCGCCGGGCGTCGGGTGGCGGCATGCGCATCGAGGACCTGCACATCGACTCCGCTCGGGCCGTCGCCGCTCGATCGCTTGATCCCGCGACACTGGCCCGGAACTGGTCGGAGGGTCGCGCCATGAGCCTTGAGCAAGCCATGGACGCTGCCCGCTCGCTGCGGCCCGTCGGTGCCGCCCACACCCACCTCCAGCGGGCTGATTGAGCCGAGGTTGAGTAGCTGTTGACCGGAGTGGACTTCACTCCAGCCTGGAGCTGCCCCGGAAGCCGGCCATCAACGCGCTCGGCGCGAGGCACTCGACGACGGAGGAAGAAGACGATGCTTCGCAAGACACCGCTCGTCCTGCCGATGGCCTTGGCAGCCGCCCTGGTCGCGGCACCAGCCGCGGCAGCTACGGACACGTCGACCGGCGCATTCGACCTGCTCTGGAACGACTGTTTCACCGGACCCGGCGAGGAGGTCCCCGACTGGATCGGCACGGTCGACTTCGACGGGGACGTCTACGACATGCTCTTCTTCAACGTCGGCGCCGGCCGGCCACCCAACCATCCACCCGCGGATGGGACTGCAGCCTTCAACGAGGTCTGGGCGGTCTACGACGGCCTCGAGCTGGTGTTCGATGAAGCCTGCGCCGTCGAGACCTTCGATGGCGATCTGGTGCTGTGGGGCCTCGACCACGGGATCGCTGAGTTAGAGGCTGCGGCCTATTCCATGACGGGCTCGGTCATGGAAGCGGTCGGCCCGTTCGAAGGGCTCGACGGAGCGCCGGTTTCCATGAGCGGCACATTCTTCGTGAACGACGACGGCGTCGAGCAGGCGCCGGGCACCATCGAGATCGGGTAGCCCTCCTCCCAGCAGGTGGCTCCCAGCCGCCTGAGAGAGGGACGCCCCTCCACTCCGGAGGGGCGCCCCTCGTCGTTGCGGCCTCCTGCGGACCAGGAGTGCCTTGATGTCGTTCCCGGTGTGAGTAAGGCATCGCCTGGGTGGCCAGCTCCCCCTGAGGCAGGGTGCGGCGCGGCAGCGCGTCTCGCTGCGGGGTGTCGATCAGCGCGTCGGCCCACGGGGTCGGGCGGTCATGCCGGGCACGTGCCTCGCGGGTTCATGCCCCCCGCATGGACGGGCCCCGCTCCTCGTTCGTCATGCCGGCACGTGACGCGCGGGTCCATGCCCCCCGCGCATGAACGGGCCAGGCGCCGCTGCGGTCCATGCCCCCCGCGCATGAACGGGCCAGGCTCCTGGCGGTCCATGCCCCCCGCGCATGAACGGGCCAGGCGCCTCGCGGGTCCATGCCCCCGGTGCATGAATGGACCGATGCGCCGCCAGGGGCCATGCACCACGGGCATGCCAGGGGTGGGATGAGCCGCTGATCGGAGCGATGGGACGGCCTGCCTGGTCCGTACAGTCCCGGGCGGCATAGCCGGCGAACCCTGCGCCGCGAGCTACCCCGGCGCACCACCACGCCGCACCACCACGCGGCGCACCCTGCGGCACGAGCTATCCCCGCGCACCACCACGCCGCACATCCTGCGCCGCAGCGGGCCTCGATCCTCGCGCCTCCGCAGGACTGGCTGACCGAACCGATGGCCGCGCGAGGCGATGGCTCACGAACCCCCGGGAACTACACCTAGGCAGTCCCTGCGTGCGCGCGGTGTCCGGATGCAGGGACCAGGGCGGCCTCGCCCAGCTCCCCCTCAAGCGCCAGCCCTCGGCGCTCGGCCTCGATGCGCAACGCGAGCCGCATGGTCTTCCAGTACGGCGGCTGGACCCCGCTGCGCTCCCGCGCGAAGGCGACGAGCTCCTCATCGGTGAACGCATGCAGGAACCGCTCGAACGTCTTGGTCATGTCTGTCGCCTCGTGGTCGTGGCGCGGAGCGCCGGCTCGGATGGTCATCTCGGTCTCTCGAATGCTTCACCGATGTTCCATCCCTGGACCAGCACGGGCAATGGCGCGAACGTGCAGCCGATAGGCCTAGCGCTTGCCGTCAGGCGGCAACCGCCGGCGGCCGCTAGCGATCCCCGGTCGGCACCTGATCGGCCAGTGGGTCAAGCACCCCGAGCTCGTGGGCGCGTCCGCAGCGTACGCTGCTGTCTGCATCGAGCGACACCAACGCCTGTCGGCTGCCGCACGTCCGCGCCGCGGCGAACGCGCAGCGCGGCCCGTACCGGCACCCTGACGCCGGGTCGATCGCGGCCGCCTCGGGTGCAGGCCTGTAGGGCACGCGGAATGGCACGCCCAGCTCCGGCACCGACCGCCGCAAGGCACCCGTGTAGGGGTGGCGCGGTCTGGTCAGCAAGCGCTCGGTCGCGCCGCGCTCGACGACCTCGCCGCGGTAGAGCACGACCGTCTCCACGCAAAGACGCGTGACCACGCCCAGGTCGTGGCTGATGAGCAGGATGCCCAGACCTCGCTCCGCACGGAGCCGTTCGATGAGCTCGAGGATGCGCACGGCCACGGTGGCATCGAGGCCGCTGGTGGGCTCGTCGAGGAGCAGCATCCGTGGGCCGACCGCGAGGGCTCGCGCGATGACCGCGCGCTGACGCTGCCCACCGGAGACCTCGTGCGGATGGCGCCTGGCGGCGCTCGCCGGCAGGCCCACCTCATCGAGCAGGCGCAGCACCACCGCGGCCTGGTCCTCACCCGGCCGCAGGTCCTTCCTGCCGCCGGCACGCCAGCCCTCGGCCACGGCGGAACCGATCGTCTGCCGCGGGTCGAGTGCGCCGTCGACGTCCTGCATGATCGGCTGCACGGACAGGCGGTAGTCGCGCAACGCAGCGCGACCCATGGCGGTGACCGAGGTCCCGTTCCAGGTGACGGCTCCCGAGGCCGGCTTGAGCAGGCCGAGCAGCGCGCGCATGGCGGTCGTCTTGCCCGAGCCGCTCTCACCCACGAGTGCGACCGAGCTCCCGGGCACGAGCTCCAGCCGATCGATGGCGAACGCCGGCGGCAGACGCCGGTCCGCGCCGGGGTAGCGCACGTCGAGGTCGGTCGCGGCCAGCACGACCGTGGTCAGTGCGCTCATGGGGTCACGTCCGAAGGCGCCGGCAGCACCGGCCTGGCTGCCACGAGCGTCTGCGTCACGGGGTCGCTGGGGTGCTCCAGGATCTCGGGCCCGCCGCGCTCCACGATGCGACCGGCCTCGATGATGCTGATGCGGTCCGCCAGGCCGGCTACGAGCGCGAGGTCGTGCGATACCAGCAGGAACGATGTGCCCTCGTCGTCTCGCAGCTGTCGGAATAGCTCGGCTACCTCCGCCTGCACCGTCACGTCGAGGGCGCTGGTGGCCTCGTCGGCCAGGATGAGCTCGGCGCGGAGGGCCACCGCGAGGGCGATCGACACTCGCTGGGCCTCGCCACCGGACAGCTGGTGGGGGTAGCGTGTAAGCAGCTCGGGATCGAGCCGGACCGCGTCGAGGGCGTGGTCCAACCGCGTCGCTCGCTCGGCCTTGGGGACGTCGTGCAGGGCAAGCGCCCGGTCGAGCCACGTCTCTGCCCGGATGGTCGGCGTAAGCGCGGCCCGCGCCGCCTGGAGCACCACCGTGATCCGTCGGCCCCGGATGTCGTGCATGACCGAACGGCTCGCGCCGAGCACCTCGATGCCGTCGAAGGCGAGGCTGCCGGAGACCGTGGCGTGCGCGGGCAGCAGTCCCAGCACTGCCGCCTGCATCAGGCTCTTGCCGGCGCCACTCTCCCCCACCAGCCCCACGATCTCGGCGCGGCCAACGTCGAGCAGGTCCACGTCGAGCAGGCGCTTGCCTCCGATCTCGACCCGCAAGTCACGGATGCGCAGGAGGGGGCCGTTGGGTTCGTTCATCGGCGCGTGGCGCCTTTCGGATCGAGGCGTTCGCGCAGGCCTTCGCCCAGCAAGGTGAAGGCCAGCGCCGCGAGCATGATGGCCGCGCCGGGCGCGAGCGCTACCCACGGATGCGTCTGGAAGAGCGTCCGGCCCTGCTCCACCATGAGGCCCCACTCGGGCACCGGATCTCGCGCCCCCAGCCCGAGGAAGCTCAGGCCGGCGAGTGTGAGGATGACGCCACCGAGGTCGAGCGACGCCTGCACGATGACCGGACCGGCAGCGTTGGGCAGGATGTGGCGCACGGCGAGCCGAGCCTGCCCGATACCCAGCAGTCGACCCGATTCGATGAAGGCCCGACCACGGATGGCAGCCGCCTCGCCGCGCATCAGGCGGGCGTACCAGGGCCACCACGCGATGACGATGGCGATGGCCGCGTGCTCGAGCGATGGGCCCAGGGCCGCGCCGATGGCCAGCGCCAGCAACAACGAGGGGAAGGCCAGGAAGATGTCGACGAGGCGCATCAGGATGTCATCGACCCACCCACCGATGGCCCCGCTGAAGAGCCCGATGGGAACGCCGATGAGCAGGGCCCCGGCGATCACGAGCACGCTCGTGCCGACCGAGTACCAGGCCCCGAAGAGCACGCGACTGAAGACGTCCCGACCCACGAGGTCCGTGCCCAGCGGATGCTCGCGGCCGGGCGCCTGCAGCGTGTTGAGGAGGTCCGTCGCCGTACCCGCATCCTGCGGGTGAGGCGCGATCCATGGCGCCAGCAGGGCGGCGATCAGGAGCACCACGATGATGGCTCCAGCCACGATGAGCCCGGGATGATGGCGAACGTAGACGGCTGCGCCTGCCGCCGCGCCGTGCAGCCGGCTGGGGGAGTCCGGGCGCACGTCGTCGACCGCGGTCACGCCCGCAACCTCGGGTCGACCACGGGCCGGATGAGGTCCACGACGAGGTTGGCCAGCAGGTAGGCCAGCGCCACCACGAGGGTGGCCCCGGCGATGGAGGGAGCGTCAAGGGTGGAGATGGAGTCGGCCACGTAGGAGCCGAGACCCGGCCAATCGAAGAGGTTCTCGACGAGGAAGGTGTTGGCAAGGGCGTAGCCGAACACGAGCGCCAGGGCAGCCAGCACCGGACCGAGCGACGGTCGCAAGGCGAAGCGCAGCATGATCGTGCGCTCGGAGAAGCCGATGGCGCGGGCCATGCGCACGTGCTCCTCGCCCAGGGTCTCGATGAGGCTGGCGCGAGAGAGCCGGGCGATGAGACCCGTGGGGTAGGCCGCCACGACCATCGCCGGCAGCAGCACATGCACGGCCGCGGACCCGAAGAGCGACGGGTTGAGCATGAGCACCGCATCGAGCATGACGATGCCCGTGACCCCGTTCTCGGCGACGACATCGCGGAACTCACGGTCGTAACGCCCGGCGACGGGCAGGAGGTCGAACTCGGTGGCCAGCGTCAGCTGCAAGAGCAGGCCCAGCCAGAAGATCGGCGCGGCCACGAGGATGGCGGTGAGGGCGCTGGTGATCCAGTCGGGCCAGCGGCCCTTCCAGCGAGCGCCGACCATGCCCAGGAAGAGGCCCGCGAACACGGCCATGAGCATGGCCACCCCGACCAGCTCGAGGCTGGCCACGAGCCGGCCCATGACGTCCTCGATGACCGGCTGGCGGGTGTGGATGGAGGTGCCCCAGTCGCCCGAGGCCAACCCGATGAGGTAGCGCACGACCTGCTCGGGCATGGGTAGGTCGAGCCCGAGCTGTTCGCGCACGAGCGCCAGCTCCTCGCGCGAAGCGCGCGGGCCGGCCCACGTGGAGGCAGGGTCGCCCGGCAGGAGCCGGGTGATGAAGAAGGCCACGAGCCCGACGCCGACCGCGACCAGCAGCGTCTGCGGCAGGCGCCGCAGCAGGAGCTGTCGCATCGTCATCGGGCTCGTTCCTGGCGAAGCGTGGGCGCGGGCTCAGGCCCGCGCCCACGGTCTGCCGCGGTCGTCAGCCTTGCGGGCTCATGTCGTACACGAAGGGGACCTGCGCGTAGGCAGGGTCGTCGACATAGCCGCCGACGCTGGCGTCGAGAACACGCTGGTAGTTCTGGACGTAGGGCACCACCACCACCGCATCGTCGATGAGCTGCTGCTGCATCTCGATGTACTTGGCCTCGGCGGCCTCCCGGTCGGTCACGGTCAGCGACTGGATCTCGTCGATGGCCGCGTCCATGTCAGCGTTGGAGTAGTAGGCCAGGTTGAAGGTCGGCTCCTCCTCCGTGTAGAACATGGAGATGAACCAGCTGAAGGGATCCGGGTAGTCCGGCCACCAGTACATCGTGAAGATGTCCTGGCGCTCCTCGACGTTCTCACTGATGGCGCGGTCCCACTGCGGCTGCCATTCGGTAGCCACGACCTCGAGATCGACCCCGAGCTCGGCCAGGTTCGACTTGAGGCTCGCGGCCACGATCGCCTGGTCCGTGTCACCGACCGCGTGGGTCATGGTCAGGCTCAGGGCTTCACCGTCGGGCCCGTAACCGGCCTCTGCCAGCAGCGCGGCCGCGCCCTCGAGGTCCAGACCGGTGCCGGTCAACTCGTCCGAGTGGCCCAGGAGGCCCGGCGGGATGACGCCCTTGGCGGGCACGACCGCGCCGGCGAGCGCCGTCCCGATGCCATCGACATCGACGGCCTTGGCGACCGCGCTCCGCACCGCCTGGTCCGCCAGCGGCCCGGACGCGGTGTTGAGCAGCATCACCAGGTTCTGCAGCGACGGCGTCTCGTAGATCTGGACGTTCTCGTCGCTGCGCAGGCTGTCCACGAGCTGGGGCGTGAGGCGCTCGACCATCGAGACCTCGCCCGCCTTGACCAGCTGCATGGCGGTGGTCACCTCGGGCACCACCCGGAAGACGACCTCCTCGTAGTGCTCGCCATCCCACCCGCCCCAGTAGTCGGGGAAGGCATCGAGGGTCAGCTCGAACTCGGAGCCCGGTTCCCAGGAGCTCAGGGTGTAGGGGCCCGTGCCGGCCTCGCCACCCTCCGCGAAGAAGGCCGCCAGCTCCTCCTCGGAGGCGCCTTCACCGGCGGCGTTGACGTCGTAGATGTAGGCCGCGTAGTTGGCCGCCGCGATGAGGTCCATGGGTGCGGGCCAGGCGAGGTTCATCACCAGCGTGGTCGCATCCGGGGCCTCGAAGGACTCGACGCCGCCCCAGATGTAGCCGGCGCCGAGGCCCAGGTCACGCGTGCGCGCCAGCGCCGCTGCAGCCGCCGCCGCGTCCATCGACGCGCCGGTGTGGAAGGTCACGTCGTCTCGCAGGGTGAACGTCCAGGTCAGGCCGTCCTCGCTGCTCGACCACTCGGTCGCGAGCGAGGGCTGCACCTCACCGCTGGCCGAATCGTAGTGCGTCAGCGACTCGTAGATGTTGTGCATGGCCGTGACCTCGTTGGAGTACGAGCTGGCCGGATCGAGGTCGGTCACGACCGCGAGGTTGGGGGCGTAGGTGAAGGTATCGACGTCGTCCTGCGCCATGGCCGCCATCGGCATGGTCAGGGCCAACGCTGCCCCGGCGAACGTGGCGCTCAGCCACCTCGCCCGGCTTCGGTAGGTCCTCATGTCCCGTGGTTCTCCTTTCTGGGCCCGGGGTGCTCCGGGTCTATCCCATCACCAGTGGTCCTGCCGCCTTGACCCGGATCCGGGCCGCGGGCTCCATCATGTAGGTCAGCGGTGTCTCCTCGACGTCAACGACCTCGACGCGGTCGGGATCGGCGCCGGCAGCGACCGCGGCCGCACCGGCGCGCGCCGCGATGTCCTGTACGGCCTCCGCATGTCCGCGCGCCGCGTAGGTTACGACCTCCTCGGCGCTGCCACTGACCTTGGCGATCGCAGCACCGATCGCGTTGGCCACGTCGTGGTTGGCAGGGCGCAGGATCTCGCTCGCGCCGGGGATGGCGTCGCCGAGGATGATGCTGCCGCCGCCGACCGCGATGATGGGCACGTCACTCCGCGAGGTCTTGACGCGATCGATGGCGTCGGCGACCGCTTCATCAGCGAGGGCCAGGCCGGCCCGCAGGCGATGAGCGTGCTCGGTACCCGGGGTCTTGCTGCCCACGTTCGTGGCCCGGCCCTCGAGCAACGCCGCGTCGGTGAGCGTGGGGGTGCTTCCGCCGAAGGCGAGGGCCTCGGTCGCGATACGCCAGGCCACCGAATCCGGGCCGATCGCTCCGTCGCGCACGATGGTGCCGCCGCCGATCGCGATGGAGACGATGTCAGGCATGCGGAAGTTGGTGCGTACGCCGCCGATCTCGACGGCCTGGCTGGACTCGCGGGGAAACCCACCGACGAGCACGCCGATGTCCGTGGACGTGCCGCCGACGTCGACCACGATGCCGTCCTCACGTTCGGTGAGGTAGGCCGCCCCGCGTAACGAGTTGGCCGGGCCCGAGCCGATGGTCAGGACCGGGAAGCGGACC
Source organism: uncultured Chloroflexia bacterium (assembly GCA_963706695.1). Taxonomy (GTDB): domain Bacteria; phylum Chloroflexota; class Limnocylindria; order Limnocylindrales; family CSP1-4; genus JAFMJV01. The sequence continues at coordinate 324,076 of CAVPNC010000006.1, read as the reverse complement.
GCGTGCTCCAGCGCCATGAGCGTGCCATCGTTCTGGGCGAAGTAGAGCAGCGCGTCGATACCGCGTCGCTCGAGGGCGGCGGCGAGGGTGCCCGCCACGTCACGGGCCACGCCCAGGAGGGCGCCATTGAGGACGGTCGAGTTCTCGCGCTCGAGGAGGCCCAGTGCGCCCAGCTCATGGCTGAGCGAGAGGTGCACGTCCGAGCCCATGACCTCACGCGCGAGGTCGGCCGCGGCCAGCTCGTGGCGCGCCGAGACCGGGGCGAAGACGCTGGTGATGGCCACCGCGTCCACCGTGCCACGGAGCGGCTCCAGGAAGCGTTGCACGGCCTCGCCGTCGAAGGGCACGATCTCGCGTCCATCAAGCTCGATCCCGCCCCGGACCACGGTCTCGCCACCGGAGACGGCCGCGATGAGGTCCGCCGGCCAGGTCAGCAGCGGCCGCACCGAGAGCGAGGCTGGCGCGCCGATGCGCAGGACCGCCACCCTGTGCAGGTTCTTGCGCTCGAGCACCGCGTTGGTGGCGTGGGTCGTGCCCAGCATCACGTGGCTGATGCGCGTGCGGTCGACCTCACCGAGTGCCAGCACGCCGTCCACCGCGGCCTCGATGCCGGAGCTCACATCAGCGGAGGTCGGCGTCTTCGTCTTGGCCAGGAGCGTGTCACGTCGGTCAAGCACGACCGCGTCGGTGTTGGTGCCGCCGACGTCGATGCCGAGGCGCAGGTCGAGCGCCCGTCGAGCCACCCGTTCGGCGCTCACGAGGCGATCCCCGCGTCCTTGCCCGGCCACACGCCGGTGCCGGGGTTGAGCAGCTCGACCGGCACGTACTCGACCTCGAAGCCGAAGGCAGCAGGGCCCGCGATCCGGAGGCCCATCTCGGTGCGCCACACCGGGGGGCACGGGATGGCCACTGCCACCAGCCGCTGTCCATAGCGCATGCGCTCGGTGTGGATGGCCTCACCGGTCTGCTCGTCGAGCAGCGTGATGATGTCCGGCGCCACCGCCCGTAGCTCGCCGTCGACCCGGGCCACCAGGTACTCGTTCTGGATCTCGATCTCGAGCCGCTTGCCGGCATCGCGGCGCATGCCCTCGATGGTGGCCGTGCCCCGCACGAAGCCACCCTCGATGCGGCGCTCCACGTCGACGACCTTGCCCTCGATGAGGCGGGCAGCGCCGGTGGCGGCGATGACCGACGCCACCGGGTCCTCGGCGGCGCCACTGATGGCCCGGCCGATCTCGGCGGCCAGGCTGACCGTTCCGGGCACCGTGGCGGTGCGAGCCTGGGCCACGGTCATGGTGTACTCGGCGCTCGCCGCGATGCCGCCGCAGGCGATGGCGACGGCGCGTTCGAGGCGCTCGGCCCACGCTCCGTAGACCTCATGGAAGACGGCCCGATGACCACGCTCGTCGACGACGATGGCCGGCTGGGCCGAGATGCCGGCCAGCTCCATGGTCACCATCTGGACCTCCGGGAAGGCCCGGCCCATGCCGTCGGCATCGAGCACCGGCAGGCCCGTTCGGGCCGCCCACGTCAGCGGGGCCATGCCGTTCGAGCCACCGATCTCGGCGCACATGAGCGCGGCCACGGGCTTGCCCCAGAGACGCTCGACCTCCTCGCGAAGGTACTGGCCTTCTTCTCCCGAGCTGAGCTTCTCGATGGTGACCGTTGGCGCCCCGAGGAAGCCGCAGGACATGACCAGGGCATCCTGGGGCAGCTCGTCGTAGTCGACGAGCTGGATGGGGCCATGGTCAGCGATGGCCTGCGTGGCCATCAGCGTGGCGGTGTAGGCCTCTCCCCCGCCGCCGGCACCGAGCACGGAGCAGCCACGCGCGATATCGGGGAGGTCCTCGATCCGGACGGTCTTGGGCACCGCCGGATGATAGCGGACGGGTCGGTTCCCGAACCCTCGCTCGGTAGCGCCGCCGGGGCTTCGGCGGCAATCGTTACCGAAGCGATACCGATGGCGGCGCAGCGCGTACCATCGAGACATACAGACACCGCCCGACCCGGGCCACGGAGGGGAACGATGATCGACCGCACGTCACACACAGACGCTGAACGCGAAGCTCGTGAGAAGCCGGCGATGCCGGCCCAGGACCTGCAGCCCTACTACTGGGCCGCGGAGGACCGCTATGCGGCAGCCCGGTTCCGCTACGTCGGCAACAGCGGCCTGCAGCTCCCGGCGATCTCGCTCGGCCTGTGGCACAACTTCGGCGACGACACCCCCTTCGCGCGGCAGCGGGCCATCATCCGCACCGCCTTCGACCTTGGCATCACCCAGTTCGACCTGGCCAACAACTACGGCCCGCCCTTCGGCTCGGCGGAGGAGAACTTCGGACGCATCTTCGCCAAGGACCTCGCACCCTACCGGGACGAGCTGGTCATCACCACCAAGGCCGGCTGGCACATGTGGCCCGGTCCCTACGGCTGGAGCGGTGCTCGCAAGCACGTCCTGGCCAGCCTTGAGGCCAGCCTGAAGCGCATGGGCCTCGACCACGTCGACATCTTCTACTCGCATCGCATCGACCTCGATACCCCGCTCGAGGAGACGATGGGCGCGCTGGCCACGGCCGTACACCAGGGCAAGGCGCGCTACGTGGGTATCAGCTCCTACTCGCCGGCTCGCACGGCGGAAGCTGCGCGCATCCTGCGCGAGCTGGGGACCCCCCTGCTCATCCACCAGCCCAACTACTCCATGTTCAACCGCTGGATCGAGGCTGAGCTGCTCGACGTGCTCGAAGCCGTCGGCGCCGGCTGCATCCCCTTCTCGCCGCTGGCGCAGGGCCTGCTGACGGACAAGTATCTCGAGGGCGTCCCCGAGGGCAGCCGTGCCAGCCAGGACAAGTCTCTCTCGGGCGACCAGCTCAGCGAGCAGAACCTGGCCAACGTGCGTGCGCTCAATGAGATCGCCCGGCGTCGCGGCCAGTCGCTCGCGCAGATGGCCATCCTGTGGGTGCTGCGCGATCCGCGCGTGAGCTCCGCGCTCATCGGAGCCAGCTCCCCGGCCCAGCTCGAAGACAGCGTGGGCGCCCTCGACGGAGCGCCCTTCAGCGACGAGGAGCTGGCCGAGATCGACCGCTACGCGACGCCCGGATCCGGCGTCGACCTGTGGAACGTCTCCGCGGGGCTCTAGCCGTCCCGCGGACGCTGCGCTACGGGGCGAGCGTACCGAAGAAGACCTGCCACGCCAGGATCGTCTTGGCGAACAGGCTCATGAACATGTACGTCTTCTCGCCGACCAGGTAGTCGCGCCAGCGTCCGACCTTGCCGTACTGCAGGATCATGGTGATGGCGAAGACGTTGAAGGCCAGGAAGAGCGAGACGAAGATGGCGATGACGAAGCCGGGGATGGGCGCGGCACCGGGCTCGACGGACGCCGACCACAGCGCGATGCCGATGACGATCCAGGGCACGATGCCGGCGATGACACCGAAGATGTAGTGGTTCCACTGGGTCTTCTGGCGCCCCTGGTTGGCCGACTCCATCGACCAGCCGAAGAGGTTCATGGCCGCGTTGATGCCGAAGATGGCCACGAGCGTCCCGATCTCCTGGACGCCGGACAACGCCGCGATGATCACGATCATGACGCTGGAGCTCAGGGCGTACTCGATCCAGCGCATGGGCTGGATGTGGTCCGCGAGGCGCCGCTCGTACCAGCCTCGCAGCGGCCAGGCCAGCAGCGCATGGGCGATGGCGCTCATGAAGAAGAACAGGGCCACGGCCGGTCCGATGGGCAGCTCGAACAGCGACGACTCGGCCGGGACGAGGGTCTGGGTGGCTTCGTCCAGGGTGAGGTAGGTCGTGACCACGGGTGAGGTGACGATCGGGTCCCGCGCGAACGACAGCGCCAGGATGATCGCGCCCTGGATCGCGTGGAGACCGGCCAGGACCGCGTTCCAGCGGAACAGGCTGTGGGCGCGGTCCTCAGGGATCGGCGGTGCGGATGCTGCCTCGAGTGGGCTCGTGGTCGCGGTCATGTGGTTTCTTCCCCCTGGGCTGGTCATGCGATGGCTGGGCTCGATAGCCGGAGGGTAGGGTGTATGTACAACGTTTGTCAATGGTTGCTTGAACGAACTGCTCAGTTCGTGAGCGTGACCTTGCGGATGGAACGCGGCTGCTCCGGGTCTCCGCCCTTGGCGATGGTGACGTGCCTGGCGTGCAGCTGGCCGGGCACGATCGAGACGATCGGCATCAGCCACTCGGGCACGGTCGCAGGCAGGGCCATCGACCACGTGCCGCGGGCCCGCACTGCCGCATCGTCCGAGACGATGAGCAGGCGCGCTCCCAGCTCGACGCCCAGGCGTTCGATGACCTCCGCCATGTCCCCCTCGGTGGCACCGCGTGGCGCGACACAGAAGGTCGGGAAGCCAGCCTCGATCAGTGCCAGCGGTCCATGGATGAAATCGGCGGTGCTGTACGGATCGGCCAGCGTGTAGCTCAGCTCCTTGAGCTTCAGCGACCACTCGCGGGCGGTGGCGTAGTGGTAGCCCCGCCCCAGGATGACGCAGCGGTTGAGCGAGTTCATGTCGGCTGCGATCCGCGCCGCCTCGTCGTCCTGGTCGAGCACGGCGGTGAGGGCCTGGGGCAGGAGCGCCAGGTCGCCCGCGGCATCGACCTCTGAGAGGCCGGCTGCGAGCATGGCCAGCACGAGCAGGGTGGAGGTGTAGGTCTTGGTCGCCGCGATGGCCAGCTCGGGGCCGGCTCGCAGGGCGATGTGATGCGCAGCCGCCAGGGCCATGTCCGAGCCGGGCGTGTTGGTGATGGCCAGCGTGAGCGCGCCCTGCGCGCGAGCCGCGCTGATCACGCCGACGACGTCCGGAGAGGCTCCCGACTGGCTGATGCCGATGACCAGCGCGCGCCCGTAGTCCGGCGAGGCGCCGTACAGCGAATGCACGCTGGGCGTGGCCAGCCCCACGCTCATCCCCGCCATCACGCCCAGTGCGTACTGGGCATAGATGGCAGCGTGGTCCGACGTTCCGCGGGCCGCGATGACCACGTGGGCCGGATCGGCCGCCTTGATCGTCTCGCAGATGGCCGCGATCTCGGGACCAGCCTCGCGCAGCAGGCGAGCCGCGACCTCCGGCTGCTCGCGGATCTCGTCGATCAGGGCCACTGGGAAACCTCCAAACCATGCCCGCGGGGATAGAGCCCGGGGATGTCCACGGGCAGCCGGCCACCGACGGGCGACCGGCCGAAGAGCGCATCCGCGACCGCACCGACGCTGGCCGGCACGATCGAGTACGAGCACAGGTGGGTCGCCGAACGCGGGTAGTCGGCGAGGTCGTAGGGCGTGCGCATGGCCACCGTCACGGTCGGCGTGCCGGTCTCGAGCAGGGCCTCCACGAGGCGCGCCTGGCTCGGCTGCACGTTGGTGGCGAGCGTGGCCACGACCACGAAGGCGACCCCCGCGGCGGCCTCGCGCGCGGCGCGGATATCTTCGTGGCTCGGTTCCGCCGGCACGCGCAGGTCGATGACGGCCGGATGATGACGGCGCAGGGCCTCAGCCAGGGCCAGGGGCTCGTCGGCCGACGAGTCCGCCGGCGTCAGCTCGCGCGGCTGCGGCGTGATCACGAGCACCTGCTGGTCCGCGCTCGGCCGCAACGGCAGCAGGCCCGCCTCGTCGCGAACGAGGGTGAGGGCACTGCTCGCGGAGCGGCGGGCCAGGTCGCGGTGCGCCTGGCTCCTGACGTACGCGCGGTCGGGCCAGGCGAAGTGCTTGAGCCAGCGCCGCAGGCGGAACAGGCGACGCTGGGAGGCGCGCACCCGGCTGCTGGGCACGAGGCCCCGCACGGCCGCCTGTCGCAGCCCCTCCTCGAGCCGCTTCTGCGCCGTGCGGTCGGGCGTCATCAGGAGCAGGTCCACCCCCGCGCGCAGGGCCACGATGCTATCGACCACCCCGCCCACACCCTGGGCCACGGCCTTCATGTCCATGGCATCGGTGATGGAGACGCCGTTGAAGCCGAGGTGGTTGCGCAGGAGCTCGTGCATCACGAGGCGCGAGACGGTCGCGGGCAAGGCGCGGTCACCGGTCACGGCCGGCAGCGCCACGTGGCCGGACATGACCATGCCGGCACCGGCCTCGATGGCAGCCCGGAAGGGCACGAGCTCTCGGGCTTCCAGCTCCTCCAGCTCGAGGTCGATCGAGGCCAGCTCGAAGTGCGGGTCCGCCTCGACCGCGCCGAAGCCCGGGAAGTGCTTGGGCGTGGCCACCACGCCGCTCTCCTGCAGACCCCTCGTCAGGGCCGCGGCATGTCGGCCGATCATGGCCGGCTCGGACCCGAAGGCACGTGTGCCCGAGCGAGACGTTCCCGGGCTCCACGGCCACGTCACAGACGGGGGCGTAGTCGACGGTGATGCCGAGGGCCCGCAGCTCGCGGCCCATGGCCCGGCCGGTGGCCTCGGTGAGCGCAGGATCGTCGGCCGCCCCCAGGGCCATGGCGCCCGGGGAAGCGCGTGGTGTCGTGGCCAAGGCCCACCAGCTGGCCGCCCTCCTGGTCGGCGCCGATGAGCAGCGGCAGGTGGCCTGGGGCCGCGCTGTGCAGCTCCTCGGTCAGCGCCGAGAGCCCATCGGCGCCGGCCGCGTTCGCGCGCAGGAAGACGGTCACGCCGTGGGCGTGGCCGGCGGCGATCCGTCGCAGCAGCCAGCCGGGGGCCTCGGTGCCCTCGAAGGCCGGCAGCAGCTGGCCCAACACCGCCTCATCGGGCAGCAACGGCGCTGGGCGGATCGCGCGCCGGCGCAAGGCCGGCGCACGTTCGGGAGCGGAGGGCCAGCTCAACCGCTGTGCTCCTCCCCCATCGACATCACCGCTAGCCCTTGACGGAGCCGGAGAGGATGCCGCGCACGAAGTAGCGCTGCAGGGCCAGGAACACCAGGACCGGCAGGATCATGGTCACGAACGCGCCCGCTGTGAGCAAGTGCCACTGCTGGCCTCGCCCGCCCACGAGCCGACTCAGCTCGAGCGTCATGACCGACCGTTCATCGGTCGCCCCGAGGAACACCAGGGCCACCAGCAGGTCGTTCCAGACCCACAGGAACTGGAAGATCGCGAACGCCGCGAGCGCCGGCACGGAGAGCGGCAGCACGACCCGCGTGAACATCTGGAAGTGCGTCGCGCCGTCGATGCTGGCGGTCTCGAACAGGTCACCCGGCAGCTGGCTGATGAAGTTGTAGAGCAGGAAGATCGCGAGCGGCAGGCCGAACGCGGAGTGCGCCAGCCACACGCCCAGGAACGTCTGGTTGATGCCCAGCGTCTGATAGATCTCCTGCACCGGGATGAGGGCCATCTGCAGGGGAACGACGAGCAGCGCGACCACGACCATGAACAGCGTGCCCCTGAACGGGAAGCGCATCCAGGCGAACGCGTACGCCGCGAAGGCGGCGATGGTGATGGGGATCACGGTCGCCGGGATGGACACGATGAGGCTGTTCATGAAGGCGTTGGCCATGTTCTCGCCACCGAGCACGGCCTCGTAGTTGGCCAGCGTCCAGTCGGCCTGGAAGGGCGCGAACAGCGCGGTCCACCAGCCGGTCTGGGTGACGTCCGAGCCCGGCCGCAGGGAGCTGATGAAGATGCCCAGCGTGGGAATGGACCACAGCAAGGCCACCGCGATGACGGCGATGCGCAGCGGGGCACGCCGGACGAACACGCTTCGTTGAGGCTTCATGCCGCTCTCGGCGGCTCCTGAGGCGGTCATGCTGCCATCCCCTGCTTGCGGATGTTTCGGACGTTGAGGAGCGCCATCGGCAGCACTGCGAGGAACAGCACGACCGCCAGCGCGGACGCCCGGCCAGCGTCGAAGAACTGGAATGCCTGCACGTACATCTGGTTGGCGACCACATCGGTGTTGAACCGACCACCGGTCATCACGTAGACGATGTCGAAGACCTTGAGGACCACGATGGCCGTGGTGATGGTGACCATCACCAGCGAGCCCCGGATCATGGGCACGATGATGCGGAAGAACTTCTGTCGCTCGTTGGCACCGTCGAGGCTGGCCGCCTCGGTGATCTCGGTGGGCACGCCCTTGATGGCCGCGGAGAGCACGACCATGGCGAAGCCGGTCTGGAGCCAGATGAGGATGACGATGAGCGAGAAGGTGGCGACGTGCCAGTCAGCGGTCTGCGTCCAGGGGATCGGCTCGCGGCCGATGCCCTCGAGGATGGCGTTGAGCAATCCGTACTGCGGTTGGCCGGGCGGTCGCCAGGTGTAGACGAAGCGCCAGATGACGGACGCCCCCACCAGCGAGATGGCCAGCGGCAGGAAGATGAAGGTCTTGGCCACGGACTCATAGCGGACGCGGTCCAGGAGCCAGGCGATGAGCAGCCCCAGCCCGACCGCACCAGAGACACCCACCACGAGCCACAGGATGTTGTTGAAGTACATCTGGTGGTTGGCGGGGTTGGTCAGAGCCCATTCCCAGTTGCCGATGCCAGCACCATCGGTGAAGGACTTGATGATGGTGGCCACGACCGGCCAGACCAGGTAGATGGTGAGGAGCACGAGCGCGGGCCCGACGAAGACCCACGGCAGCAGGCTGGAGCGCCAGCGCGCGGACAGGCGCATGACGACCATGTTGAGCCCGGCATAGAACAGCCAGATGCCGCCGACGCCCACGAACATGGCCACGGCCGCAAGGATGATCTTGGCGACGTTCCGGTTGCCGCTGCCGGCACGCAGGGCCTCGGCCTCAGCGGTGTCGCCGATGAGCTCGTAGAGCCAGGCGGCCACGTTGGCGGAGGCCTGGTCATCGATCAGGAACCACAGGCCGATCAGCAGTCCCGCCAGACCGACGATCACACCGAATGGCATGAGGAACCCTCGCCAACCGGTTCGCTCGTCGATCTCCGACGTCCCGTACGTCATGCGCCCCATCCTCCCTGAGTGCCGAACTGATCGCGACGGACGATGTCGGTGACGGCGCGCCGCTCGGAGCGGCGCGCCGTCACCGGTGAGTGACTAGAGGGTGATGACTACGACTGCCAGTTGTCGTCGATGGCCTGCAGCACCTCCTCGGTGTTGGAGCCATCCGCGCCGACCCAGTCGATGACGCCGGCCCAGAAGCCGGAGCCGGACGCTGGCATCAGGTCAGAGGCATCGAAACCGAACTGGGATGCGTTGGCCACGATCTCCGAGGCGACCTCGAGCTTGTAGTTGCCGGCATACCAGTCGGCCGGCGTGTTCTGGTTGGCCGAGATCGCGCTACCGAGTTCGATCCAGGCCTGGATGCCTTCTGGCGTCGCGAAGTACTGCGCCAGGGCCCGGACCTCGGGTCGATCCTGGGTGACCATGAAGGCATCGCCGGCGCCGAGCGCCGCACTGCCGTATGCAGGGTCGATCTCAGGGAAGTAGAAGAGGCCGATGTCCTCACCGATCACGTACTTGGAGGTGCCATCGCCGGCCTTGGCGTCCGGGAAGAAGTCCGGGCCGTACCACGTGGCCTGCTTGTGCATCCAGCAGCTGGGGTTCTGGAGGTCATCGGTGAACATCGGATCCATGGCGTCGATGACCGCGGTCGCCAGGATGGCCGTGCCGCCGCCGGCGACGTAGTCAGGGGTGAAGTAGATCTGGCTCGCGAGGTCAAAGGCGTTCATGACCTCGGGTGAGTTGAAGAGCAGCTCATGGGCGGCCCACGCGTTGTAGGTGTCGACGTCGGTCGTCCGCAGCATGATGTCTTCGATGAGGTCGGTGGTCACCCAGCCGGTGGCGTTGGACGACTCGATACCGACACACCACGGGTTGTGGCCATCAGCGACGATCTGGTCGGACAGGGCGATGAGCTCATCCCAGGTCGTGGGGACTGCATAGCCCGCGGCCTCGAAGGCCTTGATGGGGTACCACACGACGGACTTGACATCCACCTTGTAGGGCAGGCCCCAGATGGAGTCGCCGGTGCTGTAGAGCGGCACGGTCGCGGGGTGCGACGCCTGCAGCTGCTCAGCATCGAGCAGCGTCGCGATGTCAAGGATCTGACCCGCTTCGCCGTACTGGATGATGGCTGATGGCTGCGCCAGCTGGATGATGTCAGCGGCGGCGCCACTGTTGAGCGAGACGTTCACGAGCGTCTCGTGCTGCCCGGCGGGCACCGAGGCGATCGAGACGTCGATGCCGGTGGCTGCTTCGAACGGCGCGATCGCCGCTTCGAAGTTGTCAGCCTCGCCACCCACCCACTGGGTCTGCATGGTGACCCGCGAGCCGGCGAACGGCTGGTCGGCACTCATGGCCTGGTCGAGCTCGGCATAGCCGCTTCGACCGTCCTGGGCGGCCACGCCGAGGCTGCTGAACGTGAGAGCCGTGGTCGCCATCATGGCGCCGAACACGGCGGTCTTTCGATTTAGGTGCATCACACCTCCTCCTTGATCCCGTCCGACTGTCGGACGAGAAGTTCCATGGAACGAGTTTCCGGGACGCCCACCGGCGCCCTGCCATCACAAGCCTTCGCTGCCCTCCTCCCTTGACGTCCTCCAACGCGAGAGGGCGCGACGGTCCGTGAGACCTCGAATGCTAGTACTGCTGACCGGCCGGGCAGGCTCATCGCGCACCTCACGTGGCGAGCGCGAGCCCGAGCTCGGACGTCATCAGCATGGCCGCCGCACCGAGCTCGACGACGTCGTCGCCCGTGCGGCCGAGATGGATGGTGGAACGCTCCACCAGCAGTGGCAGGGCCGAGCGTCGCGCTTCCGCGCGCACCTGCTCGAGCCACGGCTGCCCGAAGTCGGTCATGGAGCCGACGAGCACGATGTCGCGGGCCCCGAGCGTGCCGATCATGGCCCCGATGACCCAGCCGAGCGGTCGCGCGCTCTCGAGCACGACCTGCCGGGCCACCGCATCATCGGCTCGGAAGGCCTCGAGCAGGGCCTCGTGCGTGACCTCCCTGCCTGCGAGCGCCCAGTCGCGTCGCTCGGCGGCGAGCCTTCGGGCACGATCGAGGACGGCGCGCTGGCTGGCGACGGTCTCGAGGCAGCCACGGCTGCCGCAGCGACAGACGTGGTCAGCATCGCTCACGCGCGTGTGGCCGATCTCGCCGGCGCCCGAGTCCTCCCCGGCATACAGCCGCCCACCCAGGACGATGCCCGCCCCGATGCCCTCGCCGACCTTGACCACCACCATGGACGAGCCGGTGTCGTGGTGCCCGAAGGCCCATTCGGCCATGGCCGCCGCCTGTGAGTCATTGACCACGACCGTGGGCGAACCGGTCGCCGCCGCCAATCGAGCTCCGACCGGCTCGTCGCGCCAATCGAGCCCGACCGCCCAACGGACGGTGCCGTCGACGGTGTCGATGAGTCCGGGCGTGCCGACGCCGACGCCGACCAGCGGGCGATCGGCTGCCTCCGCCAGCGCCAGCACCAGCGACTCGAGCTCGTCGAGCACTGCCGCGCCATCGAGGCCGTCGAGGTGGCGCGTCTCACGGACGCAGACCTCACCCCGCAGGTCGATGAGCAAGCCACTGACACGATCCCGGTCCACGTCCACGCCGATGAGCTGGCGAGCGTCGGCCGGGACCCGCAGCAGGATCGGTGCCTTGCCACCGGTGGACGGTCCCGTCCCCGCCTCGACCACGAGCCCGTCCAGGAGCAGCCCCTCGACGAGGTCGGAGACGGTCGTGCGGGTCAGGTCCGTAGCGCGGGCGACATCCGCTCGGCTGAGCGGTCCATCCTCATAGATCGTCCGCAGGACGAGCCGTTCGTTGGAGCGTCGCGTGCCACTGTGGGTGGCCTTGACGAGAGTGGTTGCGGACACGTTCCTCACTTTGCCAGCAGGCTGCCAAGTGCAAGGATATGCCCTTTGTCAAGGCCCTTTACAAAGAATCGCCAAGGCCGGACCCCGCCCGCGGATCCGCGTCGCCGGCGCCTACGACTGCGCTACGGAGCCGGCCAGCGGGGCCGTCGACCCAGGTGTCCCTGCGACCGTCGCTGCCCGCTCGTGGGCACCACCACGCCTGGACGCCGGGCGTGAGCGCTTGTGGCTGTACATGGCCGCGTCGGCCGCGCGCAAGAGGGCCTTGCCGCTACGACCGTCTCGCGGGTGCAGGGCCAGGCCGACGCTGCAGGTGACATGGACCGTCGAGCCGTCAGCCATGGGATGGCGCAGCTCGGCCACAGCCGCCTCCGCGCGGTGGGCCACGGTGTGGGCCTCGTCTTCGTCGGTATCAGGCATGAGCACCACGAACTCGTCGCCTCCGTAGCGCGCCACCACGTCACTGGTGCGGACCGCTGCGCGCAAGGCTCCGGCGATCGCGCGCAAGACGCGGTCGCCGGCCTGGTGGCCATGCTCGTCGTTGATGCGCTTGAAGTCGTCGAGGTCGACCATGAGCACGCTCATGGGTGAATGCGTGCGGGCGGCACGGGCGGTCTCCTGGCGCACCCGGTCCTGCAGGTGCCGATGGCTGTAGACGCCGGTGACCAGATCGGTCTCGGCAGCGTCACGCAGCTGGCGCAGCAGGCGAGCGTTCTCGAGCGCCGATGCGGCCTGGTTGGCCATGGCCCGCAGGAGCTTGGTCTCGGCCTCGCTGAAGCGCCGGCCAGGCGTCTCGGAGATGAGCTCGAGGACGCCGGCGACGCGTCCGCCGGTGGTGAGCGGCAGCAGCATCGAGGCGGCGCCACCGAGCTGGTGGAGGCGCGACAGCTCCGCTTGCTCGAGTCCCTCGACGCTTGCGTCCAGCCACGCTGGCTCGTCGTGCATGAGCACGTGGCGGAGCGTGCGATGCACGCCGAGGTCGCGCTCCGGGCCGATGAGCGGCCGGCCGTCGGCGCCGATGGGGGCCAGCCGGCCGGTGTCCTCATCCCAGCGAGAGATGAGACAGGCGTCCATCTGGGACGCATGGCGCAGCTTGGACGCGAGCACGTTGGCCAGGTCTCGCTCGTCGCTGGCGCCCTCGCCGGCATCGGCGATGTCGAGCAGCGCCTGCAGCTCCGCCACGTGCCGATCGCGCTGAGCCAGCAGGCGCGCGTTCTCGATGGCCACTGCCGCCTGGTCGGCGAGCACGCCCAGCAGACGGAGCTCGTCGTCCGAGAAGCGGGCCAGGCCCAGGCGCGAGAGCACGACCACGCCGATGACCCGGCTCTCCGAGCGCAGCGGCGCCAGCAGCATCGATTCCTCGGCCAGCTCGGTCGAGCCCGGCACCTGCACGGCTCGAGGATCGTTGGCGGCATCGTCGACGATGAGCTGTTGTCCGGTGGCCGCGACCCAGCCGGTGATGCCTTCACCCACGGTGCTGCGCAGACCGGCCGCCGATTCGCCGTGGTACTCCCGGGCGTGTGGTCGGAAGGCCACGGGGTCGAGCGTCCGGCCGTCGTCGGCCAGGACGTAGACGCGCGCGTTGTCGAAGGCCACCACGCGCTGGGTCTGGGTGCAGAGGGCGGCGCTGACCTCGGCCACGCTCGTGAGTCGCGTCAGCTGAGCGGCCACCGACTGGACCGCCTCCAGCTGTGCCGACCAGGCGATGGGTCGCGGACCGAGCCGCGTGGCCACGTTGCTCACGAGCTGCCGGGCCTTGATGCGGGCGACGGCCAGGTCCTCGTCGGTGAAGGGCTCGCTGCGCTTGCGCTCGATGATCAGCAGGCTCGCTCGCTCGTCGGGCAGCGAGAGGTGTGCCACGGCGCCCGGGCCAGCGTCGTCGTCGCGACCGCCAGGCAGCCAGCGACGCAGTCGTCCGCCCTCGGGCACCGCCTCCGAGACCATGGCCGCAGTGATGGCGGCAGCGGAGAGTGGCTCGCCATCTCGCACCGAGGCCATCAGCTCCAGCACGCCGTCACCGCGATCGATGTAGAGGTGCAGGCCGTGGTCCGCATCGATGTCGTGGGCGAGTCGCACGAGGGCGTCGGTCGCGTCCTGCGCCAGCATCACCATCAGCGGCCTGCAGGCTGTGGGCGGACCGTCGAGCGCGCGGGCTGCAACGAGGCCGGAGCGCGCATCGCGCTCACGAGGAAGAGGACGGCACCGACCGCGATCACCGCGTCGCCCAGCGAGAAGGCCGTGGCCATCGGCAGCGGTCGGGGGAAGACGAAGACGTCCCCAAGGAAGGGGAACCAGGTGTCAGGGCCGATGAGGGTGACATTGCTGTAGTAGGCCACCGGCACGGCCGCGACCCCGGTCAGCTCGCGCCACACATCCGGAGACGACGGCATGTAGCCGCCGTTCGTGAGGATGGGGATGAGGTTGAGCACCGCTCCGGTGGCGATGACGGCCAGGCCCGGCAAGCGCAGGTTGCGGAGCAGGGCGACCAGCACAGCCAGCGTCGAGACGACGTAGATGACCGGTCCCTCCGCGCCGACACGCTCCTGGATGGGGTCGGCGAAGAGCAGCAACTGGACGGCCAGGCCGGCCAGGGCCAGCTGCCACCACACGAAGCGGATGTGCTCGATGTTGCGTACGCGACCACCGAGAGCCCGGCCGATGAGGAGGCCGGCTGCGATGGAGTAGAGCAACAGCACCTGGGTTCGGAGCCTCCGCTATCGACGACGCCGGCGCACAGGGCGCCGGCGGCAGGGTCTTCGGGCCTCGCGTCGCGTGGTTCGGGGCCAGCGGCTGGCGCGAGATCGGTGCCGCTGGCCCGAGAGATGATGTGCCTAGGTGCCTACCAGCGGACGGGCGCCGCCAGCGTGAGCACGAACGCAGCGACCACCGCGAGGCGGATCGCCAGATCCTTGTATCGGCTCATGCCTGAGTCTCCTATGAGAACGGGCGGGTGCCCTTGGTGCTGCGAGTGCTCGGGTCTCGGTCGAGGGCTGATCCCTGACGAGATGCATGGTCGCTGCGAAGGCGCCCACCCTCCATGGCGAAGTGGTACTAGGACGGGGTGTGCATCGGCGCACCGGCCTGCTCCACCTCCTGCCGCACCCTGCCGTCCCCTGCTCCACCACGACCGGCACCGGCAGGGTCCTGCTCGGAGCCCGTATGCTGCCGGGATGAGCGACGACCACCTCCGAGAGACCACCGTCGAGCGCCGCGTCGTGCACCGCGGCCGCTTCATGACCTTCCGCGTGGACACCATCGAGGACGCTGGCGGCAAGCGGCATCCACGTGAGATCGTGGAGCACCCTGGCGCGGTCTGCGTGATCCCCGTCGCGGGGGACGAGGTGCTGATGGTGCGCCAGTGGCGCACGCCGGTCGAGCGGGTGCTCCTGGAGCTGCCCGCCGGCACGCTCGACCGGCTCGACGACGGCACCATCGAGGACCCCGACCGGGCTGCTCCCCGCGAGCTGGAGGAGGAGACCGGCCACCGGGCCGGGGCGTGGCGCAAGCTGGGTCGGTTCTGGACCGCTCCCGGCTTCACCGAGGAGGAGATGCACCTCTACCTGGCCACGGACCTGGAGCCGCTCGAGGCCTACCGCGGACCCGATGCCGATGAGTACCTGGACCTCGTGCGGGTGCCCTGGCGTGAGGCCGTGGCCATGGCCGACCGCGGTGAGATCGAGGACGCCAAGACGCTCGTGGGCCTGTTCTGGCTGGCGCGAGTCGCAGCGGCCGGCGAGCTGGCCTGAGCGCCCACGCCGACGTGCGGCCTTACCTTCGCATGCGCTTGGGCACGACCTTCTGCAGCGCTCGGTCCAGCGCCGGCGCGAGCGAGCGCGCGAAGGTGGCCGTCAGGTGGTGATGGTCTCGCCACACGATCATGTCCTCGCGGATGGGGAGGCAGCGGCCGTTGCCCTTGCAGATGAGGTCGTAGAAGTCGAGCAGGACGCCGCCGGAGGCCGTGGCGGCCTGGCGCTCGCGGGCGGGTGAGCCGCCCGCCTGGCGGTTGCGTGCGGGCGCCGCGCAGGGGCGCACGTCCTTGAGGTTGCGCGCCAGGCACTCGGGCACATCCAACCCGGGATAGGGCACGTCGGCGATGACCACCTTCTTGCCGGGCACCTGCTCGAGCATGCGCGCGATGCCCAGCCCTTGCGCGATCGGGCTGGCATCGGCCTCGTCCACGGGATGCTGCCAGCGACTGAGGGCCGTGATCACCACATCCGGCTTGCTGGCCTTGAGCCTGGCCACGACGGCCTCGTTGAAGGCGAGACAGGCCTTGTACCTCTTCTTCTTCTCGAGGTTGCGCACGAGGATGTCGGTAAAGGGGCACGAGACCTTCACGTAGGTCTCCAGCCGCCAGCCACGGTCGTTGGCCACGCGCCGAAGGGCGGGGAACCAGTGCGAGGCGTGCGAGTCGCCGACGAGGGCCACGGTCTGGCCGGAGGTGACCGCGCCGAAGACGCACGCCTTGGGCCAGGTGGCGGCCTCATCGTGGAGACAGGCGTTCCTCTTGAGCGACTCGTAGTCCTCGGCGGCCGCGACGAGGCCGGGCCGAACATCGCTGGGCAAGCTCCAGTCGGGGGTCGGCCTGGGCGTGGGCTTGGGTCGCTTGGTGGGCTTGGGCTTGGCAGTGGGCTCGGGGGTCTGCCTGGGCCTGGGGGTCGGCCGTGAGACCGGATCGGGGCGCGTCTCGGGCGGCCGACCCGGATGCGCCCTGCGGGCTGGTTTGGCGGACGGCTGGGCCGCGGACTCAGCGGGCGCATCGAGGCCCTCGATGACGACCTCACCGTCCAGGTCCGCGGGCGGACCGGATGCACTGGAGGCGTTCCGCCGCAGCGACCTGTTCCAAGGTGCGCTGGGTCACCCACGTCGTGGCACCCAGCCCGATCACCAGGGCCAGGGCCAGGGCCAGCAGTGGCGTGACCGCGAGGCGCAACCGTGGGCGGCCGCCATCGGTCGTCCGTCGGCGGATCGGCTCCTCCAACAGCAAGGTGCTGCCCGTGGCAACCAACACGGACACGAACACCAGGGCCAGGCTCAGGACCGGGGGTAGCGGCGCGCCGTAGGCTGCCGCACCGAGCACCAGCAGCGGCCAGTGCCACAGGTAGAGGGCGTAGCTGATCCGGCCCAGGAAGCGCAGTGGCGCGGTCTGGAGGAGCAGGCCGGGGCCGCCGAGCCGATCGCCCCCCGCGATGAGCGCCAGCGCGCCCAGCGTGGGCAGCAGTGCCCACGTACCGGGGTACGCCGCCAGCTCGTCGAGGGAGACGGCCGCCAGGACGACCAGGCCCAACCCCACCCAGCCCAGCAGGGCCAATCCCAGCGAGGCCGGGCGGCGGCGGTAGCGCTCGAGCGCGGCGATGGCGAGCAGCCCGCCGAGCGCCAGCTGCCACGCGCGCGAGGGCAGCGAGAAGAAGGCCCAGGTGGGCGCGGCTTCGGTCATGGCCAGCGAAAGCAGGAGCGATCCGGCGGCGACGAGCCCGATCCCCGACGACGATCAGGCGGGCCCCACCCACCCGATGAAGGATGAGCAACAGCGCCGGCCAGAGCAGGTAGAACTGCTCCTCCACGCTCAGGGACCAGTAGTGCAGGAAGGGCGAGGGCGTGGCCACGGCGCTGAAGTAGTCGCCGGTCGTGAGCGCGAAACGGATGTTGGCCACGGACAGGGCTGCGGCCACGCCATCAGCGGCCACGCGTGGCAGGGCCAGCGGTGACAGCAGCCAGGCCGAGAGCACGAGGGTTCCGGCGATGGCCAGGGCGGCCGCCGGGAACAGCCGTCGGATGCGCCGGACGTAGAAGCGGCTGAAGCTCAGCCGACCCGTCGCACCCAGCTCCCGGTAGAGCAGGCCGGTGATGAGGAAGCCGCTGATGACGAAGAAGACGTCCACGCCGATGAAACCGCCGCCCAGCACCGTCGGCCAGGCATGGAAGAGCACGACCAGGAGCACGGCGACACCGCGCAGGCCCTCGATATCGGGGCGGAAGCGGCCGCGCACGGCGGCCTCCGCCGCAGGCGGAGCCCAGCGCCGGACCACGACCGGTGCGACCGGACCCGGCATCGATGGTGGCGGTGGTCCTTGCTGCAACGTGAGCGATCCTCTGGGCGCAGACGGCAACCTCGCGTCCCGCCTGACGACGGGCGGGGCGTGGTCCGGATGCTAGCCCACGCGCCTCAAGCGCTCAGGTGAGCTCGGTCTCGCCCTCGAGGGGCGTGCCGCTGAGCTCTGCGAGCTCCACCGCGTAGCGCTCGAAGAGCGCCGCCTGGCGCGACGCACGACCCATGGGCGGGGGCTCCTTTCGACCCGGGAAGAGCCACACCACCGAGCGCTGGAGGGTCAGGTCACAGACCGTCAGCGCACGCGCGATGGCGAGGCCCAGGCCGTCCCGGTCGAGGCCGTCGGCCACCAGCTCCGAGGTCAGCATCGGACGGTCATCGGCCGAGAGCGCGAACTTGACGAAGGGCAGCTCGTCGTTCCAGCGCAGGAACTGCCGGTAGGAGACGCGGAAGCTGTCGTTGAGCGGCGGGGCGAAGTGGACCCACAGCAGCACCATGCTGCTCGGGTCGAGGATGAGCGTGACACGGATGTCCGCGCGCCGCCGTCCGTCAAGGCGGAGATCCCAGCTGCTGACGCCATCGCGCTCAGCCCGGTCGATCGGCTCGAGCCCGAGCTCTGACAGCCAGGCGTCGACGGTGGCGGCTTCGAGCGTGCCCATCAGGACCGGGTCAGCCGCGTCGGTCAGGCCTTCTTGCGAGGCTGGCGAGCCCGGCGCGCCTTGACCTCGACGCTGCTGCCGCTCGCGACGCGCTTGGACTTGAAGTCGGCCGGGCGCACGTCACCGGCGATGCGCACGTTTCGTCCGATCCGTGCCGAGGCCGGGATCTGGGCCCGCTTGCCCACGACGGTGATCCCCGTGTTCAGGCGCTCTGGCTCATCCACGTTGGGGGTGTCGAAGTCGTTGCCCGTGCCCACGATGGCATTGGGCCCGACGTTGACCTCCTTGTCGAGGATGGCTCGGTCGACGACCGCACCAGCGCGGATGTGCGTGTCGAACATGATCACGCTGTCGCGCACGATGGCCCCCGGATCGACGCGCACACCAGGCGAGAGCACCGAGTGCTCGACCGTGCCGGAGATCTGACAGCCGTGGCTGATGAGGCTGCGGTGGACGCTGGCGGTGGAGCCGATGCGCGCCGGCGCTCGCTCTTCCGAACGGGTGTGGACGACCCAGTCGCGGTCGTACAGATCAAGCGGCGGGTGGTCGTCGAGCAGCTCCATCTGGGTCTCCCAGTACGAGTGCACGGTGCCCACGTCCTGCCAGTAGTCGTCGAAGCGGTAGCCGTAGACGCGAGCGCCTGCGTCGAGCATGTCCGGGATCACGTTCCGCCCGAAGTCACGCCGATCGCCCAGCCACTTGTCGAGGGCGCGCGGACTGAAGACGTAGATGCCCAGGCTGGCCAGGTTCGTCTTGGGCTTGCTGGGCTTCTCCTGCCACTCGATCACCGCGTCACTGTCATCGAGCGCGAGCAGGCCGAAGCGGTGCGCCTCGTTGAGCGGCACGGGCTTGACCGCGATGGTCACATCGGCGCGCTTGCGCCGGTGCTGCTGGATGAAGGGCCCGTAGTCCATCTTGTAGATGTGATCGCCGGCCAGCACCAGGATCACGTCGGCGCCCGACTGGCGGATGGGGTCGAGGTTGGCCGCGACGGCATCGGCCGTACCCAGGTACCACTCGCGAGGACGACCACGCGAGAGGAACGGCTGGAAGATGCGGATACCGCCGGCGTTCCGATCGAGGTCCCAGGGGCGGCCCGCCCCGATGTGGTCGTTCAACGACAACGGCGCGTACTGGGTCAGCACCATCACGTTGGTCAACCCGGAGTTGACGCAGTTGGACAGCGTGAAGTCGATGATCCGGAACTTGCCGGCGAAGGGAACCGCAGGCTTGGCCCGGACGCCAGATAGCAGTGAAAGACGTTCTCCCTCGCCGCCGGCAAGGATGACCGCCAGTGTTCGGCTCACGTCGGGATGCTACACCCACACGCCCGCGCGCAGCTCGCGTTCATGCAACGGTATGCATCCGACGTCTCCCGACTCGACCTGACCGAAAGTCCCACCTGCCCTGAGACCGATGCGCCACATCGGGACGAGCCGGCTACTCCCTAGCATCTGGAAGCGGTCGCTTGCCGCGACGGAGAACCCGTCGCCGGACGTCCTCGAGCACCGCGATGACCCAGGACGGGAGATCAGTCGTGCCTGCCATCGGAACGCGCGCCGCGGAGGCGCGGACGCGCACCCTTCGCCTCGTCGGCCTGGCCGTGGCCCTGCTCTTCCTCGCCTCCGCCGGCGCGACCTTCTCAGGCCCGGCCCAGGGCAAGGACTGGACACCCCAGATCCAGACCACCCGGCGCGCGCAGGTCTACTGGGAGTCGGTGATGCGCGCGGCCGATGCCGAGATCCGCGGTCTGAAGCGCTCGCAGAAGCAGGCCCAACGGAAGCTCGAGCGCATCAAGGCCAACCGCGAGCGTGCGCTCGAGAAGCGCGCCACGGCCAAGCGACGGCTGAAGGAGGCCAAGGCCGGCCTGGCTGTCGCACGCGAGCGCCTCGAGGCAGCGTCGGTGGGCAGCCCGCCACCTCCCGACGCCTCGACGGCGCTCGCGACACTGGTGATCCCACCACTCGTGATCGTGCCCATGACGGACTCGCCCATCGGCCCGTCGGCCATGCTCGCGCCCCTCGGGGTCGCGGCGGGAAAGGAACCGGTCACCGTCGAGGCCGCGACCGACCGCGAGGCGACAGCCGACGGACGCGCCGTGCGCAAGCTGGAACAGGACACCAAGACGGCCAAGCGCAGCTTCCAGAAGGCCAAGCGCAAGGCCCAGAGATCCGCGCGCAACACCCGCGCTGCGGCAGCCCGCGTGCGCGCGTTACGGCAAGCCGAGTCGGGGGCCGTGGCGCGACGAGAGAGCGCCGAGCGCAGCCTGGGCGCGTGGATCCTGGCCATGACCAAGTACGGCCGCATCCGCGCGACCAAGAAATCCGACGCCCGCCCCGGCGTCAACTCCGCCTTCGCCTGGCCGGTACGAGGACGGATCAGCCAGTACTTCCACGCGGGCCATGACGGCATCGACATCGTGCGCTACCGGGGCGCACCCGTGCGTTCGGCGGCCTTCGGCGTGGTGACCTACGTGGGCTGGAACCCGTGGGATCAACACGGCCGGGCGTTCATGGTCGTGGTCACGCATGCCGGGGGCTACGAGACCCTCTACGGACACCTTCTGCCCAGGCGCATCGTGCGTGTCGGCGAGGAGGTCCGCAAGGGCCAGGTCGTGGGCTACATGGGCAGCACCGGCAACAGCACCGGACCCCACCTGCACCTGGAGCTACGGCGCGGACGTACTACGATCAACCCCCTCGGCTTCCTCTAGACCACACCAGCCTCGAAACCGAAGTACCCCGGGGGTCCCTCCTCGAGGTAGTGCCGAGGGGGACCCGCGCTCGCGAGCATCAGCAGCATGTTCCGAGCACACCCATCGATCCCGCGGATCGAGCTGGCCTGGCGCCTCCTGACACCACTGCTGGCGCTCGCGCTGGCGCTGTCGGCTGGCGTGCTCACCCCGGCGCCGGCCGAGGCCGGTGGCACCAGCACCATCGCGGCCTATCGCTCACAGCAGCTCGCAGCTGAAGCCGACATGCGCCGGGCGGACAAGCAGATCGAACGCCTGCAGCGGCAGCGCCAGAACCACCACCGCAGGCTGCAGAAGGCCAAGCAGAAGCTGGAGCGGGCCATCGGCAAGCGCAAGGCCGCCGAACGCAAGTCGGAGAAGGCCGACGTGCGGCTGGGCACGCTCAAGCTCTCGCTCGCCCGCGAGACCCGCGTGCGCCCCAACCCGGCGGGCACGCAGAAGACCGACAAGCCCAAGCTGCGCAAGGACATCCGCCAGCTGCACCAGAAGGTTCGGGCCCTGGAGCAGCGGCTGCAGCGAGCCGAGACGAGAGAGGCCAAGGCTCGCGCACGCAAGCAGGCTCGCCTCAACAAGCCCGCGAAGGCGCGGACCGAGGCACGCAAGGCCGAGCGCGAACGCGCCGAGGATCGGCTGAGCGCGGCCATCTACAACATGACGGCACTCTCCAAGAGCCGCGCCGGGCGCTTCGGGAGCGCCTCGGTGAAGGGTTTCGCCAAGCCCGTCGCCGGCGGGACCAGCCAGGCCTACGGTTGTACCGGCTACCGCACCAACCCGAGCCGGGGCTCCTGCCGGCACTTCCATGACGGCGTCGACATCGCGGCCCCCAAGGGCACGCGTGTGCGTGCGTCTGCTGACGGCTACGTGGCCTACGCGGGCTTCAGTCCCTGGGACAACGCTGCGCGCGCCTACATCGTCATCATCGGCCACGCCAATGGCTACGAGTCGATCTACGCCCACCTGCAGCCGCAGCGCAAGGTCCGGGCCGGACAACGGGTCAGGCGGGGCGATGTCATCGGCGCCATCGGCATGACCGGGCTCACCAGCGGACCGCACGTCCATTGGGAGGTCAAGAAGAACGGGACCAACGTCAACCCGCTCGCGGCCGGCCGCTAGGCGCGACCCTGCCCGCCGCTAGAGGTAGGCGTAGGGGTTGACCGGGTTCCAGTCGCCGCCGGACCAGACCTCGAAGTGGAGGTGTGTGCCGGTGGAGTAGCCCGTGCTGCCCATGTAGCCGATGGTCTGGCCGCGACGCACCGTCTGGTTGGAGCCCACGCTCAACGAGCGCATGTGTGCATAGAGCGTGGAGAGGCCGCCACCGTGCGCGATGATGACGATGATGGCGCCGTTATAGCCCTCGTAGGGATTGCGGCCGGCGTACATCACCACACCGCTGTCCGCGGCCTTGATGGCCGAGCCGCTGATGCCGGAGATGTCGATGCCGTCGTGGAAGTGGGCGCAGCCACCACCGGGCGGGTAGAAGCCGATGCTGGTGCAGCCGTAGCCCTGGCTGATGGTGCCGCTGGCAGGCCAGGACAGGCGCCCGCTGCCGCTGCCGGCCCTGACGCCGAACTTCCTGGTGGCCGTGGCCTGGGCCGAAGCCATCAGGGAGTTGATGCGGCTCTGGAGGGCGCTGCGCGTGCTGCGCATCTTGGCCGCTGCCGCCTGCATCTGCTTCTTGTTCTTGATGATCGAGGCGAGCTGGCTCTTCTGCCGCTGCCAGGCGGCCTTCTTCTGTGCCTTCAGCCGCTCGAGCTGCGCCTCCGCCCTGGCCAGCTCGCGCTTGAGGTCGACGACCTGGTCCCAGGTGTCCTCGGTCGCACGGCGCAGCTGGTCTGTGCGCAGGCGCGTGGAGGTGGTCAGCAACCGCAGCGTGTCGAGGGCCTGCTGATCCTGGGTGATCTGCTGGGCCAGCTGGGCGTCCTGCTCGCCGTAGGAGAGGTAGGCCGAGGTATCGGTCAGGGCATCGGAGAAGGAGTCCGCCGTGAAGACCTGCTCGAGGATGGTCGTGTCGTTGGCGCGGTAGGCCTCGGCGAAGCGCAGGCCCATGGCCTCGCGCCGGGCCTTGAGGTCAGCCTCTCCGTTGGCCAGCTCCTGCTCGAGCAGGCCCAGGGTGAAGTCCGTCTGGCTCTGCTCATCGACGAGCCGAGCGTGCTTGTCCTTGATCTTCTCGATGCGGGCCTTCACCTTGACGATGCGCTCGCGCGTGCCCTCGAGGTCAGCCGTGACCTTCTTGAGCTCGGCCACGGTCTGGCTGATGGCCACCTGCGTGTCCTGCTGGTCCTGCTGCAGCTCGGCGACGAGCTTCTCGGACTGATTGATGGACTTCGTCAGCGCTGCCTGACGCTTCTTGGCGTCGGAGATCTGGTCCTTGAGGCTGGCAGCCTCTGCCACGGGCGCCGGCAGCACCGGCACCGCAAGCACGACGACGAACATCAGCACGAACAATCGGAGCCAAGGCACGGCGGCTCCATGTGCTCGCGCGTTCACGCTTTGCACGATATGAAACTCCCACTTGCTGCCGTACGCAGCGCCCCGGGCACGGGGGACGACCAAGCACGGCACTCAGTCGTGGGCCCATGCTACTCCCGCTCGTGATAGCCCGCAAACCTGACCGGACGCACCCAGCCGCGGCTAGTACGTTCGAGCCGGTGCGCCCGGACACCACCAGCGGCAGGCTGCGGATATGCACATCGCCGAGCCGATCCTCGTCCCCTGCGGACCCGTTCGATGACCATCGCGGTCGTGGTGGCGGCGCTTGTCGGCGCCGTCTTCGGCTTCAGCGCGGACCGTCTGTCGGTGCGCTGGCCCGAGCACGAGGAGCAGGACGCAGCGCGGCTTCGACTGGCGCACGATCGTGGTCACGGCCGGCGGCGCGGCGGCCTTCGCGGCCCTCGCCTGGCGTTGGACCGATCCCGGTCGACCTGGCCGTGCTCGGCATCTACGTGGCCGCGCTCATCGTGCTCCTGGCCACCGACCTCGACCAGAAGCTGCTGCCGGACCTGATCACCTTCCCCCTCATGGGCTACGCCCTGGTCGTGCTGCTGCTGGGCCTCAACCCGGTGCTCGCGGACAAGGCCCAGACGTTCGTCGGCCAACGGCGACCTGGGAGCCCTGCTCGCAGCCGTCGGCGCGCCCGCCCTGCTGGCCGTCACCGATCGCGTCTTCCGGGGCGCGCTGGGCATGGGCGACCTCAAGCTGGCCGTGAGCCTGGGCCTGATGTTCGGTGTGACGCAGCTGTTCGCGGGCTTCCTGATCGGCACCATCACCTTCGCCGCGGTCGTGCTCCTGCTCGTGCTCAGCCGACGCGTCTCGATGAAGACGGCGGTTCCCTTTGGGCCTGCCCTGATCGTGGCCGGCGTGGCGGCGGCGGTGATCGAGCTTCCGGCCTAAGCCGGATCGGCCTCCCCGGCGAGCGCCAGCTCCACCAGCGTGGCGTGCATGACGCCGGTCGAACCCTTGGTCGAGAACGCGTCGACCTTGGTCAGGAAGGCGGTGCCCGCGATGTCAAGATGGACCAGCGGCAGGTCGGTGAACTCGCGCAGGAAGAGCGCGGCCGTGATGGCGCCACCGCCCGGATCACCGATGTTGGACATGTCCGCGAAGGGCGAGTCCAGGTCCTTGCGCAGGTCCTCGACAAGGGGCATGCGCCACAGCTGCTCACCCTGCCGCTCGGCAGCCGCGGCCACCTCCGCCCACCACGCGTCGGTGGTGCCGAAGCCGCCGGTCACGTAGCGACCCAGGGCACGGGCCATGGCGCCCGTGAGCGTCGCCACGTCCGCGATGTGGGTCGCACCCTGGCGCTCGGTCCAGGTGAGTGCGTCGCCGAGGATGAGCCGACCCTCGGCGTCGGTGTTGTTGATCTCCACGGTCTTGCCGTTGAGGGCGCGGACGACGTCTCCGGGACGCGTCGAGTAGGGCCCGGGCATGTTCTCGACGGCCGGGGCCACCGCCAACAGGGGCAGGTCCGGCGCCAGCTGGGCCGCGGTGGCGATGGCGTTGATGACCGTGCAGGCACCGGTCTTGTCGGTCTTCATCTCGCCCATGTTGGCGGGCGGCTTGAGGCTGATGCCGCCGGTGTCGAAGGTGACGCCCTTGCCCACCAGGGCCAGCAGCCGTCCGCGTGCATCTCGTTCGAGCTCGGGCTTGTTGCGCAGGGCGATGAAGCGAGGCGGGTTGGCGGAGCCCTTGCCCACGCTCATGAACATGCCCATGCCCAGCCGCTCGGCCTCCTCGGGGCCGAAGACGGTCAGCTCGAGGCCGTGCGCTCGGGCCAGGTCGCTGGCCTCATCGGCGAGGACCTCGGGCGAGACGTCGTTGGCGGAGCGATGCGCCAGGCGTCGTGTGCGGTTGCCGCCCTCGCCGATGATCCGGCCACGCTCGGCCCGAGCAGCCAGCTGGTCGGGATCGCCCGACTCGACCACGAATGTGACCGCGGCCAGGTCGGGCGCCAGCGGCCTTGGGTTCGGTGTAGATGGTCGCGGGATCGGCGGCGCCCTCCACCAGGCCGCGCGTGATGAGCTCCACGACCGAGGCCTGCGCCGCTCCTCCACGGCCGACCAGCTCGTCCGGCAGGTGCAGCGCCAGGCTGCCGACCTCGAGCCCGACCAGGCGCTTGCTGACCACCGCGCCCAGACGATAGGCACCGAGGTTGTCCAGGGCCTGCCCATCGCCGACACCGACGGCCAGCACGAGCCGTGCCCCGAGGTCCTTCGCCGGCAGGAGCTGGCTCTCCCAGAGCTTGCCCCGGAGGGCGCCCACGGAGCGCAGCTCCCTGATGGTGCCGCCGAGTCGTCGATCGACCTCCGCGAGGTACTCGGGCAGGTCGTCGTCGCTCGGTACGGTGACGACCAGGACATCGGCAGTGACATCCCAGGGCAGGCGGCGTTCGGCGTTCAGGCGCATTCGATCTTCGTCTTCTTTCCTGTCTCGGCGGCTCGCAAGGGCGCGCCGCGGCTCGGCGGTTCAAGGGGCGCCCCGAGTCTACGCGCTCGCGCCCGCTGCGGGCTGGCTAGCATGGGCCGATGCACACGACTGAAGCGCCGGTCAGGGCCTGGCTGCGGGCCATGCCCAAGGCGGAGCTGCATCTCCACCTCGATGGATCGCTGCGCCCGGCCACCGCCCTCGAGCTCGCGCGGGAACGCCGACTCGACGACCTGCCCGCGGACGTGCCGGCCATGCGCGAGCGGCTCGTGGCCCCGCAGCGCTGCGCCGACCAGGCCGAGCTGCTGCGGGCCTTCGACCTGCCCATCGCCCTGCTCCAGGACGCCGCCGCACTCGAACGCACGAGCGCGGAGCTGGTCGAGGACGTGGCCGGCGACGGTACGGTCTATGCGGAGATCCGCTGGGCCCCGTCGCTGCACCTCGAGCAGGGGCTCTCGCTCGATGAGGGCATCGCCGCCGTCGTCCGCGGCGGCACCGTCGCCGCGACCGCCGTCGGCATCGACGTCCGCTTCATCGCGGTGGCCCTGCGCACCCACGAACCGAGCGTGGCCGTCGACGTGGCCCGGGCTGCGGCCGCCTACCTGGACCGGGGCCTCACCGGCTTCGACATCGCCGGCGTCGAGCGAGACGCCCCTGACCCGCGCGTCTTCGGCCAGGCCATCGAGGTGGCGCGCGCCGCCGGCCTGGGCATCACCTGTCATGCCGGTGAGTGGGGTGGTGCCGCGCAGGTCTGGCAGGCCCTCGAGATCGATCCGTGGCGCATCGCCCACGGAGCGCCAGCTGCTGACGACCCCGAGCTCATGCGCGAGCTGACCGAGCGCGACGTGGGCCTCGACCTCTGCCCCACCAGCAACCTCCAGGCCGGGATCGGCAGCGCCGACCACGACGCTCCCCTGCCCCGACTGCTGCGGGCTGGGGTGCCGGTGACCATCAACACCGACGACCGCACGGTCTCTGACCTCACGCTCGTACGTGAGCTCGAGGGGGCCATGGAGCGACTCGGCCTCACGCCGGGCGAGGTCGTGCGAGCACAGCGGCGGGCCTACGCTTCAGCCTTCCTCCAGCACGAGGAAGAGCTGCGGGCGCAGCTGGCACAGGGCTTCGAGAGCTGGCTGGCGGAGCACGCCGCCCCGCTCGTCACGGGCGATCGGATCTAGGCGGCGGCGAGGCGATCGAGGACAGCGCCCAGGTCGGACGGCCCCTGCGCGATGACGGTCGGTCCCTGGCCGGTGGGCAGGGCCCTGCGCCTGTTCGGCCGTGCTCACGCCCGTGAGCACCAGCACGCTGCGTGCGCCCACGGCGTTGGCAGCAGCGATATCGGTGACCAACCCGTCGCCGATGACGACTGCCTCGCTCACGGGCACGCCGACCAGCGCGGCGGCCTCGCGCATGAGCCCGGGCTCCGGCTTGCCGATGACCAGGTCCGGCTCGCGGCCGGCAGCGGTGACGATGGCTGCGATCATGGCGCCGGCTCCGGCCTTGAGACCATCGGCCATGGGGAAGATGGGATCGCGGTTGGTGGCGGCGAAGAAGGCGCCCGCGCGCACGGCCATGGCTGCCGACGAGAGCCGCTCGAAGGAGAGATCGAAGTCCACGCCGCAGGCGATGGCGTCCGGTTCACGCGCCAAGCCATCGTACGAGCACTCGACCGTGGCCAGGCCCACGTCCGCGAGCTCTCGGCGCAGTCCGTCGCCACCGAAGACCATGGTCAGGCGCGGTGGCGTCGCTCGTGCCGCCAGGGCCAGGGCCGTGCCACGAGCGCTGGTGAGGATGCGCTCGAGCGGAGCCGGTGCACCCATGCCTTCGAGGCGTGCCTGATACTCGGTACGATGCCAGCGTGAGTTGTTGGTGACATAGACGATGATGTCGCCATCCGCCTCGCGCTGCGTCAGCAGCTCGGGCATGCCGGGGATCTTCTCAGTTCCCCGGTAGACCACACCGTCAAGATCGACGAGAAGGAGCATGACCCGATGGTAGCCGCCGACCCGGGCGCGCACGCAGGGAACCGACGATGAGCCGGGACGGAGGCGTCGACGACGTCGATCTCCTGCTCATCGACGGTGACAACCTGCTCCATGCCGTGCGCGGCAGCCGCGACCACGGCGGCGTGGCCTGGCTGCTACCGCGACTGTCGGGCTGGCGACCGCTGCACCTGCGCATCGTCATCGGCCTGGACGGCCACGCAGCACCCGGGGAGGCCAGCCGCACGCGGGCCACGCGGGGCATCGAGTTCCACCACTCGGGACGGCGCAGCGCGGACGACATGCTCATCGACCTGCTGGAGGCGCAGCCGTACGACGCCCGCTCGCGCACGGTCGTGGTCACCCGCGATCGGTCGTTGCAGGCGCGCGCAGCCAAGGCCGGTGGCACCAGCCGCTCGGTCGAGTGGCTGATGCGACTCGTCGCGGGCGGACCCCGCCGGCCCGTCTCCGGACCCAAGCCCAAGCTCGTCGGCATCGGCCAGGGCAAGCCGCCCAGGCGGCGCCACTTCGATCCGCCTGACCCCGACGCGGGCGACCGCCCCTCGTGGGAGCCGGGCCGCGGCGCGACCAGGAAGAAGGGCAATCCCAAGCGCAGCCCCAAAGGCTCACGTCAGCGCTAATATCTGCGCATGGCGTCCGACCCCTGGACCTCGTTCCTTGACTGGCTGACCACCGTCGTCGTGCCCGCATGGGGCGAGCTCATCAGCCTGCTGCCATACGTCGTGGCCGCGGGCATCATCGGGCCCATCCTCACCATCATCGTGCTGATGTGGGGCTGGTATCTCATCAACCGGCGTCGAGGCAAAGTCCGACGTGTCGAGCCGCAGCCGGTGCTGGCCGCGCTCGATGAGGCGGGCATGCCGGTCTTCCCGGTCAACCAGCCCTACTGCCAGGAGCATAGGCTCGTGTTCCCGCCGCGAGCGAAGCAGTGCTCGATCGACAAGCAGCCGCTGGAGGTGACCTGCCCCGTGGACGGCACCGTCCGCAACGCAGCGCTCGACACCTGCTCTGGCTGTGGCACCACGTTCAAGCTCGGCGCCACGGCCAGCTCTGCGGTCGTGCTCGCCAGTGATGGACCGCCGGAGGGCGGCGCTGCCATCGCCTAGCGGCAGCCGCCGGCTCGCGCAGCCCATCGTGCAGTAGGACTCGGCATGGCCACGCTCTCCAACTACCTCTTCGCCACCGGCGCCCTGCTGTTGCTCTTCGCGTTCGTGCTGGGCGTGGCCTACACCACCATGCTGGCCGTGGGCCGCCGGGCCACCGCCGCCATCCCCGGTGGCTCGGCACAGCTTGCGCCGGCGGGCCCCAACGGAGGCGCTCCCGCGGTGGGCACGGTGGCTGCGCCGCTGCCGGGAACGGAGACCGTCGCTGCCATCGCCCACGGCCTGACCTGGGCCAGCTTCCTGCTGATGGCGGGGTCGCTGTTGACCCGGGCCGTCATCGTCGAGCGGGGGCCGTGGGGGAACATGTACGAGTTCTCCATCGCCTTTGCGGTGGGCATCCTCGGCGGCTACCTCTTCGTGGGGCGCCGCTATCCCATTCGCAGCATCGCCTTCCTGCCCCTCGGCGTAGCCCTCTTCCTGGTGGGCTACGCGGCCACGCTCCCGGCAGCCATCGAACCGCTGGTGCCAGCGCTGGACAACCCCCCGCTGCTGACGGTGCACGTGGCCATGGCCATGATCGCCTACGGTGTCCTGGCGGTGTCGTTCGGTGCCGCCGTGGGCTACCTCGCGCAGGGTGAGCACGATCGTTTCAGCTGGCTCCCGAGCCACAAGGTGCT
The DNA here is from genome assembly GCA_963706695.1 of uncultured Chloroflexia bacterium. Taxonomy (GTDB): domain Bacteria; phylum Chloroflexota; class Limnocylindria; order Limnocylindrales; family CSP1-4; genus JAFMJV01. The sequence continues at coordinate 294,178 of CAVPNC010000006.1, read as the reverse complement.
CGACGAGGTGGCCTACCGATCGGTCGTCATCGGCTTCCCCATCTTCGCCACGATGATCATCCTGGGTTCCTACTGGGCCTCGATCGCCTGGGGTCGCTACTGGGGCTGGGACCCCAAGGAGACCTCAGCCCTGGTGACCTGGCTGATCTACGCGGTCTACCTGCACGCGCGGAGCCAGGCCAGCTGGCGCGGTCGGCCGGCGGCGCTCATCCTCGTCATCGGCTTCGGCGCGGTCCTCTTCACCTACTTCGGCAACCTCTTCTTCAGCGGCCTGCACTCCTACTCCGGCCTGTAGCCGAACGCGCGGGTCAGCGAGCTCGCAGCCCGGAGATGATGCGCGAGCGGTAGGTGTCGAAGATGACCGCGAGCACGACCACGAGGCCGGTCACGATGACGCGCCAGTTGTCGGTCACGCCGAGCAGGATCAGACCCGTGCTCAACACCTGCAGCAGGCAGACCCCGAAGAAGGTGCCGATGACCGAACCCTTGCCACCCGTGAAGCTGGTGCCGCCGATGATGACCGCGGCGATGGCGGTGAGCTCGTAGCCGACCGCGGCGATGGGGCTGCCCACATTCAGGCGCAGCAGCCAGACCAGGCCAGCCAGGCCTGCCAGCAGGCCGCAGATGACGAACGCGCTGACCTTGTAGGGCACGGGGTTGTGGCCGGAGAGCCGCACCGCCTCCTCGTTGTTGCCGATGGCGTAGATGAAGCGGCCGAAGATGGTGAAGCGCAGCACGAACCAGGCCACGGCCACGACGGCGATGGCGATGAGGAAATAGACCGGGATGCGCACGATCCCGAGGTCGATGAGGATGTTGCCGAAGTCGATGAAGGGACGGGGCAGGCCCGTGATCGTGGCGTTGTCGCTGACCACCTGCGAGGCACCGCGGGCGATCGACATCATGCCCAGGGTGACGATGAACGAGGGCACCTTCCAGCGCTCGCTGACGAAGCCATTGAAGAAGCCACAGAGCGCACCGACGAGCAGCATGACCACGACCGCGAGGGGGATCGAGACCATGGCATCCAGCTCGAACGGCACCCAGCTGGCGAGGAAGTCGGGGACCATGATGGTCGCGCCCACGACCGTGGCCAGGGCCAGCACGGAACCGACCGAGAGGTCGATGCCGCCGATGAGGATGACGAAGGTCATCCCTACCGCGAGCACCGTGTTGATGGCCACCTGGCCGAACATGCGCGTGAAGTTGTCACCTGTCGCGAAGTACGGGGCGAAGATCATGAACAGGACGACCAGCACGACGAGGGCCAGACCCACGCCGGCTTCTCGGAGCGAGAAGGCGACAGCGCGGCTGGCCAGCGGCATCTGACCCTCGCCCCGGGGCGTGGCTGGTGTCGGTGCAGCGCTCATGCGTCCTCCCCTGTCATCGAATGGCCGGCCCGGGCAGCAGCGGTGGCCGGGTCGAGGTAGTTCTTGTAGGCCAGCTCGAGCACGGCCTTCTCGCTGAACTGCTCCCGCCGCAGCTCACCCACCACGGCGCCCTTGCTGAAGACGACGATGCGGTGGCAGATGCCCAGCAGCTCGGGCAGGTCGGACGAGACCACGATGGCGCCCTTGCCCGCCTCCGCCAGGTCCCAGATGAGGTTGTAGATCTCGAACTTGGCCCCGACGTCGATACCTCGGGTGGGCTCATCGAAGATGAGGATGCGCGACTCGGCGAAGAGCCACTTGGCCACCACCACCTTCTGCTGGTTGCCACCGGAGAGGTAGCGGGCCAGCTGCTCGGGCGACTGGGCCTTGATGCTGAGCGCGTCGATGAGCTGCTGAGCGGCCTCCTTCTCCTCGCGCCGCTGGAGCAGGCCGCGCCGCGTGATGGCCTCGAGCTTGGTGATGGTCGTGTTCTGAGCCACGCTCATGTCCAGCATCAGGCCTTGTGACTTGCGGTCCTCGGTGAGCAGGCAGATGCCGGCCGCCACCGCGTCGCTGGGCTCGGCGATGCGGACCACCTCGCCCTCGACCTTGATGACGCCGGTGGCGGCCTTGTCGGCGCCGAAGATGGCACGCATGGCCTCGGTCCGCCCGGAGCCCACGAGGCCGGCCACGCCCAGGATCTCGCCTTCATGCAGCTGCAGCGAGACCGGCTCGAGATTGCCGCGGTAGCTCAGGTTCTCGACCGTGAGCAGCTCGCCACCCAGCTCGACCGACGGCCGGAAGGGATAGGCCTCGGTCAAGGCCCGCCCCACCATCAGCTCGATGATCTGGGGCACGCTCACATCGGTGACGTCCTCGGTCGCGACCCACTGACCGTTGCGCAGGATGGTGACACGGTCACCGATCTCCTTCACCTCGTCGAGATGGTGGCTGATGAAGAGGACGCCGATGCCTTGTCCAGCCAGCTTGCGGATGATGGCGAAGAGCTGGTCTGTCTCGCGCGGGGTGAGCGTCGCCGTGGGCTCGTCGAGGATGAGCAGCTTGGCCTCGGTCAGGAGCGCGCGGGCGATCTCGACCATCTGCATCTGGGCGATGCCGAGGTCCTCGACCGTGGTGTTGGGCGGCACGTCCAATCCGACGTCGGCCATCAGCCGCTCGGCTCGCTCGCGCATCACCCCCCTGTCCACGAGGCCGTGATTGCTGGGCAACGACTCGAACGACAGGTTCTCCTCGACGGTCAGGTAGGTCAGGAGATTGAGCTCCTGGTACACGACGCGGATACCGGCCTCGATGGCCTCCTTCGGATCGTGCGCGAGGTAGCGCTGGCCGTTGAGCAGGATCTCACCGCCATCGGGCTTCTGGACGCCGGAGAGCACCTTGACCAGCGTCGACTTGCCGGCACCGTTCTCACCGACGAGGGCGTGGACCTCACCCGAGAGGACGGTCAGGCTGACCTTGTCGAGCGCGAGCACGCCCGGGAACTCCTTGCTCACCTGGCGTACGTCAAGGAGGGGTGTCCCGGCAGCTGGCGCGACGGTCTCAGCCGACGATCCGGCGGTGATCGTGGCGTCGTCTGTGGGTCTACTCATCAACCCTGCTCCGTACCTCTGGATCGCTTGAGTGTACGAAAAGGGTCAGCCGCCGGAGGAGGCCAACGGCTGACCCGGGTGCTGTAACGTCGGCGTCTTACTCGACGACGACGTTCTCCGCGGTCACGAGCTCGATGGGAGTCAGCTGCCAGCCGCAGAACTCCTCACCGGCCAGCTCGCGCAGGCCCATCTCGATGCCGAAGACGGCCATGTCGGACCCGAACTGCTCGATGGTGGCCAGCATGGTCCCATCAGCGATGAGCGGGCGGACGCCGGGGATGTTGTCGAAGCCGACGACCTGGATCTCACCGGTCTTGCCCTCGGCGTCGAGGGCTGCGGCCACACCCAGAGCCATGCTGTCGTTGGCGGCCATGACCCCCTGGATGTCGGGGTACTGGGTCAGGAAGGTGGTCATCAGCTGGTTGGCCTGCTCGGTCTCCCAGTTGGCGGTGCGGGAGTCGAGCAGGTTCAGGCCGCCCTCGGCGACCGCGTCCTCGAAGCCCATGCGGCGCTGGTTGCCGTTGTCGGCCTCAGGGTTGCCCTCGAGGATGACCACGTTGGCGCCCTCGCCCAGCGAAGCGGCCAGCGCGTCGCCGGCCATCTTGGCGCCGAGACGGTTGTCCGGGCCGAAGAAGGCCAGGTCGATGCCCGCATCGGCCATGGCGTCCTGGTCGAGTGCGACGTCGATGTTGATGACCTTGATACCGGCGTCGAGCGCCTCCTTGATGGGCTCGACCATGGCCTTGGAGTCGGCCGGGGCGATGACGATGACGTCGAATTCCTGGGTGATGTAGTTCTCGACGGCCTCGACCTGGGCGGCGAAGTCGCGCTCGTCCTTCATGCCCACGGTCTGGAACTCGAAGAGATCCTCGTTCTCGGCGGCGAAGGCCTTGGCGCCGTTGTCCATCTGCTGGAAGAACTCATTGGCCAGCGACTTCATGACGAGGCCGACCTTGGGCGTGCGGCCCAGCTGCTCGGTCAGGTCGGGCAGCACGCCCGTGACCTCGGCCGGCGGACACTCCTCGTCCTGCGCCAACGTGACAGCGCTGGTGCCCACGACCAGCCCGGCCGCCATGACCGTGCTGAGACCCGTTGCCAGCCAGCGGTTCCTGCTGATACCAACCATCTGGTGGTTCCTCCTTGCGCCCCCTCCAGGGCCCTGCGGATCCCGGCGACGGGCCGAAGCGCCCATCCGCCAGGGGTGCGCAACCGTTTGCGCAACCGTTTACGCCGCGAGTCTACTGCCGCGCACGGGTCACGTCAATGCAGACTGGCCACGTCAGCAACCGGCCGGCCGGCACGCTCCCGGTACCCGCTGACGCGGCTTGACGGCGGAGTCAGGCCAAGTGGGCCGCGATGGCCTCCCTGGTGGGCAACCCGGCCTGGGCCCCAGACACCAGCGTCTTGAGCGAAGCGCCCACCATGGCCCAGCGGAGGGCCTGCCGCAGGTCCGCACCCCGCGCCAGCTCGGCTGCGAGGATGCCGTTGAGCGCGTCACCGGCGCCGGTGGTGTCCACGGGCTCGACGCGCATGGCCGGCAGCTGCTGGGCCTGCCCGTCCTCGTACAGCAGCGCCCCTTCACCGCCCATGGTCACGATGACGGGCGCGCCACTGCGAGCCGCGAGGGCCCGCGCCGCAGCCAGGGGCCCGGACTCGCCCGAGAGCATGGCCGCCTCGGTCTCGTTGGGCGTGAGGATGGGACGGTAGGACAGCAGCTCGTCGGAGAGCGGGCGGGCGGGCGCCGGGTTGAGCACGATGCGCAGTCCCCGCTGCGCCGCCCAGCGGGCGGCCCTGATGACCGCCTCATCCTGGACCTCGAAGCCGAGCAGGCACACCGTCTCCGCGGCAGGCTCGAGCACGGCCACCTCGGCCTCGACCATGGCGCCGTCGAGGCGGGCGTTGGCGCCCGAGGCCACGGCGATCTGATTCTCGCCTTGCTCGTCGACCACGATCAGGGCCAGGCCCGTATGGGTGTCCTCGATGATCTGGCAACGGGTGGTATCGACACCGGCCTCGGTCAGACCCGCGAGCGCGCTACGGCCGAGGTCATCGCCACCGACCGCCCCCAGCATCGTCACCTGCGCGCCCACGCGCGCGGCCGCTACCGCCTGGTTGGCGCTCTTGCCCCCGTTCTGCTGGACGAACCGGCTGCCGAGCACGGTCTGCCCCGGCCCGGGCAGGTGCGTCACCCCCACGATCAGATCGACGTTGATGGAGCCTGCCACCACCACGGCAGGCTGGATGTCGCTCATGCCGTTCAGCATGTCATACCCCTGAGCACCAGTCAGCGAGCGGACGAAACCGTTTGCGCAACCGATTGCGAGAGCCTATCCTCGGCGCGATGACCGTGTCAATGGCGGTTCTGCCGCCTACCATCTGGGGCCACCCATGAGCACCATCCGCGATGTCGCCGAGCGTGCCGGCGTCTCCACCACGACCGTCTCCCACGTCATCAATGGCACGCGCAAGGTCGAGCCCACGACGGCCGCCCGCGTCGAGGCCGCCATCGATGCGCTCGGCTACCGCCCCAACGCCCTGGCGCGCTCGATGCGTCGTGGCCGGACGCACACCGTCGGTGTGGTCCTCCCCGACATCGCCAACCCCTTCTTCGGCGACCTCGCGCGCAGCCTTGAAGACCACATGTTCGAGGCTGGCTACAGCGCCATCATCTGCAACTCGGACGGCGACGGCGCCAAGGAGGCCCGCTATCTCGAGGTGCTGCTCTCCAAGCAGGTCGACGGTCTCCTGCTGGTGGCTGCCAGCCAGCCCCCCGAGGGCCTGCTCGGGCTCGCCCAACGCGGGACGCCCACCATCGTCGTCGACCGCGAGCTCGATGAGCCCTCGGTCTCGCAGGTGCTGGTGGCCAACCACCACGGCGGGCACCTCGCCGGACAGCACCTGCTGGCGCTGGGACACCGTGACATCGGTGTCATCGCCGGACCGGGCGGCCTGGGCACCAGCGCTCGCCGCCTGGAGGGCTTCCGGGCCGCACTGGCCGAGGCCGGCATCGAGCTGCCGCCACGGCGTGTCGCTCGCGGCGATTTCCGAGCCGCCAGCGGCCGCGCCGCCATGGAGGGCTGGCTGCAGGCTGGCTCGCCGCCGACAGCCGTCTTCGCCGAGAATGACCTCATGGCCATCGGTGCCTTGAGCGCCGCCCACGCCAGCGGGGTCGACGTGCCCGGCGCGATCTCCGTGGTGGGCTTTGACGGCATCGCCTTCGGCGCTGATGTCACACCGCCCCTGACCACGGTCTCGCAATCGATCGACGACATGGCCTCCGCGGCCATCGAGCTGCTCTTCGAACGTCTGCACGACCAGGCCGCTCCCCCACGGCTGGTGGAGCTGCCCGTGGTCCTCTCCGTGCGCGGCAGCTCAGGTCCGCCACCACCGGCCTAGCCGCCCCTCGCGCGCAGCAGCGATGGACGGAACCGAACCGGTGTTCTATCCTGCCTACCTGTCCGCAAGCTATCCACGGAGGGCTTGCACAGTCCGTCCACAGCGTCGGCCGCTCCAGCGTGTGCACCGCAACATATGGTGTATGCCCCAGGCACCAGACCGCAACATGTAGTGGTTTCGGGCTTGACAGACCGGACGGCCGGGTCCACAATCTGCCGACCGTCGCGGGTCCGGGGAGTGCCCTCCCATACTGGACCCGAGACCGGGAACAGCGGTCGGTGCCCATGTCAACAGCCGGCTGCCCGAGCGACGGTAGCCGAGCCGCGTGAGCGGCCAGTTCTGAAGGATCAGAGTGCGCCGGTGTCGTCGCCGGCGCGACACGTTCGAGAGGAGAGGTCATGGCTGAGGCTGTCGCCAAGGTCCCCAACGCCACCCCCGGCAAGGAAGCGACAGCTCGATCCGGGTCATCTGCTGAACGGAGCGTGCGCGCCACTGCCTCGGCAGCCATGGACGAGCAGTTCCGCTTCACCGGGGCCACCTCGAAGGGCCTGACCTTCGAGCGCCGCTGGACCACGCCCGGCACGCATCCATACGACGAGGTCGAGTGGGAGCTGCGTGACGCGAGCATCGCCAACGAGTCGGGCAAGGCCGTATTCGAACAGAAGGACGTCGAGGTTCCCAAGGAGTGGAGCCAGCTGGCCACCAACGTGGTCGTCAGCAAGTACTTCCGCGGCCACATCGGCACTCCCAGCCGCGAGCGCAGCGTCAAGCAGCTCATCGACCGCGTGGTCAACACCATCACCAGCTGGGCCGCCACGCAGCGCTACTTCGCCACCGACGACGACCTCGCGACGTTCAAGGCGGAGCTGACCCACCTGCTCCTGCACCAGAAGATGGCCTTTAACAGCCCGGTCTGGTTCAACGTGGGCGTGGAAGCCAGGCCCCAGTGCTCGGCCTGCTTCATCAACTCCGTGACCGACTCCATGTCCTCGATCATGGACCTGGCCAAGACGGAGGCCATGCTCTTCAAGTACGGCTCCGGCGCCGGCGTCAACCTCTCGCCCATCCGTGGCTCGAAGGAGAAGATGTCCACCGGCGGTGTGGCCAGCGGCCCCGTCAGCTTCATGAAGGGCTTCGATGCCTTCGCCGGCGTGGTCAAGTCCGGCGGCAAGACCCGCCGCGCGGCCAAGATGGTCATCCTCAACTCCGGCCACCCGGACATCCTCGAGTTCGTCGACTCCAAGGCCAACGAGGAGCGCAAGGCCTGGGCCCTCATCGAGGCCGGCTACGACCCCTCCTTCACCGGGGAGGCCTACGGCTCCGTCTTCTTCCAGAACGCCAACCACAGCGTGCGCGCGTCCGACCAGTTCATGCAGGCGATCGAGGAAGATGCCGACTGGACGACCTACGAGGTCACCACCGGCGAACCTGCCGGCACGCACAAGGCTCGGACGATCTTCCGCCATATGGCAGAGGCCGCCTGGATCTGTGGCGACCCCGGCATCCAGTACGACACCACCATCAACGACTGGAACCCGGTGGCCAACACCGATCGCCAGCACGCCACCAACCCCTGCTCGGAGTTCTCGTTCATCAACGACACCTCCTGCAACCTGGCCTCGCTCAACCTCATGAAGTTCGTCGATGCCGACGGCACGTTCGACGTGGAGGCCTATCGGTTCGCGGCGCGCCTGACCATCACGGCCCAGGAGATCCTCGTCGACAACGCGTCCTACCCCACGCCGCAGATCGAGGAGAACTCGCACCGCTTCCGCCCGCTCGGGTTGGGCTATGCCAACCTCGGCGCGCTGCTCATGAGCCGCGGCCTGGCCTACGACTCTGACGAGGGCCGCGCCTTCGCCGGCGCCTTGACCGCGATCATGACGGGTGAGGCGTACCGCCAGTCGGCCGTCATCGCTCGCGATCACGGCGGCGCCTTCAACGACTACGCCATCAACGAAGGTCCCTTCCTGCGGGTCATCCGCAAGCATCGCGATGCGGCCCACCAGCTGGACGAGGCCGCGGCCCCGGATACCCTCGTGCGAGAGGCTCGCAAGGTCTGGGACGAAGCCCTGGAGCTGGGCCAGAAGCACGGCTACCGCAACGCCCAGGTGAGCGTGCTCGCGCCGACCGGCACCATCGCGTTCATGATGGATTGCGACACCACCGGGATCGAGCCGGACATCGCCCTCATCAAGTACAAGAAGCTCGTGGGTGAAGGCTTCCTCAAGATCGTCAACCAGACGGTCCCGCTGGCCCTCCAACGCCTCGGCTACACCGCGGATGAGGTAGAGGCCATCGTCACCTACATCGACGAGTTCGAGACCATCGAGGGCGCGCCTGAGCTGAAGCCGGAGCATCTGTCCGTCTTCGACTGCGCCTTCAAGCCGGTCAACGGCGAGCGCTCCATCCACCACATGGGGCACCTGCGCATGATGAGCGCCACGCAGCCCTTCCTCTCAGGCGCCATCAGCAAGACCGTGAACATGCCCGAGAACGCCACCGCAGAGGACATCGAGGATGTCTACCTGCAGGGCTGGAAGCTGGGCCTGAAGGCCATCGCCATCTACCGCGACGGCTCCAAGCGCAGCCAGCCGCTGTCCACGGGCAAGAAGAAGGATCAAGCAGCGACTACTCCCACGGCAGATGCGGCGACGGGGCTCGAGCTCACTGGGGAGCCCAAGCCATACCGTCGCCGCCTGCCGGACGAGCGCCGGGCGATCACGCACAAGTACCAGGTGGCCGGCCACGAGGGCTACATCACCGTGGGCCTCTACCCGGACGGGCAGCCTGGCGAGATCTTCCTGAAGATGGCCAAGGAGGGCTCGACGGTGAGCGGCCTCATGGACACGCTCGCGACCATGACCTCCCTGGCCCTGCAGTACGGCGTGCCCCTGCGGGACCTCGTCTCCAAGTTCACGCACGTGCGCTTCGAGCCGTCGGGCTTCACCGGCAACCCGGAGGTCCCGATCGCCAAGTCCATCGTCGACTACATCTTCCGCTGGATGGGGTCCCGCTTCCTCGCCAAGGACGACCGCGATGCCCTCGGCATCATGGGCGGCGAGGTCGTAGCAGCGGCACCGGCGGAATCATCCCCGCAGCTGGCAGCGTTCGATCCGGCTGACGAACCGGCCGACTCCACCTCGGTCGAGGCACCGCCCGCATCGTCGTCCTCCTCCGATGGCGCGGGCGGGGCCCGGCCACTGGCCCTGGGGGCAGCCACCAGCAAGGGCAGCGGGTCTGCCAGCGCCAGCAGCAACGGCCAGGCCGTGGCCTCGCTGGGCGTGGGCCAGCGCATCGCCTTCTCGGTGAGCGCGGACTCCCCTTCCTGCATGGACTGCGGCAGCATCATGGTCCGCAACGGCAGCTGCTACAAGTGCCTCAACTGCGGCAGCACGAGCGGCTGTAGCTAGAGCGAGCGGACAGCGCGCACGCAGCACGGAGATCCGAAGGCCCGGCCATCACGCCGGGCCTTCGTCGTGCGAGTCGCGCAGGCGACACCCGCGAGCGATAGCGAGCGGCTACCCTCCCCCTCGATGCGCATCGCGACCTGGAACGTCAATTCCCTCAAGGCCCGGATGGAGGCCGTCGAGCTCTGGCTCGGGCGCGCCCAGCCGGACGTCCTGCTGATGCAGGAGACGAAGCTGGCTGACGACGACGTGCCGGAGATGCCCTTCCGCATGGCCGGCTACGAGCTGCTGCACCACGGCGAGGGCCGCTGGAACGGCGTGGCCATCGCCAGCAAGGTCGGCCTCGAGGCGCCCATCAGCAACTTCGGCGATGGCCCCGTCCGCGAGAGCCGCAGCACCAGGGACGCGCCCAAGGCTGACGACTTCGACCCGCTGACCGAGGCGCGCATGGTCAGCGCGATCTGCGGCGGCATCCGCGTCGCGAGCCTCTATGCCCCCAACGGCCGGGAGCTCGACTCACCTTGGTACGCAGGCAAGCTGCGCTGGTTCGACCGACTCAGAGCCTGGCTCGACGAGGTGGCCACGCCCGCCGACGCGCTGCTCCTCGGCGGAGACCTGAACATCACGCCCACCGACGATGACGTCTGGGATGCGGCCGCCGCCCACGGCGCCACCCATGTCTCGGAGCCCGAACGCGCCAGGCTGGCTGCCCTGCGGGAGTGGGGTCTGGTGGATACGTACCGCCTGCGCCAGACGGACAACGACCGCTTCAGCTGGTACGACTACCGCGCCGGCGCCTTCCACAAGAACATGGGCATGCGCATCGACCTGCTCTACGGCACGCACTCGGTCGCCGAGCGCGTCATCTGGGCCGAGATCGACCGCGAGGCCCGCAAGGGACCGCCCACACCCTCGGACCACGCCCCGGTCCTCATCGACCTCGATGTGCCGGGCCGTCCCATCGACGCCGGCTGGGAGGGAGCGCTGGCGCGGGTGCGGAAGCGAACGAACGCCAGCTAGAGGCCCCGACTCATGCGCCAGGATCTCCCCACCGGCGTCGTCACCTTGCTGTTCACCGACATCGAGGGCTCCACTCGCCTGCTGGCCGATCTGCGAGGCCGGTACGTCGATGCCCTCGCTGAACACCGACGCCTCGTGCGTGAGGCGGCGCGAGCCCACGGCGGCGTCGAGGTGGACGCCCAGGGCGACTCCTTCCTTATCGCCTTTCCCCGGCCGTCCGGGGCTGTGTCTGCAGCCGTCGCCGCTCAGCTGGCCCTGCGCGATGGCCCGATCGCGGTACGCATGGGCATCCACACCGGCGAGCCTGAGCTCACCGACGAGGGCTACGTGGGACTGGACGTCCATCGAGGAGCGCGCATCGGCGATGCCGGCCATGGCGGCCAGATCCTGCTCTCGGCCACGACCCGTGCCCTCGTCGATGTGGCGACCGTGGACCTCGGCGAGCACCGCCTCCGTGGCATCGAACGGCCCGAGCGACTCTACGGCGTGGTGGCCGATGGTCTGCGCTCGGACTTCCCGCCGCTGCGCGCCATCGACGCCGCTCAACCCGATCTGCCCACGTGGCTGACCGCGTTCATCGGTCGCGAGCTGGAGCTGGCCCAGCTGGAGGAACGATTGACCGACCGCGAGACGCACATCGTCACGCTGGTGGGACCAGGCGGCGCGGGCAAGACCCGGCTGGCGGCGGAGGCGGCACGTCGCCGCTGGAGCGTAGACGGCCAGCGCACGTCCTTCGCCTCCGCCATCGGGGCCGAAGATGCGGATCAGCTGGTCCACGCCATCTGCGAGGGGGTCGGCTTCGCGGTCGACGCTGCTCATGGCTTCGGCCGGACCTTGCGCGAGCAGGTCGCAGACTACCTCGCCTCCCGACCCCGTCTGCTCGTCATCGACAACGTCGAGCACGTGAGCGACGCCGGAGCGGTCCTTGCCCAGATCGCGCAGAGGGCGCCGTCGACGCGCCTGCTGGTCACCTCACGGCGTCGACTCGGCCTTTCCGGCGAATGGGTCATCGAGGTCGGTGGGCTGCGCAACACGACCGAGGGCCAAGCGGAGAACGACCCCACCGACCCCGCCATCCGGCTCTTCCTCGAACGAGCTCGTCGCGCAGCGGCAGACCTGAGCGTGACCGACGATGACTGGCCGCACATCCGACGGATCTGCGACCTGCTCGACGGCATGCCCCTGGGACTGGAGCTGGCAGCCGCCTGGATGGGCACGCTCAGTGCCGCCGAGCTGGCCGCGGAGATCGCCACCAGCTTCGACCTGCTCGAGTCGACGGCGGCCGATCTCGCTCCCCGCCATCGCAGCCTGCGCGCGGCCTTCGAGGGCTCATGGCGGCTGCTCGACGACCGGCAGCGTGAGGTATTCGCCGGGCTGAGCGTCTTCGTTGGCAGCTTCGACCGTGAGATGGCGGCCGCCACGACCGGTGTGGACGCCAAGGTCCTCGCCGAGCTCGTGGCCCGCTCGCTGGTGCGGCGACGGACCGACGGACGCTACGAGGTCCACGAGCTCCTGCGGCAGTTCGCTGCCATCGAACTGGCCGACGCTGGTCGTGAGGCGGCCGTCCGTGAGGCTCATGCGCGCGCGCTCACCACGCGGCTGCTTGCCAGCAGGGATGCACTCGAGTCATCGGCCTCGGTCGAGACGCGCTCAAGACTGACGCCGGACTACGGCAACCTCCGCGCAGCCCTGGAGTGGGCCGTCCAGCACTGGAGCCGGGACGAGGTGCGGCGCCTGATGCTGCCCGCCACCACGCTGTGGACGATGAGCGTCGACCCGGTGGCGGTCGAGATGTGGTCGCCCGTCGCACGAGCGGCGGGCGCGCGCAGGGACGACGCGGACGGGGCCGAGGATGTCGCGATCGTACGCCACCTCGTGGCCCCGCAGCTGGCCTTCGCCCTGGCCGTCGTCGATGACAACGAGGCCGCGGACGCCGCGGTCGACTCGAGTCTGCAGGCGCTCGAAGCGGGTGGCTTCGAGGTAGAGGTGGCCATGTGCCGCATGGTCCTGGGCATCGACCGCTGCAACCGCAACGAGAACGAGGCCGCCATCGAACCGCTCGAAGCCGCCGATCTGGCGCTGCGTGCGCCGGAGCTTCGTCTGCTCCGAGGCGAGCTGCTCACCTGGCTCGGCTGGGCCCGGCTGATGGTCGATGACGCCGCTGGGGCACGAGCAGCCTTCGAGCTCTCGTATGAGCTGTGCGACGGACTCGGCGAGCCGGTCGCAACGGCCTTCGCGCTCTCGAAGATGGCACTGCTGGAGGACTTCGCGGGCAACTACGAGGCGGCGCTGGACCGCCACCTCGCCGCGTTCGCGCGCTTCGAGGCCGCCAACAACCACGGCGGCGTCGGCTATGCCCTCTCCCGCGCCAGCTTCACGGCCTACTGCCTGGGGCGGTACCAAGCCGCGCTCGACTTCGCCCAGGCGTCCTACGAGGGCTTCCTGGAGCTCAACCACCACTGGGGGCTGATCCTGGTGACCGCACGGCTGGGCTTCGCCTACCTCGGGCTCCAACGGCCTCACGAGGCACGGCGCTGGGGTCTGCACAGCCTCGAGCTGGCCCGTGCGGACGACCAGGCCGGCAAGCTGCACGCACTCGGTGCGGTCGCGGGCGCGATGGCTCGAGAGGGCGATCCCAACGGCCTCCGGATGATGCGCGCGATCGTCGCCCACGAGGAGATGCCCCAGTTCCTCGGCACGCAGATCCGGGCCGAGATCAAGGTCGCCGAGCGCCGCTTCGGTGAGCTCCCCACGGGCGATCCGATCGATCTCGACGCCATCATCAAGCGGCTGCTCGAAGCGCCGCATCCCGCTCCGGTCCTGCGCTGACCGCGCAGCGCGACCGGTGCAAGGACGCGGCGCCCAACCGGCCCCACGCCCTTGCGGACATGGGGCCAGGTGCCGTTCCTGCTAGAGCTTCTGGGCGAACCAGTCAGCGGTCAGGCCGATGACCTCATCGGCCATGGCCTGGTCCTCGGTGAGCACGTTGAAGATGTGGTCCGCACCATCGATCATCGTGAGCGTGACGTCCTCGCTGGCGCTCATGGCGGCGGCGTTCTCGGAGACCGCAGGATCGACCGACTCATCCTCGGAGCCGGTGACGAGCAGGACCGGCCCGTCGAAGCTCACGAACTCGTCGAGGGCGGTGGCGTTCATCATCGAGTCGAAGTAGTCACAGCTGTGGGTGATGGTCCGCCAGCCCAGGTCCAGCTCCATCTGTCCCTCACCCGCGGCTTCGCACTGCTCGAGGCTGGGCACCAGGAACATCGCGTTCTCGGCGCCGTTGTAGATGGCGCCCGACCACGAGGCGAATGCCGCCGGACGATCGTCGGTGCCCACGAGGTACGAGCCGATCATGCCGCCGTTGCTGAAGCCCAGGACACCGACCCGCTCGGGATCGACGCCGTCCTGTGCCAGCAGCCAGTCGAGCGACGCCGCCGCGTCAGCGGTCTGGGAATCCCAGTCGTAGTCGAGCGTCGAGGCCTCGCTCGCACCCATCCCGGCGAAGTCGATGCGCAAGGACCCGATGCCTTCTGCGGCGAGCGCATCGGCCGCTCGTGCGTACATGCCACCGACCTCGTCCGCGCTGCTGGCGTAGCCGTGGAGCATGAGCACCGTTGGTGCGGGCCCCTCGCTGTCGGGCATGACCAGGGTGCCGGCGATGTCGTATCCGTCGCCTGGGATCGCGACCGGCTCAGAGGTCGCGGCTGCCGCGGGCGCGAAGCCGACGGCGCCCACGAGCAGGGCCAGCGAGGCTCCCGCAGCGAGCGTGCGTGAACGTGTGTCCATCATCAGATCTCCTCCCAGCAGATGCGGTACGCGCCGTTACCAACGGTCGTTGCCAGTATAGGAAGACCCGCGGCCAAGATCCTCAGGCGATGGCCAGGGCGTGCGCGACCCCGATAGGCACAGCGGCTCGGTGGCGGCGGAAGGCCAGGACGGCGATCATGCCCACGCTCAGCTGGAAGAGGACGACGTTGGCGCAGGCCGCCAACAGGTCGCCCTCGTTAGGCTCCATGACGGTGGGGATGTGCAGCAACGCGAAGAGCGCAGCGGCAAGCAGGGCCGCCCAGCCGGGACGCCGACTCCAGGCTTCGAGGGGCGCGAACAGGCCCAGCAGCAGGAGCACCTGCTGGATGATCCCGCTCGGCAGGGCCAGACCGACGCCCAGCAGGTAGAGCGGCCCGATGGCCAGCAGGCGTGGCAGGCCGACGAAGAGGTAGAGCCCGAAGAACGGACGCGGGTCGCGAACGAGCCGCGAGCGCAGGCCCACCAGCCCGCCGGCACGCAGGGCCGACCAGACCCAGCCGCCGAGGCCCACGAGCGAGAGCACGAACCCGGCTTCGGCACTCAGTCCGAAGCTCCACAGCACCCAGCCGACGACCACCAGCAGCGCGAAGGCGGTGCGCGGGCCGGCAGCAGGCACGGGGTCCGCCTGCGGGTGGGCCAGACGATGACGCCCCGACCACCAGGCCAGGAAGGCCACCACCGACAGGCCCAGCCAGATGAGCACCACCGTCGAGGCCATGTCCTGACCTCGCCGGACCACGAACAGGATGGCTGCTGCGAGCTGGAGCGTGAGGTACAGCTGGATGGGACGGGAGCGCAGGGCCTGGCCCAGGTCCAGGGCCAGGGCACGATCGAGTCGCATCGGCGGGAGTCTACCGCGGTGGCCAGTGGTCCCGGCACCGATGCGGCCCTGGACCCCGGCACCTATCCTGTGCGGCGTGACGCTCTACCACCTGCACCAGCATCCGCCTCTGATCGACCCGCTGATGATCGTGGCCTTCGACGCCTGGGTCGATGCGGGCGGCGCCGCCACGACCGCCGCTGGCCACATCGCGCGGGACGCCGAGACCCTCGCCGACATCGAGGCCGACAGCCTCTACGACTACCGATCGCGCCGCCCCACGCTGCGCATCGACGACGGCCGGCTCGTCTCGGCCGACTGGCCCCAGCTGCAGGTGATGCACCGTCGCTTCGAGCGCCGAGATGTGCTCATCCTCGTCGGGCCTGAACCCGACTACCGCTGGCGAGAGCTCTCGCAGGACCTGGCACGGCTGGCGCGCGACCTGGGCGTCACCGAGTGGATGACCCTCGGCTCGATCCCGGCGGCGGTGCCCCATACGCGGCCGGTGTCGATCTTGGGCATCGCTTCGGCCGATGGCCTCCTCAAGGGTGGCGTGGAGGCCGGCCCGATCGGATCGATGCGGGTCCCGGCCGCCGCCGTCTCGATCATCGACATGGCCATCTCCGAGACGGGCATCCCCAGCCTCGGCTATTTCGCCCAGGTTCCCCACTACGTGGGCGGCGAGTATCCGGCCGCCGCCGTGGCCCTGGTGCGTGCCGTCGAGCACCACATCGGCGAGCCCATCTCCACCGCAGCCCTCGAGCTCGAGGCCGCTGCCATGAGCAGCAAGCTCGACATGGCCGCCGCCGCAGACGACTCGACCACGTCCTATGTCGAGCGCCTGGAGGAGATGTCCGACGAGTCGCGCCTGCCCAGCGGCGACGAGCTCATCGGCGAGATCGAGCGCTTCCTGCGCGACAACGACCGCGGAGACGGCGACCTGCCGCGCTGACCGCCGCCGCGAGTCCGTGCCGGTCACGCTCGTCGCGGCGCCCGAGCCCAAGGCCCATCGCCCCGATCGCTGCAGCAAGCGCCGCCACGGACCACGCGTGGAGACGCTCGCCCACTAGACTCGACCCCCGTGGACGTCGAACATGACTTCGATCTGGCGGTCGGCCTGCTGGCCCTCCTCGTGGCTGCCTACGGCATGGTCGCGGTGCGCCTGGCGCGCTGGTCGATCTCAGCGGCCTTCGCGTTCCTCGTCATCGGCGCTGTCATCGGCGGCACCGCGGCCGGCATGGTCGTCGTCGACCTGCCCACGCCGGACACGCTCAGCATCCTGGCTGAGGTCACCCTGGCGCTCGTGCTCTTCAGCGCCGCCTCGACCATCCGCCTCAAGCGGCTCGAGATCGATTCACCCCTCGTCCTGCGCCTGCTCGGCATCGGGCTCCCGCTCACCATCGCGATGGGCACGTTGCTCGCGCTGGGCTTGTTCCCTGGGATCTCGCTGGGCCTGGCCCTGCTCATCGGCGCTGCACTCGCCCCCACTGACGCGGACCTGGGCCAGCAGGTCATCACCGACACGTCGGTCCCGGCCAGGGTGCGGCGCGTGCTCAACGTCGAGAGCGGGCTCAACGACGGCATCGTGGCCCCCATCATCACCGTCGCCATCGCGCTCGCCGTCTACGGTGACGTCGACGAGTTGCGACCGCTGCTCGATGCGCTTCGCGAGCTGGCCGTGGCGGTCCTCAGCGGCATCGCCATCGGCGGCGCCGGCCGCTGGCTGCTCATGCGTGCTGACCGCCACGGGACGACGACCTCCAACTCGCGCCAGCTCGCGACCCTGGCACTGGCCATCGGTGCCTACTTCATCGCCGCCGGCCTCGAGTCGAGCGGTTTCATCGCGGCCTTCGCGGCAGGGATCGCCTTCGGCAGGGGCGACAAGCAGCGCGTGGCATCCGCGGTGCGTTTCACCG
Source organism: uncultured Chloroflexia bacterium (assembly GCA_963706695.1). GTDB lineage: Bacteria > Chloroflexota > Limnocylindria > Limnocylindrales > CSP1-4 > JAFMJV01. The sequence goes on along the minus strand of CAVPNC010000006.1, from coordinate 276,826 downwards.
AAGCCCAGTCGGTCCTGCTCAGCATCCTCGTCTGGCTCGTCTTCGGGCTCGCCGTCGTGGGCCAGGACATCGTCGGCTTGGGTGACCCGCTGGCCATCGTCTATGCCCTGCTGGCACTGACCCTGGTGCGCATCCTGCCGGTGGCCCTGGCACTCATGGGATCGGGCTTCGACCGCGTCACCATCCTCTTCATGGGCTGGTTCGGGCCACGCGGACTGGCCAGCGTCGTCTTCGTGCTGCTCGGGCTCGACGCGCTCGAGGCCGCAGGTGTGCCCTCCGACCCGCTCGGACCGGTCGTCGCCTGGACGGTCGTGCTCTCGGTCGTCCTGCATGGCTTCAGCGCCACGCCGCTGGCCCGCTGGTACGGGCGCTACACGGACCGCTTGCCGGCGGGCGCCGCCGAGAAGGTCGGGCAGCAGGAGCCGCACCGAGCCGCGTGGCAGTTCCACACGCACCCGCAGAACAGGCCGTAGCTCCCCTGCCCGGATCGGACGCTCGCACTATGCTGCGGCCATGACGCGACGACGCATCCTGGCCTTGCCGCTGCTGACCCTCCTGCTCACGCTCCTGCTGGCGAGCGCAGCCGGCGCACAAGTGGCAACGCTGGCCACACCAGATCCAGAGGCCGCTGAGACGGCGGCCCCGGCCGAAGTCTTCGATGACGAGCAGGCGGTCCTCGACCTGGTGGCCTGCCTGCGCGACAACGGGCTGGACATCCCGGACCCGCAGTTCGGGCCGGAGGGACCGACGTTCGCCGATCCCTCAGTGCTGCTGAGCATCGACCTGGGCAGCGACACCTTCATCAACGCCATGGACGCCTGCGACGAGTTCCTCGCGGCCCTTCAGCCGGAGGTCGATCCCGAACAGCAGGCCGAGCAGATCGAGCAGCAGCTGCAGCTCGCCGAGTGCATGCGTCGGGAGGGCATCGAGGACTTCCCCGATCCCGATCCCGTCCGTGGCTTCACCTTCGAGAGCATGACCTTCGATCCCTTCGCCTCCGACTTCCAGGCGGCCTTCATGGTCTGCGCTGCCGAGATCGACCTCGACCTTGGTGGGGGCCCGCCCGGCGCCGGTGGGTCATAGCGAGCCGTTACATCGGCCTTACATAGGAGCAACCCCAGATTGACCGTGACCGGTCAGCATCCGTGTCAGGCCTGACCAGCCCACGCACGCCCTGACCCCACCACACGGAGAACCCGACCATGAAGCACGACCTCATGCCCGCCCTGGCTGCGACACCGATCGCCGTGGCCCTGACGCTGGCCATGACCGTCGGCGCTGCCGCCCAGGTGGCTACCCTTACCGGGCCCGACGAGACCCCGGACCCTGAGGCGACGGAGGCCGTGATCGAGTTCGAGGACCCGAACGAAGCCATCCTCGCGTACGCCCAGTGCCTGCGTGACAACGGCATCGATGTCGATGATCCCCAGGCTGGCACTGCCGGAGCACGCGCCATCCTCGGCGGCGGACCGGGCAGCGATGGTCCCACCATCGATCGTCGCGCGGAGGAGTTCGTCTCGGCCAACGAGGCCTGTGCGCCCATCCTCGAGGCGTCGCGGCCCGAGATCGATCCGGCTGCAGAGCAGGAGCGCCTTGAAGAGCAGCTGCAGCTGGCCCAATGCATCCGCGACCAGGGCTACGAGGAGTACCCGGACCCCGCCATCGGCAGCGACGGACGGCTCGAACGCGTGCGCGGCCAGGCCTTCGCCGAGATCGGGATCGATCCCCGCTCGCCGGAGTTCCAGGAGGTCATCGGCGAGTGCCGGTCGGAGATCGGTCTCGAGGATGGCCCCGGCTTCGGAGGCGGTGGCTTCGGAGGCGGCAACAGAGGAGGCAGCTAGCCCATGACGAGACTCATCGCGTTCGGCCTCGTCGTGGCAGTCTTCGTGGGCGTGGTGTTGGCGGGCGCCAACCTGCCGCTCCTGACCCAGGAGGACGCCGCCAACGCAGCGGCCACGCCGGTCGTGCCGGTCTCGACCGCCACCATCCAGCAGCGGACGATGGAGTCGACCGAAGAGTTCGACGGCACGCTCGGCTACGCCGGCGAGGGCGTGATCATCTCCGGCATGAACGGCACCTACACGGACCTGCCCCAGGCCGGCGACATCCTCACGCTCGGTGACCCGATCTATGAGGTCGACGGCACCAGGACCTCCTACCTCATGTACGGCAAGCGCCCCGCCTACCGGCCCCTCAGCATCGACAGCGACAACGGGCCGGACATCAAGCAGCTCGAGGCCAGCCTCGACGCCATCGGCTTCCCAGGCGTGATGGGCAAGAACTTCAAGCCCGACTGGAACTTCCAGGCCAAGACCGAGACCGCCATCGAGCGGTGGCAGAAGCGAACCAACCAGGACCAGGATGGACGCATCGAGCTGGGCGAGGTCACCTTCATGCCGACTGACGTGCGCATCACGCAGGTGGTGCCACAGCTGGGCACCCGCTCGCAGGCCGGGCAGGTGCTGGCCTACACCAGCGCCACGGACCTCGTGGTCACGCTCGACCTGGCCGCTGATCGACGGGACATCCTGGCCGAGGGTGACCAGGTCACCGTGGAGCTGCCCGACGACACGGAGGCCGCGGGGCAGGTGACCGAGATCTCCAGCGTGGCCCAGACGCTCCCCGGCGCCAGCGAGCCGACGGTGGAAGTCACCGTCGAGCTCGAGGACACCGCGGTCGTGGGTGACCTCGACGGCGCAGAGGTGACCGTCAGCGTCGTGCGTGAGACCCGCCCCGACGTGCTCACGGTCCCGGTCGACGCGCTCCTCGCCCTGCGTGAAGGGGGCTACGCCATCGAGATGGTGGCCGACGACGGCAGCACCTACCTCGTGGCTGCGGAGGTCGGGCTCTTCGACGACCTCGGCGTGGAGGTCAGCGGCGACTTCAGTGCCGGCGATGCGGTCGTGGTGCCGGCATGACCGACGCTCGCGGAGCCGCACCCGGGGAGTATCCGGTCGACCACGCGATCAACGAGTGGCTGACCGAGAACGTGGAGGAGGCGGCTCCCCGTCCGGTCCCGCCCGCCCCGCCTCCTTCCGCCGCGCACATGCCGCCCGCGGCGAGGAGGCCGCGCGCCCAAGGCGTCGGCCCAGGCTCTGCCGCGTCCCCACCGCCGTACGCGCCGCGATCCGCGCCACCCGCGGCCCTCGGACCGTACCCACGACCGGGCGCTCCCCCACCCCCGGGGCCGCGCCCAGCCGGGGTGCCCACCGGTGGCCCGCGGTCGGCACCTCTCCCGCCCCTGCCGCGGCCCGGCCGGCCGGCCCCCCCACCGGCGAGCCTTCGGCCTCCCCTGCCCCGGCCGGCACTCGGGCCGGTGGTGCTCGATCTGCAGGACGCGGTCCGCACCTACCCGGGCGATCCGCCGGTGGAAGCGCTGCGAGGTGTGAACCTGCGCGTCAGGCAGGGTGAGCTGGTCGCGATCGTAGGTCCGTCGGGCTCGGGCAAGTCGACCTTGCTGCACGTGCTCGGAACCCTCGACAAGCCCACCAGCGGCATCGTCAAGGTGGCCGGTTTCGACATCGGCAAGCTGAGCGACAAGGACCTCAGCGGGCTGCGCAGCCAGCACGTCGGCTTCATCTTCCAGCAGTTCTTCCTGCTCGAAGGCATGAGCGCCCTGGACAACGTGGCCAACGGCCTGCTCTACCGTGGCGTCGGTCCCGGCGAGCGACGCACCCTGGCCGGGCAGGCCCTCGAGCGGGTCAACCTCTCGCACCGGGCCGATCATCATCCCAGCAAGCTGTCGGGCGGCGAGCGACAGCGCGTGGCCATCGCGCGCGCCATCGTGGGCCGGCCCAGCCTCGTGCTCGCGGACGAGCCTACCGGCAACCTCGACTCCAAGACCGGCCGGGTCATCCTGGACCTGCTCGACGAGCTCAACCGTCAGGACGGGACCACCATCGTGGTCATCACCCACGATCACTCGGTCGCGGCGCGCATGCCGCGCCAGCTGGAGATCCTCGACGGTCGCATGGTCCGCGACTCTGCGCGCCGCGTGGCCGCATGAGCGCGGTCGCCAAGCCGCTCCGGGCCCCGACGCCATCGCCGACGGCACCGGCCACGCCCCGGAAGCCCAGGTCCAGCAAGCTGCATCCGTCCGACCTCGTCGGCCTCGGTGCCATCGGCCTGAAGGCCAGCCGCGTCCGTGCCGCTCTCACCATGATCGGCATCGCCATCGGTATCGCCGCCATGGTGGGCGTGCTCGTCATCAGCGAGTCCAGCCGCTCCGACCTGCTCTCCCAGCTCGACCGCTTGGGCACCAACATGCTGCGCGTCACCGCCGGCCAGACGCTCTTCGGTGGCGATGCGGCGTTGACCCCGGAGGCTCGCTCGATGATCGAACGCGTGGGTCCGGTCGAATCCGCCTCCAGCGTGGCCACGGTCGACGCCACCGTGCGCCGCACCGACTACATCGATGAGGGCCGCACCGGCGGTATCGCCGTGACCGCGGCGGACCTCGACCTGCTCGACACCTTGCGGGCGGAGGTGGCCATCGGCAGCTGGCTCGACGGTGCCTCCTCGACCCTGCCCGCGACGGTCCTGGGCCACACCGCTGCCCGCCGCCTGGGCATCACGGAGCCGGGGGTGCGGGTCTGGATGGATGACCGCTGGTTCTCGGTCATGGGCATCCTCGCACCGGTCGAGCTCGCCAGCGAGCTCGACTCATCTGCGTTCGTGGGCATCCCGCTCGCGGAGGACCTGTTCGAGTTCGACGGCAGCCCCTCGACCATCTACGTGCGCAGCGACGTCGACTACATCGAGGACGTGCGCGCGGTCATGGGTCGCACGGCCAACCCCGAGGACGCCAGCGAGGTCGAGGTCACCCGCCCGTCCGACGTGCTCGAAGCCAAGGCTGCGGCCGCGGTGGCCTTCACCGATCTCTTCCTCGGCCTCGGAGCGGTGGCCCTCATCGTGGGCGGCTTTGGGATCGCCAACGTGATGCTCATGTCCGTCATGGAGCGACGGGGCGAGATCGGCCTGCGCCGCGCCCTCGGCGCCACCCGCCGACACATCGCCCTCCAGTTCGTCAGCGAGGCGCTGGCCCTGGCCGTGGTCGGTGGCGTGCTGGGTGTCCTGCTGGGAGCCGGGCTGGCCGTGACCTACGCCCTCTCACAGGAGTGGATGCCCATCATCCCGCCCGTGGCCGTGGTCGGTGGCCTCGTCGCCGCCGTCAGCATCGGCGCCATCGCTGGCTTCTATCCGGCCATGCGTGCGGCTCGGCTATCGCCCACCGATGCCCTGCGAGGAGCTGAGTGAGCGGCGCCTGAGCGAGCCCGGATCGAGGCTCAGCGCACGCGGATGAGCGAGACGCCGTCGCGCACGGTGAGCATGACCGTCTCCACACGGGGGTCGGTGGCAGCGCGCTCGTTGAACTCACGCATGCCCGTCACGCTCGGATCGTCCGTCCTGGCATCGAGGACGCGTCCATGACGGAGGACGTTGTCAGCCACGATCAGACCGCCGCTGCGCATCCGTGGCAGCAGCAGCTCGAAGTAGGTGGCGTAGGCCGACTTGTCGGCGTCGATGAAGGCCATGTCATACGGGCCCTCGAGCTTCTCCAGGCTGTCGAGCGCGATGCCGACATGGACGCTGATGCGCTCGGTGGCGCCGACGGCCTCGATGTGCTCGCGCGCCTTGGCCGCGTGCTCCGGGCTGAGCTCGAGCGTGTCGATGTGTCCCCCAGCCGGCAGGGCCTCCGCCATGGCCAGGGCCGAGTACCCGCTGAACGTACCGATCTCGATGATGCGTCGGGCGCCCGTGAGCGCCACCAACAGGCGCAGCAGCTGGCCCTCGGCCTCGTCGACCATCAGCTCGGCCTGCGTGCTCCATCGCCTGGTGGAGGCGGCCACCCGCTGCAGGGCCTCGGACGAGGCAGAGGTGTGCGAGGCGGCATAGCCGCTCATCTCGTCATCGGCGGCCATGCGCACGCGATGGGTGGTCATGAGGCGCGGAGTCGCGTGGGTTGCACGTGGATGCGCACGGGATAGTCCGCCGCGAACGACTCGGGCGTCATGCCCAGGTCCTCCATGGGGCCCTCGTACTTGGCCACGTAGCGCGCGTCCTCGTGCGCTGGACGGCCCGGGGGCATGATCTCGGCGACGCCCTCGATGATCACCACCTCGCCGCCCGCGGGCGTGCTGTTGAGGTTGAGACAGACCTTGGGCTGTGCCGAGATGTTGCGTGTCCGGGGCGTCTTGTCGAGCGAGTAGACGACGATGACCTCGTCCTCGACGAGGAACCACACTGGCGAGGTTTGGGGCTGTCCAGCCGCGTTGACCGTGGTCATCCAGGCGACGAGCTCGCCGTCCAGTCGCTCCTGGATATCGGGGCGTTCATCGAACATGTGCAAAGCATACGGGTCCGTGGCCACGCGGTCCGGCCGGGTGCGGGTGCCCCGCCGCCATTGCCCCTACCATGGGTCGATGCTCCAGCAGGACGGGTCCATCCGCATCGCCTGGCAGGCCGACGGCTTCGAGGCCATCTTCGTGCGCGCTCGCTTCCGGCCCGCCCCGGAGCTCGATGCGTACGCCCGTACCGTCGCAGACGTGGCCCTGCTCGAGCGGACCCTGCATGACCTGCGCACCGCCTTGCGCACGCACTATCCCGGCGAGTTCGACCTCGTCACCGATGAGCCCGTCTCGCAGCCGGGGCGGGTGATCATCAGCTTCCACCCGCCCCGCGGCGAACCCAACCCCGACCCGTGGTAGTCGAGCCTGGCACCTTCGAGGTCTGGCAGGCGGATGGCGCCATCGAGGCCATCGAGGCCCACCTGCGGACGGCGGGGTTCTTCGGACCGGAAGCGCCGACCACCTCCTGCGCCGACGTCTACCTCGGCTACGCCCTCTCCGAATCGCTGCGACGCAGCGGCCGGCCCGCACGACCCCAACCCGCGACCTTGCCTGCCGCAGCCTGCCGCGTGCGCGCGGTCGATGCGGCGCCGCCCGCGGGCGGCCCCTACGAACTGGGGCGCTGGGAACAGACCTGGGGGGCCACCGACTACGCACACGCGGTGGCCCAGGCTCGAGAAGCCATCGCCGCTGGCGAGATCTACCAGGTCAACCTCGTGCAGCACCTCAGCGCGCCGTTCGCCGGCGACCCGGTCGGCGTCGCGGCGGCCCTGGCGCACCTGCGATCGCTGCATGCGCGACCACTGGCCGGTAACGGCTGGACCATCGTCTCCGCCACCCCGGAGCTGTTCCTGGGGCGACGGGGACGGCGTCTCTGGACCATGCCCATCAAGGGCACTCGACCGGCCGGCGGCAGCGCGGCCCTGCAGCTCTCGGTCAAGGACGCGGCCGAGCACGTGATGATCGTCGACCTCGAGCGCAACGACCTCGGTCGCATCTGCGAGCCGGGCAGCGTGGGCTGGCCCGAGCTGATGGTGGCCCGGCCCATGGCCGGCGTGGAGCACCTCGTCTCGCTGGTGGAAGGCACGGCTCGGCAGGACGTCGGTTGGGCTGATGCCATGCGCGCCATGTTCCCGGGCGGCTCCGTCACGGGAGCCCCCAAGATCGCCGCCCTCGACCACATCAACGCCCTCGAGCCGGTCGGCCGGGGCGCCTCCATGGGCGCGCTCGGGACCGTCTGGCCCAACGGCGACTTCGAGCTGGCGCTCACCATCCGCACCTTCGCCGTGACCGACGGGCGCATCCACCTGTGGGTCGGCGGCGGCGTGGTCTGGGACTCGGACCCAGCGGCCGAAGTCGAGGAGTCGTGGGTGAAGGCCCGCCCGCTGCTCGAGGCCATCCGCACCGCATCAGGCAGGAAGGCCGCCGCATGAAGCCCGACGCTCGCCCGCTCGCGGTCGGCGTCCTCGGTCGGGGCGTGGTCGATCCGGAGGTGCCGGTCATCCACGCCGATGACGCCGGCCTGCTGCGTGGTCTTGCTGCCTTCGAGACACTTCGGGTCTATCGGGGGCGGCCGTTCGCCATGGCTGAGCACCTCGAGCGCCTGCGCACGTCCGCCTCGCGCATGCGCTTGCCGGAGCCTGATGCCGATGGCCTCGAGTCACTGGCAGAGGATGTGCTGGCTGCCGCGGGCATCGCTGACTGCTCCCTGCGCTTCACCATGACCGGCGGACGAGCGGGTGGGGAGCCGGTCTCGATGGTGGTGGTCCTGCCCATCCCGCCGGACCTGGAGACCATGCGCACGGCTGGCATCGCCGCGGTCTCACTGCAGCTGGGCACCGACCCTCGGCTACGCAAGGATGCGCCGTGGCTGCTCGACGGCGTCAAGTCCACCTCCTACGCCGTCAACATGGCCGCCTTCGACGAGGCCCGGCGCAGGGGTGCTGACGACGCGGTCTTCATCGCTGCCGAGGGATCCGTGCTGGAAGGGCCGGTCACGAACGTCTGGTGGCGACGCGACCGCACGCTCTTCACCCCGTCGCTGGACCTGGGCATCCTCGCGGGCGTCACACGCGCCCACGTCATCCACATCGCCCGCGACCTGGGCTACGAGGTCGTCGAGGGCTGGTTCCAGCTCGCGGACATGGCTGCCGCCCAGGAAGCCTTCAGCTCATCATCGGTCCGGGAGCTCATGCCCATCGTCAGGCTCGACGATGCGGCCGTCGCCGACGGCCGGCCGGGAGAGGCGGCCGTCGCACTCCAGGCGGGCATCCGGCGGGCTGCCGGGGCGTAGCGCGCCGGGAATCACGAGACCCACGCACGGAACGTGGGCCAGGCGTGCTCTGTGTGCTCGCGATCGGTCGCCGGCGCCCACGCGCTCACGACCCCGACCGCGCGGATCAGCCGGCGCGCGTGTCAGATGAGATGTTGCCCGCTCGGGGCTGGGTGGCGAGGTTGCTCATCCCGTGCGATCCATCCGCTGTCTGCGGCAGCACCCACGACCAACTACTGGCCTTGGGGCTCCCAGTCTTCCGGACCTGCCGGTTGCGGCGATCGAGCATTCGATCAGAGTACCTCCGCTTTCGACTGTACTCCTCTCCCTCGGGCGATGGAAGACCCCATCTGTGAGATCTGGTCTCAGCGGTTCCCGGCAGCACCGGTGGGGTCGAAGCTGGCGCCCTCGGTCTTGAGCCTGGCCTTGTAGGCGCGCTTCTGCTCCTGGTACTCGGCAAGGGCCGCCGCCGAGTCCACATCACCGAGCGTGGGATAGGCCGGCAGCACGTCGTCGAACCGATCGAGCTCCAGACCGAACCGTTGGTGCAGGATGGCCATCAGCGCCTTCGCCTTCATCTCCCCGATGCCGGGCAAGGCCAGCAGCCGTCGCTCGAGGTCAGGGCCGTCTGCGGCCTCCCGCCAGATCCGCGCCGGATCGTCGCCATACAGCTCCGCCACCGCTGAGCACAATGCCTGCGTGCGCTTGGCCATGTTGCCGGGGAACCGATGCAGGGCCGGGCGCTCGCGGAACGCTGCCTCCAGGTCACCGGGGTCCATGGCTGCCAGCTCGGCGGCGTCGATGGTGTGCACGCGACGGCGCAGCTCCAGCGGACCGCTGAAGGCCTTCTGCACGCTGACCTGCTGGTCGAGCACGAAGCCGATGAGCAGCGCCATGGGCTCGCTGGCGAGCAAGGCGTCTGCCTCGGGATCGCCGGTGTACGGGAGCGCAGCGGGGGTCGTAGCATTCATGGGCGCAGGGTACCCTGACCATCGGCGATGGGCACGATCGAACGGATGCGCTACACTTGCCCTGCATCCCCGACCCACGCGCGGTCGAGCACCGGAGATCCGGCGTGCTCCCGACGACGCGGGCCCCTGATGATCGTCACTCCCCCACGGGATGCGTGGAGTGGCACGCCCACACCAGGCACGGCAGAGCGCACCTCCGCGTGGCGCCGCCGGCCGAAAGGAACACCGAATGCTTCATCGCACACCACACAACACCGACATGAGCCGGCGCAGTCACGCCCAGCGCCGTCTTCGCCGAGCCGCCGCCCAGCGCCTCTTCTGCAGCACCAACGGCTGCACCACCTTCCTCCTCACAGAGCAAGATGGGCGCAGCGCGACCTGCCCGGTCTGCGGGCTGCAGCGCAAGCTGCGTGCCCAGGTCGACGCGCAGCCGTCCCTGCCCCGGCACTGACCCGCGAGGGCTGACGCACGTGCGAGCATAGGCACGTGCGAACCCCACGATCCCGGGCGTCCAGGCCCCTCATCCGACGCGATGCCGAGGGCCACGAACGCACGGCCCCGAGCTGGGAGACCTTGACCGAGCGGCTCATCAGAGAAGCCCAGGAGGCGGGTGCCTTCGACGACCTGCCAGGACGGGGCCGGCGGCTTGCCCTCGAAGACGACCGTTACGCCGGCGACATGGCCGTGGCCAACCACGTCCTGCGCAATGCCGGCGCGGTACCCCCGTGGATCGAGGCCGACAAGGAGGCACGTCGGCAGCTGCAGGCCATCGAGGCCCTGCTCGAGCAAGCGGCTCGCTCTCCGGCCGGCGCCACCGTTCGACTCGAGCGCGAGCTCACCCGACTGGCCGACTGCTACGACGAGACCGTCTTCCGCCTGGAAGGCCTGGCCCCGACCCTGCGGCAGCAACGGACTCGACTCGATCGTGCAGCCCTGCACGCACGACTGCACGACGCGCTCGCGCTGGAGCGAACATGAGCGATCGGCCGATGGACCGCGACCTGCTGGCCCGTGGCCTGGTCATCACGCTCGAGACGGTCGGCCGCCGCAGCGGTTCGCCACGAACCGTCACCATCGGCTTCCTCGAGCAGGACCAGGGCGCCTTGCTGGTGGCGGCCTCCTCCGAGGCCACCCACTGGGCCGCCAATCTGCTGGCCCAGCCGGCTTGCAGCGTGACCGTGGGACACGAACGACGTGCGTACCTGGCGGTCCCGCTCGAGGATGCGCAACGGGCCGCGGCCGTCAGCGGGCTGATCCTCAAGTACGGCGCGCCTGCCGAGCGCCTGGGGGGCGGTCCGGCCTTCCGGCTCGAACCCGTCCGGTAGGCCGGCGGACCGACCTGCCAGCCAACGACTACACTTGCGCCAACGCGAACATGCGCTCTCGTTGATCCAAGTCGCGGCACCTCCGGGTCGGTGCCTCGCGCGAAACGCGCACAGACGAACGTGATCAGCCCTGGACCTGGCCGCTAGGTGGGCACCACGACGACCCAAAGGACCTCTATGTCATTCGATGATCTGGGCCTCGGCCCAGAGCTCCTCCGCGCCGTGGCGGAAGAGGGCTACACCGAGCCCACGCCCATCCAGGAACAGGCCATCCCCATCGTCCTGCGCGGCGGCGACCTGATGGCTCGCGCCCAGACTGGCACCGGCAAGACCGCCGCCTTCGCCCTCCCGATCCTGGAGCGACTCAAGGGTCAGGCCAACAAGTCCTTCTCCCCGGCACGCCATCCGGTGCGTGTCCTGGTGGTGACGCCCACGCGCGAGCTGGCCATCCAGGTGCACGCCAGCTTCCAGAACTACGGCAAGTACGTCGGCCTGCGCTCGACCATCGTCTACGGCGGCGTGCCCATGGGCCCACAGGAGAAAGACCTGCTCGGGGGTGTCGAGATCGTCGTGGCCACGCCGGGGCGCCTCCTCGACCACGCGGGCAGCCGCACGCTCAACCTCGGACAAGTCGAGGTACTCGTGCTCGATGAAGCTGACCGCATGCTGGACATGGGCTTCATCGACGATATCCGCCGCATCGTGGCCATGCTGCCGGCCAAGCGCCAGAACCTGCTCTTCTCAGCCACCCTCGATGGCGAGGTGCGATCGCTCGCGAGCACCTTCCTGCACGACCCCGAGTCCGTCGACATCGCGCCCACCGTGCAGGCCGCCGAGTCGGTCGAGCAGATCGCCTATCTCGTGGACGCCGACCGGAAGCGGGAGCTGCTGGCGCACCTCGTGCTCACGCGTGACCTGCACCAGGTGCTCGTCTTCACGCGTACCAAGCAGATGACCCGCCGCCTCGCCTCACAGCTCGATCGCGGCGGCGTGGAGGCGACCGCCATCCACGGCGACCGCACCCAGCCCGAGCGAGAACGAGCCCTGGCCATGTTCAAGTCCGGGGACGTGCGGGTGCTGGTGGCCACCGACGTCGCGGCTCGCGGCCTCGACATCGAATCGCTGCCGGTGGTGGTCAACTTCGAGATCCCCTTCGACCCCGAGGACTACGTCCATCGCATCGGTCGCACCGGCCGTGCGGGCAAGGAAGGTCTGGCCATCTCGCTCGTCTCCTTCGATGAGGAGGAGCAGCTCAAGGGCATCAACCGCCTCCTGAAGCGTGACCTCCCTGTGCGCCAGGTGCGCGGGTTCGAGGTCGACCCCCTGTCACGGCCGACGCGCTCCGGCGCGCGTGGCGGGCGTGGCGGCAGCAGCCGGGGCGCAGGTAGCCGAGGCGGAAGCAGCCGCGGACGGCGCGCGCCCGCTCGTCGAAGCAGCTCCAGCGCCTCGCGCTAGCCCGCCAGGACCGCTGCCGTCTCGGCCAGGGCGCGCACCCGGATATCGCGCTCGATATCGTCGGCGACCTCTGTGAGGTGTCGCCGCAGCAGCTCCTCGTCGCCGCCCAGCTCGGCCGCGAAGCCCCGGATGCGTTCCAGTTCCGCCGGCTCCGCCCACAGGTCCGGCACCAGCCAGCGCAGGTAGCTCTCCGCATAGGCATGGTCACGCGTCCGGTAGACCGCGCGGACTTCGTCGTAGAAGGGCTGCCGGTAGGGCGCTGTCAGTTCGCGCTGATGGAGCCACTGGAAGCCGGCGATCGCCGCCCGCGTGAGGTAGTCAGAGCCGTAGCCCTCGCCGTTGATGCGCTGCCATGCCGCCCGTTTGCCGTCTCCGTCGGGTTGGCTGACGATGGCGCGGATGCGTGCGCGCTGACCGCGATCGGAGGGGTCGCGCCGAGCCTCCTCCTCGAGCCGCGCCCGAGCCGGGTCAAGCCCGTAGGCCACCGCCTTGATGGCCAGGCTCCAGCGGAGCTGCTGGTCCGGCTCCAGGTCCGCCACGGACCAGCCACCATCGGTGAGGGCCAGCAGCTCCTGGATGTCCTCCGGGTCGCTGGCGAAGGTCGCCGCCGTGCGCGCCCAGACCAGCTTGAGATCAGGGTCGGCGGTGGTTCGCAGGGCTCCGATGGCAGCGCGCGTCAGGTCACGGCTGACCTCCTCCCGCGCCGAGTCGGGCAGGTAGCGCCGCTGGGCTACCACGGCGCGATCGACGATCGAACCCACGAGTGAGCGGTCGACCTCGGTGGGCGCCCAGCGGCGAACGGCCTCCAGGTACTCCGTCGAACGCAGGCTGCCGCCCCTGACCATCTCCCACAGCGTGGACCACGTCTGCTGGCGGAGCAGCGGATCGGGCAGGTCTGGCAGCCGTGCCAGGGCGAACGCGGCCGAGGTGGGATCGAGCTCGGCGATGGCGTAGTCGTGGTCACCATGGTTGGGATAGACGAAGAGCGGCTCGGGCCGGCCGACCGCCTCGAGGACCTCGACTCGATCGCTCTCGATCTCCGCCTGGACGCTCTCCACCTCCAGCAGTCCGTGCCCGGCCTGCGTGACCAGTCCGATGGAGGTGGTGTGTGGTCGCAGCAGCTCATGGCCGGGCAGCCCGCGCTGATGGAGCTGCATCGATGTGAGCCGGCCGTCGGCGGCCTGCCACTCCGCCCCGATGACATTGAGCGAGGCCGTCTGGAGCCACAGCTGTGCCCACTGGTCGAGCGACGCACCGGCCGCCTCCCCGAGGGCGCCGAGGAAGTCAGCGAGGGTGGCATTGCCCCACGCATGGCGGTCGATGTACGTGTGCAGTCCGCTGCGGAAGGCCTCATCCCCGAGGCGGGCGACGAGCTGCTTGATGACGGCTGCGCCCTTCTCATAGGTGATGGCATCGAAGTTGCCCACCGCTTGGTCGGTGTGCTCGACGGTGGTGGCCACCGGATGCGTGGTGGACAGCTGGTCCTGCCGGTAGGCGGCGGGGCGCATCTGGCCGTTGAAGACGAGCCAGGCGTCGTCGAAGCGGGTGGCCGCGGCCAGACAGCGATAGGAGAGGTACGTGGCGAAGGTCTCGTTGAGCCACAGATCGTCCCACCAGCGCATGGTCACGAGGTCGCCGAACCACATGTGCGCGAGCTCGTGGAGCACCACCTCTCCCCGGATCAGGCGCTGCCCGTAGGTGGGCGGGTCCCGGAAGAGGAAGCTGTCGTGGAAGGTCACGGCACCGACGTTCTCCATGGCCCCGGCGTTGAACTCGGGCACGAACAGCTGGTCGTACTTGGAGAAGGGATAGGGCCGGCCGAACAGGTCGGCGTAGTAGTCCATGCCCTGTCGGGTGACCTCGAAGACCTCGGCTGCACTGCGCTCGAGCTCGGCTCGCATCGAGGCCCGCCCGTACAAGCCCAACGGCAGGCGGTCGTGGCTCGACTCGACCCGGACGTAGGGACCGGCGATGAGGGAGAACAGGTACGTGGAGAATCGCTGCGAGCGCGGGAACTCGTGGAGCTTGCGACCGTCACCAAGGGGGCTGGCTCCCACCGCCGCGTCAGCGGTCACGACGGTCCAATCCTGGGGCACCGTCACCGACAGGTGGTAGGTGCCCTTGATGTCCGGCTGGTCGAAGCAGGGGAAGATGCGGTGCGCTGAGAACGGCTCCAGGTTGCTGTAGATGTAGGTCGCCCCATCCTCTGGATCGAGGAAGTGGTGGAGACCGTCACCGGTGGCGTCGTAGGTGTTCTCGTACTCGATGACCAGCCGGTTGTGCATGCGGAGCTGCTCGCGCGTCAGCCACAGACGGTGGTCCCGATGGTCCGGCTCGATGTCCTCACCGTTGGCGCGCACGCTCGTCACCCGGCCGCTGAAGTCGAGGAACAGCGGTCCATCGTTGGGGTGCAACGCGAAGGTGATGACGGCGCGGCCGGTGTAGGTCTCGCGGCCTTCCGTCAGCTCGAGCTGGAGCTCGTAGCTCACGTTCTGGATGCGTGCCGCTCGCGCTTCCGCTTCAGCGCGGTAGAGGACATCGCGTCCCTGGCCGCCGTTCGAACTCATCGTGGGTGACGATCCTCATGGGCGACATGCAAGTGCTCCGCAGTCTAGCGTCCGAGCACTTATCCCCGGCTTATTCCGGTGTGGGCGGTCGGGTGGTCCCTCGCCGGAACCACGGATCGGGATCGGGTGGCCACGGACGGGAGCGCCCAGCTGGTCAAGCCTCGGCGGGCATGGATGCGCCCATGCCATGCGCGCCTGGCACGCTCCGAGGCGGTGGTCGATGCGCACGCATGGCGGGCGTCTAGTCGGCCACCAGCGCCGCGACGATGGCGCCCGCGGTGAGCCCGGCGACCGAGGCCGCGAAGGTCAAGCCGGCCATCAGGGCCCCCTCCTTCCACCACGAGTCCCGTCCACAGGACTCGTGGGTCTCGATGCCGAGGGTGAACCCGATCCCAGCCACGAGCGTGAGCGCGCCGACCAGCAGGACGTACCCGCCGACAGGCGACTTGAACCTGGCCAGGGCCACCGTGCCCACGGCGGTGATCACCAGCGCACCGAAGGTGCCCCAGGCGAGCAGCGCGAGCTCGTGATCGGCACAGCTCGGGTCGCCGCGCCGACTGAAGGGGACCGCGTGGATGGCCGCGTAACCCAGCGCCATGATGGTGGCCGCGAGCACGACGGCGATGACCATCGTGCTGACCGAAAGACGCATACACCGTGGCTCCCCACTGCTGGGCCCATCCGCATCGCGACCCATGCCTCGATGCTGGGCCACGATCACCCGCCAGCACCAGTGACCTTGGTCACGTCCGACGATCCGGCCGCGCGCAGACTGGTCGGCCCAGCGGTGTCTCAGCGTGGGCGGTCCGGGGACATGACCGCCGACATCGCGCGAGAGGAGCCTTGCCGCGCTTTGTGTCACCCTTCTGACATGGCCCCTGCACTCTCTGCACCTGAACTGCTGCGCTCGATCGGCCTCGACGTCGACGGCCCCACGCGCTGGGGTGGCAAGCCCACCAGCCGCAAGGCCGGCATCTTTGCCGTCGAGCTACCCGAGCCTTCGGAGCATTGCTCCATCGACATCGACGAGGTCCGCCGCTGGCTCGAGCGGGTGCCCGACCTGAAGATGGACGGCGAGCGACCCACCCAGTCGACCCTGGCCGAGCGCATGCGCAGCTTCTGGGTGCCCAACCAACAGCTGGTCTACGTCGGTCGCACAGCCAAGAGCCTCAGCGCTCGCGTGGCCTCGCTCTACGCCACCGAGCTCGGCCACGCCCAGCCGCACCCCGGTGGCCACTGGCTGAAGGTCTTGCGCGATCTGCCCCAGCTGCGCTTGTGGTGGGCTGAGACGGATGCCCCCGAAGAGTACGAGGACGTGCTCATCGAGGCCTTTGCCGAGAACGTGCCCGACGAGGCCAGGGCTGCTCTGCCAGAGGGCGCGTCCGTGCTGCCCTGGGCCAACCTCGACTCTCCCACCACCCCACCTCGCGAAACCGGCCTGACCGACGCGCTCATGACGGTGGAGATGGCGCCGGCCGGCAAGAAGTCCGGTGTCAAGCGCTCGGACGCCGGCGGGCGGCGGCGGGCGGCCTCCAAGACCTCGAGCCCGTCGCGCAGCCCGCGGCGCACCACCACGGCCGTCCCGGGCAAGGCCGCTGCGCCGTCGGCCAGCGCCAAGAGGGACGCGCCCACGCCAGTCACGGCGGAGGGGCTGGCGGCCATGCAGGCGGAGCTACGGGAGCTCATCGAGATCAAGCGGCCGGAGGTCGTGGCACGCGTCGCCAGCGCCCGCGAGCTGGGTGACCTGCGAGAGAACGCCGACTACGAGGCGGCGCGCAACGAACAATCGTTCCTCGAGGGCCACATCCTCGAGCTGCAGCAGAAGCTGCGGACCGCCGTCGTCATCAAGGCTGAGGCCGGTGGTGCCATCAGCATGGGTTCGACCGTGGTCTATGAGATCGAGGGAGAGCGAGAAGAGCTCAAGATCGTGGGCTCGGCAGAGTCCGATCCGGTCGCAGGCAAGATCAGCGCCGCTTCGCCGGTGGGCCGCGCACTGATCGGTCATCGCGAGGGCGAGGACGTGGTCGTGACCACCCCCGCGGCGGACTTCACCTACCGCATCATCGAGGTCAAGTAGCCGCCGTCATCGCGGTCGAGTAGCCGCCGTCATCGCGGTCGCGGACGTACCTCTCGTCGGTCGATCGGCGTACCTGCATCCTTGACCTTGTCCCAGCGCCCGGGGGAGGCCGGCCGGTGTGCCGGTACCGTGCGCGACTGCCTCAGCCAGCCCAGGCGGCCGTCGGCGGTGACCACGCGGATCCAGCGGATGCCGCCTGCGGTCCTCGTGGCAGCCTTGACCTTGAGCACCTGCCCGTCACGCAGACGACCACGGTCAGGCCACCGCTTGCCTGCGGCGGTCAGGCGCAGCACCTGCTCTTCTCCGGAGCGCCGCCAGGCGCCAGGCTCGACGCGAGAGCTGGTCCTGGGCGGCATCTTCGAGCCGCCTCTGGGCGCCTTCTTGCGCAGCTGCATGATGTTCTTGACGTAGCCCGCCGCGTAGGCGGACCAGCGCTTCTCGTTCTTCTCGCTGCTGCCGGTCAGCCACCAGTAGGCCACACGCTTCCACGAGCCCAGCCAGGTGTAGAGGTCGCGCAGCTTGCCGTACGCCACCTTCTCCTGGTTGTAGGGCGTCTGGTCCGCGTGGCGGTCGCCGAGGTACTGGCCCGCCCATGCGGGCCAGTTGAAGGGCATGATCTGGTACTTGCCGAACGCGCCCGAAGTCGTGTTGCGGGCGTAGTAGTCCCAGCCTGACTCCTGTCCCGCCATGGCCCACATGAAGCGCAGCTGCTCGTCACGGTCGGGGGGCGAGGCCGCGACTCCTGGCCGCGCGGCGAAGCCGAGCGACACGACCACGAAGGCGACGACCAACAGGAGCGTGGAGAGGCGACGGCCAGAGAGGTACACGGACGACACCCTCGGAGCCTGCCGGCTGGGGTCGACCCGGGCAACGTGACGATGGTTCGGTCCGGAGCCGGACGGTTGGGTCCCGGGTAGTCGCTAGGAGCGGCTCGCGGCCTCGACCAGGCGCACCGCGTGCCGCAGCGGCACGTCGTCGCTGTCCTCGAACTCGACCGGCGTCAGCCTGAGCAGGTCGGGTGGGCTCAGGCGCGTGCCACCGAGCGGCATGGACACGGACTCGTCGGGCGTGACGCCGATCCGGAAGACGTCCTCCCCTCCCGGGGTCAACCACTCCCGCACACCCAGGCGCAGCGCCGAGCCGTCGCTGAGCACGAGCGTGTTGAGGATGGTGCCGGTCCCGAACGTCTGCTCCCCCACGATCGTGGCCCGGTCGTTGTCGCGCAGGGCTGCCGCCAGGATCTCGCCGCTGCTGGCTGTGCCGTAGTCGACCAGGGCGACGACCGGGACATCGCGGGCGATGGCCCGTCCGGGGTCGACGCGCACCTCCGTCGGCTCGGCGTCACGCGCCCGTTCCAGGAAGGCCACGCCCTCGTCGAGGAAGGCGCCGGCGGCGTTGAGTGTCTCGTTCACGAGCCCCCCGGGGTTGCCTCGCAGGTCCAGCACGAAGCCCGTGGCGCCGAGGTCCAGCGCCTGCTCGACCGCCTCCCGTACCTGGTGCCCGGCACCGACCGAGAACTGCACGATGCGCACGACCGCGACGTCCGAGCCGGGCGCCTTGGCCCAGGTCACGGGGTCGATCTCGATGTCGGCGCGGGTGATCGTGAACACCTGTCGGTCAGTCTCGCCGGGCCGCTCGATCCCAAGGTTGACGACCGATCCCGGCTTGCCCCGCACCAGATCGCCCAGCTCGCCCAGGGGCAGGCGGGCGGTCTCGACGTCACCGACGCTGGTGATGATGTCGCCGGCCTGAAGACCGGCCCGGTCCGCGGGCGAACCGTCGACCACCGAGATGACGATGGGGATGCTCGAGCGCTGGTCGAGGACGACGCCGATGCCGGCGACGCGACCCTGCAGCACCTCCTGCTCGATCTTGTACTCGTCTTCGGTGAGGTACTGCGTGTGGCCGTCGTCACCGAGCGCATCCACGATGCCGCGGATGGCGCCCACGCTGAGGTTCTCCATCGTGAGCACATCGTCGTCGACGAAGCGCTCCTGCAGCAGCTCGAGGACCTCTGCGATGAGCTCCTCGTCGAGCGCCGGAGCGTCGGTCTGCTCCTGCGCGACTGCCGGCGCCACCGGCAGGGCGAGCAGGAGCGCGGAGAGCACCACGAGGATCAGGCGGGAGGGAGAGCGTCTGGTCATGCTGGGGGCATCATCGGACAGATAGCGAGGATGTGCATCACGGTCCCATGTCGATCGATCGTGGATACGGACTGTGGATCGATCGTGGACGGAGCCCGGACGATCCCATCGAGTTCGTGGACAAGCCACTTGTGCCGGGTAGCACCGATGCCTATCGTAGACAGCAGCCCGGAGGGGTCATCGAAACGGAGCCGGAGAGGCTGGTCCGCCAGTCACTTGGGAGCCGGGACGGCGATCCAGCCGGGCTCTTCCATGCCTGCCGAGAACCGTGACACCAGAGGTGGCACAGGTGCCCTCCAGATTCGGGGAACAACCCACCCCCGAAGGAGGACGCACCTGATGGTCACCATCGACTGCCCCTGGTGTGAGGAGGTAGCGCTGCTGCCCTTCCCGCAGCCGGAGGATCGTGAGGCCTCGTTCACTTGCCTCGAGTGTGGCACCACCGTCGACTGGGTCGACGAGCCGGTCGCTCTCGACCTGGCTGCCTAGACCAGGCGCGGCGACCTCGACTGCAAGTCTGCCTTGAGGCGCTCGTAGCCGGGCTTGATGACGCCGTTGATCAAGCGCAATCGCTCGTCGAAGGCCAGGAACGATGACTTCATCGCGTTGGTCGACAGCCACTGCATCTCGTCGAGGCTCACATCGAAGGTCTCTGCCAGCGCCGCGAACTCATCACTCAGGCTCACGCCGCTCATGAGGCGGTTGTCGGTATTCACGGTCACGCGATAGCGCAGACGTCGGAGCAGGTCGATCGGATGCTCCTCGATCGAAGCGACGGCCCCGGTGTGCACGTTGGAGGTGGGACACATCTCCAGCGGCACACGGTTGTCGCGCACGAACTGGGCCAGCCGCCCCAGGTGGATGTCGCCGTCCGGAGTGACGGTGATGTCGTCGACGATGCGCACACCGTGACCGAGTCGTTCGGCGCCACACCACTGCAGCGCCTCCCAGATGGAGGGCAATCCGAAGGCCTCACCCGCGTGGATGGTGATGTGGAAGTTCTCGCGATGGATGAGCTGGAACGCATCGAGGTGGCGACTCGGCGGGAAGCCGTCCTCGGGGCCGGCGATGTCGAACCCGACCACGCCCTGGTCGCGGAACCGAACCGAGAGCTCGGCGATCTCCACGGAGCGGGCGAACTGGCGCATGGCCGTGACGATGGCACGGATGACGATGGGGTTGCCGGCGGCCGCGGCCTCGCGCATGCCCAGCTCGAAGCCGGCGAGCCAGGCCTCCATGACCTCGTCGAGCGAGAGCCCGCCCTGCGTCGACAGCTCAGGGGCATAGCGCACCTCCGCGTAGACCACGCCGTCGGCGCCAAGGTCCTGGGCACACTCGGACGCCACGCGGGTGATCGAGTCGGGCGTCTGCATCACACCCACGGTGTGGGTGAAGCCCTCGAGGTACAGCTCGAGTGAGCCCCGGTCGGCACCCGAGCGGAACCAGCGGCCGAGTGCCTCTGGGTCCTCCGTGGGGAGGCCGGTGTAGCCGGTCTCGCGGGCCAGCTCGATGACCGAGGCAGGGCGGAGCCCGCCATCGAGATGGTCGTGCAGCAGCACCTTGGGGGCGCTGCCGATCGTCTCCTTCGTGAGCATGTCGCGATGGTACCGCCGATGCCTCCCCTGCCGTTCGGGGATACTGGGTCCGTGAGCAACAGCGACAACGCGCGCGTGACGTTCCTCGGCCACGCCACCATCCTCATCGAGATCGACGGCATCCGCGTGCTCACCGACCCCATCCTGCGTGAACGGGTGGGACCCCTCACCCGCACCTCGGGTCCGCCAGACAAGGCCCTCTGGTCCGGGATCGATGCGGTCCTCATCTCGCACTCCCATTGGGATCACCTGGACTACGGCTCGCTCAAGCTGATGGGCTTCGACGTCCCCCTCATCGCCCGGACCGGGATGGCCGGCGACTTCAGGTCGCGCGGCTTCCGCGACGTCACCGAGCTCGAGCCAGGCGGGGAGAGGCTCGTGGGCGACGTGCGCATCGAGGCGGTGCACGCGGAGCACAAGGGCTTCGGACCGCCCGTGGGCGGCACCGATCGCTGCCTCGGCTTCATCCTGCACGGCACGCAGTCGATCTACTTCGCCGGCGATACCGCCTACTTCGAAGGCATGGCCGATTTCGACATCGGCCTGGACCTGGCCCTGCTGCCGGTCTGGGGCTGGGGGCCGACGGCCAAGCCGCAGGAGCACCTTGACCCCATGGGTGCCGCACGGGCGGCCGCCGTCATCAAGCCACGCATCGCGGTGCCCATCCACTGGGGCACCCTGCATCCGGTCGGCTTGAGCTGGATGCGGCCGTCGACACGCATCGACCCACCCCACCAGTTCGCCCAGCTGATGCGCCGCATGGCTCCCGACACGGCCGTACGGGTGCTGCCCAACGGCGGCTCCCTGACGGTGCCCTCGGGATCGCAGCGGAGCATCCCGCGCAACCTCGGCTAGGTCGGCGCCAGCTCCGCGACGAAGGCGGCAGCCTGATCGAGCGCGTCGTCGAGCACGGCCTTCAGGCTGTGGCCCACCTTGGGGTACGTCACGAGGCGCGCGTCCGGCAGACGTTCCGCGATGGCCAGGCGCAACAGATCGATCCGGGCGAACGGGTCCGCTTCACCGGAGAGGAAGAGCACGGGCACATCGAGGTCCGGCCAATGGCTGCTGCGCACGTCCCAGTCAGGGTGTCCCGGTCGATGCAGCGGGTAGCTGAAGCAGATGAGCCCAGCACAGGACGGCTCCGCTTCGGCCGCGAGCAGGCTGGCCACACGTCCGCCATAGGACTGGCCGCTGATGACCAGCCTGCTCGGCGACAGGCCGGCGGCCGACACGTGCTGGCGATAGGCGGGCACGGCACGCTCCGCCTTGCGCAGGGGCAGGTCGATGGCCGACGCCTCCAGGCCGCGCGCGACGAGGCCGTCGACGTGGGCCTGCATGGAAGCGGCCCTGCCGGAGGCTCCGTGGGCGACGAGCACGCGCATGACTCGAGGGTAGTCCAACCCGTGCCACGGTAGGTGGCACACGCGAGTGTCACGGTCGGCGCATGGAAGCCGCCACGATCGTCTCACTGCCGGAGCTCAACGCCACCGGCAACCACGTCTCCGTCCACGGGGAACGCATCACCATCGAGCGCCTGAGCCTGTCCGATGCAGGCCTGGCCACCTTCGTCTCCGCTCGCCCGGTCGAGGACCGCTCGGACCTCGTGGTGCGCGCGCTCCGGATCGGCCTGCTGGCGCTCCAGGACGCCGGCGCCTCCCTCGACGTCGACGTCGTGCGGCGAGAGTTCGAGGCCATGGTGCGCCAGACGGAACAGCTCAACGAACGCGTGGCAGCGCAGGTGGATGAGGTCCTGCGCCAGAACTTCGCCGACGGTGATGGCCGTCTTCCACGCACCCTGGAGACGTTCCTGGGCGACCGCGGGGAGCTGCGCTCGTTCACGCGGGAGCTCTTCGACGAGGAGCGGCGCGACTCCGCTATCGGGCGCATCCGCGTGCTGCTGGGCAGCTACTTCGACGGCGACGCCTCACACCTGTCCCAGCTGCTCGACCCCACGCGCATGGGCTCGCCCCTGCACCAGTTCCGCACCGAGGTGAGCAAGGGCTTCGAGGCCCTCAACGAGCGGCTCACCGCGATCGAGGCCGCCGCCACTGCGCGTGCAGGAGAACGCGCTCGGTCTGCGGCCAAGGGGGCGGACTTCGAGGACCTGCTCGAAGGCATGCTGGCAGACACCGTCCGGGGGACGGACCACCTCATCGAACGCACCTCCGATGAGGCCGGCCACGTCCTGCGCTCCAAGAAGGGCGACTTCGTGCTCACGCTCGATCCCGCCACGACCCGCGGATCGTCCGTGCGTATCGTGGTCGAGGCCAAGGACCGCGCCATCAGCGGTCGGGCCATGCGCGACGAGATCACGGAGGCCAAGCGCAACCGCGACGCGGCGGTCGGGCTCGTCGTCTTCAGCGCGGACCACGCGCCCGCCGGCATCGCGCCCTTCGACGTGCGCATGGGTGACGTCTACTGTGCCATCGACCCGTCAGACCCGCAGCCGGCCACGCTGGATGCCGCGCTGCGCCTGGCTCGACTGCTCGCCATCGCGGCCATGCGTGACACTGACGGTGACCTTGATACGGCCGCCGTCCATGAGGCGCTCGAGCGTGTTCGTGCGGAGCTGGACGCCATCCGTGGCCTGAAGACGAAGCTGACCACCATCGGCAGCGCGGCCAAGGCCGTCAACGCCGGCCTGGATCAGCTGCGCGACGGCATCGTGGCGCGCATCGCGGAGGCGGAGGCGGAGCTCCGCCTTGATGGCGGTGTGAGCGTCTAGCCGGCTCCGCCGCCCACTGGTCGCCAGGGCGTGACGGAGGTGATGGCAGCTCGCAGCTCATCGCTCCCGATGACGCCGGTGAACTTCGCCTGGAGGCGTCCGTCGCGGTCGATGACGAACACCCACGGCGGCTCCTTGATACCCCAGGCCACGGCGTAGTCGGTGAGCACAGCCGGCCCGCCCGGCGGATCGAGCTCCAGCATGTGCCCATCGCTGCCCATGGCCATGTGCCACGGCTCGGCGTGGATGATGGTCAGGCCGGGGTAGTCGATGAAGACCTCGTGGAGGATCCCCAGCGCGCCTCCGCAGGCGGCATTCGGGCGGAAGGCATACGAGTCGAGCACGAAGACCGTGGGCTGGTTCTGCGCCAGCGCCGCATCGAGCGTCCACGTGTAGAACGCCGTCAAGGGCTCGGGGTCGGAGCTGATGTGGTGCATCAGGCTGTGGGCATCACGCATGGTGGGCGTCTGGCCGCCGGGAACCATTGACCCCAGGGCCGGCGTGCCGTCGTCCGCCGCCACGTCGAAGGAGCCGGTCCCGACACGCGCACCACCCCCTCCCGTGGTCCTGACCTCGACCTGCCACCGGCCCAGCTGGTCGAGCGGCACGCGGGCACGGTAGAGGCGACGCCCATAGGTCGCGAACTTCTCCACCGCCGGGCGCGCGTTCAGCTCGTCCCCGTCGGGGCCGGTGAGGTGAACCAGGAGCTCCACATCCTCGTCGGCGAGGGAAGCGCCACTGTCAGCGTCATACACGCTGAGCAGCACGTCGTTCGTACCCAGCCAATGCTGGGTGGAATCGATGATCACGTCCAGGCTGTCCTCTGCCGCATCCACGGCGGTCGAGACCGGCATGGTCGACAGCAGGAAGGCCAGGGCCAACGTCACGGCACGCATGGGATGCACGCTAGCGCTCTTTCATGATCCGGGTTCCCGACCGACTCCGCGAGCTGACCCTGCTCAGGCGACCTCGGCGCGCCGCTTGGGCGGACGGACCACGAGCACGGGGCACTCGGCGTGGCGTACCACGTGATCCGAGACGGAGCCCAGCAGCATCCGCTCCGCCCCACTGCGCCCTCGCGTGCCCACCACCACCAGGTCGGCGTGTTCGGCCTCAGCGGCCGCGGCGATGGAGTCACCGGGATCACCGTCCCACACCAGGAACTCGGCGGTCACGCCGGCCTCGCGCGCACCGCGCACGACCTTGACCAGCGCCGACTCGCGCTCGCTCCTCGCCTGATCGACCCGCTCGTGCGCGCCGCCACCAGACAAGCGACGCTTCTCGAGCACGTTGACGATGAGCAGACGCGCTTCCAGCCGGGTGGCCAGGTCGATGGCTCGCTCGGTCGCCTCGCGCGAGGCCGCGGTGAGGTCGGTGGCCAGCAGGATGGTACGGATGGGACGCATGGTCATCAGAGCCTCGGGTGTAGCCACGGGCTGTGCGTAGAGACGCATGGACCCTTTCTGAGGTCACACAGGCCTACCGTGCCGAGGTCTCCCGTCTACTCCTGGACGACCAGGGCCGTGACCATGCCGAACATGCCGTCGAGCCCTTCGACGTGGGGAAGGATGTGGCAGTGGAACGCCCACACGCCCACGCGATCGCACTCGACGATGGTGTCGAAGCGCTCGCCGGGGTTGACCCCGAGCGTGTCGCAGTAGAACGACGCATCGCCCAGCTGCGCGCCATCCCGAGCGACGACGTGCTGGCGGAACCCATGGGTGTGCCACGGGTGCATCATCACGCCCTCGTTCTGATAGCGGATGAGCACGCGCTCGCCCTTCTTGGCGATGATCGGCACGGTCGCCGGAAAGCCCTTGCCATTGATGGTGAAGCCGCCCAGCGAGTCGTTGTGGATGAAGATGTACTCCTGCGTCACGCCGTACTTCTGGTCGTAGCGCTCGGCCGGATCCTTGGGATCGACGATGAGCGCACCCAGCAGCCCGCGACCGACCTGGTCGGTGGCGTTGTGGTGCGAGTGGTACATGTGCGAGCCGTGCGGCGTGGCGGTGAACTCGTAGGTGAACGTCTCTCCAGGGATGATCGGCGGCTGGGTCAGGAAGGGGATGCCGTCCATGTACCAGTTGTCGAACTCGATCCCGTGCATATGGACGCCGGTGGTCTCGTCGAGGTTATTGGTGACGTTGATGCGCACCTTGTCGCCTTCGGTCACGCGCAGGGCCGGACCGGGCCACATCTTGTTGTAGCCGAGCGCCTTGACGGGCTCCTTCATGGCGTCGATCTGCCAGTCCATCTGGTCGACGGTCAGGTCGAAGACCTTCCAGTCGCCGTCGATGGTGGGCTCGAGAGGCTGGTTGCCATGCTCCACGAGCGTGAACTCGGGGTCCCGCTCCGGCTCCCCGATGAAGCCCGCCATGCCCAGGGGCACCGCCAGGTTCCCCACGTAGCGGCGGACCTTCTCGCGCGCAGCCATGTCGTGCTCGGTCCAGCCTGCGGGCAGCGGCTCAGAGCTCGTCTGCTCGTCGGTCATGGGCTCGGTGGTCTCGACCGCTGCGCCCTCGCCGGCGGCCTCCTCGGCTGCGACCGTCTCCGGCGTGGCCGCGGCGGCGGTCAGCGTGCGCAGGGGCGCATACGACCAGGCACTGCCGCTGGCCGGCGCGCAGGCTGCGATGGCGGCAGCAGCCGCGGTCCCACCGGCCACAGCCAGCGCTCCCCGCAGGAAGCCACGTCGGCTCGTGGAGGTGAGCGACACGGGCACCATGCGGTCGGGGTCGACCGCCGCCTCCTCGGCGGTCGCTGACGCGATCGCCTCGTCGATCGCGTCTTCGGTGGGGTTGACTTCCTGGGACAAGGGGGGTTGAGCCTTGGCGTGCATTGCGGAAGGGTAACCGGGTTGATATCGGTTTTCAGGGCCGTCAGGACGTCCTCGGGGGGCCATTGGTCACGTCAAGACTGGTAGATTGGAGCCGATGGAACGAGCCACCACCGCCCCGGACACCACTGCAGGCGAATCCAGCACCGATGCTTCCATCGCGGCCATCCGCGACGCCGAAGCATGGGCCGCTGCCGCGCACGAGGCCCGCCGACGCCTCGAAGCGCTCGATGCTGCCACCGTGGCCATCTCACAAGAGCTCAGCCTGGAGCGCGTCCTCCAGATCATCGTCGACAGCGTGCGCCCACTCGCTGGTGCCCGCTACGCCGCGCTGGGCATCCCCGACGAGCACGGCTCCATGGAGCGCTTCATCACCAGCGGCCTGAGTGAGCAGCGCCGCGCGGCCATCGGACACCCGCCACGCGGGCTGGGCCTGCTCGGCGTCAGCCTGCGCGAGGGCGAGACCGTCCGCCTCGATGACATCGGAGCCGACCCGCGCAGCGTGGGCTTTCCCGCCGATCACCCATCCATGACCACCTTCCTGAGCGTGCCCGTCAAGGTCGAAGGCCGCAGCATCGGCAACCTCTACCTCGCCGACCGCCTCGACGGCCGGCCTTTCAGCGAGGACGACGGGTGGCTCGTGGAATCGTTCGCCCGCCACGCCGGCCTCGCCATCCACAACGCGCGCATGCACGAGGAGCTGCGGCAGCTGGCCGTGCTTCAGGAACGCGAGCGCATCGCCCAGGACCTGCACGATGGTTCGATCCAGTCGCTCTATGCGGTCAGCCTCGCCCTCGAGGACACCGAGGAGCTGATGTCCCTCGATCCGGCACAGGCGACCGATCGCATCGACCACGCCATCGAGGCCATCCACGGCACCATCCAGGAGATCCGCGACTTCATCATGGGTCTCGACCCTGACGCCCGCACCGCCGTCGACCTGCTCTCCGGGCTGGCCGCACTCACCGATGAGTTCGAGCGCAGCACCCTCATCGAGGTGGAGCTCTCGAGCGACCCGGATGTGCCCCTCGACCCCGACGAGACGCTCCAGCTGATCCAGCTCACGCGTGAAGCCATGAGCAATGTCGCTCGCCACGCTGAGGCTTCCAAGGTCCTGGTCAACGTGGAGGATCGTCGCGAACGGCTGAGGCTGTCTATCATCGACGACGGCCGCGGCTTCGACACCACGGATGGGCAGCGTCCGGGCCACCACGGCCTCACCAACATGCATGCGCGAGCAGAGTCGCTGGGCGGCTCGCTCGTGATCGAGAGCGACGACAGCGGCACACGGGTCGTCTTCGAGATGCCACGTGGCGACAACGGCAGAGTCAAGGAGTCCACCACATGACCGACCCGACCGAGTCCCAGGGCATCCCCAAGACCCCGGGCGCGGACGACAAGTCCAGTCCGGCCAAGAAGCTGCGCCTGCTCGTGGTCGACGATCATGAGGTCGTTCGCCAGGGGCTGGCGGCGCTGCTCAACCGGCGGGACGCCTTCCAGGTGGTGGCCGAGGCCGGTACGGTCGAGGAAGCGCTCAGCGCTGTCGAGCGCTTTGCGCCGGACCTCGTGATCATGGACGTCCGCCTGCCCGACGGGTCGGGCATCGAGGCCTGCCGGGACATCCGTGCCGACTACCCGGACGTGCGTGTGGTCATGCTCACCAGCTATCCCGACGAGGAGGCCGTGCTCTCGGCCATCGTGGCCGGCGCCAGCGGCTACCTCCTCAAGCAGGTCCGGGCAAGGGACCTCGTCAACGCGCTCGAAGCGGTCGGTCGCGGCGAGTCGCTGCTGGATCCGGCCGTGACAGAGAAGGTGCTGGAGCGGGTCCGCCGCATCGCCACCAGCGCCTATACCGACGAGTTCGCCCAGCTCACGGCGCAGGAACAGAAGATCCTGCTGCTGGTGGCGGAGGGCAAGACCAACAAGGAGATCGCGGCCGAGGTCTACCTCTCGGACAAGACCGTCAAGAACTACGTCTCCTCGATCCTCTCCAAGCTGAACCTGCAGCGACGCGCGCAGGCCGCAGCCTACGTCGCCAAGCACAAGCCAGGCTCAAGCTTCTAGGGGTTGCTGCCCTCGTCTGCCGGCGAGGGCCAGGCCGCGCGAGCGCCTCAGGCCGCAGCCGGTCCACCCGGTGCGATCGGTGACCCGTCGCCGTCTGCCACGACGTCCCCGACCGACACGCCATCGAGTCGCTCCAGGATCGCCTCCTGCGCGTCGTAGAACATGTCGTGCACGTCACACGGATCCATGCCGCCGCATGGCTTGCCGGTGAGCACACAGGTCTGCCGACGGGCGTCACCCTCACTCGCTTCGATGATGTCCAGCAAGCTGATCTCCGAGGCCGGCTTGGACAACCGGTAGCCTCCCGCCCGACCCAGGCGCGCCTCCACGATGCCCGCCCGGCTGAGGTCCCCGAGGACCTGCGGCAGGAAGCGCACGGGGATGTCCATCTCCTTGGCGATGCGGCGCGCGGGCACGACCTCGTCCTGGTCTGCGCGAGCAAGGGTCAGGACGGCTCGGATGGCGTAGGAGCCGCGGTGCGTCAATTCCAACCTCATTCCTACTAGTTTGGCACGAGTCGACCCCCGAGCGGAAGTCCGAACGTCACCCGCCCATATGCCGCATGCACCATTTGCCGACGGGCGTGTCAACCGCCGGGGGCCGATCGGCCCGTCCACATGTGCCATCCGGCCATCGTCAGCAGGGGCCGCTAGTGGCGACGATCGTGGTGTTCGTTCGTGGAGGACTCCTTGACCGGTCGTCCACGATCGGAAGGTGCTCGCCCGCGATGGGGCAACCCATCGGGGGGAGCGGGCGAGTGCCACCCTCCCCTCGCTGCCCAACGCGGCGTCTCGGTCCGTCCGGGACGCCGTGATCGTGTGTCCGGTGCCCCCATCAACGGGACCTTCGGCCCGACGCTCGTGACGGATCGGACCTGTCGAGGTGCGCGACGAAGCAGGACGATTCGACTCAGTTTCACGGGGACACCGATCCGCACGGAGCCCGCGAGCGCCTGGGAGGGACGGCCGGATGAAGAAGATCCTGGTGGCCTACGACGGACGGGAGGCGGGCCATCGAGCGCTCGAGATGGCTGCTCGCCTGGCACACGCGTTCGAGGGGCGAGTCGATGTCGTGAGCGTGGTGCCTGAAGGTTTCGGTGCCGTGGAGGGAGCAGCCGAGGAACCGGCCGTGGAGCACGCGCGCGAGCTGGTCGAGGCTCGCTCCATCCTGCGTCGGCGTGGGATCGAGGCTGGACTGATCGAACCCGCGGGCGATCCTGCCCAGACCATCGAGCGCCTGGCCCAGGAGCGTGGCTACGACACCATCGTCGTCGGCGGCAATCGTGCCAGCCGCAATGGCCAGGACTGGATGGAGAGCGTGACCGCGCACGTCGCCGCCAATGCTCGAGCTGACGTCGTGGTCGCCCGTCGCGTGCACGCTCCGGATCTGCGCACCAAGGAGTGAGGCCTCGGGAGGCGGCCTGCTCGCGAGCGTCCGAATGATCTACCACAGGGCTCTGCTTTCCTGCGTCTTCGTGCGCTCCGCCGTATCCTGTGCCTTCACGATCGCATCCCCTCGCATGGTGAACACCCGATGACCTCGAACGACAACCGATCTCCCAGCGGCACCCAGACGCGCAAGGAGCGCCGAGCTGCAGAGCGCGCAGCCCGCAAGGGTGGTACGAGCAGCCCCAAGGCCAGCAGCTCGGGCAGCAGCTCCGGGCCCTCCATCGCCATCATCAGCGTCGGCGCCATCGCCATCGGCCTGGTGCTGGTGGTCGCCCTGCTCGTGCTCAGCGGAGGCCTCGGCGGAAACGAGGCCACAGCGGTCGAGGAGCCTGACAGCCCCGCCCCTGCGGAGGAGCTGCGCGACGGCATGCTCCTGGTCGCTCCCGGGGCCACGCCGCCGGTGACGGTGGAGGTCTTCGAGGATGCCCAGTGTTCGCACTGCCAGAACTTCACCGAGCGCGTGGAGCCGCTGCTCATCGCGGAGCACGTCGCCTCCGGCACGGCCTCGCTGACGTATCGCGACTTCATCATCTTCGGTGACGGTTCCACGGACGCCGCCGTGGCCATGCGCGCCGCCGACGAGCTCGACGGCAAGTTCTGGGACTACCACCACACGCTCTATCACAACGCCCCTGAGGGGCCCTTCACGCGCACCTGGCTCGCCGATATCGCGGAGTCGGTGGGGCTCGACCGGGAAGCCTTCCTGGCGCTGCTCGATGATGAGGAGCTGCGCCAGGCCGTCGCGGCGGACAACGCCATGGGCGCGGGTGTCGGGGTCAGCAGCACACCTAGCGTGCTTGTCAACGGCGAGTTCGTGCCACCCACCTGGGAAGAGATCGACGCCGCCATCGAAGCCGCCGCCAACGCGGCCGGCTAGCTGCACACCGGGGGCCCCATGAGACGTCGAACCGCTGCCCTGCTCCTCGCTGGCCTGCTGCTGCTGCCGCTGGGTGCGTCGGCACAGGACACCAGGGCTGACGCCTTGCCGGAGACCGGCACCACCCTCGAGCAAGGTCGCTATGTCAGTGACTTCGTGGGCCCGTCCATCGAGTTCGAAGCCGGTGAGGAATGGCTCGTTGGCCCGTCCGGCAACGGCCCCATCTTCACGCTCGAGTACACCGGTGCGCCTGGCAGCGTGCTCAGCTTCACCCGCTTCGACGGCGAGACCTTCCTCGACTCGTGTGATCCGTCGTCGATGACCATCGTCGAGCCTTCTGTGGCCCGCCTGGCCGAGATCGTGGCGGGCAATCCCTACCTCAACAGCGGCGCTCCCAGCCCGGTGGAGGTCGACGGCTTCCGTGGGCTCTCCCTTGATATCGGTGTGCCCGCCTATGCCGAGTGCGCCCTCCCCTACGTGCTGGTGTGGGCCATCCCGGTCGGTGAGGGCGGTGAGTTCGTGCAGATGGCCAACCAGCAGTCGCGCTTCCTCATCCTCGACGTGGACGGGGACGTCATCGTGGTGGCCATCGAATCGTTCCCGGGCGTGCCCTTCGGTGGCTTCCTTGACGCGGCCACCGCCTTGATCGAGACGATCCGCATCACACCGGGCGAATACCTCCCGCCGGAGCCCAGCCCCGAGCCCGAGGCCACCGAGACCCGCAGCCGCCGAGTCGCCTACCCCCAGCGAAGATCCGTCCCCTGCGCCGCCCGCCGACGCGGGCGCATCGGCCTAGACACCCGCCAACCGCCTGCCGACACGGTGGGCCCGGCCACCGTTCGCGCGCGATCGAGGCAGCCGCATATATGGTTCAGGCATTGAGTCAGGGGGCCTATGCCGATGTGACCGATAGCACTCATGCGTACATGGGCATATGTAGATGATGAGGGCATGGACCCGATCTACGAGCTGCAGGCAGAGATCTGCCGCACGCTGAGCCACCCGGCACGCATCGCCATGCTGCACCTTCTGGCCGACGAGCCACGTGAGGTGGGGCGCCTGGCCGACGCGATCGGCATCAGCCAACCGAACGCATCCAAGCATCTTGCCGTGATGCGCTCCGCGGGGCTGGTCGAAGCCGTGCGTGACGGTCGCGGTTCCATCTACACGCTGACGGACCCTGGCGTCATCGGCGCCTGCGACGTCATGGCTGATGTCATGCGTCGCCGTCTGGCCCGCCTGGCCGAGCTCTCGGCCGCCATCGAGAAGACCGGCAACGGCTCGGTCCCAACCACCTAAGGAACGAATGACGATGGATGACAAGCCCCTGGCGATCGTGCTCTTCAGTGGCACTGATGACAAGCTCAACGCCGCCGCGGTGATGGCCTCCGGGGCCGCCGCGCTCGGCCGACCCGTGCACATCTTCCTCCAGTACTGGGGTCTCGACGCCTTCCGCGCGGACCGCATCAAGAACGACCATGGCCTCGCCGCTGAAGCCGGCGCTGAGGGGAAGGCCGCGGTCGATGCGCTCCGGGCGGAAGGCCAGGCCCCCTGGTACGAGACCCTGGCCATGGCCAAGGAGCTCGGCAATGTCGAGGTCCAGGCCTGCTCGCTCTCGATGGATGTGCTCAGGATCACCGAGGACGACCTCGATGACCTGGTCGATGGCACCGAGGGCGTGACGGCCTTCTACATCGCCGTCGGCGACGGGCAGATCCTCTTCATCTAGCGCACCACCACCCTACAAGGAGCACGTCATGAGCGACGTCCACACCACCGTCGATGCCAAGGGCCTTTCCTGCCCCATGCCCATCGTCAAGACCGCCCAGGCCGTCAAGACCGTGCCGTCCGGCGAGCTGATCGAGGTGCTCGCCACCGATCCCGGTTCCGTCAAGGACTTCGCCGCCTGGACCCGCTCGACCGGCAACACCATCGTCGAGCAGACCGAGGACGGCGGCGTCTACCGCTTCCTCATCAAGCGCTCCTAGGCCACCACAGAACAGGAAAGGGACGTCCATGGCTACCGAGACCCAGGCCACCGAGGCCAGCGCTGAAGAGCAGCTGAGCGACGCCATCGCTGCCGCGGCGCAGACCGACGACGACGCCAGCGTGCCCACGCAGCGCCAGCTGGTGATCATCAACTGGAGCGGTGACTACGACAAGGTCCTGCCCACCCTCATCATGGGCAGCGTCGCCGCCGCGAGCGGCTACAAGACCTCCGTCTTCCTGACCTTCTGGGGCCTGCTGCCCTTCGTCAAGGACTCGAAGCGCATCACCGGTGACAACACCATGCAGAAGATGCTCTCGTTCATGCAGCGACCGGGCATCAGTCACATGAAGATGTCCAAGATGAACTTCATGGGCATGGGCCCCTGGATGATCGGCAAGCTCAGCGAGCAGTACAACGTGGCCAGCCCGCAGGAGCTGCTCGAGGCCTGCCAGCTGATGGGCGTCGAGTTCCTACCGTGCCAGATGACGATGGACATGTTCGGCCTCAAGCGGGAGGACATGATCGACGGCCTCGGCGACCCGGTCGGCGCCGCCACGGTGCTCGAGCTGATGACCGAAGACCACACCGGCTCCCTCTTCATCTAGTCCCCAAGCAGGCGGCGCGGGGCCCTCGCCCCGATCCCGCATCTTCACCAGGAGAACCACCATGACCGCTCTCGAGCTCGAGACCAACCCCACCAAGACCATCGACGCGCGCGGCAGCTTCTGCCCCGGCCCGCTCATGGAGCTCATCCGTGGCATCCGTGAAGGCCAGGTCGGCGACGTGCTGGCCGTGATCTCGACCGACAACGGCTCGAAGACCGACATCCCCGCGTGGGTCGACAAGGCCGGCCACCGGCTGGTCGGCGTCTTCAACCACGAGGGCTACGACGAGATCGTCGTCGAGAAGCTCAAGTAATCCGCAACACCACCAGGAGTCACTGACATGCAGAACGTCCTCGTGCTCGGCGGTGGCGTGGGCGGCACCCTCGTCGCCAACCTCATCAGCCGCAAGGTCAAGAAGCAGATCGACGCCGG
Organism: uncultured Chloroflexia bacterium; assembly: GCA_963706695.1. Taxonomy (GTDB): domain Bacteria; phylum Chloroflexota; class Limnocylindria; order Limnocylindrales; family CSP1-4; genus JAFMJV01. The sequence goes on along the minus strand of CAVPNC010000006.1, from coordinate 243,099 downwards.
CGAGGCCAAGGTCACCGTGGTGGACGCGACGGGCGAGCATCTCTACCAGCCCGGCTACATGTACATCGCGATGGGCGACCAGGACCCCAAGTCCCTGCGCAAGCCCGAGCGACGTCTGCTGGACGATCGCGTCGATCTCGTCATCGGCACCGTGACCAAGATCGACGAGGAGACGAAGACGGTCGGGCTGGCTGACGGCAGCACGCTGGACTATGACGAGCTGGTGCTGAGCACCGGCTCGCGCATCCTGCCCGAGACCATCGAGCACTTCGAGGATGAAGCGCACCACTTCTACAGCGAGGAGGCGGCCGGTCGACTGCGCAAGGCGCTGGACGGCTTCACCGGCGGCAAGGTCGTCGTCGGCATCGCCTCGATGCCCTACAAGTGCCCGCCGGCTCCGCTGGAGGTGGCCTTCCTCATCGAGGCCGAGCTGCGAGAGCGCGGCCTGCGCGACAAGAGCGAGCTGCACTACTGCAGCCCCATCGCCCGGGCCTTCACCATCGAGTCGGTCAGCGAGATGGCCACGCCGGAGCTTGAGAACAAGGGCATCGAGCTGCACACGTTCTTCAACGTCGAGGCCATCGACCCGGAACGCAAGGTGGTCATGAGCCTCGAGGGCGAGGAGCTGGAGTACGACCTGCTGGTGCTGGTACCTCCGCACAAGGGCGCCCAGGTGCTCATGGACAGCGGCATCGCGCCCGAGCCGGGCGGCTGGCTGCCGACCGACCACAAGACGCTCAACGTCGGTGGACGTGATCACATGTGGGCCCTCGGCGATGCCACCGACCTGCCCCTCTCGAAGGCCGGCTCGACCGCCCACTTCGAGGCTCCCATCATCGCCGAGCGAGTCTCCGCTCGCATCCAGGGGCGGACGCCGCATCCCAAGGACAGCATCTACACGGGCAAGGTGATGTGCTTCTTCGAGGTCGGTGACGGCAAGGGCACGCTCTTGCGCTTCGACTACGAGAACCCGCCCAAGCCGCCCAAGCCCAGCCGCCTGTGGCACGTGGGCAAGCTCTTCTTCAACAAGACCTACTTCCGCATCGTGCCCAAGGGCCGGGGCGGCACCATCGAGAAGCGCCTCTAGCGGGACGTTCTCGGGCCGGTCACGCGACGCGGGCGCCAGATGGTTGCGCCCGCGTTGCGCCATCACTCTGGCGGTCGGATCGGTCGACCCGCAGCCGCCGCCGGGCAGGGCCCTGCGTCTCGGCCAGGATGACGCTCAGGATCTCGCGCCAGCGCTCGTAGACGAAGTGATGCCCCTCCTGGGGGTAGAAGGTGGCCACCGCGTTGGTGATGTTGCGCTGCAGGTACCTGCCCATACCGACGGGCACGACCTTGTCCAGGACGCCGTGCCAGATACGCACCGGAACGGTGACGCCGCCGATCGGGAAGCCAAAGGGACGCGCCAGGCAGAGGGCTTCGTCGTAGACGCCGCCGGTCCCCTGCCGGTACATCTCGGAAGCGTTGGCGATCATCACCGCGCGCAAGGCTGGATCGCCGAGGATCTCGCGGTCCGCCTCGACCATGCCGCTGATGGCCTCATCGAGCTGCTTGTTCGGGTCCGAGCGCTGCTGTCGCGACCACTGCCACATGGCCAGGGCGATGACCCACGGTGCGTGGTCGGCCGTGCGCGACATGGCGCGATGCCGGGGCCAGGTGTAGCCCGTGGAGCCGGGCACGCCTGAGAGCGGAGCCGGTGCGCTGATGAGACCTACCACCGAGAAACGCTCGGGCATCTGCCAGGCGCAGGCGAGCGCATAGGGGCCGCCGCCGGACCAGGCCACGATGGCACAGCGCTCGATGCCGAGGACATCGAGCAGCTCCGCGATGTCACGCGGGTAGTCCGTCACGCGACGGCCGGGCTGGCGCGTGGAGATGCCGATGCCGGGTCGGTCCACGGCGATGACGCGAGCTCCCAGCTCGGTCGCGATCTCGTCGTCCGGGTGACGCACCACTCGCGACGATCCGAAGCCATGGAAGAACAGCACGGGCGTGCCCTCGGGGTCGCCGAAGTCGTCGAAGCCGAGCAGGCGACCGTCTGGCAGCGTGATCTGGCGCGACTCGGGGCCAAGCTCGACCAGCGCATCCCTGAAGCGCGCGATACGACGCGCGCGACGCAACACGCGGACTCGACGTGGCCCCACTCGACGACGACGACCGTTCCCTGCGTTGTCCATCGCCCCAATCATGCCACGGCGTCCGGCGCCGCTGGCGCCGGACGGTGGCCGGGCCGCGGTCAGGTCAGATCGAAGCGATCGGCGTTCATGACCTTCGCCCAGGCCGCGATGAAGTCATGCACGAACTTGGCGGCGTTGTCATCCTGGGCATAGACCTCCGCGTAGGACCGCAGGATCGAGTTGGAGCCGAAGACCAGATCGACGCGCGTCGCGGTCCACTTCAACTCGTCGGTCGTTCGGTCGCGGACCTCGTACAGACCCTGATCGCCAGCCTGCCAGCGATAGGCCATGTCGGTCAGGTTGACGAAGAACTCGTTGGTGAGCACGCCCACACGATCGGTGAACACGCCGTGGCGGGTGCCGCCATGGTTGGTGCCGAGCACCCGCATGCCGCCGACCAGCACGGTCATCTCGGGCGCGGTCAGGCCCAGCAGCTGGGTGCGATCGAGCAGCAGCTCCTCCGGGCTCACGACGTAGTCCTTCTTGAGCCAGTTGCGATAGCCGTCAGCCAGCGGCTCCAGAGGCTCGAAGGAGGCGATGTCGGTCATCTCATCGGTGGCGTCACCGCGACCCGGCGCGAAGGGAACACTGACCTCGAAGCCGGCGGCCGCGGCCGCCTGCTCGACGCCGAGGTTGCCAGCGAGGACGATGACGTCGGCGAGGCTCGCGCCGCTCTGGGTCGCGATCGGCTCCAGGGCGCGCAGGACCTTGTCCAGGCGCTCGGGCTCGTTGCCCGGCCAGTCCTTCTGCGGGGCCAGGCGGATGCGTGCACCATTGGCGCCTCCACGCAGATCGGACCCACGGAAGGTGCGCGCGCTATCCCAGGCCGTCGCGACCATCTCGCCGATGCTCAGGCCGCTGCTCGCGATGGCTGCCTTCACCGCCTCGACATCGTAGTCGCTGCGGCCGGCCGGGACGGGGTCCTGCCAGATGAGATCCTCGGCCGGGACCTCCGGTCCGATGTAGCGCGTCTTGGGCCCCATGTCTCGATGGGTCAGCTTGAACCAGGCCCGCGCGAAGGCGTCGTTGAAGCCCTCCGGATCGGCGCGGAACCGTTCCAGGATCTCGCGGTAGACCGGGTCCATCTTCATGGCCATGTCGGCGTCGGTCATGATCGGCATCACCCGGATCGAGGGATCCTCGACATCGACCGGCATGTCCGCCTCGGCGATCTCCACGGGCTGCCACTGCCAGGCGCCCGCCGGGCTCTTGGTCAGCTCCCACTCGTGGTCGAGCAGCATGCTGAAGTAGCCCATGTCGAAGGTGGTGGGGTGGGTCGTCCAGGCTCCCTCGATCCCGCTCGTGACGGTGTCCCGGCCCATGCCCGTGCCGGTGGGGTTCCTCCAGCCCAGGCCTTGCTCCTCGACCCCGGCAGCTTCGGGTTCCGGCCCAAGCAGGGCGGCATCACCGTTGCCGTGCGTCTTGCCCACGGTGTGGCCACCGATGGTCAGGGCCGCGGTCTCCTCGTCGTTCATGGCCATGCGCGCGAAGGTCTCACGCACCTGCTGCGCGGTCCTGAGCGGGTCCGGCTGGCCGTTGACACCCTCCGGGTTGACGTAGATGAGGCCCATCTGCACGGCCGCCAGCGGGTTCTCCATCGTGGAGGGATCGTCCACGCTCTCATAGCGCTCGTCGCTGGGAGCCAGCCATTCCTTCTCGGCGCCCCAGTAGATGTCCTTCTCGGGATGCCAGATGTCTGCGCGGCCATACGCGAACCCGAAGGTCTTGAGCCCCATCGACTCGTAGGCGACGTTGCCCGCGAGGATCATCAGGTCAGCCCAGCTGATCTTGTTGCCGTACTTCTTCTTGACCGGCCAGAGCAGGCGCCGGGCCTTGTCGAGGCTGACGTTGTCGGGCCACGAGTTGAGCGGGGCGAAGCGCTGGTTGCCGGTGCCACCGCCACCGCGACCGTCAGCCAGACGGTAGGTCCCCGCAGAGTGCCAGGCCATGCGGATCATGAGGCCACCGTAGTGGCCCCAGTCGGCCGGCCACCACGCCTGGCTGTCGGTCATCAAGGCGTGCAGATCCTGCTTGAGCGCATCGAAGTCGAGCGTCCTGACTTCCTTGCGATAGTCGAAGCCCGCTCCCATCGGATCGGTCTTGGTGTCGTGCTGGTGGAGGATGTCGAGGTTCAGCGCTTCCGGCCACCACTCCGTGTTGGAGGCGCCGGCAGCGGTATGCCCACCGTGCATCACTGGGCACTTGCCGTTCGAATCGTGCTCATTCCCACCCATGTTGGTCTCCGATCGTGACTTCGTCGCTCGGCTTCTGCGAGGAGGTACGTGCGTACAGTAGACAGAAAGCGCTCGTGGCTGCAGGGCTGCGGCGCGAGCGGCCTGTCGGTCAGGCGCCGCGGGCGCGGCGCATGGCCTGGATCGCGGCGAGCTGGTCGCGGAACTCGTTGCGGATGTCGTCGATCTCGTCGGATCGGAACCCGAGCTCCTTGCCGATCTCGTTGAGCTCCGCGCTCTCGGCGGCGGTGATGCTGTCATCCGCGGCACCCACCGCGAAAGCCGTGCGCAGCAGGCGCTCACGCTGCTCGCGGGTGCTGTTCTCGGCGAACGAGCGCGTGACCACGTAGTCGTCGGTGGCGCCGTAGAGCTCCGCCATGTTGCGTGCCATCTCCACCACCAGCACGGCCTGGGCGCTGCGCACCTGTCCGACCTCTACCACGGCCTTCTCCATGTACTCCAGCTCCACCGGGCTGATCTCCAGATCGGCGTGGGCGGCGCGGGCGAGCACGTACGCGAAGCCCGCGATGAAGCGACGTTCCTCGACGGGCAGCGCGTCGAGCTCCCCCGCGATACGGCGGATCGACTCGGCATCGGCCGCGGCCGAGGCGGTCTCAGCGACCTCGGGTTGCTGGGGCTGCTTGTCGCCGCCGCCAAAGAGGCTGCGCAGGACCATGGATGTACCTCAAGCTGATCGTTTCGTTACTGGCAGAGAGGACGCTAGCACGGACCAGCGTGCGGTGGTTGTGACGGCCGACTACACTCGCGCGGTGAGTGACTCCCCCGGCACCGACGCCCCACGACCGCAGAGCCGCACGCCCCGCAGTCCAGCCACCCGCGACCTGGGCATGCGCGCCTCGCTCATCTTCCCCACACGTCAGATCGTGGAGGACTACTACGTCCCCCTCATCTACACCGCGTGCCGGACCTGCTACAGCGAGCTGGAGCCGCAGGAGATCTTCGAGCGTGCCACCAGCGGCCGCATCGCCGACGAGAAGCAACAGGATCTCGTGCGGCGAGTCATCGACTCCGGGCACGGCTCGACCATCGAGCACATCGTCTTCACCTTCGCCATCAGCGGCGTCACGCGCACCCTCTCCCACCAGCTCGTACGCCATCGTGCCGGCCTGGCCTTCGACCAGCAGTCACAGCGCTACGTCAAGTACAAGGAACCGAGCTACATGGTGCCGGGCTCGGTCAGCGACGCTGACGACGAGGTGCGACAGCGCTTCGAGGAGCAGATGGCCGGGTCGCTCGAGTTCTACGAGGACATGCTCGAGGCCGGTATCCCCGGCGAGGATGCGCGGTTCGTGATGCCGAACGCGACGCGCACCAACCTGGTCATGACCACCAACCTGCGCGCCCTCATCCACATGTCCGGTCTGCGCCTGTGCGTCATGGCCCAGTGGGAGATCCGCCGGCTCTTCCAGCTCATCCGGCACGAGATCTTCACGGTCAGCCCCTTCCTGGGCTCGTTCCTGGCACCCAAGTGCGTGCCCATGGGCTACTGCGACGAGGACCGCAATCGCGACGAGCACTGTCCCATCCGCCCACACAAGGACAACGTCCTGGGCGCCTGGGCGGAGAAGAAGGCGGCCGCCAAGAAAGCCGGTCGCGACCTGCCCACGGTCTAGACGGCCGCCAGGTTCGGGCTATCCGTCCGCCAGCAGATCCTGGGCGAAGCGCCCGATGACGCGGGCCAGGTGCGGGCCGGCCGCATCCGCGGCCTCCACCACCTCTGCGTGCGTGAGCGGTGTCGGCGAGAGCCCGGCCCCAGCGTTGGTCACCAGCGACACGCCACACACGCGCGTGCCGGCCCAGTGCGCCGCGACCGCCTCCATGACCGTGGACATGCCCACGGCGTCGGCGCCGAGGCTGCGGATCATGCGCACCTCCGCCGGCGTCTCGTAGGTCGGGCCGGTGAGACCCAGGTAGACCCCCTCCGCAAGCGGCACGTCCTCGGCTCGGCCCGCGGCGTGGATGCGCTGCTACGCAGCTCTGCATCCCAGACCTCGGTCATGTCGGGGAAGCGGGGCCCCAGGGCATCGTCATTGGGACCCATCAGGGGGTTGCGGCCGGTGAGATTGATATGGTCGCGCATGACCATCAGGGTGCCGGCGGGGAAGGCGGGATTGACGCCACCCGCGGCATTGGTGAGCAGCAGGATCGGGGCACCGAGACGACCCAACAACAGGGCCGGCTCCACCACCAGGCGCTCCGAGAGACCCTCGTACATGTGGAGGCGACCACGGAGACAGGCGACCGGTAGCCCACGCAGGCTGCCCAGGATGAGGCGACCGCTGTGACCGGGCACCGATGGCGCCGGCCAACCGGGCATCTCCTCGAAGGGGATCGCGACCTCATCCTCGATCTCGTCGGCGAGACCACCGAGCCCCGAGCCCAGGACCAGGCCCAGTCGCGGCACGAGAGGGGACGCCTCACGAACGCGAGCCTCGAGCTCTGTCAGTCGCTCGCTGAAGGGGATGGTCGGATCGGCCATGGCGGGTGGCTCCTGCTGCTGGTCGCCCAAGGGTAGACGGCGCCGGAGGCACGAAAGTGCCCGGAGCGACCTCCACGTCCTCGGTCCGCCTTGATGTGATCGCAGCTTCCCGAGCTGCCAGCGCGCCTTGATGCGATCTCAGCGATGCTGACCTGGCTGGTTCGCGTTGATGTGATCGCCGCGCCCCTGGCCTCGTGTCTGGCCCCTCCGGGCAAGACCTACTATGCCGAGCGCGACCCCGACGGGTCAATCGAGTTGTCCACGAACTGGCCGGCCTGCCGTGTCGGACTGTCCACGGATCGGCGGCCGATGTGGACAGCCGGTGGAGAACTCGGAGGGCGGGACGCCTAGGCCGGTCGGCGGCGGACCTTGAACAGGATGGTGTGCGCGTAGCGGTCCTGGAGACCCTGCTTGGCCGGGCTCTGGGCCATGGTGTAGAGCAGGAGCAGCAGCCACGCGACCCCCAGCGCGCCCAGGATGAGGCCGATGGCATTGGGCACGTAGACGGCCAGCGATGAGAGCAGCGCCGGCAGGCCCAGGATGAGCCAGCGGATCAGCGACTGGCGCCAGCTGATGGCTCGTCCGTCCGCCTCGTCGCCGATCCGCAGCCCCAACAGGCGCATGCCCGCGGTCGCGCCAGTGAGGGTCCACAGCCCACCGAAGTAGGCGAAGCTCAAGGCCAGCTGGAGCACGAGCACGAAGGTGAAGGCCGGGATGTCGAGCTCACCGCCGGCCGAGTCGATGGCGCCGGGGTCGCTGATGACATCGAACACGAGCGTGAGCACGGAGCCGATGAGCGAGAGCACGACGATGTCGATGAGCAGGGCCATGATGCGGTTGGGCAGGTCGGCATAGCGAAGCCCGCCCGGGCCTGGCGCCGGGGTCGCCGAGGTCAGGCGACTGGTCAGCCCGCGGGACGGCGGGTTCGGAGCGGCCAAGGCCTCGTCGAGCGAGCCCGGGACGACCGCGCCACGCGGCTCCTCCCAGATGCCCTCCTGGTCGGGCCCGGGACCATCACCCGTCGGCGCTCCGGACGCTGTCATCGCTGGCCTCCTGCGATGCGCGGCCCAGCAGTATCCATGGCGCAGGGCACGGCGCACTGGCCTTCAGCATACCCGCCCGCCTCCCCGCCACGCGAGGGCTCAGCCGCCGATCCGAGACATCTCCACCTTGGGCAGCTCGGTGGTGGCTGCCGAACGCAGCTCCGAGTAGCGGTCGGTGCGCGCGCGCCAGACTTCCAGCAGCTGCTCACGCAGGGCCGTGTCGTCCGGCCCCGAGCGGAGGGTCGCACGCACATCGACGCCGTCGGTCGCGAAGAGACAGGTGTAGAGCGCGCCCTCGGCCGTCAGGCGGGCGCGGGTGCAGCTCCCGCAGAAGGGCTGGGTGACCGAGCTGATGACGCCGATCTCCCCCCTGCCGTCGCGGTAGCGGTAGCGCGAGGCGACCTCGCCCGGGTACTGGGGCGGCATGGCCTCCAGCGGCAGCTCCGCATCGATGGTCGCGAGCACCTCCGCCGAAGGAACCACCTCTTCGAGGGCCCAGCCGTTGGTGTGGCCGACGTCCATGTACTCGATGAAGCGCAGGATGTAGCCGCGCTCGCGGGTGAAGCGAGCCATGGGCAGGACGCTCTCCTCGTTCAGCCCCCGCCGTACGACCATGTTGACCTTGATGGGGGCGAGGCCCGCCCGCTCGGCAGCCTCGATGCCCTCGAGCACACGGGCGACCGGGAAGTCCACGTCGTTGAGGCGAGCGAACGTCGCATCGTCGAGCGAATCGAGACTGACGGTGACGCGGTGCAGGCCGGCCTCGGCCAGCGGGGCTGCCTTGGCGGCAAGCGCCGAGCCGTTGGTCGTCAGGGTCAGGTCGGCCAGGCCCTCCAGACCGGCAAGCATCGAGACCAACCGCTCCAGGTCACGGCGCAGCGTGGGCTCACCGCCGGTGAGCCGGATCTTGGTCACGCCCAGGGCGATGGCCACGCGTGCGAAGCGCGTGATCTCCTCGAAGGTCAACAAGTCCTCGTGGGGCAGGAAGCGGAAGGCCGTGCCGTAGATCTCGCGCGGCATGCAGTAGGTGCAGCGGAAGTTGCAGCGGTCGGTGACCGAGATGCGCAGGTCGCGCAGCGGCCGACCCAGGCGGTCGAGGGTGTCCACTGGCGCAGGCACTAGTCGCGTGCGGGTCCCGACACGGACCGGCCGTAGACGCGACGCTCGACGCCCCGCCCCATCCAGCCGATGACCACGGCGGCCAGGCCCAGCAGCACATGCGCGATCTGGTCGATCCCGGAGGTGGCTTCGTCGTAGACCCCGAAGAGGTCCGCGGCGAGGAAGCTGAGCAGGCCGCTGACGAGGTAGAAGATGCCCAGGCCCACGAGCCCGAAGGCCCGGTTGCGGCCGTTGAGCGCGAGGCCCACGTGGAGAAAGAGCGCGCCCGTGATGAGGTGCACCAGGTCATGTCCGAAGCCGGTGACGATGATGCCGGTCTGCTCCGGACCGCCCACGATCGGAGTGCCGAGGGAGCCGGCGATCCCGAGGACCACGAGCACGGTGCCAACGACGATGGCGAACGTGCGCTCCAACCCCATCGAGCCCATCAGGCCTCCTGTGCCGGTGGACGCCGCCGGGTGGCGACGCCGCAGGGCTCGAGGCTACTCGTCATCGGCGGAGCTTGCACCCAGGCGGATGGAGTCCACGACCGAGGCGTCGGCGAGCGTGGTCGTATCGCCCAGCGACCGACCCTCGGCCACGTCTCGCAGGAGGCGCCGCATGATCTTGCCCGAGCGGGTCTTGGGCAGGTCCGGGGTGAAGAGCAGGTACCTGGGCTTGGCGATGGGGCCGATGACCTTGGCCACGTGGGCCCGCAGCTCGGCCGCCAGCTCATCGTTCGTCTCCACGCCATCGCGGACGGTGACGAAGGCGAAGATGGCCTCACCCGAGACCGGATCGTGCTTGCCCACGACCGCCGACTCGGCCACGGCCGGGTGGTCGACCAGCGCCGACTCGACCTCGATGGTGCTGATGCGGTGGCCCGAGATGTTCATCACGTCGTCCACGCGCCCGAGCAGCCAGAAGTAGCCATCCTCGTCACGCCTGGCGCCGTCGCCGGCGAAGTACATGCCCTTGAAGCGGCTCCAGTAGGTGGCCTGGTAGCGCTTGGGATCGCCATAGATGCCGCGCAGCATGCCTGGCCACGGACGCTTGAGCACGAGGTAGCCGCCCTCCCCCAGGGGCACCGACCTGCCGGTGGCGTCGACCACGTCGGCATCGATGCCGGGGAAGGGGAAGCAGGCGCTGCCGGGCTTGGTGGCAGTCACGCCCGGCAGCGGCGTGATCAGGATGTGACCGGTCTCGGTCTGCCACCAGGTGTCCACGATCGGGGCTGTCCCGCCCCCGATGTGCTGCTGGTACCAGCTCCAGGCTTCGGGGTTGATGGGCTCACCCACGCTGCCCAGCAGGCGCAGCGAGGAGAGGTCGTGCCGAGCAGGCAGGGCCTCACCCTGCTTCATGAAGGCGCGGATGGCGGTGGGGGCGGTGTAGAGCACGGTCACCCCGTACTCCTCCACGATCTCCCACCAGCGTTCCCAGCTGGGCGTATCGGGCGAGCCCTCGTAGAGCACGCCCGTGGTGGCGTTGGCCAGCGGGCCGTAGACGATGTAGGAGTGGCCCGTGACCCAGCCGATGTCTGCGGCGCACCAGTAGACATCGTCGTCCTTGATGTCGAAGACCATCTCATGGGTGTAGCTGGCGCCGAGGAGGTAGCCAGCCGTCGTGTGCATGATGCCCTTGGGCTTGGCCGTGGTGCCCGAGGTGTAGAGCAGGTAGAGCATGTGCTCGGAGTCGAGCGGCACCGGGGGGCAGTCCGGGCGCCTGGGCCTCCACCAGCTCGTGCCACCAGACGTCCCGGCCCTCGACCATGGTGGCTGGCGCGGCGTCACCCACGCGCTGCACCACGAGCACCTTCTCCACGGTCTCGGTGCGGGCCGACGGCCTCGTCGGCAGCGGTCTTGAGGTCGACGGCCTTGCCTCGGCGCCAGCCGCCATCAGCGGTGATGACGAGCTTGGCCTGGGCGTCGTCGATGCGACTCGCCAGCGCATCGGCACTGAAGCCGCCGAAGACCACCGTGTGCGGCGCCCCGATCCGGGCACAGGCAAGCATGGCGATGGGCAGCTCGGGGATCATGGGCATGTAGATGGCGACCCGGTCGCCGGTGTCGACACCCAGCGCCCGCAGCGCGTTGGCGGTCTTCTGGATCTCGCGGTGGAGGTCGCTGAAGGTGAGCGTGCGGGTGTCACCCGGCTCACCGATCCAGTGGTAGGCGACCTTGTCGCCGTCGCCACCCTCCACGTGACGGTCGACGCAGTTGTAGCTCACGTTGAGCTTGCCGCCCTCGAACCACTTGGCGAACGGCGGCTCCCACTCGAGGGTCCGTCCGAAGGGCTCGAACCAGTCGAGCTTCTGCTCGGCGAGGTCCGCCCAGAACGCCTCGTAGTCGTCCTCGGCGGTGACGTAGAGGTCGGGACCGGCGTTGGCCTGCGCCATGAACGCTGGCGTGGGCGGGTAGGAGCGGCCCTCGGCCATCAGGTTCTCGATCTCCGGCCCGCCCGCCTGGGGGTGCTGTTCGTCGCTCACGTGGCTCCTCCTCCGCTCGTCGTGCAGCGCGTGGACGCGGCACCGTCGAGGGCCGCAGGATAGGGGAACGCGCGACCTCGTGCGAGGCCGCGCGTCTGTCGTGTCGCCTCGCCGTCTTCCGCGGCCGCGACCTCAGCCGCCGGGCTTGTCGTCCCCGGGGATGTCCGAGGGTGGGTGCGCCGCCATCGGCTCGTAGTCGCTGTCGGCGGCCGTGGGCGACGTGCTGGGCGGCACCTGCCCGCTGGAGATGGCTGCACCCGTGCTGCCACCGCTGCGGTAGGTCGGCGCACCGGAGGGGTAGTAGCGCTGGGCCGACTCGGTGGCCTTGGAGCGGTTGCCCCACAGCCCGAACCACTTCGAGATGTCGAGCATCAGGCCGAGCAGGATCCACATCCAGTCCCAGCCTTCGATGCCGCCGGTCAAGGTCCACGTGAGCATGTACATGATGGTGGTGAAGGGCAGGAAGACGATGCCCAGGAGAGGCACGATCCAGTCACCCTGCCAGACGAGCTCCCAGCGATCGCTGAAGATCCAGGCGAGGACCAGCACCACGCGAGGTGCGACCGCGATGCTGAAGGCCAGTAGACAACCGAGCAGGATCATGTGCCCCCTCCTCTTCTTGCGTGCAGGCATCCTACGCGTTCGCGGCTCGCGACATGTGTCTGCGCGGCACCCAGGGCGCTCGTGCTCGTGCCACCATCGTGGCTCGTGCGGAGAAGGAGATGACCGTGAGCATGGCTGACCCGGAGCAGCGGGAGGTCGAACGGCAGGCACACGCCATCTACGGGCTGGTGATCATCACGGCCACGCTGGTGGCCGATCGCGAGCTCGCGGAGAACGCGCTCGTGTCCCTCCTGGCCCTGTGGGGTGCGGCGCTCGTGCTCGTGCTCGCCCATACCTACGCGGCCCTGCTGGCTGAGACCGGTCACCGTGGACACCGGCTCTCGTACCTGCAACAACAGGTGCTCATCGCCGACAACGTCCCGGTCGGGGCCGCCGTGCTGCTACCCACCGCGCTGCTCATCGCGTCAGCGCTGCGCGTGCTGCCGCTGGCGCTGGCGATCGACCTCTCGATCCTGTTCTCCCTTGCCTTGCTATGTGTGCTTGGCGCCTTCCAGGCGCGCCAGCAGGGTGCCTCGCTCGCGTATCAGATCAGGATCGGCATCCTGGGTGGGGCCGTCGGCATGGTGGTCATCGCGGCCGAAGTCCTGCTCGCACACTAGCTTCGCCGGTGCTGGCGTGGCTGGGTGCGTCAGCCCTCGCTGGGGTGTCAGCCGCTGCTCCGGGGATCGGACGGCGAGAGGAAGGCGTTGGCCAGGGAGCCGAACTCGAGCACCAGCAAGGCGACCAGCAGGACCGACAGGAGTCCACCCGCAGCGCGATTGGAGAAGAACGCCTTGAACGCTGTCAGCGGACCCCCGAGGCGGCGCATCACGCGCAGCATGCGCACGATGCGCAAGACACGCAAGATGCGGAGGACGGGGAACGCCGCGAGGAGGTCGATCCAGCCGGAGCCGTGAACGAAGTAGGCCCGTCGGTCCCGGGCCACGATCAGCCGGCGCGACAGGTCCAGCAGGAAGACGACCGTCAGCAGCACGTCCATGATGATGAACACCTGGTCGAGGTGCGAGTTCCGGAACACTCCGACGAGGACCAGGTTGAGCACGGACAGGGCGGAGATGCCAAGGATGAAGACTTCCCACGCCGGCGAGAGCAGGACCTCCCCGTTGTCCTGCTGCTGATCCCATTCGATCGCGTCGATCTGCTCGTCGCCGTTCGTCATTCGAGCCATACGCCCCTTCCCGTCGAACGGGACAGCCGCCGGGCCTAGGGCACGGCGGCTGTCTCCTCGGTGGCCTGACGCACGTCAGGCGACAAGGTCGGCCTAGCTCAGCAGCTTGGCCTTGGCGGCGGCGAACTCAGCATCATCGAGCACGCCTGACGCGTGCAGCTGGGCCAGCTGGTTGAGCTGGGCCATCAGGTCGTTGTCAGCAGCAGCCGGAGCTGCCGCCGCAGCGGCCGGCGCTGCAGTGGCGGCAGCCGCCTGCTGCGCCTGCATGGCCTCGAGCTGCTGCTGCATCTCCGCCATCTGCTGGGCCTGCTGCTGTTCGGCGATCGACTGCTGGCCCGCCTCGTAGGCGGCCTGTTGCGCCGCAGCCTGCTGTTGCTGGGCGTCGTACTGGGCCTGCTCCTGGCCGGCCCACTTCTTCTGCTGGTGGTGCTGGACGGCGCCCATCGTGCCGCCGACGACGGCGGCGGTGGCGACGGTGCCGACGACGCCGCGACCGCGGCGACGGGGTCCGAGTGGCATGGTCGTTGTCTCCTTCTGTGTCGAGGCCTAGGCCTCTTCAGCGATCTCCGCGACGAGTTGCTCGACGACGGTCCGGGGGATGCGCTCCGTCAGCACGACGGTGCCGCCGGCGCGCTCGATGGCGTCCGCGATGGGTGCGACCCAGCGATGCTCGAAGAGGAGCAGCGCGACCGCGCTATCGGGATCGAGGCCCGCGGACAGACGCTCCGCGTCGTCGGCGGTCAGCAGGCTGCCGGCATCGGTGACGATCGGCTGCCATCGCTCGAGGATGGGGTCTTCGAGCTCCTGTACCTCGATGACCCGAACGGGGTCATCACCGAAACGCACCGCGAGCAGGATATCGATGACGGTGATGGTGCCCGCGTCGACGACCTTCTGGATCTCACGCAGGACCTCGCCCTCGAAGTTGGTGCCGTCGAACTTGAGGACCACAAGCTCGACCGGTCCGTATGACATAGGTGCTCCTCGTAGAACCGGGTTTGGCCTCCGGCGGCTGCCGGGACCTCGAGGTTACTACTCGCCGTCGTTGGCGTCCGGAGTGTGGCACGACGACGGCACCCGGTCGACCGTCCGCGGATACCATCGGGACGATGGCCACCGCAACGACAGGAGCTGACCAGCCAGGACTCCTGCGATCTGCCCTTGCCCACTACGTTCCCTTGACGGCGTGGCTGCCCCGCTATCCACGCGCCTGGCTGGGCAAGGACATCGCCGCCGGCATCACCTCGTGGGCGGTGATGGTGCCGGTGGCCATGGCCTACGCCGAGCTCGCGGGTGTACCGGCGGGCGTGGGCCTGGTGACCGCCACGGCCGGCCTCACCGTCTACGCGGTCCTGGGCACGAGCCGCCACGCGAAGGTCACCACCAGCTCCACCATGGCGGTCATGTCGGCCTCGGTGGTGACGCCGGCGGCGGGAGGCGATCCGGTGACCTACATCGCCATGACGGCGATGCTGGCCATCATCGTGGGCCTCTACCTCATCGCCGCGGGCGTGCTCAAGCTGGGCTTCCTGGCGGAGTTCCTGGCCAAGCCGGTGATCACCGGCTTCATCGTGGGGCTTGCCATCACCATCGCGGTGGGACAGCTGCCCAAGCTCTTCGGCGTCCCGGGCAGCGACGGCAACGTCATCGACCAGCTGGCCCACTTCCTCGGTGAGCTGCCGGAGACCAACTACGCCAGCCTCGCGCTCGGACTCGCGGCCATGGCCATCATCCTCGTGGCCCGTCGCATCGACCGCCGCATCCCGGGCCCGCTCATCGCGCTCATCGGGGCCATCGCCCTCTCGACTGCCCTCGACCTCGCCAGCGAGGGCGTGGTCGTGGTGGGCGACGTCTCCGGCGGACTGCCCACCCCGGGCCTGCCTTCGGTCAGCCTCGGCGACCTGACCTATCTCGCGACCGGCGCAGCCGGGATCATGTTCCTGGCCCTCGCCGAATCGCTCGCCGCCTCACGGGCCTTCGCCAACCGCCACGGCTACCGGATCGATCCGGACCAGGAGCTCATCGCCCTCGGTGGCGCGAACGCCGTGTCCGGCCTGGCCGGTGGCTTCGCGGTCGACGCCAGCGTCAGCTCCATGGCCACCGGAGAAGCCGCGGGCAACAAGTCACAGCTCTCCAGTCTGGTCATCGCGGCGGGCATGGTCCTGACCATCGTGGTCCTGGCACCGCTGTTCACCAGCCTGCCCCAGTCGCTGCTGGCGGCGGTGATCATCACCGCGGTCATCAGCCTGGTCGACTTCGCCGAGTGGCGCCGCTACGTGCGGTGGCGCAAGACCGACGCGACCCTGGCCGTCATCGCCGCCCTCGGCGTGCTCTTGTCGGACGTGCTCGTGGGCCTCGTCATCGCGGCGCTCGTGTCGGTGGTCATCCTGCTCTACAGCGCCAGCAAGCCGGCCATCGCCACGCTCGGGCGCCTGCCAGGACCGCACGACCACTTCGTCGATGCCGAGCGCAACCCCGATGCCCAGGCCATCGACGGGCTGCTCATCCTGCGCCTCGACACGCCGCTGTACTACTTCAACGCCACCGCCGTCAGCGACGATGTGCTGCGTGCGGTCGACGCGCTCGAGACCGTGCCCCGGGCCGTCCTCCTCGACATCGAGGCCACGATCGAGCTGGACGTCACCACCAGCGATGCGCTCTACGGCCTCGTGACCGCACTGGAAGAGCGGCAGACGCACCTCGTCATCGTCCACGCCAAGGGCAGCGTTCGTGATCGCATGCGCAAGGTCGGCCTCATCGAGCGGCTGGGGTCACGCGGCATGTATCCCAGCGAGCGCATCGCCGTCGAGGCCCTGAACGAGCCCGAGACACCGCCCTCCTCGTCGGTCGGTCGGGACCATGACAGGGCGCCCGAGTCCGGCCCGAACGTCGGCTGAGCGAGGGGGCCCGGCCGGGCCCACGTCCCTGCCCGTACCGATCGAGACCTTCCCCGCCCCGACTACTAGACTCAGGGCCATGACCGACTGGGATATCGACTCCGTCCGCTACCGCTTCCCCTCGCTCCGCCGCAGCGGACCTGACGATCGGCCCGTGGTCTGGCTCGACAACGCTGCCGGCACCCAGGTCGTCGACACCTGCCTGCGCGCCATCAACGACTACCTGCTCACCAGCAATGCCAACCTCGGCATGGCCAACGCCCCCAGCCTCGAGACCGACGAGCTGGTGCACGACGTGCGCATGGCCACGGCCGACCTGCTCGGTGCCACCGACGCCGACGAGATCAGCTTCGGGGCCAACATGACCACCATCGCCTTCGCCATCAGCCGTGCCATCGGAGCCAGCATGGAGGCCGGCGACGAGATCGTGGTCACGAGGGCCGACCACGATGCCAATGTGGCGCCCTGGCTGGCGGTGGCCCAGGAGCACGACCTCGTCGTCCGCGAGGTCGACCTGCGAGCCGAGGACGCGACCCTGGACCTGGACCACATGGAACGGGTCATCGGCCCTCGCACGAAGCTGGTGGCTGTCGGCCTCGTGTCCAACGGCACCGGCACCATCAACCCGGTCCCGTCGATCTCGAAGCTGGCGCACAAGGTCGGCGCGCAGCTCTTCGTCGATGCCGTCGCGGCCGTGCCCCACCTGTCGATCGACGTGGCCGCGCTGGGCGCCGACTACCTCGTCTGCTCGCCCTACAAGTTCTACGGACCGCATCTGGGCGTGCTCTGGGGCCGACGTGAGCTGCTGGAGGCGCTGCCCCCGTTCCACGTGCGGCCGGCCGGTGACGCCATCCCCGGCCGCTTCGAGACCGGCACCAAGCCCTTCGAGCTGCTGGCCGGCCTCGGTGGCACGCTGCGCTACCTCGAGAAGGTCGGCATCACCCAGGGCGGCGCACCGGGGCTGCCGGGCCAGGGTGACCGCTTCCGTCGGCCACGCTTCCTGGCTGCGCTCGCGGCCATCCGCCGGTACGAGTCGGAGCTGGGTCGGCTGCTGCTGGAGCGCGTGAACGGCGTCAGGGGCACCCGCGTCTACGGCATCACCGATCCGGCGCGGGGCGCAGAACGCTGCCCCACCGTGGCCTTCACCCTGGACGGCCACACGCCGGCGGCCGTCACGCGCTTCCTGGGCGAGCGCGGCATCTATGTGCGCAACGGCGACCACTACGCCTATGAGCTGCACCGTGCCCTGGGGCTGGGTGAGCGTGGCGGGACCGTGCGCGTGAGCCTGGGGCACTACAACACGCCCGAGGAGGTCGAGCGCCTGGGCGAAGCCCTCGACGAGCTCGCCGCCGCCTGACGTCGCCCGCGCACCGGGCCACGCGTTCGGGCAGGACAGCTACTCGGCGGCCCTCGGCGTCACCCAGCCCGGGAGCTGCTCGCGCAGCACATCGAGCGGCAGGGAGCCGTGGCCGATGACCTGGTCGTGGAAGGCCTGGTGGTCGAAGCGATCGCCATCGCGCGCTTCGAGCTGTGCCCGTAGCGTCAGGATCTCACGCTGACCGATCATGTAGCTCAGCGCCTGGCCCGGCCAGGCAAGGTAGCGGTCGGTCTCGATCTCGGCCTCGAGCTGTGAGAGCCCCGCCCGCTCGATGAGCACGTCGATCGACTGCTGGCGGGTCCAGCCGAAGGCGTGCAGGCCGGTATCGACGACCAGCCGGGCCGCCCGATGCGCCTCTGACTCCCATGCGCCGAAGCGCTCGAGGGGGGTTCGGTAGAGCCCCATCTCTGCCGCGAGGCGCTCCGAATAGAGGGCCCAGCCCTCGACGTAGGCACCACAGGCGAGCATGGCCCCATGCTGCCGGAAGGCGGGCAGGTCGTGGAGGTGGCGCTCGGTGGTCAGCTGGAAGTGGTGCCCAGGCACCGCTTCGTGGAAGGTCATGGGCACGATCTGGTGGAGGGGCCGGGAGGAAGGGTCGAAGGTGTTGAGGTAGTACAGGCCCGGGCGACTGCCGTCCTCGGCCGGCGGGTAGTAGAAGCCGGCGGGGGCGTTCTTCTCGGCATGCGGCTCCACGGCCTGCACCTCGCAGTGCTCGGCCGGAGGGTTGCCGAACCACTTGGGCGCCTCCACCTCCGCGCGCATGACCCAGGCCTGGGCCAGCGCCACCATCTCCGCGGATGTCTGGGCATGGTTCTCGGGGTCGACATCGAGGAAGACGCGCAACGCGGCCACCGACTCGTGGCCCAGCTCGACAGCGATCGAGGCCTCGGCCGCCTCGATCTCATCGAGGCGCCGCAAGCCGTAGTCGTGGATGTCCTGGGGGTCTTCGTCGAGGTTGGTGTAGCTGCGGATGGCGTGCCGGTAAACCGCCGCCCCGTCCTGCAGATGGCAGACGCCATCGCCGGTGCGCACGTGGGCGGCGTATCGCTCGAGCAGCTGCAGCCACGCGGCCAGGGCCGGCAGCACGTGCTCGCGGATGGCTGCGAGGAGGGTCGCGCGCTGCGGGTCGGTCAGCCCACCGTTGGCGACCACCAGCGGTGAAGCCTCGGCCGGTAGCGCCAGCAGCTCGCGAGTCTGGGTGATGCAGCGCTCCACCACTGGAGCCGGCGCCGTGCGGCCCGAAGCCAGACCGGCCTCCGTGTTGGCGCGGTGTGCCGCCATCCAGGCGGGGTAGGCCGCCAATCTCGCGAGCAGGTTCTCGAAGCGCTGCGGCGTGTCCGTCCGCTGGAAGCGGGCCAGCTCCCCGATGAGCGACTGCGGCCCGTGGATCTGGTCGAGGGCGTCGAACTCCCACAGGCGCAGCTCGTCGGCGTCACGCAGTCGACGGACCACCGCGCGCATGAGCCCGAGCGTGACCGTGTCCTCCACCGAGAGCTCGAGGCGCGACAGCTCCTCGATGCGTGTCGCCCACCGCTCGACCAGCGCCATCAACGCCGCCCGACCCGCAGCCGAAGGATCATCGAGTCGATCGTCCCAGGTCTCGACCCCTTGCACGGTGGCCCACATCGGGTTGAGCTCCAGGAACTCGGGCCAGGCGTGATCAGCGAACTCGTGGACGGGCGTGGCGGTCACGTGGTGCTCCCCTCTGCTGTCGATCGGTGGCTCACTCGGACCTGGCTGTCACCCAGCCGGGCAACTGCTCCCGCAACACCGTCAGGGCCAGCGAGCCGTGGCCGATGACCTCGTCATGGAAGGCCTGGCGATCGAAGCGGTCACCGTCCCGGGCCTCGAGCTGGGCTCGCAGCGCGAGGATCTCGCGTTGGCCGATCATGTAGCTCAGGGCCTGGCCCGGCCAGCTGATGTAGCGGTCGGTCTCCGTCTCGGCCTCGAGGCGGGACAACCCCGCTCGCTCCATGAGCAGGTCGATCGACTGCTGGCGGGTCCAGCCGAGCTCGTGGATGCCGGTGTCGACCACCAGCCGCGCCGCGCGCCAGGCTTCCGTCTCCAACGCCCCGAAACGCTCCAGGGGAGTTCGGTAGAGCCCCATCTCCGCGGCCAGCTGCTCGGTGTAGAGCGCCCAGCCCTCGATGAACGAGCCGGCAGCGAGTCGCGCTCCGAAACGACGGAACGCGGGCAGGTCCGTGAGCTCCTGCTCGATGGCCAGCTGGAAGTGGTGTCCGGGCACGGCCTCGTGGAAGGTCGTGGCCGCCAGCCGATGGAGATGCCGTGAGGCCGGATCGTAGGTGTTGATGAAGTACATCCCGCGGCGGCTGCCATCAGCTGAGGGCGTCATGTAGAAGGCCGGTGGCGCTTCCTGCTCCTGGTGCGGCTCGACCGGCAGCACATCGCACGTATCCCTGGGCTGGCGACCGAACCAGCGAGGCGCCTCGGCCTCCGCCCGCCCGATGAGCTCCTCCGCCAGCTTGACCAGGTCAGCCGGATCGGTGACGTGGTTCTCGGGCGCGATCTCGAGGTAGGCCCGGAGGGCAGCCACATCATCGAAGCCGAGCTCGCTCACGATGGCCTCCGTGCGGGCCTCGATCTCGGCGAGCCGCTGCAGACCGTACTCGTGGATGACCTGCGGCTCCTCGACGATGGTCGTCCAGGAGAGGATGGCGTGGCGGTAGATGGCGGCACCGTCGGGCAGGTAGCAGATGCCATCACCGGCACGTGCGTGGGCAGCGTAGGCCTCGAGCGCAACGAGCCACTCGCGCAGCGGTGGCAGCACGTGGCGCTCGACGGCCTCGACCAGCCGCGCCCGCTGCTGCTCGTCGAGGGTGGCGTTGACCAGCACGATCGGCGACTGCGCCGCCGGGGTCGCGACGATGCGCCGTGTCTGGCTGATGCAGCGCTCGACGACGGGCGCGGCCGCGGTCCTGCCGGCGGCGACGCCCTCGGTGATGTTGGCCCGGTGTGCCGCCATCCACGCGGGATAGGCAGCGATGCGCGCCAGCAGTCGTTCGAAGCGCTCGGGTGTGTCCGCGCGCTGGGTGCGGGCCAGGTCGCCCATGAGGCCCTGCGGGCCACCGTACTGGTCGATGGCCTCCATCTCCCACAGGCGCAGCTCGAGCGCACCACGCAACCGGGCCACCGCGAACCGGATGAGGCCCAGCGTGATCTGGTCCTCGACCGAGAGCTCCAGCGCGTGGAACCCGTCCATCTCCACCTCCCACGCCTCGGCCAGGGCGAGGGTCGCGGCACGACCCTCCGGTCCCGGGTCATCGAGGCGGTCATCCCAGCGCTCATCACCCTGCAGCGTGGCCCACAGCGGGTTCAGCTGGAGGAACTGGTCCCAGGCGCGGTCAGCGAAGGCGTGGACGGGGGTGACGGTCGACTCGGCCATGGACAGAGGGCTCCTCGGGGCGGGTTGGAGGTGGCGCGGGCTCACGCTTCGAACATGGGCATCTGATCCTCACCGCGCTCGACGTCAGGGTCCAGGCCCAGGAGTGGGCCAAGGGCCGCGAGATCGGCACGCGGGCTGGCCTGCAACCGCCGCACGTGGCTCCACTTGAGGATATGCCAGTTGTCGGTCTCCATCCGCCGACGCAGGACCGGGGAGCGCTCCAGGCGCAAGCGCAGCAGGGCCGTGCGTTCGTCGGGGATGACCAGGAATCGGACCACGTTGTCCGTGGTCTCGATGCGCGGACCGCGCTTCAGCAGCGCGACATCGAGCGCGGCCTGCCACTCCACGTCGATGAGGAACGCACCCCTGCCGCGCACGTACCAGATGCAGTCGATCTCCTCGAGCACGTCCTGAGGGCCGGGGGCCACGAGGGGCAGGTAGACGCGCAGCTCGGGATCGCTGAGCAGGTCGCCCAGCGGACCGCCGCGGTAGCGACGACGCCGCTCGCGTTCGGTGATCCAGACTCGCATGCCCGCGCGGTGAGCGAAGTCCGTGAGCAGACCCACCATCTCGCCATGTTCCGCGTACCGCTGTTGCAGGGCCTCATCGGTGCGGATGAGCCCGTCCTCAGACGGTTGCGCCGAGCGATAGCTGTCGAGGGTGGCCTGGACCAGCTCTGTGTCCACCGTCTCGGGGCCTCGGAAGAGGTGCCCGATGCGATCGTCGAAGGCCGCTCGGGTGATCCCACCACTGGTGCTGAGCAGGCTGAAGATGCTCCACTCGAGACGCTCGGAGAGCGGCGCCTTGGCAGCGGCCAGGTCACGTGGCTCACGCAGCCACCAGAGGTCATCATCGATCTCCGCCAGCCGAGGATGGTCCGGCTTGCGCAGCTCCTTGCGGATGATGTCCAGGGTCAGCCGCACGGGGTCACTGGCCGGGCCGCGGTCCTCCCAGTCGATGCCCTGCTGCACCGGCAGCGGCTCCGGTTCCTCCGCCTCATCCTCGGCCTCGTCCTCGTCGGGCAGGACATCCGAGGTATCGCTGACGACGCCGAAGAAGCCCGGCTGCCGCGCGGTCGCCTCTTCCGGCTCGACCGCTCGTGGCGTACCCACGAGGCGCCGCAGGTGACCCAGGTGGTCGAGGCCCAGGAGGACCTCGCCGAGGATGCGTTCGAAGCGAGTGGGCTCGCCCCGCAACTGCATGACCGCCACGGAGATGTCGGCGATGGCACCTTCGACCTCGGAGATCTGGAAGCGGCCGGATGGATCGGAAGACGATCGGATGGCCACGTCGCGATCGCTGCCGGTCGCGTGTGGCAGGGCGAACCGCACCGTGCCCCCGAGGCCGCCCTCGCTCAGGCCCAGGACCGCGTCGTCGACGCGCAGGCCCGCACCCACGCCGCCGATGACCGTCGCCACCAGCTCCTCGGGGCTGGCATCTTCGAGCAGCATCACGGTCTGGGCGCTGGGCAGGAGCACTGCCTGCACAGCCGCCAGCGCACGCTGGAGGGTGGCCGCATCGCGCGCCCACTCGGCCTTGCTGGAGGCACCGAAGACGCTCGCGAGGGGCAGGGTCGCGGCACCCTCCGGGCCGATGGCCAGCGATGAGACGAGATAGGCGAAGGCGAGGTTGTCCGGCGACCAGTGGATGGGCGGCTGGCTCAGGACCAGCTTGATGCCGGGCCGTACGCGCGGGCGGGCACCCGGCTCCATCCCCGGTCGGGGCGGTGGTCCGAACGTTTCGCGGCCGTGGGGCAGGCCGAAGCGCAGGGCCACGTTGGCAGAGCCGTCCATGAGCGCACGCAGGTCCGGACCCACACGCGCCGGCGTGCCGCTGCCTCCGGCCTCGATGGCCTGCACGAACTCGCGCACGACCTTGGTGCCTTCCTCGAAGGCGGCCCACGCGTTCCGCTCGCGCCACTGGCGTGAGCTTGAGCCGCGTACGTGGCCCCCGCTGATGTGGACCGAGGCGACGCGCCCGGGATAGCCGTTGAGCCGGCTGATGGAGAGGGCCATGTGCGCCACTGCCAGGCGCAGGGCGGCCATCACCGACGGAGCCCGCAACTCCGTCTCGATGCGGTCGAGGATGGCGGCCAGTGCCACCTGTGCTCGGGGCGGGTAGAGCTCGACCAGCTCATCGGGCAGCGGATGGTCCGCCACCGGCGCGGGGAACCGGGCACGCAGGAACTCGCGGGCGTGGGCAGCGTCCACCGATCGCGCTCGGTAGAGATCGTCCGGGTCGACCGCCACGGGGCGCTTCTCGGCGCGGCTGTCCTTGCATCGGGCACACCTGAAGACCCGCCGCGAGGGGTCGGTGGCGTCAGCCTTCCAGATGAACTCGCTGACGGTGACCGTGTTGCCGCAGCTGGGACAGCGTGAGGCATAGCTGGACTCGATGGCTGCCCGCAGCCCACCCTCCGTGCCCCGCGCATCGACGGCGATGCCGGAGACGGCCGCATCGAGGTGGCGCAGGTCGGGTGGACGCAGGACGATCTCGGCGACCAGGCGCGTGAGGGCCGTGGTCTCGATCGTGAACGAGCGACGCAGTGAGTCGATGGCGCCACGCGTCACCCAGCCGCCACGTCCGTGGAGCTCGAGCACCACATCCCCGGCCTTGGTGTGAGCCGCGATCTCCGCCGCGATCGAGCCCATGTCGGGCGCCGGCGCAAGCCGTTCGAGCGCGGGCAGCCGAGGACTGCGGCCGGGGTTCCTGGAGGGCTTCTGCGGGTCCGCCATCTTGTGCTCAGAGTCTATCCGCGGCAGACGGAAACGGCAGCGTGCCGTTCGGCGTGCAGCGCACGCCGGAGGTCACGGCGGAGGTGGTCGACGAAGCTTCGGCGAAGCGGGCGACTCAGACCTCGTCGTCGTCCTCGATGGACAGGTCGTCGTCGTCGTCGTCAGTGCCGTCGTCGGGGTCGTCGTCGTCGGGATCGCCCTCGCCCTCGATCTGGAACCCCTCCTCAGCGTGCGTCTGGGCCGGCAGCACCGATCCCACGTCCTCGAGCGACTCGGGCTCCTCGTCGAACTCGAGCTCCTCCTCGAGGGCCTCGTCCTCGCGCACGAGGGTGCCCTTGGTGTAGGGCCGCAGGTCGGAGACCTTGGCGGCGGTGGGGAAGCTGACCTTGCCGAAGTTGGACGGGTCCTGGTAGGTCTCCCGGATGATGATGCGCACATCCTTGTCGCCAAGGCTGGTGACGCCGGCTGCGTACTTGTTGCCGTCAGCCATCAGGCGCAGCAGGCGCGCCGCCACGCGCGGCTCCACGGCCCCGATGGTGATGCCGTTGGACTTGGCCACGATGCGTGGACCGGACGGGCTCAGCTCGACGACATCGCCGGGGTTGACCTGGGCCAGATCCATGGGATCTGCCAGGTCGACGAGGTGGGCGAAACCGGTCTTGCCGGTCTCCTCCACGAAGATGCTGACGGACGCCTTGCTGCCCGCCTGCGCCGGAACGGTCTTGGAGCCGGCGTCGACCATGAGCATGCGCAGGCGGTGGATGTTGCGCTCGGCGATGCGGTTGGTGGGGTCGATGGCCAACGCCGACTGGTAGTGCTCGCGGGCCTTGCCCAGCTCACCGAGCTCCCAGTAGGCCTTGGCGGTGCGGTTCTCGGCGGCGCTGTCGGGGCCGGCCTCAAGGATCTTCTCGTTGATCTCCGCCGCAGCCGCCCAATCGGCAGCACGGGCGGCGTCGATGGCCTGGTCCACCTGCTGGCGCTTCAAGCGACTGGCGGTGATGGCGCTCGAGACGGGTGCAGGCGCGGATGAGGCGGGATCGTTCTCGGTCAAGGGGTCGAAGCTCATTCGTTCCTCAAGGGCGTAGGGTGGTGAGCCGCGCGGGTCGCGGCAAGCCAGGATGAGTCGGGCATGGCCGTACACCACCGGCTGGCGAATCCGAATCGTACCACCACTCCCCTCCATCGCCATCGAGCACGTCGGCGAGCGCTATCGTCGGCCTGGCTTCTCGCGCATGAGCGCGATGAAGCTGTCGCGCGGGAGGGTGTTGGCCACGAGCTCGGGTGTGAGCCAGCCGCGGCGGGCGATGGCCGTGCCCCACGCGAGGTGCGGCCAATCGGCGCGCTCGTGGGCGTCGGAGTCGATGGTGAAGCGACAGCCGGCCTCCGCTGCCAGGCGCACGCGGTGCTCGTCGAGATCGAGGCGCGCCTCGCTCCCGTTGATCTCCAGGAGCGTGCCGGTCTCGGCGGCCAGGCGATAGAAGGCCTCCCAGTCGAGGTCGAGGTCCGATCGCCGGCCGATCTTGCGGCCAGAGGGGTGGCCGATGATGTCGACGTGCGGGCTGCGCAGGGCGGTCTCGTACCGAGCCATCAGCTGTGCTCGTGGCTGGCGTCGGCCCACGTGCAGCGACGCCACGACCACGTCGAAGGTCGCGAGGAGGGCATCGGGGTAGTCAAGCCGCCCGTCGAGGGTGATCTCGAGCTCCGTTCCGTGCAACACGCGGAAGCCCGGGTCGGCACCATCAGGGACCGCTCCGGTCGCGGCCTCCCTGGCGAAGCGCTCGTTGAGCTCCCCGATGAGGCGATGCTGTGCCTCTACCCGAGCCGGAGACAAGCCGTTGGCGATGGTCAGGCTCTGCGAGTGATCGGTGAGCACCTGGTACTCGCGGCCGGCTGCTCGTGCGGAGTCGACCATGCGCTCGAGAGGCTCGCGGCCGTCCGACCAGTGCGTGTGGCTGTGACAGTCACCGCGCAGGTCGGATCGCTCGACGAGGCGCGGCAGTGCTCCGCTCTCGGCCGCCTCGATCTCACCACGACCCTCCCGCAGCTCGGGCGGGATGGGCGCCAGCCCCAGGTAGTCGTAGAGATCGGCCTCGCTGGCGAAGGTGATGGGAGCGGCCGTGTCGTCGTCGAGGGGAACGAGCCCGCGCTCCGACAAGGACCAGCCCCGTTCGCGCGCACGATGGCGAAGCGCCACGTTGTGCTCCGCCGAACCCGTGAAGTGCACGAGATAGCTGCCACGCTGCCCCGACGGCATGGTCAGGATGTCCAGCTGCGGTCCGTCGAGGAGGAGCACGCTGCACCGATCGGCACCACCACGAGCGGCGGACTCCGCGCTCTCCACGAGGGGCAACCGACGAAGGGCCTCGAGCACGGGCCCGGGTTCGTCCGTCTCGATGAGCACGTCGAGGTCGCCGACGGTCTCGCGATACCGCCGCACGGAGCCGGCAGCGGTCGCCGAGACCACGCCCGGCAGGGCTTCGATGAGTGCGACCACCCCCGCCGCGAGGGCCTGCGCTTCGCCCATGCGCATGCGGCGAGGCGGCCGCTCCCGCAGCTCGCCGATGCCTTCGATGATGCGGGCCTCCGTCCTGGCGCTGATGCCGCGCAGCTGACGCAGTCTCCCGCCCCGGGCTGCCGCCTCCAGCTCCCCGACGGTCGCGATGCCGAGCGTGCGCCACACCTGCCCGGCCGTGCGCGGTCCCACACCGGGGATGGCCAGCAGCTCGAGCAGCGTCGGTGGCACCTCCGCGCGCAGGGCCTCGTGGTAGGCAAGGTGCCCGCTGGTGGCAAGCTCCTCGATGCGCTCGCTGATGCTCCCCCCCACGCCGCGAAGTCGGGGCGGGTCGCCTTCGCGATAGGCCGCGGCCACCTCCACCCCGGAACGAGCGACCGAGTCGGCCGCCCGACGATAGGCGCCGACCTTGAAGGCGGACTCACCCTTGATCTCGAGCAGGTCGCCGATCTCCGCGAGGACCGCGGCGATCCGGGCATTGCTCAGGGCGACCCCAGGGGCGGCTGCAGGGACAGGTTCGCGAAGATCACGCGGAGCCATGGCTCAGGCGCTGACGACCCGGTCGCGACCTTGGCGCTTGGCGCGGTAGAGGGCGCCATCTGCGCGCTCGACCAGCTTGTGGAGGGGCAGCCCACCCGCACCGGCCACGGCCACCCCGATCGACACCGTCACCGGCTCGGTGATGCCCAGGCTTGCGGGGTGCAGGCGGACGACCGAGCGCCGGATACGCTCGGCCACCTCCACCGCCTGCTCCTGGTCGGTACGGCGCAGCAGCACCGCGAACTCCTCGCCGCCGTAGCGGGCGGGCGTGTCCTCGTCGCGAACGGCGCCGGTGATGGCGCCGGCCACGCCTCGCAAGACCTGGTCGCCGGTCGAGTGACCGAAGCGATCGTTGACCATCTTGAAGTGGTCGATATCGATCATGAGGATGCCGATGCTGTCGTTGGCGCGGCGCCGCGGGTTCTCGATGGCCAGGGCCTCATCGAAGTAGCGCCGGTTCGGCAGGCGCGTGAGGACGTCGATCTTGGCGCCGCGTTCGGCGGCTTCGAGAGCGTACGTGCGGGCGAAGGCCGTGGCCACCTCATTGGCCGCCCAGTTGAGCAGCCGCTTGTCACCGTCGCTCCAGACCGCGTTCCCGCGTCGAGCCAGCAGCAGCGCACCAAGGAACCGGCGGTCGGCCACGAGGGGCGTAGCGAGGGTGTGGGGCAGGCCGTACTCTGAACGTACCCGGCGAGCGATCTCCTCGGCTGCCGCTGCGGCGGCGTCGGTGCTGTCAGACGCGTCCGGGCCGTCCTCACCGTCGAGGGTCTCCGGCTCGATCTCCCTGGCCCGGTCGATCTCCGGGGCCAGGATGGTCCTCGAAGGCGGGGCATCCGCCTGCGCCGCCACCAGCGTCACCTCCACCTCATCGTTGGGCGTGACCCGCGCCACCACCACGTGATCGGCATCGGTGGCCGTGCGCAGGTCGGTGATGACGGTCTCCACCACGGCTGCTGCCGAGACCGAGCGGGAGAGGCCCGTCACGATGCGGCGGATGCTGGCCTCGCGCTCCAGGCGGTTGCGCGTGAGGGCGGTCGTGGTGTCGTGTCGCACGTAGAGCGCGAGCACGAGCGTCAACAGCGCCACCGAAAGGACCAGGTCGGGGATGCCGATGCCGGCATCGTAGAGGTACCAGGCCGCGACGAGCGCAAGCACCAGCAGCGCGCCCGCGAGCACGCGGCGGGTCAGCTGCAGGTGACGGATGAGCTGAGCGTCCGCGACCGACTCAGGGGCGATCTCAAGGTCCGGCGGACCTGACTGCCGACCGGAGGGTTCGTTGGCGACGCTCACTGGGCGAGGATGGCACAGCCGAGCGCCGGCGTGCGAGACATCACGCGTTCCACCGCCGACGCGGCCGATCGTCCATCGTTCCGGGTCGCGCGGCCGACGGCAGCGCGGGCCCCGGTGCGGCCGAGGTGACCGTGCGGCCTACTTGACCTTGTAGAACTGCTTGTCCACGAACTGGCGGATACGGGCCAGGTTGGGCCGGACCGTACCGTCATCCGCAAGGTAGCCCCAGGTCGCCGGCGCCAGCACCTTCATGTGCGTCCGGCGCAGCTTCATGTCCTTGAACATGGCGTACAGCTGACCGGCGGCCTCGACCGTCTTGGGCAGGTCCGTGTCGATCTTGTCGCGGACCCGCAGCAGGCGACCCACCAGCTTCAGTCCGGCTCCGTCATCGATGATGTTCCGGACCGCCGCTCGGACCATGTCCTGCTGCCGTTCGGCGCGCTTCCAGTCGCTGTTGTACTGCGTGCCCTGCGTGCCCTTGCGTGAGCGCGCGTAGACGAGGGCGCTGTGGCACTTGGCCGGATAGGGCTTGCAGGCTGGGTCGCCCTTCAGCAGGTAATCCTGCTTGACCGGGAAGTAGACGCCGCGGGAGCGCCTGTGGTGATAGGAGGAATCGCGCACGTCTTCCTCGATGTCGATGCGGATGCCGCCGAGCGAGTTGACGAGGTTGGCGAAGGTGGCGAAGCGCGTGAGGGCCCAGTAGTCGATCTCCGTGCCCAGGAACGCGCCGATGTCCTTGCTGAAGCGCTTGACCGCCTTCCGGTCGATGGCGCCGTGTCCCAGCGACGGATCGCGGTAGCGCAGGTAGTAGATGGAGTTGACGCGCATGCCGCCGCTGTTGCCACCCCCGGCCAGCGGGATGCCAGCCATGTCGCGAGGGATGCTCACGACGGCGGACTGACCGGTCTTGGGGTCGATGGTCGCCACCATGACCACGTCGAAGCGCTCTCCACCGGAGTTCTTGCGCCAGTCACTGCCGATGAGCAGGACCGTCAGGCGACCGTCCTTGCCGAGCTTGACCGGCAGGCCTGGCTTGGGGCGCGTGGTCTTCTTCTGATCGTGGTTGTAGCGCGTGTCGGTGGCCAGCTGCCGCATCGCGTCCATGGCCACCTTGAGCCCCTCTTCGCTCTGCACGAAGCCCGGCGTCGCGGCCGCGACCGGGCTGGCCCCGAAGAGGACCGACAGTGCCAGCAGCACAGCGACGATGCGCGCTGGGGTGTTTCGTCCCATCCGCACTACCCTACCGCGTCTTGACTACATCATCACCAGGCCGCCATCGACGGCCAGCACCTGGCCCGTGATGAAGGCAGCCTCGTCGGAGGCCAGGAAGGCCACCGCCGCGGAGACATCCTCGAGGCTCGTGAAGCGACCCAGCGGCGTCCGCGCCTTGGCTTCTTCGAGCAGGGCCTCGGGCAGGTCACCGGTGAGGTCCGTGAGCACGAAGCCCGGCGCCACCGCGTTGCAGGTGATGTTGCGGGAGCCCAGCTCGCGGGCCGTGGCCTTGGTCAGGCCGATGAGCCCGGCCTTGGCCGAGGAGTAGTTGGTCTGACCGATCTGGCCCGCCTGCCCCGAGACGCTGGTGATGTTGATGATGCGGCCGGCGCGAGCTTTCATCATGGGGCGCGTGGCGGCCTTGATGGTCCAGAAGGCACCCGAGAGGTTGGTCTCGATGACGTCGGTCCAGTCCTCCGGCTTCATGCGCATGATGAGGTCGTCACGCGTGATGCCGGCGTTGTTGACGAGGATGTCGATCTTGCCCCCTCGCGCGAGGGCAGCCTCGATGAGCTCCGTGGCCGACTCCTGCACCGCCACGTCCGCCTGCACGGCCAGGGCCCTGCGGCCCATGGCTTCGATCTCCGCCGCCGTGGCCTGTGCGGCCTCGGCATTGCCGCGGAAGCTGAAACAGACGTCCGCTCCCTGCGCCGCGAAGCGCAGCGCGATGGCCTTGCCGATACCGCGCGCGCCACCGGTGATGACGGCGTTCTTGCCGGAGAGATCGATCATGGAAGCTGCTCCTCGGAATGTGGATGCGCGTGCTCGGGCTCGCCGGGCACGACGTCGTCGAGCGGGACCTGGGGCCCGGCGGGATCGTCGAGCACCGCCGCCAGGCGCGGAGAGATGGGATCGACCGAGGCCCAGTCGAGGGGGGCCCGCACACTGGCCACCGGGGTCACGTTCGCGGCGCGGGCGCCAGCCGCGGGGTCCGCGGTCCACTCGATGGCGAGGGCACCGGAGGTGAAGCCGGCACCGAAGGCCACGAAGACGATCTTGTCCCCGGGCTTCACGCGGCCTTCGGCCACCGCTTCGTCGAGGGCGATACCCACCGACGCTGCCGACGTGTTGCCGTACTTGTCGATGTTCACGAAGAAGCGCTCCATGGGCAGGCCGAGCCCCTTGGCCACCGCTTCGATGATGCGCACGTTGGCCTGGTGCGGGATGACGAGGTCGATCTCATCCGCGGTCCAGCCGGCCTTCTCGACGGCAGCCAACGCGGAGGCCGCCAGGGTCCGCGTGGCGTAGCGGTAGGTTTCCCGACCTTCCATGCGGATGAAGTGCTCTCCGCGCTTGGTGGTCTCCGGGCTGGAGGGGCTCCTGGAGCCACCCGAGGGCATCCAGATCATGTACGCCCCATCAGGATCGGTGGTCATCTCCAGGCCGGCCATGCCCCCACCGGGCTCGTCGGAGGCGGAGAGCACGACCGCGCCTGCGCCATCCCCGAAGAGGATGCAGGTGCCACGGTCCTCGAAGTCGAGGAAGCGCGTGAGCAGCTCGGCGCCGACCACCAGCACGTGCTTGGCCATGCCGCTGCGCACGTACGAATCGGCAGTGGCGTACCCGAAGACGAAGCCCGAGCAGGCGGCGCCGATGTCGAAGGCGGCGGCGGTGTGGTTGCCGATGGCCTCCTTCACCAGGGCGGCGGTCGAGGGCATGGGGTAGTCGGGTGTAAGCGTGGCCACCACGATGACGTCGATGTCGTCCGGCTCAAGGCCGGCCACGGCGATGGCTCGCTTGGCCGCGATGGCGCCGAGGGTGGCCGTGGTCTCGTGCGGTGCGGCCACGCGGCGCTCGCTGATCCCGGTGCGCGTACGGATCCACTCGTCCGAGGTGTCCACGATGCGTTCGAGATCGGCGTTCGAGAGCACTCGCTCGGGCACGTACGAACCCCAGCCGCTGATGCGCACGCTGCGCGGCGGGCCGCCTGCCACCGCTCCCGGGCCACTCATGCCGGATCGACCTCGATGAGCGTCTCCCGGGCCTTGACCAGGTCGCCGTCGGCGGGGCCGATGTGCCGAACCGTGCCGGTGACGTCGCTCTTGATCTCGTTGAACAGCTTCATGGCCTCGATGAGGCCGATGACCTGGCCGGCATTGACCTGACCCCCTTCACGCACGTAAGGCTCGGCGCCGGGAGACGGCGAGCGGTAGTAGACCCCGGTGAGCGGGGCCGTGATGGCATGGGCACCTCGCGGCTTGGTCGGTTCCTCGACGGCCGCCAGCACTTCCAGCGGAGTCACCTCCACGACCGTGGCGGGAGCGGCCGCAGCGGTCACGCTGGGGGCCAGCGCCGCGGGCGAGCGCAGCACGATGGTGGTGCCGCCATGCTCGACCTCCAGCTCCGCGAGCCCCGAGCGCTCGAGCGTCCGCTCGAGCCGGTCGACGAGGGCGACGAGCTCGTTGATGCCTGCGCGATCGGCCATCAGCTCTCCCATCGCCGCAGGATGACGGCCGAGTTCTGGCCGCCGAAGCCGAAGGCGTTGACGAGCGCCACCTTGAGCTCGCGCTCACGCGCGACGAGGGGCGTGAGGTCGAGCGCACCGGCACGCTCGTCCGGATGGTGCAGGTTGAGCGTGGGCGGCACGACGCCCTCCTCGAGGGCCTTGACGGTCGCCACCGCCGCCACCGCTCCGGCGGCACCGAGGGTGTGCCCGATGGACGACTTGGTGGCGGTGACGCTGACCTCGCTCGCGTGATCACCCACGAGCGTGTTGATCCCCATCAGCTCGGTCGGGTCGCCCTCGCCGGTACTGGTGGCATGCGCGCTGACGAGGTCGATGGCGTTCGCTTCCAGGCCAGCCTTCTGCAAGGCGCGGCGTGCGGCACGGACGGCGCCCATGCCGCCGGGCGCGGGCGTGGTGATGTGGTGCGCATCCGCGGTCGCCCCGTAGCCCATGACCTCGGCGTAGATGCGGGCGCCCCGGCGCCGTGCGTGCTCCAGCTCCTCGAGGATGAGCGCGCCCGCACCCTCAGCCACCACGAAGCCGTCGCGATCGGCGTCGAAGGGCCGGCTGGCGGCCTGCGGGTCGTCGTTGCGCGTGGAGAGGGCCTTCATGCGCGCGAAGCCGGCGACCGTGGCATCGGCGACCGGCGCCTCGCAGCCACCCGCGACCATGATGTCGGCGTCGCCACGCTTGATGATCTCGTAGGACTCGCCCAAAGCGTGACCAGAGGAAGCGCAGGCGCTGGTGGTCGAGTAGTTGGGGCCCTGCGCTCCGAAGACGATGCCGGCCACCCCCGCGGGCATGTTGGCGATGGCCATGGGGATGAAGAACGGGCTGACCCGGCTGGGACCATCGATGCGGACGTTGGCGATCTGCTCGATGAGCGTGTTGGTACCGCCGAGGCCGGAGCCCAGGAGGATGCCCGTGGCCTCCGCCTCGTCACCTTCGAGCCGTTCCGGCAGGCCGGCGTCGTCGAAGGCCTCCCGGATGCAGACGAGGGCCATCTGCGTGGTGCGGTCGTTACGCCGGACCTCCTTGCGGTCGAGCACGGTGGAGGGATCGAAATCGTCGACCTCGCCAGCCACCCGGCTGGTGAGGCCGGAGGCGTCGAAGAGCGTGATCGGGCCGATCCCCGAGTCGCCGGCAACCAGACGACGCCAGTAGGTCGGCACATTCGTTCCGAGCGGCGTGACGGCACCCAGGCCGGTCACGACCACGCGGCGCCCCCCGGCCACGACCGTCATCGCACGAACCTCCCGGTGCGGATGGTGGCAGCGCGGTAGACGTCGCCGGCCAGGCCGCGCTGCGCGACCTCCTCGGCAGCCGCGGTGGGATCGTAGATGGCGCGGAAGAGCTCGGCCCTGGGGTCATCACCCTCCTCGAGCGTGACCATGCCCCAACAGGCGTCCGGCGTGCCGTCGAAGGCATAGCCGCAGGAGCCGGGGTTGACCAACAGCTTGCGGCCCAGCTCACGCACGTCGGCCAGGTGGGTGTGGCCACAGGCGATGACGCGGGCGTCCGTGCGAGTCGCCCGCTGGACCGTGACCGCGGCGTCGAGATCGGCCGGCAAGCCCAGGGTCTGGCTTCCGGGCGATGCATGGGTGCCGAGCACCAGCTCGCCGTCGAAGGCCAACCGGCGTTCGATCGGCAGGCGCCGCAGGTATTCGAGCTGCTCGTCGCTGAGCTGGTCACGTGCCCACTCGGCTGCGGCCCGATGCGTCACCGGGACCTCGTCGAGCCAGGGGAAGGCAGCCGCGTAGTCACCATCGGCGACGGCGATATCGGTGTTGCCAGCGATGACGTAGGCACCGGCGGCCTCCAGCGCCATGACCGCGTCCATGACCTCCGCCGGGCGGGGGCCATTCTGGACCAGGTCGCCCAGGATGAAGATGTGGTCTGGCGCGGCCGCCTCGATCTCGGTGAGGGCAGCCTCCAACGCGGCGACGTTGCCGTGGATATCGGACACGAGGGCGAGGCGCAGGCTCATCGGAGGGCTCCTTCAGGCGCGAGGATGGCGGAGATGTCGGTCTCACAGGCGACCTCGCCGTCGACCGAGGCGACCGCGTGCGCCTTGGCCATGCGTCGGCCGAGCTTGGTCACGGTGACCTCGAGGTCGAGGATGTCGCCCGGCTGCACGACACGACGAAAGCGGCAGCCGTCGATGCCGGCGAAGAGGCCGATCTGTCCGGCGTACTGCTCCAACCGACCCACGTAGATACCGAGCGTCTGGGCCAACGCCTCCACCTGCAGCACGCCCGGCATCACAGGCATCTGGGGGAAGTGGCCCTGGAAGAACCACTCGCTCGCGGTCACACCTTTCTGGGCATGGATGTAGCCGCGCTCGCGGTCCTCCTCGACCACACGGTCGACGAGCAGGAACGGCCAGCGATGCGGGATGGCCTGCTGGATCTCAGCAGTGGACAGCAGGATCGCGGGCTTCGCCGCGTCGTCGCTCATGGTCAGGCTCCTTGGTCGGGCTCGACGGCAGCGAGGAAGGCTGCCGCGCCCCTGCGGTCGAGCAGGTTGGTGTCGAAGTCACCCGCGAGGAACGTCTGATCCTGGAGGATGGCCCGGTGGAAGGCGATGTTGGTCTCGATGCCTTCGACGAGCAGCTCCTGGAGCGCCACCCGTGAGCGCGCGATGGCGGACTCACGGTCGGGGCCCCAGACGATGAGCTTGCCCAGGAGCGAATTGTAGTACGGCGGGACCTCATAGCCACTGTAGAGGTGCGTCTCCATACGGATACCGGCACCGCCGGGCGGCACGTAATGCTCGACGAGCCCGGCCTGGGGCTGGAAGTCGGCCCGCACGTCTTCGGCGTTGATGCGGAACTCGATGGCGTGGCCGATCAGGCGGACCGCCTCCTGGTCGTAGCCCAGGAGCTCGCCCGAGGCCAGGCGGATCTGCTCGATCACGATGTCGATCCCGCTGCGCATCTCGGTCACGGGGTGCTCCACCTGGATACGCGCGTTGATCTCGATGAAGAAGTAGTTGCCCTCGCCATCGACGAGGAACTCGAGCGTGCCGGCGCTCTCGTAGCCAGCTGCGATGGCCGCTTTCACGGCGGCCTCGGCCAGCTGTGTCCGTCTGGCATCGTCGAGGGCCGGGCTGGGCGACTCCTCCACGATCTTCTGGTGCCGACGCTGGACGGAGCAATCACGCTCACCGATGTGGACGCCGTTGCCGTGCTGGTCGATGAGCACCTGGACCTCGACGTGCCGTGTTCGCTCCAGCCACTTCTCCAGGTAGAGCGAATCGTCGCCGAAGGCGGCGCGAGCCTCCGAGCGGCAGACGGTCAACGCTTGCTGCAGCTCCCGCGGCGTGCGCACCATGCGCATGCCCTTGCCTCCGCCGCCGGCACTGGGCTTGATGAGCAACGGATAGCCGATGCGCTCGGCCTCCTCCAGTGCGTGTGCGTCATCGCGCAGCATGCCGGCGGAGCCGGGCACCATGGGCAGGCCATGTGCGGCGAGGAGCTCACGGGTGCCCGCCTTGGAGGCGAACCGCTCGAGCACCTCCGCAGACGGCCCGATGAAGGTGAGGTCGTGCGCGCGGGTCATCTCGGCGAAGGCGTCGTCCTCGCTGAGGAACCCGTACCCGGGGTGGATGGCATCGCAGCCGCTCACGAGCGCGGCGCTGATGAGCGACGCGGCGCTGAGGTAGGAGCGGGCGGACTCAGCCGGGCCGATGCAGATGGCTTCGTCAGCCATGCGCACCGCCCGCGACTCGGCATCGGCCTCGCTGTAGGCCACGACCGCATCGATGCCCATGCTGCGGCAGGCGCGCAGGATGCGGACGGCGATCTCGCCGCGGTTGGCGATGAGCACGCGCTCGATCATCGAGCCACCTCTGCCCCGTCGCCAGCAGGGGGAAGCGCAAGCTCGAGCGGGTCGATCTCGGCGAGCACCTGACCGTACTCGACGGCCTGGCCATCCTCTGCCAGCACGGCCGCCACGATGCCCGCGGCAGGCGCGGTCACCTCCTGTGCGATACCGAGCACGTCGATGCTGCCGAGCAGGTCGCCGGCCTGCACCGAGCGGCCCACGACGAGGTCCGGCGAGGGCGTGAAGTAGCCGACCGCGGAGGAGCGGGCGACGCTGCCGGGCAGGTCGTCGCCCCCGTCGGGCGTCGTGCCAGCGGTGCCGGCTGCGCGTGGTTTGGCCGTGAGGTCACGGCGAAGGCGGATGCGCCACTCGCTGGTACGGACCTCCAGCTCGCCCAGGCGGCTGGCCCGCAGGCGCGCGATGAGTGCGGGCAGGACCTCCTCGGTGAGAGCCTCGAGCCCGTCTGTGGGGCCGTCGGCGATGGCCGGCGTTCGCCCGGCGGTCTCGTCGCTCACTTGTCACTCTCCTCATGGTCGAGGTGGGCATGCCCCTCGACCTCCGTCTGGCGTCCCGCTTCGGTGTCGTCGGCTGCATCAGGCGCGAGGCGTTGGCCCTCTCCCACGCCGTGCACGCTCTGGCCCGAGGCCAGCACCGCCCGCAGGCGCTCGACCCAGTTCTGGCGTTCTCGACGCTCGCGCACGGGCAGGTCCTTGGTGGTGAAGGCACCGTAGTCGCGGTACCGCGCGTAGCGCGCCTGCACCAGCGTCTCGAGGTCGATGTGCACCAGCGCCTCGAGCTGGGCCTCGATGGCCTCGCCCAGGCGCCTGGCCGTCTCGGCGGGGTCCTCGTGGGCGCCTCCACCCGGTTCGGTGATGACGGTGTCGATGACGCCCAGCGCCTGCTGCTCACGGGCCGTCAGGCGCATGGCCACTGCCGCCTGCTGGGCCATATCGCTGGTGCGCCAGAGGATGCTCGCGCAGCCCTCGGGGCTGATGACCGAGTAGATCGCGTTCTCGAGGGCCAGCACCACATCGCCGACGGCGATGGCCAGCGCACCGCCCGAGCCACCCTCGCCGGTGATGACCGTCACGATGGGCGTGCGCAGGGCGGTCATGTCGGCGATGTTGCGAGCGATGGCCTCGGCCTGACCGCGCTCCTCCGAGGGCGCATCGGGCGCAGCGCCCGGGGTATCGACGAAGGTGACCACGGGCAAGCCCAGGCGCTCGGCCAGCTGGAGCAGCCGGCCCGCCTTGCGATAGCCCTCGGGATGGGGCATGCCGAAGTTGCGGCGGATGTTCTCCTCCACCTCGTTGCCCTTCTGATGGCCCATGAACACGACCCGGTGTTCGCCGATGGTGGCGAAGCCGCCGACGAGGGCTGGATCGTCGCCGTAGCGCCGGTCACCGTGCAGCTCCACCACGTCGGTGGCCATGCCGCCGATCAGCTCGAGCGTATGGGGCCGCTGGACGTTGCGCGCCATCTGCACCCGCGCCCAGACGGCCGCACGCAGGACCTCGTCATCGACTGACAGGGTGCCCTCGCTGAGGGCGGCCTGTGCCTCGACCGGTGCCATCTCCTGCTCGTCCGTCTTCACCTCAGCCACGGATGGCCTCCGCATCTGCGCTGCCCCGCCCGCCGGCCAGCTCGCCGCGACCACTGCCGTTGTGGTGTCGCTCCGTGCGCGGCTGCAGGTAGTGCAACAGGCGGGCGACCTCGTCGCGCAGCTCACCCCGTGGCACGACCAGGTCCACGAACCCGTGCTTGAAGAGGAACTCCGAGCGCTGGAAGCCCTCGGGAAGCTCGTCGCCGGTGGTGCCGGCCGCCACCCGAGCACCGGCGAAGCCGATGAGGGCGTTGGGCTCGGCGATGTTGACGTCACCGAGGGCGGAGAAGGAGGCGAAGACCCCACCGGTGGTGGGGTCGCTGAGGATGCTGATGTAGGGCACGCCCGAGCGGGCCAGGCGCTCGACGGCGGCGCAGGTCTTGACCAGCTGCATGAGCGCCAGGGTGCCCTCCTGCATGCGCGCCCCACCGGAGGTGCTGACCACGATGTAGGGGATACGCTCGTCGAGGGCGGCCTCCGCCGCGCGGGCGACCTTCTCGCCCACGACCGAGCCCATGGACCCGCCCATGTAGGCGAAGTCCATGGCGCAGATGGCGATGCGCTGGCCCCTGATGGCGCCGTAGCCCCAGACCGCGGCGTCCCGGATACCGGTCTTCTTCTTCTGCTCGGCCACGCGCTCCGGGTAGCTCTTGAGGTCCACGAAGCCGAGCGGGTCCAGCGACTCGAGCCCGGCATCCTGCTCCTGGAAGCTGTCCTTGTCGAGCAGGATGGCGAGACGCATGTCCACGCGCAGGCGAAAGTGATGCCCGCACTTGGGGCAGACGCGCTGGTTGCTCGCGAGCTGCTTGTTGTAGATCATCTCCTCGCAGCTCGGGCACTGCGTCCACAGATCGGAGCGTGACGAGTCCGGGCGCGGGCGGAAGGGCCACTGGATCGGCACTAGAACATGCCTCCCGACGAGCGGGTGCGGCGCCAGACCACGATGGCAGCGCCGGCGATCGGCAGCGCCAGCGAGACGCCCGAGGCGATGGCCCCGCCGGCCACAAGGTTGCGGCGACGATGATCGGGACCCTCGGCTCGGGCCGGGCCGTCCGGTGGCTCCAGGGCGAGGCCGGGCCTGATGGGCGTGGGCACGACCACAGCCCCCGCGGCGGCAGGCGCGAGCTCCATGCGCCGGGCTGCCGCGAGGCGCGCAGCCAGCAGCTCCTCGAAGCCGAAGCTCGGGTGCAGGCGGGGCAACGCCCGTCGCAGCAGGCGGGCGGTGGCGATCAGCTCGCCCTCGTCGGTCGAGACGGGCCCGCGCGCGTTGCCGATGATGGAGTCGATGGCGTGATCGAGCTGGGCCGCGGTCTCGTGGGTCCTGCTCATGGCTCCAGACGCTGCCGCACCGAGACCAGGGCGCGATGGATGAGCACGCGCACGGCACCCTCGGACCTGCCCATGATCTCGCCGATCTCACGCGCGCTGAGCTCGTTGACGAAGCGCAGCACGACGGCCTGGCGGCGATCGGG
Source organism: uncultured Chloroflexia bacterium (assembly GCA_963706695.1). Lineage (GTDB taxonomy): Bacteria > Chloroflexota > Limnocylindria > Limnocylindrales > CSP1-4 > JAFMJV01. Next base: position 204,398 of record CAVPNC010000006.1, on the reverse strand, counting down.
CCGCAGCTCCATCACGGCCTCCAGGGCGCGCCGCGTCTCCAGGCGCAGCTCGGCGCTCGCAGCGGGGTCATCCGTGGCACGCAGGTCGAGCGCCAGCTCGATAGGGTCCTCCCGATGCCGGCGCTCGCGTCGCCGCTCGTTGGCGATGGTGTTGCGGGTGATGGCATAGAGCCACGTCTTGAAGGTGGACTCCTGCCCCTGACCCTGGTCGCGGAACCGGGGCAGCGACGCAAGCGCCTTCAGGAACACCGCTTCGGTGATGTCCTCTGCGGCGTGCGGGTCGCGGGTCTCATAGAGCGCGAGGCTATAGATCTGGGCCACGTATTTCCGATACAGCTGCTCGAAGGCGCCAGGATCGCGTTTGGCAGCCTCGACCGCGACCCGATCCGAATCGAACGGAACGACGACAGCCGCGGACGCACTACGCCCTCTCCCCTTCCAGAACACCGTGGAAGTCTAGCCGTTACACCGCCGAGGTTGCGTCGTCCACCGTGCAGCGCACCACATCGCCCACGGCGATCGCGCTCAGAGGCTGACCGGGACCGGTGCGGACCAGGAGCGAACCGCTCTCGCGGTCCATGCCCACGGCCGTGCCGCTGACGGTACGGGCGCCGGTGTCGACCTCCACGGTCGAGCCGGTGGTGATCTGGGCATCGGCCCAACGCAGGCTGTCGAAGTGACCCGCCTGCAGGTCGTCATAGAGTGGCCCCAGCCGCTCGAGCCAGGCCGCCAGCAAGGCATCCCGATCGATGCGGCGACGTCCTGAGGCTTCCGACAGGCTCCACATGGACTCGGCCAGCTCGTCGGGATAGTCACGCTTGGCCCAGTCGACGTTGACACCCAGGCCCACGATCGAGGTGCTCAGGCGATCCCCCTCCAGACTGGACTCGGTCAGCACACCCGCGACCTTGCGCAGGCGCTCGTGGTGCACGGCGATGATGTCGTTGGGCCACTTGAGCGCGAGGCGGTCGGCGGTCGGACCCAGCAACGAGGTCGCCGCGCCGAGCATGGCGATCGAGGCGATGGCCGGCAGGCGCCAGGCGTGCAGGGCCGTGATGCCGCGTGGGCGGAAGCCGACCGACACCAGCAACGAGCTCCCGGGGCGATCCTGCCAGATACGGTCGAGCCGACCGCGGCCGTCACGCTGGAGATCAGCGACTGCCACGCAGACCTCATCGGCGCCCTCGTCGAGCCAGCCGCGTACGACCGCCTGCGTGCTGTCGACGCTTTCGAAACGTTCGAGGCGGGAGACGAACGCGGGCACGCCCCCCGCGGTGTCAGCCAGCGCTGGCCCCTTCAGCGCTGAGGGCCGCCTCCGGCTCCTGCAGCCGGAAGGTGCGGTGGATGGCCTTGGCTGCGGCATCGATCTGATCCTCGGCGATGATGCAGGTGATGCGGATCTCCGAGGTCGAGATCATGCTGATGTTGATGCCTTCGTCCGCCAGCGCCCCGAACATCTGGGCGGCGTAGCCGGGATGGTTGTGGATGCCCTCGCCCACGATGGAGATCTTGGCCACAGCCGAGTCCGTCTGCACCTCGGCGAAGCCGAGCTCCTTGCCCAGCAGCTCCAACAGCCGCTCCGTGCGAGCCACGTTGGCACGCTCGACGGTGAAGGACATGTCAGTGCTTCCGTCGTGGCCCACGTTCTGCACGATCATGTCCACGTTGAGGCCCTGGTCGGCCATGGGCTCGAAGATGGATCGGGCGATGCCGGGGCGATCGGGCACGCCCACGATGGTGACCTTGGCCACCTTGCGGTCCAGGGCCATGGCCCGGACCTTGTCTCGCAGCTCCACAGCGGAAACCTCCTGGATGCTGGTGCCTGGGTGGTCGCTGAACGTGGAGCGCACCCGGATGACGACGTCGTTGACCCACCCCAGCTCGACCGCCCGGGTCTGCATGACCTGCGCGCCCTGATGGGCCAGCTCGAGCATCTCCTCGTAGCCGATGGTGGGGATGAGCTGCGCGTCGGGGACGACGCGCGGATCGGCCGTGAAGATGCCCTCCACGTCGGTGTAGATCTCGCAGGCGTCGGCGCCGAGTCGGGCCGCCAGCGCCACCGCGGTCGTATCAGAGCCGCCGCGACCAAGGGTGGTGATCTCGGAGTCGTCGTAGCCCTCGCCGGTGGATCCCTGGAAACCGGCCACGATGACCACCCGCCCACGCTCGATCTCGCGCCGCATGCGGGCCGGGTCGATGTTGGCGATGCGTGCACGCCCATGCGCGGTGTCGGTGCGGATGCCGGCCTGCGGTCCGGTGAGCGAGACGGCGTCGATGCCCTGGGCATGCAGGGCCATGGTCACGAGCGTGCCGCTCATGTGCTCCCCTGTCGCGAGCAAGAGGTCCATCTCCCGCGGGTCGGGCTCGTCGGTGATGGCTGCGGCGAGCTCGGTCAGGTGGTCGGTGGTGTCACCCATGGCGCTGACGACGACCACGAGGTCGGCGCCTTCACGGCGGTCTCGCGCGATGCGCCCGGCGACGTGGCGGATCCGCTCGGCATCCGCGAGCGATGAGCCGCCGTATTTCTGGACGATGAGTCGGGACATGATGGGAGTCTACGCGAGCGGCAGGGAAGCGCCATCGGGTCGCTCGTCACCCTCGGCGATGACCAGCGCACCCTCGGCGCGGGCAGCCTGCACCGCGGCTCGCCCGGGCAGCTCCAGGGCCTGCGCCCGGCGCTCCATGGCCGCGGCGATGGTGGCCGCGGCGGCGACGTCGTCGCTGAAGGCGATGACCGTGGGGCCGGCCCCCGACAGGCAGGCACCCCTGGCGCCGGCCGCGAGGGCGGCCGCGATGAGCTCGGGCAGCTCCGGATAGGCGCTTGCGCGATACGGCTCATGCAGGCGGTCGACCGTGCCCACGGCAAGCAGGTCGAGGCGGCCCTCGCTCAAGGCCGCCACCGTGAGGCTGGCGGCGCCGACGTTGTGGACCGCGTCGGCGAAGGGCACCGACGCGGGCAGCGCGGCTCGCATGGCCGCGGTGGAGAGGTGCTTGTGGGGGATGAAGAGGGCGGCCAGCAGGCCGCTCGGCGGATCGATCCGGATCGCGCGCGGCGAACCCTCGACCGTGGCCACCACGCAGAGCCCGCCATAGACCGCGGCGGCAGCGTTGTCGGCGTGGCCCTCCGAGCGTGTCGCCAGCTCGAGGATGCGCTGCGCCCCGAGGGCCCCGTCGACCAAGGCGTCGGCGGCGACGAGGGCGGCCACGGTCGCCGAGGCCGAGGAACCAAGGCCCCGCGTGACCGGGATGCGGTTGTCCATGCGCACGTGCCAGCCGGCACCGGCGGGGTCGACACCGGCGTCCTCAAGGCCCTCGATGAGGGCGCTGATGAAGCGGTTGCGGCGGCCGGTGGGCAGGTGGCCTGCCCCTTCCCCATGCACCTCGACGTGGAACGCGGGCTGGGTCTCCGGCGGCACGGCCGTGAGCGTGATGAGCGTGGACAGGTCGAGGGCCATGGAGAGGGCATCGAAGCCGGCTCCAAGGTTGGCGGTGGTGGCCGGGACGTCGATGGTGACCCGGCGTCCGATGAGGTCGGCGCCCGAGCGCGCGGCGCTCACCAGCCGAGGACGCCGCGAACGGCCTCGACGGTGGGTTCTGCCTCCAGGTTGGGGTCGGCCAGGCGCATGCCCGTGTCGGGATCCTTGAGCCCCAGACCGGTGAGCACGGCCACGATGGTGCCGTCCGCGTCCACGCGGCCATCGGCCACGGCCTTGCGCACACCGGCCACGGATGCCGCCGAGGCCGGTTCGCAGAAGATGCCCTCCAGCCGGGCGACGTCACGGTAGGCCGCGAGGATCTCCTCGTCGGTGACCGCATCGATGAGCCCGCCGGACTCGTCGCGAGCGGCCAGCGCCAGGTGACCGCTGGCCGGTCGGCCGATGCGGATGGCGGTGGCGATGGTGTGCGGCTCGTCGAAGTCGTGGCCCTGCACGAGCGGCGAAGCGCCCAGGGCCTGGAAGCCGATCATCCTGGGCGTGGTGGTCACGCGACCCACGTCCCGGTACTCCTTGAAGCCCTTCCAATAGGCGCTGATGTTGCCGGCGTTGCCGACCGGGATGGCGAGATAGTCAGGCGGCGCGCCGAGGTCCTCGCAGATCTCGAAGGCGGCCGTCTTCTGGCCCTCGAGGCGGTAGGGGTTGACCGAGTTGACCAGCTCGACCGGGTAATCGGGGTCGCGCTCGGCGGTCATCTCGCGCACGATGCGCAGGGCGTCATCGAAGTTGCCCTCGATGGCCACCACGCGTGCGCCCGCGGCCTGGCCCTGCAGCATCTTGCCCGCGGCGATCTTGCCCTTGGGCAGGACGATGACGGCCTCGATGCCGGCGCTCGCAGCGTAGGCCGCGGCCGAGGAGCTGGTGTTGCCGGTCGATGCGCAGATGACGGCGCGGGCACCACCTTCGATGGCCTTGGCGACGGCCACGACCATGCCCCGGTCCTTGAACGAGCCGGTGGGGTTCTGGCCCTCCACCTTGAGGTAGAGCTGCGAGACGCCGAGGGCACGCCCGAGGTGGTGCGCGCGCACCAGCGGCGTGAAGCCTTCGCCCAGGCCCAGGGGCGGCGTGGCTTCGGTCAGCGGCAGGAAGTCTGCGAAGCGCTCCATCAGGCGGGGACGGCGACCGATGCCCGAAGCATCCGCCTTGAGCTGGTGAAGGACCTGGCTCATGCGTGCCTCCTAGGCGTCTTCGAGGATGGGGTAGGCCGTCAGGGCCCGGTCGAAGAGCCCCAGCTTGGCCGTCAGCGCGGTGAGGCTCACGGGCCTGCTCACGAAGCCCTCATCGGTGATGGCCAGCGCCAGCTCCCTGACGACGTCGGGGAAGCCGGCCTCGCCGAGACCATCGACGACCACCAGCCAGCCACGTTCACCGGCGAGGTCATCCTCCAGCTCCATAGCCGCAGCGGCCGGCAGCGTGCCCCAGGTCGAGCCATCGCCTCGGCCGAGGGCCAGCACGTCCGCGAGGATGGCGCTGGAGGTGGGTGGGCCGCCGGCGCCCGGGCCGGCCATCGACACGCGCCCGACCGGCTGCGCCTCGAACTCGACGTAGTTGATGACGTCAGCCGTGGAACCCAGGCGGGAATCAGCCTTGAGGGCCATGGGCGTAACGGCGCCGCGCACGCGCTCACCCTCGCGCCTGGCGCGCGAGACGAGCTTCAGCACGAGCCCCAGTCGAGCGGCCACGCTCATGTGACTGCGCTTGACACCGGTGATGCCGGCGGGCGCCTCGGCACCGACGGCAGGAACGCTGCGACGGACCGCATCGATCTCGATCCACCCGCCCCACGCCAGCCGGGAGAGCAGCACCAGCTTGTAGGCTGCGTCGAAGCCCTCCACGTCGCTCGCCGGGTCGGCCTCCGCGTAGCCGCGAGCCTGCGCCTCGGCCAGGACGTCGGCATAGTCGCGCGCGTCCGCGGCCATGGTGCTGAGGATGTAATTGGTCGTGCCGTTGAAGACGCCACGGATGCCGTGGACCTCGCTGGCCGCGAGCTCCCGCACCAGCGGGCCCAGCACCGGCACGCCCGCCAGCACGGCCGCCTCGAAGCGCAGCGAGACACCGGCCTCGCGCGCCGCATCCTCGAGCTCGCGGCCGCGTCGGGCCACCAGATCCTTGTTGGCGGTGACCACGCTCTTGCCGGCGGCGAAGGCGGCGAGGACGGCCTCCCCGGCCGCACCCGAACCACCGATGAGCTCGATGACCACGTCCACCTCGTCATCGAGCAGCTCGCGGTAGTCCGTGACCTGGCGCACGTCCGCCGGGAAGTCGAGACCGCGGTCGCGATCGAGGTCGAGGTCCGCGACGCCGACCAGCCGGGGCGCTGCCTGTCCCCGGGCGGCCACGCCCGCGGCCCAGGCCGAGTCGAGCAGGCCCGCGGCCACGGCCGTACCGACGGTGCCCAGGCCGAAGAGGGCCACGCGGGGACCGGTGCGCTCGGGCGGGGCGACCGGATCGGATGCAGGTGTCGTCATCTCGGGGGCATCATGATCCATGTCCCGATCGTAGCGCAGCTCTCGCCTGCTAGAGTCGGGCCGCGACGCCCCGGCGCGCCTGTCCACCCTGACCACACCTGTGAGCCCATGACCGATACCGTGCCCCAGCCCACCAGCAGCGCGCGCCCCGAGCCCGGGAGCGGCGGACGTGTCTTCTCCGGCGTGCAGCCCAGCGGCCTGCCCCACGTGGGCAACCACCTCGGTGCCTTCAGCAACTACATCGCCATGCAGGATGGCTTCGAGAGCATCTACTGCATCGTCGACTACCACGCGCTGACCTCCACCCACGACGCCGAGGCCATCCGTCGCTCCACCATGGAGATGGCCCTGGGGCTGCTGGCGCTGGGCCTCGATCCCGAGAAGGCTGTGCTCTTCCGCCAGTCCGACCGCCTCGAGCACCTCGAGCTGATGTGGCTCTTCGCCTCGGTCACGCCCATGGGCTGGGTGGAGCGCACGCCCTCCTTCAAGGAGAAGCGGCGCAACCAGCCCGACGACGTCAACACCGCGCTCTTCAACTATCCCGTGCTGCAGGCCGCGGACATCGCCATCTACAAGGCCGACTACGTGCCCGTGGGCAAGGACCAGGCCGCGCACCTGGAGCTGGCACGTGAGATCGTGCGCGCGTTCAACGGGCGCTATGGCCAGGTCTTCCCCGAGCCGCAGGCGGTCTTCACCGACTCGCCCATCGTCAAGGGCACCGACGGCCTCAACAAGATGTCCAAGTCCCTGGGCAACGTCATCGAGATCTTCGCCGACGAGGACACCGTGCGGAAGCAGGTCATGTCCATGGTCACCGATACCGCGCGCCAGCGACTGTCGGATCCCGGACGCCCGGAGGTGTGCAACGTGTGCCAGCTGCACCGGGTCTTCAGCCCCGACGACTACGAGGACATCTGGGAGGGTGAGCGCAGCGCCACCACCGGCTGCGTGGCCACCAAGCAGCTGCTGGCCGAACGCATGCTGGGCTACTTCGGCGAGGCTCGCGAGCGCTACGCCGAGCTGAAGGCCCAGCCTGGGATGGTGGAGGAGATCCTCGCGGCCGGTGCCGATACGCTCGCGCCCCAGGCTGCCGATACGCTCGCGGAGTGCCACGAGCGCATGGGCCTCGCGCCACGTCGCTAGCCGTCGCTGCCCCGTGACGCCGCGGTGCTCCCGAGGCGCCTCACCTGCGCTCGAGCGTCGGTCAGCGCAGAGTAGACTCCGGGCATGATGTCCCGGCTCATCGAGCAGGAAGGGCGCTGGATCCGCGCACTCCTGATCCTCGCCACGCTGACGGTCGGCCTGGTCTTCATCGGCCTCGCCGCGGACGTCGTCGTCTACTTCAGCGACATCATCCTCATCGTGGTGATGGCCTGGGTCTTCGCCTTCGTGCTCAACCCGGTCGTCGATGGCTTCGGGCGCGTGGCCCCGGCGGTCCCGCGCATCGTGCCCGTCGTCGTGGTCTACGGCTTGCTCTTCTTCGTGCTCGCCGGGCTCGGCCTCATCATCGCCACACAGCTGGCCAACTCCATCATCGACTTCACCGAGGAGCTGCCGACGCTGCAGCAGCGCGTGCCCGAGATCGTCGCACCCTGGCAGCAGCAGCTCGAGGACCTGGGCCTGCAGGTCGACCTCGTGGTCGTGCTCGACCAGGGGCTGCAGGAGCTGGCCAGCTCATCGGGTCAGTTCGTGGGCCCGTTGCAGGATGTGGCCTTCGCCAGCCTGGGCGTGCTGGGCAACCTCGTCTTCATGATCTTCCTGTCGCTGTTCATCGTGGTCGACAAGGAGAACCTGATGGGCTTCGTCAGGCGCGTCACGCCCCCGCGGTACGCGCCCGAGATGCGCCTCTTCCAGACCAGCGTGGCCTCGTCCTTCGGCGGCTTCATGCGAGGCCAGGCCATCCAGGCCCTGGTGCTGGGCTCGGTCGCAGCAGCCGGCAGCCTGCTGCTCGACATCGAGTACATGCCCCTGACCACGGCACTGGTGGCCTTCTTCCAGTTCATCCCCTTCTTCGGACCGTTCGTCTCGTGGGCGCCACCGGTGGTGGCCGCCATCCTGACCCAGCCGGATGCCATCGTCCCCATCGCACTGGTCATGGGCGCCGGCTGGTTCGTGACCATGAACTTCGTGCAGCCGCGGGTGATGTCCAGCTCGGTCGGCATCCACCCGGTGGTGGTCCTCCTGAGCGTGCTCATCGGCCTGCGCCTGCAGGGTGTGGTGGGAGCCATCTTCGCCATCCCCGTGGCCGCCGTCATCAGCGCCTTCTTCTTCCACTACCTCAAGCGCAGCCAGGGCGGACCGCGGGACGTGGCCAGCCGTGCGGCACGCCGCCTCGAGGAGCGCCAGGGGCGCCCGGTACGAGTCCCCACGCCCCCCGTGGTGGGCCCGCCACCAGGCGGCCCCGCGCCAGAGCCAGCCACCACGCCCGACGATACCGACGAGGAGCAGACATGACCGACGAGCAGGAGCAGTCCCCAGGCGAAGCGGATGACCCGCCGGCCAGGCGGACCCAGCCAGGAACGCCCGCTGACGCACTCACCGGCGCCTACGCCGACCACACCGACCTGGCTGCGGCCGGACGCTATATCCCCACCGCTCGAGCGACGCCCCGCGAGGCCAAGCCGCTGTCCCAGTGGGAGACCCGGCCGCGCATCCTGGTGACCAACGATGACGGCATCGAGTCGCGGGGACTGCTGGCCCTGAAGCAGGCGCTCGAGCCCATCGGCGACGTCTACGTCATGGCGCCCGATACCAACCAGTCGGCCGTGGGCCACTCCATGACGTTCATGCGCCCCCTGCGCGTGCGTGAGCGCCGGCTCGACGACGGCAGCACCGGCTGGTCGGTCGACGGCTCGCCCACCGATGCGGTGAGCGTGGCCTTCCTGGGCTACTTCGGGTTCCGCTTCGACCTCGTGGCATCGGGCATCAACTACGGCTCCAACCTGGGTGATGACATCACCTACTCCGGCACCGTGGGGGCGGCCATGGAAGCGGTCCTCTCGGGCTGCCCCGCCTTCGCCATGAGCCAGGAGTGGAGCGATGAGCCCGACTTCAGCCTGGCCGGCGAGGTGGCCGCCATGGTCGCGCGCAACGTGCTCGAGCACGGCTTGGGCGAGGGCGAGCTGCTCAACGTCAACACGCCCGCCAGGGCCGCCAGCGACCCGGTCGAGATCGACCTCACGCGCATGGGCAAGCGGGTCTACCAGGACAAGCTGCTCGAACGCCTCGATCCGCGCGGGACGCCCTACTACTGGTTCGGCGGTCCTCCTCCGACCGGCGTGGCGGAGCCCGGCACCGACTTCCACGCGGTCTCCACGGGCAAGGTCGCCATCACGCCCATCCACCTCGACCTCACGGCCAAGCGGCTGCTCGAGCGGCTGCACGGCTGGGAGTGGCGCCTGACGCCGGAGCCCGAGCCAGGCGAGTAGTGCCAGCCGCGGCCGGGGTGGTCGGTGGGAGCGAGGTCTGCCGCTCCCGCCCGCTCAGCGTTTGGCCTTGAGGTCCGCCAGCACGGCCCTGGCGGCGTTGCGACCGGGCAGGCCGGTCACGCCGCCACCGGGGTGTGCACCTGCGGCCGCGAGGTAGAGTCCCCGCAGCGGCATCCGGTGTCGGGCGTAGCCCAGCAACGGCCGCCACGCGAACCACTGGTCCAGCCCCGGCTCCAGATGCAGCGGATGTCCGCCGCTGATGCCGAAGTCGGCCTCGATATCGGCTGCCGTCAGCACCTGCCGGGCCACCACCAGCCTGCTGATGCCAGGGGCTGCCCGTTCCAGCGTCTGCAGCACCAGGTCGCCGAGCGGCTCGCGCTGCGACTCCCGATCTCCGTCACGGAGCACGTACGGGGCCGACTGCACGAGCACGCTCATGACGTGCTTCACGCCACCAGCCGCGGCCCCATCGACGAGCAGCGGGTCGACCAGGCTGGGGATGGTCGCCTCCAGCCATGGGGCCTCACTGACGCGTCCGTACTTGGCTGCGTCCGCGGCCTGGTCCAGATAGCGCATCGAGGGGGCCAGGACGATGCGGCCGCGCAGGCGCATGAGCCCCTCGTCGCCGGTGAGCCCGTCGAAGGCCGGCAGCTCCGCGAGGGCCAGGTTGACCTTGGCCGTGGCGCCCTTGTCGCGGAGATTGTCGACCTCCCAGCCGAGCTCCGGCCCGAGCGTCTCCGGGTCCAGCAGCCCCTGCAGGGTCCGCCGCGGATCCATGCCGCTCACCACCACCCTGGCCTCGAGCTCCTCGCCATCGGCGAGGGCCACGCCCGTGATGGACTCGTGGTCGTCGCGGAAGGCCACGACCTCGGAACCGGTGCGAATCTCGACCCCGGCGCTGCGGGCCGCCATGGCCAGGGCTGCCGCCAGCGCCCCGGGGCCACCCCGGGCGTAGACGGTCTCACCGGCCGCACCACCGTCGTTGCCGGCAGCGTCGGTGAGCATGACCGCCGAGCTGCCGCCGTGATGCGGGCTCATGGAGGTGTAGCGCAGGCCACGTGTGGCCACGAGCGCCCGCAGGGCATCGGACTCGAGGTTGTCCTCGAGGTAGTCGGCGATGGCGGTGGGCAGCATGCGCGTGAACTCGCGCGCGTGGCGGGGCTCGAGCTGACGGTAGCGCCAGCCGAACTTGAGCCCGCTCACGAGGACGTCGCTGTTGGCCTCCCGGGTGTCGGGCGGGGTCATCAACAGCAGGCGCCAGAGCGTGGAGGCCAGCGCTCGTACCTCGGCGTCGAACGACTCCCAGGCGGCGGCGTCGGCGGCCGACAGCTGGGCCAGGCCGGCCGCGGTGCGCGCCGGGTCCGCCCAGAGGGTGATGGGTGCGCCGTCACCACCGACCGAGGTCGCCAGCGCCGCGGGCTGCACCAGCCGCAGGCCGTGCTTCGAGAGCTCCAGCTCGCGCGCGATCCCCGGGGTGAGGCGACCGACCGTGTGGGCCAGGGTGGGGACGCGGGCAGAGGGCGCCACCTCAGAGGTACCGACGGCACCGCCGACCGCAGGTCGGGCCTCGAGCAGGAGCGTGCGCAGGCCCGCGCGCCCCAGGTACGTCGCAGCCACGAGGCCGTTGTGGCCGCCGCCGACGACGATGGCATCCCAGCGCTGTCCGCTCATGCCCGACCCCCCTTCTGCTTCATCCGTTGGAGGACCTTGAGCGCCGCCAGGCGCCCGTTGGCGCCCATGATGCCGCCGCCCGGGTGCGTCGACGAGCCGGCCAGCCAGAGGTTGGACAGCGGTGTCTCGAAGCGACTCCACCCCGGCACCGGACGGTTGAAGAAGAGCTGCTCCAGCGTGAGCTCGCCCTGGAAGATGTTGCCCTCGGTCAGGCCCACGTCCCGCTCCATATCAAGGGGGGTCATGACCTGACGGTGCAGCACGATGTCGCGGATGTTGGGGGCGCGCTCGGCGATGACGTCGATGACGGCGTCCCCGAAGGCCTCGCGCTGGTCGTCCCAGGTGCCCTCGCTCTCGGCCAGGTGGTAGGGCGCCCAGTGCACGAAGCAGCTCATGACGTGCTTGCCCGGCGGGGCCATGGTGGGATCGACGAGCGTGGGGATGATCATGTCGATGTACGGTTTGCGGCTGAAGCGGCCGGCCTTGGCATCGTCGTAGGCCGACTCCATGTACTCGACCGAGGGGCTGAAGCTGATGGCCCCGCGCAGGTGCTCACCGGGTCCCGGCAGGGACTCGAACGAGGGCAGGGCGTCGAGGGCGAGGTTGACCTTGCCGCTCGAGCCGCGGAAGCGGAAGCGCTTGACCTCGGCCTCGAACTCCGTCGGCAGCGTGCCCGGTGGCACCAGGCCCAGGAACGTCTGGCGCGCGTCCACGGTCGAGAGCACGTGGTCGGCGTGGATCTCCTCACCGCTCTCGAGCACCACGCCCACCGCCCGGCCGTCCTTCACCAGGACCTCGGCCACGGGGGCCTCCGTGCGGATCTCGGTACCCAACGACCGAGCGGCCGAGGCGATGGCCGCAGCCACCCCCCCGGTGCCGCCCTTGGGGATACCCCAGGCGCGGAAGGCGCCGTCGATCTCGCCCATGTAGTGGTGCAGCAGGACGTAGGCCGTGCCCGGTGAGTGCACGCCGAGGTTGGTGCCGATGATGCCGGAGGCGCTCATCGTGCCCTTCAGCGGTGCCGTCTCGAACCAGCGCCCCAGGAACTCGGCTGCGCTCATGGTCATCAGCTGCACGAACGTCAGCTGCTGCTTGCGCGGCAGGGCCGAGAAGTCCTTCACCAGCGAGCCCAGGCCGGCAGCGTCACGCGGGTCCGGGCGGCGGGGGTCGGTCGGGGTCATGGACAGGATGGGCTTGATGAAGCGCGCCATCTGCGCCATCAGCTGGCCGTACTCCTCGTAGGCCTCGGCATCGTTGATGGACCAGCGGCGTAGCTCGCGCATGGTGTGGGCGTGGTCGTCCGTGCGCCAGAGGTGGTCACCGTCGGTCGGCGTGAAGGTGCCATCGAGCGGCAGGATGTGGAGGCCGTGCCTGGGCAGCTGCAGGTCGCGGATGATCTCCGGCCGCAGCAGGCTGACCACGTATGAGAGCACGCTGAAGCGGAAGCCGGGGAAGACCTCCATCGTGAGCGTGGCGCCACCGAGGATCTCCCGCCGCTCCAGCACGAGCGTCTTGAGGCCCGCCCTCGAGAGGTAGGCACCGCTGATGAGGCCGTTGTGGCCGCCGCCGATGACGACCGCGTCGTAGCGTTGTGGCACGTTCTCCTCGCTCAGCGCGCCTCGTCGGCCCCGTGGCCGGCTCCCCCACGCGCCCTCGACGACGGCTGGCGTCGCCGGACTCAGTGGACATGCTACCCGCCCCGCACGGGTGCGGTTCGGCCGAGTCAGCGCAGACACGGCGTCCTAGACTCTGCTCATGTCAGTCGGATCGGCCTTTGACGAGCGGGCCCTCGAGCTGAACGTCCGGCGACAGTGGCGTGAATGGTCGGGGGTCTTCAGCTCGAGCGCGTACGCGCCGCAGATCGATATCGAGTACAACGCGATCCGCAACGCGGCCGCGCTCATCGATATCTCACCCCTCTTCAAGTACCGTCTGGCGGGCCCCGATGCGGACCGCCTCGTCGACCGGGTCATCACGCGCTCGGCGACGGTGGTCAAGCCTGGCCGCGTCATCTACACCCCCTGGTGCGACAGCGATGGCCGCGTCATCGACGACGGCACGCTCATGCGCATGGACGACGGCTCGTGGTTCTGGACCGCGGCCGAAGGCCAGTACCGCTGGCTGAGGCTCAACGCGCGGGGCCTCGATGTCGACATCGTCGACGTCACCGACGCACTCGCAGCGCTGGCGCTGCAGGGACCGCTGTCCCGTGAGCTCCTTCAGTCGGCGGCACAGACGGACCTCTCCGACCTGCGCTACTTCGGCCGGCGGACGCTCGAGATCGCGGGAGTCACCCTTGATGTCAGCCGCACCGGCTACACCGGCGACCTTGGCTACGAGCTGTGGATCGAGCATCAAGACGCGCTCGCGGTGTGGGACGCGCTGATGGAGACCGGCAGCGCCTACGCCATCCGGCCGGCCGGTATCCTCGCGCTCGACGTGGTGCGCGTGGAGGCTGGCCTGATCATGGCCGGCGTCGACTACACGTCGGTCCACCATGCGCTCACCCGCGAACAGAGCTACTCGCCCTACGAACTGGGTCTCGGCGGCCTGGTGCAGCTGGACAAGGAGGTGCCCTTCGTGGGTCAGGCGGCATTGCGGCGCGAGATGGAGGCGGGCGGTCCGCCGCGGCGCCTGGTCGGGCTCGATCTCGACTGGGCGGACCTCGAGCGGCTGTACGCCGGGCACGGACTGTCCCCTGCCCTCTCGGCCAACGCCTGGCGGGAGGAGGTCCCGATCTACGACTTCGGCGCGCAGGTCGGCCGTGCCACCAGCGGCTCGTGGAGCCTCGTGCTCAAGAAGAACCTGGCCCTGGGCACGGTGGCGGCGGCCTCGGCCGAGATCGGCACCGAGCTCGAGATGGAGTGGACCGTGGAGGGCGAACGGGGCAGCATCGGCGCAGAGGTCGTGGCACTTCCCTTCTTCGACCCGCCCCGCAAGCGCGAGTAGCGCCAGACGGTCACGCCTGTCTCGCGGGCGAGTCTGACGGGGGTCGCGGCGGGCGAGTCTGATGCGAGCACGCTGCCGGTCTGCCCGTGTCGCGGGCGAGCTCGACGTGCGCGCAGCCGCGGGTCTTCCCGTGTGGCGGGCGAGCTCGACGTGCGCGCAGCCGCGGGTCTTCCCGTGTGGCGGGCGAGCTCGACGTGCGCGCAGCGCTGGACGCGCTGCGGGCTCCGCCGGACGGGACAAGGTGACACTTCGTCCCGCTCGTCGGCGACGCCGCCCGACGAGTGGGCGCAGCCCGTTGGAGCAGCTGCACTCGGGCCGAAGTCGCCCGTCCCGCGGGCACATGGGCCGGCGTTACCTGACGGCAGGTGACCCCACGCCATGGCCCGGTGGACCGGGGCCACGGCCGGGCTCGCCCGTCCCGCGGGAACACCGGACCGCCGGCGTGGCGCCCGCGCTACGTGAGCGCCGGCACGAAGCGGGGGTCGACCTCATAGACGTCGCGGATGCGCTCGGGGCTGAGGACCTGGGCCGGTGGGCCATCGGCCACGAGGCGGCCCTCATCGAGCAGCGCCAGTCGCGGGAAGAAGTGCGCCGCGAGGGGCAGGTCATGCAGCACCGCCAGCACCGTCAAGCCATCGTCGGCCAGGCGCTCGAGCAGTGAGAGCACCTCCACCTGGTGGCGGAGGTCAAGGTGGGCCGTGGGCTCGTCGAGCACGATCAGCCGACCGCCCTGGGCCACGGCCATGGCCACCAGCACGAGCTGGCGCTCGCCCATCGACAGCTGTCGCACATCACGCCTGCGCAGCTTCTCGATGCCCACGCGACGAATGGCCGTATCGGCTGCCGCCCGGTCCGTGTCGGTCTGGCCCGTGAAGGGGTTCTCGTGCGGGATACGGCCCAGCAGGACCACGTCCTCGACCGGCATGGAGAAGGGCAGATCGACCTGGCTGGGCACGACCGAGATCGTGCGCGCGATGGCCGACCGCTCGATGTCGGCGAGCGGCACACCGTCAAGGCGCACCGAGCCCGCGCTCGGCTCCGTGATGCCTGTGAGACAGCGCAGCAGGCTGGACTTGCCAGCACCGTTGGGGCCGACGAGGCAGAGGCGCTCTCCGGGTGCGATGTGCAGGTCGATGTCGTCGAGCACCGTGGCCGAGCCGAAGCGGAGCGCAAGCCCGTCGATGTCGACCCGCAGGCCGGTCGCGCTCACAGCTGGTAGGCCGTGCGGTAGCGACGTAGCAGCATCACGAAGATCGGCGCTCCGATGACTGCTGTCACGATGCCCACCGGCAGCTCCCCCGCGAGGCGAGCGCCGAGGTCGGCGACCACCAGGAAGACGGCACCCCAGATGGCCGAGAGCGGCAGCACCAGGCGTGCATTGGGGCCCACCAGGAGCCGGATGACATGCGGGATGACCAGGCCCACGAAGCCGATGAGCCCGGCCAGCGCCACGGCCGCGGCGGTCACCAGCGAGGCCAGGGCCAGCAGCACGAAGCGCTCGCGGCGGACGTCGACGCCGAGGTGCAGGGCGGTGTCGTCACCCAGCAGCAGGCCGTTGAGCGAGCGGGCGCGCGTGAGGATGAGCGCGGAGCCGATGGCCACGATGGGCAGGCCCAGCAGCAGGCTCTGCCAGTCGGCGCCGTTGAGGCTGCCCAGGAGGTAGAAGAAGATCTGGCGTAGCTGCGCGCCCGAGATGTACATCGCCAGCGACAAGCCAGCGGCCAGCATGGAGCCGACGGCGTAGCCGGTGAGCAGGATCGAGGTCATCGTCGAGCGCCCGCCGCCGCCGGCGATGCGATAGACGACGGTGACCGCCACCAGCGCGCCGATGAAGGCGAGGATGTTGACGAGGCCCAAGCCGAGCCAGGCGATCTGGATCGGCAGCAGCACGCCGATGGCGGCGCCCAGGGCGGCGCCGCTGGCGGTGCCCAGGACGTAGGGATCGGCCAGCGGGTTGCGCAGCAGGCCCTGGAAGGTGACGCCCGCGACAGACAAGCCGAGCCCGACGACCAGGGCCGTCAGCACTCGTGGCAGCCGCAAGGTGAGCACGATGGTCTCGGAAGTGTCGGCCCAGGTCTGCTCGACGGGTACACCCAGGCGAGCGGCGAGGATGGCCACCGTCTCCCCCACCGGGACGGCCACCGTGCCCAGGGCCACGCCGGCCACGACGGCGAGGGCCAGGGCCAGCAGGCCCACGAGGCCCAGCACCACCGGGCGTCGGCGCAGGGCCTCAAGGGAACCGTGATGGACCTGTACACGCTCCTGCGCGAGGTCCGGGCTGGTCATGGTCAGGCGGCTTCGCACATGGGAGGATCGGCCGGGAAGCCGGCCAGCTCCAGCTCAGGATGGATGGCCCGAGCCAGCGACGCGAGGCCCTGGGCCAGACGTGGACCGGGGCGCGTGATGGGCACATCGTCGACAGGTCGGACGTCGCCCGTGACGACCGCGCTGATGCCTTCCCAGCCGGCACGGGCAGCGACCGCGTCCGGGCAGGTGCCGTAGTTGGCGTCGCCGAGGACGATGACCTCGGGGTCAGCCACGACCAGCTCCTCGAGCGGGATGGACCAGAGGGCCGGATCGGCGGTGGTGATGGGCTCACCGCCGGCGCGGACGATCATGTCGGCCAGGAACGAGTCCGGTGCTGGAGCGTAGATCTCGGGCTCCGCTCCGAGCTCGTAGAACACGCGCGGGCGGCTGCCGACCGCGGCGGCGGACTCGCTGATCCGATCCATCTGGTCGGCCATCCCGGCGGTCATGGCCTGCGCTTCGGCGGGCAGGCCGATGCTGGTACCGATGAGCTCGATGTCGGCGAGGACCGCCTCCACATCGGGCGCATAGAGCACGATCACGGTGTAGCCCAGCTCGCGCATCGTGGCGATGTCATCGGGCGGGGTGAAGAAGTTGCCGGCAGCCAGGACAAGGTCCGGCTCGAGCGCCACGACCTGTTCCATGATCACGCCGGTATAGGTGGCCACGTCGGTCAGGTCGACGGCTTCCGGGGGGTAGTCGTCATAGTCGGTGCCGCCCACGAGGCGGTCGCCCGCGCCCAAGGTGAAGACCGTCTCCGTGCTGGACGGCGAGAGGCTGATGATCCGCTCGGGGTAGGCCTCGATGGTGACCGCCGTGCCCTCGTCATCGATGACGGTGAGCGGGAAGTCCTGCTCGGCGCCGAGCACGGGGGGCAGGACCAGCGCGAGCCCGAGCAGACTGCTCACGACGGCAACAAGAAAGCCCCTGGCTGGTCTGCCGAGGGCCCGTCCGAAGGAATGTGTGTTCACGTGCTTCCCCTTTCACTCGAAGGGCTGGCGCACGATCCGAGGCACGGCGGCCGGACTTGGCAGCGTCAGAGCGCTGTTCACCGTAGCGGGACTGTGTCGGGTTCTCACCGACTTCGCGTGTCCTGGATCTTGCTCTTTGGTTGTGGCGCGAGTGTACTCCCGCCCACCACCTCCGATGCGGCCAAGTGGCCCGTACGGGGCCCAAAAGTGGCAGGTAAGCGACGCTGGCCATGATGGGCTCGACCGCCTGTACCGCCGGGTGACCCGCCGGGTGAACCGCCGGAGGAAGGCTGTCCATGCGAGGACGAGACCATGTCGTATTCCGCCATGTCGCCACCGCGGTGCTGGGGGGTGCGCTGACGGTGGCCCTGCATCCGGGGGCGGTCGTCGCCGCCGGCGATGATGTCGCATCGCTGCCGCGCTGTGCCGGGCTGGACATCAGCAGGTCTGGTGAAGGTGAGATGAGCGAACCCTGGCAAGCCGTGCTGGATGCGGACGGCGCCGTGCGCGGCCACCGCTTGACGCTGCGCCACGGGGACCAGGAGCTGCACCTGCGTGCCGGTCGGCGCGGGTTCAGCGTGCGCGCCGGCGCCGACCGCCTGCTCGTCGGTGAGCGCGCCGACCACGGCACACGCCTGGACATGATCGACACGGCCCGGGCCTGCCGCCTGTGGACGCGTCAGCTGAGCCGGCACCTGTACCCGCAGCGCGACAGCGCCGAGGGCCCGCTGCGCTTCACCGTCCACGACCGCGACTCACGCCGCTACGAGGGCACCCACCTGCTCGATCCGGAAAGCGGCGCCACCGAGGCCGCGCTGCAGGAACCGTGCCTGGAGATGTGCCTGCCCAGCGATGGGAGCCTTGAGATGGCCGCCCTCGAGCCTGCCGGGGCCGCCCGGCCCACGCCCAGCTTCTACGCCGGCGGCTGGCCCAGCAGCAAGAACCTGACGTATCGCTGGAAGGCCGGCGCCGTGCCACCGCCCTGGGCCGCGGGACCGCTCAAGGCCGGAGCCACGGACGCCACGCGCTCGTCCGCCGCCCGCAGTCCGAGCTTCGTCTATCGCAGCGACGGCAGCCAACAGCGTGGCCTACAGCGGCTCGCTGCCGAGCTTCTGTAGCAGCTCGGCCATCGCCTGTGCCAGTCGTAGCATGCCCACGTCGTGGGGCGTCTGGATCCGCCCGTACGGCACGGACTACTCGTGGGGCACGCTGCGCTGGTGCCAGAAGACGTCCTCCTCGAGCGGTTGCTTCGACATCAGGCGCGTGATGCTCCACGAGCTCGGTCACATCGCCGGCCTGAACCATCCCTCGAGCGCGGGCTTCACGCTCTCCGCGAACGTCTCCGTCATGCAGGGCATCACCCCCAGCCGACCGCAGTCCGGATCGAGCCGCCATGCCTTCGGTCGCTGTGACGTGGCCACGCTCCAGGAGCTGTATGACACGCCCGACAACAAGACCGCCATCTCCAGCTGCAACGACGTGGCCACCACGCTCTCGCTCTCGGCCAGCAGGTCGACCATCGCCGCCGGCGCCTCGGTGCGGCTGACGGCCACGCTCAAGGTGGCCGATCACAGCAGCTACCGCCTGCTCGCGGCCAACCCGCTCAACGGACGCTCGCTCAAGCTCATGTACCGCCGCGCCGGAAGCGATGACAGCTGGCGGACGGTGTGGATGCGATCGCTCTACCAGCAGGGTCGCTACGAGGCCACGCTCTGGCCGGACAGCACCTGGGAGCTCAAGGCGGTGTTCTCCAAGCCTGCGGACGAGGGGCTCCGCTACAGCCGTTCGGCCATCCAGAAGGTGAAGGTGACGAGTAGATGACGCGACGACCGGGAGCGCTGGCCCTGACCCTGAGCCTGTTGCTTGCCGTCCCCGCGCTCGCGACGGCTGCGGACGCGACGCAGGCCGAGTCGGCCGACCTGACGGTCGCCCTCCGGGGACCGTTCGGAACGGTGGCCGGCGCCGATCCGTCAAGCCCAGCGACCGCCCCACCTGACGACCGGCCACTCGACACGTGGATGCGACGAGCGACCCTCGAGCTGCTGACCGATCCGCCCCTCGCGGCTTCCGCCGAGTGGACGCTGGAAGCCATCGCGGCGGAGGACGGCACGGCCACGGCCCTGCCCCTCGTGGCTGGCCGTTGGCTGACCGCACCGGACGAGGCCGGTCGTTACACGGTCATCGCTACGCTCGCGCGAGACGGGTTCGAGCCCAGCCGGCATGCCTGGCTGCTCGAAGTGCCTGACCGGCCGGGCAGCTGGGAGACGATGCTGGAGCGGCCGGCCATCGAGGGTCGGCTGGTGGCCACCTCCGGCACGGTGGAGGGCGTGCGCGGTCACGGCTGCCTCGTGGACGTGTGCCAGGAGGTCGGCTACCGGCCGCCGCTGGCCGCGCTGCAGCCACTGACGCTGGCGGTCGGTGAACCGCTCCGCCTGGAGCTGGACGACGGCTCCGCCATCGTGCACTGGGAGGGACGCCTCGAGCCGCAGCCGGGCACAAGCGCGGAGGCGCGCGTGGCGCAGGCCATCCTGGATGGACCAGTGGCCGGGCCCACCCTCACCGGCCTGGAGCCGGACCGACCGGGTGAGTGGCTGCTGGAGGTGCGAGCGGACTACGACCGCGATCGCGGTTGGCAGTGGTACCTGTTCCGCATCATCTCGGAATAGGCCGCGCGGCGCCTGTCGGGGTCGCCGGGGCCGCTCAGCTGCCGGCGGCTTCGGCAACCTCCTCGGATCCCGGGAAGAGCGACGTCTGCCGCTCCTCGGGCAGCATCACGCCCAGGATCTCCTGCATCGCAGCGATGTGGGCGCAGGTCTTCCAGGACTCGAAGTAGTGGCAATTGCACTGCCAGCCATCGGCCTCGAGGATCAGGTGGTGCGAGTCATTGTCACCGGCGAAGGTGACGGCGAGGCGCTCTACGGTGATGCGGTCCCGCTCGCGTGCGTAGCGGTGGGCCTTCTCGATCTTGCCGATGACGCTCGAGTGCATCGATCCCAACCTCCTGCCCGTCGCCGTCCGCTCCGACGAGCCCTGTACGACGCCGTGTCGGGCCTGAGGAGGGCCCGCTCGACCGGACGTCGATCCCTGCTGCCTAGACTAGCGACTTCACCAAGAGGCGACAGGGGCCGAAGGTCTACTCGCCACCGGCCTGATCGGCGAGCGCGAGCTGCTCCTTGATGTGGTCGATGACCACGATGGGGGTCGGGTCCACGGCGTACATGAAGGCCATGTAGACGCTGACGTAGTCGCCCATGACGATGCCGCTCAAGGCGTGGCCCAGCCGACCCGCTCCGGATGTCTCGACCGAGGTATGCCACACCAGCCCGGTATCCATGACGTCACCCATGAGCTGCGCCCGCAGGGTGTTGCGCGGATGGTCCAGGTCGCTGCGCAAGGAGACCACGGCCAGGTGGTCGCGCAGGGAATCGGGCTGCTCGAAGCCAACGACCGTGTTGTGGGTCGCCTCGGGCAGCGCTTCGAAGACCGCTGCCGCCTTGCTGTTCTCGTTGAGCTGGGTCTTCCAGCGTCGGGCCACCGGCGCCAGGAAGCCGGCGCCGCTGATGACCACGAAGCGATCGACCAGCGACCAGGCCAGCTGCTTGGCGGGGTTGTCGGCGGTGGCCACGTCGGGTGCGCAACGGGCTGCCATCTGCCTCGCGGAGCTGCACCGCGCGCTCCACCTCGGCATCCTCGAGCTGAAGCACGCCGGCGCGCTCCAGGATCCCGGCCACGATGCCCAGCGACCAGCCCAGCGAAGATCGCGGTGAGCCTTGGGCCGGGAAGGTCACGAGCGGGAGCTTGGCCGCCTCGGCCACACGCCGCAGCGCCCCGCCGCTGCTGACGGCGATGACCGGACAGCGCCGCTGGAGCGCGCTCTCCAGCTGGCGCAACGTCTCCTCCGTGTCGCCTGACTTGGAGCTGGCGATGACGAGCGTCTGGGGACCGACCCAGGCGGGCAGCTCGTAGTCGCGCAGCACCGCGGTGGGCACGCTGATGCGATCGGCCCAGACGGCCTTGACGATGTCTCCGCCGATGGCCGAGCCGCCCATGCCCAGCAAGGCCACCGAGCGGGGCGGCTCCCACGGCAGCTCCAGCCCGCGGGCGATGCGCCAGCCACCGGCCACCTGGTCGGCGAAGCCTTCGAGATGGCCGAGCATGCCACCGGTGTCGGCCCGGCCCATGGCCGCTGTGTCATCGAGGATGCTGGCGCCAGCTTGCGGGGTCATGAGGGGTTCCCTTCCTAGCCGTTGACCATCGTGTCGCCCTCAGCGAGGAGGGCATCGCGCAGCTCCGCGCTGCTGGCCTCCGCGTAGACGCGCACCAGCGGCTCGGTGCCGCTGAAGCGCACGAGCAGCCATGATCCGTCGTCTACCCAGAACTTGAAGCCGTCGCCGGTGTCGAGCGGGACCACCCGATCGACCGGTCGGCCGCCCAAGGCCCCTGGCGTGTGCTCACCGAGCTCGACCAGCAGGCGTGCCTTGAGCGCCGGGTAGGAAGCACGGTCGGTATGGACGTCGGTGCGCAAGTAGAACGAGGGGCCAGCGACCTCGTGCAGGTGGGCCACGGCCTCGGACACGGTGCTGCGCCCGGCCTCACGCTCCCTGATGAAGAGATCGAGCAGGAGCAGGTCCGCGTAGATGCCATCGCGTTCGGGCAGGTGCATGCTGAAGCCGTACCCGCCGGACTCCTCCCCGCCCATCATGGCCCCGGTCTCGATCATCTTGGGGCCGACGAACTTGAACCCGACCGGCGTCTCGTGCACGTCCACGCCGTACGCCTGGCCCAGGCGGAAGGCCATGGAGGTCTCGTTCACGGTGGTGACGAGGGGTGCGCGTTCACCGAGGTGCTCGAGCATGTAGTACGCGAGCAGGCCGTAGCACTGGAGCTGATGGATGAAGACACCCTGCTCGTCGACCGCGCCGGCCCGGTCGGCGTCGCCGTCGAGCAACAGGCCCAAATCGTAGCCACCCTCGCGCACGCGGCGGAGGGCCTCGTCCACGTGCGGCCGGATCGGCTCGGGGTTGACCCCGCCGAACCAGGGGTTGCGCTCGCTGTGGATCTCGTCGACCACGATGGTGCCGCCAGCCAGCAGACGGCTGATCCAGCCGGAGCCCGAGCCGTACAGCGGGTCGACGAGGACACGCATCTCGGCAGCCTTGAGCCGGTCGAGGTCGAGCGTGCGCCGCACGAACCGCTCGTAGCCGGCGAAGGGGTCGAGGTACTCGACCATGCCCGCGGCCTCCGCCTCGTCGAAGGCGCGGCGCGGGGGTGCGCTCGCGGCGTTGGCCACGATCGAGGCTTCGACCGCCTGCAGGATGGGCGGGTCGGCGGCCGCCCCGGTGGGTGACTTGATCTTGAAACCGTTGTCCGTCCACGGGTTGTGCGAGGCCGTGATGACGATGGCGCAGGCGGCTCCTCGCTCCACGACCTCATAGGAGGTCACCTGCGTGGGGATGGCTTCGGTCGCGAACATCACGCGGATGTCGTAGGCCAGAAGCACCTCGGCCGCGGCCGCGGCGAAGTACTCGCTGCTGAAGCGCCGGTCGTAGCCGACGACGACACCATCGGCGACGGTCCCCTGCTCGATGACCCATTCGGCCACGCCCTGGGCACAACGCCGAACGTTGTCGTAGGTGTAATCCTCGCCGATCCTCGCCCGCCACCCATCGGTCCCGAAGACGATGGGCGGCGCCGCAGACGGTGTTTCGGACACGGGCAGTAGCCCTCCTCTTGCCTCACCTTTGGATGCCCCGGCACGCGGAGCTGCACGCAGCCGAATGGTACCGCGAGCCGCGGCTAGACTTGCGCACGGATCAGGAACAGGGGAAGGGAGCACGTGGCGGGCGACATCGAGCAGGCGAGCACCATGGCGGGGGCTGCCGACGCGGCCCTGGCCGCGGCGCCGATCTTCGTCATCGGCTCACCGCGTTCGGGGACCACGCTCCTGCGCCTCATGCTCGACTCGCACCCCCGCATCTCGTGCGGCGAGGAGACCCACTTCCTGCGTGACCTCGAAGCCGTGGTCGGGCGCAACTGGGCGCTGGTGGCCACGTATGGCCTGCCCCGCGAGTGGTGGATCGAGCACATCCGCGAGCTCTACGAGGCCTTCCAGGCGGAGGTGCTCGCGCGCTCCGGCAAGGCTCGATGGGCGGAGAAGGATCCGACCTATACCCTGCACCTGCGCTTCATCGACGAGCTCTTCCCGAGCGCCCGCTACATCCACCTGCTGCGCAACGGCTACGACGTGGTGGCCAGCTTCCGGGATCGCTGGGGCTACAAGTCGGCCGCCCGCGCCGCCCGCACCGAGTGGGCGCGCTACGTCTCAGCGGCCCGCGAGCTTGGCACGCGCCTGCCCCAGGAGCGCTTCCTGGAGGTGCGCTACGAGGCGTTGGTGGTAGAACCCGAACGGGAAGGCCGGCGCATCTTCGGCTTCCTCGGTGAGGTGTGGGACCCGGCCGTGATCGAGTTCGACCCCAGCCAGCACCGCGCCACCGAGCGCTACCAGTGGTTCACGGCCCAGCGCCGCGCGGCCGGCGGCGAGGACAGCACCATCTACCGCTCGCGCGTGGGTGCCGGGGCGGCCTCGCTCGACCCCGTCCTGCGCACGATCCTGCGACGCCGCCACGGCCCGCTCCTGCGTGAGCTGGGGTACCGGACATGACCAGGCTGCGGGTGGGCTTCCTGCACGTCGGCCGAGAACGCAGCGGGCTGCGTCGCTACGGTGCCATCCTCGCGGCCGAGGCCGCGCGGCGCCCCGATCTCGAGGTCGTGGAGAGCGACATCGGTGACCGCGGCGCCCCCTTCTCCGATCTGCGACGCGCTGCTCGACGCCTCCACGACGTCGACGTGGTGCACGTGCAGTGGAAGGTGGCCGACTGGAACCCGCGCCTCGGGGGCCTGCCCAGGCTCGAGGTCGCCCTGCGCTCGATGGGCCGACCGACGGTCTTCACGCTCCACGATGTCTACGCACCGGAGAACCGCTGGCAGCGGACGATCAGCCCTGAAGCGCTGGGCTTGCGCCGCCTCGGCAGGGCCGCGTCCTCCGTCGTGGTCCACTCCGAGGAAGAGCGGGCGCGACTCGCGGGCCGGGTACCCGTGGGCAAGGTCGAGGTCGTGCCCCACTTCGTCGAGACCCGCGCCGAGCTGCCCGACCGCGCCGAGTCGCGGCGGCAGCTCGGTCTCACGGACAGGCGCGTCATCACCCTGCTGGGCCATGTCATCAAGCGTCGCGGGCACCGCCTCGTGATCGAGGCATTGCGTGAGCTGCCCGAGGATGTCTACGCCCTGTTCGTGGGCGCCCCGCTCAGCGGACGCGAGTACATGGTCGACCAGTTCAAGGAATACGCCGCCAAGAACGGGGTCGAGGATCGCGTCCGCTTCATGGGCTTCATCCCGGAGTCGGAGCTCGAGCAGGTGCTCGCCGCGACCGACGTGTCCCTGAGCCCGTATCGCTCGATGTCCGCCTCAGGCGCCCTGGCCACGCTCATCTCCGCCGGCCGGCCGATCGTCACCTCCGACCTGCCCCAGTTCCGAGAGCTCGGCGCCATGGAGCCGGGCGCGCTCCACACCTTCACGCCCTACCAGGCCGCAACCCTGGCAGCGGCCATCGAGGCGGCGCTGGCGGTCGCGACCGATGAGCCCGACCCGCACGTGGTGGCACTTGCGCGCCGCCTCTCGACGGCGCGCGTGGTGGATCGCTACGTGGGCCTGTACCGCGCTGCCGCGGAGCGCTAGAGCAGCTCGCTCTCCTCGGCCTTGAGCTGGGTGACGACCTTCTTCACGTCCTGCGCCGCGTCGGCCGAGATGACCAGGACCGCGTCCGGCGTGTCGACCACGATGACACCCTCCAGGCCCACCGTCGCCACCGTGCGTCCGCCGGCGGCGTGCACCAGCACGTCCACGCCATCGACGTCGATGACGCGTGCCTGGCCCTCGGTGCTGATGGCCGGCGCGCCTTCCGCGGCGCGCTGGTCGCGGAGCGCGGACCACGAGCCCAGATCGCTCCAGCCGACGGCGATGGGCACGACCGCCACGTTGCCTTCGAGCGACGCTGGCTCCAGCAGGGCGTAGTCGATGGATGTGTCGCGCAGGTCCCGGTAGGTGTCGGCACAGTCAGCACCGGGCCAGCCGGCTTCGCCACTCGGCGTCGACCCGGCCGCCCACGCCCGGATGGGCTCACTGATGTCGCGTGAGTACTTGTCCAGCCCTGCCAGCGCCGCCGCCCGTTGCCAGACGAAGATGCCGGCGTTCCAGTACGCCTGACCGGAGGCGATGAGCTCTTCTGCTCGAGCAGGCGTGGGCTTCTCCTCGAAGCGCTCCACGCGATAGGTCTCGCGCCCGCCGTACTCGTCAGCGGCGCCCGTGGCGATGACGTAGCCGTAGCCCGTCGAGGGCTCGGTCGGCTCCACGCCCAGGGTCACCAGATCACCGCCCGCGGCGCGCTCGACGGCGGCACCGAGCGCGGCGCGGAACCCTGCCTCATCACGCACGGCCTGGTCCGCAGGCAGCACGACCATGACTTCGTCGTGGGGCCGGTCGATGGCGTGGGCCATGAGGGCTACCGCGGCCGCGGTGTTGCGGCCAAAGGGTTCACCG
Source organism: uncultured Chloroflexia bacterium (assembly GCA_963706695.1). Taxonomy (GTDB): domain Bacteria; phylum Chloroflexota; class Limnocylindria; order Limnocylindrales; family CSP1-4; genus JAFMJV01. The sequence goes on along the minus strand of CAVPNC010000006.1, from coordinate 178,515 downwards.
ATGATGTTGGCCGGAGGCACCTCCGGTGCCACCTCCCGCACCAGCGGTGCATAGCGTGTGTCGGTGACGATGAAGACGTCCTCGGGCGCGATGAGCGGCCCGAGCCGGCTGACGCCAGCCTCGAGCAGGGTGCGCTCGCCCTCGAGGAGCGGCAGGAACGGCTTGGGGCGACGGGAACGGCTGAGCGGCCAGAGCCGCGTGCCACCCCCGCCGGCCATGATGACGGCGTACATACCGACGATTGTGCATGAGCCGGGCTATCATCCGCCGAGACCCCCGCGACGAGAGGCAGGAAGACGACGAGCGTGACCGACAGCGTGACAGAGGATCCGACGACCGTAGAACCCAGCGACGAGGCCCTCGTGAGCGAGCCCGTCGAGACATCGACTGGCGTAGCGGTCGACGACCGACCGCCACGCGGGCTGAACCCCAGCGTCCCGCCGGATGCCAACCCGGAGCCCCTGCCCATCGGGCTCGCCGACATGTGGCGCATCGCACGCAAGACGTACCGCGCCGAGCGCCGCTACTACCTCAAGCTCGACCGCCATCGCAAGATGACCAGCAAGCGCCTCTCGCGCTCCGTCTTCCCCTCGCTCAAGCGCTCGATCTTCATCATCGGCGCCGCACGGAGCGGTACGACCTTCCTGGGCGACTGCATCGGGCGGCTGCCGGAGGTGACCTACCACCACGAGCCACCGGCCACCAAGGCCGCCGGTCGCTACGTGTACCAGGGCCTCTGGGGCTACCGGCGCTCGCGCGAGTTCTATCGTCTCGTGTATCGCTGGCTGGTCCGCGTGGAGCGCGATGGCGACCTGCGTTTCGCGGAGAAGACGCCCACCAACATCTTCCTCATCCCGTTCCTGGCCCAGGCCTTCCCCGACTCGCAGTTCATCCACATCATCCGCGACGGACGTGACGCCTCCAGCTCGCACATGCACAAGCCCTGGCTACGGGCCGAGGACGCCTGGTCCGGTGAGCGCGAGCCGGGCGGCTACCTGCACGGCCCCTGGCCCAGCTTCTGGGTGGAGCCCGATCGGCGCGAGGAGTTCCTGCGGACGAGCGATGCCCGCCGCATGGCCTGGGCCTGGCGGCGCTACACCGAAGCCGGCCTCAAGGATGGACCCGCCCTCGGGCCCGAGCGATATCACGAGCTGCGGTACGAGGACCTCGTGCGGGAGCCGGTCGACCAGGCGGAGAGGATCCTCGACTTCCTCGACATCAAGGGTCAGAAGTCGCGCGACGCCTTTACCTCCGCCACCATGCGCGCCGACGATTTATCGGTGGGCACCTGGCGCAGCACCTTCTACCCGTCCGAGCTGGCCGAGATCGATGCCGAAGCGGGTGACCTCCTGCGGCAGCTCGGCTACGACGACGACTGACGTTCCGGCAGCGCTGAACGATGGCCGCCGAGCTCCGCAACCTGGGGTTCCTGCACCTCGGACGCGCCGAGAGCGGCGTGCGTCGCTATGGCCAGCTCATCGCCGATGAGGCTCGCACCCGCGACGGCCTGACCGTGACCGAGGTCGAAGCCGGGCGCGTCGACGAGTCCTCCCAACAGCTGGCGCAGGTCGCCGACGAGCTCTCCGCCTGCGACGTGGTGCTGATGCAGTGGAACAAGCGCGGCTGGGGCAAGCACGGCCGCGCGCTGCCGCGGCTGATGCGCTTCCGTCGTGGTTACCGGGGCGCGTTGGTGGTGACCATGCACGACGTCTTCGAACGCCAGGGCTTCCGCGCTCGATACGCCCACCCGGACGTGTGGGGGCTGCGCCAGCTCGGCCGCACGGCGGATCGCGTCGTGGTCCACTCCCAGATCGAGGTGGAGCGCCTGCGCGGCATCATCCCCATCGACAAGATGCGCGTGATCCCGCACTTCGTGGAGTCACGCCAGCTACCCCTGAGCCCGACGGCAGCGCGCGCCAAGCTGGGCCTGGGCGACCGCCGCGTGGTCACGCTGCTCGGCTTCGTCTACGGTCGCAAGGGCCACCGCTATGCGGTCGAGGCCGTGCCCTTCATGCCCGACGACGCCATCATGGTCTATGCCGGGGGACCCATCGAGGGCCGCACCTTCGTCCACGACCTCGCCCTCTCGAAAGCCGAGGAGCTGGGGCTCGGCGACCGCTTCCGCATCACGGGCTACCTGAGCGAAGAGGAGATGGGCACGTGGATGGCCGCCACGCACCTGGCCATCCTGCCCTTCACCGACCTCTCGGCCTCGGGCTCGATGTCATCCTGGATCTCATCGGGCAAGCCCATGCTCGTGTCGGACCTGCCGGGCACGCGCGAGTACGCACGGCGCGTCCCCGGCGCTCTTCACTTCTTCGGTCCGGCGGGTGAGCCGTGGCCCCTCGGCTCGGCCATCAACGAGCTCCTGTCCCGGCCCCTGCCAGATCCCGACGAGGGCGTACAGCGCCTGGCTCGGGAGCTGAGCATGCCCAGGACCGTCGATCGCTACCTGGCGGTGGCGCGGGAGGCGCTCGCCGACGCCTGAGCGCCCGGGCGCACGCTACAGGCCGGCGTCGTCACGGAGCAGCTGCGCCTTGTCCGTGCGCTCCCAGGGCAGGTCCAGGTCCTCCCGACCGAAGTGGCCATAGGCCGCGGTCTGCCGGTAGATCGGACGCCACAGGTCGAGCGCGCTGATGATGCCGCCCGGGCGCAGGTCGAAGTGCTGCTCGACGAGCTCCTGGATGCGGTGATCGTCGATGACGCCGGTGCCGAACGACTCGACGGAGATGCTCACCGGCTCCGGGATGCCGATGCCGTAGGCCAGCTCCACCTCGAAGCGATCGGCGAGGCCCGCCGCGACCACGTTCTTGGCCACCCAGCGCGCGGCATAGGCCGCCGAGCGGTCGACCTTCGTGGGGTCCTTGCCGGAGAAGGCGCCTCCACCGTGGCGGGCATAGCCACCGTAGGTATCGACGATGATCTTGCGGCCGGTGAGGCCGGCATCGCCCATGGGCCCGCCGACCACGAACCGGCCGGTGGGGTTGACGTGCATGATCGGGTCTGTCGGGCGCAGCTCGGGCTCGATGCTGGGCAGGATGACGGCCTCGATGACGTCGCGGCGCAGGCGCTCCGTGCGGACGTCCGGGTCGTGCTGGGTGGAGACCACGACGGTGCCCACGCGGACCGGCACGCCATCCTCGTACTCGACGGTGACCTGCGTCTTGCCGTCAGGGCGCAGGTAGTGCAGCTGGTTGCTCTTGCGTACCTCCGCGAGGCGCCGCGACATGCGGTGTGCGAGCGCGATGGGCAGGGGCATCAGCTCCGGCGTCTCGCGGCAGGCAAAGCCGAACATCATGCCCTGGTCGCCGGCGCCCAGCTCCTCGCCATCCACGCCCATGGCGATGTCGCTCGACTGTTCCTTGACCGATACGAGCGTGCCGCACGTCTCGTGGTCGAAGCCCAGCTCCGAGCGCGTGTAGCCGATGTCCCGGACCGTTTCGCGCACGATGGACTGGAACTCGACGTAGCCCTCGGTGGAGACCTCGCCCAGCACGAGCACGAGGCCCGTGGTGGTGGCCGTCTCGATCGCCACTCGCGGCTCTGGGTGCTTCTCGGTGCGAGCGTTGTCGATGATGGCGTCGAGGATGGCGTCCGAGACCTGGTCGCACATCTTGTCGGGGTGGCCCTCGGTGACCGACTCCGACGTGAAGACGTAGCGGCCGGAACCGGTGGTGCTGGTCATGAAGTAGCGCTCTCCTGTCGTGGGGTCGGCGGAAGCGTAGCACGCGGCCCGACCCAGGCCCGGACGGGCCAGGGGAACCGCCGGGGCATGCCCGAGGACCGTCGTTTAGGGGCCTCATGGCCGTGCCCCTGGCCCGGCTGCGGGCGCATGCTCGGAGCCGATGGCCGACCTCCCGACCTCGATCGACCCTCGGCTCGCGTCGGAGCTGCTGGCCGATTGGGGGTTCCTTGCAGACCCCGACCTGCCCGATCGCCCGGGTCCTGCCTTCCTGCTCGTGGCGATCCGGCCCCAGCCCACGCTCAAGCACTACGACCCGGAGCTGGTCGAGTACTGGATCACCGGGCCACGCGGGTTCGGCGTGCGCGAGACACTCACGCTCGCGAGCCGGCTTCCCCGTGCGGGCACGTTCTCGTGGGGCCGCATCACGGTCAGCGACCGCAAGGGCGTGGCCAACCGCTACCTCTCGTTCGGCGGGACGCTCCGAGCTGAGCGCGTCGACGGCGCGGCCATCTGCGTCTTCGAGTCTCCTGCTCCCCTGCTCCGGCGCGGCGGGCACTCGCAGGGCTGGGATACGGGAGCCCACAGCGTGGGTGGCTTCTTTGGTCGTTTCCGGGCTGCCGCCGGCTATCAGCACGAGTTCGAGCAGCTGGCCGCGGACACCGACCCCATCACCCGGTACGCCGCCTTCGTCAGCGAGCTCATGGCCCGCTACCGCTCCAGCGAGTACCTGCGAGACCACTATCCCAAGCTGTGGACGGTGATGCTGACAGAGGAGAAGCGCCTGCAGCGGGAGCACGCTCGGGAGTGGGCCGCTGGCGCCGAGCTCCTGGAGAAGACCAAGCGGGTCGCCGGAGGCGGCTCCATGGCGCGCCTGTTGCGACCGTTCTAAGCGGCCTCGTACCCGCCGCTAGCCGTCGAGGGAGGGAGACGGCGGCATGTCGCCCTCGAGGATGACCCCGCGGAGCTCCCACTGGCACCACTCGAGATCGCTACTGCCACTGCTCCAGCAGTAGCAGTCCGGGTTCAGCACGCGTGTTTCGAGCAAGGCCAGCAGACCGGCATATGCACCCTCTCCCGCCAGGACGAGCTGCTCCCAGCGCGTGCCCATCTCCGGGTCCCAGGTGCCGGGCAGGTAGAAGGAGCGGTCGTCGCCCTGCCACGAGCCCACCTCGTCCTCGAGGCGAAGGAGGCCCGAGGAAAGCATCAGCCGGTCGAGGGTCACCGGCTCCGCGTGGTAGAAGATCTCGTCGCGATTGTGCGTGGTCGTCATCTCGCCGTCGAGACGAACGTCGCTCACGTGGTCGACCGTCAACCGACCGCTGAACCCGCGTTCCTCGCGGCGCACGATGCTCCCATCGTCGAGCTCAGCGACGACCACATTGGTGATAGTGCCCGCCTGCCAGTAGCTACTGCAGGTGAAGGCTCCGTTGACCTCGACACCGGCTCGCTCGTCGGCAGCGACGGACGACACCCCCGCGAGGACGACCGCCATCGACAACCCCGCCGCGATCAACGATCGCCTCGATGCGCGCATGACCCGAACCCCCCTTGGCGCGGGCCGGGTTCGCCAGTGGCTCGACACGGTCCAGGCGGCCAGAGGATGTGGTCCGTGCGTCGTCACCTCCCGCGAACCCTCATTTAGGGCCAACACTTGCGAGGCGGCAAGAGCCGAAGGGCCCGACCCCGTTCTCCGTCGATGCCGGACAAGGTAGAAGGCCGGGTCCTCCTCAGGTCCCGGCCTTCCGTCTGGCGATGCTAGCGGGTCTTCAGGTGCCCTGCTTCCAGGAGTGGTAGTACTCGACCTGCTCGGGTGTCATGCCCTCGATGAAGATGCCGCGAGACTCCAGCTTGAGCCGCGCGATCTGCTTGTCCAGCTCTTCGGGCAGCACGTGCACCGCGCTGTCGAGCGAGGCGTGGTTGGCGGCCACGTATTCCGCCGCGAGCGCCTGTCCCGCGAAGCTCATGTCCATGACAGCAGCCGGGTGCCCTTCGGCCGCGCCGAGGTTGACCAGCCGGCCCTCGGCCAGCAGGTACAGCTTCTTCTCGCCAAGGTCGTACTCGCGGACGTTCTCGCGGGCCTCGCGGACGTGGCCCTCCGCCAGCCGCTCCAGCGAGGCGAGCTCGAGCTCAGCGTCGAAGTGGCCGGAGTTGCTGAGGATGGCGCCGTCCTGCATCACCCGGAAGTGCTCCTCGCGGAAGACGTTGAGGTTGCCGGTGGCGGTGACGAAGATCTCCCCCCACTGGGCGGCGTCACCGGCGGTCATGACCTGGTGGCCGTCCATGAGCGCCTCCACGGCCGGGACCGGATCGACCTCCACGATGGCCACGCGGGCGCCCATGCCGTTGAGGCGATTGGCGATGCCGCGTCCGACCCAGCCGTAGCCCGCCACGACGCAGCGGCGACCCGCGAGCAGGTAGTTGGTCGCGCGCAGGATGCCGTCGATCGTGGACTGGCCCGTGCCGTAGCGGTTGTCGAAGAGGTGCTTGGTCTGCGCCTCGTTGACGGCCAGGACCGGAAAGGCCAGCGCGCCGTCGGCGGCCATGGCCTTCAGCCGGATGACGCCGGTGGTCGTCTCTTCGGTGCCGGCGAGGACCTCCCCGAGCTGCTCGGGGCGCTCCTTGTGCAAGAGCGCGACGAGGTCACACCCGTCATCCATGGTGATGTGCGGGTGGGTATCGGCGGCCGCGTTGAGGTGCTGGTAGTAGGTCTCGTTGTCCTCGCCACGGACCGCGTAGCAGCTGATGCCGTACTCGGCTACGAGCGCCGCCGCCACGTCATCCTTGGTCGAGAGCGGGTTGGAGGCCACGAGGGTCACCTCGGCCCCGCCGGCCTTGAGCGTGCGCATGAGGTTGGCGGTCTCGGTGGTGACGTGCAGGCAGGCGGCGAGGCGCAGTCCGTCGAGCGGCCGCTCCCGCGTGAAGCGCTCGCGGATGAGGCGCAGGACCGGCATCTCCCGCTCCGCCCACTCGATACGACGAACACCTTCTGCCACGAGTCCGAAGTCGGCGACATCGTGGGCTGGATAGGACGCGGTCTGGCCGTTGGCGGCGTCACCGGAGGTGGTCTGCATCGGGTTCTGGAGCGCGGGAGTGTCGGTCATCCATTCCTCCTGAGGTCGGACACAAGGGCCCGGATGGGCCCGACGATGCTATCCCAGAGCGACGTTTCACGGTGCGCGAGGCGCTCCTCGAACTCGGTGTGCTCGCGATAGCCGAGGGTCCGATAGACCGCCAGCGCGGGTGGGTTGTCAGCGCGCACGTTGAGCACGACCGTGTCGCATACACGCAGGAGGTCCGCGGTCACGGCGCTGGTCACGACCTTGGCCAGGCCTTGCCCGCGGTACTCACGGTGGGTGTAGACGTTGCCCACGGCCGCGATACCCCACTGCGGGCTGACCACGTGGGTGCCCGCGGCCGCGATGAGGCGTGACCCGCGACGCACGCCGTAGTAGATGCCGGCGGCCACAGCCTGCTCGGGCAGGTGCGCGTTGAGGCCGAGCTGGTAGAGCCGATTGAGATGGCCAGCATCGGCCTGGTCCAGGCGGACCGCGTCACCGAGCACCGGGCGGAAGGTGTCCCGCGCCACGGCCATGCGCACCATCGGTGCCGGCGCGTCCACCCGGTAGTGCTGGCGGAGGCCCGGGACCACATCGGCCTTGGCCCCGATGTAGGCGATCCGCGGCCGGATGACGTCGCGCATGACCGCGGCGACGCCCGCGGCCGTACCCATGGTGAAGACCGGCTGGGGTGAGATACCGCGGTACTCCATGACCACGGCCACCGGCTCACGGTCATCGAAGGCGATGCCGAAGCGGGTGCGCCCGAACTCGGCATCGTCGGTGTCGGCGATGGCGTAGGCCGCGAAGATGCGGTCGCGCTCGAGGAACTGGTGGAGCATCCGCCTGTCGCGCGTGCTGCGGACCTCGAGGTGGCGCTCGCCGGCTACGCCGTCGCGGGTCAGGCTGGCCATCAGGGCCGCTCCGGGCCCCACTCGGCGCCGGACTCGGTCACCCGCAGGTCGACAAGCTCGGCCGCGATCACGTCCGCCGCGGGCACGAGCGCGTCCGACGCACGCACCGGCACGTCGGCGAGGTACGTCGAGAGCTCACGAGCGGGTCGCATCTCGGTGGGGATGGCGGGGCCGTCTGGCGTGGCCGGATCGAGCGTGGCCGCCGGGCCTACGACCACGACCCGTGGCCGGTGCACGGCCCCCGCGGCCAGTCGGGCCAGTGCCCCGGCCCCGATGAGCGCGCTCGTGGCACCGTCTGCGGCGACCCACTCTGCGCGCACGATGATCGCGTCGATGGCCTCACGCTCGAAGAGCCAGGCCGCGGCGGCATCGGGGATGAGGCGATGCTCGACCCCCGCCTGGCGCAGCTCCCAGGCCGCGAGCCGGGCGCCGTCCATGAAGGGACGGCCCTCGGTCACGAACACCCGCAGCTCGCGTCCAGCCGCCTGCATGCGACCGAGCGCGGTCACGCCTGCCCCCAGCTGGCCCGCGATGAGCGATCCGTGCGCACCGTGGAGCAGCAGCGTCACAGGGGCTCGGTCCGGCTGCAGCAGGGCCTCGCTGAGGGTGGTGGCCATGGCGGCCTCCCCGGCGGTGAACTCGGCCGCGATCTTGTCAGCCTCCGCATGCAGCGCGGCTGCCACCTCGGTCCCGGGTGTGTCCTCGCCGGAAGACCGGACCACCGCCTCCATCCGTTCGACGGCCCACGCCAGCAGCCGGGACGACACCCGTGCCTCGATGAGGGCGCGGGCGGTGCGGCGCAGCTCCAGCTGACGCTGCTCGGCGGGCTGATCGGCGCGCTCGGTGGCGGTGAGGGCCAGCCCGTACGCTGCCAGCTGTGCCATGAGGGGGCCGCCCCTGGCGACGCCCAGGCGCAGGTAGTAGGCCACATCGCTCCCCCGCACGGCCACGACCTCCTCCAAGGCCTCGGGCAGGCGGCGCTGGTCGAGGATGACCAGGCCCTCGTGGCTGCGGCGATAGGCGCTGCGGAAGCTGTCTTCGGCGGCCGGCGCCGCCGCGGTCACGACCGGATCGCTGCTCACGCCGGAGCGCGCGAACGCTCCCGGCCGCCCCGGGCCCTGTGGCTCCTCGAGGCCCAGCAGCTCGCCCGCCAGCGCGTTGGAGGTGCGCCCGACGATGTCGGCCATGCCCGCGACCTGCCCGACCGCGGAGACGGCCTGCCTGCCGAACTGGAAGAAGAACGCCCGCCGCTCCGCGTCATGCGCGGGCCGGGCCTGACCGCCCGCGGGTGCGGGTAGGGCCTCGCTGGGATCCGCGGCGTCCGAGCGCTCCTCGGGGTCCTGCGGATCAGTACCGGATGACGCTGTTGATCGGGTAGCCATCGAGACGCTCACGGCCCTTGAGGAAGCCGAGCTCGACGAGGAACGAGAGACCCACGACCTGGCCCTTGAGCTGCTTCACCAGCTCGATCGTGCCCAGCACCGTGCCGCCGGTGGCCAGCAGGTCATCGACGATGAGGACGCGCTGGTTGGGACGGATGGCGTCACGGTGGATCTCCAGCGTGTTGGTGCCGTACTCGAGCTCGTACTCGACGCTGATGGTCTCCGAGGGCAGCTTGCCCAGCTTGCGCACGGGTACGAAGCCGGCGCCCAGGTGCAAGGCCATCGGCGCGCTGAAGATGAAGCCGCGGGACTCCATGCCCACGACGATGTCGATGTGCTCGTCCTTGAAGGGCTCGTTCATCAGCTCGATGGCCTCCCCGAAGGCCTTGGCGTCGTTCAGCAGGGTGGTGATGTCGTAGAAGAGGATCCCGGGCTTGGGGAAATCAGGGACCTCGCGGATCTGGGCCCGTAGCGACTCGGCGGACACGGTGACTCCCGTCGTGGAAAGGCTGAAGTGGGCGTCCCTGAGTCTAGCGCACCACCTGCGGCGCCCATGGCCCTGCTCGCTCAGCCCTGAGCGGGCTCCCCTGCCAGGGAGCCGCCGCTGGCGCCGTGTCGTGCGGCCACGATCTCAGCCATGATCGCGAGCGCCGTCTCCGCCGGCTCCCGGCCACCGAGGTCGAGCCCGATCGGTCCCCGCAGCCGCGCCAGCTGCGCTTCGGTCAGGCCGGCCGCGAGCAGCCGCTCCCGGCGTGCCCGCTGGGTCTTGCGCGAGCCGATGGCACCCACGTAGCGGCACTCGCGCTCGAGCGCCGCCGTGATGGCGGGATCGTCGAACTTGGGGTCGTGGCTGAGGACCGCGACGGCATCGCCGCGACCGAGCTCCAGCTCGTCGGCGACCTCGTCCGGCCAGCCGATGACCAGCTGGTCGACATCGGGGAACCGCTCGCGCGTGGCGAACGCCGGTCGGCCATCGATGAGCACCGTCTCGTAGCCCAGCCCACGGCCGAGGGCGACCAGGGCCACGGCGACTTCGACGGCACCCACCACCACCAGCCTCGGGCGCACCGGGAAGGCCTCCACGAAGAGCTGCCGTCCGGCCAGCTCCACGACCGTGGAGGTGCCGCTCGAGATGGCAGCTGTGGCCACCTCGACCAGGGCGGCGTCCGCCTGCGGCTCCCCCAGCGAACCCTTCAGGGAGCCGTCCGCGTTGACCACCAGCGGATCGAGCGGGCGTGCTGCTGCCCCCAGCTGCGACGCGCCGATGCCGGCACCGGGCGAACCGTCCGGCAGGATGGACACGATGGCGCGTCCGGCGCTGCGATCGACGAGCGTGGCCGCGATGGCTTCCAGCGCCAGCACGGGGACCTCCGGCTGGACCAGCACGTCGATGGTGCCGCCGCACGCGAGGCCCACGTCCCACGCCTCCGAGTCGCTGATGCCGAAGCGCACGACCCGCTGCTCTCCCGTGGCGGCCGCGACCTCCATGTGCTCAGCGGTGGCACCCTCCACGCAGCCACCGCTGACGGAGCCGGTGATGCGCCCGTCGGCGGCGCGCAGCATGGTCGCACCCTCGCGCCGCGGCGACGATCCGAAGGTGCGGATGACCACGGCTCGGGAGACGGCTTGGCCCTCCGCCGTCCAGGCCTCGAAGGTGGGCAGGAGCTCCCTCACGCCACCACTCCCGCGCGGGTCACGAAGGGGCTGGCCGCGTCGCGATGCACCCGCGGGACGCCGTTGCGGTCCGGGCGGCGGCTGCGATGCTCGGCCATCTCGGCGAGCAGCTGGCCCAGACGATAGAGCGAGGCCAGGTCATGCACGGCCACCAGGTCGTCGATGTAGGGATAGGCCGCGGCCATGCCACCCGCGAGCGGCTGGTAGTACTCCGTGCCGGCGAGCGGGTCGAGCCAGATGAGCCGGTGACAGCTCCGCTGGAGGCGAGCCATCTCGGCCCGTACGAGGTTGGGATCGCCACGATCCCAACCGTCGCTGACGATGATCACCACACCGCTCGAGCGCAGGGTACGCCGGGCCCAGTCACGGTTGAACTGCTGCAGCGAGGCGCCGATGCGCGTGCCGCCGGACCAATCGGAGACGGCGTCGGTGACCTTGCCGAGGGCCACGTCCGGGTCCCGGCCGGCGAGCTCGTGGGTCACGCGCGAGAGGTGCGTGCCGAAGACGAAGGCCTCCGTGCGGACGTTGGACATGCGGTGCAAGGCCATGGCGAAGCGGATGAGCAGCCGCGAGTGGCGCTCCATCGATCCCGAGATGTCACAGATGACGGTGATCGAACGTGGCCGGAGCGCCGGCCGTCGCCACAGCCATTCGACGAGGTCGCCGCCGTTCTGCAGGTTGGCCCGGAACATCTGGCGCGCCGCGATGAGCTTGCCGTGCCGATGGAGCTCCTGCCGCCGCGAGCGCCGGGTCTCGAGACGCGGACGGACCTGGTCCACCAGCTGCTCGGCCTCGCGCAGCTCTTCGGGGCTCATGCGATCGAAGGGTTTGCGCATGAAGCGCTCACGCTCGCTCCAGGAGCGCGAGCTGGCGTTCTCATCCTTCAGCTCGGCACCCTCGGTCTCAGGCCCCTCGGCGTCGTCGGCGGCACCGCCGAGCACATCATCGCCGTCCTCGGCCTCGCCGGCGCCGACCTGCACGGCCTGGTCGTGGTCGGCACCGGCCAGGTCGACCTCCAGGTCCCACCGGGGTGGCTCGATGGCCAGCTCGTAGCGCGTCCAGAAGCGGTCGAAGACCTGGTCGTAGGTGTCCACCTCATCACGCCGCCGCACGAAGACGGCGGAGCCGGCCGCGCGCACCTGCTCGCGATCGCCGATGTCGATGAGCGTCAGCGCACGCGAGTAGTCGATGGCGGCGCCCAGGTCGGTGGTAAGTCCCTCCGCCCGCAAGGCACGTGTGAAGAGCAGCGCGTTCCAGAAGAAGGCGCTGCCGGAGACGCCGCCGGCGCCATCTGGTCCTGGCATGGGGTTCAGGCGGCGCCGGCCGCCGTCTCCTCGAGGTAGGCCGCGGCGGTCGCGCCACGGATGGCCTGCACATCCTCCTCATACTTGAGCACCACGCCCAAGGTGTCGTCGACGAGCTCGGCGGTCAGGCGGCCCGCACCGAGCGCGAGCAGGGCCGAGGCCCAGTCGATGGTCTCGGCCACGCCGGGCACCTTGGTCAGCTGGCCCTGGCGCAGGCGCTGCACGAAGGCCACGATGGCCGTCGCGAGCCGATCGGGCGTGTCGGGCACGCGCGCGAGCACGATCTCGTACTCGCGCTGGGCATCGGGATAGTCGATCCAGTGATAGAGGCAGCGGCGCTTGAGGGCGTCGTGTACCTCGCGCGTGCGGTTGGAGGTCAGGATCACCCGCGGCGGCTGCTCGGCCCGCACGGTACCGATCTCCGGCACGGTCACCTGGAAGTCGGAGAGGATCTCGAGCAGGAAGGCCTCGAACTCCTCGTCGGCGCGGTCGATCTCGTCGATGAGCAGCACGGGCGGCTGGCCGTCCTTGGCCTCGAGCGCCTGGAGCAGCGGTCGCTTGAGCAGGAAGTCCTCTGAGAAGATGTCCTTCGCCCGGGCGTCGTCGAGCTTGCCCTGCGCTTCGAGCAGGCGGATCTCAAGCATCTGGCGGGGGTAGTTCCACTCGTAGACCGCGGTGTTCACGTCCAGCCCCTCGTAGCACTGCAGCCGGATGAGGCGCGTGCCCAGAGTCGAAGCGAGGACCTTGGCCAGCTCGGTCTTGCCCACGCCGGCCTCCCCTTCGAGCAAGAGCGGTCGACCCAGCCGGAGGCCAAGGAAGACCGCGGTCACGAGCGCGCGGTCGGCCACGTACTCACGCTCGCCGAAGGCTGCCTGCAGGCCGTCGATGGTGTCGGGATGGTGGAGCATGGTGCGACTCTAGCGCGCATCGCCGAGGCAAGGCGAGTTCCCGTGTCCGGCAGGCCGAGGGGCCGGCGGTTTGCTATGGTGCGTCAGGCCAAGGAGGCGAGGTGGAGGGAGCAGGTGACGAGCGATCCCGAGGAGAGCCAACCTCGCGCGCCTGAACCGGTGGCCAAGCCCGACTCCGACGCCATCCTGCCGTGGGGCGGGCGCCTCGACGAGATCGCCCAGGAGCGCTTCAACCGCACCGACTGGATCGAGCTGGCGGCGGCCGTCATCCTGGCTCTCGCCACCATCGTCGCCGCCTGGTCGGCCTACCAGGCCACGCGTTGGGGCGGGGTCCAAGCGAGCTCATCCCGCAGCGCGATCGAAGCCAAGACCGACGCGGCCCAGCAGACGAGCGTGTACACGGCCCAGATCCAGATCGACTTGCAGGTCTGGACCTTGTGGCTGCAACAGGTGGCCGATGAGAACGAACCCGCTGAGGCGTTCGTCGAGGCTCGCTTCCGTGACGAGTTCAAGCCGGCCTTCGAGTCCTGGGTCTCGTCGGTGCCGGAGGGCGAAGTCCCGCCTGGATCGCCCTTCGACATGCCCGACTACCGACCCGCAGCGCAGGCCGAGGCCGACCGCCTGAACGCTGCGGCCGAGGCATTGGCCGAAACGTCCGCCGAGGCCAACCAGACCGGAGACAACTTCGTGCTGACCGCGGTCATCATGGCCTCGGTCCTGTTCTTCGCCGGGGTCGGCACCAAGCTCAAGGGCCGGGCGGTGCGGCTGCTTCATGCTCGTCGTCGCCATGCTCTTCTTCCTCGGCGGCCTCGGGTTCATGCTCAGCCTGCCGCAGAACGTGGGCATCTAGGAGGATCCCGTGGAGATCAACAGCGCCGAGCTCGTCTTCTGGGCCGTCGTCCTCTCGCGCCTGCTGGTGCCGCTGCTCATCCCGCGCTTCCCGCTGCCGGCCATCGTGGCCTGCCTCGTCATCGACGCGGTCGACCAGACGGTCTTCCAGGCCGTGGCGCCGGATGCTGATCTGGCCGGCTACCAGAGCTACGACAAGGCCCTGGACATCTACTACCTCGTCATCGCCTACATCGCGACCCTGCGCAACTGGACCAACCAGTTCGCGGTCAGCATCGCCCGCTTCCTCATCTTCTGGCGACTGGTGGGCGTCGTCTTCTTCGAGCTCGGCGTGCCCCTGCCGCCAGTGCTCGAGGAGCTGCTGGGTGAGCGCGGCTGGCTCTTCATCTTCCCCAACGCCTTCGAGTACTTCTTCATCTTCTACGAGACGGTGCGCGTGCTCTGGGATCCACGGCGCATGAGCCGGCGGCTGCTGCTCGGCGCGGCGGCCTTCATCTGGATCTTCATCAAGCTGCCACAGGAGTGGTGGATCCACATCGCCCAGCTGGACACGACCGACGTGGTGCAGGAACAGGTCTTCGGGGTGCCGGCAGGCACGGCCTGGATCGACACCTTCGCGGCCAGACCGTGGATCGTGGTCATCGCCGTGGTCGTGGTCATCGCCTTGGTCTACGCTGCCTGGTGGATCGTGAAGAACAAGCTGCCCCCGCGTGACCGCCCCATCACCATCGACGCCGACGCCGAACCCGGCCGCGAGGTGCCACCAGAGCGCTTGGCGGCGGAACGCCGGCGCATGATGGCGACGTTCATCCGGCCAGGGCTCTTCGAGAAGCTGGCGCTCATCGCGCTGACCTCGACCATCTTCGGACAGATGCTGGGCGTGGCGGCCGAGCCGCTCGTGTTCGCAGCGGTCATCAGCATCATCGTGGTGGGTAACGCGGTGCTCTCGACGCTGCTCGAACGCCAAGGGTTCGGTCCCGGTCCGGCGTTGCGGCAGTTCGTCGTGACGGGCCTGTTGAACTTCGCGGTGGTGGCCCTGCTCTACCTCGTCTTCGACCTGCTGGGCAACCCGATCGAAGGCCAGAACACGTTCTTCTTCGTGTTCCTCATCACGCTCCTGGTGACCCTCTACGACCGCTACCGCCCGGAGTACGTGGCTCGCTTCTCGGCGGCCGAGACGGAAGCCTCGACCACCAGCTGATCGGGACCGCGATACCCACATCACCGGCCTGCTCCCCGACAGGGAGGGAACGAGCCCGGCCACGGATGCGGACGAGCCACGCACGAAGGGCCGCCTCAGAACCAAGCTGATGTCGCTGGTCACGCGCTGGTCGGCGTTGCGCCGCGCCCTCGGCATCCAGGTCGACTACCGCAGTACGGGCGGCGGCCTCATCGTGGGTGGCCTCTCGTATGCGGCCCTGTTCGCGCTCATCCCGACCCTCATCCTGGTCATCGCCGGCATCTTCCGGCTGGTCGACGATCCGGTCTTCCGGCAGCAGGCGATCGACCTCACCAACCAAGCCTTCCCGGCTCACCGGCTTCACTGACTCGGCGCTCCGTGGAGCCAACGACCTCGCCGAGGTGGGCGGGATCATCGCCTTGATCGGCTTCTTCTGGGGCGCCAGCGGGCTCCACCTCAACCTGACCCGAGCGATGGAGCGATCCTTCACGGGCGAGCGAGTGAGCGGGGCGTTCGCTCGCGTGGTGGGCGTGCTGCTGGTGTTCCTCATCATCGTCGGCGTGCTCGCCGCCGTGTTGCTTGCCGGCGTCGCCACCGTCGTCGCCCGGGCCCTGCAGCTCGACGGCGAATGGGTCCTGGCCGCGGGTGGGGCGGCAGCCACCTTCGCCGTCGCGGCCGGCATCGTCTACTGGCATCTACCGTGCCATCCCCTCGAACCCACCGCAGGCGAGCAGCGCCAGACTGCCGGCGATCCTCGTTGGTGGCGCCATCGCCCTCATGACCCTGCTCTGTGGCGCGCTCGGCAGGATGATGAGGCTGCCCACGAGCTCGAGCGCCGGCGCCTGGAGGTCGAAGCGGCGTCGGCGGCGGATGAAACGCCAACCGGCTGAGTGGCCGACCTAGGTCTCGGCCGCCTCTTGGGGCGCGCGTACAGGCGAGTCTGCGAGCCGGTCGACCATGGCTTGCGTCAGGACCCACGCGCGCTCGGGATCAGCGGGCGGGCGCACACGGACCTGGTTGGAGGCATACTTGATGCGACCCTGCAACGCCCGCAGCGGGTCCTCGACCGAGGATGGGGCGAGGGCGCGCATGGTGGTCGCGCGGGACCAGTCCGGACCGAAGCGCAGCACCAGCTGGCCACTCTCGATGGCCACCGACAGCAGACCTGCCTCTTCGGCACGGTAGCGCAGCCGCGAGACCTCCAGGAGCCGCTCGACGGGCAAGGGCATCGCGCCGTAGCGATCGAGCAGCTCCTCCCGGATCTCCTCCAGCCCGTCATCGCTGACGACTCGGCCCAGGCGGCGGTACAGCTCTAGCTTCTGCGGTTCCTCGGGCACGTAGTCGTCGGGCAGGTAGGCCTCGACGGGCAGATCGACCTTCGCTTGTGTGCGAGCGTGGCGCGGCTCACGCCCCTCGAGCGTCGCCTTCTCCTCCTCCACGGCTTCCGCCAGCATGCGGGTGTAGAGATCGAAGCCGACCGCAGCCATGTGGCCGTGCTGCTCGCCGCCGAGGATGTTGCCGGCGCCGCGGATCTCCAGGTCGCTGAGCGCGATCTGGAACCCGGCTCCCAGCTCGGAGGCGTTGAAGATGGCCGCCAGTCGCTTGCGCGCGATGTCGCTGAGCGCGGCCTTGCGCCGATAGAGCAGGTAGGCGTAGGCCCGCCGTGAGGAGCGGCCGACCCGGCCGCGGAGCTGGTAGAGCTGGGCCAGGCCCAGCGCATCAGCGCGATCGATGACGATGGTGTTGGCGTTGGGGATGTCCAGGCCCGACTCGATGATGGTGGTCGAGACGAGCACGTCGTGCTCACCCGCGGCGAAGGCCAGCATGACC
This sequence comes from uncultured Chloroflexia bacterium, assembly GCA_963706695.1. Taxonomy (GTDB): domain Bacteria; phylum Chloroflexota; class Limnocylindria; order Limnocylindrales; family CSP1-4; genus JAFMJV01. Next base: position 161,733 of record CAVPNC010000006.1, on the reverse strand, counting down.
TTCTCCAGGGCGCCCTCCGTCATCTGGCCGTGGCCCACGGCGATGCGCGCGCTCGGCAGCAGGCGCCGCAGCTGCTCGGCCTGGGCGTCGATGGTCTCGACCCGGTTGTGCACGTAGAAGACCTGGCCACCGCGGTCGAGCTCACGCAGGATAGCGTCGCGCACCAGTCCGGCAGAGGCCTCCGCCACGCGCGTCTGGATGGGCAGGCGGTCCTCCGGCGGCGTCTCGATGACGGACATGTCGCGCACGCCCACGAGTGCCAGGTTGAGCGTGCGCGGGATGGGTGTCGCGCTCAGGGTCAGCACGTGGACCTCGGTCTTGAGCTGCTTGAGCCGCTCCTTGTGGGTCACCCCGAAGCGCTGCTCCTCGTCGACGACCACGAGGCCCAGGTCCTTGAAGTGGATGTCCTTGCTCAGCAGCCGATGGGTGCCGATGACCACATCGACGGTGCCGGCCTCGAGGCCCGCGAGCGTGTCCTGTTGCTCGCGCTTGGGCACGAAGCGGCTGAGCGAACGGACGGTCACGGGGTAGGCCGCGAAACGCTGCTGGAAGGTGACCAGGTGTTGCGCCGCCAACACGGTCGTGGGCACCAGGACCGCCACCTGGGTCCCAGCCTCGATGGCCTTGAAGGCCGCTCGCAAGGCGACCTCGGTCTTGCCGTAGCCCACATCGCCCACCACCAGGCGGTCCATGGGCCGGGCCTGCTCCAGGTCGGCCTTGACGTCGACGGCCGCTCGCAGCTGGTCGGGCGTCTCCTCGTAGGGGAACGCAGCCTCCATCTCCGACTGCCACGGTGAGTCCGGGCCGAAGGAGCGGCCGCGCGCCTTGGCCCGCTCGGCGTAGAGCCGAAGCAGGTCCCGGGCCAGGTCACCCACCGCCTTCCGGACACGGGTCCGGGCCCGCTGCCACTCCCCTCCCCCCAGCTTCGAGAGCTGCGGGTGGTCGCCGCCGGCATAGCGCGAGACGCGCTCGATCTGCTCGACGGGTACCCACATGCGACCCTTCTCCGCGAAGTGCAGCTCGAGGAAGTCGCGCTCCTCCGAGTCGGAGCCGGCCGCCGGGCGCCGGACCAGGCCCTCGTAGCGGGCGACACCGTGGTCGACGTGGACGACCACGTCACCGGGCTCCAGGCGCTCGAGCAGGTCACGCGGCACCACCCGGCGCATGGCACGCGGCCGGCGCACGCGCACGCTCCCGAAGAGCTCGCGGTCGGTGATGAACTCGAGCTCGTCGGGGCCACCGGCGAAGCCGCCGTTGAGGCTGCGCTCGATGAGGGCCAGACCGCCCTTGGGTACGGGCTCGTGCAGGTCGCCCAGCGGCGCCGCGCCCATGCCGTCGTCCTCGAGGATCTCCGAGAGCCGGGCCGACTGGTCGGAGGTCAGCACCACCCGTGCACCCTCCGCCCGCCAGCGACGGACGGTCGCGGCGAGGTCGCCGATGCGCGCTGGCGGCAGGACCGGTTCATGCCAGCCGAAGGGGTTGCCGCCAGGTGGGGCACCCACGACCTCCGGCTCCCACGTCAGCCGCAGCGTGCGCGCCTCGTTGAGAGTCGCCTTCCACTCGCGAGCACTGGGGTAGGCCGTGGCCCAGCGGGTGGGCAGCTCCCCCGCCCGCTCCAGCTCACCACGCCGGTCCTCGGCCTGCGAGTGGAGGAAGTCGGCCACGGTGGCCACCTCCTCAGGTTCGTCGAGGAGCCAGATGGCCGGTCCCAGGTGGTCCAGGGCCGTATGCGGGGCGAGGTAGCCAGCCCACAGCTCGGCCGCGTCGCCAAGGGCGCCCGCGTCGAACCGAGCCACATCCTCTTGCAGGTTCTCGGGCAGTCGCTCCACGGTGCGGTTCATGCGCGCGGTGAGCTCCTGCTTGATGGCAGGCGCCAGCAGGAACTCGGAGGCCGGCAGCAACACCGCCTCCGCCACCGGTCCCACACCCCGCTGGTCGGCCGGGTCGAAGGCGCGCAGGGAGTCGAGCTCGTCGCCGAACCACTCGATGCGCACGGGCATCGGCTGGCCGGCGGGAAAGACGTCGACGATGCCGCCGCGCCGGGCGAACTCGCCGCGGCCGCCGACCTCGGGCACATGCTCATAGCCCAGGTCGACAAGGGCACCGAGCACGCGGTCCATGCCCAGGCGCATGCCCACGGCCAGGCGCAGCGGGTCGGCCGGGATGGCGTCGGGCGCGAGCGTGCGCTGGAAGAGGGCCTGCAGGCTGGCCACGAGGATGCGAGCCGGCGAGCCCTCCCGATGCCACGCTGCGAGCGAAGCCACGCGGGCGGCCGACTCGTCACGTACGAGCTCGGAGCGCTCGTACGCGAGGGCCGTGCGCGGCTCCAGGGTCACCACCTGCTCGGCGCTGCCTAGCCAGGCCCCCAGCTCCTCTGCCACCCGGTCGGCGATCTCGGCATCGCGCGCGATCCAGACCAGGCGCTCACCGGAGGCAAGGGCCAGGGCCGCGGCGAGGTAGGTCTTGGCCCCATGGGGCATGGCGGCGTACGTGACATGGCGCAGGTCGCGGCCGACCCGGCCATCAGCCGCGCGTCGATAGCCGTCTGCGAGGGCCTCGACCTGACCGCTCCGCGCCAGCAGCTCCGTGAGGGGCGACAGGTCAGGGATGTGGTGTCGTGCCGAGGAAGGTGCGGCCGTCTGGGGGCGATGCTTGCGCAGCCGGGTAGGCCGGATGGCGTCGGTCACGCCTCGTCCTGGCCGCGGTTGCCGAGGATGTCAGGCAGCAGCTTGCGCCAGCCGGTCCTCGTGCGCACGACACCATCGGCGTCCGGCTTGGGCCTGGCCTCGGGCGCGCCCGGCCCCGTGGGTTCCGCCTCGGCCTTGGGCCGGGCCGCGGCCGCCTGGGGCTCCTCGAGGGGCGGCTTCCAGCCGTTCCACCTGTTGGCCACGACCCCGGGCCCCTCCTGCGACCACAGCTCGACCGCGTCCGCGGCCGCATCGAGGATGAGGTCGAGGTGCTGTTGCTCGGCATGCTCGAAGTCACCGAGCACATGCGAGATGGCGCCACCCCTGGGCGCTCCGATGCCGACGCGGAGACGAGCGAAGGCCTCCGTGCCCATCTCGCCGATGATCGAACGGAGGCCGTTGTGACCGCCGGCACTGCCCGTCGCCTTCATGCGCAGGCGGCCGAAGGGCAGGTCCATGTCGTCGACCACGACGAGCACGTCCTGCATGGGCACGCGCTCGCGCGCCATGGCTTTGCGCACGGCCTCCCCGGAGCGGTTCATGTAGGTCATGGGCTTGACCAGGATGAGCTCGTCATCACCGATGCGGCCGCGCGCGGTCGCCGCCGCATCCTTCGTCTTGACCGAACCGGCCGCGCCGTGTCGGTCGGCGAGGCGATCGAGGACCATCCAGCCGATGTTATGACGCGTGTTCTGGTACTTGGACCCGGGGTTGCCCAGGCCCACCACGACCTTCTTCACACCAGTCCTTTCCCCATCGAGGGCACGCGGAGCGGCCGCGACCCGATCCAGGGTGCGCGGCGCGGCCTTGAGATGGTACTCGCCCGGTGCTAGCGGAAGACCCGCAGGCGCCCGTCGTCGGTCCCGACCGCGAGGGCGAGACCGCCATCAGCCGTGGGGGTCGCGGCCACGTTGGTGGTCAGCCGGCCGTCGAGCTCGAGGCGATCGATCTCCTCGAACCCCGCATCGGTGCGAGCCAGCAGGGCCAGCTCGGTCATGGCCTGCGTCGGCACCAGCACGTCGAGGCGGCCGTCGCCATCGGCGTCGGCCAGCAGGGCCATGTCGAGGTTGGCCGAGCCCAGCTGGTGCGAGCTGTAGCCCTCGGCCGTGGCGACCAGCTCCAGGCGATCATCGACGAGGCGATAGGCCTCCACGATCCCTCCGATATGCGGCGTGCGCACCGCCACGATCTCGAGCGCACCGTCAGGCGCGAGGTTCCCGGCACCGACCTGATGCAGCCAGCGATAGCCTTGGCCGATCGGCTTCGACTCGCCGACGACCGAGCCATCGAGGTCGTAGACCCGCAGGCGTGCGCCAGCAGCGGCATCGCTGACGGTGGCGAGCAGCTCCGGCCCGGGCTCGTCCGCGTTCAGCTCCACGACCATGACCGACGTGCCTTCGATGACCTCATCGGTGCCGACCGCGACGCGCACGACCGGCCCAGCCTGGTCCCGGACCTCGATGGCCGAGGCCTCCAGCTGGTCCCCCAGCACGCCGTGGTCGTAGCGATCGGTGGGTCCGACCGGAGCCACCAGCGCGGCGCCGGGTATCTCGGTCACCCGAGCGTCGGGGAGTGGGTCGGCGAACCAGCCGGTGGCGCCGAGCGCCGAGCCCACCAGCACCTCGTTCTCCCCGGTCGTGAGCGCCAGCGGCGGGTGGCCGGGCTCGAGCGGTGGCGTCTCGCTCTGGCTTGCGAAGGCCGCACCGCTGCCATCGTCGATGACGTGGTCAACGGTGCCGTCCTCGAGCACCACGAACCACGAGCCACCGCGGTCGCTGGGGTCGGGCAGCACCCACACCGGCGTGCCCCCCAGCTCCACGTCGAGAACCGCGCCCGTGAGCGGCCCGCAGCCCGTGGCGACGCGGTTGCCGCTGACGGCGTGATCCGTGCGTGCGAGCGCAGCGCTCGGCTCATCCATGAGTGGGGCGAGACAGTCGGCCGCCGTGGCGGCCGTCGGGAGGCTGAGGGCGAGAGCAAGGGTGACGAAGGCGGTCGAACGAAGCATCGGTCCATGCTAGGGCACAGCCTGGCGCTGGCACGAGTCGGTCCCTTCGGCTCTTGCTCGGCGCCCACGCTGGTGGGAGCGTGCGGCACGGGCACCATGCACATCACGTTCGTCAAGCCCACGCTCGGTCGCCTGGCCGACGGGCCCTTCCGCGACGAGGCCCGGATGGAGCCGCTCAACCTCGGGGTCCTCGCAGGCCTGACCCCCGAGGGCGTGGATGTGCGCCTCTGCGATGACCGCATCGACGAGATCGACTACGACGAACACACCGACCTCGTGGCCATCACGGTCGAGGCCTTCACCGCTCGCCGGGCGTATGAGATCGCCGACGAGTTCCGCGCGCGCAGGGTGCCCGTGATCATGGGCGGCATCCACGCCACGGCCCTGCCCGACGAGGTCGCTGAGCACGCCGACAGCGTGCTCACCGGCGACGCCGAGACCCGCTGGGCCACGGTCGTGGCCGATGCACACGAGCGCCGCCTGGCGCCCCGCTACCACGCCGGGACAGGCGCACCGCAGCCGACGGCGCACGCGCGGCGTGACATCTATGAGGGCAAGGGCTATCTGCCGCTCTCGCTGCTGCAGTTCGGGCGCGGCTGTCGCTTCCGCTGCGAGTACTGCGCGGTCGGCAGCTACTTCGACCACCAGCACCACGCGCGCCCGGTGGCCGACGTCGTGGCCGAGATCGAGGCCGGCACGCGGCGCAACCTGTTCTTCGTCGACGACAACCTCATCGCCGACCATGCGGCTGCCAAGGCGCTCTTCCGGGCGCTCATCCCCCTCGGCAAGCGCTGGGTCAGCCAGGCCAGCATCGACCAGGTGGAGGACCCCGAGCTGATGCGCCTGATGGTCGAGAGCGGCTGCCTCGGCAACGTCATCGGCTTCGAGTCGCTCGATGAGGTCAACCTCGAGCAGATGGGCAAGCGGCCCAACCTCGTGCGCAAGGACCGCTACGCCGCCGCTATCACCACCTTGGCCGAGCACCACCTCCAGACCTGGGCTGCCTTCGTCCTGGGCTACGACCACGACACGCCCGACAGGCTGCTGGAGCAGTGCGAGTGGGCCATCGACCAGCACTTCACCTTCGCGGCCTGGAACGTGCTCATGCCCTACCCCGGCACGCCCCTCTACGCGCGCCTCGCCGAGCAGGGCCGGCTGCTCTACGACGGCCGCTGGTGGCTTCACCCCGACTACCGCTTCAACAGCGCCGCCTTCAGACCGGCGCGCATGACCGCGGACCAGCTGACCGAGACCGGTTGGGCCTGCCGGCGTCGCTGGAGCAGCCTCGGATCCATCGTGACCCGGGCCCTCGATCGCTCCACCAACATGAGCTCGGTGACACGCTTCGGGCTCTACCTCCTCTACAACCCGCTCTTCCGCCGCGAGGCTTTCAAGCGCCAGGGCCTGCGGCTGGGCACGCGATGAGCCAGCGGCGCTTCCGCTTCCTGCAGGCAACGCCTGACGACGAGCCGGAGATCCGAGCGCTCGTGGGCACGCTGGCCATGCCGGGCACGGTCAGCGTGCGCTTCGAACGTGAGCCCGACTACTTCCTGGGCACGACCATCCAGGGGCAGCCGTGCGACGTCCTCATCGCCCGCCACGCGTCCGATGACCTCCTCGCGGGGGTCATGGTCCGGGCCGTCCGACGCGTCTACCTCGAAGGCGCAGCGGCGCGCGTCACGTACATCGGGCAGATCCGCATCGCGCCGCGCTTCCAGGGGCGATGGCTGATGCAGCGGGCCGCTCTTGAAGCCGTCCGCGGCAACGACCGCTCGATTCCCTACATGGGCGTCATCGCCAGTGACAACACGGTCGCGCTGGGCACGATCACCGGGCCGCGCCCGCCGGCGGCTGCCCGGGTCGAGCGCATCGCCCGCCTGCGGTCCCTCGCCTTCGTCACCCATCGCTCGCCGGGGCCCCGGCGAGCGAGCCTGCCGGTGACGCCCTGCGAGCCAGCGATGCTCGACGCCGTCGTGGACTTCCTGCGGATGCACGGACCCGACCGCCAGCTCTTCCCGGTGGTCGATCCGGAGGCGCTGCTCGATGGCATCAGCTACCGCGGACTGCAGCTCCAGGACCTGCTGGTGGCGCGGCGCGATGGCGACATCGCCGGCGTTCTTGGCTCCTGGGACCAGTCCAGCTACAAGCAGGAGATCCTGGCCGACGACAGCCCGCGCCTGCGCCGCCTGCGGCCAGCCTACGACCTGCTGGCCCGAGCCATCGGCGCACGCCGGCTGCCACGTCCGGGAGAACGCATCGGCACGGCCTTCGGCGCCCTGCGCTGTACCGCGGACGACGATCCCGACGTGCTGGGGGCGTTGCTGCGTGCGGCCCGAGCTCGTGCGCGTGAGCAAGGACAGGCGTTCCTGCTCGTCGGCTTCGATGCCCGCGAGCCCCTGGCGCAGACGCTCGGGCGGCCGCTGGCATTGACCTACGAGAGCGACGTCTTCCTGGGGCGGTTCCCAGACGAAGGTGCCCCACCGCGACTCGATGGCCGCCCCGTGCACGTCGAGGTCGGGACGTTGTGAACGAGCCACAGCTGACCCCACGACGGGCGACCGCGCTGATGGTCGGTGCCGGCGTGGGCGCGGGCATCATGGCCGTCCCCTACCTCGCCGAGCGAGTCGGACCAGCGCCGCTCGCACTCATCCTCGTGACGGCCTACGGCGCGGCCACGTTCATCCACCTCATGCTCGTCGAGATCCTGCTGCGCACGGGCCAGCCGCTGCAGGTCATCGAGCTGATGCGGATGTGGGTCCTCGACCGACCAGGACGTCGCCCACTCCTGTGGCTCGTCTTCGGCCTGCTCACGGTCGCCTTCGTGGCCGCGCTGGCGGCCTACGTGGCAGCCGAGGCGGAGATCGTCAGCGAGGCCACGGGGCTGCCGGAGCCGGTGTCGCAGGCCGTCGTCTACGTCGTCTCCGCCGGCGTCGTCTTCTTCGGGCTGCGCGCGGTCGGCATCTTCGCCACCGCCGGCGTGATCGCCCTCCTTGGCTGTGTCGTGGTGCTCGTGGCCGGCACGCTCGGCGCACCGATCGACCTGGACCTCAGCGTGCGCGGGTCGGCACTCGACGGGCTGGCCCTGTTCGGGATGGTGATGTACGGCTACTACGCCTTCTTCTCGGTCCCGCAGGTGGTCAAGGGGCTCGCGCCCGACGGTCAGGCGGCCGCCCGGGCCGTCGCCGGCGGCCTCGCCGTCAACGGCCTGCTCATCGCCGTCGTGGCAGCGGTGGCGCTGTCGGTCTCCGACCCCGTGACGGAGGTGGCCATCGTGGGCATCTCCGACCAGCTCGGGCCATGGGCCGGTGGCATCGGCGCGATCTTCATCATGGCTGCGCTGCTCACCACCTACTGGGCCGTCTCGCTGGCGCTGGCCGACATCATCGCCGAGCGACTGTCGGTGGGCTTCCGCCCGGCCTGGCTTGCGGCCACGGTCCCGAGCCTGCTGCTGCTCTACCTTGGCGGCCTCGGCTTCCTCGACTGGCTGCAGCTGGCAGCCGGCCTGACCGCCATCGTCATCGCGCTGGTCACGCTCCCGATGTACGTCAACGCCCGTCGGTACGGTCCGGTGCGGGAGCCGGACTGGAGCCTTGGCCGATGGGGCGCACGCCCGATGCTGGCGCTGGCACTGCTGGCGACCGTGCTCATGGCCGCCGGCTCGCTGCTGGAAGCCTAGGCCGCGTGGGCCTAGGAGGGCTGCGCCTCGTCCACGGCCAACAACTGCCGCTCGAGGGCGCGCATGGCGGCTTCTTCCTCTGGCTCCGCGTGATCCCAGCCGCAGATGTGCAGGCCACCGTGCGTGATGAGCAAGCGCAGCTCATCGGCCGGCGCCCAGCGCACGTCGCTCGTCTGACCGCCGGCCCCGCCCTCCGCCTGGTCGAGGGCGCGCTCGACCGAGACGACGATGTCGCCCAGGTCCACGGGTTCGTCGGGTGGCAGGGGGAAGGCCTCGACGGCTGCCCGCACGGCGGGGTCCTGGCCTGGGTGCGGGGGGAACGCGGACGGCGGCAACAGCGGGAAGCTGAGCACGTCGGTCGGTCCCTCCTTGCCCATGTGCTCGGCATTGAGCGCGGCCAGCTCGGCGTCGTCCGAGAGCGTCAGGGTGATGGTGCTGCCGACGGGCGCACCGGCCGCCTCCACGGCTGCGGCGAGCACCCGCTGACACTCCTCGAGCGGCAGCAGGTCAGGCACGTCAGCCCGCACCACGACCGCCACGGTCACGGATCCCTGGTCCTCGCTCAAGCCCCCTTGCGCTCCACGGGTCGCCGTGACTCGAGCTCGACGATCTTGTTGGTGGGATAGGCGATGCGGCGGTGGTACATCGCGAGCAGCTGCTCGATGAACGACTCACGGATGCGGTCGAGGTCACGCAGGGTCAGATCGCACTCATCGAACTGGCCGTCGATGAGACGGTCGCCGATGATCTGACTGACCATGGCCCGGATGGCCGGCTCATCATGGCTGGCCAGCGAACGCACCGAGGCTTCCACGCTATCGGCCAGCATCAGGATGGCGGCCTCACGTGTCTGGGGCTTGGGCCCGGCGTGCCGGAAGCGACGGGGGTCGACCTTGTCCGCGGCCTCCTTGCCCGCCGGCGTGCTCAGCGGCGCACCGGCTTCAGCGGCGGCGATCTGGCGGGCCTTGGCGTAGAAGTAGCCCATGAGCGCGGTGCCATGGTGCTGCGGGATGAAACCGATGAGGGCCTTGGGCAGCTTGTACTGGTAGGCGATGTCGATGCCACGCGCCACGTGGCCCACGATCATGGCAGCCGACTCCTCGGGGGGCAGCTGGTCGTGCACGTTCTCGCCGCCGGCCTGGTTCTCGATGAAGAGGAGCGGATCGTAGAGCTTGCCGACGTCGTGGTAGTAGGCCGCCACGCGGGTGACGAGCGCGTCGGCACCGATGGCTTCCGCTGCCTGTTCGGCGAGGTTGCCCACCATCAGCGAGTGGTGATACGTGCCCGGGGCCTCGAGCAGCAACCGTCGCAGCAGGGGCTGGGTGGGGTTGGCCAGCTCCAGCAGCTGGTAGGAGGTGGTGATGCCGAAGACGCTGCCCAGGACCGCGAACGTGCCGGCCGCTGCCACCGCGGCCCCGAAGGCGGAGATGGCCGACGCGGCCAGCAGCTGCACGTAGATCTCGAGGTCCTGCGAGCCGGTGATGATGGTGAAGGCCGTGACCACCGCCACGTTGGCGGCGGTGATGGCAGCGCCGGCCTGCACGAACTGGGCGAGGCGCTCGCCCCGTCCGATGACGATCGTACCCACGAGCCCGCCGAGCAGGGTATAGGCCGCCAGGTCCATGGAGCCGGTGATGACGCCGGCCATGACCGCGACCATGGCCGTGGCCACGCTGGCCACGCCGGAGTCGAGCAGGACCGAGAGCAGCAGCCCGACCGCGAAGGTGGGCACCAGGAAGGGGGACACGGTGCCCTCGCCGGTGACGACCAGCAGGGTCGTGGCCGTGAGCAGGGCCAGTGCCAGCAGGAGCATGGCGTTGTTGCGGTGCCACAGGCGGGAGCGGAAGCGCCACATCCAGGCCATGAGCGTGGTCACGACCGCGATGGAGAGCAAGAGCCAGCCGAAGACCGCGAGGTAGTCGTCGGTCCCGGACATGGAGGTGAGGTCGCTGAAGGCCAGCACCAACGTCAGTCCGGCCACGAGCAGGGTGGAAAGCAGCCCCAGGCGGACGGCGTCTCGCCTGGTGAATGCGAGGATCTGGCTCCCCCGGCGTGCCAGCATGGGTGAAGCCTACGAGGCCGCGGCCGCCTTGGCCAGTTCTTCGTTGACCAGGCTGCTCACGAGCTTGCCGTCGGCACGGCCCTTCACCTTGGGCATCAGGGCGCCCATGACCTTGCCCATGTCACGGGGCGACGTGGCGCCGGTGGCGGCCACGGCTTCGACGACGAGGGCTCGGACCGCATCCTCACCCATCTGCTGTGGCAGGTACGGCTGGAGCACGTCGATCTCCGATTGCTCCTTGTCCGCGAGGTCGTCACGACCCGCATCACGGTATGCCGTGACCGACTCCCGACGCGTCTTCACCTGCCTGGAGATGACCGCGAGCGTCTCCTCGTCCGAGAGCGGCGCACGCTTCTCCTTGGCCGCATTCTGGGCAGCCGCGATCACCATGCGCAGGGTGTCGCGTCGGTGCGCGTCGCCATCACGCATGGCAGTCTTCATGTCAGCCTGGAGCTGTTCGGTAAGGCTCATGGCGGACCTCCTCTCATAGGGCAGGTGGAGGGGGCTCGGACCTTGGGTCTCTAGGGGCGGGGCTTACTCGCCGCGCGCCACCTTCTTCCGCTTCGCTTCCTTGCGCTTGCGCTTGACGCTCGGCTTCTCGAAATGCTCACGGCGTCGTGCCTCTGCGAGGATGCCGCTCTGCTGGATCTTCTTGTTGAAGCGTCGCAGGGCAGCCTCGAAGGTCTCGTTCTCACCGACTCGGACTTCTGCCAACTAGGAAATCACCTCCCACTGGTCGGTATCAGGCCGCACTCGACCGCCGGGACCAGGACCGACGGGGAAGCCTCGCGCGAGTCGAAACCGCGCAAGCAGGCCGGGCTGGAGTGTAGTGGACGCGCTCACGAGCGGTCAAACGGCCCGGAGGTACTCCTCCCCCATGCGCTGGCCGGCGTGGGGGACCACGACCCCAGCGGCTGACCCGAGCGTCAGTCCCGGCGTCTCCCGCGCACGAGCGAGATGCCCTGGACCACGGCCGGGGACATGGCATCGAGCGCGTGGAGGGCCAGCAGTGCCCGCACCCCGCGGACCGGATGCAGCGCCGCGCCGAGTGCCAGCAGCACGGGCGCGATGGCGTTCACCCTCAGCGTCTGCTTGCTGCCCGTGCGCCAGTCGCTCTCCGTTCATGGGCCGAGTGTCGGTGTGCCGGACGCCGATGTCCGACGTGAAGGTCTCTTCGCCCCCTCGACACCGGGCGGGACTTGATTCGCGCGAGCGGAAGCCCCACGCTTGGGGGGTGCGCTGCCGTGGCGCACGCGTCGTCAAGAGGGGTGCCGCTGCCGCATGGCCAGCAAGGGACAGGCCGCGCTCAAGCCCGTGAGGAGCGCGTTCACCGCTGCCTTCCTCTCCTTCCTCCTGCCCGGCCTGGGCCAGGCTTACCTGCGCCGTTGGCTGCGGGCGGCGCTGTGGATGGTCCTGCCCCTCACCGCTCTCGTCGTGGGCACCTCCCTCATCGTCGGCAACGGCGCCAAGGAGTCGCTGGCCCAGCTGGTGGACCCGGACGTGCTCACCACGGTCATGCTCATCATCGTCCTCGATGCGCTCTATCGGCTGGCGGCCATGCTCGATGCCTGGCGCCTGGCCCGAGACCCGCTGGTCGGGACGCCGACCTCCCGTTCAGCGTCTGCCCTCGGCCTCGTCGTCATGGCCGCCGTCCTCGTCGGCAGCCACGTGGCCGTGGCCATGCCCGTGCGCCTGGCCCAGGACGTGGTGGGCACCTTCGATGGCGGCGGTGACACCACCGCCATCCCGGAGCTCGACGAGCTGCCCGCGAGGATCCGTGACATCGTCATGGCCACGGGCGCGCCGGCCAGCACCGATGGCACCACGGAGCCCGCGAGCTCCAGCGCAGCGCCCGACCCCAGCATCGAGCCCTGGGACCGGAGCCAGCGCCTCGACATCCTGCTGGTCGGCCTCGACAGCGGCCGGCCGGGAGAGAAGACCTTCCTGACCGACACCATGATGGTCGTGAGCATCGACCCCGAGACAGGTCGGCTGGCCTTCATCTCGCTGCCCCGCGACACGGTCGACGTCCCGCTGCCCAGGACCGCCGACTTCGCCAAGGCCCGGGCCGTCTTCGGCGACACCTACGCCTCGCGGATCAACTCGCTCTACATCACCGCCCGCCTGCGGGACGACCTCTTCCCGGGCAATGACCTCAACCGCGGCTACCGCGCGCTGATGGGAGCCCTTTCCGAGCTCTACCGGCTCGACATCCAGTACTACGTGGCCGTCGACCTCAACAGCTTCCGCGGCGCTGTCAACGCCTTCGGGGGCCTCGTCGTGGACGTGCCCCTGCCGCTCCTGGACAACGCCTATGCCGCCGCCGACGGACGCGGCAAGCTGAAGCTGTACGTGCCGCCGGGGATCCAGCGCATGAACGGCCAGGAGGCCCTGGCCTACGCGCGTTCGCGCAAGTCCACCTCTGACTTCGACCGTGCGGCTCGCCAGCAGTACGTGGTGGAGTCGCTCAAGGACCAGGTCAACCTCGAGTCCCTGCTCGAGCCGGGCACCATCGGCGAGCTACGGCAGCAGTTCGACGAGTACGTCACCACCAACATCCCGGCCAAGATCCTGCCGCAGCTCGTGCTGCTGGCCACGGAGCTGGATACGCGCAAGCCCGCGTCGCTGGTGCTCTCGCCAGCCCAGGGGTACTCGGTGACCCGACCCGACTACGACATCGTGCCCAGGGTGTCCAGGATCCGGAAGGCGGTCAGGGACGTCTTCGAGGCTGGCTCCGGGACGCCGGCTGCGGTACCGGACGCGTCGTCGACGCCCGCTCCATCGGCCCCACCGGAGCCGAGCCCGCCCTCGGAGTCGTAGGGCGCAGGTCAGCGGCGCTGCCGTCCGCACCGCGGGCAGCGGGCACCACCGGCATGGTCTGCCCGCCGCTACACTTCGCGGCCATGACCGCGTTCCCCCACGCCTCCGGCTATGACTCGCTCGTCGGCATCATCGACGATGCCGCTGAACGCTATCCCGCCGATCGCGTGATGTACGCGCTGCGCCTCGACTCGGGCATGGCCCTTGCGTGGACGGCGCGGGAGATGCAGCGTCGGTCGCTGTTGGCCGCGTGGCGCCTGCGGGCGGCCGGCCTGCAGCCGGGTGACCGCCTCATGACCTGGTCCCCCTCGACGCCCACCTTGCCCGCGGTCTACTGGGGTGCGATGCGGGCCGGGATCGTGCTGGTCCCGGTCGACCTGCGCATGACCACGGCGGTCATCGAGCGCATCGCCGGCCTCACCGAGGTGGGCGTCATCGCGGTCGACGAAGGCTACGACGCTCCCGACCCCGAGCAGGCTGGCCTCACCGGCCTGCAGGTCCTGCGGCTCAACGAGCTCACCGCCGATCCCGATCCGGACTGGCCCGCTGACTGGGAGGCACGCATCGCGGCCTGGGATGGGCCCGATCGCGACTCGCTCTTCGAGATCCACTTCACCTCCGGCACCACGGCCGACCCCAAAGGCGTCCTGCTGACCCATGGCAACGTGCTCGAGACGATGGGCATGTTCTCCAGGCTCCTGCGGCCGCGCCATCTCAGGGCGGTCTCGATCCTGCCCCTGTCACATCTGCTCGAACAGGTCTCGACGCTCCTCTTCGGCACGATGATGGGCGCCGAGATCGTGTACGTCCGCTCGCGCAACCCGCGCGTCATCGTGGAGGCCATGCGCGAGCTCGGCGCGAACGCCATCGTGGGCACGCCCCAGCTGCTCGAGCTGCTGTGGGTGGCGATCACCCGCCGGATCGAGCAGCGCGGCCTGGGGTCGCTGGTGTCCCGGGCGCGCCGGATCACCCGTCACCTGCCCTACCGCGCGCGACGGATCCTGTTCCGTCCGCTCCACGCGCCCTTCGGCGGCCGTCTCGACCTGATGGTCTCGTCGGGCTCCTACCTCCCGCCGGAGCTGCAGCAGGCGTGGGAGGACATCGGCATCGTGGTCCTGCAGGGCTACGGCTCGACCGAGGTCGGCTTCGCTGTGGCCAACGACGAGTGGCATCACCCGCCGGGACTGGTCGGCCGCGCGCACGACGGTGTCGACGTGCGCATCGACCCGGAGACACACGAGATCCAGGTGCGGGGCCCGGGCGTCTCGCCCGGCTACTGGCGCGACGAGGCCAACACCACGGCCTCGCGCACCGCCGACGGTTGGTACCGCATGGGCGACACCGGCGAGTTCACCGCCGATGGCGACCTGCGCCTCTCGGGCCGACTCAAGAACATCATCGTGCTGCCCAACGGCCTCAACGTCTTCCCCGAGGACATCGAGGCCGCCCTGGCCGACCACGGCATCGGCCAGGCGGTGGTGCTCGAGACGAAGCCCGGGCGCATCGAGGCGGTCGTGCTGCCGCCCGGCTCGGTGCCCATCCTGCGCGCGGACCAGGAGGCGGCCAACGACCGGCCGCTCGATGAGGCCCTGCGGGCCGAGATCGACGCCGCGGTCAAGGCAGCCAACGCCGACCTCTCCATGTCCCAACGCATCGCCGCCTGGCGCCTGTGGCCCGAGCGGGACTTCCCGCGGACCCACACCATGAAGATCAGGCGCAATCCCGTGCGCGAGTGGGCCGGCAGCGACGCCGCCCTGCAGGTGCGCGAGGTCGAGTAGCGGCGCGGCCTACTTGCTGATCTCGAGCGGGGTGCCCACGCTGGCGATGGCCTCGAAGGCTGCTTCCGCCCGCTCGGGGTCGTCGGAGCGACGCTGGGACCAGGTGGTGAAGATGACGGTGTCCTCGAGCGTGGCCACGGAGAACTGGGTGTCCGCCGGGAAGTTGGTCTGCCCGAAGCCCGACGCCACGTAGTCGGCCAGCTCCGACGCACGCTCCAGCGCCGCGCCGCGCCCGCCGGCCTCGTAGATGACGACGTAGCCGTCATCGGCATCGGCGAGCTCCACGCGGCGGATGACGCGCGGCGTCTGCAGCAACGACTCCGGCTCCGAGGGCCGATACGCGCTCACGGGCAGCCCCAGGCGCTCACCGCTCGCGAGCAGGGCCGCCTCGATCGCTGCCAGCGACCGCCCGACCGAGGCATCGAAGGAGCGCACGGGCGTGGGCAGCGACACCTCGTCCGGGACCACCGAGGGGCGGTCGGGGCTGGTACAGGCGGCGAGGGCGAGGGGCAGCGCCAACACCAGCGCGCCCAGCAGCCGCAAGCGAGTCACGACCCGCTCAACCCGGGGGCCAGCGCATGGCACGACCACCGATGAGGTGGAAGTGCAGGTGGTCCACCGACTGGCCGCCATCAGCACCGACGTTGGTCACGAGGCGGTAGCCCGAGGCCGGCAGCCCAGCCGTGCGCGCCAGCTCGGCGGCGACCCCGAAGAGCCGGCCCAGGAGCTCGGCATCGGCCTGCGACAGCTCGGCCGCGGAAGCGATGTGGTGCTTGGGGATGATCAGCTGATGCACGGGCGCGACCGGATCGATATCGGCGAAGGCAAGCACGAGCTCGTCCTCGTAGACGACGTCGGACGGGATCTCGCGGGCGATGATCTTGCAGAACAGGCAGTCGGCGCGGGTCACGGCTTCATCCTCGTGGCTCAGAACGTGGGCTTGCTCATCATGAGCCACCCGATAAGACCGATGGCGGCGGCCATGCCGTAGCTGAGATAGCGCTGACGGCGAGCCCTGACACGCCATCGCTCCTTCTCTTCCTCCGTCGCGGCCGCCTTGAGCCCAAGCAACCGACGCACGCCGGGCCGCTGCACGAAGAACGAGACCAGCAGGATGGTGGCGTAGATCGAGATGCCCAGCAGCAGCCACGGCTGGTTGAGGAAGGCCGAGCCGAGGATGAGCAACATAAGGATGCCGGTGGTGGCCACGCCCGCACCGATGATGAGCGTGCCATGCGCCTCCAGCCAGATGAGGACGCGCACGGACCGCCCCCGGCTGCCGCCCACGACGGGGTCCCCGTCGATGCCCCGGGTGCGCATCGTAAAGGGCAGCGCGAACGAGGGCACGAAGAGCGAGATGGCCAGGATGATGTGCGTGGTGAGCAGGATCGGGAACCACTCGCCCGGGATGGTCATGGGCCAGGGCGCTCCAGGTCCAGCGCCACCCACTCGGACTCCTGTTCACGGTGCACGACGCGGAGTCCGGCCGCCAGGAAGGCGCGTCGCACCTCCGGCTCACGGTCGATGAAGATGCCCGAGGCCAGCAGTCGACCGCCGCTGCCGGGGGTGCCGTCCCCGGGCCGGACCGCGTCCGCCAGGAGCGCCGCCAGCTCGATGAGGATGCTGGCCACGAGGTTGGCCAGGACGAGGTCGAAGGGACCCTCGTCAAGGGGCAGGCTGCCGCGGCTGGCGCTGACCTCGACCCCGTTGCGGGCAGCGTTCTGCACGGTCGCCTCGACGGCGATGGGGTCCGTGTCCACGGCTCGCACGGGTCCGGCTCCGAGCAGCGCAGCGGCCACGGCCAGGATGCCCGAACCGCAACCGACGTCGAAGGTCGCGGCCCCGTCCACGATGCCGTCATCGGCCCAGCGCTCGAGCCCCGCGAGGCACAGCCGCGTGGTGGGGTGAAGGCCGGTGCCGAAGGCCATCCCCGGATCCAGCGCGATGATGACGTCGTCGGCTGCCGGCTGATAGTCACGCCAGGTGGGCTTGATGACGATGCGCCGCCCCAGATGCATGACCGGGAAGTGCTCCTTCCAGGCGCTGGCCCAGTCCTCCTCGTGGACCTCGGACACGTGCAGCTCGCCGATGGGACGCAAGTCGAAGGCGGTGAGGTGGCCCAGGCGCTCCCGGGCCACGGCGATGGCGGCCTCGGCGGCGGTCATGTCGAGGGCCGGCAGGTAGGCCCGGATGGTGACCGGGGCATCGAGGATGGGCGAAGCCGCCAGGCCTTCCTGCTCGGTCGCGAAGGGTTGCTCCACGGAGACGCCACCGGGAGCCGCCCGCGAGAGGATCTCGCTCACCGCCTCCACGGCCTCCTGGTCGCACTCGATGGACAGCTCCAGCCAGGTCCCGGCTGCGGATGTCCCATCGTCAGGCCCCACCGGTGCCGACTCCTTCTCGTTCTCGCTCAGCTGATGGCGTCCTTGATGCGGTCGCCCAGCGAGCGCTTGCCGCGCCTCGTGCGCGGACCGTCGGCCACGGTCGTCTCGCCGTCCGCGCTCAGCTCACCTGACTCGGCCGCGAGCTCCTCGAGCAGCTCGCGCTGGCGATCGTTGAGGCTGCGGGGCACCTCCACGTCGATGAGCACATGCAGGTCGCCGCGCGCGCCAGCCCGCCGCAGATGGGGCACGCCCTTGCCGCGGCGGCGGATCTCGGTGCCCGGCTGTGTGCCCGGCTTGACCTCCAGCAGCTCTTCGCCGTCCGCGGTCACGATGGGGATGCTCGCACCCAGCGCTGCCTGCGTCATCGACAGCGCCAGCTCCAGGTAGAGCTCGGTACCGTCCCGTTTGAGCTGCGGGTGCTCCTCGACGTGGGTGACGACGTAGAGGTTGCCGGGCGTGCCGCCCCGCGGGGCCGCCTCTCCTTCCCCCGTGAGGCGGATCTGGTGCCCGTCGTCGATGCCCGCCGGCACGCTCACGCGCAAGGTGCGCTTGCGCTCGGTGCGACCGTCGCCGTGACACGTGGGACAGGGATCTTCCACGATCTGGCCGGTGCCGCGACAGCGTCCGCAGGGCGTCACGTTGACCATCTGGCCAAGCAGGGTGTTGCGCACCTCCCGCACCTCGCCGCTGCCGTCGCACTGCGGGCAGGTGACGGGCTCGGAGCCCGCCTCTGCGCCGCTGCCAGCGCAGGTCGCGCAGGTGTCGAGGGCGCTGAAGGTCAGCTCCTTCTCCGCCCCGAAGACGGCCTCCGCGAAGGTCAGCTGCAGGTCGTAGCGAAGGTCGGCCCCAGCCGGGCGGCGCGTGCGTCGCGCTCCGCCAGCGCCGGCCGCACCGCCGAAGAAGGCATCGAAGATGTCGCCGAAGCCCTGGAAGCCACCGAAGGGACCGTAGCCCTCGGCGCCCGCACCGGTCCCACCCACGCCGGCACGACCGAACATGTCGTACTGCTGGCGGCGCTGCGGATCGGAGAGGACCTGGTAGGCCTCGTTGACCTCCTTGAAGCGCGCGTCGGCATCAGGGTCGGTGTTGACGTCGGGGTGCCATTGCTGGGCCAGCTTCCGGAAGGAGCGCTTGATCTCCTCGTCGCTGGCGCCGCGCTCTAGCCCCAGGATCTCGTAGTAATCGCGGGTAGTGGCCATGCAAGGGGGGAGTATACGGAAGGTCGGCCGATGACCCCTGCCGCGGGCATTGACACCGCTGCTCGGCGATGCCGCCGCGCAGGCCGATCGAAGCGCGGCTCGGCCGTCAACGGGCGTCCGACCGGCGGTGCTCGGTCCTGCCCCGACGACACGCAGCGCCGCGTATCCTCGGCAGCCATGGACCCCATCGTCGTCAGCGCCGCCGGTGCGCGCCGCTTCCTCGTGCAGCGCCACCTCCTCGCGCCGGCCCGCGCGCAGGCGGCCGGCCTCGACGGCGTGCGCGCGGTCTTCGAGCGCCTCGGCTCGATCCAGTTCGACCCGCTCGCGGTCGCCGGCCGCAACCACGACCTGGTGCTGCATGCGCGTGTCCGCGACTACGACCCGGCCTGGACCAGCAAGCTGCTCTACGGCACCCGCGAGCTCTTCGAGACCTACAACAAGATGCTCAGCATCCTGCCCAGCACGGAGCTGCCCTGGCACCGACACAGCTGGGAACGCTTCCTGGAGGCCCACCGCGATGCGGCCTTCGTGCGACATCGCGAGGCCATGGATCACGTCCTCGAGCGCATCCGCGACGAGGGCCCGCTGACCACGCTCGACTTCGAGCGCCGTGGGGCGGTCTCCTGGTACTGGGGTCCGACGTCGGAGGTGCGGGCCATCCTCGAGGCGCTGTGGGAGGCCGGCATCGTCAGCCTCGACCGGCGCGAGGGTAACCGGCGCTACTTCGACCTCACCGAGCGGATCTTCCCGCCCGAGCTGCTCGGCGACGACCGTCGACCCGGTCGATCAGCTGCGGCACAAGCTGCTCTCGCGCTTCCGGGCGCACGGCCTGCTGGGCGAGACCGGCGAGTACACGCTGTGGTACGGCCTTGGTCCGGCGCGGCGGAAGCCCACCGATCCGCCCGGCACCGTCTCGCGGACCGAGCTTCGCGCCGACCTCATCCGAGCCGGCGAGATCGTGCCCGTGACGGTAGACGGCGTCCGCGGCACACGCTTCGTGCTGCGCGACGAGCTGGAGCTCCTGCGTGAGGCCGACGACGCGGTCGCGCAGGGTCGTGAGCTCGCCCACCCCAGCGTGGTGTTCCTGGCCCCGCTCGATCCACTGGTCTGGGACCGGGACCTGCTCCGCAGCCTGTTCGCGTTCGACTACGTGTGGGAGGTCTACGTGCCCCAGGCCAAGCGCCGCTGGGGCTACTACGTGCTGCCGCTCCTGTGGGGTGACCGGCTGGTGGGCCGTATCGAGCCACGGTTCGACCGGGCCGCCGGTGTCGTGCGCATCCTTGGCATCTGGTGGCAGGACGGGTTCTCCCCGCGCCGGCAGCCGGGTCTCGTGGAGGCCATGCGCTCGGCGCTCGCCGACTACGCGGCCTTCGGCGGGGTCAGGCGCATCGACTGGGGCGCCAGCACCGGCGAGCGACGCCTCTTCGGGGTCCGGCCGACGCGTCCTTGACACGTGCGCACACCGGACCCTAGACTCCGTAGGTAGTACGTACTATGGAGTACGTACCGCGGGAGGAGACCATCCTCTCCTCCTCCCTGCAGGACGTCTACGCCGTGAAGACGTCCGGACCGAGGCCGGGAGCCTGACCCTCCCACCGCCCACCAGGCGCCGTTCCCGAACCCTCGGAGCGGCGCCTCGGTCTGTTCACTTCAGGAGCAGGCCGCGCAAGCGGCGCGAGGTGATGGCCACGCCCACCAGGCCCATGGCGCTGAGATAGGCGATGTCGACCAGCAGCATGGGCCCGAGGTCCCCGGTCGAGAAGCTGCGCATCATGTGCACGCCGCGGTAGAGCGGGGTCAGCTCCACGATGGCCTCGAGCCAATCGGGATAGACGGAGATGGGGTAGAAGGTTCCGCTGAAGAGGAACATGGGCATGGTCACCACCGTGATCACGTCGAAGTCCTTCCACGAGCGCATGTAGGTGGTGGCGGCCATACCCACGGCCGCGGCGGCGAGGCCGATGAGCAGCGCGCCCGGGATCATGAGGATGCCCAGTGGTGAGAGCACCAGGCCCAGGAGCAGCATCACCACCAGGAAGGCGATGGCGTAGAGCAGGCCGCGTGTGAGGGCCCAGCTGACCTCGCCCACCGCGATGTCGGACGGCCCCAGCGGCGTGGACAGGATGGCGTCGAACGTCTTGGCGTACTTGAGCTTGAAGAAGAGGTTGAAGGTCGACTCGAAGAGTGCGCCGTTCATGGCCGCGGTGGCCATCAGGCCGGGTGCCACGAACGCGGCGTAGGGGATGTCGCCGACGTCGCCCACCAGCGTGCCCAGGCCGAAGCCGATGCCCAGCAGGTAGAAGATGGGCTCGAAGAAGCCGGTGACGATGATGGTCCAGTTGCGCCGGTAGACGATGACGTTGCGCTCGAGGACCTTGTGCGCACGCGAGCTGCCGATGGCTCGATCGGGGAAGAAGCGGGTGGTGATGAGCACGGCCCTACTCCGCCAGCCGGCGGCTGAAGGTGCGGTAGGACCAGGCCAGGCCCACGGCCAACGAGCGCGCTCAGGTAGGCCACGTTGACCAGCGCCACCATCGGGTCCAGCGTCTCGAGCGCGATGCCGCGCGAGAGCGAGACCGCGTGCCACAGCGGCGTCAGGACGGCCACCACCTGCAGCAGCTCGGGCAGCTGGCTGATGGGGAAGAACGTGCCGCTGAAGATGAACATGGGCATGATCACGAAGCGGAAGAGGGTGGCGAAGGGAGCGTCGTTGGTCTGCGCCGCCGAGAAGGCCTGGATGGGCGCCGCGAAGGCCAGGCCGGTGAGGATCGTGACCGGCAGCATCAGCAGGGCGTGGGGCAGGTCCGTGGCCCCGAAGGCGATCATCACGCCCAGGAAGACGACCCCGCCCAGGGTCACCCGCACGCCCGCCCACAGCAGCTGGCCGGTGGCCACGTGCCGTGGGTCGAGCGGCGAGAGGATCATGCCCACGTACGTCTTGAGCCAGCGGATGCCGGCCATGACCGGGTAGGTCGACTCGCCCGTGGCCGTGTTCATGGCCGTGGCCACGAGGATGCCGGGGGCCAGGAACATGGCATACGTGACGCCCTCGACACCCGCCGGGTTGGACTGGTCCACGAACGCCCCCAGGCCCACGCCCAGCGCGGCCAGGTAGAGGATGGGGTTGAGGAAGGTGGAGAAGACGGAGCCCTGCCACGTCCGCCGATAGACGAAGGCATGATGCTCCATCACCCGCAGGACGCTGCGAAGGTGGTCCCTCGCGGTCACTCGATGAGCCTCCTGCCGGTGAGGCGCAGGAACACGTCCTCGAGCGAGGAGCGGCGGACGAGCTGGCTGACCGGGCGGACCTCCTCCTCGTGGAGCGCCTCGGCGAGGGCCTCCCCCGCGTCGGTGTAGAGCAGGATGCGGTCGGGCAGCTGCTCGCTGCGCTGGATCAGGCCGCGCCCCTTGCCCTCGAGGTCAGGCGTGCGGAGGTCCTCGAAGCGCAGCTCCAGCACCTCGCGGCTGGCGTATTCGGCGATGAGCGAGCGAGGCGATCCCTCGGCCACGATGCGGGCCTTGTCCATGACCACGAGCCGGTCGCAGAGCTGCTCCGCCTCATCCATGTAGTGGGTCGTGAGGATGAGCGTCACGCCCTGCTTCTTGAGCTGGTACAAGCGTTCCCAGACCATGTGGCGCGCCTGTGGGTCGAGTCCGGTGGTGGGCTCGTCGAGCAGGATCATCTCGGGCTCGTTGATGAGCGAGCGGGCGATGGTCAGGCGCCGCTTCATGCCGCCGGACAACGGCTCTACCTGCGAGTCGGTCTTCTCGGTCAGCTGCACGAACTCCAGCAGCTCGTTGGCCCGGCTGCGGCACTCCTTGTAGGAGAGATCGAAGTAGCGCCCGTAGATGATGAGGTTCTCCATGACCGTCAGCTCCATGTCGAGCGTGTCGGCCTGGGGCACGACACCCAGGCGCCGGCGGATGGCCGAGCCGTCGTGACGCGGATCGAGCCCGAGCACCTCGAGCTCGCCCTCGGTCATGGGCGAGATGCAGCCGATCATGCGCATGGTGCTGGTCTTGCCGGCGCCGTTGGGTCCCAGGAAGCCGAAGGCCTCGCCGGGCTGGACGTCGAAGTCGACGGCGTCGACCGCGGTGAAGTCGCCGAAGCGCTTGGTCAGTCCGCGGGCATGGATAAGCGGAGTGGTCGGAGAGGTGGACACGTCTCGATGGTAGCCCAACGACCGCCGTCGTCATGCAAGTCAAGTCCGAGGACACGCTACTCTTCGACGCGTGAACCGACGCATCCGCAGCGCAGGCTGCCTGGCCCTCGCACCGCTGCTCGCGGTCGCCGGCGGGCCCAGCATCGTGAGCGCCCAGGAGCCCGGCCAGGGAGCGCAGCCGAACATCGTGGTGGTCATGATCGACGACGCCAATCCCCACGACGGGCGGCTGTGGTCGGCAGACACGATGCCCAACCTCAACGAGCTCATCGTGGAGCGCGGGATCCGCTTCACCGACTTCCATGGGGAGGTGCCGCTGTGCGGGCCTTCGCGCGCGGCGCTGCTGACGGGCCAGCACGCGCACAACAGCGGCGCCAACAGCAACAACGGCGAGCAGCTCGACGTGTCCACCACCATCGCCACCGAGCTCTCCGAGGCCGGCTACCACACCGCCTACGTGGGCAAGTACCTCAACGGCTACAAGCGCTTCAGCCCCGACCGCTACGACCCCCCTGGCTGGGACCGGTTCGACGTCATCAACAGCAACCAGGGCAAGTACTTCTGGTATCAGATCCGCGACCGTGACGGCAACATCACCCAGCACAAGACCGACGAGGAGGACTACTCCACCGACGTCATCGCCGACATCGCGGTCAAGCGCATCAGGCAGGCGCCGGACGACGAGCCGCTGTTCGCGCTCATCGCGCCCTACACACCGCACGAGCCCAACCTGCCCGCACCTCGGCATGAAGGCGACGAGCGCTGTCGGGACCTCGAGCCGTGGTCGCCGCCGAACTACGACGAGGCAGACGTCTCGGACAAGCCGGCCTACATCCAGGCCGAGTCGCCACTCGCTGATGACGGCTTCGACCTCACGGCACACTGCGAGTCGTTGCTGGCGGTGGATGAGATGATCGGCCGGGTGGGACGCGCGCTCGAGGACGAGGGCCGCCTCGATGACACGGTCTTCGTCTTCATCGGCGACAACGGCATGACCTGGGGAGAGCACCGCAGGGTGGCCAAGGTCTCGCCCTACGCCACGCCCATGCCGGCCTACGTGGCCTGGCCCGCCGGGCGGGGCACGGAGCCGCGCGATGATGCCACGACCCTGTCGGTGATCGACTTCGCGCCCACCTTCTGCGAGCTGGGCGGCTGCGAGATGGGCCCCTACCCCAACGGCCAGCAAGCAGCCGACGGGCTCTCCTTCGCCTCGGTGCTCGCCGACGAGCCCATGCCCTACCTGCGCGACTCCCTGTTGCACGCGGTGCCCTCCGGCGGCGACCGGCCGGTGTGGTGGTCCATCCGCACGACCGATGACCATCCTGACGGTCGCTGGCACTACGTCGAGAACCGTGACGGGTTCCGCGAGCTTTACGACATCCGCGGCGGGCTCTGTTACGAGTGGTCCGAGGGCCAACCCGGAGATCCCTGCGAGCTGCAGAACCTGCTCGCAGGCGAACCCGCGCCGGAGCTGGAGGCCCTGGCCCAGACCCTGGCGGCGCAGCTGGACGAGCTCAAGCTCGAGGTCGCGCCCGAGCCGCGGCTCCGTCCGACCGACTAGCTGTCGTTCGGCGGGTTTGTGGGCCATCGCCTGGGTGGCCAGCTCCCACTGAGGCAAGGTGCGGCGCGGCAGCACGTCTCGCCGCGGGGTGTCGATCAGCGCGTTGGCCCACGGGGTCGGACGGTCATGCCGGGCACGTGCCTCGCGGTCCATGCCCCCCGCGCATGAACGGGCCAGGCTCATGGCGATCCATGCCCCCCGCGCCTGAACGGGCCAGGCTCACGGCGGATCCATGCCCCCCGCGCCTGAACGGGCCACGCGCCGCTGGGGTCCATGCCCCCCGCGCATGAACGGGCCAGGCGCCGCGCGGGTCTATGCCCCCGGTGCATGAACGGGCCACGTGCCTCGCGGGTTCATGCACCACGGGCATGCCAGGGGTGGGATGAGCCGCTGATCGGAGCGATCGGACGGCCTGCCTGGTCGGTACAGTCCCTGGCGGCATAGCCGGCGACACCACCACGCCGCGCACCCTGCGCCGCGAGCTATCCCTGCGCACCACCTCCCCGCGCGCCACCACCACGCCGCGCACCACCACGCCGCGCACCCTGCGCGCCGCCTCGCCGCGAACCACCACGCCGCGAACCGCCTCCCCGCGCACCACCACGCCGCAGCGGGCCTCGATCCTCGAGCCTCTCCAGGACTGGCTGACCGAACCGCTGGCCGCGCGAGGCGATGGCTCACGAACCCCCGGGAACTACGAAGAGGCAGCCTCGCCCGCCGAAACCGACACGGTGCCCACGTGGAGCGCCACGATGCCGCCCATGAAACCCTCCCAGTGGACGTCCTGCAGGCCGGCCTCGCGCATGATCTCCGCGATGCGCTCAGGGCTGGGATAGCCCTTCACCGAGTTGGCGAGGTAGCCGTAGGCATCGCCCTGGCCGATCAGCCTGCCGATGAGCGGCACCACGTGATCGAACCAGATCGCCGCCAGTCGTCCGAAGGCGCTCGTCGGCGTGTGGATCTCGAAGCACACGACCATGCCGCCGGGCCGCACGGCGCGGGCCATCTCGGCGAAACCCTGCCGGTAGTCGGAGAGGTTGCGCATGCCGTAGGCGATGGTGGCGGCATCGAAGCTGTCATCCTCGACGGGCAGCGCCAGCGCATCACCCTGCTCGAAGGTGAGCCCGGCGAGCTGGGACGGCCGACGCTCGTTGGCCACGCTGATCATGCGGGCGCTGAAGTCGATGCCGAGGGCTTGCCCACCCGGCTGCACGGCCTGGTAGAGGTCGGTCGTGACCTTGCCGGTTCCGCAGGCCACGTCCAGTGCCCGATCGCCCGGACCGACACCGGCGGCAGCCACGATCTTCTTGCGCCAGCGCGGCTCCTGGAAGCCGCTGATGGCCAGGTTCATGCCGTCGTAGACGCCCGAGATCTGGTCGAACATCGCTTCCACCTTCTGCGGTGGAGCGCTGTTGCCCTGGCTCATGCGAGGAACCCTTCCACGGCCTCGACGATGGGCTCGGGGCGCAGCACCGGCGCCATGTGATCGAGGCCGTCAAGGCGCAGGTGGTCAGCGGTCGGGATGCGCGCCGTGAGCGCCTCGGCGATGTCGGCGTACAGCGGGTCGCTGGCAGTGCCGGTGACGATGCGGACGGGGCGGTCGAGGCGGTCGAGGGCGTCGGGGTTCATGCCCAACAGGGTCGCATCCGCGACGGCACCTTGTCCCGCGGCCTCCACGCGAGCACGCGCCGCGGGGCTCAGGGCGGCCACGGCCTCGGGTCCGGACACGGCCGCCATGAAGGTAAGCGCCGCCGCGGCCGGCCCGGCGTCGGCGTGGGCGGCGAGCGTCCGGCGGCCGATCTCGGCCATGCCTGCCTGCACCGCCGCGGGGGCCACCGGGGCGTACGGCGGCTCATAGGCCAGGACGGCTCGCACCAGCCCCGGCAGGCGCGCGGCCAGCTCGAGGGCCACGCAGCCGCCGTAGCTGTGGCCCACGAGCGCGACCGGGCCTAGCTCCTCGGCCTCGATGATGCGGGCGAGGTCCTCGATATGCGTCGTGACCGCGATCGGTCGAGACGGGCCCTCGAAGACGCTCTGGCCGCTGCCGCGGCGGTCGACGCTGATCACGGTGTGGGCGGTCGCGAGGCGGGTCGCCAGGGTGCGCAGCCCGCGAGACGAGGAGAGGGTGGCGTGCAACAGCAGCAGCGGAGGCCCCTCGCCGCGTCGCTCGTAGTAGAGCGGCGTCACGGGGCGTCCGCGGACAGACGCTCACGCAGCCGGTGCCGCTGGAGCTTGCCGAAGGCGTTGCGCGGCAGCTCCTCGACCAGCTCGAACCGGACGGGCACCTTGTAGGTCGCCAGCCGCTCACGGCAGTGACGCTGCAGCTCCTGAAGGTCGGGTCGGACATCCGCGAGCGGCACCACGAAGGCCACCGGCACGGCACCCCAGCGAGCGTCGGGCTGGCCCGCGACGGCAGCCTCGGCGACCGCCGGGTGCTCGGACAGGACCGCCTCGACCTCCGCGGGATAGACGTTCTCGCCACCGGAGATGATGAGGTCGTCACGCCGGTCGGCCACCCGCAGGAGCCCTTGCCCATCGAGCGTGCCGATGTCGCCGGTGTGCAGCCAGCCCTCCTGCAGGACCGCGGCCGTGGCCGATGGGTCGTCGAGGTAACCGGCGAAGACCATCGCACCCCGCACCAGGATCTCGCCGCTGCCGTCGGCCCTGCCGTCCGGCTCCACGCGCAGCTCCACCCCGGGCAGGGCGCGCGCAGACAGGGGGTCCGCGAGGGTGGCCTCGTCCGCACCGCCGCTGGCCACGCCCGAGCCGGTCTCGGTCAGGCCGTAGGTCGTGAGTACGCGGTAGCCCGCCGCGCGTGCCTCCGCCAGCAGCGCCACGGGGATCGGGCCACCGCCCAGCAGGATGGCCTGCAGGGTCGCCGGTGCGCGCCTGCCGTCGCGAGCGTCCAACAGCACGCGCAGCTGGGCCGGTACCAGCGACAGGTGCGTCACGCCATCGTCGAGGGCGGCGCTGACGACCTCCGGCTCGAAGCGATCGAGCAGCCTCAGCGGCGCGCCCCAGCGCGTCACGCGCGTGATGATGGACAGACCGGCAACGTGGAACAGGGGCAGGCAGGCCAGCCAGCGATGACCCGGCACCGGCCGGAGCAGTCCGGCCCAGGCGTGCGCGCTGGCACGCTGGTTGTCGTGCGTCAGCAGCGCGCCCTTGGGTCGACCGGTGGTGCCGGAGGTGAAGACGATGGCGGCCGGTGCATCAAGGTCGACGCGTTCGCGCAGCCGAGGCGCCGGACCGCAGGGCGCGGCGGCCAGGAGCGCCTCGATGCGGAGGCCCGTCATGCCCTCCGGCAGGCTGCCCCTGGCCCGGTCGGCGTTGCTCGCATCGTAGATCAGCGCGCCCGCTCGAGCCGCCACGAGCTGGGATCGCAGCTCCCGGGGTGTGCCCCGACGGTTGAGCGGCACGAGCACGGCCCCCAGCCGTCGGGCCGCGTGGACGAGGGCCACCATCGGGGCATCGTCCGCGAGCAGACAGGCCAGGTGGGAGCCCTCGGCCAGGCCTTCGCCTGCGATGGCCGTGGCCAGCCCGTCGGCGGCCGACAGCAGCTGGCCTCGCGTCCACGTCGCTGACCGGGCCGTGAGCGCGAGGGCCTCCGGTTCCCGGGCGACGCGCTCCAGCAGCGGGTCGGGCGTGAGTCGGGTCATGGCAGGCGATACCGCGCGATGGCGTCGTCATCGAGCTCCACCCCCAGACCGGAGGCGCCGGGCACGGTCATGCGCCCGCTCGCGATGGTCAGCGGCGTCTGCAGCAGGTCCGACTCCAGCAGCTCCGCGGTGGCCAGGCCGTGCGCCTGCAGGCCGGGAGCCGTGGCGGCGAGGTGCAGCGCGCCGGCCAGGCCCACGCCGGTCTCGAAGAGCGTGGAGACCGTGACCGGCACCCCCGCCGCAGCCGCCAGCTCGATGATGGCGCGGGCCTGGCGCAGGCCCCCGACGCGGGCAGGCTTGACCACCAGCGCGTCGACCGCGCCCGAATCGAGCAGCACCCGCGCCGCTCCGAGGTCTCGCACCGACTCGTCCGCCGCGATCGGCACCGGCCCGGTCCAGCGCAGCCGCGCCAGCGCCTCCGCTCCAGCGCTCGGTGGGATGGGCTGCTCGGCGTACTCGATGTCATAGGGCGCGACCGCCGCGAGCACGTCCACGGCCCAGTCGGCACCGAGGCTGCCGTTGAAGTCGAGGCGGAGAGCCACGTCCGGTCCGACGGCCTCGCGCACCGCGCGAACGCGCGCCTCGAGCGCGCCGTCGGGCTCGTCCCCGGCCTTCAGCTTGAGGCAGCCGAAGCCGGCCTCGGCCAGGGCTGCCGCCTGGCGCGCGGTCTCCTCCGGCTGGCCCATGCCGAGCATGGCGTTGATGGCCACATCGGGGGCGGCCTGGCGGTCGAGGTAGCGCGCGATCGGCTCGCGCTGGACCCGCGCCATCAGATCCACCAGCGCCGACTCGACCGCGGCCCGTGCGGCTCGGCCGACGAAGGGCCAGCCGTCGATCTGGCGAAGGGTGCCCTCCACGCTGACAGGGTCCGCCAGCTCGATGC
Organism: uncultured Chloroflexia bacterium; assembly: GCA_963706695.1. Lineage (GTDB taxonomy): Bacteria > Chloroflexota > Limnocylindria > Limnocylindrales > CSP1-4 > JAFMJV01. The sequence goes on along the minus strand of CAVPNC010000006.1, from coordinate 132,856 downwards.
CGGTGAGCACCTCGATGAGCCTGGGCGAGACGTCCTCCCCCAGGTCGTGCGGGCGAGGCGCGGGGAACTCGCCAAGGCCCTTGCGGCCGTCGTCGGTGCGCAGGATCACGATGCCGGCGCGGTGCTGTACCCAGCGCTGGGTGCCGCTGATGATGGCCTCGCGGAAGGGCACGTCGAGGATCGCCACCTCGACCCGGGCGATGCGCATCAGGCGATCCCCGGGACGGCCAGGCCGATCGCGAAGAGCGCACAGAACACCAGCGCCAGCCGAGCCGTCTCACGCAGCACCGGGTTGAGCCGCCGTGGGTCGCCGCCCACGTGGACCACGCGGAAGAGCGCCACCGTGAGGGGCAGGCTGGCCAGGGGCAGGAGCGCGGCCAGGGTCACATCGCCGGAGATGACGAGGGCCACGGGCACCGCGTAGGCCACCCCGACGAGGAGGTCGTACTCGGCCATGGCGCCGCGCTCGCCGAGCATGACCGCGAGGGTGCGCTTGCCGGTCCGCTCGTCGGTGTCGATGTCGCGCAGGTTGTTGATGACCAGGATGGCCGTGATGAGGGCGCCCACCGGGATGGCGGCCACCAGGGCCAGCGGTTCCCACGTGAGCGTCTGCAGGTAGGTCGTGCCGGCCACGGCTACCAGGCCGAAGAAGACGAAGACGAAGACCTCGCCCAGGCCGTGATAGCCGTAGGGCCAGGGGCCGCCGCTGTAGGCGAAGGCGCTGACCACGGCCGCGATGCCCAGCACGAGGATGACCACGCCGCCGACCGACACGAGGTACAGGCCCACCAGCCCGGCCAGCCCCACGATGAGACCCAGCCCGGCCAGCATCTCGCGCTCGCTGAGCAGACCGGCAGCAGCTGCACGGGTCGGGCCCAGACGCTCCGCGGTGTCGACCCCGGAGCGATGATCGGAGAGATCATTGCCCACGTTGGAGGCGATCTGCAGCAAGAGCGCCACAGCCAGCGACGCGAGGGCCGGGAGGACCTCGAACACGCCCAGGCTGATGGCCACCGCCAGCCCCACCAGCACCGGCCCGACCGCCGCTGGCAGGGTGGCTGGACGGATGGCGACCAGCCAGGCCTGCCATCGGCTCAGGGTCGCGGACGCAGGCACGCGGTCGGCTGCAGGTTCGCTCATCGGGCTCCTAGGGGCGCCGCGGGTACTTGCGGTAGTCGGGCTTGCGCTTCTCGAGGAAGGCCCGGCTGCCTTCATGTGCCTCTTCCGTCTGGTAGAAGAGCATGGTCGCATCTCCGGCCAGCTCCTGGATGCCGGCGAGGCCGTCGACATCCGCGTTGAAGGAGCGCTTGAGCATGCGGATGGCGGTGGGGCTCTTGTCGAGGATCTCTTCCGCCCACAGGACGCCCTCGTCGTCCAGCTGGGCCAGGGGCACGACGGTGTTGACGAGGCCCATGTCCAGCGCTTCCTGGGCCGAGTACTGACGGCACAGGTACCAGATCTCGCGGGCCTTCTTGTGGCCCACGATGCGGGCCAGCATGGTTGCGCCGTAGCCGCCGTCGAAGCTGCCGACCTTGGGGCCGGTCTGGCCGAAGATCGCGTTCTCCGAGGCGATGGAGAGATCGCAGACCACGTGCAGCACGTGTCCGCCGCCGACGGCATAGCCGTTGACGAGAGCGATGACGACCTTCGGCAGCGAGCGGATCTGCCGCTGCAGGTCGAGCACGTTGAGCCGGGCCACACCCTCGTCATCGGCATAGCCGGCCTCGGTCTTGACGTTCATGTCACCGCCAGAGCAGAAGGCCGTGTCACCGGCGCCGGTGAGCAGCACCACGCCGATGCCGGGGTCGTCGCGGACCTTGCCGAAGGCATCGATGAGCTCGTTCACGGTCTTGGGCCGGAAGGCGTTGCGCACGTGCTGACGGTCGATGGTGATCTTGGCGATCCCGGTGCCCGAGTGCTCGTAGCGGATGTCCTCGTACTCGTAGGCGCTGGTCCAGTCGGTGGGCATGGCTCTCCTCAAGCTGCAGCGAAGCTGGTTCGCAGGAAGTCGGTCGTGACGCGCAGGAACACGTCGGGTCTCTCCAGGTGTGGCGTGTGGCCGGCGTCGGCGATGACCTCCAGGCGCGAACCGGGGATGCGGGCCGCGACAGCTCGCGCCCGCTCGAGACCGGCCGCATCGAGCCCACCGGCGAGGACCAGTGCTGGGTGGACGATCCGGGCGAGCCGTTCGTGAAGCGGGGCCATGGCACCCTGTCCTGCCCCGCGCAAGGAGGCTGCCAGGCCGGACGTGGAGTGCCCGCGGCGCTCCGCCCGCTGGCGGGCCTGCACCGCCGGCGGCAGCGCCGCGTGGCTGGCGAACAGGGGCATGGCTTCCCAGCGCGCCACGAACGCGTCCACGCCATCCCGCTCGATGTCGTCGGCGAGACGTTCGTCGGCGGCACGGCGGCGGGCCCGGCCCTCGGCATCGGCGATCCCGGGTGACGGGCTTTCCAGCACCAGCCGCTCGACGGCACCGGGGTGCTCCAGGGCCAGCACCAGGGCCAGCCGAGCACCCATGGAGTAGCCCACCACCGTGGCCGGCCTCGCCTCGAGCAGGTCGAGCAGCCGGACGAGGCCGGCGGCCTGTCGCTCGAGCGCGTAGGCACCCGGGTCGGTGGGTGCGTCAGAGCCGCCGTGTCCCAGCAGGTCCGGGGCGATGACGCGATGATCGGCCGACCAGGCCTCCACCTGGGCCGACCATGTGCGAGCGGTCCCGGTGAAGCCGTGGAGCAGCAGCATCGGGGGACCGGTGCCGGCGGTGAGCACGTTGAGGCTCATGGCAGCGCCCGCACGGCAGACTCGACCGCGGCGAACGCCTGCTGATGCAGCTCTACGTTGCGGGCACGATCGGTGTTCAGCTCGATGACCGTGACGCCCGGGCGACCGATGCAGGCCGACAGCCCCCGTGCCAGATCGCCGCCGCCGATCCGCCGGTGGGTGGCCCCAAGGGCGGAGGCGACCGCGCGCAGGTCGAGGCCATGGGGTGTGCCGAAGAGCTCCTCGTAGTGCTCCGGCAGGCCCAGCTCCGGGCGATCGGCTGTGGCCTGTGGGAGGAACGAGAAGATCCCGCCACCGTCGTTGTCGACGAGCACGATGGCGAGGTCGAGGCCAAGCCGCTGGGCCGCCACGAGCGAGGTCAGGTCGTGCAGGAAGGCCAGGTCGCCGAGCACGGCGACGACCCGTTCGGTCTGGCCTGCCGCAAGGCCGAGGGCGGTGGCGATGAGGCCGTCGATGCCGTTGGCACCGCGGTTGGCCACGATCCGGCGTGGACGATCCGAGCCGGGCATGAAGGCGTCGAGGTCGCGCACGGGCATGCTGCTGGCGGCCAGCACGACCGCGCCATCGGGCAGGGCCGCCTCCAGGGCCGGAGCCACGCTGCCTTCGAAGGGCTCGTCGAGGTCCGCGGCCCAGGCCGCGAGCGACCGTGCCGCAGCGTCGTCGGCGGTACGCCAGGCAGCGAGCCAGGCCGGGTCGCCAGAGGCCTCCCCGGTCGCCGCCGCTGCAGCCGCGACCGCGAACCGTACCGGGTCCGAATCGATGCGCTCGATGCTGGGTCCCGCGGGCGCGTTCCAGCCTCCGCCGTCATCGATGAGCAGCTGCGTCGCCGCCCAGGCCTCGAGCGCGAGGCTGAGGGCCTTGGAGGTGGGCGGAGCCCCGAAGCGCAGCACGAGGTCCGGGCGATGCCGCTCGGCGAAGCCGGTCACGCGCAGGAGGGCATCGTGGTGGCGGATGACCGCAGTGCGTGCGTGCGGGCCGCTGCGCACGTTGGCCAGCACATCGGCCACGACCGGCGCCCGCAGCGTCGCGGCCAGCCGGCTGACGGCCTCGGCGAAGCCGGGCCGGTCGAGGGGTCCGCATACGATCAGGGGCCGGGCTGCAGCCCGCACGCGGGGCAGCAGCCGTTCCGCGATGTCCGGTGCCAGCAGGGCCGGCTCCGCCTCGCTAGCCGCGGGCTCGCGCTCCACGGGGCTGGTGCGCAGGGAGCCCTCGGGTAGCAGCGGCTCGCGGAAGGGCATGTTGAGCTGGACCGGTCCGGCTGGTGCCGCCATCGCCACGTCGAGCGCGCGGCCCACCGTCGCGCGCAGCTCGGCCTCCGTCTCGTCGGCATCATCAGGCACGGGCAGCTCGCCGAACCACTTGGCGTGGCGCCCGTAGAGCTCCACCTGGTCGATGGTCTGGGGTGCGCCCACGCCCTGCAGCTCGGGCGGGCGGTCAGCCGTCAGCAGGATCAGGGGCACGCGACCGTAGCGGGCCTCGGCCACAGCCGGCGCGAAGTTGACCACGGCCGTGCCCGAGGTCGCGAGGATGGCGGCTGGTCGGCGCGCGCCCTTGGCCGCGCCCAGCGCGAAGAACGCGCCTGCTCGCTCGTCGAGGTGCACATAGCAGCGCAGGGCCGGCGAGGCCCGCAGGGCGAGGGCCAGGGGCGTCGAGCGGGAACCTGGACAGATGACCACGTCGCGGACGCCGCCGGCCACGAGCGTCTCCACGATCGCGCGCAGGGGCGCGGCCGGGGTGCGGTAGCCCTCGCTCATGGCTCGAACGGACCGAGGGCCGAGCCGAGCGCCTGCAGCTTGGCCGAGGATTCGTCCCACTCGCGTTCAGGATCGGAATCGGCCACGATGCCGCAGCCGGCGTAGAGCGTGGCCGTGTCACCCTCGATCACACCCGAGCGCAGGGCCACCACGAACTCGCCGTCGCCGTGCTGGTCGATCCAGCCAAGGGGTCCGGCATACCAGCCGCGTGCATGCGACTCCTCCTCCGCGATGAGCTCCAGCGCGAGCTCCCGCGGGGTGCCGCCCACGGCCGGCGTGGGGTGCAGGCGCTCGACGATGGTGAGCACATCGGCATCGTCCACGAGGCGACCGGAGACGAGCGAGACGAGGTGCTGGACGTGGCGGAAGCGCACGACCTGCGGCGAGCGCGGGATGGAGAGCTCCACCGTCACCGGGCTGAGCGCGTCGCGCAGCATCTCGACCACCACCGCGTGCTCCTCACGCTCCTTGTCGCTTTCGAGCAGGCGCTGCGCGAGAGCTTCGTCCTCGGCCGGATCGTCCGAGCGGCGCGCCGAGCCGGCCATGGCCATGGTCCGCAGCTCACGCTGGTGGAGGCTGGCCAGGCGCTCGGGGGTGGCGCCCACGAACGTGCGCGGACCACGTGAGACGGCGAACACGGTCGACTCCGGCGCGGATGCTTCCAGCCGCCGCAGCACGCCGGTGATATCGATCTCGGAGGCGGCGGCAAGCGTGATCTCCCGCGACAGCACGGCCTTGTCCAGCCGACCACGTCCGACGGCACCAGCGAGCCGGGCGACGGAGCCGCGCCAGGTGGCCGCATCGGGCGTGCGGCGGCGCACCACCAGCCGCTGGCGCGCGGGCCCGGCGGGTCGAACCTCGGCGTCCGCGAGGTAGGCCCAGGTCTGGTCGAGCGAGTCGACCATGGTGCTCGGGGGGACACCATCAGGCTCGACCACCATGGAGGCCGTCAGCCACGAGCCCTCGGGCGTGGTCGAGAGCAGCAGTGCCGGTAGCGTCATGCAACCGGCCTCGAAGCCCTCCCAGGTCGGGGACGTGGTGGGCTCGTCATGGAAGCCGAATCCGCCCAGCAGCAGCGGCCCCGTCCCGCGGGGGGCGGCACCGCGGTCGACGATGGCACCCTCGAGCAGCATCCGCCAGGCCACCGAGATGACCCCGAAGCGGGCCGCGTGACTCTGCCGGGCAGCCCAGGCCTCGCCGATCCCGACATAGGCCACACCGGCCGCCGGCTGCAGCCACAGGGACGCCCCCAGCGGGCGGGCCATGCCCAGCAAGGCGACCGCGTCGACGGGTGCCACCGGCACCGTCGCGGAGACCAGCGTCGCGGCCTCCCGGCCGGCGGCTCGCGCCACCAGCGGGGTCAGGGCTGCGGCAAGGCCGGGCGCCGAGGCTCGCTCCACGACCGTCATGCGTCCGCGAGCGCCGCGATGCGCTCCTCCGGGATGCCCACGCTTCGCAGCAGCAGGCTACGCAGGGTGGGGTAGGCATCCTCGAGCCGTCCCTGCTGCTCGGACATGAGCCAGCGCACGACGACCTCGTTGAGCGCCCCGAACCAGGCCATGCCGGCGATATCGGTATCGATAGGCTCGATGATCCCGGATGCCACGGCATCGTCGAGCTGGCTGGCGATGATGCCCGCGAAGCGCTGGTGCAAGCGGTGCAGCTCCGCCTGGAACTCGGAGCCGGCTCCGACCGCATCGATGAGGAAGAGGCGCGCCATCGTGCGGTGTCCCGCGAACACGCCCAGCACCGTGCGCAGCGCGACATCGGCTCGCTCGATGGGGTCGTCATAGGGCGCCATGGAACGCTCGACCTTGCCCGTGAGTCGGTCAGCCGTCGTCCGCAACAGCTCCAGGAACAGCGCCTCCTTGGTGGGGAAGTGGAAGTAGACGCCGCCCTTGCTCGTCTCTGCCTGGCGCCCGACCTCGTCCACACCGGCCTGCCGGTAGCCGCGCTGGCTGAAGACGGAGAAGGCCGCATCGAGGATGCGCTCTCGGCGCCTCGCGCTTCGATCCTGCTTCATGCCCCTGTCAGCCTCCGGTGCCTACTACCGACGCACGAGTCGGTTTCGTTGCCCATCAGCCTAGCAGAACCGGTCCCACTATTCCTATCGAGATATGGGACAATGGCGGCAGATGAGAGTCTCCGCCAAAGCCGACTACGCCGCCAGGGCTGCTGCCGAGCTGTCCACCGCCACCGACAAGCCCATCAAGGCGGACCGGATCGCGGAGGCCCAGGGCATCCCGGCCAAGTTCCTCGAGACCATCCTGCTCGAGCTCAAGCACGCGGGCATCGTGCGCAGCCAGCGTGGTCCTGATGGCGGCTATGCCCTGGCCCGACCGGCGGAGGAGATCAGCGTGGCGGACGTCATCCGTGCCGTGGACGGACCCTTGGCCAACGTGCGCGGCGACCGGCCGGAGAACATGGAGTACACCGGCGCGGCGGAGCCGCTGACCGACGTCTGGATCGCCGTCCGCGCGGCCCTGCGCGAGATCCTCGAGACCACCACGCTCGCCAACCTGCGCGATCGCGAGCTGCCCCCGCGCGTGGCCGAGCTGGCCGACGACCCGGAGGCCTGGGTCTCGCTCGGCCGTATCCGTGGCGCGACCCCCACCGGCGGCAAGCCCGGCGCTCATCCGAAGGTCAGCAGCGCCAAGTCGTAGATGCCCACCGTGGTCGCCCCGATCAGCGTGACCCGCACCGCATCGATCGTCCGCGGCTTCTTCTCCAAGGCCACGAAGCCCAGGTAGGTCCCGGCACCGGGCACCTCGTACGTCGCGGCGGGCTTCCACTCCCCTGCTTCGCGTGCGGCGACCTCGAAGCCCACGGGACCGACGCCGTCGACCTGCAGGACGTACGCCAGGGCGTGCTGGCGGAGCGCGGCGCCACCCGCGGGGATGGTGATGGTGCCGCGGCCGCCAAGCTGGACGACGGTCGCGTCGCCCTCGACGATCGCGATGTCCCCCGATGATTCGAGCTCGGCGGCGCTGTCGGTCGCGCTCCACGTGACCTCCGCCTGCAGCCAGGCCATCTCCTGGGTGATGTGCGCTGAGCCCAGGAACCGTCCGGGGGCCGCTTCGTAGCCGTGATCCTCGGCGCGGACGTGGGCACCCCTGACCCCCGGCATGGGCAAGCCTCGGAAGGATCGCTTCTTGCGCGCCTCGGTCAGGCCCGCGGCCTCGTTCGAGACGATGGCCGTGGCCTCCTGCCCGAACATGTCGTTGACGGGGAAGCCGGGCAGGCGCAGCTTGCTGCCGAAACGCGCAGGGCTGCGCGCGAGCGTGTGCATCTCATCCATCAGCGCTCGCGTGCGCGGCTGCCAGCGGTCGATGACGTGGTCGACCTGTCCCGGGATATCGAAGGGCACGTCGGGCAGCTGGAAGGCATGGGTCGAGGTCGTGGCCCGGGTGCGCTTGGCCTGGAACTCCTCCCACGACTTGGTGAAGTAGTGGTTCATCTGGAGGTTGGCGTAGCTGGGATCCTCGATGACCGTGGCCTCCTCGGAGGTCGGCTGGCCGGCCGTGTTGACCGTGCGGCCGTGCACCGTGAAGGCGTTGTGGATGCCCACCCGGGCCGTGCCCCGCGGGCGGATGATGGGCTTGGCGAGGATCTCGCTGGTACCCATGCGCGGGACCCGCTCGCTGTACTCCCGGTACTCCTCCGTGACAAGGCCCTCGGCCGGGGTGCGGTGACCTGAGTAGCAGAACTCCTTGCGCGAGACGAGCACCTGCTCCGCATCGGGATAGCGGGCCATGACCTCGCTGATGGACTCATCGTGCTCCGGCACCAGGAACTCGTCGATGTCGACGTAGGCGATCCACTCGGTGGTGTCGCCGAAGAAGCGGACCACGTGGTTGTTGGCGTCACGCTGCAGGCCGCGCATGGGGAAGTAGACAGTGGTCACCACGCCGTGGTCGGCGTAGGGCTTGAGCACCTCGTGGAGCTCGTCGGTGGAGCCGTTGTCGTAGAGGAAGAAGTGGTCGACGCCGATGGCCATGTGGTGGCAGAGCCACTCCTCCATGTTGGGCGCCTCGTCCTTGAGGATGGCCATGACCGAGACATCGAAGCGGCCGCGACCCAGCAGGGGCGGGCGCAGCATGTGCTCCTCCTCCCGCCCGCGCCCCAGGAGCTTGCCGACCCGGTTGCTCAGAGCCATGGCGCAAGCCTAGCCCGTCGCGATGACGAAGAGGTCGTAGAGCCGGACCGACGCGGCTGCGCTGTCCCATCGCAGGTGCAGGCGCGCTCCGGCCTGCGGGGCCGGCTCGACCTCCACCACCGCCGCCACGCTCGAGGCGGCCGGCAGGCGCAGCTCGATGGCTTCGCTACGGCTGCCATCGACGCGCTCCACGGTCGCGGTCAGGCGTGCCTCGGCGGGCGTCTCGACAAGGAAGCCGAGGTGGTAGCAGCGAAGCGTCGCGTCAGCCGGCAGCGGGATCACCAGCTCGGCCCTGCCATCCGCAAGACCGAGCGTGGCAGCGTCCCGATCGGGCAGGTCCAGGGTGCCGGGCTCGGCCACGATCGCCAGCTCGGGGGCCACCGTCAGTCCGTTCACCACCTGCCCGCGCATATGCTCCACGAGCGCTTCCAGGTGGGGCGACGTGGAAAGGGCGTCGCGAGCCGGCTGGGCCGGCTTGTGGGAGATATCCGCGACCAGGCCCAGGCCGCGATAGAGGTTCTTGAGACGGATGGTGGCGAAGCGCTTCGGCTCGACCAGGCCGGCTGCGTAGTTGGCCACGGCGAACTCCGCGAAACGGAAGAGGTCGTTGGGCCGGGGGAAGTACTCGAAGCCGATCTGGCTGCCGTACTGGTAGGGCCTCGGATCCAGGCTGCGCAGGCGCTCGATCATGGCCTGTGTCCGCTCCGAGTAGCGCGAGGCGGCGTCGTTGATCTCGATGGTCGGCACGTCGAAGCCCACGGACGGCCTGGCGATGCGGCCGGTGGCGGAGCCGCGGAAGCGCTTGGCCTCGAACTCCTCCCACGAGCGCGTGTAGTAGTGGCTCAGCTGGGCCACGCCCCGCAGCTCGGCCTCGTAGGTCCTGGTGGGCTGGCCAGGAGCCGGGACATCGGCCGGGAAGGCCAGGTGGATATCGACCGCCGCCACCGCCCCCGGGCGCACGATCGATTTCACCCGCGGCGGCAGCTTGGGATCCAGCTCCAGCACGTTGGCCACGTGCGTGTAGCTGTCGATCGACAGGCCCGCGGGTCGCTGGCGATGGCCGGAGAAGCCGTACTCGACGCGCGGGATGCGCAGGTCCGCCGCGTCCGGATAGCGCGCCAGCAGCGAGGGGATGTCCTCGTCGAGCAACGGCACCAGGAACTCGTCGGGGTCGTAGTAGGCCAGCCACTCCGTGGCGTTGCCGAACATGCGCAAGGCGTGGTTGTAGGCCGGCAGCTGGCCGCCCCCGATGGGCCAGTCGATGCGCGTGACCAGCCCGTGATTGATGTAGCGCTCCAGCAGCTGCGCGCTGCCGTCGGTGCTGCCGTTGTCGTAGATGAAGAAGTGGTCCACGCCCAGGGCCAGGTGAAAGGCCAGCCACTCCTCGAGGTAATCCGCTTCGTCCTTGACGATGGCCACGATCGCCACGCCCAGGGGCGGGCCCTCGAGCAACGGCCCTCGGCCCCGGATGTTGGGCGGCTTGGCGCGCAGCATCTTGCCCGGCGTCTTGCGCAGGCGGCCGTCACCGTCCACCCTGGGAGCGGGCGCCGGCTGTCCGGAGACGAGCCGGCCGAGCCGTCGACGCAGCTTGTCTGCGGGTGTGCCCTCAGCCATACGCGATGACGAAGACATCGTGGACGCCGACCTCGCCGGTGGCCGACGAGAGGCGCACCCGGACGGCGCGGGCAAGGCTGGGGGCGGCTTCGAGCTCCACCACCCCAGCGTACGTGCTTCCGGCCTCGAGCTTCAGGTCGACCGGCTCGCTGCGGCTGCCGTCCTCGCGCACGATGTGCGCCTCGACGCGCGTGGGGGCTGCCGCGGTGACCACGAAGCCGGCGGCGTACACCCGCCGCTGGCCGACCTCGACGATGTCGAAGCGCACCTCGCCGTCCTCCACCTCGGCCTCGGCGATCGTGCCCAGCAGGCGCCCTCGGGCGCGCTCGAGCAACGGCTCCAGGTGCATCGAGGAAGAGAGCTCGCCGTCCCGGACCTGGTGGTCGTGGCCGCTGACGACGCCGACGAAGCCGATACCCTCGTACAGGTTGGGGATGCGCAGGCCCGGCTCCCGTCGCGGGGCCGGCTCCTCCATGACCGTATTGGCGATGGCGAACTCGGCGAACAGGCCCAGGTCGTTGAAGCGCGGGAACTGCGACAGCGCCAGCTGGCTGCCGTAGCGGTACGGGCTGGGCGCCAGGCTGTCCATGCGCTCGAGCATGGCCCGGGTGCGATCGGCGAAGCGCACGGCCGCGTCGTTCACGCCCAGCGTCGGCAGGTCGAACGGGATGGCCGGGCGCGCGATACGGCCGGTGGCCGAGCCGCGGAAGCGCTTGGCCTCGAACTCCTCGAACGAGCGCGTGTAGTAGTGGTTGAGCTGCACGAACTCCCAGCAGGCCCGACCCACCGTGGCGCTGGGAACGGGCTTGCCGTCTGGGCCCGCCGGCTCATCGGCGACGGTGGCGGTATGGATGCCCACCGCCGAGATCGACCGCGGTTGCACCACGGTCTTGACCCGGGGCGGCTTGGCCGGATCGCGCCCGAAGACGTCAGCGACCTCCGTGTAGGCCTCGATGGTGAGCTGCGCCGGCGGCTGGCGGTGCCCGGAGAAGCCGAAGTCGATGCGCGGGATACGCACGTCGGCAGCGTCGGGGAAGCGCGCCAGCACCGACGGGATGTCGTCGTCGACGAGCGGCACCACGAACTCGTCGACGTCGAAGTAGGCCAGCCACTCGAGCGAGGGGCCGTAAAAGCGCAGGGCGTGCGCGTAGGCATCGATCTGGCCACCGGGCAGGGGCCAGTGCACGAGCGTGACGAGACCGTGGTTGACCCAGCGCTCGATGACCTCGTGCAGCTCGTCGGTGGAGCCGTTGTCGTAGACGAAGAAATGGTCCACGCCGAGGGCGTGGTGATAGGCCAGCCACTCGTCGAGGTAGGGCGCCTCGTTGCGGATGATGACGACGACGCCCAGCCGCAGCCCCGGAGCCGAGAGCAGCGGGCCCTTGCCGATGACGTTCGGCGGCGTGGCGCGGTGTCTCTTGCGCGGAGACGGCGAAGGCGCCTCCGAGACCCCTCGGAGGCGCTTCATCGCGTCACGTGAACGTTCCAGCATGGCGTGTGGGCGGGGCCACAAGCCCCGACCCGGACTAGACCTCCTTGAACTCGCCCTCCACGGCCTCGTCGTCGCCGCTCTCGGCAGTATCGCCTGCAGCGTCGCCGGCTGCATCGCCGGAAGCCTTCCCCATGTCGGGCGCGGCATCCGCCCCGGCAGCCTGGTAGGCCTTCGTGGCGACCTCCTGGAGCGAGCTCGTCAGCTCGGCCGTGGCCGTCTTGACGGCCGCGTCGTCATCACCCTTGAGGGCGGTGCGCACGGCCTCGATCTTGGACTCGACGGCCGACTTCTCAGCCGGCTCGACCTTGTCCCCGAGCTCGTTCATGGTGCGCTCGGCCTGGAAGGCGAGGGCGTCAGCCTGGTTCCGCGACTCGACCGACTCGCGCTTGGCCTTGTCTTCCGCCGCGTGCTCCTGCGCCTCCTTGACCATGCGATCGACATCGTCGTTCGAGAGCATGGAGGAGGCGGTGATGCGCACCGACTGCTCGCGGCTCGTGGCCTTGTCCTTGGCCTTGACGTCAAGGATGCCGTTGGCGTCGATGTCGAAGGTCACCTCGATCTGGGGCACACCACGGGGAGCCGAGGGGATGCCGTCAAGGATGAAGGTGCCCAGGGTCTTGTTGCCGCTGGCCATCTCGCGCTCGCCCTGGAGCACGTGGATCTCGACCTGCGGCTGGTTATCGCTGGCGGTCGAGAAGACCTGGCTCTTGGAGGTGGGGATGGTGGTGTTGCGATCGATGAGCCGGGTCATGACGCCGCCGAGGGTCTCGATGCCCAGCGACAGCGGGGTCACGTCGAGCAGCAGCACGTCCTTGACGTCGCCGGCCAGCACGCCGGCCTGGATGGCGGCGCCGACCGCGACGACCTCGTCCGGGTTGACGCCCTTGCCCGGCTCCTTGCCGTCGAACATCTTCTTGACGGCCTCGACCACCGCGGGCATGCGGGTCTGGCCGCCGACGAGGATGACCTCGTCGATGTCGCTCGCCTTCAGGCCGGCGTCCGCGAGCGCCGCCGCGACCGGCTTGGCCGTGGCCTCGACGAGGTCCGCCACCAGGTCCTCGAGCTTGGCGCGCGAGAGCGTGGTCACGAGGTGCTTGGGATTGCGGTCGGCATCGACCGTGATGTAGGGCAGGTTGATCTCGCTGGTGCTGGTCGTGGAGAGCTCGATCTTGGCGCGCTCCGCGGCCTCCTTCAGGCGCTGCAGGGCCTGCTGGTCCTTGGAGAGATCGATGCCCTGGTCCTTCTTGAACTCCTCCAGCAGCCAGTCGATGACCTTCTGGTCGAAGTCGTCACCGCCGAGGTGCGTGTCACCGTTGGTGGCCTTGACCTCGAAGACGCCGTCGCCCAGCTCCAGGATGGAGATGTCGAAGGTGCCGCCGCCCAGGTCGTAGACCGCGATCATCTCGTCGTTCTTCTTGTCCAGGCCGTAGGCCAGCGACGAGGCCGTGGGCTCGTTGATGATGCGCTTGACATCGAGGCCGGCGATGCGGCCGGCGTCCTTGGTGGCCTGACGCTGCGTGTCGTCGAAATAGGCCGGTACGGTGATAACGGCCTCCGTGACGGGCTCACCCAGGTAGGCTTCGGCGTCCGCCTTGAGCTTCTGCAGCGTCATGGCGCTGATCTCGGGCGGGCTGTAGGCCTTGCCGTCGGCGAGGGTCACGACGATGCCGTCGCTCTTGCTGTCCTTCTCGACCTTGTAGGGCACGAGACCGATCGAGCGCTGGACCTCCGGGTCGTCCCAGCGACGGCCGATGAAGCGCTTGATGGAGTAGATGGTGTTGGCGGGGTTGGTGATGGCCTGGCGCTTGGCGATCTGGCCCACGAGCCGCTCGCCCTGCTTGCTGAAGGCGACGACGCTGGGCACCGTGCGACCGCCCTCCGCGGACGGGATGACGGTGGGCTCACCGCCCTCCATGACCGCGATGGCCGAGTTGGTGGTGCCGAGGTCGATGCCGATGATGCGTCCCAATTCAGTGCTCCTTCTTCCGGGGTTCGGTGTCGTTCATATGGAGGTGGTCGTCGATGACCGGTATCAGTCGTCGTTACGCGCGACGGCTACGAGCGCGGGCCGCAGCACGCGGCCGTTGATGGTGAAGCCGCGCTGGAGGATCTTGACCACGGTGCCGTCAGGCAGGTCCTCGGTGTCCTCATAGCTGATGGCCTGTTGCGTCTGGGGGTCGAAGGGTTCGCCTTCACCCTCCATGGCCACGATGCCCTCGGCTTCGAGCAGGGCCCGGAGCTTGCGATCGATGGCGGTGATGCCCTCGACCCAAGGGCTGTCCTGGGCGTCCTCGGGGACGTGCTCGACGGCCAGATCGAAGTCATCGGCGAGATCGAGCACGCGGATGAGCAGCCGATCGCCCGCGATGCCGGCCGACTCCGCACGCTGCTCGTCGGTGCGGCGCTTGAGGTTCTGGTAGTCGGCGCGGGCGCGCTGCCAACCAGCCTCGGCCTCCGCCGCGCGCTGCTCGGCAGCCTCCAGCTGCAGCGTCAGCTCCTCGATCTGCAGGCTCACCGAAAGGCCCTCCGTATCGAGGGCGTCGATGCGCTCCTGGGCCCGCGTACCCCCACGTGCAGCAGCACTGGCTTGCTCGGCCTGCTCGGGATTGCCGTTGGTCTGCGCCTCGTCGGCGCCGTTCTTCTTGTCGTTCATGCGTACAGGTGATCCACCAATTCGTTCATGAGGCCGCGCACGTAGCGGACCGTTGAGATGGCATGTGGATAGGCCATGCGCGTCGGGCCGATGACCCCGACGACGCCGACCGCGCGGTCGGAGCGGCCGTAGGAAGCGACCACGAGCGAGACGTCGTTCATCTCCTCGTGCTCGTTCTCGCTGCCGATGAGGACGGTCACGTCATCACTGGCGGCGAGCCGGTTCACCAGCTCACCCAGGTAGACGCGGTCCTGCAGCACGGCGAAGACGCGGCGCAGCCGCTCCGAGCGATCGAACTCGGGCTCCTTCATGACGTTGAGCAGGCCCTCGCTGAAGACCTCCTCCACGGCGCTGGCGTCGAACTCATGCATGACCCGCGACACTCGCTCCACGGCCTGGGTGAAGAGCGGGTCCACCGCCCCGGGCCGCTCGCGCAGCGTGTCCAGCACCGCGTCGACCTCCGCGGTCGTCTTGGCCTTGAGCACGCGGTCGACGCCATGGGCGATCTCGTCGAGCTCCGAGCTGCGGTACTCGCGCTCGAGCGTGAGCAGCACCTGTTTGACCGGGCCCACGGCCATGACCAGCAGCAGGCTGGCGTTGCGCTCCGCCGTGGGCACGATGTCGATGCGGCGGATGCGGCAGGCCTGTGGCTTGATGGGCGTGGCGATGGCGGCCGCGCCCGTCGCACTCGCGAGCGCGGAGGCGGCGAGCCGGAACCACTGCTCGTTGGCGAACTCCACCTGGCCGAACTGGTGCCTGATCATCAGCTGTTCGACGGGCGCGAGGCTGACCTGATCGGAGATGGACTCCACGTACAGCCGATAGCCGCGGTCCGTGGGCACTCGCCCCGCACTCGTGTGGGGGTGGCCCAGGAGATCCGCGGTCTCCAGCTCCGCCATGATGTTGCGCACGGTGGCGGGGCTGATGGAGAGCGCGTACTTCTCCACCAGCGCCACGCTGCCCACCGGCTGCGCGGTGGCGACATACTCCTCGATGATCGCCCGCAGGATGGCCGCTGAACGGTCCTCCAGCGGCCCCGGGCGTACCTTTCGCCTGGCCAATCGACCCTCGTCCTTCGCTGTGTGGTGACTCGTCGGCGTTAGCACTCTAATAGGGTGAGTGCTAACTCCACGGCTCGTATCGTATCACTCCCCTGCCCCGAGTGTCAACGAACTGGAAGGCCCCACCGCTCGCGGCACCGGGGCCGCAACCACCTGGGCGAGGCGGCCGTCTCACCCAGGCGAGCACCATCAGCAGCTTGACCGTGCGAACGATGCCGCACCTGCGCCGGACAGCAGAAGACCCCCGACGCGACGATCGGTCGGGGGTCGTATGCCTGTCGTCGAAGTCCTCGACGAGCGGCGATCAGAAGCGGCGGCGCCCAGGCGTGACGGCAGCGCCGACGACGGCGGCCTTGGCCACCGGGGACCGGCCGGGCGTGACGGCAGCGCCGACGACGGCGGCCTTGGCCACCGGAGCCGGGCCGGGCTTGACGGCGCGGTTACGACCGCAGCCTTGGCGACGCGAGATGGTCGTAGTGGCATATCAGGCTCCTTCTGCCTCGAGTGCCGCGTCGGCTTCGACGGCGGCGGCGATGGCCTGGATGGGGATACGTCCGTCGGCGACGAGCTGGGCGCCAGCGCGGCGAAGGGCCGAGGCGAACGGCGCCGCCCACAGGTTCTCGTACACGATCGCGGCAGCGACGCTACCGGGGGCCATCACGCTCGCGAGCGTGGCGACATCGTCTGCTGCGAGCGTCTCCGCCAGGTCTGCCTCGATGCGGGCCCAGTCGCCGAGCTCGGGCACATCGGAGAGCTCCATGGCATCGACAGAGCCGTCTTCTTCCTTGACCATGATGACCAGGTCCATGAGCCGGATGATGCCGGCGTCGTGGAGCTTGAGCAGCTCGTCGGCGCCCTCGCCGGTGAAGTTCTGCTCGCCGGCCGGGAACTCGACGATCAGATAATCGACGGGTCCCAGCTCATCGAGCGATCTCTCGGTCATGACACTCCATTCTCACTACGCGGGCTGATCGGGTGATGCCTCGCACTATACGACCGGCCGATCCGTTCCTGCGAGATCGGCGGGTCGCTGAACCGCCGGAGCCGATAGTCTCGCGAGGACACACGGTGAAACCACCGGAACGGCCGCGAGGTCCAGAGCCGCAGGAGCCAGCCGCATGAGTGACGTGAACAGCATGACCACGGCATCAGCCGAGACGCGGCGACGGACCTTCTGGCGCCTGCTGGGCTATGCCGCGTTGCTGGGCCTCATCGGCGCGATCTCCGGCATCGTGTTCCTGGGCGTCACCGGTGTCGGGGCCGGGTGGTACGGCGAGCCGGGCACGGACTGGTTCTCCGGTCCCGTGTGGTGGGTGGCGGTGGCGGCCGTCGCCGGCCTCATCGTGGGTCTCCTGCGCCGGGTGCTCAAGATGCCGCAGAAGACGCCCGGCCTCATCGAGGACCTGCAAGAGGAGCACGTCGATGAGCGATCGGTGCCGTCGGTCGTGGCGGTCTCCGCGGTCTCCCTGATCGGCGGCGCCAGCCTGGGGCCGGAGGTCGCGCTGGGGCAGGTCGGCGGCGGAACGGCCGGCTGGATCGCCAGGCTGCGCGGACTCGGGGAGGACGACACCAGGGCGCTGACCCTCAGCGGCATGGCGGGGGCGTTCGGTGGGCTCTTCTCCAGCCCGCTCGTCTCCATGGCCCTCGTCATCGAGGTCGCCCGACCGGCTCGGGAACGGTTCGAGCGCACGTTCTTCGGGAGCCTCGTGGCCTCGAGCATCGCGTTCGCGGTCTACTTCGCCATCGTCGGCAGCGTGTTCCTGGGAATCTACTCGATCCCGGCCTACGAGTTCGAGGATTGGCATCTCCTTGCCGGCGTCGGGCTGGGGGCGCTCGCGGCGGTCGTGGCCATCACCACGGTGATCCTGCAGATGGTGGCCGGGAAGGCCTTCGCTCGCCTGCCGGTCAGCGACATCGCCAAGCCCGTCATCGGCGGCGTCGCCTTCGGCCTGATCGCCGTGGTCGTCCCCCTGACCGCGTTCACCGGGAGCGAGCAGCTCGAGATCGTGCTGACGGAAGGAGCAGACGATGGGGCTGGCACTGCTCCTCGCCATCCTGCTGGGCAAGATGCTGGCGTTCGCGCTGAGCGTGGGCAGCGGCTTCATCGGCGGCCCCATCTTCCCGATCCTCTTCATCGGTGGCACGTCCGGCGTCATCGTCAACCAGGTCCTGCCGGACGTGCCCCTGGGGATGGCCTTCGCCTGCCTGCTCGCGGCGGTGCCGGGCGGGATCGTCTCAGCGCCCTTCTCGCTGGTCCTGCTGGCCGCCCTCCTGACGCAGGTCGGGACGCTCCAGACCGCCCCCATCCTGATCGCCGTGGGCACGGCCGCCCTGATCGTCTCGGGCGTGCGCACGATCGTGGCCGAGCGGGCCGCGGCGAGGCAGGCGTCTGCCGACCAGTCAGCGTGACGACAGCGAGCCTGCGCGCGGGCGCTGCCGCCGCCGCAGGACCACCTCATCAGGAGGCCAATCGCCGTGGTCGTGTCCCTCAGCGGCGCAGTCCACGAATGGATGTACCCTCGACCGAACGGCTCCCGACGAAGACCCGCCCAGGCACGTTGGACAGCCATGATGGAGGTGAAGCGATGGTGGTGAAGAAGCTCTCCGGTCGCGAGGTCGCAGAGGAGCTCATCGCTCCTGCCTATACGCATCGCCAGGACGTGGCGGCCATGCCCAAGTACCGCTTGCCCGACGATGGAGCCTGGCCCGACGTCGTCGAGCGACTCATCCACGATGAGCTCATGCTCGATGGCAATGCCCGCCTGAACCTGGCCACCTTCGTGACCACCTGGATGGACCCCCAGGCCGAGCGACTCATGGCTGAGGCGTTCGACAAGAACATGATCGACAAGGACGAGTACCCCGCGACCGCGGAGATCGAGAAGCGCTGCGTCAACATCGTGGCCGACCTCTTCAACGCCCCCGTCGATGGGCGACGCCATCGGCGTTTCCACGACCGGCTCCTCAGAGGCGGTCATGCTCGGTGGCCTGGCCATGAAGTGGCGCTGGCGGCAGCGGCGCGAGGCGGCCGGTCAGGACGGCAGCAAGCCCAATCTCGTGCTGGGCTCGAACGTGCAGGTGGTGTGGGAGAAGTTCTGCCGCTACTGGGACGTGGAGCCGCGCTACGTGCCGGTGGAGAAGGACCACTACGTCATCACGCCCGAAGGGGCGGTGGCAGCCATCGACGAGAACACCATCGGTGTCGTCGCCATCCTGGGTACCACCTACACCGGCGAGTACGAGCCGATCAAGGAGATCCACGACGCGGTCGTGGCCAACAACGAGGCCAACGGCCTGCAGGTCCCGCTCCACATCGACGCTGCCTCAGGCGGGTTCGTGGCGCCCTTCCTCTATCCGGACCTCGAATGGGACTTCCGACTGCCCAACGTGGTCTCCATCAATGCCTCCGGGCCACAAGTACGGCCTGGTCTACCCGGGCATCGGGTTCGTCGTCTGGCGCGACAAGGAGCACCTGCCCGAGGAGCTCATCTTCCGAGTCAACTACCTCGGTGGCGACATGCCCACGTTCACGCTCAACTTCAGCCGCCCCGGCAACCAGGTCGTGGGCCAGTACTACAACTTCGTCCGCCTCGGGCGGTCGGGCTACACCCGGGTCATGAAGACGCTCCAGGGCGTGGCCATGCTCCTGAGTGGGCGGATCGCCGAGATGGGGCCCTTCTCCATCGTCAGCGACGGCAGCCAGATCCCGGTGCTCTCGTTCACGGTCGCAGACGACCTCCCCTACACCGCCTTCGACGTCTCCGACCGACTGCGCTATCACGGCTGGCAGGTGCCCGCCTACACCATGCCGGAGAACGCCACGGATGTGGCCGTCATCCGCATCGTGGTGCGCGAGGGTTTCACCGCCGACCTGGGCAAGGCCCTCCTCGATGACCTGGCCAAGGCCGCCGAGGATCTGCAGTCCAACCCACCGATGAAGTCCGCCCAACGAGCCGGCTTCAGCCACTGAGGACTCCGATGCAGGTCCCCTCGGGCTGGGAGGAGATCGAGCGGAAGAGCGTCGGTCCGTTCGTCACGGCCCGGGTGCTGCGGCGCCCTGACGGCAGGGAGGTCGAGTTCTCGGCCTGGCGCCACCGCAAGGGCTACGGCCTGGTCGACCGTGTCGATCACGGCACCAGCGCGGCGGGTCGAGTGGTGGGCACCCGATCGTCGCGGCTGGTGGATCGCCGTGCTCTTCATGGTCGGCTCCGCCTGCTTCGCCCTCGGCTCGCTTCCGCCGGTCGCAACCGCCCTCGGCTCGGCCGCGGCCTGGGTCTTCTTCATCGGCTCCATCTTCTTCACCTCGGCGGCCTATCTGCAGTTCTACGAGGCTGCCAACGAGGGCGACGACCTCGAGGGCCGCGGACGGACCAGCCGCCCGTTCGGCATCAGGCCCCACTCGATGGGCTGGTGGGCGGCGGCGACCCAGCTGGTCGGCACCGTGGCCTTCAATGTCAGCACCTTCGCCGGGACGCGCGACCTCACGACCCAGCAGGGGGAACGGCTCATCTGGGCACCGGACGTGGTGGGCTCCATCCTCTTCCTGATCGCCAGCGCGCTGGTCGATCATGGAGACGCACGACCGGATCCGAGGCATCCTCTTCCGCTCGCTGGAGTCCCGCATCGCCGGGCTCAACATGCTGGGCTCCATCGCCTTCGGCATCTCCGCGGTGGCGGCCTTCATCGTGCCCTCGACCGGCGAGCTCTTGAGCCTGCCGCTGGTCAACCTGTTCACCTTCCTCGGCGCCGCCTGTTTCTTCGTGGGCGCAGCCTTGCTCATCCCGGACCTGGCTCCGGAGCCGGAGGTGGATCCAGGCCTGCCAGGCTGATGCTGGCCCGTCCGGCCCGCTGACGACCAGGCAACCGCGGCTCTGGCCGGACGTGGACTCGACGCCCTGCAGCGACTACCAGCTCTGGGCTTCGCCCCCCACGCGGTCGGCGGCGCGCTGCTCGTCCTCACCGCTGTCGAGGTAGGACCTGAAGGGGTCGCCCGGCAGGCCACGTTCCTGGCGCAGCTCGGCGAGCGGGCCGCGGACGTCGGTGAAGAACGCGTCCCAGAGCAGGTTGTTGGCACGCAGCACGTCACCCTTGCGCTGAGCCGCGAGGAGCGCCGGGCGGTCCACCAGGAGCGCCTTGGCGAAGAGCTCCTGCAGCGTCTGCACCGAGCGGATGATGGCCGGCACCTTGGCCTCGATGTTGTGGCACTGGTCGAGCATGTAGACGGTCTCGTTGGCCGTCTTCTGGGCCACCGGATCGTCGTCGTCACGCATGGCGTTGATGAGCTCGTGCGTGATCCGGAACATCTGGTACGGATCGATGGAGCCGACCATGAGGTCGTCGTCGCCGTACTTCTTGTCGTTGAGGTCGAACGCGCCGAGCTTGCCCTTCCGCCAGCAGCAGGGCCACGATCTGCTCGATGTTGACGCCGAGGCTGTGGTGGCCGGTGTCGACGCACACGACGGCGCGCTCGCCGACGCGGTTGCAGACGGCCATGGACTGGCCCCAGTCCTGCACGTCGGTGGAGTAGAAGGCGGGCTCGAAGATCTTGTACTCGAGCAGCATGCGGGCGTCCTGGGGCAGCCAGGCGTAGGCCGTCTGCAGCCCTTCCACGAGGCGGTTGCGGCGCCAGCGCAGGTCGTCCTGACCGGGGTAGTTGGTGCCATCACCGAGCCAGACCTTGACGGCAGGGGCGCCCATCTCGTCCGCGATCTCGCAGCATTCCTTGAGCGCTGCGAGGGCCTTGTCGCGCACCGCCGGGTCCGGGTGGCACATCGAGCCCAGCATGTAGTCCTGGTCCTGGAAGGTGTTGAGGTTGATGCCGCCGACGCCCAGGTCCTTCGAGTTCATGTACTCGAGCAGGGCGGTGTAGTCGTCGGTCTGGTCCCAGGGGATGTGCAGGGCCACGGTGCGGGCGATGCCCGTATAGCGGTGGACGGTGCCGGCGTCGTCGATCTTCTCCTCCACCGTGCGCGGCGTGCCCGGCTGCTGCCAGACCTTGAAGCGCGTGCCGGTGTTGAGGAAGCCCCAGGAGGGGATCTCGATGGCGAGCTCGTCGACCGCCCACAGCAGCTTCTCCTGGACCGTGCTGGCGCTCGGATCGATCTTGGCACTCATGCTGGGCATCTCCTCAGGGTTCAGGGCGCGGCCGGACGACGGTCCGCAGGCCTTCCATCCTAGTCAGCGTTGCGCGCGCCATCGCAGTCCACGTGGCAGGCATCCCACGCGGCCGACTGGCCCAAAGCCGTCGCACCACCCGCCATCGCCGCTGGTACGGACAGGCCGCCTGCGCTAGGGAGCCGTCTCGAAGTTCTGGTAGAGGTAGCGGCGCGGCACCTGGCCACTGAGGTGGATCTTGCGCGCGAGGTCACGGCCGAAGTAGCGCCAGTGCCAGGGCTCGTAGCCGTAGCAGGAGGCGCTCCGCTTGCCCTCCGGATAGGACATGATGAAGCCGTACTTCCAGCCGTTCCGGGCCAGCCACTTGCCCGAGGGCGAGTCGCCGAACTTCGTCGAGAGCGGCACGCCCGGTCCGACCGAGAAGTCCACGGTCGTGCCCAGCTGATGCTCCGAGTGACCCGGGCGGGCGGAGAACTTGAGCGCCTGCGCGCGGCCGTACGTGCGCACGTACGAATCGAAGAGCGCCGCCTGGTAGTCGTACGAGCGCCAGGCCGAACGGACCGCCAGCGGCTTGCCGGCCCTTCGCGCCGCCGCCGCGAGCGCCTTCAGGTCCTTGATCATCTTGGCCCGAACCTTGCCCGAGCCGGCGATATCGGCACGCCTGACCGAGACCAGGTCCCACGGCTGGTAGTCACGCTTGAGCCGCAGGTTGGTATCGAGCAGCGTCTTCTTCCATTGCTTGACCTTGTGGTAGCGCGTCAGCTCATCCTTGATCCCGCAGGCCGGCAGCCTGACCTTGGCGCTGGTCGTAGCGGCCGTGCCCACGAGGGGGCCGCTCTCCACGATCAGTGACTCCAGCGCCGCCTCGATCGTCGGAGGTGCGGTCGGTGCGTCGACGGCGGTGACGGGAAGGCTGGAGCTGAGGAGCAGGGCAGACGACAGGGCGGCCGCGATGACACGGCCCAGGGTCACGGCTGGCATAGGCGCATGCTACCTGCCCGTCCCTGAAGCCGCAGCGCCGCCGCCGGCGTCCGGGAGGAGGCGGCTGAAGACCTCGTTGGCCAGCAGACGGCCCTGGGCGCTGAGACGAACCCCGTCCCCGGCCACCTCGAGCAGGCCCTGCTGGCGTGCCCAGTCGAGCCCGTGCGCCAAGGCCGGCTGCTGCGCCAGCGTCGGGTCGATGCCTTCATGCAGCCGCAGCCCCAGGATGGCCCGCTCCGCGAGGACGGTCGCGTGGTCGACCTCCTCCGACCCGCCCGGTGGCAGGGCGCCGCCTTCGAGCGCCGCGATGTAGCGGTCGAGTGGGGCCGCGTTCCAGGTCCGCCGATACGCGCCGTCGGATGCATGTGCCCCCGGCCCCAGCGCGAGATACGGACGGCGGCGCCAGTAGAGCAGGTTGTGCCGGCTCTCCCGGCCAGGCCGCGCCAGGTTGGCGATCTCATAGCGCCGCAGGCCGGCCGCCTCGGCCAGCTCATCGGTCAGCGCCTCCATGCGGGCCGCTCGTTCCTCGGACTGTTCGGCGCGAGCCCGCTCCCGCCAGCGTCGCGCCCCACGGGTGACCGGCAGGTGGTCGCCTGCGGGTCCGGTCAGGCCTTCGGCATCAGGGTCGTCGAGGGCGAGGGTGTAGACCGAGAGGTGGTCGGGGTCCAGGGCCAGTGCCTGTTGGAGCGTGGCACGCCATGTGCCGAGCGTCTGTCCCGGGATGTCGGTGAGCAGATCGAGGCTGACCGACTCGAACCCAGCCGCCCGCGCGGCCGACATGGCCGTGGCCACATCCGCCGCGCGGTGTCGCCGTCCCAGGCGCGTGAGCTCACCGTCCTGGAGCGACTGCGCACCCATCGACAGTCGGTTGACACCAGCTGCGCGGAAGCCCGCAAGGTCCCCCCGCTCGTCTCGGCCAGGATTGGCCTCGAGGGTGATCTCGGCGTCGGTGGCGATGCCCAGGCGCGCGGCCACAGCCTCGAGCAGCGCACCCACCTGCGCAGCTGTCAGCAACGACGGCGTCCCGCCACCGAGGTAGACGCTGCGCAGGGGGCCGCGGGGCCCGACCACGGTCTCGGCGCGGAGCTCCAGCTCGGTGTGGACCGCCCGCAGCAGGGACTCGATACGGTTGGCTGGCCCACGCGCCGCGCTCCCGGCCACGACCACGAAGTCGCAGTACGGGCACAGGGACACGCAGAAGGGGAACGTGGACGTAGAGGCCCTCGGGCGGGAGCGGCTCCATCACGGAGCGGACGACGGGCTTCGCGTTACCGGCGGCGGCCGTCGCGCGACCCGATGACGTAGGCACCACCGTCGCCGGTGCCGCCGCTGGGACGATGGACCTCGGCGACCGCGGCCCGCTCCGGCGGACCCATCGTCATGAAGAGGGCGAAGCGGGTGATGGCGTGACCGAGGAAGCCGGCGGCGATACCCAGCGTCGTCACCGTCAACGCGCCCGCCACGAGGCCGATGGCGAGCCAGAGTCCGAAGGTGAAGATGCCGCGGCTGCCAGTACCCGCACGAACGGTGAAGGCGTAGATGAAGGCGGCGCTGACGATGGCCAGCCAGTCGGGCAGGCCCAGCGACAGCAGCAGGCCCAGCATCACACCACGGAACAGCCACTCGTCATAGAACGCGGTGCCCACGGCCGTGAGCACCCCACCCGGATAGCGGGCCGGCGCGGGGAAGCTGATGTGACCGTGGCGCAGGACCGCGAGCACGAACGCGGCCACGATGCCGGCCCCGCCGAAGATGAGTCCGTAGACGAGGGCCGCACCGCCGTCGGGCGCGAGCACGAGATTGAGGTCCGCCACAGGCGAGGGGTGGAGCGCAAAGATGATGAGCGCGAAGGCGACGCCCGCGGCGTACCAGCTCAGGCGACCCATCCAGACGCGCCAGTCGCCGTCCTGCGTGTCCCACTCCGCGGAGCTGAAGCGGCGCGTGTCGAGACGCAGCAGGAACATCATGGCGGCCATGCCGATGAAGAGCAGGTACTGGACGAAGTCAGGCAGCATCTACTCGCTGTCGCTCCCGCCGAGCACCGCCAGGAATGCCTCCTGCGGGATCTCGACGCTTCCCACCTTCTTCATGCGGGCCTTGCCTTCCTTCTGCTTCTCGAGCAACTTGCGCTTTCGGGTGATGTCACCACCGTAGCACTTGGCAAGGACGTTCTTGCGCATCTGGCGGACGGTCTCGCGGGCGATGATGTTGGAGCCGATGGCAGCCTGGACCGGCACCGTGAACATCTGTCGCGGGATGAGCTCCTTGAGTCGCTTCGTCAGCTCCCGACCCAGGGCCTGAGCGCGATCGCGATGCACGATGGTGCTCAGGGCATCGACCGGCTCCCCGTTGACGAGGATGTCCAGCTTGACGAGGTTGCCGGTGCGGTAGCCGATCTCCTCGTAGTCCATGGAGGCGTAGCCCTGCGTTCGACTCTTGAGCTGGTCGTAGAAGTCGACGATGACCTCCGCCAGCGGCACCTCGAAGGTCATCAGCACACGCGCGGGGTCGAGGTACTCCATCTCCACGAACGTGCCGCGGTGGTTGGTACCCAGCTCCATGAGCGAACCGATGTAGGTCGTGGGCGTGACGATGCTGAGCTTGACCCACGGCTCCGCGATGGACTCGATCTCACCGGGATCCGGGAGCAGCGCCGGGTTCTCGACGGTGACCTCCCCGGCGCCGTGGTTGAGGGTGACGACGTACTCCACCGAGGGCGCGCTGGCGATGATGTCGAGGTCGAACTCGCGCTCCAGCCGCTCCTGCACGATCTCCATGTGCAGCAGGCCCAGGAAGCCGATGCGGAAGCCGAAGCCAAGAGCCACCGAGGACTCGGGCTCGAAGCTGATCGAGGCGTCGTTGAGGTGCAGCTTCTCCAGGGCCTCGCGCAGCACCGGGTAGTCGGGCCCGTTGATGGGGTACACGCCCGCGAACACGAGCGCCTTGGCCGGCTTGTAGCCGGGTAGCGGTCCTGCCGCGGGCCTGGCGGCTGTGGTCAGCGTGTCGCCGACCTGGCAGTCGCGGACCGACTTGAGGCCCGTGGCCACGTAGCCCACCTCGCCTGGCCCGAGCGTCTTCACCGGCACCAGCGCCGGTCGGAACATGCCCAGCTCGACGATCTCGGCATTGGTCTCGCTGCCCATGAGCCGGACCTGCTCGTTCGCCCTGAGCGTGCCCTGCGCAAGGCGGACGTAGGCGACCACGCCCTTGTAGGAGTCGTAGTGCGAATCGAAGATGAGGCCCTGGACCGGAGCCTCCGGGTCACCCTTGGGGGCCGGGATGCGCTCCACGATGGCCTCCAGCACCTCGGGCACGTTGGTGCCGTCCTTGGCGCTGACCATGATGACCTCCTCGCGCGGGATGGCGAGGACGTTCTCCAGCTCCTCGATGACCACGTCCGGCTGCGCGGACGGCAGGTCGATCTTGTTGAGCACGGGGATGATGACGAGGTTCTGGGCGAGCGCGAGATAGACGTTGGCCAGCGTCTGGGCCTCGATGCCCTGGGCGGCGTCGACCACGAGGATGGCGCCCTCGCAGGCCTGCAGGCTGCGGCTGACCTCGTAGCTGAAGTCGACATGGCCGGGGGTATCGATGAGGTTGAGCCCGTAGCGGAGCCCGTCACGCGCGGTGTGCTCCAGGCGCACGGCACGGGCCTTGATGGTGATGCCCTTCTCGCGTTCCAGGTCCATCGAGTCGAGGAACTGGCTCGTCATCTGTCGCTTGTCGAGGGTGTGGGTGATCTCGAGGAAGCGGTCGGCCAGCGTCGACTTGCCATGGTCGACGTGCGCGATGATGCTGAAGTTGCGCAGGCGGTCTTGCGGGATCGGCGTCCTGGGGTCCATCCTCTACATCTTAGGAGAAGACGAACGGCGGCCTTCGACCAGCGCCGCCGCCACGACGACCGAGCCCTCGGCCGGTGCGACGGAAGACCGGTGTCGGGTCACAGACGGTCAGGCTGCGAGCGTGTTCTTCCGTGCTCGGCACTGGCGCGCTCGCTCATCCTGCGGTACCATCTCCGTTCGCGCGTGGACGTCGTGTCGTGGCACCCTGTGCCCTGCGACCTGCGACCATGCAAGAGAGAACACCCAGAGCTGTTGAGGACATATCACCTTGGCCCATTCATCGCGGACCTGGACCGGCGCACGCACGCCTTCGGCGCTCAAGCGCGTCCGTCAGTCGCATCGCCGCAACGCCATCCTGCAGCCACGGCGCACCGCCGCCAAGACGCAGATCAAGAACGCGCTCGCTGTCGCCGCCACCGGTGACGCCGAGGAGACTCGCAAGGCGGTGGCTGCGGCCGCCTCCGCGCTCGATCTCGCGGCCAAGGCCGGCGCCATCCACAGCAACAACGCGGCTCGCCGCAAGGCTCGCCTGATGCACCGCGCCAACGCTGCCCTCGGTGGTGAGTCGCTGGCAGTCGCTCGCGCGCCCCAGCGCCAGATGTCGAAGGCCGCCGCCGCCAAGGCTGCCAAGGCCCGCATCGCCGCCGGCAAGGCCAGCAAGGCCAAGGGTGAGCAGACCGCTGCCGGCAAGGCCCGCGCTGCGCTGAGCAAGTCGGCGCGCAGCTCCGAGGCCAAGAAGGCCACGGCCACGACGGCAGAAGCGAAGGCGACGGCCACCAAGAGCGCGGCCAAGTCGTCGGCTGCCAAGTCGACCAGCGGCCAAGAAGACCACCGCGACCAAGGCCAAGTCCACGGCCAAGAAGACCACCGCGACCAAGGCCAAGTCCACGGCCAAGAAGACCACCGCCAAGAAGACGGAGGAGTAGGGCCCGCCCCGCCCCAGCTCTCTCGACAGCGCAGCAAGCGGCGGTCCCTCCGGGGACCGCCGCTTCTGTTATCTCGGGGCTCGCGCTAGCATTGCCCTTCCGTGGGCCGGAGGAAGCCGGAGGCTCACCCGCTCCCGGTCGACCCGAAACGCAGAGAGGTCCAGATGAAGGTCCGTCCGTCGCTCCTTGGCTCCGTGATCGTCATCGGCCTCGTGTCCGGATCGTCGATGGCCGCCGTGGCCCAGGTCCAGGACGGGCCGGCGGTCGGTCCCGGCGGACGCGTCGAGGTGCCGGAGGCCGGCTACGCCGTCACGTTGCCCGAGGACTGGACCTTCGTTCGCCCGCAGGCTTCCGATGTGGAGACCATCCTCGAGGCCGTCGGGTCGGTGGACCCACAGCTGGCCTCGATGGTGGAGAGCGCGCTCGGAGGCGGCAACCTCAGCCTCTCGCTGATGGGTTTCGCGCCGACCCTCCCGACCGCCTTCGCCCAGAACTGCAACGTCGTGACCGGCGCGACCGGCGGCCTGTCCCTCGAGTGGCTGGCCGCCGCGAACATGGCCCAGATGAAGGCGCTGGAGTGGGAGGCGGAGCTGACCATGGACGAGCTTCCGGCGGGGGAGGTCGCCCACATCGACATCGACGCCGACTTCGGTGGGATGGAGCTCGAGCTGAGCCTGTGGCTCTACGTGGATGGGGAGATGCAGCAGAACCTGACCTGCACCAACGAGCTGCGCCCCGTCGATGGCTGGCGGTCGATCGCGGAGACGCTCGAGTTCCTGCCCGCCGAATAGCCTCGCGACACGGGGCGCTGAGCCAGGCACGGGCGACCTGCGCGACGGGCCGGCGCGACTACTGCGCAGCGGCCATGGCCGCGTCGAGCTCCTCGTCAGTGGGCGGTGGCCGCCAGGCACGCCAGGCGGCGGGCACGAGCGCGCCGATGAGGGTGAAGCCCGTCAGCTGGAGCGTCCACTCCCCTGACGTGCGCCAAACGAACGCCGTGTAGGAGTCGACGTCGGTGACGTCCTCGTCGATGAGGGCCTCTGCCCGCTCGGGATCCTCGATGAGGCGCGCGTAGGTGCACTCGGGTCCGTTGGCACAGTCGATCTGGCCGCCCATCGTCTCGGGCCGATAGCCCGAGTCGGCGTAGATGAAGAGCAGTCGGAAGGCCACGTACATCAGGGCCAGGCTGAAGCCGGTCACGGCACCGGCAAAGGCGGCATTGGTGAACAGTCGCCAGCGCGGCCGCCAGCGCAACGACTTGTGGTTGGCATACCAGCCGATGGTCAGGCCGGCCAGGGGCGCGGAGATGAACACCAGCATCTGGATGGCCACGATGAGGCCGAAGGAGATGGCGATGGTGACCGACATGCCCAGACCGACCATGGCAGCGTAGATGGCGCCACGGTCAAGCACCCGACCTTCGCCGGGTCGGGTGCGTTCCGCAGCTTCGTCTGGGTCAGGCCAGGCGTCCTCCACCGGCTCACCGGCGGGATCGACCCGCGGCCCTGCCTCGTCGGGGCGAGGCCCTTGCAGCGTCAAGCGGCGATCGACCTACCTGACGCCGGCCAGCGCGCGCAGGCCCGGGTAGACGGCCACGTCGCCGAGCTCGGCGTCGATGCGCAAGCAGGCGGTTGTACTTGGCCACGCGCTCGGAACGCGACGGGGCGCCGGTCTTGATCTGACCGGCGTTGGTCGCGACCGCGAGGTCGGCGATGGTGGTGTCCTCGGTCTCGCCGGAGCGATGGCTGATGACCGCACCCCAACCGGTCGACGCGAGCCATGTCGACCGCCTTCAGCGTCTCGCTGAGGGTGCCGATCTGGTTGAGCTTGATGAGGATGGCGTTGGCCGCGTCCTCCTCGATGCCCCTGCGCCAGGCGCTCCGGGTTGGTCACGAAGAAGTCGTCGCCCACGAGCTGGCACTTGTCGCCGATGGCGGCGGTCAGCTTCTTCCAGCCGGCCCAGTCGTCCTCGCCGATGCCGTCCTCGAGGCTGACGATGGGGTACCTGTCCACCCAGTCGGCCCAGAACTCGACCATCTCGCTGGTCTTGAGCGAGCGGCCCTCCTTGGCCAGCTTGTAGGTGTACTCACCCTCGGCATCGGGCTCACCATCGATGAGCTCGGTGATGGCCGGGTCGAGCGCGATCGCGACCTCGCTCACCGGGCTTGTAGCCGGCGCGCTCGACGGCCTTCAGGACCATCTCGATGGCCGCGGCGTTCGAGGGCAGGGTCGGCGCGAAGCCACCCTCGTCGCCCTGGCCGGTGGCCAGGCCCTGGTCGTGCAGCTCGGCCTTGAGCGCGTGGAAGATCTCCGCCCCCGCGCGCAACGCCTCAGCGAAGGTCTCCAGCCCCACGGGCATGACCATGAACTCCTGGAAGTCCGTGGAGTCCGCGGCATGCTGGCCGCCGTTGAGGATGTTGAACATGGGCACGGGCATGGTCCAGGCGCCGGCACCGCCGAGGTAGCGGTACAGCGGCAGCCCGTAGGCCACCGACGAGGCGTGGGCGCACGCGAGCGACACGCCGAGGATGGCGTTGGCCCCGAGGTTGCCCTTGTTGGGCGTACCGTCGAGCTCCTTGAGGAGCGCGTCGATGCCACCCTGGTCGGACGCGTCCTCACCGAGGATCGCCGGGGCGATGGTCTCGACGACGTTGGTGACGGCCTGCTGGACGCCCTTGCCGTTGTAGCGTGACTTGTCGCCGTCACGCAGCTCGACGGCCTCGTGGGCACCGGTGGAGGCGCCCGAGGGAACGGCTGCGCGACCGACGGCGCCTTCGTCGAGGACGACGGTCACCTCGACCGTGGGGTTGCCACGGGAGTCGAGGATCTCCTGTGCGTCGATGTAGTCGATGAGCGTCATCTAAGCGCCTGCCTCCGTGCGGTCCTGCAGGACCTTGATACCGGGCAGCTCCTTGCCCTCGAGGAACTCGAGAGAGGCGCCGCCGCCGGTGGAGATGTGGGTGAAGCGTGAGGTCAGACCCAGCTCCTCGATGGCCGCGACGGAGTCGCCGCCGCCGACCACGACCGACGCGCCAGCGTCGACCCGGTCCGCGAGCATGCGCGCCATCGAACGCGTGCCGTCACCGAAGGTGGGCACCTCGAAGACGCCCATGGGGCCGTTCCAGACGACCGTCATGGCGTCAGCCAGGGCTCCTTCGAAGGCCGCACGCGAGTCGGGGCCGATGTCGACCGCAGACCACGAGTTGGGGATCTTCTTGACCGGCACGACCTTGTGCTCGGCGCCGCGGGTGACCTCCTTGGCCACCAGCACGTCGGTCGGGAGCAGCAGCTCCACGCCCTTCTTCTCCGCCGTCTTCATGATGCGAACGGCGTCCTCGACGCGATCCTGCTCGAGCAGGCTCTTGCCGACGGTGTAGCCCTGGGCCACCAGGAAGGTGTTGGCCATGCCGCCGCCGATGACCAGCTTGTCGACACGCTCGAGGAGCGAGTCGAGGACCTTGATCTTGTCCGAGACCTTGGCCCCGCCGATGATCGCCGCGTACGGCCGTCGGGGGTTCTCCATGAGCGCGCTGAGGTTGCGGATCTCGCGCTCCATGAGCAGGCCCGCGTAGGCCGGCAGGATCTCCGCCACGCCGACGGTGCTGGCGTGCGCACGATGCGCGGTGCCGAAGGCATCGTTGACGTAGACGTCGCCGTAGGCCGCGAGCTGCGCCGCGAACTCCGGGTCGTTCTCCGTCTCCTCCACGTGGAAGCGGAGGTTCTCGAGCAGCAGCAGCTGCCCGGGCTTCATGCGGTTCACCGCGTCCGTGGTGCCGAGGCCGATGCAGTCGCCCGTGGCGGGCACGGGACGGCCGATGAGGTCCGACAGCCGCTGGGCCACCGGACGGAGGCGCAGCGAATCGGTGACCTTGCCCTTGGGCCGGCCGAGATGGCTCATGAGCACGATGGAGGCGCCGTGCTCGAGCAGGTAGACGATGCTGGGGAGGGCAGCGCGGATCCGGGAGTCATCCCGGACCCGGCCATCCTCGATCGGGACGTTGAAGTCGACGCGCATGAGGACACGCTTGCCCCGTGCGTCGAAGTCCCGGATGGTGAGCTTTTCCATGACGTTGCCTTGCGGTACGGCTGTGCCGGCGCCTACAGACGGTCGCCCATGTACTTGACGAGGTCGGCCACGCGGCAGCTGTAGCCCCACTCGTTGTCGTACCAGGCGAGGACCTTCACGAAGTTGCCACCGAGGCTCATCGTGCTGTCGGCGTCGATGATCGAGCTGCGCTCGTCGGCCTTGAAGTCCATGGAGACGAGCTTCTGGTACTCGATGCCGAGGATGCCCTTCATGGGGCCTTCGGCGGCTGCCTGGAAGGCGGCGTTGAGCTCTTCCGCGGAGGCGTCCTTCTCCAGCTCGGCGGTGAAGTCGACGACCGACACGGTGGGGGTCGGCACGCGCAGGCTGAAGCCGTCGAACTTGCCCTTCAGGTCAGGGATGACGAGGGCGAGGGCCTTGGCGGCACCGGTCGAGGTGGGGATGATGTTGAGGCCGGCCGCGCGGGCGCGACGGGGATCCTTGTGGAAGACGTCGAGGACGTTCTGGTCGTTGGTGTAGCTGTGGATGGTGTTCATCAGGCCGCGCTTGATGCCCCAGTTGTCGTGGACGACCTTGGCCGCCGGCGCGAGGCAGTTGGTGGTGCAGCTGGCGTTGCTGATGATGTTGTGCTTGCTGGAGTCGTAGACGTCCTCGTTGACACCGAGCACGATGGTGGCGTCCTCGTTCTTGGCCGGAGCCGAGATGAGGACCTTCTTGGCGCCGCCCTCGAGGTGACCGGCTGCCTTGGTGGCGTCGGTGAAGATGCCCGTGGACTCGATCACGATGTCCACACCCAGGTCACCCCAGGGCAGGTCGGCCGGGTTGCGCTCGCTGAGGACCTTGATCTCCTTGCCGTTGACGATCAGCGAGTTCTCGGTGTGCTCGACCGTGCCGTCGAAGGCGCCATAGGTGGAGTCACGCTGGAAGAGCAGGGCGTTCAGCTCGACCGACATGAGGTCGTTGACCGCGACGACCTCCGCGTCCGGAGTGCGCTCGATGAGGGCCTTGAGCGACTGGCGGCCGATGCGGCCGAAGCCGTTGATGCCGACACGGGTGGTCATGGATGGGACTCCTTGCTTCGCGCTGCGCTCAGCCGGTCGATCGCCGGGAGCGAGCTGTTCATCTGGTCGTCTGCCAGGTCGACCGGGTGCACGGGCGTGACGATTCCGGGTCCTGACGGTATGTGATGGCGCCCGCCGACACTGCGGCCGCGCCAGTATGGTCGCCTCTAGAGGGCCAGCTCCGGCAGGGCCGATGCGACGAGAGGGACCGTGCCGATAAGCCCGACGTCATCGCCGAGTGCGGCCTGCACGATCTTCGCTCGCTCCGCCTGGATCCGGAACGCGGACTCGGCCACGGCCTCCCGGGCCGGTGCGATCAGGCGCTCCCCCCACGCGAGCGCGATCCCACCTCCGAGGATGACCACGTCCGGGCCGAAGACGTTGACGATGGAGACCACCGCCACGGCCACGGCTCGTCGAGCCCGCTCCAGTATGACGGTTGCGGCGGGATCTCCCAAGTCGGCCGCGTCACTGACGTGGACGGCGGTCAGGGGCAACGGCGCGATCTCTGCAGCGAGACGGCGCAGGACGGGGGCCTCGGCGTCGCTTTCGAGCACGGCGGCCGCGCGGGCGGCGATGCCCGTGCCGCTGGCGAAGGCCTCGACATGGCCCACGCCGCCGCAGCCGCAGAGCGGTCCGTCCATGTCGACGGTGATGTGCCCCAGCTCGCCGGCCACGAGGTCCGGGCCCACCACCGGACGCCCACCCGAGAGCGCGGCTCCGCCGACGCCGGTGGAGATGGTCAGGTAGATGAGATCGCCCGAGCCCTCCCCTGCCCCGAAGTCGCGCTCGCCGAGGATGGCCACGTTGGTGTCCTTGCCCATGGCCCACGGCAGGTCAAGGGCCGCTCCGAGGTTCGAGCGCGATGGGGAAGCCGAAGAAGTCCCGGCCCATGTTGGGCGGGTCGATGAACGCGCCGCGGCGCGGGTCGACGGGTCCCGGTGCCGTCACGCCCAGCGCCACCGGCGGCTGCCCCCCGAGCGCGACGTGCTCGTCCCTGGCCATCCGCAACAGCCCCAGGCAGTAGTCGACGATGGCGTCTCGGCCGTCAGCCCTGGGGGTGGCCCCGGCGTGTCGTGCGGCCAGCTTCCCGTCGGCGGTGACGACCGCGGCACGGGCATTGGTGGCCCCGAGGTCCAGGGCCAGGACGGGTCCGGAGAGCGTGGAGCGGGCGTCGTTCGTGGGCATCGTGGCGATGGCAGCCAGTCTATCGACAGCAAGAGACCCCGGTCGGTTCGACCGGGGTCTCCGTTGCGTCGGGAATAGCTCGTCAGCCGCCGATGCGGAAGACGCTGCCGCCGCACTTGGGGCAGGTGCCCTTCGTGGCCGGCTTGCCGTTCTTCATGGTGATCTTCTGGGGGTTCTGGATCTCGACCTTCTGCTTGTCCTTGACGCAGTAGGCTTCAGCCATCCCTGTTCCTCCTATCCCTCCGAGCTTGAGGTTGAGCTCGGTACCGTCTCGGGTCCGATCATCTGCCGGGCCTCGCTGGTTAGCAGCACGGTGCTTGCACGCTTGACCGTACTAGGTTGCTGGAACTGGCGCCCAGTGTGACGGGCGCCAGTGCTTCTCGCCTGAACGTTCCCGCAGTGCGTCCATCTCGGCAAGCACGTGCAGGGCCTCCAGGCCCGTGTCGATGAGCCCCGCTTCGGCGCGGGCCTTCTGGTCCCCCGTCACGAACTCGCCCGTCGTGCGCTGGGCGAAGACGGTGCAGACGACACCGGCGCGACAGCCGGCCAGGGCCGACAAGGTCAGCACGGCCGAGGCTTCCATCTCGAAGTTGACCACACCCTGGCGAGCCATCTGCTCGGCCAGGTCGGGGTAGCGGATGGGCAGCTGGGGGATGGGTCGACCCTGCGGGCCGTAGAAGCCCGGCGCGGTCGCGGTGAGCCCAGCGTGGGCCGGCAGGCCGATCCGATGGGCCGCCTCGAGCAAGGCCGCCACGGCCGAGTAGTCCGCCACCGCAGGGTAGCCCTCGTCGACGTAGTAGCGGGTCGTGGATTCGAGCCGCAATGCGCCGGTGGTGACGATGAGCTCGCCCAGGCCGATGTCCTCGCGCAGGGTGCCGCAGGAGCCGATGCGGATGAAGGTGGGTGGCCGCTCCGCGATGGCGAGGATCTCCGCGATGACGATCTCGACGTTGTCCGTGCCGATGCCGGTGGCCACCACCGACAGGCGCAGGCCCTTGTGGGTGCCGGTGACGGAGTTGAACTCGCGGTGGCGGCGATGGACCTCGACCTCATCGAGCATCTCGGCGATGCGGTCGGTGCGGTCAGGGTCCCCGGGCAGCAGGATGTAGTCGGCGATCTCTCCGGGTGCGAGGTCGATGTGGTACTGGCGGTCGGTGTCGGGCAGCGTGACGAGCGGGTTCGCTTCGGACACGATGCCTCCCTTGTCTCCCACCTCGACCAGCGCGAGGGCTGCGCGGAACGATAGTCACGTCCGAGCGTGTGTGCAAGCCGTCCCCGCACGCTCGGCCACGCTAGCCTCGCTGGCAAGGAGCCCCGAGGCGGTCCCGAAGACGCCCCCTCCCGCCGCCGCTGGAAGCGCCACCGGTCGGTCTCGAGGCGCAGGGTCTCGATGGCCTCCAGGCCGGCCGCACGAGTCGATGCCGTTCGGCCTCGGCACGCTACGTGCCCGCACCGGCCGATGCCCGTGGGCTGCCGTCGGGCAGGCAGATGAAGTTCGCGAAGCCGTACATCAGGTGCTCACCTCGTCGCGTCAGCGAGAAGACTCGAGACCTTCTTTATGACCACACCATCGTCTCTGCAGCGTTCATGTGCCAACAAACTCGCATTCTGGATGCACTCGAAGCGTCCAGTCTCGCGCTGCCGCGCCTCGACACCGCTGGCGACGAGTGGAGGACCGCCGCGTGCGCCGTGCCCGTCCAGCGTCGGCGCGAGGGCCCCGCCAGGCGATGAACCCGGGGAAGCCCGAGGCCAGCAACGACACGGCGACCACCGCCAGACCGACGATGGCCGGCACCACCCACCAGGCGAGCGAGGTGCCGAGCGGCTGGGCCGCCCTTCGGTCCCCGGTCGGTCGGGCGCCGCGTCCACCGGCTCGGTGTCGTTCGGAGGCACGGGTGCTGCTCCCACCAGGCTCGCGGCCCGCCGCAGGTCGGCTGGCGACTCGAGCACGACCTCGGAGCCGCGCAGACGATGCCGCCGGACCCGTCCGACCGCGTTGACCACCTCACCCACGGTGAACCCCGGCTGGAACCGCTCGCTGCCATCGTCCAGCCGGACCGTGCCTGCGGCGGTGCCATCGTCGAGCCTCAGCGACCGCTCGCTCACGGCCTCCACTCGCCCGCCGACCCGGACGAGCCGGTCCTCCAGCCCGTCGAGCGCGCCGAAGGTGGCCGCGAGCACCTCGGCCGCGGCCGGAACCGCCGTCCACCGGCCATCCTTCCGCATCGTCTTCATCGCGGCCGTCGTCGTCCTGACCATCGTCCTCGTCGTCGGGGCGAGGAGTCGACCCAGCCTGATGTCCTTGCGCGAGCGCGGCGCGACCGCGAACCGCTGGTCGTTCGCGGACGGGTGTGCTCGACGGACGATGCCGCTGACCCGGGCCAGGCGACCGGGCTCGAGGAGATCGGCGTCGATGCGGGCACCGGCCAGGCCGATGACCGGTAGCGTGGAGCCGTCGGCCAGCTCCGCCTCCGCGCGCCACGTGTCGTCGGAGCGCTCGACGTCGGTGATGCGCACCGCGACGCGCACGAGCCGCCACTCGTCAGCTTCGGTCGGCACGCGCTTGAGGGTGGTGGGCCGTACGGTCCCACCGCGCTTGCGCCGCGGCGCCTGCTCCGCCTCCAGCTGACGAGTGCCGAACCAGCTGCCCACCTCGC
Source organism: uncultured Chloroflexia bacterium (assembly GCA_963706695.1). Lineage (GTDB taxonomy): Bacteria > Chloroflexota > Limnocylindria > Limnocylindrales > CSP1-4 > JAFMJV01. The sequence goes on along the minus strand of CAVPNC010000006.1, from coordinate 96,534 downwards.
CCACGGCACGGATCACGCTCCCCACCCGCGCAGGCGTGCTGTCCGCGGGATAGCGCACGAGGATGGCGCCAGAGCGGTCCTGGACCGTGACGCGACGCGCCTCGGCGTCGACGAGGCCGGCCGGGCTGGTGACCACACCCACGATGACGACGGTCTGGCCCGCGATCGCGTCGGCGATCGCGACGCGTCGAGGCTGCTGCTCCGTCGATCCACCGTCGTCACCCGGTGGGGTCGAGGGTGTTGGCGTCGGTGCCGGTGCCACGACCGTGAGGTCAGCCGTGCCCCGAAGCCACAGGCGATAGCCATCGGCGGCACCCGTGCTGCTGGCGCGCTGGCCCACGATGCCGATGGCGCGGACGCGCTGGTCGCGCTCGAGGGTACCGGTGCCCAGCCCGACCGGAGCGAAGGCATAGACCTTGCCCGCACCCCTGGCGTCGGCGACCTCGATGGAGACCGCGCCGCTGTCGTACCGGTCGATGCTGGTGATGGTGGCCGTGAGGGTGGCGAGGATGCCCTCGTTGGCCTCCGCGAGGCCGTCCGAGGCGAGGGCGCGAGCGTCCGGGAGCCCGCCACGACCGAGGGTCGTGATGTCGCTCGCGTCGGCGGGACGGAGCTCGAGGTTGCCGTAGGGTGCAGCCAGCTCGCCGGTGGCGCGGATGATCGAGCCGCGAGGGTAGTCGTCGGCGAGGCCCGCCGAGGGGAGGCGCACGGGGATGCCGCCGGTCGTGTCCTGGACCACGAGCGTGCGATCGCCGAGGATCCTTCCGGCCTGTGCCGTGACCGTTCCCTGCACGGTCACGTCGGATCCGAGTGCTCGGCCGCGGGCGGTGGCGATGTCGAGCGCCGCTGGCGGTGCGCGGCCGTGGGCGCGGGAGTCGGCGTCGGTCCCGGCGTGGGCGGCACGGCTGGGCGGACCGGTGGGCCGGGGCGTGGGCGCAGGGGTCGGGCGTTGGTTCCGGGTCGGTGCGGCGTGGCGGTGGGCGTCGGGCGTCGGCGTGGGCGCGGTGTCGGTTCGGGGTCGGTCGGGTGTCGGGCGTGGCGGTCGGGCGTGGGCGTCGGCGTCGGGCGCGTCGGCGACGGGCGTGGGCTCGGGGGTCGGTTGGGCGTCGGCCGGTGTCGGTCGGGGGTCGGCTGCGGAGTGGCGCTGGGGGTCGGCGTCGGGGTCGGCGTCGGCGTTGGCGCCGGCGTGGGCTTGGGCGTGGCCACCGGACCGCCACTCGAGCCCTCCGCGGTGGGGGCAGCGTTGAGGCGGGTATCGGCGGCGTTGTCGTTGCGTATCGCGACCGTTGCCGGCGCCGTCGCCCGGGCGCCGCTCGAGAGACGACCCGGCCGGGGGAGCCACGGCCGCCGTGCCCTCCACGAACGGCCGAGGCGGCGGTGCCCCACGAGAGTGCGTCGACCACCGTCCCGCCCTGGCGACGAAGCACCACGGAGCCGCCGGTCGCGCTCAGGCCGCCGTCATACGTGCCGTCGGCGCCCGCGGCGAACGTGCCCCCGCCGTTGGCCAGCAGCACTCGCCCGCCGGCCGGGACCTGACCTCCGCTCCAGGCCTGCTTGCGGGTCACGGACTTGCCACTGGCACTGGCGTACACCAGCTCCAGCTCCGCGAGCGAGGCTGGTGTGGAGCCGGCGTTGTAGAGCTCGACGTACTCGTCCGCGCCCGTGGCTCCGCCGGTGACGACCTCGCCCACGAGGAGGCCATCCGAGGGCGGCCAGTCCACCGCCGCGACCGGTAGCGCTCCGGGCAGGGTCAGCGAGGCCGAGAGGATGAGAGGCACGATCGAGCGCCGACGCCAGGACATGGACGACCTCCGAGTCCGGCGGGCACGGGCGGGAGCGAGCGGACCACGGCACGCGGCGCCGCGGTCAGGCCATCATCGCGGGGCTCGCTTCACTCGCGCTTATGTGCGCATCACGGTGGCATCGTCCAGGTGAACGCGAACCACAGCAGCAGCACGTGCACCACCGCGAAGACGAGCAGCACCGCCCCACGTCCCAGGCGCGACTCGCGGTTCGCGAGGACCCAGTCGAAGGGCCAGCCCACGGCCAGGTAGCGGGGCGCCGATTGCAGGCGGCCGGAGAGGAACACGGTGACCAGCGAGATGATGGCCACGACCCAGTAGGCGGGTCGGATCCTGTCGTGTCGGAAGAAGACGAAGAGGAAGGCGTAGAAGGCGATGGAGCCTACCCACAAGGCCACGATCCAGCTCGGGGCTACGCCCATGCCCAACGAGACCTCGTCGGAGGTCGCGGTGGCCGGCACCAGCGCCTCGGCCTCCGCGGGGTCGGGGGTGCGCCAGTACGACTGGGCCGAGATCGCCGCCAGGGGATCACCGGTCAGCCACCACAGGTAGCCGTAGAAGCCGAGCAGCACCAGCGGTGCCAGCAGCAGCGGCAGCCAGGCTCGAGAGGGTCGCCAGCCATCGCGCTCGATGATGAGCATGAGCAAGCGGCAGCCCCAGCAGGATGCCGGGCACGCGCGTCAGCGTGGCCAGCGCCAGCGCGATGCCGGCCAGCCACCCGTGGCGCGTCTCCATGGCCAGGAAGGCACAGGCTGCGAGGAGCAGCAGGAGGCTGTCCGAGTAGGAGAGGGTGAACGCGATGGCACCGGGCGCCAGCGACAGGAACCACAGGCTGAGCATCGCCCTCGCCGGCTCCAGCTGTCGCACCGAGAGCGCGTAGAGCACGATCAGCGCCAGGAAGAAGGCCAGGTTCCCGGCGACCACCGCGGCCACGCCGGCATCCCCACCGGTGAACAGCATCGTGGCGCGCACGACGATGGGGTAGCCCGGGTAGAAGGCGTAGTCGGGGAAGTCGTCGACCTCCGCGTGATAGCCCTCCTCGGCGATGCCCACGTAGTAGGTGCCGTCCCAGGCCGTCAGGCTACCGATGATGGGCCGGTCGTCCACGCGCACGCCCTCTGGCGGCATCGGCTGGGTCGTCTCCACGGCCACGACCACGGCCAGCACCAGCAAGCGGGTGACGATGAAGACGAGAAGGATCCGCGGGAGCGCCCAGCGCCAATCGATGTCCGAACAGGCGTGGCGGCGCGGTGGCAGGCAGGCTCACGTCCCCGGAGTGTAGGGCGGTCAACGCCGGCATCGAGGGCCCGAAAGTCATGGGCGTTGAGCGTGAACGGCCACAGCGCGAGGCGCGGAGCGCCGTGGCGCGGTACCATCGCGCCGCCCCACCCTTCGAGTGCAGCAGGATCAAACGTGCCCCGTTCCAGGAATACCCGGATCCGTCCCAAGAACACCAGCCGAGCCGAAGCGCGCCGTCGCCACCGCGAGGAGCAGCGTGACGTTGAGGTCGAGCCCATCGAGCTCGAAGAGGCCGCGGAGGCGGCCCCGACGCCCACCCGTGGGTCGATGTTCGCGATGCCCAACGTGGTCGACGACATCAAGGCCCTGCCGATGGTCTTCCGCAAGCCCCTGGTGTGGCTGCCCTTCGGGCTGCTCACGGCCACGTTCGTGCTGTCGATCGCGCTCATCAACGGCGCCTTCGACGAGATGCCGGAGATGGTCGTCAACGGCATCTCGCTCTACATCAACCTGACGCTGCACCCGACCAGCCTGTTCATCTTCTTCATCGGCGGCTTCGTGGCCCCGCGCGCCTCCTACCTCGTGGGCGGCATCCTGGGCCTGCTCAGCGCGACCGTCTGGACCGTGGTGATGACCCTCCTCACCGACACCATGCGGGAGCAGTACGCGGAGACGCTCCTGACGACCACGGCTGAGGGCGAGATCATCGGCCTCACCACCGAGGCCATCCTGCAGACCTACGCCATGGGCCTCTTCATCGGCATCCTCGCCGGCGGCTTCGCCTCCTGGTATCGCCGCTTCCTGCGCTCGTCGCAAGAGCGTGCCGCCGCCAACCGCGCCCAGAAGGAGCGCGAGCAGGCGGAGAAGGCGAAGGAACAGGCGCGTGCCGACCGCGAGGCGCTGCGCCAGCAGAAGTACGCCGACCGCGAGGCCCTGCGCAAGAAGGACGGCTAAGGCGCTTGGGTCAACCCATCCGGCGCATGCCGGCGTGACCCAGCTGGCGCACTCCCTGCGGGTGCTCCGGCCCGCCGCGCTCGCGGCAGACCTCGACCAGGGGCCGGATGCGCCGGGCCACGAGGTTGACGGTGCCACCCTCGATCTGCAGCTGCCCCTCGACGTAGAGCAGCGCGTGACGTCTGACCACGCCGCGTAGCCGACCCCAGACCACCGGCCAGAGGGTCACGTTGACCATGCCGGTCTCATCCTCCAGTGCGAGGAAGACCGTGCCCTTGGCGGTCATGGGGTGCTGCCGGGTGACCACCAGGCCACCGATGGCGACCCGCCCCGGACGCCGGTCGGCCAGCTGCCCCCAGCGTCACCGCCCCCAGCCCCTGGAGCGCTGGCCGATAGAGCTCCATGACCTGGTGGCGGGCGTCGAGCGAGAGGATGGCGTAGGCATCACCCAGCCGCTCCAGCTCGCTCGGTGGCGGCAGCTGCGGTGCCGGCGTCGGTGGCAGGCGGATATCGAGCGGCCGTTCCCGCGCGACGCGTGCGTCCAGCGACCGACCACCGCCCCGCCCGCGCGTGGCGCCGGCGATCTCGCGCAGCTGCCAGAGCGCTTCCCGGCGCGGCTGCCCCAGCGAGTCGAGGGCGCCCGCCCGGATGAGCCGCTCCACGACCTCTTCCGACAGCTCGCTGCGGGCCACGAGATCGGCCAGCGAGCGGAAGGGCCCACCCTCCGCCCGCACCGCGTCGAGCCGTTCCCCCTCCGCCTCCCCGATGCCCTTGACCAGGTGCAGACCGAGGCGGATGCCGTACCCGCGCGCGCCCGCAGCCGCGAACCGGTCACGGGCCGCCTCATCGGGCACGACCACGGCCGACGACTCGACCACCTCCGGCCGGCGCTCGATGCCCGCGTCCTCCGGCAGCGGCGTTCCGGGCAGCCCCACCCATTCGGTCGTGGTGGGCAGGCGGCTGGCGTTGACGTCGACCGGCAGCACCGCCACGCCGTGACGCTTGGCATCGTTGATGAGCACCTCCACCGGGTAGAAGCCCATGGGCTGCGCGTTGATGAGCCCGGTCACGAACTGCGCGGGGTAGAAGAGCTTGAGGAAGGCCGATTCGTACGCCGTCCGCGCGAACGCCGCGGCGTGACTCTTGTTGAAGCCGAAGCTGGCGAAGCCGGCGACCTTGCCGAAGAGCTCCTCGGCCGCCTCCGGCGTCAGCTCGCTGGTGCGGATGCAGCCCTCCACGAAGCCGGTGTGCAGCTTCTCCATCTCCTTGCTCGAGCGCCAGGTGCCCATGGCCCGGCGAAAGCCATCGGAGTCGGCAGCGCTGAAGCCGGCCACGTCGATGGCGATCTTCATGACCTGCTCCTGGTAGAGGATCACGCCCAGCGTCTCGGCCAGGATCGGCTCCAGCGATGGGTGCAGGTAGGTCACCGGCTCGAGCCCCTGCCGACGACGCAGGTAGGGATGGACGGCGTCGCCCTGGATGGGACCCGGGCGGATGATGGCCACCTCCACCACCAGGTCGTCGAGCGTCTGCGGGCGGCTCTTGGGCAGCGTCTGCATCTGTGCCCGCGACTCGATCTGGAAGACGCCCACGGTGTCCGCCGCCACGATCATGCGGAAGACCTCCTCGATGTCCTCCGGCAGCCGGTCGAGGTCGAGGCAGACCGCGCAGTCAGCCTTGATGTCGCGCAGGGCGTCGTCGATGGCGCTGAGCATGCGCAGCCCCAGCAGGTCGAGCTTGATGAGCTTCATCGTCTCCACGTCACGCTTGTCGAACTGGACCACCACGCGGCCGGGCATGGTGGCGCGCTCGAGGGGTGCGATATCGACCAGCGGCGCCCGTGTCACGAGCATGCCCCCGACGTGGATGGAGAGGTGCCGGGGCCGGCCATCGATGCGGGCACACAGCTCCAGCCAGCGATCCCACGGCGAGAGGCCCAGGGTGGAACCCCGACGGCGTGGTGGCAGCGGGTCCAGCTCGACGGCACCGACGCTGGTGGGGATGATGCGGCGCTCCTGCTGCCCGCCTTCACCCTCACCCGCTCGCAGCGAGGCCAGCGCCAGGCGCCGCTCCGACTCGTGGCGCAGGTAGTGCTCGCTCGCGGGCGTGTCACCGGGGCCGCCCTCGTCGTCGGTGGGGCCGGGGCGCAGGTCAGCGGTGGGCAGGCGCAGCTCACCCATGTCGTCGAGCAGCTGGCGCACGCCGGCGCTGCCCTCGCCAGGATCGGTGAAGAACTCGGCGAAGCCCCCATCGGCCTCCAGGTCTCGCCGGACCATCACCGAGTCATACGTCTCGAGCGCCTTGGCCACGCGGTCCACGAGCGGGCGCGGGAAGCCGAGGGCATAGCCCACCTCCCGCACGGCCGAGCGGGCCCGGTAGGTGACGACGTTGCAGACCATGCCGGTGTGCTCGGGGCCATAGCGCTCGTAGACGTACCCGATGACCTCCTCGCGACGAGAGGAGGCGAAGTCGATGTCCACGTCCGGGTAGGTGGTGCGGCCCTCGTTGATGAAGCGCTCGAAGAGCAGCTCATGGCGGATGGGATCGACGCGGGTGATGCCCAGGGCATAGGCCACGATGGAGTCACCGGCGCTGCCGCGACCCTGGGCCGGGATGCCCCGCTCGCGGGCGAAGCGCATGAGGTCCCAGCAGATGAGGAAGAACTCCGCCAGGCCGGTGCGCTCGATGACCTCCAGCTCGTGCGCCATCTGCTTGAGCACGCGCGGCGTGATGGGGTGGTAGCGCCGGCGCACGCCGTCGTGGCACAGCCGCTCGAGGTGCGAGAAGGCGGTCTCACCACCGGGCACGGGGAACCCGGGGAAGCGATAGCGCTCGAACTCCAGGCTCACGTCACAGCTGGCTGCGACGTCACCCGCACGCTTGATGCCATCGAGCCAGGCGTGGCGCACCAGCGGGTCCGCATCGTGACCTGGCGGCAACGCTGCCAGCTCCGCCCCATCCTTCAGCGCGTACTCGCCGTTGGGCCGACGCAGGTGGGCGGCCGCCTCCAGATCCTGGCCGTGGCGGATCGAGACGAGCACGTCCTGCAGCTCCCGGTCCGAACGCAACGCGTAGTGGGCATCGTTGGTCACGACCGTGGGCAGGCCGGCCTGGTGGGCCAGGCGCGCCAGCTCCGCGGTGAGCCAGTCGTCGTCAGGCAGGAGGTGGTGCTGGAGCTCCACGTAGAGCCCGTCCGGCGCGGCCATGCGCTCCAGTCGCTCCAGGGCCCGGGCAGCACCCTCACGATCGCCGGCCAGCAGCCGACGGGGCAGCTCCCCGTGGCGACAGCCGGTGAGGATCGACAGGCCCTCACGATGCCGTTCGAGCAGCTCGTGGGTGAAGCGCGGCACGCTCTTGCTGCCGGCGAGATGGGCGGCGCTGGCGAGGCGGCAGAGGTTGGCGTACCCCTCCTGGTCCCGCGCCAGCAGCGTCAGGTGCGGGCCCAGCTCTCGGGGCCGGACCCCGCGCAGGTCCTCGCGACGAGGCTCGCGGTGGCCGGGCGGACGCTGCCGCTCGACGATCGGCCGGACCGGCTCCCCTGCCGCTGGTCCAGGTGGTGATGGCGCAGCACGTCGTGCCCGTCGCCGTAGCGGCAGGACCACGCGATCAGGATCCGGTGCCGCCGTATCGAGCAGCTCCACCTCCATGCCCATGACCGCGTGCAGTCCGGCCTCACGTGCGGCAGCGCTGAAGCGGACCGCGCCATAGAGCCCCTGGTGGTCCGTGACCGCGAGCGCGGAGAGGCCCAGCTCCAGCGCCCGCTCCACGAGGTCATCCGCGGGCGAGGCACCATCGAGGAACGAGAAGTCGGTATGGCAATGGAGCTCCGCGAAGGCCTTCGTCACCAGGCCGATGGTAGAACATCTGTTCTCTTTGGTGAAGCCCTGCGCGGACCGTGGAGGCTGCGGTGTTGCGTTGTGTCAACACTCCGGTGTTGGTAGAATCAGGGCAGTGGCAGATAGGGGCCTGCGAGCGACGTCCGTGCCCTCGGCGCGTGTAGGCCAGCAAACAGACCCCTTCGCGCGCCGTGACGCCCTTTCCGGGCTGATGACCGGTGGTTTCCTGCTGGTCGTGATCGCGGTCGGTGCTGGCGATCGTCATCGCCGCCCCCCACTACGCCGATCCGGTCGCTGGCGCGGGTGATCAGCCCGTCTCAGAGGCAGCCTCCCCCGCGGCTTCCGGCGAGCCCGAGGCCGCGCAGGTCGCCGTCTTCGAAGAACCCACCTCCAAGTCCCCCGACCGACTCCGGGGCTATCGCTGGCCGGTCCGTGGCGGCATGGTCGTGCGCTACTACGAAGCTCACCCCAAGGGCGACTTCCAGATCGCCGGCGAGCGCATGCACGATGGTCTTGTCATCACCTGGTTCGAGGGCGCCATGGTCAAGGCCGCCCACAAGGGCACGGTCGTGGCCGCCGGCCGAGACTGGGCCGAGCACGTCGGCTTCGACGGTCCGCTCGACATGGCCTACCAGCGCTACGCACCGATGGACGACCCCAAGAAAGCGCGCAAGTCCGACAAGCCGTGGTTCCCGCAGGGCGTCGTCATCGATGACGGCAACGGCTACTACAGCGTGTATTCCGAGATCAAGGACCTGCTGGTCGAGCCCGACGAGGAGGTCAAGGCTGGCCAGCCGATCGGTTTCATGTCCAAGGCCGAGGGCATGCAGATGATGCGCTATCGCCTGGTGCGCATGGACGGCCCCATGATGCGGGTACACCAGTCGGCGCGAGAGCGTGGCTATCCCTTCTACGCCCGCGAACGCGTGGACCCCCTGGCCGTGCTCGACACCGAGGCCAAGCGCATGCCCGAGCTGCGGCGCAAGCTCCCGGCCAAGCCGCCGCGGCTGTCCGACTACTAGTCCCTGCAGCCGGTCGTGGTCCCACGCTAGTCATAGAGCCGCTCGAGGTGCCAGCTGCCGTCGAGCACGTCCCGATAGACGAGCGCCAGCAGGCGCGGGCCCACGACCTTGAAGTAGTCCCGCACCAGCGGCCGGCGCCACCAGGACTCCTCGATGCGCCAGTGGTTGCAGGCCTCGACCGGCTCCTGCACGCCGGGCCAGCGCAGGTTCACGGGCCAGCCATGGTCATCGGTATCGACCTCGATGGAGGGGTGCTGGCCAAGCAGGCGGGTCATCCGTCCGACCCCGTCGCGTCATGCCACGCGAAGCGACGCTCGGCCAGCGGTGCCTCCACGTCAGCGGTGACGGCACGCAGGATGCGATCCTCGCCGAACCGGATGGCGAGGCTGGCCAGCTGCCACTCGAGGCGGGCGGCGTGCGCACCCTGCCGATCGAACAACGTCAGCTGCTGACCCGCTTCTGGCGCGGTGCCGTCGAGCTGCAGTGCCAGCCGCTCCACCGGTGCCGATGGCGGGTCTGCCTCCAGGCGAGCCATGAGCAGCCGCTCCAGCAGCTCCGCTGCGGCCGACGGCTCCGGCAGCGCTTGTTCATAGACCGCGGTCCGCGGTCCCGGATCGAGCTCCGAGCGCTCCAGCGACAAGGTCAGCGCTGCCCTCGCCGCACCGGCGCCACGGGCGGCCAGCTGCTCGCAGAGCGTGCTGCTGAGGTGGTGCAGCACGAACCGCAGGGGCTCCAGCTCCGCGGCCGGTGGCTCCAGCTCCACCTCCGCGGCCAGATGCTCCAGCGGCCGGCGCGGACGCAACGGCCGCGGTCCATGCCGCGCACGAGGTCATGCATCTCCGCGCCCACCGGCCCGAAGCGCGCCACCACCGCGGAGTGGTCGAGCGCGGCCAGCTGCCCCATGGTCTCGAGACCCAGCACCCGCAGGCGCTCATGCACCCCAGGCTCCGCCGGGATCAGGCTCAAGGGCAGCGGCGCCAGGAAGGCCGCCTCCTCCCGCCGGCCACCGGCCGGGATGGCCCCTGCCCCGATGCGGGCAGCCACGGCCGCACCGAACCGGGTGTTGCCGATGCCCACTCGTGGCGGCCCCGGCAGCAACGGCTCCACGATGGCCAGTGCTCGCTGTACGAGCGTGGGCTCATCACCCCAGAGGCGAGCCAGGCCTTCGATGCCGATGAAGACGCGCCCGAAACGGGGATCGGCCGGATCCACCTCCCCCTCCACGGCCGGCGCGAGCGCGCTCAGTGCGTCGAGCGCGCCCTCGAACGGATCCGCCAGCCCTGCTGGGTCCAGTGGCAGGAAGAGGGCCTCCGGGACCAGGCTGTGCGCCGTGCCCAGCGGTTGTCCGCGACGCACACCCAACGCGCCCGCGGCAGGGCTGCGGTCCAGCACCGGACCCGGGTCCCAGGGCCGTCCGCCAAGGACGACCGCCTCCTCCGGCTGCGGGTCACGGCCGAGCGCCAGCCGAAGCGGCAGGTGCGGCCAGTCGAGATAGAGCAAACGCATGGATCGATGAGGAGCACGCCCGCGGGACCGCGGTCACACCACGACCAGGTGCGGAGACCGGATCCTCTACCGGCCGAGGACCCTGGGCCACCGGATCCGGCTCCGCGGCGACCGCAGCAGGGATGAGCCGGTGCGTAGCCAGCGACCGCTCCCCATCGGTGAGGTAGTGGATGTCCAGGTCCACGCTGCGACCCGGCGGGCCGTAGCGGTTCTTGGCCACGGCCACGGCCGTGCGCTGCCCGACCACGTCCCGCCCCAGGCGCAGCCAGGACCGACGTTCGAGCTCCAGGCGCAGGCCGGTGCTGCCCGCCAGCGCAGCCTGCAGCGACCCGGACATGGACGAGGGCTCCAGCACCACGAGCCGGGCCCCGACGCGACGGGCATGGGCCACGAGCCGGCGCAGCTGATCATCAAGACGGCCGCGTAGCCGGGCCGGCAGGTCCACCACCAGCAGGCCCACGCTGCGTCCGCTCAGCAGGGCGCCGGCCAGGCTCAGGCCTTCCTGCACGTCAAGCGGGCGGATGACCAGCAGCCAGCGCAGGTCCAGCCCACGGCCGACCGCCTCCACCGGATCGAAGGCACGACCGAGGTCCAGCCAGGCCACGATGTCACCGCTCGCCTGCGCTTCCGCGGCGCAGCGCAGCGCCAGCGTGGTCTTGCCGCTGGACGGGCCGCCGCGGACCACGACGCTGGCCTCAGCCGGCAGGCCCGAGGGGCCGAGGATCGCGTCCAGCGCCGGGAAGCCGGTGGAGATGACCCCGGCAGCCGGGCCCTCAGGGGTTGGTTGCGGCACCCCCGGGTGGGAGTCCGGGAGTGCCGCGAGGGCGAGGGCGCCATGGACGGCCGGAGCCACTCCACCCGCTGCTACCGCCGACCCGGCCGGGCGGCCGTCACCCAGCCGGACAGCAGCACTGCCCCAGCGGGTCTGGAGGGTGGCAAGGGCACTTCGGAGAGGCTCTGATGACCGTTCCATGGCCAGACGAATCGTAGAACATCTGTTCTATTTGGTCAAGTGTCATGTCGCTGTCACCCAGCGCTCGTGAGACTACGGCGCTAGCATGGACAGCCTGATGACAAGCCCACAGCCCAACGCCGAGTCGCTACCTACGGCTCGGCCCATCCTCGTCGTCGACGACGACCGCAAGATCGTGGCCCTCGTGCGCGCCTACCTCGAGCGCGAAGGCTTCACGGTCATCACCGCCTACGACGGTCGCGAGGCCCTGCGCCAGGCCCGCGTCGGAAGACCCGGCCCTCATCGTGCTCGACCTGATGCTGCCCGAGGTGGACGGCTACGAGGTCATGCGCCTGCTCCGCGCCGATAGCGACGTGCCGGTGCTGATGCTGACCGCCCGCAGCTCCCTGCCCGAGCGCATCATCGGCCTCGAGAAGGGCGCCGACGACTACCTGCCCAAGCCCTTCAGCCCGGCCGAGCTGGTGGTCCGCGTCAAGGCCGTCCTGCGCCGCGTGGGCCAGCCCTCGCAGCCGGCCGCAGCCGCGCCCTCCACGACCACGCTCATCCAGAACGACCTCACCATCGACACCGAGCGCTATGAGGTCCGGCGCGGTGACGAGCTCGTGCCGCTCACGCCGGTGGAGTTCAAGCTGCTGGTGACCCTCGTGGCGGCCGATGGTCGCGCCCTCACCCGCGACCAGCTGCTCGACGCGGTCTACGGCTCCGACGACGGCGACGTGCTCGACCGCACCATCGACGTCCACGTCGGCCGCCTGCGCGAGAAGCTGAAGGACGATGCCGAGAAGCCGCTCTACGTCATGACCGTCCGCGGCGTCGGCTATCGCGCCGCCCCGCAGGTGACGGAGGCCTAGGGCTTCCCTTGAGCACGAGTCAGCAGCACGAGAGCCACCGGCCGGCCTTCGGGCGTGGGCTGGCCTGGCGCATCGCGCTGGTCGGCATCGGAGCCGTGCTCGTGGCGGTCGGCATCATCACGGCCGGCGTCCTGGTCGTGGGCAGCGAGGCCATGGCCCACCTGATGATGGAGCACGGCGAGAGCGCCGAAGCCTCGTACGCCATGTTCGACCAGTCGATCCGCGACGTGCTCTGGGTGGCCACGGTCATCGCCATCGTGGCGGGCGTGGTGCTGGCCATCGCGCTCTCGCGCATGATCGCCCGACCGCTCGCGGACATCGGTGCCGCCGCCCGTCGCGTAGCCGACGGCGACCTCAGCATCCGCGTCCCGCGTGCCGCGCCCGACGAGCTGGCCAGCCTGGCCGACTCCTTCAACCAGATGGCGGCCGAGCTGGAGGAGAGCGAGCGCCAGCGGCGTGACATCATCGCCAACACCGCGCACGAGCTGCGCACCCCGCTGACCAACCTCGAGGGCTATCTCGAGGCCATCCGCGACGGGGTCATCGAGCCCGATCAGGCCACCTACGAGTCACTGCTGGAGGAGACCGAGCGGCTCGTGCGTCTGGCGCATTCGCTCGACGACCTGGCCCTTGGCGATGCTGCCAGCAAGATGGCGCATCCGACCGAGGTCGACCTGGCCGGGCTGCTGACCGCGGCGACCGAGCTGGCCCGCCGGACCCTCGATGCTCGCGGCCTGAAGCTCGTGCGTGACTGGCCCCAACCCCTCCCCGGCCGAGCCGATCCCGACCAGTTCGCCCAGGTCATGGCCAACCTGCTCCAGAACGCCGCGCGCTATGCGCCCGAAGGCGGGGTCGTGACGCTCAGCGCCGAAGGCCGGGGTGACACCGTGCTCGTGAGCATCACCAACAGTGGCGAGGGCATCCCGGCGGAGGACCTGCCCCACCTCTTCGAGCGCTTCTACCGCGTGGAGAAGTCGCGCGATCGCGCGCTCGGTGGCGCGGGCATCGGCCTGGCCATCGTGAAGCAGCTGGTCGAAGGCTGGGGCGGCCACGTGGGTGCCGAATCGGCCGGTGGCCGAACGCGCTTCTGGTTCAGCCTGCCGCAGGCCGGCACCACGCTCGGCAGCCGCACGAGCTGACGACGAGGGCCTCAGCCCTCGATGACGGCGGCGCCCTCGGCGCGCCGCTTGATGCCTTCCATCTGGCTGCGCATGAGCATGAACACGCCCAGCTCCAGCAGTGGCCGAGCCTTCATCTGGGCCTCGCTGACCTCGACGTGGAAGCGCAGCCGCTCCGTCAGGCGCGTGCGACCACCGGGTCGCTCCTCGAGCGTGAAGGCCCAGCTGACGCGGTAGGGCGGCATGTCCATGTCGAAACCTTCGGCGGCTTCTTCGCCGGCGCGCTCGGCCACCAGCTCGTCGACCTGCTCGCGCAACATCGAGTCGTCGAGGAAGAGCACGAGCGCCTGGCCGGGCTCGACCACGCGGGCCTCGAAGCCGCCCTGCGGATGGGTCGGGCACGAGGTCGCCTTGGGCCAGGTCCTGGAACTCATCGAGGATGGTGTCGGCGCTCTCACCCATGGGGCCACCGCCGGGGCTCCATGGTCGGTCGAGCGCCTCGAAGCCGTACCAGCCACCTCGGCCGTAGCCGAGCTGTGCCAGCCAGGGCCAGACCTGGTCGGGCGGAGCATCGATGTCGATGGCGCGGGTCTCGGTCACGTCGGCGTCGGGCACGAGGTCGTCGCCGCTCACGCCGCGCTCGTCAGCTGTCCGGCACCAGGCCCCACGTGCGGTACTGCGAACGCAGCTGCATGAGATAGGCGACGCCCATGCCGACGCTGAAGGCCAGGGCCATCACCTGGACCAGGAACCATGCCTTGAAGGCGAACTTGAATAGCCGGAACATGGACAGGCCTCCTCACGACGGTGGAGCCTCGATGCTACTCCACGAGGGAGCGGGCAGAAGGGCCGGGCGGGCCATCGGGCAGAGCGGGAGGTATACTGCGCCAGCCGAGTGGCCAACGGCCACGCTCAGTGGGGATGTAGCTCAGCTGGAAGAGCGCTGCGTTCGCATCGCAGAGGCCAGGGGTTCGAGTCCCCTCATCTCCACCACTCCTCTCCTTCCCTTTGCGTCGTCCGTCGGGCTAGGCTTGGCCAGCGATCGACGCCGCGTGCGATGCCCGCGGCCACACGCAACGTCTCATCTGACCCGACCGATCCTCCGCCTGTGTGACCGTCCTGGAAGCCTTCGTCTTCTCATTCGTCATCATCTTCCTCGCCGAGATGGGCGACAAGAGCCAGCTCATGTCGCTGGCCTTCGCCACTCGCTACCGTGCCGCCACGGTGCTCCTGGCCATCACGGTCGCCACGCTGCTCTTGAACGCGGGCTCGGTCATCGTCGGTGCCACCATCGCGATGGCACTCCCGACCGAACCGATCCAGGTCGCTGCCGGGATCGTGTTCCTCGTCTTCGCGGCCTGGACGATGCGCGGCGACGGGCCGGACGAGGACGATACCGACAACGTGCAGCGGTCCGGCGGCTGGGCACTGCTGGCGATCGGCACGGCGTTCTTCCTCGCGGAGCTTGGGGACAAGACGATGCTCGCGGCCATCACACTCGCCACCACCGAGGAGCCGATCGGCGTGTGGCTGGGATCGTCGTTCGGGATGGTCGCGGCCAACGCCATCGCCGTGGCGATCGGTGCGGCCATCGGCACGAGACTGCCAGAGCGCTGGATCAGGATCTTCGCCGCGGGAGCCTTCGTCCTGTTCGGTGTGCTGTTGATGGTCCAGGGTCTCGGGCTGGTGTAGGGGACGGCTACTCGCCGCTGGTGTCGAGGACATGCACTGGCCGAACCAGCTGGCGGCGAACCAGTTGGGCTTCTTCGTGGTGGTGGTCATGCGAGTGGCTCCTTGTCCGGTTCCGTCGCGGTGTCGCTCATCGCGACCTCTGCCCTGTACTACGGATGTGGCCGCCGGATGGATACATCGGGCGGCCACAACAGCGCGACACCGGCCTCGAGGCATCGAGAGCCGGTGTCGCCGGGGGCAGAGTGGCTGGGCCGCTACTGCGCCGGGAGGGATCCGCTCACATCAGCGACCCACCAGATGTCATTGACCCCATGGCCGGTGGTCTGACCAGCCTCGGTGTCGCCCTGCCAGTAGTAGAGCGGGCGGCCGTCGTAGGTCACCTGCGTGGAGCCGTCGGTGCCGGTGATGAGACCGAGCACGCCAGGCACGCCCTCGCCGGCGGCGACCGTGTTGCCGGGCGGCACGGTGACCGGCGGCCAGGCCACGAGGCAGTCGCCCTCGCACACGCTTACGCCGGGCGTGGCGTCGGCGGCGAAGTAGTAGGCGGTCAGGCCGTCTGCACCGACCAGGAACGTACCCAGGTCGGTCGTCGCCGTCTCGAGCGTCAGCGCAGGCGGGTTGGCCGGCATCGAGCCGTCTTCCTGGGCCACGAACCAGACGTTGCCCACGCCCTCGCCGTTCGTCTCGCCGGCAGCGGTGTCGCCCTGCCAGTAGTAGAGCGGGCGACCACGGTAGGTGGCGTGCATCATGCCGTCGTCTCGCGCGAACGCGCCGAGCGTGCCGGTCACTCCGTCGTCACCGGTGAGCCCCTGGCCCTCGCCCACGAGCAGCGGTGGCCAGGCCTCGAGGCAGCCGCCGAAGCAGACGCTCTGGCCAGGCGTGATGTCCTTGGTGAAGTAGTACAGGGTCAGACCTTCGGGCCCGACGAGGTACGTGCCCAGGTCGTCGCTCACGGTGGCGACCGAGACGGCAGCCTCATCCTGCGCGACTACCAGTGCTGGCGCCGCCGCGGCTGCCGTGATGGCCATCGCGCCAGCGAGGGCGGTCGCAGCGAGGCGGTGAGGGGAAACTCGTGTCAGGTGCATCTGCATCTCCATGGTGGTGGTGGCCCCCGAAGTCGCGGTGCTACGCACTGAACCGGGCAAAACCACGACAGACCTCGCCGGTCCTGGCATTACGGGCGCGCACGACGATCCTCTCGGCGCCGGCACCGTCGCGGGTGAGCCTGCGCACCTCGAACGAGCCGCTCGGCGGCCTTGTGGTTCGGGCGCCGCGCCAGATGACGTTGCCGTTGCGCTTCATCTTGATGTTCCACTTGTGGCCGTTGCGGTTCTGGTCAACCTCGAACTCGACCTCGACGCGGCCGTTCTCGGGGCTGAGCTTCAGCTTCCAGTCCGACCTCGCAGTGCAATCACCGCGCCGGATGATGTCGCCATCCTTGGCGCTGGTGGCCATCGGTGCGGCCACGAGCGTCGTCGCGACCAGCACGCTCGCGAACAGGGCCGTGGCACGGCTCGCTGGGATACCTCGCATGTCGATCTACCTCTTCGAACGATGGGACCGGCGCCCGATGCGGCCCGGTGTTCCGAGATAGTCGGTCACACCCAGGCGTGCCGGGAATGGACCGTGGTCCGGAAATACCTCAGACCTTGGTCCGATGTGTGACACGTGCTCGGACCCGTACCATGCAGGCGATGTCGACCAAGGCCACCGCCCAGCCCTCCGCGGATGCGCGCACACGACCGCCTGCGCGGGACCCACGGGGTTGGCTGACCCGGATGTCGCTGGCGCAGCGCTTCCTCGTGGCCAACCTTGCCATCCTGCTCGTGGCCGGACTCGCGGTCGGCATCTGGATCGGCAACGAGCTCGAGCGCAGCATCGTCGACCGCACCGCGTCGGTGACCGCCCTGTACGTCGAATTGATCATCGAGCCCAGTGTCGCCTCGCTCGCTGAAGGCGGCGAGCTCACACCTCAGGAGATCGAGACCCTGGACGGCCACCTCGCCTCGAGCGCGCTGTCCGACCGCGTCCGTTCCCTGCGCCTGTGGTCACGCGAAGGCGAGGTCATCTACAGCCCGTATGCCAAACTCATCGGTCAGCGTTTCCCGGTCGAAGGGCACCTGGCCGAGGCCTGGGCGGGCGAGGTCGTATCCGAGATGGATGACCTCTCCGGCGAGGAGAACGAGTGGGAGCGCCAGTACTGGGATCGACTGCTGGAGATGTACATCCCGGTGCGCGAGCGTGGCACCGAGAACATCATCGCGGTGGCCGAGTTCTATCTGCCCCCGAAGGACATCGACGACCAGGTCGCACAGGCGCGTCTGTCGGCGTGGAGCCTCGTGACGCTCGCCATCGTCCTTGCCGGCCTGCTGCTGTGGCGAGTGGTGAAGCGCGGCAGCGACACCATCCAGCGTCAGGAGGTAGCGCTCTCACGCCAGGTCGATGAGCTCACCGACCTGCTCGAGGAGAACGCCGAGTTGAACGAGCGGGTGCACTCCGCAGCCGAGCGAACGACCACGCTCAACGAGCGGTCCATGCGCCGCGTCAGTACCGATCTCCACGATGGGCCCGCCCAGATGCTGTCGCTCGCGATGCTCCGGCTCGACAGTCTGCAGAAGCGAGCCGAGCGCGGTGATCCACCCATGGCCGAGGAGATCGCTGACATCGAGAACGTGCTCGGGGAGGCGATGACGGACATGCGCGAGGTGGCCGCCGGGCTGCGGTTGCCCGAACTGACGCCGATGACGACCGAAGCGGTCGCCTTGCGCGCGGCCCAGGACCACCAGCGTCGCAGCGGCACGCGGGTCGAGCTCGACACCCACGATCTCCCTGCAGCGGCGCCACTCCCGGTGCGGATCGCGCTGTTCCGAGCGATGCAGGAATCGCTGTCCAACGCGACTCGTCACGGCGGCAGCGACGAGGTGCGGGCGGAGCTGCGCGGTGCGCCAGGCCCCGGCCGCGCCGGACGCGACGGCCT
Organism: uncultured Chloroflexia bacterium; assembly: GCA_963706695.1. Classification (GTDB taxonomy): domain Bacteria; phylum Chloroflexota; class Limnocylindria; order Limnocylindrales; family CSP1-4; genus JAFMJV01. The sequence continues at coordinate 78,564 of CAVPNC010000006.1, read as the reverse complement.
CCTGCTCGTCGTCCGCGACGAGGGTTCCGGATTCGACCCTGCGAACCTGGGCACCAGCGACGGCCTGGGCCTCGCAGGCATCCGCGAGCAGGCCGAGATCCTCGGGGGTACCTTCGCCGTCACCTCCCAGCCGGGCGAAGGTACCGAGCTGCGCGTGTGGTGGCCGCTCCGCGACGGGGCGACCTCATGACCGAGCCGATCCGTGTCGCGGTCGCCGATGACCACCCCATGTTCCGGGCCGGCGTCGTCATGTCACTGCACGAGGAAGAGGGCATCGATGTCGTCGGCGATGCTGCTGACGGCGCCACAGCGCTGGCGCTCGCGCGGGCCGAGTTGCCCGACGTGATGATCCTCGACATCAACATGCCCGGTGGTGGTCTCGAGACCGCGCAGCGCATCGCGGTCGCCTGTCCGGCCACCCACATCATCATGCTCACCGTGTCGGAGGACGAGGATGACCTGCTCGCGGCGATGAAGGCCGGCGCGTCGGGGTATGTCCTCAAGGGCGCCGGTGCGAGCGAGCTGGCGGACGTCATCCGCGCCGTGCATGCCGGCGAGGTCTACGTTGCGCCGGCTTTGGCCTGGGGCATGTTGCGCGAGATGCGCTCGCCGCGCACCTCACCCTATGAGGAGCTGACCGAGCGTGAGCGCGAGGTCCTCGAGCTGGTCGCTGAGGGGCTGAGCAACCAGGAGGTCGGCGAGCGCCTACACCTCGCGGAGAAGACCATCAAGCACTACATGACCAACATCCTCGGCAAGCTGCAGGTCCGCAGCCGCGTCGAGGCGGCTCTGCTCGTGGCACGTGAGGGCTCGCCGCAACGGAGCACCCATGACTGACAGCGACAAACCCACAGCAGCATGGGCAGACACGCAGGCGCGCTTGCCCCAGGACTGGGTGCTGGATGGCTTGCGTTGCGCATCGACAGGACTTGGAAGCGGATGAGCGCTCGGAAGACCGGGCCAACCCCTGCACCTTTTTCGGGAACCTCGGCCGCGTGCGTAACGAGGCGCGCGGACCTCAACCGCGACCACCCCGCTCTGGAGTCCCCGATTTGCTGGCCTCTGGCGGAGCTGCGGGCTCGCCGAGGGTACCCACGACGGTTGGACGAAATGGGGATGGCGATGCCCACCGTCGAGCACCGACCCTGACCGCGCCTGACTCCACCCAGCGGCACTCCGGCCGGTCAAGTCCCGGGAAGTGGTGTCACAGCGCCTCGTCCTCGCGCCGGAGGATCTAGCTCGCCATCAGTAGTGCCGGTGTCTCCTCCTCCTGCTCGGTGACGGCATCGATGAGCGCCATCGTCTCGGGTCGGAAGTAGCGCCGTCCGTCCTGCCACTCGTCGTCCTGCTCGGCGAGGATCATGCCCACCAGGCGGATGACCGAGTCGCGTGTCGGGAAGATGCCCACCACCGCGGTCCGGCGCTTCACCTCCTTGTTCAGGCGTTCGAGCGGGTTGGTGCTGCGGATCTGGCGGCGATGGGACTCGGGGAAGGTGAAGTGGGTGAGCAGGTCGGCCTCGGCCGCGACGAGCAGGTCCGCGACCTTCGGGAACCGTTCGGCCAGCCCATCGACGGCCCGGCGCAGCTGCTCGCGGGCGCTGGCCTCGTCGGGTTGCTCGAAGATGGAGCGGACGATGGTCGCGATCATGCCCCGCGCCGAGCGCGGCACGAGGTCTTGGGCGTTGCGTGTGAAGTGGACCCGGCATCGTTGCCATGCGGCACCCAGGAGCTGCTCGTGGATCGCCTTGACGAGGCCCCGGTGATCGTCGCTGATGACGAGTCGCACGCCGGACAGGCCACGCTCGGTGAGGCCCTTCACGAAGGCCGGCCAGGCACTGCCCTCGTCGTTGCCCGCTGCGAGCTCGAGCCCGAGGATGCGCCGTTCACCGCTCATGGCCACGCCCGTCGCCACGAGGGCCGCCATCGACACCACGCGGCCTGACTCACGGACCTTCACATACGTGGCATCGAGCCACAGGTATGGGTAGGTCTCGTCGGTGAGCGGGCGGGAGCGGAAGGCCTCCACCTCGGCATCGAGGGCGGCACAGATACGAGACACCTGGCTCTTCGAGATGCCCGTGATGCCAAGGGCCTCGACGACGTCTTCCACGCGGCGGGTGCTGACACCGTGGACGTAGGCCTCCTGGATGACCGCGAGCAGGGCCCGTTCGGCCCGGCGGCGAGGTTCGAGCAGCGAGGGGAAGTAACTGCCGTCGCGGACGCGTGGGATGGACAGGTCGACGCTGCCCACCCGTGTATCCCAGCGGCGTTCGCGGTAGCCGTTGCGGCGCGTCAGTCGCCGCTCAGGGTCACGTTCGCCACGGGGCACCCCCGTGACCTCGGTGACCTCCGCCTCCATCACCGCCTCGGCCAGCACCCGCAGGCCTTCGCGCAGGAAGTCCACGTCCCCCTCGCTGATCACCTTGCGCACCGTCTCGAGCAGCGCCATCCTGTCCTCGGCCATCGTTGTCTCCTTCGTCGTCGGTTCCTTACTTCCAACGACGCGAGGATGACGCGGTGGCCGTTCCACAACACGACCTACCCGCTATGACACCAAGTGTGGGGACTCACCCGGCCACACACGGCTCTCCACCTCCGGGGACCTCCTCTCTCCGGTGGCGAAGGCGTGGCCGACTGCTGCCTGCGGTCTCGGCGATGTGACGGGCTCCCTCTTCCCTCACGTCGCCGGACCGCACCTCCATCCTCATCGCTGCCGCTCGCTCAACGACTTGCGGGCGTTGCAGGATGGACACAAGCAGCGCAAGTTCGTCCAGTCGTAGGCGCGGCTGGCATCGCGGCTCACCGGCATGAGGTGATCGACCGCGAGCCTCGATGACGGATGCACGGCTCATCGGAAGCCGGCGTCCAGCCCGTAGTGGCGGACCCAGTCCTCGCGGAACCGGTAGCCCCGCTCGGCCCGACTGCCCCGTTCCCGCCCCTTCGTCCGACGGTGGAAGAGGCAGCGCGTCGAGGTCGTCAGCTCGCCACAGCCAGCCACGAGACAGGGTCGTGGGAGCCTCACATCGCACCTCTTGGTGGCGAGGCGTACGCTGGGCGTGTCAGCTCCGCCGAGAGGGCTGACGAGTGAGGCGACGCCATGCGCTTTGGTGACCTCGAGGGCTTGGCTGCTCGCGACGTCGAGCAGCTCAGCCATCGGTTCCGCAACGAAGAGGTGCTCGCAGTCCTGGCCGTGCGCACGGCAGAGGGCTCACGCGACAGCCTCCTGGTGGCGACCACGACGATGCTAGCCGTCCTGACGTTCGAGGCAGCGCCGTCCGCCGGATGGATGGCCCGGTGGGCGCCGTGGGACGTCGTTCGCTTCACCGACATGTTCGCTCCGCTCGCGGACGAGGACCTGTTCTTCCTGACGATCCAGGTCCATCGGACGCGCTTCCATGCCGAGCTCCGTGGCGAGACCGGGAGGCGAGTCCTGCGTGAGTTCGTCGTCGCGGTCGATAGGTGCAAGAGAGGGCTCGTCACCACGCGGTGAGCGCCGGAAGACGTGAGTCATCCATCCCGTCTACACGACCACGCTACTGCCGCATCGTGCGTTTGACGTGGCTGTCAACGTGGCTGTTCGCGGCCGCAAACCACCGGTGATGGAGGCGCGGCTGGCGCCGCAGGAGCCTTGGCAGCGCGACCAGATAGATCGCAGCGAGGGGGAGCAACACGGCACGCCTTCGACGACCGAATTCCTGCGGTTAAGGATCGCTCGGTCTTCGGCTCGAGAAGCACGAGCACACCGTCGACCCTGCTCGGGCACAGCTCCATCGTGCTGACGTCGAATACCTGCGGACATGTGCTGGAGCAGCGGCAGCAACAGGTGGCGATGGGGATGGACGCGGTGCTGGGCGGGTAGTGCGCAGCCACCAGTGGCGGCGACCGGGTCGGGCCAACGTTCCACGGCGGGCGACGATCGTCAACGCCCGTCGACGGGAGGGGCGCCATTCGGTCGCCTGTACGACCGATGTGGAACCACCAGCAGGACGGCGAGCAAGCCGACAACGATATAGATCGCCGCCTGGCCGTCCAGGAGCACAGCAAGTGGCAGCCGGTCGATGAGGACTCCCGTGACGATGGCCCCGATGGCCATCCCGATCCCCTCTCCGGTCGTCATCAGCCCGACGACTCGGCCCAGCACGTCCCTCGGGCTTCGCGTTTGAAGAATGGTGAACAGTCCCACCGACCACGCTGCACCGGGGAGGCCCGAGAGCGCGAAGAGGAGCACGTAGATCCATAGGGACGTCGTGATGATGGGCGCATTCCAGAAGGCCGCCGAGATGACCCCCATGCCCACCAGTCCGAGGGCAAATAGCGTCGAGGGGTCGACGCGCCGTGCCACGCTTCCGATGATGGCTGCGCCGACGAGAGCGCCGATCGCCATCGATCCCCGCACCAGCCCGATATCCGCCCCGTCGTCATCCAAGACATCGACGAAGAATGCGACGAAGAGGATGACGAATGCTCCCTGCGCCATCTGGGCTAGACCATGGAGGGAGACCACCCGAGCGAGCGGCGGGTGGGACCGGAGAGCCATCCATCCTGTTCTCAAGCGCCCACCAGATTGCGCACCGGGTGGCGATGCAGCCGACGTATCGGAGGTGATGCGCCGGACCACGACGGCCACGGCAAGGAAGATGAAGGCATCGACGAGGACAACCACGACGGCCACGGCAAGGAAGCTCAAGGCATCGACGATGACGACAACAGCGCCCAGTCCTTGGCCCGAGATCAGCAGTCCGCCCAAGGTAGCGCCCAGCAGTCGAGCGATGCTCGCGGCCGCCGATAGGCCGGCATTGGCGCGGCCGAGGTCGCTCGGCTGAACGACGCGGGGGATGAGTGAGACGTTCGCGGGGTTGTTGAACTGGGTCAATGCCGCCTGCACGCCCATCACCACATAGGCCGGCCAGATCGTCTCCCCCGTGACCGCGAGGAGCGGCAGCAGCGTGAGCGCCTGGGCCAGGTTGGTCCACACCAGGACACGACGCAGGTCCCATCGGTCGACGAGACTGCCCGCCCACGGCCCCACAGCCGTGACGACGATGATCTGGATGGCGAAGAGGACCGCGGTTGACGCTCCGGAGCCGGTCTCGATGAACACGAACGCCGGCAGCGCGATCGCGAGCACCCAGTCCCCTGTGTCGTTGACCAGTGAAGCGGACCAGGCGATCCGATAGTCCGGCGGTTTCGCCACGGTCCGGGTCGGGTGGTCGGGGTGGCTGCTATCTGGCCTTCATCCGAGGGAATGCCTGGTACACGACATGCACGGCCCGTGCGGCATCAGGCGCATCCCCCCGGTTGGCGGGCCGGAATGGCCGCAGCAGATGGGCGACCTCGGCGTTGAGGCGCGAGAGCTCGGATGGCGTGACGACGAGTTCGAAGGTATGGAAGTCGACGGCCGCCCGCCAGGCATCGTCCAACTCATCGACAGCGTCGAGGAAGCGCGCGATCAATCGCTGGTTCTCGGCGGCCTCTGCGTAGCCGATGACCTCGCGAGCCGCGCTGGCCACGGGAGTGCGATCGGTCCAGTCGCCACCGACCGAGAAACCCGACGCGGTGGCGCGCCAGGGTCTGGCTCGCGCGTCGTCAACCGGATCGGCACGTTCCACGAAGCCAAAGCGCTCGAGCTCCCGAAGGTGGTAGCTGCACGCTGATGGCGTGGCCGCCACCTCGTCGGCGCACTCGGTGGCTGTCCGCGCTTCTCCGCTCAGCAGGTAGAGCAGGATGGCGAGTCGGTCCGGATGCGCGAGCGCACGCATCGCGTCGGCACTATCGATTGTCGCTCGCCTGATCGCCGGGTCGTAGGTCATATGTGAAAGGAATCCTTCAAGTCTTGCCCACCGTAGGCTGGCGATCGGCTAGATGTCAAGGATATCTTTCACGACTTGGTTGCCAAATCCTCCGGTCTCGTCTGGTCATCGAACACTTTGGTGCGGCGCGCCGGTCGGTAGGACGCTTCCCCCAGCCCATCGACGCTTCCACGACCTGCGACCTTCGGCGGCCACGTTCCTGCTGACCCAACGCCTCACGCTTGAGGACGTGAAGAACCTGCTCGGGCACAGCTCGATCGTGCTGACCTCGAACACCCATGGGCATGTTCTCGAGCAACGACCGCGGCAGGTGGCGATGGGGATGGACGCGGTGCTGGGCGGGTAGACGAGCATTCTGAATGGCCCGCGTCTGGCGGTGCTGCGGGCTCAGGACGACCCGCCGCCCCGTCGCATCCGTTCCAGCTCACGACGCAGGCGCTTGCTCGGCCGGCCGGCAGCGCGTGCCCACGCCATCCCTGGCGGCAGTGTCTCGGTGGGCGGCGGCGGGCTGTGGTCGATGTAGCACGTGCCGGCGACCGGTGCGCCGACCCGCGTCTCGATCACCCGGACGACCTCGATGATCCGGTCGCGATCAGCAATGCGCGCCTCGACGCGATCGCCGACCCGGACCTTCGTCGATGGTTTCGCGACCCGGCCGTTGACCCGGACGTGACCGCCCTCGCAGAGCTGCGACGCGATCGGGCGCGTCTTGACGAGCCGCACCGCGGCGAGGTATCGGTCGATCCGGGTCTCATCGAGCATGCACCGACTCTACCCGTGCGCATGACGGTCGCGCGCCCGGTCCTACGCGGAGGAGTGTCCCCCCGAGTGGTGGGAAATGAGCAGCGGCCCTGACCTGCACTGACGGCGTGCAGCCAAGAGGGCCACCGGTGTGATTCTCAGCGTGTATCTGACGCACGAGGAGAAACCCGATGGCCCTGTCACAGTCTGCCCTGTCCGAGCTGCTCGATGCCATCCGTGCGGGTGGCGGTGAGGACACCCTCCGCGACGCCATGACCCTGATCCTCCAGGAGCTCATCGAGCTCGAGGCCAGCAGGTCATCGGCGCCGGCTCGCTACGAGCGGACCGACGAACGCACGACCCACCGCAACGGCAGCCGCACCCGTGTCCTCTCGACGAAGGCCGGTGACGTGAAGCTGCACATCCCCAAACTGCGCGAGGGCTCCTTCTTCCCGGCCCTGCTCGAGCCCCGCCGACGCATCGACCGGGCCCTCTGGGCGGTCATCATGGAGGCCTATGTCCACGGCGTCAGCACGCGCAAGGTCGACGACCTCGTGGTGGCCCTGGGCATCGACGCCGGCGTCTAGAAGAGCGAGGTCGTCGCGCATCTGCGCCGGAGCTCGATACGTCGTGGCCGGCCTTCCGGGACCGCTCCCTGGGTCACATCCCGCTTCCCCTACGTCTTCCTCGACGCGACCTACGTCAAGGCGCATGACGGTGCCTCGGTCGTGTCCAAGGCCGTCGTCATCGCCACCGGCGTGACCGCGAAGGGTGACCGCGAGGTGCTCGGTCTGGCCGTCGGTGACTCCGAGGACGGCGCCTTCTGGACGGCCTTCCTGCGCTCGCTGCGGAGCCGCGGCCTGTCGGGTGTGCGGCTCGTCATCAGCGATGCCCATGAAGGGCTCAAGGGTGCCATCGCCGCGGTGCTCCTGGGCTCGGCGTGGCAACGATGCAGGGTCCACTTCCTGCGCAACGTCCTCGCGCGCATCCCCAAGGGCAGTGCCGACATGGTGCTCGCGGCGGTGCGCACCATCTTCGCCCAGCCCGACGCGGCCTCGGTGCAAGGAGCAGCTCGGCGAGATCGCCGACAAGCTCACGCCACGCTTTCCCGCCGTGGCCGAGATGCTCATCGAGGCCGCCGCGGACGTGACCGCCTTCACCGCCTTCCCGCTGGCCCACTGGCGCAAGATCTGGTCGACGAACCCGCTCGAGCGCGTGAACAAGGAGGTGAAACGCCGCACCGATGTGGTGGGCATCTTCCCCAACGAGGCCGCCGTGACCCGGCTCGCCGGCGCGGTCCTGCTCGAGATCCATGACGAGTGGGCCGTCGCCGAGCGACGCTACCTGTCCGAGGGCTCGATGGCGCTGCTTGACCGCCTGGTCGATGATGATGCGACGAAGGAGGTGGACGGAGCGAGAGCCCTACTGCTGGCGTCCTGAGCGACGCCTATACGACCTGTCGCTGAGTATCACGACGGCTCGCTCATTTCCCACCACTCCCGGGGACATCACCCTACGCGTGGAGGCCCTCACCTCTCCCCCGTCTCACCGTCCGACTGACGACAGCACCGCCCGGGCCTCCCCCACTCGCGCTGAGACGACCTCCGCATGCGGCGGCAGGCGTTCCTCTTCGCCGAGGGCTTCACGCGCGAGGACGTCAAGCACGTGTGGCCTTGGGGTCACATCCGGCATGCGGACGCGGACCCCCGGTCGCCAGGATGAGTGCCTCTCCAAGAGATGATGGCCGCTCATCCTGTTCCACCGTGAGCATCCAACTCCACCACTTGTGTTTGACGTGGCTGTCAACGTGGCTGTCAGCCGCTGGCGAAAGACCGCACGACCCAGTTAAACGCGCGCATGCAAGCATGAATACTTAGGAATAGTGGTGAGCCGGCTGGGATTCGAACCCAGGACACGAGGATTAAAAGTCCCCTGCTCTAACCGCTGAGCTACCGGCCCGGTGTTTTCGACCAGCTATCGTGCTCGATGGGAACCGAGGCTGACTCTGGCGATGGCGAGGCCTTGACTGCAGACCACGCACCGCCGACAGGCACGTGGGCTCTTGAAGCCGCAGTGAGTGACGGTTCGATGGCCACCAAGGCCTCCCCCGAGCACATGCTACCCCTCTAATCGCTGGACGGAACTGGCGGAGTCAACGGTCGGACGTTCGCGAGACCCGGGAAAGGCCTCGCCACATGGCCATCGCCCCCTGTTCCCTCAGCGGTGTCGGGCCCGGGTCTGACCGGACTCCCCGTGGTGGTGCCCTAGGATTCCACGGTCGGCTCCAACGCTTCAGGTGGAGAGGGATGGACTACAACAAAGCCAACAAGGAGGCCTGGGAAGAGGCGTTCGCTGTCCACCAGGCTGGCCACAAGGAAGACCCCGCCCTTCGCCTGAAGCGCGGCGAGCTGTACCTGAGAGCCGAGACCGAAGCCGCGCTCCGGGAACTCGACCTGACAGGTAAGTCCGTGGCGCAGTTCGCCTGCAACAACGGCACCGAGCTGCTCTCGATGGTCAAGATGGGCGCGGCCCATGGCGCCGGCTTCGACATCGCGGAGAGCTTCATCGCGGAGGGCCGCCGCATCGCGAGCGAGGCCGGTCTCGCGGCCGAGTTCGTGGCCACCGATATCTACGACATCGACGAGTCCTACGCTGAGCAGTTCGACCTCGTCCTGGTCACATGTGGCGTGCTGAGCTGGTTCCAGGATCTGGACCGCTTCTTCGCCAAGGTGGCCCTCGTCCTCAAGGGTGGTGGCGCTCTCGTCATCAACGAGATGCACCCTTACACCAACATGCTGGCAACGAAGGGCGAGGATGACTTCGAGGCCAGTCGTCCTGACCGAGTCACGTATTCGTACTTCAAGGAAGGCGTCGCGTGGGTCGACACGAGCGGCGTGGACTACGTCGGTGGGACGACGTACGCCTCCAAGCCGCTATACAGCTTCTCGCATGGCTTCGGCAAGGTCGTCAACGCCATGAGCGGCAGTGACCTCACGATCCAGACACTCACCGAGTTCGATCACGACGTCTGCGTGGAGTGGTCACACCTTGAAGGGAAAGGGATGCCGCTCTCTTACCTCCTCGTCGCCGCGAAAGGCGGGCGATAGCACCTGGTCGCCCCGGCGCGGCGTTCGACCGTGCAGCCAAGGCTGCCTGCGGTGTCAGCGCCCCGCTGCGACATCCCGGCCACCTTCACTCAGGGGCAGGCGTCGATCCAGTCGATGTCGAGGGCGAAGTCCCCGTCGATGCCATCGGCGATGATGATGCCGAACTCACGGGCAGCGGTGGGGTCGAACGGCGGCGCGTCGACGAGTATCCCGAACACTGACGGCACGAGCTGATCGTACTCGACACTCGCGATCGCCCAGCCGTCTCCGTCGACAGGACCGATGTCGAGGTCGGCTCGGTGCGACACCAGGCGTCCCCGCCACTCGGCGGCATCCTCAAGGGTGAGGCCGTACGTCCGTCCATCAGGGCGCACCCGCATCTCGATGCGGGTGCTGTCGGCCAACTCGTCCCCCTCCAGGCGAAGCCGGGCACTCGTGAACCCGCCCCCAGCCGTCACGACGTTGCCCTCGAATCGAAGCACCGACTCGTCGATGAACCCTCCCCCGTCGGAGCGGCCACCCATAACGCCATCGTTCACCACGAACCAGGCACCGGTGTCGTCGGCAGTGAAGTCCGTCAGGCGCCGGCATTCCCGCGGTTCGGTGGTGGCGGGCTGGGTCGACTCCTGGCCCGGTGTCTCTGCAGGTTCGAAGGTTGAGAATGCTGGTGTGGGCGACGGGTCGGCGATGACGCTGCCGGAGGCGGCCGTCAGCGTGAAGGTGACCACTGCCACGACTACGGTTGCGCGGCGCACGAGGCGCTTCATCCGCATGGCGACAACGTCATTGGCGAGTGCTCGACATGGAAACCTCTTCCTGGATCGATCGGGAAGGACAACGATACCGCTGATTCCCGCTTTACCCTGACACGGCGCGGCCGAGGCGTGCGGCGGACGCCAGAGGTGCCTCAGGCAGCAGCAGCACGACGCGGGCGCAACGTGGAGGCGTACATCGCGGAGACCGGTGACGACGCCCGCGAGCGGGCGCTTGTCTTGGTCTCCGGAGGCGCGGAGGTCTCATCGGGTCGCTCGGCGACCCAGGAGCAGACCGTACTGATCGTTCCTGCCGTGACCGGCATGCAGCCCGCGTGCGCCCCAGGTTCTCCCTACCGCCCAGGCGAGCCTGCCACCGACAGGGTGGGGTTCGCCGCAGCGGCCTTCGAAGCCGTCAGCCCTGGCGCCTCCGGACGACCCTGTCCGAAGACCTGAGAAACGTACGGCGACGTCATCGCGCGGACCAGGGCGCTGTAGCCGAGATCGAAGCGGAGCTCGGTTCCCACCGCCGGCAGCGTCGACCCGCAATCGAGCACGAGGTGGTCGCTGCTGGCACCGATGATGGTGGTCCCAGGTGGCGCTGTCAGGTTGCCGCAATCGGTGTCCTGCTCGCCGATGGCAAGGATCGCCTGCATCGTCTCCCCGCTGCGCTCGGCTCTAGCGGCCTCACCGAACGCGGTCTGGCCGATGTCGCCCCACGGACGAGCCGGCTTGGGACCCGACTCGATGACCTCGGCGACCAGGGTGATGGCGTCGGTATGAAGACCATCGATGTGACGCCGATGCAGAGCCTCCCGTCCCAGGAGCAGCGCTTCACCCAGGCGGAGGTCGTTGATCCTGTTCGTGTCGAGGCCACTGAACGCCCAGTCCAGGTTGGCTGAATTGCCGCCGCTCACCGTCGAAAGCACCACCTCGAAGGTGGACTCCAGGGCCCCTGCGAGCGCCGAGAGCTCGCCCATGTTGGCGGTGTCAGGCGCGACGCCGCTGTGGCAGGCGAGGTTGGTGCCGATCCCGTCGAGGGTGAGGTTGGGGAGTCGCAGCGTTTCATGCGCCACCACCTCGAGATCGGCCGGCAGGATGCCTTCGCGGAGATCGCCCAGCTCCACCATCAGCACGATCCCGTGCATCCGGCCTGCTCGGCTTGCCGCCGCTGAGAGGGCGCGGATGACCGCGATCTCGGTGTTGAGGCTGACGTCGGCGAAACCAACCACAAGATCCACCTGCGTCAGCATGGGCGAACGGATGAGGGTCAATCGGGCCGTGATGGAAGCGGCTCGCAGGGCCGCAAGGTTCTCGACCCGGGAGTCGGCGAGCCCGGCGACCCCCGCACGAAGCCACACTCGGGCGATCTCGGGCGATCCCAGGGTGGCCTTGGTGACGCCGGTCACGGCGATCCCCAGCGCAGCCAGCCACCCCACCAGGGACGTGGCGTTGTACGCGATCTTGGCCAGATCGATCTCCAGCCTCGGCGTGGCTAGCGTATCGCGGCGCTCGACTTCTCGGCGAGCTCAGGAAACGCCGAGAAGGCCATATCCACGAGCCGATCCGAGGACCGGCTGAGGGCGTCGGTCGCCGGTAGGCCCATCTCTCGCTCGAACCGTGCGATCGCCGCAGTCACCTGCTCGTCGTCCATGTTCTCGTGATTGATGGTCAGTCCGATGACCCGCGTGTCGGCGAAGGTCTCGATGAGCTCGATCTCCGTCGCTGGGTCAGGCATGGCCATCGACTCGAAGTCACATCGGTGGCTGCGTCCGGGCGCGTGCTGGAGCACGACGGCCTGGGGGCAGCTGCCACGGAGGATGAACGATGACGTCGAGTAGGCCGGATGGCTGAGGGCACCCTGGCCTTCGATGATGATGACGTCGGGCTTCTCAGCCTCGTACGCCTCCAGGATGGTGGCTTCCAGTTCGCCAGCACAGAACTGCGTGGGAACCGCGTCCAGCGCGACACCGTAGCGGGCCCCCTGCATCAGGCCGGTCTGACCGGTCCCGATCATCACGGCCTTGAGGCCACGCGCGAGGAGCGCCTGCGTCATGACCGTGGCTGTCGTGCGCTTGCCGATGGCGCAATCGGTTCCCAGCACCGCGATCCGGGGACAGTCGACCTCGGAGATGCGACCGCTGAAGACCCGCAGGTCCTTGGTCGCTCGAGGCTTGCGCACATCGCGGATGGTGACGCCGGCACGGGCGCCGGCTGCCGCGAACTCCGGGTCCTCCCCAAGGAACTCGTGCAGGCCGCTCACGATGTGCATACCCAGATCGATGGCTCGGAGCACGAGCGTTCGCTCGGCGGCTGACAGCATGCCGCTGGCAGGCGCGATCCCGAAGATGAAGTAGTCAGGTACGCCACTTTCGAGCGCGAGGGCAGCTTCCAGGTCCGAGCAGACCGGGATCGCGTTGGGCTTGTCATCGAGCACGACGCCTGCGTCGAGTCCGGCCTTGCGGCTATCGATGACGGCGACGATGTCGTACTTCTCGGAGTGGCGGACGAGCCCGTTGGCCGTCTTTCCGTCGACCTGGCCGAGGTTGGCCTCGCAGTAGACGACAGCGGTCGCGAGCCGCTGCGAGTCTCTCGCGACCGCACGTGGGCCAAGGACCATCTTGGGTGCCAGTGGCGCGAACGGAGGAAGCAGGGACAGCGGCGGAGCTGCGATCGGGTCGCTGGAATTGGAAACGTTGCGGGCTACGGTCATCGAGGCTCCTGGGGCTGGGGGTTGCTAGCGCTTCGAGCGATTGCGGAAGCGGAGGAACGCGAGGTACTTCAGCAGCTCCTCTTCTTCCTCGGCGGTGAGGTCTTCGATCGCGAACACGGCTAGTCGTCGCTTTCGTCCGTTCTGCTCTTGACTGTTCGGGAGCAGATACCCGGCCTTCTCCATGAGCGTCTCATAGGGAACGCCGTACACCAAGGCAAGGCTTCGCAGCACGTTCGGAGAGGGCTTCTTGATCTTCTGATGTTCGAGCTGGCTCAGGTACGCATTGGAGACGGTGTTACCGGTCGCCTCCTGGACCTCCCGGAGTGAGAGGCCTTTGGCTCTTCGAAGATCTCGCCAGCACGACCCCGAGGACATTGGGTTGCCCATCGAAGTCAGGGGGTTGAGCCTGCTCATCGACGAGGGGAACATCATCGGGCACGTGCTAAGTGTACTTTACATTGCAAAGTTTCTCAAGCACCACTGGAGCTCGCTCCGGGAAACGCGGGACGACGCAGGTACCCGGCGAACTCCGATGACCGTGTGCTCAGCCCCGACCCCGCGCGCGGCGGCGCCACGATCGGCGTGTTGGTTGACTGGCAACAACGACTACCGTAGGCTCGGCAAATCGATTTCGCACCGTCGGAACGCGCCCGAGCAAGGAGGTTTCCTTCATGACAGTGAGCATGTCCACCCTCGGCTCTGGCCTTGACCACCCCGAAGGACTCGCCTGGGATCCTGCGGGCGCGATCGTCGTCGGGACCGAGTCGGGCAGCGTGCTGTGGCTCGACCCTGACTCGGGTGAGGTGCAGCGATCGATCACGGTAGGAGATGGCTTCCTCGCAGGGGTCGCACTGGACGGGAACGGTCGAGCCTACGTGTGTGATGTGGCCGGCAGCCGCGTGCAGCGTGCCGATCCAAGCTCCGGCGCGGTCGATACGTACCTCTCGGGAACGACTGAGGCGCCACTCATCACCCCGAACTACCCCGTCTTTCGACGCGGTTGGACGGCTCTATGTGTCTGCCTCTGGTAGCTGGGGCAAGGAGATGGGCGCATCGTGATCGTGCGAGCCAGACGGCTCGGCACGCACCGGCAACACGGAAGCGAGCGCGTTCACGAACGGGCTGGCGCTCACGCCCGACGGCGACTGGCTGTACGTGGTCGAAACGTCACTGCCCGGCGTATCGAGACTCCCGGTCGCGACGGACGGCGTCGCTGGGCCAACGAGAGCTGGTCATCCAGGTCCCAGAGACCGTACCGGATGGCCTCGCCTTCACCGCAGACGGCCGCCTGGTTGTGTCGTTCTACCGCCCCGATGCGGTCCGCATCTGGGACGGCTGCGACCTCGTGTGTACTCGTCCACGACTGGACGGGCCTCACGCTGAATGCGCCCACCAATGTTGCGTTCTGCGGTCATGACCGTGCGGACCTACTTCACCGCCAACCTGGGGACGTGGCACCTGACACGAGTCGATGCGGGCCTGGACGGGCGCGCCGCTCCACTATCCCACGCTCCCCTAGGCCAAGGACGAGAGGGGGCTGTCCCCTGTCCCAGCCTAGCCAGCGAACATGTTCGTCGGAAGCCCTGCCACCCCGGGTCGACACACGAACGTGGCTCCCGCGAGTGGCTGCAGCGCCAGCGCGTCCGCGTCGAGCTGGACCGCGGCAGTGGTGATGTAGAGGTCCTCCAAGGCCGGTCCTCCGAAGCAGACGCTCGTGACCTGCGTGACGGGCAATCGGATGGATCCCTTCGCCTCGCCGTCCGGGTCGAAGCACCTGACTTCCCCGCCACCGAACAAGGCCACCCAGATCCCGCCCTCGGCGTCAACCGTCAGTCCATCTGGCATGCCGTCCGTCTCCGAGAAGCTGATCAAGCGCTCCCGATCGCCCAGCTCGCCGGTCGCACCGTCGAACGGCATCGCATCGACCCCGTACGTCGTCGAGTCGATGAAGTACATGGTGTCGCCGGCAGGGCTCCAGCCCATGCCATTCGAGATCGTCAGATCGCGCAGCACGAGGCTCGCCTGGAAGTCGCTGTCGATCCGGTAGAGCGAGGCGGCTCCCGCGGCGAAGTCGAACGCCATGGTGCCGGCCCAGAGTCGTCCCTGCGGATCGCACGTAGCGTCGTTCATACGGTTGCCGGGCTTGTCGCCCTCGACCGGAGCGACCACCTCGACCTCATCGGTGCCGTCCGACAAGATGCCGATACCGTCTCGCATGGCCACCACCAGCCCGCCGGCGACCCGCGGTATCGCGGCGCCAACCGGCTGGCCGATCTCGGTCTTCCGGATGGATCCCGCAACCGGGTCGTAGCGATAGATATGACCAGCTGAGATATCGACGAAGAGCAAGGTGCCCGATCGAGCGTCCCAGCAGGGTCCCTCCCCCAGGTCAGCGCGCACGTCCACTGCCGTGGAGACCACCACATCTTCGAAGTCCAAGTCGGCCTCTCCGGACCAACCGCGCGGCTACGAGCGCGCGCGACAGCGGTCCGCTCCATGCATGTCGATCTTGGGCGGGACAGTAGCATGTAACATCATATGTCTGCGAACCGGAGGGCTGAGGCGCCCAAGACGATGAACGAACGATGAGCACCACCGAGCCTGCGGCCTTGTTGGAGACGTTGAGACGGGTTGCCTACAGCGCAGTCGTCGCAGACTGCTGCGACCAGCTCGGCCTCCGCAACCAGACGATGACGTCGGGGATCGTGCCGATCGCCCGCCGTGCGGGCGTCCTCGTCGGCTTCGCCCGACCGGTGCTCAGCGAACCGGTTGCCGTCGATCCCCGACGAGCCCTACCGTGCAGAGATCGACTTCATCGACTCACTCGTCAAGGACGATGTCGTCGTCGGCACGGTCGGCGCGCCGAGCGCCTTCTGGGTGAGCTGTTCTCCACCGCGGCACGGGCCCGCGGAGCCGCTGGAGTCGTGGTCGATGGCCTGGTTCGGGACCAGGCCCGCATCGAAGAGATGGGGTTCCCGGTCTTCGCGCGCGGAACCCGACCCACCGACAGCCTCGGGAGTGATCGCCATCAGCCGACGTGACGTGGCCATCGAGATCGCCGGGGTCCTCGTGTCTCCGGGAGATCTGGTCGTGGCAGATGTGGACGGCGTGACGGTCGTGCCAGCGGAGGCGGCAGCGGAAGTCGCCGCTCGAGCCATCGAGAAGGCCACGACGGAGAACAGAGCGCGGCAACTCCTCGAGGGTGGGGCGCTGCTGCGTGACGCGTGGGATCGCTTCCGAGTCCTGTGACCACGCTCGCGGGCGTCTATGCGCCCATCAGCACGCCCTTCTCGATGGACGAGGACGTGGACATGGGCGGCCTCCGTGAGAACCTCGCCCGCTACGCCGAGTCCGGCATCCACGGCTACCTCGCGCTGGGCAGCAACGGCGAGAATCGCAGCCTGACCGAGGCGGAGCGGCTCGCCGTGCTGCGAACCATCGTCCAGCACAGGGGCGACGGCCAAGTGGTGATGGCCGGCGCGACATACGACGCCCAGCGCGAAGCCGAGCGCTTCCTCGTCGCGGCCTCCGACATCGGAGCGGACTACGGTCTGGTCCTGGCCCCGGGCTACTTCCGCAAGCAGATGACGACCGAGGTCCTCGTACCGCTACTTCGCGACGCTCGCCGACGCGAGTCCCATCCCCTTGCTCCTCTACAACGCCCCGGGCTTCAACGGCATCAGCCTGACGGTCGAACTCGTTCGCCGACTCGCAGAGCACTCCAACATCGTGGGGATGAAGGACAGCGCACCCTCCGGCATCGAAGGCTTCCTCGAGCTGCAACGAGCTGAATTCGCCGTCCTTGCGGGCTCGGCGAACTTCCTCTTTCCGGCCCTGCTGCGAGGCTCCCCCGGGGGCACCGTGTCGCTGGCCAACTCCTACCCGGAGGTCGCACTTCGCCTCTACGAGCTGGGCCGGGCGGGAAATGAGACCGATGGACCGAGCTACCAGGCGATTCGTCTCGCGCATCAATGCCGCCATCAGTGGCGCGTATGGGGTGGCGGGCGTCAAGGCAGCCATGGACCTCGCCGGCTACGTGGGTGGAATCCCACGCCGTCCCCTGCTTGCCCTGAGCGACGAAGAGAAAGCCCGATTGCGAGGCATCCTCGAGGCCGAGGGCTTGATGTGATGGGCGACCATATCCTCGCTCTCGATGTGGGCACCAGCGGGCTGAAGCTCGGAGTCTACGGGCCCGACCTTGTGCAACGTAGCAGCGCCAGCCGCGACTACGAGATCAACGTCTACGACCAAGTCAAGGCCGATGTCGAGCC
Source organism: uncultured Chloroflexia bacterium (assembly GCA_963706695.1). GTDB lineage: Bacteria > Chloroflexota > Limnocylindria > Limnocylindrales > CSP1-4 > JAFMJV01. Next base: position 61,170 of record CAVPNC010000006.1, on the reverse strand, counting down.
CGAGACCTGGTGGTCAGCCATTCGGGAAGCCTGCGCGGAAGTCGGGCCACACCTCTCCGACGTCGGCGTGCTCTCTCTGTCGGTGACCACGCCCGGACTGACCCCGATGGATGCGGACGGAACGGCGCTGGGGCCAGCCATCCTCTTTCTCGATGGTCGCTCCCACGAGCAGGCGGCGGCCATCCGGGCGTCGGTCGGCGAGGAGCACTTCCTGGCCGAGGCCTGCAACCTGCCGGTCTCCGGTGGGTCATCGCTCGCGAGCATGCTCTGGATCCGTGACAACCAGCCTGGAGTCTGGGGTGCCGCCACGAAGTTCGGCCACACCAACACCTACCTCGTGAAACGCCTGACCGGCGAATGGGCCATCGATCCCTCGACGACATCGATCACGGGCCTCTATGCGACCGCGCGACACGACCTCACCTGGAACACGGACGTCCTCGCCGCTGCTGGGATCAGCGAGCAACGCCTGCCAGCCCTGATGCAGTCCTACGATGCAGCCGGCGGGATCCGATCCGAGGTGGCCGATGAGCTGGGGCTACCCCGTGATGTCGTCGTCCTGTGTGGCGGGAACGATGCGACCCTCGCCGCGTACTCGGGCGGGCTGACCGACCCGGGCGACGCCAACATCATCAGCGGGACGTGCGATATCGCCAACGTCTGCACCGATCGACCCATCGCCTCGGCGGAATTCAATGTTCGTGCGCACGTCCTGCCTGATCGCTGGCTGACGTTCTTCGTGCTCAACGCCGGTGGTGTGGCCCTTGACTGGTTTCGCGAGAACCTGTGTCGGGAGCTCAGCGCAGAACAGTTCTTCGGCGAGTACCTGCCGTCCACGCTCGAGGACTTCCTCACCGACTCCGAGGTTGCCACCCGTGAAGCCGACCTGCCGGTCTATGTGCCCTACCTGGGCGGCAGTCGCTACTCGACCGAGCCTCTCGCGGCCTCGTTCGCCGGCGTGACCCTGGCCACGTCTCGCGAGGATCTGCTGCTGGCCGTGATCCGCGGCAACCTTGCCTATCTCGGTGGCCACCTCGAACAAGTCGCGAACCTGATGGAGATCAATCCCACCGTGGGGATCTCGCGGTGGGGCCGCTCGGATCGCGCACATGCTCTCGGCACGATCGCGTTGGACTGGCGCGTTCACGTATCGCTTCCAGGATCAGTCGTCACTGCTTGGCGCGGCCATGCTGGGTTCGATCTATCAGCAGGGCGGTCTGCGTTGACCGCAAGAAGGAATCGCTGATGCCCGTCGTCTCGACCAAGCAGATGCTGAACCAGGCGCGTGCCGGCGGCTACGCCGTCCCGGCCATCAACGTGATCAACGATTTGACGCTCGAAGCCGTGCTCGCGGCTGCAGAGGAGTTGCGGAGCCCGTTGATCGTGCAGACCTCGGTCAAGACGGTGCGGACGGTCGGCCTGGAAGTGCTCAAGGGCATGTGGGACAGCATGACCTCACCTGTCACCGTGCCGGTCGCGCTGCACCTCGACCACTGCCCCGACCGCGAGGTCATCAGTGCTTGCCTCGCGGCGGGGTGGAACTCGGTCCTGTTCGACGCGCATGAGCTGTCGGTCGCGGAGAACGAACGGCAATGCATCGAGGTCGTGGCCGAAGCTCGGGGGTACGGTGCCGATGTCGAGGGCGAGATCGAGGGCATCCGCGGCGTCGAAGACGGCATCGGCTCGGACGACGAGGGGCCCATCCAGACCCTGGAGGTCGCCATCAGCTTCATCGAAGCGACCGGCGTGGACATCTTCGCGCCGGCCATCGGCAATGCTCACGGCATGTACGCGGCCCGCCCCCGGCTCGACCACCAACGCATCACGGACCTGGTGGCCGCCACGGGCATCCCCATGGCGCTGCACGGCGGAACGGGCCTGGGCCGCGACCAGTTCAGCGACCTGATCGCCCGTGGCTGCGCCAAGGTCAACGTCTCGACCGCCTTGAAGATCGCCTACATGCAGGCGAACCGCGAGTACCTCACGGCACAGCCCGACGCCTCGGACCCTCCCAAGCTCTTCGCGTTCGTGCGCGAGGCTGTCATGCAGATGACTCGTGAGCACATCCGCATGTTCGGCTCCGCGGGGCGGGCATGACCGCGCTCATCTTCGACTGCGACGGCGTCCTCGCTGACACCGAGCGAGATGGCCACCTCCCGGCGTTCAACCAGACCTTCGAGGAGTTCGGCCTCCCGGTGCGCTGGTCCGAGTCAGACTATGGCGTGGCCCTCGCGATCGGGGGTGGCAAGGAGCGGCTGGCGGCGCTGCTGACGCCGGCGTTCGTGGCTGAGGCGGGCCTGCCGGTGGATCCCGACGCCCAGCTTCGTGAGGTCGTGACGTGGCACAAGCGGAAGACCGAACGCTATGTGGCGATGGTCGAGTCCGGACGGCTCCCCGCTCGGCCGGGCATCGCCCGGATCGTGGGTGAGGCGCGCGCCGCCGGCTGGCAGCTCGCGGTGTGCTCGACATCCGCGGAGCCATCGGTCAGGGCCATCCTCCACAACACCGTCGGCGCGGACGCAGCCGCCGACTTCCTGGTCCTCGCGGGCGACATCGTGGCGGCCAAGAAGCCCGCACCCGATATCTACCTGCTGGCCCTGGAGCGTCTCGGGCGAGCGCCATCCGAATGCCTCGTGGTCGAGGATTCCCGGAACGGTCTCATCGCAGCCCACGAGGCGCTCATCACGACGATCATCACCACCAACGACTACACACGCGATCAGGACTTTGGCGAGGCCGCCCTGGTCGTATCGTCGCTGGGTGACCCCGGTTGCGCTCCGATACGTGTCGCGGAGAACCGGTCGTCGAGCCACCCGGGCGCGTACGTCACGCTCACCGATCTCGAGGCCTGCCTTGCTCGGTGATGAGGAAGGGCGACGGGGCAGATCGACCTCTCCCGTCAGTGGGCCTCGGTCCCTCCTTGACAAACATCATACGTTCGCCGAGTCTACGGGCCTCGCATCCTTGAGGAGGACCCCGTGACCGATGCAGCTCGGCTCGCTGGCAGCGCCCAGCAGATGGGCGGTCCTCGTCCGGCCGCGGCCCCCGCGATCTCCCGCATCCAGACGGCGGCCGTGCGCATCGTCGGCCCCAGCCTCCTGCTCAAGGTCTGGGCCGGAGACACCCATGGGCTCGGGGAATGCTACCCGTCGGGCCCTGTCCGGGGTATCCACGACATCGTCGCCGCCCTCGCGGATCAGCTCATCGGCGAGGACCCCAGGGACGTCGAGCGCGTCGTCGAGAAGTTGCGGCGCTGGCATCTCTTCACGGGTGCGCAGGGCGGAGCGGTGATGACCGCCATCTCCGGGATCGAGATGGCCCTGTGGGACTTGGCCGGCAAGCTGCAAGGCGTGCCGGTGTACCGATTGCTCGGTGGCGCCTTTCGCACACGCATCGCGCTCTATGCCGACTGCCACGCCGGAAGCGTCGACGCCGCCGGGCACCATACGCAGAACGGCCGAACAGGCCTCAGCGACGACGGCTCGATGGATGGCCTGCTGCAGATGGTGCGAACGGCTGTCGATAGCGGCTTCGGGGCGGTGAAGTATCGATGTCGATGACGTCTACGGACCCGACTCCCACGACCCTTGGAACCGGACCCTGACGCGCCGTCAGCTGGACCGCATGGTGGAGCAAGTCGCCACCGTCCGAGAGGCCATCGGCCCGTATGTCGAGTTGGCCGTTGACATGCATGGGCGGTATGACGTCCAGAGCGCCGTCCGCGCGGCGGATGGGCTGGCCGACCTTGACCTGATGTGGCTCGAGGAGCCCGTGCCGCCGGAGAACATGGAGGCGATGGCTGAGGTTCGCAGGCGCACGAGCGTGCCGATCGCAGGGGGCGAGAACCTCTATACCCGATACCAGTTCGAGCCGTATCTGCGGCTGGGCGCCGCGGATACCGTGATGCCGGATCTTGCCAAGTTCGGTGGACTCGCGGAAGGAAAGCGCGTGGCTAACCTCGCCGAACTCCACTACGTGGCCTTCTCCCCTCACAACGTGTCAGGGCCCATCGGAACGTTGGCCGCAGCACATGTCTGCGCCGCGGTGAGCAACTTCACGTACCTCGAATACCACGCCCTCGACCTCGGCTTCTGGCCGGACATCGTCCATCACGCGCCTGGCCCGCTGCTCGTTGACGGCTCCATCGAGCTGTCGGAGGCTCCAGGCTTCGGGGTCGAACTCGATGAGGACGTGGCCCGCGCCCACCAGCATGCGCGCGCCGGCATCCCTTTCTTCGGCGACGTGGTCTGAACTGATGCGAGACGAGACGCATCCGTTGGTCGTGGCCCGGTGAGAGCGGTCCGATGGCACGGGCGCGGCGACGTCCGCGTTGACGAGGTGCCCGATCCAGGCCCGCCGGGACCGGGTCACGTCACCCTCTTGGTCGAATGGGTGGGTATCTGCGGGACCGATCGTCAGGAGTGGCGAAGCGGGCCCCACTGGATACAGGCCGACGGACCGCACCCTGAGACCGGCCAGATGGCACCGATCACCCTGGGTCATGAGGTGTCTGGTCGGGCTCTCCAGATCGGCGCCGGGGTCACCTCGCTCGTGCCCGGCCAGCTCGTGGCGGTGGACGGCCTCATCCCCTGTGGTCGCTGCTGGTGGTGCGAGCGACATCTCACCCCGTTGTGCGCGTCACTCGCCTCCATCGGGATGCACGCGGACGGTGGTCTGGCCGACTTCCTGTCCGTCCCGGCCCGCGGCTGCATCCCCGTGGCCGACCATGTCGCGAGCGACACAGCTGCCCTCGCCGAACCGGTCGCGGTGGCCGTCCGCGCACTGCGCCGGGGCCGGTTCACCGCAGGCGAGTCCGTGGTCGTGTTCGGAGCAGGCATGGTGGGCATCGCGGCTGTGGCCGCGGCTCGGGCCTCTGGCGCGAGGAGCGTGACGCTTGTGGGTAACTCCAGTGCGCGACGCGATCTCGCCTTGGCGCTGGGCGCTGATCGCGTCGTTGGAAGCACCGAACACGACCTGATCGGCTGGCTGCGGGATCACCATTCCGGCCGCGGGCCGGACCTGGTCATCGAGGCCTCAGGTGACCCAGCGGCTGCGAACCAGGCGATCACGGCGCCACGGAGGGGCGGCCGCACCGTGGTCGTCGGGTTCCCGCCGGCACCATCCCAGGTGGACCTGTTCGCTCTGGCTGTCGCTGAGCACGAGGTCATCGGCTCGCTGTCGCATGTTTGGGATGAGGACTTCCGGGCCGCAGTCGGCTTGCTCGAACGTGGCGCGATGCATGCTGACCAGGTGGTCTCGGCTCGCATCCCCCTGGAGGACACGGTGTCGTACGGCTTCGAGCGCGATGACTGGAAAGCCCTGCCCGGCGCCAAGGTCCTGGTGGGTCTGCAGCTGTGAGCCGACGAGCCACGCCCAGCACCGGCGACCACCGACGATACGGACCTTGCGATCACGCAGCGACGAGGAGGACCTGATGGACTGGGATGACGTTCGAAGCCGACTACGCGGGCCCGGGGCCCTGATCTCCACGATCTTCCACGACGACTACAGCCTGGACCTCGCGTCGCTCGAAGCGAACGTGCGCCACATCGTGGATCTTGGGATCGGCGCGAAGACCGGCTACCTGATCGCGCCCTGCGGCGACGGCGAATACGTGACGCTGTCGCCAGAGGAGCACCGCCTCGTCGTCGAAACCGCGTTCCGAGCGTCCGGAGGCACGGTTCCCGTCGTGGCCGGTGTGCAGTCGACCGACTATCGGCTGGCCGCTGCGCTGGCTCAAGGGGCCCGCGACGCCGGAGCCATCGGGGTGATGCTGGCACCGCCGATGTACTACCCACTGCATGAGGAAGCCATCATCGACTTCTACCGACGCTTCAGTGAGGCGGTGGATATCGGGATCATGGTGTACGAGCAGGCGTGGCGGGGGCCCTTCGTGAACGCCAGGATCACGCCGGACGCCGTGGGTCGCTTGCTGGAGATCCCCAGCGTCGTCGCCATGAAGCACAGCGGGCTGTTCAACCTCGTCGACGAATACACCATCCTCGATCGCTACCACGACCGCTTGAACTACATGGATACGTCGGCCTGCTACGCCATGACCACCGCGCACATGCACGGCGCCGTGGGTTGGGTCAGCGAGCTGGCGACGTGGTGGCCGGCGTTCGAGCTTCGATACTGGGATCAGCTCGAGGCAGGTGCCTACCGTGAGGCCGAGCTGGAGCACGCGCGCCTCAACCCGTTGCTCGAGTTCACGTTCGCGAACCCGCCCCAATCGGGTCCGATCTCCCAGAACAGCATCCTCAAAGCGGCACTCGACTACGTGGGGCTGGCCGGCGGCGAACTGCGGCCGCCATTCCGGGCCCTGGTGGGGTCAGAGCGAGCACGCCTGTACGAGGTCCTCGATGGCCTCGACATCCCCTCGGCTGCGGCGCAACGGGGCTAGTCGCGCGCGGTCGGATCCACGCTGATCCGACCGTCGCTGCGGATGGTCACTCCGTCTCCGGTCCGGATCGTCGAGTGCTCGTGCTCGCTGAGGACGACGATGGGACACACGACGTCGTAGAGCAGGCGAGCGATCAGGCTGCCCATCACCAGGATCTGGTCGCTGCCGGGCAGGATGATGCCCGCAGGACCGGTGCCCAGCCGCAGCGACTCGGCAAGCACCGTGCTCGACGTGCTCGAGCCGCGGCCGACGTCCATGACCAGGATCTGGCCGGCAACGAGCGCCCCCCGTTGCGGGGCATGGATGTCGACGATGCGGCCGGTCTCAAGCGACAGGCCGCCGGCCAGACTGAGCGGCTGGCGCACCACCAGCGCGGTGCCGGTGGCCTCCCCCGGCACCAACGGCCGCCCGCTACGGAGCTCGCCAGAGACCATCATCAAGCACCACGGTTCCCGCGATCGCCGACTCGACACACTCGGCCAGGCCGGCAAGCATCACCTCAGCTCCGACCGTCATCGGCGCGTAGTAGGCCCACTTGGCCGAGTTCGTCATGGTCAATCCGGCCCCGAAGTCGAAGAATGGGCGCACGTACGTGCACGTATCGGTGACGATGGTGACGCCGAGCCCCTCCAGCTCGGCGGTCCAACCGGCCTCGTCGAGCTGGGCCAGGGTCTGCCTCCCGGTGGATGCGTAGAAGCGCACGCCATCGCTCACGGCACGACCCGACAAGAGGCCCCGCAGCGCCTTGAATTCGTCGATCGAGAAGTGCGGCGTCCCCACGCTCACCGCGCTGAGTGCGCGACCCGACGTCGCGTTGAGAGCGGAGCGCGCGGCGAGGATCTCGATGGGCGTGACATCGACCTCGATGAGGGGCGCGGATCCCTGGAGCGCGTCGTCGAGCGTACCCGCCTCCGGTGTGACGCCGACGACGTGGAAGAGGGCCACCGCGCCGGATGAGGCGGCCGCCGCGCCGAGCGCTTTGAGTCGGTCCTCGTCGACGCGGTCAGGCAACCCCACGATGACGGGCACCAGCGTCCCGGTACGCTCCCCCACCACGTAGCCGAGCAGCGGGTACAGCACGTCCGAGGCCAGCTGCGCGTCAGAGAACCCGCTGAGTCGGAAGACGGCCTGAGCTCGCCGGTTCTCGGTGAGGTGCAGGCCGGCGTAGGGCACACGACCGGTCAGGGCTGCACAGATGTCGAGGAAGTCGCCGTTCCGGTCGGTCCTTGCCCCCAGCACCGAGTTGACGAAGACGATGGCGTTCGACTCGGCCCAGGCGACGTGGGATCCGAACGCAGGTCGTTCTTCGAGCAGATACGGCGCGCACGTCCAGGTCGGCTGACAACCCATCGCCACGTAGCTATCCATGATGCGTCGAGCCAAAGCTCGCGTCTCCGCATCGCTCTCCGAGTGATCGGGGTGGAGCAGATCGAGCGAGGAGACGTTGAGCGTGGAAGGAACACGGACGCGGCCACCGTCGGCCGCGAAGCGTTCGGGAAGGTCGGCAGAGACCTGGCCCACCGCGAGGCAACCGTCGATATGCGTGGCTTCGATATCGATGAGGCTCGGGGCACGCACGGCTTCGGCCAGCTGAAGCACGACGCCCATGGCGCGCTGTGCGGCAGGTCCTTCGTCCGCCAGCGAGCATGCGCCGGTCGCGTCGCTCGAGGCGAAGCCCGCTCATCGTTCGGCCCGTGGCGCGGACTGCGACTTGTCCATCATGCCACCGAGGTAGAGCCGCACCACATTGGGATCGTGCAGCAGATCGCGTCCCCGCCCCTCGTAGCGGTTGAGGCCGACCTCGAGGACATAGCCGTAATCGGCGATGGCAAGGGCACGTCGCGCATTCTGCTCGACCAGCAGGACAGCCACGCCTTCGGACTTGATCTCCACCACCTTGGCGAAGATCTCATCGACCACGTTGGGCGCCAGCGCGGCGGATGGCTCATCGAGGAGCAGGAGCCTCGGTTGGCTCACCAGTGCCCGTGCCATCGCCACCATCTGGCGCTGCCCGCCCGAGAGGGTGCCGGCCTGCTGCTTGAGGCGGTCGCGAAGCATCGGGAACAACTCCAGCACGCGTTCGTACGCGTCCTTCGCGTCCATCGGTCTTGGAGCTCCCCGCGAGCGCACCGAACAGGCCGATCTCGAGGTTCTCGAAGACGGACATGGACTGGAAGACATTGGCTCGCTGGGGCATGTAGTTGATACCCCGGGCGGTGATCTCGTACGGCTCCATCCCGACCATCTCGACCTCGCCATGTCCCTCATCGAAGCGGACGCTGCCCTGGCTGATGTTGATGAGGCCGTAGGCCGCCTTGAGGAGCGTGGACTTGCCCGAACCGTTGGGTCCGATGACGGTCACCAGCTGCGCGGCGTCGACATGCAGCGACACGCCGTGAAGGATCCTGGAGTCGCCGTAGCCTGCGTGCAGCCCTTCGATCTGGAGGACGTGTGCTGCGGCCGTCGCGCTCACGCCGACAGCTCCGGTCGTGTGGGCCCGTCCGGGTGCCCGGGTTCGCCCGTGGTGGTGTCTGAGGTGTCGTCGTACGTTCCGAGATACGCATCGATGACCAGCTCGTCGGCCTGGATCTCCGCGGGAGCGCCGTCGGCGATGACGGCGCCATCGTTCATGACGATCACCCGTTCGCTGGCTCTCATGACCACGTCCATGTTGTGCTCGATGATCACGAACGTCGTCCCGTTCGCATCACGCTGTGCCCTGACATGCTCGATGAGGGTCTCGCCCAGCGTCGGCAGCACGCCGGCCGTCGGCTCATCGAGCAGCACCATCCGGGGCTGCTGCATCATGACGCGAGCGAACTCGAGTAGCTTGCGCTGTCCGCCCGAGAGCGTGGCGGCGTACTCGTCCGCCATCTTCGTCAAGCCCACCAGTTCGAGCATCTCCGCGGCGCGCTCGGTGACGTCGCGCTCCACCGCGCGGGTGCGACCCGTGCGCAGCATCGCCCAGCGCAGCGACTCGCCGGGATGGCCCATGGCGGCCACCTTGAGGTTGTCGAGGACCGACATCTTGTGCAGCACCTTGGTCGTCTGGAATGTCCGGCCGATGCCAGCCCGCGCGATGTCGTGGGGACGCAGGCCATGGACACGGCGGCCCTGGAACTCGATGCTTCCCTGGTCGAGCGTCAGGAAGGCGGAGATGAGGTTGAAGACAGTCGTCTTGCCAGCTCCGTTCGGACCGATCAATGCGGTGATCGACCCCTCCTCGATATCGAACGAGGTGCCGTTCACCGCGGCGAACCCGTCGAAACGCTTGACCAGGGCCTGGACACGGAAGAAGGGCGTGGCCATCAGAGGACCAACTCTTCCTTGCGGCCAAGGATGCCTTGGGGACGGAAGCGCATGAACAGGATGAGGATCACGCCGATGATGATCAGCCGGGCGTATGCGCGCTCACCGGCCGCAAGCTGGTCGAATGGGAAGAAGGTGAAGAAGCGTGTCCCGGCGAAGATCACCGCGAAGATGATGGCCCCGAGGGGGATCGCGCCGATTCGCGCCGTGCCGGCGATGATGACGATGACGAAGCCGTAGAACGTGAGGATGGGGCGGAAGTCGTTGGGCTGGAACGCGGCGAGCTGCAAAGCCAGCAGGATCCCCGCGAACCCGCCGATGGCTGCGCCGATGATGAACGTCTGGAGCCGGAAGGTGAACACGTTCTTGCCCATGGCTGCGGCGGCATCCTCGTCTTCACGGATCGCCTTGAGCGCCCGACCCCAGGGTGAACGCACCAGCACCGACATCAGGACCATGACCACGGCAACGACGATCCAGACGATGATCAGCATGGCTGTATCGCGGGTAGCGAGGTCGCCAAGCAGAGGCTCCAGCGGCGCCTTCATCGAATCAAGCAGCCCGAACCATTGCTTCGTATACGTGGCCGCGAAGCCTGGGCCCAGCAGGTTCGGCGACCCTTGCGGACCGCCCGTGATCCCCTGCAGGTTGAGCGTCAGATAACGCATGATCTCGCTGAGCGCGATCGTCGCGATACCAAGGTAGAACGCCCGCAGTCGAAGCGTGGGCACGGCCGCGATCATCCCCGCTGCCATGGCCAGACCGACGGCGACCACGGATGCCAGCCACAGGTCGATCTCGTAGCGAACGACGAGGATCCCCATCGTGTAGGTGGCGACGAGGGCGAAACCGACCTGGCCGAAGTTGAGGAGGCCGCCATAGCCGAACTGCAGCTGCAGGCCAAGTGAGAAGACGGCATAGATCCCGGCCACGACGAGCACGAAGATCCAGAATTCGGCGTTGAGGATGCTCATGTGGCCTGGGCCTTCCCGAAGAGGCCCTGGGGGCGGAGCATCAGCAGCGCGATCAGGACGACGAACGCCAGGACCGGCTTGTAGATGCTGTCAAGGCCGCCGAAGAGTCCGCTCCACGTGGAGACCTCCATGCTCAAGCCAAGGATCAGCCCACCCAGCAGGGTGCCATACGCACTCCGGAGGCCCCCAAGGATGGCGGCGGTGAACAGGAGCAGAAGGAGGTTCCAGCCGGTCTCGGGGTTGAACGCTCCCTGTGTCAACCCCACGAGGACGCCTCCGAGGCCTGCCAGGCCTGAGCTCACCAACCAGGTGGATCGACGCGTGCGATGCATATTGACGCCGGCCACGCCGGCCAGCTCTCGGTCGTCGGCCATCGCGCGCATGGATTTGCCAGTCCTGGTCCGACTCAGCAACCAGGCAGTGAAGACCACGACACCGATCGTCACGCCGATCGCGAGGAGCTGCGGAAACGAGATCCTGATGCCGGCGAACTCGTAGACCGAGGTCACGTCCACATCGAACGACTTCGGAGCGGGTCCGAAGATGAACAGCAACACGTTGCGCAGGATCAGCGACAAGCCCAGGGTCACGATCAGAAGTGCGCCAGGGCCCTTATCGCGGAATGAGCTCAGAACGCCCATGTCGAGCAGGACCCCGATGGCACCGGCGACCAGTACCGCTGCCACGATGGCCACCGCGAACGGCATCCCGAGTTCGACATTGACGACCCAGGCTGCGTACATGCCGATGGTCAGGTACTCGCCGTGGGCGAAGTTGCCGATATCGAGGATGCCGAAGACGAGGGTGATCCCGATGGCCCCGATGGCCAGGATCGAACCCGAGATGAGTCCGTTGACGAGGAGCTGGGCTAGTTCCTGCATGAGCTGACGCTTCGCGCCGCACACTGAGCCAACCGATCAGGGCAGGCAGCCGAACAGGTGCCGATCCATTCCCGATCTGCTGGTCAGCGAGCGAGGCACCGCGGTCGACTTGCGTCGCCGACGATGCCCCGCTCCTCTGGGTCCTAGAACTCGACGGTGCTGAGCACCTCGGTCTCGCCGTCCTCGCCTGCCTGCCAGACATCGAACAGGGCCACCGTGGTGTCGCCGTTCTCATCGAAGTCAGCTGGGCCGGTCGCACCGACGTAGTCGATGTCCTCGCCCGCGAGGATCGCGGCGATCGCGTCAGCCAGCTGGTCAGGTCCATACTGGGTGCCGTCGTTCGCGACGAGCGGCAGGTTCTCGGCGATGACCGCCGGATCCGACGATCCACCCTGCAGCGCGGCAAGGAAGCTGAGGATGACGTTGTCGAACGCCTGCGGCTCGATGGAGCCGAAGTACTCGATGCCGTCGCCGGCTTCGGTCCCTGCGTCCCACTTGGCCTTGAAGTAGGGGAAGCCGGTCCCGCCCTCGACGGTGGCGATCGTGCCGCGCATCCCGGCGGGCGTCGTCGTCTGCTTGTTGAACGTGTCGCTGCCGAAGCTCAACGCCGGATCCCATGCGCCAGTGCGCTCGAGTGCCGGCTGGATCTGCGGCCAGGTGCCCGGTGAACTCGAAGAACACCCAGCCGTCAGGCTCGTTGCTCACGAGCTGCTGGGCTTCGGTATCGAACGTCGTGGCGTCCGGGTTCCAGAGCACGGTCTCCCCGACCGAGCCGCCGAGTGCCTCGAAGGCCGGCGTGAACGTGCTGGCGAGGCCGGTGCCATAGGCGTCGTTGCGCGCCCCGATGTTGACGGTTGCGCCCTCACCGAGCGCATCGAAGACAGCCTGAGCCAGGACTTGGCCCTGGAGCGCGTCGGAGGGAACGGTCCGGAAGACGGTCCCGTTGTCCTCGAGTGCGGTGACGGTCGGAGAGGTTCCGATCGTCATCAGGGGCACGCCTTCAGGGATGGTGATCGCGGTGGCGATGGCCACCGTCACGCCGCTACAGCAGGGACCGAGAATGACCGAGGCATCATCGACCTTGATCAGCTTGGTGGTCGCCTCCGAGGCCGTGGCGTTGGTCCCACCGTCATCTTCGGTGATCGCGTTGACGCTGATCTTGTCTGAGAGCCCCGCCTCGGCGATGGCGTCCTCGACGGTGGACACGCCGATGCGAGCGGCCTTGTCCCACGGCGGTCCTGCGTTCGCCGCGGCCCCGGTGAATGACATCAGGATGCCGTAGTTGAGATCGAACTCGGGCGCTTCCGCATCTTGCGCGGCGACGCCTGCAGGGACCGTCAACGCTAGCGATGTGAGCGCCACAAGCGCTGCGGCCTTGCGTGGCATTCTGGACATGTGGCTCCGTGCCTCCTCTTTGACCTGCTGCCCGACGATGAGGTGGAGCCTAGGTGGCACCCACCTCGCTGCCTGTCTTGCGACGAGGCTGGACAGTAGACGTATGATGACTTGCATGTCAAGCGCCCACGCAGGTGCATGGCGATCGTCGTCGAGTCGCAGATCAGGACGCTGCTAAGTGATCAACCCTGAGATCCGAAAACGCAAACGCCTCACCGAGGGCGTCGTCACGGGGCTCCTGATGAACATCGTGTCGGGCACATATCAGCCTGGCGACATGCTCCCCGCTGAAGCCGAGATCGGGGGCGAGTACGACGTGAGTCGGACGGTCGTGCGCGAAGCCGTCAAGATCGTCGAGGACAAGGGCTTGATCAGCGTGGTGCAGGGCCGCGGCTCGACCGTCCTGCCTCGTGAGGACTGGAATGCGCTCGACGCGGACATCATCGCTCGCCAGATGGCCCAACCTGACAGCCAGCAGGTGTTCGAAGAGCTCACCGTCGTGCGCATGGCGCTGGAGTCAGAGATGGCCGCACAGGCAGCCAAACGGCTGACGCCGGGATTGGAGGAGCGCATGCGGACGGCGCTCGATCTGGGAGCGGAGCTGGGCGGTCAGCCCGATCGCTACCTCGAGTACGACTACGAGTTCCACCACCTCATCACCGAGGCTTCCGGCAACCGCATCGCCCGCGGCATCATGGTCTCACTCGAGGGTCCGCTCCGGGCAAGTCGTCAGCTTACGAGCCAACTGGCCGGTGCGTTCGAGAGTGCGCAGCCATTCCACCGGTCCATCTTCGAGGCCATCGTGGCCGGCGACTCAGACCTCGCTCGAAAGACCATGCGCCAACACCTCCTGGAGAGCCGACGGATGCTCCAGGCCAACAAGCTCCTTGGGCGCTCCGAGGACTTGGGTCAGTCTGGGCCGTCGCACAGCAGGGGAGAATCTGGGTAATGGAGAGGTTCAAGGGAGTACTGGTCGCGATCGCCACACCGATGGATGCGTCGGGCAGGCTCGACGAACCGGCGTTCAGGGGTCATGTCGATGCCTTGATCGATGCGGGCGTGCATGGGATCGTGCCTGGCGGCAGCACCGGCGAGGTGATGACCCTCGACGCCGATGAATACCAGCGCCTCATCGCCCTCGCCGTCGAGCAGGTGGCGGGACGCGTCTCGGTCGTCGCCGGTTGTTCCGCCAACGCCACACACCAGGTGATCGCCAACTGCCGTGCCGCGCAGGACGCAGGCGCGGATGGACTGATGGTCACGCATCCCTTCTACTCACATCCGACCGAGCCGGAGCTCTTCGCGCACTACGACGACATCGGTCGCAGCGTCGAGCTCCCGATCGTGGTCTACAACAACCCTGGCACCACCGGCGTGGATGCGTCCCCGGAACTCCTCGGCCTGTTGTCCCAGATCCCCCACATCGAATACGTCAAGGAGAGCTCGGGGGACGCGTCTCGTGTGACTCGGATCCTGGAGGCCACGGGCGGCCGCATGACCGTCTTGAGCGGTACCGACCACATGGCCCTCGACCATTTCTCGACTGGTGCCCAGGGCTGGGTGAGCGCGTCAGCGAACGTCCTCGCGGCGCAGTGCGTCGCGCTGTACCGCCTCGCGATCGAGGGTGCTGATCTCCAGGCTGCGCGGGACCTCTATCGCGAGATGCACCCGTTCCTGACCTACTCCGAGGTCTCCGGCCACGGCATCCAGGCCATCAAGGCAGCGATGGTCTTCGTGGACAGGCCCCTTGGCGAGCCACGGCCTCCGCTTCGGGCGGTCTCGCCACAAACGCTCGCCGAGGTCAAGCCGATGGTCGAACGCGCGCTGACGGCGCCGTTGCCGGCAGCGGCCAACCAGGGTTGAACCGCCTCGAACCCAGGGCTGACGACGGCGGGTCCGACCGCACCACGACGGACCTGCGTGTGAGCGTGGACATCGGTGTCGAGCGCGGCCGACCGATCACGTTCACGTTCGACGGCCGCTCGGTCGTGGCCTACGAGGGCGAGACGGTCGCGGCGGCGCTGACCGCAGCGGCGATACGCGTGCTCCGGACGACAGCGAGTGGCGAGAGCCGGGGCCTGTTCTGCGGCATGGGCACGTGCTTCGACTGCCTGGTGATCGTCGATGGCAAGCTCAGCCGACGAGCCTGCATGGAGCCAGCCCTCGACGGCATGGACGTGCGGTCCCAGTCAGGCGCCGGAGACACACCCTGATGAGCGCGAGCCTGGGGGCGTCGGACGTCGCGATCGTCGGGGGCGGGCTGATCGGCACGGCGGCCGCCTACTACCTCGCGAAGGGCGGGGTCGATGTGGTGCTGCTCGAGCGTTCGGGCCTCAACCAGGAAGCATCGGGCACGAACGCCGGCAGCTTGCACCTGCAGATCTACATCCACCCCACCTTCCCCGACGACTACATCGAGCGCATCCTCCCGTCGGTTGCCCTCCTGCGGGAGGCTGCCGCGAACTGGGCCGGCATCGAATCCGAGCTGGACGCGGATTGCGGTGTCCGCCTCGGCGGCGGCCTGTGGGTTGCGGAGACGGACGCCGAGATGGCGCTGATCGACAAGAAGGTTCGTGCCGAGAACTCGATGGGTGTCGGCAGCGAGGTGCTGTCTCGGCAGGCACTTCTGGACCTGGCTCCATATCTCGGCCCGACCATCATCGGAGGCTCCTTCCTCCACGGCGAGGAATTCGCCAACCCACTCCTGGTCACTGGGGCGTTCGCTCGGGCAGCGCTCGATGCCGGAGCGCGCATCTTCAGCGATGCCGAGGTGCGCTCCATCGAACGGCGAAGCGGCGGGGGATTCACCCTTGAGACGGGCATCGGGCCGCTGAGCGCCGGCCAGGTCGTCAGCGCTGGAGGCGCGTGGACCCCGCAGATCACGCGCATGCTCGGCGTCGACGTGCCGGTCCACGCCGGCGTGGCGCAGGTCAACGTCACCGAGGCGCGGCCCCCGATCATGCGCGACCAGCTCCTCCAGCACGTCGGGCGAGGCTTGACCCTCAAGCAGGCCCCGACCGGTGGATTCATCATCGGCGGTGGATGGCCCGGTGACTACGACGCAGCGAACAAGCGAAAGGTCCCGGCGCTCGACTCCATCGTCGGCAATGCGTGGGTCGCCGCGCGCACGGTGCCCGAGCTGGCGGACGCGCAGATCGTGCGTAGCTGGGCGGGCATGGGTTCCTCGCTCGATGACGGGATGCCCGTCATCGGCGAGACCGGCGCAGTCAAGGGCTTCCATGTGCTCTATCACCAACTCGGCTTCACCGTCGGACCGACGACTGCCCAGCTCTTCAGCCAGCGCTACCTGACGGGTGACTCCGCGATCCCGCTGGAGCCCTTCACTCCGGATCGGTTCTGATGTCGCCAGGCGCCAGCGGGCGGGCCGAGCTGGTGATCATCGGGGGCGGACCGGCAGGCATGTCCGCAGCCCTGGAGGCACGGCGGGCGGGCGTGAACGTGGTCTTGCTCGAGGAACGGCCGGCGCTCGGAGGTCAGATCTACAAGCGCTTCGGGCAGGGCTTCAGGGTCACCGATGGCGATCGTGCGGGGCACGAACACCGTGACGGCGGTTCACTCATCGCAGCCGTCGAGCGGAGCGGCACCGACGTCCGTACCGGGACCGTCGTGTGGGGCATCTGGGGCAAGACCATCGCCATGCAGAGCGGCGAGCGAGACTGGGGCACGATCGAGGCAGACACGATCATCGTTGCCGCTGGAGCGCGTGACCGACCCGTGGCATTCCCCGGCTGGACGCTGCCTGGGGTCATGACCGCGGGTGCCGCCAAGTCGTTGGTGGCGACGCAGCTGGTGTTGCCAGGACGGCGCATCCTGATGGCCGGCTCTGGGCCACTGGCGCTCGCGTTCTCAGCCCAGCTGCACACCTATGGTGCCAACGTCGCCGAGGTCCATGAAGCCGCCCCGCCGCCCGGCGTCCGTTCGCTGGCAAGGGTCGTCGCCAATGCTGATCCCGCGCTGCTGATCGAGGCAGCGCGATACCGAGCGCGCCTGCTGCGGTATCGGATCCCGTTCCACTACTCCTCGATCATCGTCCGAGCCGAGGGCGGAGCTGGCGTCGAACGTGCCGTGGTCGCCGCCGTCGACCAGGACTGGCGCGTCCTCCCCGGCACGGAGCGATCGATCGAAGTGGATACGGTCCTGTTGGGGTACGGACTGGAGAGCTCGACCGAGCTGACTCGTTTGCTAGGCTGCGAGCATCGCTATGAGTCCGGCCTGGGTGGCTGGGTCCCGGTTCGAGACGAATGGATGCGCTCGTCCGTTCCGGGCATCCTGGTCGCTGGGGACGGCGCTGGGGTGGCGGGCTCGCCCACAGCCATCCTCGAGGGTCGGCTGGCCGGGATCGCCGCCGCGCTCGACCTTGGCCGGCTCTCGACCATGGAGGCTGAGCAGCGCGCCACCAAGAGCCATCGTCGGCGGCGTCGGATGCAGCGCTTCACGAGCGCCATGGCGACGCTCTATCCGGTCGGCGCGGGGATCCACGAGCTGGCCACGGACGAGACCGTGGTCTGTCGTTGCGAGGAGATCACCGCCGGCGCGATCGAGCGCGAGATCGACCGGGGTGCGCATGATCCGAACGCGGTACGGGCGCTGACGCGAGCGGGGATGGGCCGCTGCCAGGGGCGGAATTGCGCAAGCCACATCGCCGCGGCCGTCGCGAGTCAGACGGGCCGCGCCATCGAGACGGTGGAGCTGCCGACCGCGCGGCCTCCGGTCAAACCCGTCACCATCGCGGCGATCGCCTCTGAACGCGAACAACACCATTTGACCGCAGACCTCGACTGACGGCGAAGCACCAGGCTCGAGCCAGGACTCCGGGCCGCCACAAGGAGACAAGCGATGGCCATCCACATGACGCTAGAGCCAACGTCGATCGCGCAGGCCGTGGACGGCCTCTCGTTCCGGACACAGGCCTTCATCGACGGCCGCTTCGTGGATGTCGCTGACGGCCGCACCTACGCCAGCCTGAACCCGGCGACTGGCGAGCTTCTCGCCGAGGTCGCGCTCAGCGGCACCGAGGATGTCGACCGCGCCGTGGCAGCCGCACGAGCCCAGGCGGATGGAGGCGTCTGGTCGATCAGCCCCGCGGACCGCAAGCGCATCCTGATCCGTTTCGCCGACCTCATCGACGACCACGTCGACGAGCTGGCTCTCACGGAGAGCCTCGATGCCGGCAAGCCGATCTCCGATACGCTGGACGCTCGACATCCCCGAGACGGCCGAGTGCATCCGCTGGCATGCCGAAGCCATCGACAAGCTCTACGGCCAGGTGGCGCCGACCGATCGCGACACCGTGGCCATCGATCATCCGGGAGCCGGTCGGCGTCGTGGGTGCCGTCATCCCGTGGAACTATCCGGCCCAGATGGCTGCGTGGAAGCTGGGACCTGCCCTCGCGACGCGGCAATTCCGTCGTCATCAAGCCTGCCAGCTCAGACCGTCGTTGAGTCTGTTGCGGATGGCCGAGCTCGCGCTCAGAAGCCGGGCTGCCTGACGGCGTGCTCAATGTTGTCCCGGGGCCCGGTGCGACGGTCGGTGAGGCGATCGGCCGGCACACGGACGTCGACGCGATCGCCTTCACCGGATCGACCGAGGTCGGGCGCAAGTTCCTCCACTGGTCGGCCGAATCGAACCTCAAGCGGGTCGTCCTTGAGCTTGGCGGCAAGAGCCCGCAGATCGTGTTCGCCGATGCCCCCGATCTCGACGAAGTCGGCTGGACATGTCGCCAACGCCATCTTCTGGAACATGGGCGAGAACTGCAGCGCTGGTTCGACGACTCATCGTCCACCGGAGCCTCCGTGACGACCTGCTCGAGAAACTCGGCAGCCGTCAACCGAGACGTGGCTCGTGGGAGACCCGCTCGATCCAGCGACCCGGATCGGCCCGATGATCACTCGCGGCCACCTGGACCGTGTTCTCAGGTACATCGACATCGGCCGGTCACGGAGCGCCGCGGAGGTGGTCGGTGGCGGACGCCAGGTTCTGCCAGGAAGGCGGCGGGTTCTTCGTCGAGCCGACAATCTTCGCCGGCGTGACCAACGACATGCGTATCGCACGCGAGGAGATCTTCGGTCCGGTCCTCGCAACGATTGACTTCGAGACCGAGGAAGAGGCCGTGCGATCGCCAACGACTCGCCCTACGGCCTCGCGGCGTCGCTCTACACCACGAACGTGAATCGCGCCCACCGCGTGGCGCGGGCACTGAAGGCCGGGACTGTCGCGATCAACTGCTACTCGGAGGGCGACATGACGACGCCATTCGGTGGCTTCAAGATGTCCGGCTTCGGCGGGCATGACAAGTCGCTCCACGCCCACGACCAGTACACGGAGTTGAAGACGATCTGGCTTCAACTCAGCGGCCGCTGAGTTGAAGCCGACGATGGACGCCATCGCCATCCGGCCTGGAGTCTCGAACTCGCTCCATCGTCGGGAGGTGCCCACTCCGCACCTCGATCGCATCGCCGGCGGTCGAGGCGTGCGCGTCCGCATGATCCGTGTCGGGCTTTGCGGGACCGACGCCGATCTCGCCGCGGGTCGATTTGGGGAGTGCGCCCGAGGGTGCGGATCACCTCGTCGTGGGCCACGAATTGCTGGGGCCGTGTCACGCAGATCGGCCGAGGCGCCGAGGGTTCATTCGAGATGGGGCAGGCCGTGGTCATCACCATCCGTCGCCCCGGTAACAGCCCGCATGACCGGGCGGGACTGCCCGACCTGTCGACCGACGAGGCATTCCTCGAGCTCGGGATCCGCCGGGGGCACGGCTTCATGACCGAGGAGGTCGTGGAGGACGGGCGATACCTCGTCCCGGTGCCGGAAGGCATCCTCGATGTCGCCATCCTGACCGAGCCACTCTCGTGCATCACGAAATCGCTGCGCCAGGCCGACCAGGTACAGGTGCGCCTGGGGCTGTGGGAGCCGCGGCGCGCGCTCGTGCTGGGAGGGGGCACCATCGGTCTGCTCGCCACGTTGGCGCTGCGCCTGCGCGGCCTCGATGTGACGACCTACTCGCGCCGGCCCCACCCATACCGGAACAGCCGCCTGGTCGAGGCGATCGGTGCCAGGTACGTCAGCGCGGCAGACTCCGACCTTCCCAGCGCTGTTCACCGCAACGGGCCCTTCGACATCGTCTTCGAGGGCTCTGGGGCACCCGAGATGCTGGGGCCGGCCGTGGGAGCCCTGGCGCCCAACGGCGTGCTGGCGCTCTTCAGCGTGACGCCGGGCGCACGACCCATGGAAGTGGATCTCGCGAGCCTGAACCAATCGATGGTGCTAGGAAACCGCGTCATGGTCGGCAGTGCTGCGGCAGCCTGGGACGACTACGCCCAGGCGGTGGCGACGCTCGAGCGAGCCGAGGGCGAGCCGGCGACAAGCGGCTGGCTCGCTAGACTCATCACCGACCGGATCGAGGGCTTGGATGTGGACGCCATCGCGGCGCACCTGGCCGAGGGCCACGATTCGATCAAGACGACGGTCGAGATCGGCACGCCAGCGACCTGACCGTCACGCCTCCACGACACCACCCCAGCGAGGACGCACGCGTTGACCCTGTCCCAGAGCGCCCCGGAGGTCGCAGCGCGTCCCCTCCGTCGTCTCGACCGCAAGCTCGCGGCCATCATCGAGGGCCGCGACGGTCCGGATGATTTCGTCCTGGCTGATGCCAAGGACGCCGACATGGCCTCGGGGGTCACGGCCGCCGGACCGGTGCCCGATCCGCCCGATGGCGACCTCGGTCCGGGCCGCTACCGAACGCGCCAGTCGTACCTTGCGGCGATGCAGGCACAGGCATCCGAGGGCCTGGTCGACATCCTCCTCGCCTCAGCCTCCAACGCGGAGCGGCTGGCAGCGGCTAGCTCGCTTCCCGATGACCTCACGCTCGCGGTCCGCGCCAACGACACCTCCGAGATTCTGGCTGAGTCGCGCGAGCACCTATCGCGCACGCCCATCGCGCCCCTTCCGCAGCGCGGACCTCGTCGCGATCCGACCGTTCTGTGACCTCGTGCTTTACAGCGTCACCTTCAACAACGATGTGGCCCTCGACCTCGCCACATCAGAGGCCTATCGCGAGTTCCGCATCGAGGCCGAGGCCCTGGGCATGCGTCACTTCCTCGAGGTCTTCAACCCCAACGCCCCGCTCGAGCTCGACGCGTCGAGCATCCCCGGCTTCGTCAACGACTCGATCATGCGCACGCTGGCCGGCGTGACGACGTCACAGCGGCCGCTGTTCCTCAAGACTGCCTTCAACGGCACCGGAGCCCTGGCCGAGCTCGTGGAACATGACCGCTCGCTCGCGGTGGGCATCCTTGGTGGGGGCACGGGCACCACCCACGACACCTACGAGCTGCTCCAGCGCGTACAGGCGCATGGGGCGCGCCTCGCCCTCTTCGGCCGCAAGATCCAGTACGCCGACTCACAGCTCGACCTGGTGCGCCTGATGCTGCCGGTCCTGCGCGGGGAGCTGAGCCCCGCGGACGCGGTTCGTGCCTACCACCGTGCCCTCGCAGCAGCGGGGTGCACCCCTCGGCGCTCGCTGGAGGCAGACCTGCAGATCGCCGATCCGGTCCTGCTCGCCGAGTAGGACGTCCGGGGATGACGCACCGCTCGGGCACCGGGCCGACATGCGATGTGGTGCGGTTCAGGGGTGCGATCACAGGACTATCGGGCCACGATATCGGGCAGCCCAGCCCCTACAATCGTCAACATGCTTGAGCGTTCCTATTACGAAGTGATGATGTTGCACCCGTCGGCGACCAACGAGGTCATCTCGGCCGTCTATCGGGTGCTCGCCAAGCAGTACCACCCCGACCACGCGGGACCCGCAGGGTCCCAGAAGATGGCCATCCTCAACGAGGCCTATGCCGTCCTTGGGAACAAGGAAAAGCGGGCGCGCTACGACGAGATCCTCATGCCTGTCGGTGGCGTCCGGAGCGCGGCACATGCCGGCAACAGGGGTCCTGATGACGGGGCCAGCCCTGCCTCGACCAGCGCCCACACGTCCCCCGCGGCCGACCGCGGACGCGAGTCGATGCCTGGTGCCACCAACCTCAAGTACACGGACGGCGCCTGGTCCGTACGGCCACCGACCGAGCCCGCCCCTGCCGCGCCGGTCTACGGCGAGGCCGGGGCTCCGCCCTCGTACCTGCGGGCACGTGGCAGCGTCATCTCCTTCGGTCGATATCGGGGCTGGACGATCTCACAGGTCGCCGCATTCGACAGCAACTACGTCGAGTGGCTCAGCCGCACCATGGCAGGCCGATCCTATCGCGACGAGCTGCAGCAAGCGCTCGCCCAGGCTCACCAGCAGGAGCTCACGGGCCGGATGAAGTCCGCCCGCGCCTAGACGCTAGCCGGCTGGGCGGAAGATGAGCCGCAGCACGAACAGCACGAACATCGCCGCGGCTCCCCAGAAGAGCATGGCGATGAGGACGAGCGGCTCGAATGCCTCCGGCCCGGCGACGTTCTGATCCCCCACTTCGGCGAGTTCTCCGGCAAGGTCCGAGATGTCGAACTGGGCCAGGATGGCGTCGACGGGCAGCAGCCACAAGTCGGTGATCTCCATGAGGGGTGATACGAACTCGGTCAGGCCCTCCGGCACGTCCACGAACGGCAGCGCCAGTCGAAGCACGAGCGTGATTTGCACGAAGGCAAAGAAGAGACCGGCGAGGCGGATGAAGATCACAGGACTGAGTCTACGAGCGCGCGGCGATGTCGTGCCGGCAGCGTGTGGCGATGCCTGACCCTCTGACGCCCGGGACAGTGGTGCTGGTGGGCATGATGGGGTCGGGCAAGACCACCGTCGGGCGATGCCTGGCGGCCCGGACCGGTTGGCGCTACATGGACAACGACGAGTTGGTCCACGCAGTCACGGGGCGGCGGCCCGAGGAGATCGACGCCCTCGAGGGAGAAGCCGCGCTGCATGCACCGGAGTCCGAGGCGTTGCGGCATGCCCTGGCGCTGCCCCCTCCCCTGATCGTCGGAGCGGCCGCCGGGGTGGTCGGCGATCCCGACGCGCTGGCTCGGCTGCGAGTGACACCCCTGGTCATGTACCTGCACGCCCGAGCGGAGACGCTCCGGTCCCGCATCGGACGTGGGGACGGGCGCCGGGGCGACGCCACGGACCTCTCTTGGCTGCGGGCCCGCCTGCAGGAGCGAGACGCGACGTACCGCGAGATCGCCGCACTCAGCTTCGACACCGATGCGCTCGAGCCGGATGAGATCGCCGACCGCATCGTCAAGCACCTAGGCAGGTAGCGCCACCGGGTCCGGGAGGGGCTCGCCGCGGACTCCCGCCATCACGTTGCGCGCGGCCTTCTCTGCCATGGCCTGTCGTGTCCGTTCGGTGGCCGAGGCGATGTGCGGCACGACCAGACAGTTCGGCAAGCCCACCAGCGGGTGATCCGCGCGGAGGGGCTCAGGGTCGGTGACATCGAGCCCGGCACCGAACAGGCGCCCGTCGCGAAGCGCTTCAGCCAGCGCTACCTGGTCCACGACCCCACCCCGGCTGGTGTTGATGAGGACGGCGCCAGGCTTCATCCGGCTGATCGCGGCGGCGTCGATGAGATGGCGGGTCTCTGTACTGAGCACGCAGTGGAGGCTGACGAAATCGGATGCCCGCAGGACCTCCTCCAACGTCGCGAAGGTGGCGCCGAGCTCTCGCTCGGTCTCGCTGCTGGCCCGTGTCCGGGAGAAGTACAGCGTGCGCATCCCGAACCCGCTCGCGCGGCGAGCCATCTCCCTTCCGATGCGGCCGAAGCCGACGAGCCCGAGGGTGGCCGCGTGCACATCCTTGCCCAGCAGCAGCATCGGACCCCACGTCTGCCAGTGATCCTCTCGCACGAAGTCACGGCCCTCGGGCAACCGCCGGGCCACGGCCATCAGCAGCGCGAAGGCCATGTCGGCCGTGGACTGCGTCAGCACGTCAGGCGTGTTGCCGACCGCCACCCCACGAGCGCCACAGGCGGCCACGTCGATATTGTCGTAACCGACCGCGAAGTTGGATACCACCTTGAGGTTGGGACCGGCGGCCGCGAGCAGCTCCTCATCGACCCGGTCGGTCAGCAAGGTGAGCAGGCCATCGACGCCACGGACCATCTCCAGGAGGCGGTCGCGGGGTGGCGGCATCTCATCGGGCCAGACCTCGACGTCAGCGACTTCGTGAAGCAGTTCCAGACCCTGCTCCGGGATCCGTCGCGTGACCAGGACGCGGAGCGTTGCCGTCATGGCGTGGCCGTCTCCGTGATGAAGTCCGCCAGCCGCTCCAGAGCGATCAGGAGGTTGGCCTCGGAGTTGGCGTACGAGATGCGCAGGTGGCTCAGAGCCGAGTCGCCGAAGGCACTCCCCGGAAGCACGCTGACGCCGACCTCGTCAAGGGCGCGCGCCGCGAAGGTGGCACCGTCGAGACCTGTGCCGCTGATATCGGGGAACGCATAGAACGCACCCTCCGGCATCGCGACGTCCACGCCGGGCAGGGCGCGAAGGCCGTCCACGATGAGCCCTCGCCGCTGGCGGAATTCGGCGAGCATCGTCTCGACCGCCGCCTGTGGACCGCTGAGCGCCTCCACCCCGGCATACTGAGCGTAGGTCGCGGTGCCCGATACGGTGTTGATGATCAGGCGAGTCAGGGCAGGCACGAGCGTGGACGGCAGGATGCCCCAGCCCAGCCGCCAGCCCGTCATGGCGTACGTCTTGGAGAGCCCGTCCAGCACGATGGTGCGCTCTGCCATGCCATCGACCGCGAGGATGCTGTGGTGGGAGCCGTCGTAGATGAGGCGTGCATAGATCTCGTCAGCCAACACGAGGAGATCGTGGGCTATCGCGATGGCGGCGATGTCCTCCACGTCGTCCCGGGTGAGCACGCCGCCGGTGGGGTTGGAGGGGCTGTTGATGATGAGCAGCCGGGTACGCGGCGTGATCAGCGACCGAAGCTCGCCAGGGTCGACCCGAAACCCATTCTCGGCGCGCAGTCGCAGGGGCACCGGCGTCGCGCCCACGAACCGGGTCATGGACTCGTAGATCGGGAACCCCGGATCGGGCACGATGACCTCGTCGCCAGGACCGACGAGGGCCATGATCGAGAACGACATCACCGGCTTGGCACCCGGCGTGACCACGACCTGCTCCGGCCCGACGCGCACGCCCCGGCGCCGGCTGAAGTCATCCGCGATCGCCTCTCGGAACGCCGGCACGCCCGGTGGTGGAGCGTAGTGCGTGTGCCCATCTCGGAGGGCACGCTCCGCCGCCTCGACGATGTTCGCGGGCGTCTCGAAATCGGGTTCGCCAAGGTGGAGGTGGATGATGTCGCGCCCGCTTGCTGCGAGCGCCTGTGCGCGCGCCGCCGTTTCGAAGGCAGACTCGGTCCCCAGGTCATCCATCCGCGGCGCCAGCTTCATGGGCTGATGCTACTGCCCCCAGGGCCCCCGTCGTGTGCTTCCCGGGCGCTCCATGTCAGAATGTTGGTGTGACCAGCTACTACGATCTCGAGGCCGCGAATGCGCGCGTCGGCGAGCTCCGCTCCGTGCTCACGGGGCTGCGAGACGATCGCGACGCCATCTCGGCAGCCCAGCGACGCATCGAGGACCTGCGGAGCGCTGCAGACGCGGACGCGAACGAAGCCGCACGAGCGGGCCAACAGCAGGAGATGACCACGATCGTCCGGCGCATGGAAGCGGCTGTCCGCCAGATCGATGCCTGGGGCGTGACCCTTCGTGATATCGGAACGGGGCTGGTCGACTTCCCCGCCCTCGCCAACGGTCGGCCCATCTGGCTGTGCTGGAAGCTGGGCGAGGATGACATCGCCTATTGGCATGAGCTTGACGCCGGGATCGCTGGCCGTCGGCCCCTCATCGAGTTGGAGTAGCAATGTCCTTCGTACGTAACATGTTCGGCGCCGGTGTACCGGCCGTGACGGTCCAGGAAGCAGCAGAGCTCCAGGGCGACGGCGACGGCGGGCTGCTGGTCGACGTCCGCGAGCCCAACGAGTTCGCGCAGGGGCGTGCTGAAGGTGCCGTGCTCTTGCCACTGGGCCAGCTCAACACGCGCTTCGAGGAGCTTCCACGGGACCGCAAGCTCCTGATGGTCTGCCGCACCGGTGGCCGCAGCTCCAACGCCACACAGTTCCTGGCCAGCCAGGGCTTCGACAACGCGGTCAACGTCAGCGGCGGGATGGTGGCCTGGCACAACGCCGGCCTGCCCATGACGTCAGGCGCACCGGAACCGGGTGAGGGCGAGCTCTAGGTCGTTGTCCGGGCGTGGCCCGGCGCGACGGAGGTGACCGATCGCCGGCTCCTCCTCGCCGGATCGCTGGGGCCGGAACGCGTCCCTGCCCGTCTGGAGCGCCAGTCTTCCGATTGGTTCAAGCCGCTCCACGTCCAGGATCCGGCGGCTGCCCGCGACCGGATCGCGGTCCAGATCGCGATCGGTGCCGATGTCGTCCTGGCCCCGACGTGGCGTACCCATCGACGTGCCTTGCTGCCCCTGGGCGAGACTCGCCAGGCACAGGCCTGGACGCAGGCAGCCCTGACGGTCGCTCGCGAGGGCGTGGAAGCGGGCATCGAGCGTCGCGCCGAAGCCGAAGCCGAGCTTTCAGCGCCCGAGTCGTCGCAGCGGCGACCACGGCCACTCGTCGCGGCCGCCTTGCCGGCACTCGACGACACCCCTGACCCCGGTGGCGGGCGGCTCCTGAGCCAGGAAGCGGCCGGCCAACGCGACTACCGCGATCAGGCCGGCATCCTCGCGGACACCGGGCCCGATCTCCTGCTCGTCGAGGCGCAGCCGGATGAGGCCGGGACCCGGGTAGCCATGACGGAGGCTGCCGACACCGGACTGCCGATCTGGGTCGCTCTCGGAGCACGGGCACTTGCAACGACCGAGCTCGATGATTGGATCGAGCTGGCCCGATCGCTGGGTATCCTCCGATTGCTGCTGCCACCACCGATGGAGGAACGACGGGCGGCGTTCGAGAGCGGCACGGACTGGGGCGTGTTCGGCCTCGCCGACTCCGAGCCGGGAGCGTGGCTCGAGGCTGGGGCCACGGTCGTGGCCTGCCTTGATGGCGCATCAGAAGCGCGGCTCACGCGGCTGCGGGCGGCGCTCGACGACGAAGAGTCGACGCAGGTGGCGCGGCTGCAGGCCGCCCAGCAGCACTGGGCCGACCATGTCGCCCAGACAGCACGGATGGCATCCGGTGGCGCCGCCCTCTGGCTTGGAGCGGAGGGTGAGCCGTGGCCAGCTGGGTTCGACTGGCTGCAGGTGGAGCCGAGCGAGGTGCCACAGCTCCCGAGCGACCGCTTCCGTCTCATCATCGCGCCGGACGACGGCATCGAAGTCGGCCGCCTCCTGGAGCGCGGAGGACTGCTGGCGCGACGCGGCGTCGAGATCGAAGCCGACGCATCGGGTCTTCGCCTCCTGAGCCTCGACGACCAGGAAGATCCGCCGCTCGTGATCTATCGCCGCGAGGGCTGATCAGCCATCGCGATGGAGGTCCCGACCGCGGGACCGCAGGAGCGAGTCCCTCGCTACGAGCGGTACTGCTCCTCTGGCGGCATCTTGAGCCGACCACCCGAGAGCTTGGAGAGGACGCGCTTGCTGGAGTCAGGTCGCGAGAAGGCGACACCCAGCGCGATGAGCAGGATGAAGTTGACCATGCCCACGGTCACCGCGTTGATGTAGCCAAGCTGCTGGCCGACCTCACCCTGGATGGCAAGTCCGGGCAGCGTGGCTCCGGCGATCCCGAGCTGGTAGAAGGGTGCCTCCGGGGAGAGACCTGCGCGCAGGGAGCCGTCCGTGGGCCCGTCGATGGTCTGGCCTCCGAAGATGAAGACATTGGGGCCGAGCCCCGCGATTGGGGCGTCTGCCGTCGCGACGGGCAAGTCGGTCTGCTCGAGCTGCTGCCAACCATCACTGAGGTTGCCGGTGTCGGTGTCGGCGATCGCCCAGTACTGGCTCTCCTGGGGCTCGCCCGCGGCATCGAATCCGCCGATGACGTAGACCGCACCGCTGGAGGCGAGTGAGATCGCGTCGGTACGCGCCTCCGGGAGCGCCTGGTCAGCCGGCGCGACGGCCCAGCCCAGGATCTCGCCGACCTCGTTGGTCGCCGGCTCTCGGTCGTCGAGCTCGAGGCGGAAGACGGTGTCGGTGGCGCCGTCAGGGCCTTCGCCGCCGACGATGTAGATGAAGTTTCCGACGGTTGCCGCGACAGCATCTGCCCGAGGCTCCGGCAGGGCCAGTCCCTCGAAGGGCTCCCAGGCCAGCAGCCGTCCGTTGTTGCGCTCCGGGTCGACCCAGGCGACATGCACGCCGTTGGTCGGCTCGCCGTTGATATCGCGGCCGCCAAGCAGGGCGAAGCCGCTTGTGCCCGTCGCCACGCTGGCTCCGCTGAGCGGCTGTGGAAGCGTCAGGGGGTCGGTGCCGTCGGAACCGTCCGCGAGCTCCCAGTCGACCAGCTCACCGTCATCGAGCACGCCCTTGAAGACGGTATCGGTGGGAACGCCGTCAGCGTCGAGACCGCCAAGTACATAGGGGATGCCAACATAGGTTCCGATCGCGGCGTCCGCCCGCGGCTCCGGCAGGGTCGGACCCTGCTCCCAGGCGCTGATGTTGCCGTTGAGCTGCTCTTCCGCGTCGACTGTCGCGGTGGTGACGAGCACCTCTGCGGTCGCCCCTTCGCCGGTCATGCCGCCGACGACGAAGACGTTCGATCCGGACTGGAACACGACCGATCCCGATCGGGCGCCCGGGAGAGCCAACTCCTCCGGGCTGGTCTGCCACGGAAGCTTCGCGCCCGAAGGTGCGGGGCAGGGCAAGTCCTCGTTCGCAGCCGGGCACCAGTTCACGATGGGCACGAAGTTGTAGCCCACCTGGATGGTGTTGCTGACCGTGAAGAAGTAGGCCCAGTTGGGAACCACGCCGAGCATGAAGATGATGAAGAGGAACCAGAAGGTCGCCTTCAATCCGGCCCACGTCCAGCCGTCCTTGTCCAGCAGCCCGAAGACCGCTCGCCGACTGGTCGCGCCGCGTGGAAGTGCTTGCTGTGCCACGTCCCTCTCCTGCCCCTAGCCCTGGATCACGATGTCGCCGTGCATCGGCGCATAGTGCCCCGGTACGGTGCACGCGAATTGCAGCGGCTGGTCGCTGGACTCGACGGTCCAGGTGACCGTCTGCACGCCGCTCGTCCAGGTCGGGATGCCGAGGTCGGTCTGTGCTGACGGCGCGCTCACCGCATCCTCCGGGCCGATATAGAAGTTGTGGTCGAAGCCGGCGGTGTTGTCGACGACGAACTCGATGGTCTCGCCCGCGACGACGTCGATCTGCGTGATCTGGGCGCCGTTCTCGTCCTGGAACTGGAGGCCGGCGGTCGCGCTGATCATGATCTGACGGGGCGCGTCCGTGGAGCCTCCGTCGATGGGCTCGGGCGTGACGTTGGGGTCGGGCGGCGGGGTTGCCGCAGGTGCGCTGCCTCCGATGGTGCCCGAGGGGTTGCGCCAGCAGGCCGGTGGCGGGGTGGCGCCAGGGGCTGGTTCCCAGTTCGGGTCACGCCAGCCAGCGATCTGCTCTGGCTCCACGGACTCGCCCCCGTCTCCCTCACCGTGGGACTCGACCTCATGCTCGAAGATGACGTCACTACTGGCCGTCATCCAGGCAATGAGTTCCTCGACTTGGCGGTAGTTGAGGGGGCCGTTGGGCTCCAGCCAGGAAAGCATCAGGCTGTCTGCGTCGCCACACACGTAGCGCCCGCCGACCGTCAGGACGTTGTCGATGTAGTTGGGGTTGAGATGTCCGCTGCCGGGCTGCCCATCGGGAGTGAGGACGTTGTAGAGCTTCTCCTGGGAGTTGAGGGGTGGCCCGACGCCGCCCTGGCCTTCCGTACCGTGGCAGGTGGCGCAGTTGGCAAGGTAGAGCTCGTAGCCGCGCGAGACGTCGGTCACGTACTGCGCCTCGGCCTCGGCATCAAGCCGGGCCTCGGTCCCCAGCGCCGGGATCCCGGCCTCGTAGAACCAGTACACCGGGATGAAGAGAGCGATGACCAGGAGGGCCAGGAACACCACGTTGCGGGCATTGGCGCTCTGGCGCACGATCTGTGCGGAGCGCTCTTCGGTCGAAACCGACGGAATGGGCCCGCGGGCCTGCAGAGAAACGCTCGACGTCGCGGCGCTCACCTTCGACGCCAGGCGCCACCTCGGACGAGGTGGTCTCGACCTCCGAGGACTCCCGCGGCGTCAGCTCGCGCCCGCTCTTGTCCTCGCTCATATGCAGCCCGTGGGTGACTTCGCCGGGATCAGGCCGGGCTGGCCGAGAGCGATCGGCAGGGGCCCGAGGATGACCTTGCCGGTGTCGATGATGAGCTGGCCGTTCTCGACCTTGTGAGCGAAGCGGTCCAGGCCGCGGTCGGCAGGACCCAGCTCCTTCACCTTGATGCCAAGGCGATCGTAGCGGGAGCCGTGGCATGGGCACTCGAACCAGAAGTTCGAGGTGCAGAAGTTGGGCTTGCAGCCGAGGTGCGGGCAGCGCTGCCACATCGTGGTGACGTTGGTGACCGTCCCCTCGCCGTCGGCGGACTCACCGTTCTGGAACCCGAGGTTGGGATCGTCCAGCACCACGAACGAACGCGCAGCCGAGAGGTACGCCGGCGCACCCTCCACCAGCGTGGTGCCTGATGCGTCCATGTTTTCACCGACCGTATCGATGGTCCCGACGTTGATCTCGCCACCGAAGCCGCGAGCCAGGTTGGGCCACAGGAACCCGAGCGTTCCGGCCGTGACTTCCAGCAGCCACAGCGCGGTCGCGGCTCCGATCGATCGGCGGATCAACTGACGACGGGTGAGGCCGCCGGTCTGGCCTCTGCGCATCTCGCGCAGGACAGGCTCAGTCAACGCCTGGGGCTCTTGCGATCGCGTCAGCTTCCAGTTGCCCATCGTTTCCCTATAGTGCGAAGAAGAAGCCTTCCCACGGCAATGTCCAGGCGTAGCCCGGGCCGCGGAAGAAGGCGCCAAGGAAGGTGATCGCGAGGCCGGCACCCATGAACAGGGTGAACAGCATCACGCCCACCTTTCGGTCAGATGGCCGCGGGGATCCGCCGTCGCCGTTGGGGCCACGGTCGATGAACGGCACCAGCGCCGCACCGACGAGGATGACCGTCGGCGCGAGGACACCAGCCACCGAGGGGTGGAAGTAGGCAAGCAGTTCCTGCAGGCCGACGAAGTACCAGGGCGCCTTGGCCACCGCGGGGGTGACGACGCTGTTGGCGAGCTCCTCGAGTGGCGCATTGATGAACACGCCCATCATCAGCAGGAAGATGCTCATCATCGCGGCGGCGAAGAATTCGATGGAGAGCAGGTGCGGCCAGGTCATGACCGTGTCGTCCGGTTCCTTCTGGACGCGGACGACGGCATCCTGCTTGACCAGGGCGAGGAGCCGGTACGGCTTGGCCGCCATGGGCACGCGCTGCTTGTCGATCTCGGTCGTGCGTCGCTCAGGCGGTGCCGCGGGCAGCGTGCTGCGTCGCTCCGGCTCTGCGGAGGGCTTCTCGGCGGGAACCTGGGGGTTCTTGGTCTCGTCGCTCATGGGTTGTCGTCCGGCCTAGAGGGGGCCGCTGATGCCTCCGTCCTTGCGGATGCGCCAGAAGTGCACGGCCAGGAAGATGGCCGCGACCAACGGCATCAGGATCACGTGCAGCACATAGAAGCGCAGCAGCGTGTTCTGCCCGACCTCCAGTCCACCCAGCAGCAGCAGCTGCGAGGGCGTGTTGAAGAGCGGCGCGAAGGTGGCCATGTTGGTGCCGATGGTGATCGCCCAGAACGCGATCTGGTCCCACGGCAGCAGGTAGCCGGTGAACGACAGGAAGATGGTGAGGAACAAGAGCACCACGCCCACGACCCAGTTGAACTCACGGGGCGGCTTGTAGGCGCCGTGGTAGAAGACCCGCATCATGTGCAGGAAGACGAAGAACACCATCAGGTGCGCGGCCCATCTGTGGATGTTTCGGGTCAATAACCCGAAGGGCACTTCCGACTGGATACGCAGGATGTCCGAGTAGGCCTGGGTCGCTGACGGCACATAGAAGAACATCAGGTAGACGCCCGTCACGGTGAGCACCAGGAAGAAGAAGAACGAGAGACCGCCGAGGCAGAACGTGTACGCGAACTTGACCGCGTGCTGACGTACCCGCACCGGATGGATGTGCAGGAAGACGTTGTTCATCACGGCCATGGCGCGCGAACGCTCGTCGTTGGGATATGGCTGTCGGAAGATCGACCGGAAGGCCGCACTGTTGCGGATACCGTGATCGATGCGCTCCAGGAAACTCAACGCCGTGTCACCGTCATCGAGGAATGTCCCCCTGCCTCTGCCTGGTTGCCGACACCCGCCAGGCCAAGCTGGGTGTCACGGTACGACTCCTTATAGAGCCTACCGTCCTCACTGATCTCCTGCATCTCGAATCGTTCCATGGTGATCGCGTCGTAGGGGCAGCGCTTCACGCACAGGGCGCAGCGGATGCAGCGCTCCTCGTCGAGCACCATGGCAGCGCCCTGGGTCCAGCCGTAGCCATCCACCAACTCGGGCAGCGCGCCTTCGGACTTCATCTGGTTGACGTCGATCATGTGGATGACGCCCTCGGGGCAGACATCAGCACAGGCGCCGCAGAGCACGCAGCGGAAGCCATCGAACCAGATGTTGTAGTTGCACATCAGGCAGCGCGTGGACTCGGTGATGGCGCCATCGACGCCGTAGCCGATCTCCATGGGCGTGCTGAAGTTGACGGTGGGGTCCTCAGACGGGATGCGCGCCTCCACCGGAACCACGGGGATGTGCTGACGTGGCAAGACGTCGTAGCGCTCGGGCATCTCGTGTCGCCACGAGCTCACGATGCGGACGTTGGCATCGACATCCACCGTGGAGCGGCCCGAGAGGTAGCGATCGATGGCGTAGGCACACTTCTTGCCATGGCCAGCTGCCTCGATGAGTGTCGTGGGGCCGGTCACGAAGTCGCCACAGGCGAAGACGCCGCGGACGTTCGTGGCGTAGGTGCCCGGATCCACCCGCATCCGACCACGGTTGATCTGGAAGCTGGCCTCGACCGGCAGGAACGTGTTGTCGGCGGCCTGGCTGACGGCCGGGATGACCGTTTGGGCCGGAACCTCGTACTCGGAGCCTTCGATGGGCACCGGTCGGCGGCGTCCCGAGGCGTCAGGCTCACCGAGCTTGTTGCGGACGAACTTGACGGCGCGGATGTTGCCGTCGTCGTCACCGAGGATCTCGACCGGGCTGACCAGGAAGTCCATGGTCACGCCTTCGCGCTCGGTCTCACCCAGCTCCTCCTCGTCGACCACGAGCTCCGAGCGGGTCCGGCGATAGGCGATGGTGACGTTGCTGGCACCGTGGCGGAGGCTGGTCCTCGAGCAGTCCATGGCCGTGTAGCCGCCACCGATGATGACCACGTCCGATCCGACCTCGACCTCGTCGCCGAGGTTGGCCTTCTTCATGAAGTCGACGCCGTACTGGATGCCGTGAAGCTCGTTGCCCGGAACATCGAGCGGCACGGCGTTCATGGCTCCGGCGCAGATGGCCACCGAGTCGAACTGCTCCTGCAGCTCCTCGAAGGTGATGTCCTTGCCGATCCGGGTATCGAAGTGGAAGGTGACACCCAATCGCTCGACCAGCTTGTAGTCCTGCTCGATGGCCTCGCGAGGCAGTCGAAAGGCCGGCACACCCACGAGCATCGTGCCGCCAGCCATGGGCAGCTCGTCGAAGACGGTGACCTGGTGGCCTGCCACGGCCAGCTCGCGGGCGACGGCGAGGCCAGACGGCCCGGCGCCGACGACAGCGACCGTCGTCTCACGTGGCGTGATCAGGGGCATCTCGTCGGGGATTCCGGACTGGGCGTGCCACTCGACGAGGAACCGCTTCATGGCCCGAATGGCCAACGGTCGGTCGATGTCGCCGCGGCGACAGGCACGCTCGCAGGGAGCGGAGCAGACGTACGAGCACATCGCCGCGACCGGATTGGGCTCGCGGGACAGGATGTAGCCCTCCTCGAAACGGCCCTCGGCGGCAAGGTTCAGGTAGCCCCTGCAGTTGGTGCCCACCGGACACGCTTCCTGGCATTCGATGTTGCACTGCAACCACGATGCGTCGACTGGTTGCACGAGGAATTCCTGGCCGGTGTCGATGACCACGCTGGATCGGCTCTCCTGTCAAGAGTTGGGTGCGGACCGCACGCCTGATGACGTAGGCGCAGCGAATACTACCATCGGCGGGCTGTACCTTGCGCGCCGGGCAGGAGGCCCGGCTCGAGCGGCCCTCCGGAGATGACCCCAAGGTGCCGTTGACCGAGCCGGTCGACCCTCGTATGTTGCACACATGAGCATCGGGTCCGAGACGGAGGAACGGTCGCACGCTGACGCCTGCGCAGAGCTACGGGCGGCGGTCGCATCCCGCTGCGAGGAAGCTCGCCAGACCAAGGCCGCCCACAGCGACGCCGTCGAGCACATTCGCGAGCTGCGCCGGAACCTGTTCACGGCACGACATAAGCAGACCGAGGCGGAGGCCGACGCCGATCCAGGCTTGCGCACCGCCGAGAAGGCGACGGCCCGACAGACCTACGAGCGTGCCCGCCAGCTCGCGACGGATGGGGACGAGCGACGAGCCGCGACGGCGGCCTGGGCCGATGCCGTGGACAGGGCCAACCGGACCGCTCGCCTGTCGCAGCGAACGTTGTCCAAGTCGCGAGCCGCGGTACGAGCGCTCGAGGACGCGCTGCGCAGCGCCGAGCGGGCCGAATACGAGGCCGGCACGCGAGCTGAGACGTGCGAGGCCGCATGTCTCGAATTCTCGCGTCCGACTGGCAGCCTGCGAAGAGGGCCTTGTCACCCCGGCAGATCCGGAAGCCACAGCGACCGTCTTCGAGCCACATGCGGCCACCGGCGGACACGCGGCCGCCGTCACGCTGAACCAGTCGCACGAGCCGCTGGTCATCGAGTCGATGGTCAGCGGCGATCGGGTGGCCCTGGACCTGGTGGCAGAGGTCATCGGCGATCACACCGGCATGGGCGGGCACGTCGCGCGGCTACAGCTCCAGGAGTTCGTGAGCGCCGTCGTCTCGGCTGCGGCCGAGGACGGCTTCCTCATCTTCGACACCAACCATCCGTTCTGGTCCGCGCTCGCGTTCGAGGAGGCCCGTGACGTGGTCGCTGCACTCGCTCGACTCGGCTTCGTCTTCGAGCCGGCTGAAGGCTGGAACGCCGGCCGGGCACCGACGTCGAGCGACCTGTCGATGGCACTCGCCTACGCAGGCCTGGACTCTCGCAACATGCGTCGCCTTCCCAGCAGCGACGACCTCCGGGCGCTGCCTGGGTCGATCAGCGTGGACGCCAGGGCCTTCCTCGTGGCGCGGGCCCCGGAGTTGTCGCTCGAGCGCCTCGTCCCGCTGCTGGGACGCCGAGCCGCACAACTGGAACCGCTCTGGAACGACTGGGGCCAGGTGCGGCCGGCGCTCCTGGGGATGCGCCGCAATCTGGGGCGCCTCCGCGGCTAGCGACGCCCGGGGCCGCCCCGGGCTCGGGGCCGCCAACCGGGCTCGGGCGTGGTGATCGCCGCCCGATCGCCTACCCCAGCTCGATGACCGAGAACGACTCGGCAGCGTCCAGCCCGGCTGGCTCACCCTCGCGCCGGGCCCAGGCTCGGATGGTCTCCTCGAGGCCCTCGGGTTGGCGGTGCTGGCTGGCATGCGCGCGCAGGGCGGCAAGCTTGGTCTCGACGGTGGCGCTGATATCGACCCACAGGTTGGGCCGCTCGGTCCAGAACAGGTACAGGCGGCCGACGTGGTGCGGGGCGAGGCCCTCGGACGTCACGAGATGCGGAAAGGCCATCGCGTTCTGGGCGGCCGGGTAGACCGCATCGATGGCGGCGGCACCCGCCTCGCGGTGATCGATGTGCTGGATGAACCCGACTTCGCTCACGAGCAGGCGCGGGTCCATGCAGGCGACCGCGTCAGGCTTGAAGGAGCGGATGACGCGGACGAGCTGCTCACGCAATGCAAGGTCGTTGGCCAGGGCACCATCGGGGCGATGCAGGAAGGTAACGCCCTCGTAGCCCACGATGGCGGCCGCCGTACGCTGCTCCCGCTCGCGCAGGGAGGCGAGCTCCAGGGGGTCGGTGTGAGCGTCGTCGGAGCCGGCTTCCCCACTCGTGCCGCACACGAGTCGGGCCACGGCTCCCTCCCCGATCCAGCGCGCCACGGCGCCGGCGATCCCGAAATCGGCATCGTCGGGATGGGCCGTGATGACGAGCAGTCGATCCGGCCGTTCAGCATCCATGCGCGTCGTGTCGCTCATGCTGCGGGGCGTCGAGGCTCATCCACGGCGTTCTGGAAACGAACAGCGAGAAAGTACTTGATTCTGACCGTGAGCACGGTATATTGCGCAAGTGGCGTCGCTCGTCTCCCCCCACGAGCGACGCCTTTCCCTGTGCCCGCTGCGGGGATGACCAGAGGCGTCATGAGGCGTTCGCGGCGCGAACGTGCTCGAGCACCAGCGCCGCATGGCCCTCCGGCTTCACGTTCGGCCACACCTTGGCCACAGTCCCGTCGGGAGCGATGAGGAACGTCGTCCGGGCGATGCCCATGTACGTCTTGCCGTAGTTCTGCTTCTCGACCCAGACGCCCCAGGCATCCGACGCGGCGTGGTCGGGATCGGCCAGGAGCGGGAAGTTGAGCTGGTGCTTCGACTTGAACTTGGCCTTCGAGTCGGCATCGAGAACGCTCACGGACCAGACCGTCGCCCCGAGGGCGTCGAACTCGGCGTTGAGGTCACGGAACTCGCACACCTCTGTCGTGCAACCGCCCGTGAAGTCCTTGGGATAGAAGAACAGCACGACCCAGCGGCCGCGCTGCGCACTGAGGTCCTGGGGGTTGCCCTCGTCGTCGCTGAGCATGAGTGGCGGAGCGGCCGCGCCAGCGGCGGGCGGGCTGGATGTGGTGTCGGTCATGAGCCAGAGGGTAGCGCCGTCGGCTCATCGATGACGTGCAGGGCCCCCGGCAGCAGCGTCAGGCGAACGGCCGCACCCAACTCGGGCAGTGTGGGGTCGCGTGCCTCCACTTGCAGGTCCGGTGCGCCACTGACCGCGATACCGAGCTGCACATGGTCACCCCGAAAGCGTCGCGTGGCCACGATCCCGGAGATGGGCCCACGCGCGCTGAGCACCAGCCCGCCCGATCGCAGGACCACCGTGACCGCTGGTCCCTGAGCCAGACCATCGGCGGAGCTCGTCGGGAGGCGCCCCCAGGGCGTCTCGATGGCACCGTCATGGAGCCGCCCCGGTGCGACGTTGTGAAAACCCAGGAAACGCGCCGTCCAGGCACTCGGCGGGCGCGTCCAGAGCGCTTCCGGTGATCCCTCGGCGACGCTTCGCCCGGCCGCGAGGATGACCACTCGATCGGCCACCGAAAGCGCCTCATCCTGGTCGTGGGTCACGTAGATGACCGTCAGCCCCAGCTGTCCGAAGATCGCCCGTAGCTCTCCCGGCAGCCGCTCCCGCAGGGAGCGATCGAGCGACCCCATGGGCTCATCGAGCATGAGCAGGCGTGGGCGTGGTGCCAGGGCGCGAGCGAGAGCCACGCGTTGCTGCTCACCGCCCGATAGCTGTGCCACCGCCCGGCGTTCCGCTCCCGGCAGGCCCACGAGCTCCAGGAGCTCGGCCACGCGATCGCGGGTCTCCCGGTCCGAGGTCCCCTGCATGCGCAGCCCGAACCCGACGTTGGCACCCACGTCACGATGCGGGAAGAGGGCGTAGTCCTGGAACATCAGGCCGATGTCGCGCTGGTGGGCGGGGACCCCAGCCAGGGCGCGACCGTCGAGCTCGATCGTTCCGCGACTGGGCGTCTCCAGTCCGGCGATCACGCGCAACAGGGTGGACTTGCCACCGCCACTGGGCCCCAGCACACAGAGCAGCTGGCCAGCCGGGACGTCGAGATCGAGTACTGCAGGACGTCATGGCCGTCGTAGGCGGCGCTGATCCCGCGGAGACGCAACAGGGCGGCCATCAGAACGGCTGCGGCCCGCCGCCGCGCAATCGTTCGATGGCCAGGACCGAGGCGGCCGTGAGCACCATCAACAGCGTCGCTAGCGCCATGGCCGTGGCTGAAGTTGACCGCTCCGGGCTGGCCCAGGAGGCGGAAGATGGCCACCGGGATGGTGACCGTGTCCGGGCGGGCGATGAAGAGGGTCGCTCCGAACTCGCCCAACGACACGGCGAAGGCGAAGCCCGCCCCGACCAGTGCACCACGAGCGAGGATGGGGCCGTCCACCTCGCGCCAGGCCCGCGAGGGCGACGCCCCCAGGACCGCCGCCGCCTCCCGCAGGCGATCGTCGATCGACCGGATCAGCGGCACGACCGCTCGCAGCACGAAGGGCAACGCGATGAGGGCGTGGGCGATGGGTATCAGGAGCAGGGACGTGCGCAGGTCCAGCGGCGGCGTGTCGAGTGACACCAGGAACCCGAAACCCACGATCACCGCCGAGGTGCCCAGGGGCAACATGATGAGGGCATCGAGCGAGCGGGAGAGCCAGCCCCGTCGGTAGCCGATGACCACCGCAGCGAACATCCCCAGGGTGCCGGCGATGAGCGTCGCCCCCACCGCGAAGGTCAGCGAATCGACGACCGCCTGCCAGGGCGCGGCGCTGAGGCGCATGCGTGGATCGTCCTCCAGCAGCGCCGCATAGGCACCCAGGCTGTAGCCGTCCGCTCCGCCCAGTGAACGCTCGACCAGGATGAGCAGCGGCGTGGCCATGAAGAGCACCGTCGCACCGACGATCGCCCACGATCAGGCGCTCCCGGCCAGGTCGTGGCCGGCGAGCGGTCTCCGACGCGGCCCGGAGGCGCTGTCGAACGGCCAGGCCCTCCTGGGCGCGAGCACTGGCCAGCAGCACCACGAAGACGCCCACCATCTGCAGGAGCGTGAGGGCGGCTGCGGTCGGCAGGTCGAGCAGGACCGCGGTCTGGCGATCAGTTCTCGACCTCGAGCGTGGTATCGCGGGGTCCGCCCAGCAACAGCACCACGCCGAACGAGGTCAAGGTGAAGAGGAACACGATGGAGGCCGCCGAGATGATGGCTGGACGCAAGAGCGGCAGGGTCACCTGTCGGAACGCTCGCCAGGGTGAGGCGCCAAGCATCTGGGCCGCCTCCTCGGTGCGTGGGTCGATGTGCGCCCACATGCCGCCCACCATCCGGATCACCACCGCGATGTTGTAGAAGACATGGGCGACCAGGATGGCCCCGACCGAACCATCGAGCCGCACCTGGGGTACGTCAGCACCGAAGAGCACCTCCGCCACGGCGTTGATGGGGCTGCGGGGCCCCATGAGCGCCAGGAACGCCGCCCCCACGACGACCGTGGGCAGCACGAACGGCACCACCGTGAGGGCCCGCAGCACGCGACGCCCGGGAAACTCGAAGCGAGCGAAGGCCCACGCCGCCGGCAGGCCCAGCAGCAGTGTCAGGGCGGTCGAGAGGCCGGCGAGGGCCAGCGTGAACAGCACGATGTCGATCACGAACGGCTCGAACCAGGTGCCGACCACGCTCCCGAGCTCGAGCTGGCCTGCGGGTGCTACACCCAGCGCCAGGATGTTGGCGACCGGCCACAGGAAGAACAGCCCCAGGAACGCCAGGGGCGGGACCGCCAGGACCAGAGCCCAGCGTGACGTCAGCGCAGAACGATGTCGGTCCACTCGCGGATCCACTCCTCGCGGCCGGCGGCAATGACCTCGGGGTCAAGGCTCAGCGGCGCGACCGGGGTCGCGGCGTGGCGCTCGAAGACCTCAGGCAGGGCCACATCCGATCGGGCGGGATAGACGAACATCGCGAGGGGCAGCTCGGCCTGAACCTCGGGCGACAGCAGATGGTCGATGAGCGCGCCCGCAAGCTCGGGTTGATCGCTACCGCGCAAGA
This sequence comes from uncultured Chloroflexia bacterium, assembly GCA_963706695.1. Lineage (GTDB taxonomy): Bacteria > Chloroflexota > Limnocylindria > Limnocylindrales > CSP1-4 > JAFMJV01. The sequence continues at coordinate 21,257 of CAVPNC010000006.1, read as the reverse complement.
TCCCGCTGAACTCGATCTGGCGGAAGCAACCAGCCTCGAGCGCGATGGTCGGAGATACCTCGGCGGTGGGATCAGGTCCGAACAGCACCGCAGCGGCCGGACTGGACGCATACGAGACCACGATGGGCCGCTCGCCCTGGCTGGCGCCGGCGCTGAACTCCCCGTTATAGGCCTCCTCCCACCCGGCAGCCACGCTCGTGTCGTTGTCCCGCAGGGCAGCCCAGTAGGCCTGCCAGCCAGTGTCGGGGTCGTCCCCGAAGTATGCGATGGTCGCGAGCAGGAAGGCCAGCCCCGGCGATGAGGTGGCCGGGTTCTGCACGACGAGCGTCCCTGCGAGGGCCGGCTTGGCAAGGTCCTCGAGCGAGGTCGGCGCAGGGAGTCCGCTTTCACCGAAGGCTGATCGATCGAGGTTGATGCAGACGTCGCCGACGTCCATGGGTGTCACCCGGAACTCGGGATCCAGCTTCAGCTCGGCGGGCACCGCGCTCAGCGCCGCTGATTCGTAGGGCTCGAAGATGTCCGCCTCGAGCGCCCGCGAGAGGAACGTGTTGTCGATCCCGAAGAGGACGTCGGCGAGAGGCCGATCCGCGGTCAGGATGGCCTGGTTGACCATGGAGCCGGCGTCTCCGGCGGCCAGCAGCTCGACCTTGACGTCATTGGCGGCCTCGAACGACTCGATCGCCGAATCGGGCAGGAAGAACGAGTCGTGGGTCATCAGGGTGACCGTTCGCTCCTGGCCCAGGGCGGGGGCAGCGAGCGCGGCCAGCAATCCGATGCCGACGAGCATGGAAGTCGCGGTTCGACGAGCAGACGGGAGCAAGCGGAGCCTCCTATTCAGCCTGGGTGCCAGCGGTGTGGACGATGAGCAGCTGGCCGCGGCCCGTGGTCACGGAGCCATGCTGGGCGAGCAACTCATTGGAGAGGCCTCGCGAGGGCCCCACGGGCAGCTCTTCGTCACGGAGTGGGAACCGAAGACCCTCGGTGGTGACTCCCGAGGCAGGCCCACCCACGGGGAAGAGCGACACGAAGTCGCCAGCAACACCGTCGATGCGACCGTGACCGGGGCCATCGAGGGTGCCCACCAGGAACGTTCGAGAGGCGTTCCCGAGGATCTCGATCTCGACTCCTGCGAAGCGCGGGTCAGCCAGCAGCCAGATGTTGGCGAGGGTGTGTTCGGGCCGCGACCCGCCGAGGGCGCCGAGGATGCTGATGCGCGCGGCCCCAGCTTCGATCGCGGTGAGGATGCACAGCTCCATGTCGCTTTCGTCCTTGTCCGCCCGGGCTTCACGCAGGTCGATACCAAGGCCCTCCAGGCGGACGCGCTCGGCCGCACGCAACGAGTCGAAGTCGCCCACCACGATGTCAGGCAGCAGGTCAGCCGCGAGGACCTTCGCCGCTCCGCCGTCCGCGGCGATCGAGCAGGATCTCGTCGCCATCGGGTGGCCCGGGTACCAGCCGGCGCATCGCGCCGACGTCCACGTCACCGTCAGCGACGATGAGGGCGTGTGCTGGACCTGCCATGGACGTCGAAGCCTCCGTCTGAACCGGGACGGAGGCTGGCGTCATCGACTCCCTTCGCCGGTACGAACCGGATCAGGTTCCGAGGGTCTGCGGTCCATGCCGCACTCTCAGCGCCTCGGTCGGCGCTCCCCTGTCCCATATGCGATTACCTGCCCAAAGCGTACACCCACGCCGGAGGCGAAGCATGTTCTAGACTCGCGCCGTGCCCGATTCGACTCATCCTGCCCATCAGCGCGTGCGCGATGCGGCCGCCAAACGCGGCGTCAGCATCGAGGTCGTCACCTTCGACGAATTCGACCCATACGGCCCAGGAGGCTGCCGACACCATCGGCGTCGAGCTGGGCCAGATCGTCAAGAGCCTCGTCTTCATGGCGCCCGTCGACCCGGCCGGCAGCGACGACGAGGTCGAGGCGGTGATGGCCCTCGTGCGCGGCTCCGACCGTGTCGATATCGCCAAGCTGGCGGTCGTGGCGGGTCGCTCCCGGATGCGGCGCGCCACGGCCAACGAGGCGACTGCGGCCACCGGCTACAGCATCGGCGGGATCCCCCCGTTCGGCCACACCTCGAGCATCAGTGTGATCATGGATCCCGGCCTCGACGGCTACGAAACGGTGTGGGCCGCCGCCGGCACCCCTAACGGGGTCTTCGCCATCGCCCCGGCCACGCTCCGGATGCTTTCCGATGCCCTCGTGGCGCCCTGCGCTCAGGACCCGGACTCGTCCACGGCGGCCACATGAGCGAGATCCAGCGCGCCGCTATCCAGTATCCCGGTGGGCTGGCCGCGCGCTATCGCTGGGGCGGCAGCGAGTCGAGCGTGGAGGTCTTCGGACTCTCGGAGAGCGGCGGCTCCCTGACCGATCACGCCGAGCTGGCCGGCGGCGACCCCGTCCGGATGTGTCGCGCCGAGCTCCGCATCGAGGGACCCCTGGGGGAATGGACCGCGCGGTTCGCCTCTCCGGTCTTCGACGACCCGGCCGGGCTGGTGTGGGATACCGAAGCTCTCCTGGTGCTCAAGTACGGCTTCCGCGTCTACGCGCTGGAGAGCCGCACCGGAGACCTGCGCTGGTCGCACCTCTCGGGGACTCCGGTCGTGGCCGTGTTGGGGTCGTCGCGACTCGACCACGTCATCCTCCAGAGCGAGGTCGAGACCCTCGCCATCGCCCCCGACGGCGAGGTGCGCTGGCGGGTCGCGCACAGCGATGTCATCTCGGCCGCCGAGCTGATGGGCGGGACGCTGACGCTCACGAGCTATGGCGGGGACGTGGTCGCCTTCGACCCGGCCAGCGGCCGGGCGCTGGGCGGATGACCCGAACGCGGTGCCCCGAGTCACCACATAACCCATCCGTACCGTTGACCAGGACCCCTTGCGCCACCTACGGTCGATATCGACCCGAAGGGGCCCAGGAACCGACTAACGGCCAAGATCGCATCACAGCCCACGTCGCGTGGAAGGTTCCTTCGGGTCGTTGCATGTCCGCCGCATGAACGAGCGCATGGCATGATCGGCGCTCTCATCATCGTGGCCGGCATCGTCCTCGGTGTGATCGGCTGGATCCTGCTTCGCCGCAGCGGATCGGGCTGGCGCATCGGTCGCCTTCTCTCAGCCGCGCCACAACACAGCCTGCGAGAGGCACGCGAGATGGCATCCGAGCCCGACCCCGGCTACATCCGCGTGCACGGTCGAGTCGACAGCGACGAGGAATTCCCCGGCGACAACGATGTGCCCGTCGTCTTTCGGCGACGACGTCTGCAGCGAGGCCACGGGCGAAGCGAGTGGACGACGTTCGACGATGAGCGATTGGCGGTACCGTTCCGCCTCAGCGATCGTGACGAGAGGGTGAGCATCGACGTCGATGCACTCGGCGACGGACTCGTGGTCGTGCCCCGGATCTCCGATGGCGTCGCATCGGAGCTGCCCGATGACGCCGGCAGCGAACCCCTGCCGTCCCTGGCACCTGACACACCAGTTCGGCTGCGCATCGAGCAGGTCTCGACGGTGGACCACGCCACCGCGGCCGGCGTCCCGAGGCTCGGGGATCGATGGGGATGTCGTGCTCGGACCCGGCATGGGCCGACCGCTCGTCCTGACCATCCTCGATACCGACGAGGCGATGCGTGTGCTGGCGTCCGATCGGCGCACCTCGCTGTTGTTGGCGTCGGGGTTGCTGGCCGGCGCGCCGATCCTGATCTTCATCGGGTTGGTCGCGGTCTTCCTCCTTCCGTGACCGGGGCCCGGTTCATCGCGGTCTCGCTGGTCGCGATCCTCCTGGTTGGAGCGCTGGCGACCGCGGTCCTGGGTGCCGAGCCCAGCCCTGCGCCACTGGACCCGTTCCTTGGGGGCGACCCCCGCTCCGAAGGTTCCGGGCCAGGCTTCGTGAGCAACCCGCTGGTCATCCTCCTGGGCGTCGTGGCCCTGGGTGCCGTGACCGTGGCGTTGACGGTCGTTCTGGCCCGCCTCGGCCGGCGCGCCTGACCACGCGCCGCTCGACAGCGGCCTCAGAGCCGCTCGACGGCTGGTTCCTCGGAGCCGCCACCGGGGTACGCAACTCCCATATGAAGAGTTGTGAGGATTCGCGAGCATTCGGGTGTGCTAGTCGGCAGCCTCGCCGCTGGCGCACCGACCATGCCGAACCCCACCACCCCCACCACGCTGCCCATCACCAAGGCTGCCCGCCTGCTCGGTGTCCATCCCAACACCCTGCGCGCCTGGGCCGACCAGGGCCGGGTCCGCTGTGTGCGGGTGAACCGCCGAGGCGACCGACAATTCCTGGTCGAGGACCTGCGAGCGTTCATGCTGGCCAACGAAACGGTCGCTGAGCCAGCCCCAGGATGCGGGAGCGCTGCCGAATTCGGGAAAGCCGCGTGGGAGGCGCAGATCGAGTCGATCGCCAACCTCGGGACGCGCCTCAACCATCTCAGCTCGGTCGATGAGATCGGAAGCGCCATCTGTGTCGAGCTGCGGCAGCTGATCGACTACCACAACGTGCGCGTCTACCGGGTCGAAGGGGACGAGCTGGTGCCGATCGCCTGGCGCGGGGAAGTCGGCACCTACAGTGACGAAGATCGGGATCGGTTGCGAGATCGAGTCGGCGAGGGCATCAGCGGCTGGGTCGCCGTGCACGGCATCGCCCAGTACCTACCCGATGCCCTGAGCGACCCACGCGGCTCGCATATGCCGGGCACCGAAGAGGACCTCGACGAATCGATGCTGGTGGCGCCGATGCGCTACGAGGGCGACACCATCGGCGTCATCGCCCTCTCCAAGCTGGGCATCGACCGCTTCGAGGCGCACGACCTGCGCTACCTCAGCATCTACGCTGCCATCGCCGCCCAGGCCATAGCCAACGCCGAGATCGCCGAGCGCCTGCGAGATCGCGAGGACGCCCTCGACCGACAGCTCCACAGCCAGCGCGAGCTGCTGCGAGTGACCGAACGCATCCTCTCCAACCTGGACCCGGCCGCTGTCGTCGCCGAGATCGCGGACAGCCTCGCGAGCCCTTGTCCCGGTGGACACGCTGGGCATCTATGTCCACGAGCCCCAGCGGCACACGTTCAGCCCATTGCTGGCCCGCGGCATCGGGGCCGAGGCGTTCATGGCTCGGCCGCTGCCCGACCGCGGTGGCGTCGCCTCGGAGGTGCTCGCGACGGGCGAGGCCCGCAGCGTGCGGCGCGCTGGAGCGGACCCGGCCGCATTGATCGTCGCTCCGCTTCGAGGTCGAGAACGGGTCCTGGGGATCCTCCATCTCAAGCGCCTGGGCGAACACGTCCGCTTCGAGGCCCGTGAGTTCGATGTCGTTCGCCTGTTCGCAGCACAGGGATCGATCGCCCTTCAGAACGCCCTCACCCACCGAGCAGTCGAGCTTCGCGCCCAGACCGATGCGCTGACCGGGTTGCGCAATCACGGCACGTTCCGCGAAGACCTCCAGGCCGATGTACTGGAAGGCGACCCGTTCGCTCTGGTGATGCTCGACATCGATGACTTCAAGGTCTACAACGACCGGCACGGCCACGAGGCCGGAAACGAGCTGCTCCAGGCGATCGCGACGGCCATCGGGGCAGCCTGCCGGGATAGCGATCGGGTCTATCGCTACGGCGGGGATGAGTTCTGCGTGATCGCGCCCAAGGCCGGGCCGGAGGATGCCGTCGAGGTCGGCGAGCGAGTTCGGGCGGCCGTTCGGGGCCTGCCCGGTGCGAGCGGTGGGGAGGACCACATGCGCGCGTCGGTGGGGGTCGCGGCGTTCCCTGTGGACGCGGTGGACCGGGAGGGACTGCTGCTGGCGGCCGATCGTGCCCTGTACGCAGCCAAGCGAGCCGGCCGGGATCGGGTGGGTACGGCGACCGACGGCCTCGCCCTGGCCGCCGATTTCGTAGCGCCCCACACGCCCGTGGATGACGTCAGCCCGGCGGTCCCTGTCTAGCGTTCGACGGGATAGGGCGGTGGCGCACTCGGCGCCCGGTCGGGGGCCGTGGGCGCACGATCTCGAGCGGGGTATCGACCTCGATGCCGTAGCGGCTTGCCGCCGAGCCCTGGTGGACCGAGAGCGCGACTCGCCCGTATGAGTCCGCCGTCAGCGAGCGGAGCACCCTTCCGGGACATCGCCGAAGGTGCGAGCCCAGAGCGCGCGCACCTCGGGCCTCGCGCCGTCAGCGACGCGGATGACGAGGCTCTCGCCGAGACGCAGCCCCGGCAGTGCTGCGAGCAGGTCGTCGGCGAGCGCGGAGAGCTTGACGTTCCCGAAGGTATCCACGTAGATCGCGCTGCTGCCCAGGCGGCCCGGGTCGGATGTCCGGCCGGGGCCACTCCAGGTCAAGCAGTCGGCGAGGATCGACGGCTCGGCCAAGCTGCTCGATCCCGAGGCCGCTCGCGAGGTGCGCAGCGGCCGGGGCGAAGACATCGCGGCCATGGAACGAGCTGGAGACCTCCGGCAACGCATAGCGCTCGTTCTCCAGCAGATGAACCTGGGTGATCCCTCCCAGGCGTGCCGCGGCAGGCATCAGGAGCCCGTTGTCCGGCCCAACCAGGAAATCCCCCCGAGCCGTCTGCATGGCGATGCCCTTGCGCGCCGTCCCGACACCAGGATCGACGACTGCGACGTGGCACCCGATGGGCAGGTACGGGATCGCTCCCCACAGCATCAGTGCGCCGTCGCGGATGGCGAACTTGTCGATGTCATGGGCGAGGTCGACGATGTTGGCGCGGGGGCAGATACCGACCACGACCGCGCGCATGATGCCCGCGGAGACGTCGCGCACTCCGAAGTCGCTCAGGAGGCTGACGAATGGCCCAGCCCCGCTCGATGGCGACTGTGCCGCGGCCGGCGTCGTGACGGTTTCGCGATAGGTGCGTGGCATGGCCCAGATGGTACGCGCCACGCCGAGTCCGGTGACGGCGCTATGCTGCCGAACCGATGACCGAACACCCACAGCGCCGCCGCCAGATGCGCATCCTCGCGGTGATCCTGACAGCGCTCTGGGCTGCCATCGCCATCGTGGTGGCCTCCGCCTACCGACCTGGCGGGGCGATCGACCTCGTCGTCGCGCTCGCCTGTTTCAGCCCCGTGCTGGTCGCCGACGCCGGCGTCGTGTGGCCGCCGCTGGCACGCAGCCATCGCGGGCGAGTCGCGCTCGTCTGGATCTGGGTGGCCGCGATGCTGCTGGCGATCCCGGTGCTCTACGGCATCGCCCGAACCATCGCTCTTGACGGGCCGCAGAGCCTGCTGCCATCCGCCGAGGCGATCTACGCGGGCGGGCTGGCCCTCGGCGCCATGGCGTTCTTCAGCATCGTGGGGCTGGTGCACAAGCGGCGCGGCGAGGCCGTCTTCGAGCAGCGCTCGACGTGGCTCGCGGCTGGCCTCAGCCTCCTGCTCAGCGCTGCTCTGGGCCTGGCCTTCGTCTTCGTGGCCCTCGCCAACGACCAGGCCCTGCGAGATGCGAGAGCCGACGAGCTCTCGGTTCGGACCGACCGACCCGGACCTGGTGCCGCCCTTCTGTGACGAGCCGCTCCGCCTTGGCCAGAACGCCGTCGTCACCATCGAGGCGCGCTCCAGCGTCGACACCGAGGATCGAGGCAGTGCGGTCCTGACCGGCAAGCGAGGGGGCCGAGACGAGAGCTGGGGAGGATCGTGGGCCGGGCCGGACGGAGCGGGGCAGCTGGCCTACCTGCGCATCGGCCCCCTGGGATGGCTCAACGACAGCAGCGACGACCCGGCCGCGCCGGGTACCACCTGGCGCGGCGTACGACCTGATCCCTTCGAGATGCTCGGTCTGGGTCAGCTCACGATGGACGGCCCGCCACGTTCGGTCGCCGGCGTGCCGCGTGGTTCGATCGTGGCTGAGGACCTGGGCCTGGTGATCATCGAGGGCGCGCGCGCACGACACTGCCGCACGTTCATGGACGGGCCCACTGCACTCGATACGTTCCTGCCCTTGCGCTGGCTCCTCGCCGATAGTTCCGTGGTGCCCGAAGGTGCCATCAGCCGGTGGCGCGGCGAGATGGACTGGTGGGTCTTCGGTGACGGCGAGCTGGGCATGGCCAGCGTGGAGGTCTCCGGTGCGCGTGGCCCCGCCGGCTGGGATGCCGAGGGCGTGCGAGGGGTGCTGGAGGCTCGACTCGAGGCAGTCGATCGGGATACGCCGCTGGATATCTCGGCACCCTTCGCGACCACCGAAGAGCCTGTCGCGCCACCCTGGCCGAGCGCGGCGCCGGAGGCCACGCTACGCTCGGTCGCGCCATGAGTACGTTCGATGACCGCGGCGGGACCAAGTGGGACCGCGCCGCCCGCTACCTTCGCATCGCCCAGGTGCTGCACGCCCATGGCGAAGCCGGCATCTCGGCGGCCGACATCGCCAAGCAGATCGGCGTGTCCAAGCGAACGGTCTACCGCGACCTCGAGAACATCGACCTCGACGGCGGCCTGCCCATCTGGAACGCCGACGGCAAGTTCGGCCTCGAGGAGGGCGCGTTCCTGCCACCGCTGGCGCTCACCCTGCATGAGGCCATGGCGTTCTTCCTCGCCGCGAGGCTGCTCTCCAAGGCCACCGACGAGCTCGATACGGAGATCATCGGGGCCTTCGTGAAGCTCGCCCAGGTGCTCCCCCCGGTCCTCGCGGAGCAGCTCCAGGAAACCGCCGACGCATTCTCGGATACGCCCAGCGACGAGGCCTTCACACGCGTGCTGCGGGGGCTCACTCAGGCCCTCGCCGACCGCCGCATCGTCGAGTTGGACTACGACTCGGGCGTGTACGACCCGTCACGCGGGATGCGCCGGGTACGCCTCCATCCCTACGCCATCGAGCCGTCGGCACATACCCGGGCGCTGTACGTGATCGGGTGGGATGAGGAGCGGCAGGCTCGGCGCACCTACAAGGTCGAGCGCATCCGCACGGTGTCGCTGACGCCCTGCCACCTTCCCAGCCCAACCCCCCGCCGTCGCAGCCGAGATGCGCAACGCCTGGGATGTGGTCGGCGACGACACGCCCGTGGCTATCGCCATCCGCTTCGACCCATCGGTGGCGCAACGCGTCGCTGAGACCCGCTGGCATCCCAGCCAGGTCGAGGAGTTCGAAGCCGATGGCTCGCTGCTGTGGCGGGCACGTGTGTCGGGAGTCCTCGAGATCCGCTCCTGGATCCTGGGCTGGGGGCCGGATGCCGAAGTGCTGGAGCCGGCCGAGCTGCGAGCCTGGGTGGCCCAGCGGCATGCCGAGGCGGCCGGCCGCTACTAGCGTTCGCGGGGGTTCGGAATTCCAGGAGCCTCCGGCCGAATGACCGGAGGCTCCTGGGCGACGCTGGCTGGGATGGTCGCGCCCGACGCGCGACGGAGCGGGTCTGGCTAGAGCGCCTTGACCGCCGCGATGAGCTCCTCCAGGCCGGCCTTCGCGTCCGCGAAGAGCATGCCTGTCTTCGGGATCGCTGTAGAGGGTGTTGTCGATGCCCGCATAGCCGCGACCCATCGAGCGCTTGATGACGATGATGGACTTGGCCTCGTCCACGTCGAGGATGGGCATCCCGTAGATCGGGCGATGCCGGATCGGTCCGTGCTACCGGGTTGGTCACGTCGTTGGCTCCGATGACCAGGGCCACGTCGCAGCGCGGGAACTCCGGGTTGATGTCCTCCATCTCCTTGAGCTGCGGGTACGGCACGTTGGCCTCGGCCAGCAGCACGTTCATGTGACCGGGCATGCGTCCGGCGACCGGATGGATGGCGTACTCACGTTCACGCCGCGGTCCTCGAGGATGTCCTCCGAGTTCGCGCACCGCGTGCTGTGCCTGTGCCACCGCGAGCCCGTAGCCGGGCACGACGATGACGTTCTGCGCGTAGGCGAGCTGGATCGCGGCGTCGTCGACGCCGACCGAGCGGACGGTGCCGCCCTCTGCGGCCGGATCGGCCTGCGTGCCTTCCGCACCACCGAAGCCGCCGACCATGATGTTCAGCAGCGAGCAATTCATGGCGTCAGCCATGAGCTTGGTGAGGATGCCGCCAGCCGCGCCGACGAGGGCACCGGCGATGATGAGCAGCGGGCTACCGAGCACGAAACCGGACATCGCGGCTGCGGTACCGGTGAACGAGTTCAGCAGGCTGATGACGACCGGCATGTCAGCGCCGCCGATGGGCAGCACCATGGTCACACCGAAGGTCAGCGAGGCGCCCAGCAGCACGAGCAGCAGGACGGTCTTGATCTCGGTCGCCAGGTCGATGACGGGCGACTCGCCTGCGCCAAGGACCAGCAGGATGGTGGTAACGAGCGCGATGACGCCGAGGGCCGCGGTGGTGATCACGCCACCTGGAACGGCGATCGGGCGGCCGGGCAGGAGGCCCTGGAGCTTGCCCGAGGCGATGAGCGAACCGGTGAACGTGATGCTACCGATGAGCACGCCCAGGATCACGAAGATGGTGGTGGAGATCGTCTCCTTGGGACCACCGACCACATGCAGGTAGTCGAAGATCGCGACCAGCGCGGCGGCGCCGCCGCCGACCGCGTTGAAGAGCGACACCAGCTGTGGCATCGCCGTCATGGCGACGCGCAGGGCCAGGAACAGGCCTGCCGCAGCACCGATGAGGAAGCCGCCGATGATGATGACGAGGGAGGTCATCGAGAGCCCGTCCTCGCGCAGGACCAGAGCGATGAACGTCACCACCACCGCGAGCGCCATGCCGCTCATGGAGATGAGGTTGCCGTTCCGCGCCGTAGCGGGGCTGTTCATGAAGTGGAGGCCGATGACGAAGCCGGAGGCGGCCAGGACGCCGACCAGGATGACGATCGTGTTGAGCGTCTCTTGTGACATCGCTTAGGCCTCCTTCCCTGTGTCGGCCTTGGGAGCGACGGGCTTCTTCTTGAACATCTGGAGCATGCGATCGGTGACCACGTAGCCGCCAACGACGTTCATGGCCCCGAACACGACGGCGATCGCGGCCAGCGTGTAGCCCAGGATGTCGTCCGCCTCAGCCGCGATGATCATGCCGCCGATGAGGACGATGCCGTGGATGGAGTTGGCTCCCGACATGAGCGGGGTGTGCAGGGTCGCGGGGACCTTGCTGATGACCTCGAACCCGATGAGCACTGCCAACGCGAAGATGACGATTGAGCCAAGGAGGCTGATCTCACCGCTCATGCGGCACCGCCTTGGGCCGGGGCGAGGAGCTTGGCAGTGGCTTCGTGCACGACCTTGCCGTCGTGCGTGATGACCGTGCCCTGGGTCGATCTCATCCTCGAAATCGAACGTCATCTGCCCTTCCTTGATGAAGTGCGTCAGCAGCGCCGTGATGTTGCGGGCGTAGAAGCCGCTGGCGCCCGCAGGCATGGTGGCCGGCAGGTTGGTGGGGGCGATGATGGTCACCCCGTTATCGGTCGTGATGGTGTCGTCCGGAACCGACAGCTCGACGTTGCCACCGAGCGCGCTGGCGGCCATATCGACGATGACCGATCCGGCCTTCATGTTGCCGACGGCGTCGGCGGTGACCAGGAGTGGCGGCCGGCGCGCCGGAACCTGGGCCGTGGTGATGACCACGTCCATGGAGCTGATGTGGCCGTTGAGCTCGGCCTGCTGGGCCGCCTTCTCCTCGTCGGTCAACTCGCGGGCGTAGCCGCCCTCGCCGGTCGCATCAGCCACCGACTCGAGCTTGAGGAACTTGGCGCCGAGCGACTCGGCCTGCTCGCGAGTCTCGGAGCGGACGTCGTAGGCCTTGACCACGGCGCCCAGGCGCTTGGCCGTGGCGATGGCCTGGAGGCCAGCGACGCCAACGCCGAGGATGAGCACGTTGGCCGGCTTGGCGGTGCCCGCGGCGGTGGTCAGCAGCGGGAAGTAGCGGCCATAGCTGTCTGCGGCCATCACGACGGCCTTGTAGCCGCCGACGTTGGCCTGGCTGGACAGCGCGTCCATCGTCTGCGCCCGCGAGAGTGTCCGCGGCAGTGTGTCGAGGCTGACCGCGGTCGCGCCGACCTTGGCCAGAGCCTGAGCGTTCTGGGGGTCGATAAGCGGCTGGAGCAGGCCGATGACGACCTGGCCGGAGCGCAGCTTGCCGACCTCCTCTGGTGTGGGCTTCTGGACGCGCAGGACCACGTCGGCCTCTGCGTAGAGTGCGTCCTCTTCGACGATCCTGGCGCCGGCTTCGGTGAAGTCAGCGTCCGGGATCGAGGCGCCGCTGCCGGCGCCGGCCTGTACCAGAACCTCGTGGCCAGCGGCAGTCAGTTTGCCGACGGCCTCCGGTACGAGGGCGACTCGCCGTTCGTTCGGCGCAGTCTCCTTTACGGTGGCGACCTTCATTCAGGAACCCCTGATGTGGAGAATGATTGGGCGGGCGCGCGAAGGCACGATGCCGGGCGCCGGGAACCAGAGTGTAATGGAAATCGCGGGAACCGATGGGCGCGACGTATCCTGCGGGCGTGGAGACTGGCCCCGCACATCCGATCCTCGAGCGACTCCGCTCCTCCCTGCCCGGGGTGCGATTGCTGACCGATGACGCCGACATGGAGCCCTACCGTCGCGACGCGACCGAGTACGTTCGCCCCGGGCGACCGCTCGCCATCGCGTTCCCCCGCTCGACCCAAGAGGTCTCAGGACTCGTCCGGCTGGCGGCCGAGTACCGCGTGCCCCTGGTTCCGCGTGGGGCCGGCAGCGGCCTGTCGGGCGGTGCGGTCGCGGTCGACGATGCCATCAGCGTCGTCCTCACCGAGATGGACCGCATCATCGAGATCGACCCCGACAACCTGTTGGTGGTCACGCAGCCCGGCGTGATCAACGCCCGGCTGGGTGAGGCGGTGGCCGCGGAGGGGCTGTTCTATCCACCCGATCCCGCGTCCTACGAGTTCTGTTCGATCGGCGGCAACCTTGCCGAGAACGCGGGCGGGTTGCGCTGCGTCAAGTACGGCGTCACCGCGGACTACGTGCTGGGATTGGAGGTCGTCCTCGCCGACGGCGAGGTCATCCATACCGGGGGGCGCGTGGTCAAGGACGTGATGGGCTACGACCTCACCCGCCTCTTCGTCGGGTCCGAGGGCACCCTCGGCATCATCACGGAGGCCACCCTGCGGCTACGCCCGGCGCCGGCTGCCACGCTCACGTTGGTGGCATCGTTCGCAGCCATGGGCGATGCCGGCGATGCGGTCAGCGCCATGACCAGGGCAGGCCTCGTGCCGGTCACCCTCGAGCTGATGGACCAACGCACGCATCCGAGCGGTCGACGCGGCCCTGCACCTCGGCCTCGATCGCGGAGGCCGGCCGCGATGCTCCTGATCGAGTCGGACGCCGGGGCGGCTACCGCTGCCGAGCTGGACCTCGCCGAACGAGCCTGCCGCGAAGCCGGAGCCACGACCGTCGCCCGGGCCGATGACGCGGCTGCTGCTGACCGAGCTACGCGAAGCCAGACGCAAGGCCTATTGGGCGCTCGAACAGGAGGGCGTCGCACGCATGGAAGACATCGGCGTCCCCCGCAGCCGAGTCGCCGAGCTGTTGCGCTCCATCGAGGCACGGGCCCTGGAGCACGCCATGGACGTGGGGGTCTACGGCCATGCTGGCGACGGCAACTTCCACCCCACGTTCGTGCAGACAGCGGATGACCCTCGGGCCGAGGCCCGACTCGATGCCATCAGGCGGGACATCTACACCGACGTGATCGCGCTCGGCGGCACCATCTCCGGCGAGCACGGCACCGGCACGGTCAAGCGCGCACTACCTCGAGGCACAACGAGGGGCTCGAGAGCGTCGCTGCGATGGCGGCCATCAAGGCGGCACTCGACCCGCTGGGCATCCTCAATCCGGGCAAGGTCTTCAGCACGCGAAGCGAGCCACAGCCCTAGTAGCGGCTCGGGAAGCGCTTGGAGTAGCGCGACAGCACGCCATCGCCCATGGTCTCGCGGAAGGCCTCGAGGAGGCGCACATTGCTGGCGATCTCGAAGCGGTTGTCGCGGCTGTAAGCCTTGATCGCGGCCTTGAACCGGGCGTCACCGAAATCCTTGCGCAACTTGTCGAGGAAGCGCGACCCCTGGATGTAGATGACCTCGAAGTAGCAGCGATCCGAGTACGCCCGGATCTCGCGGTCAAGGCGATCGGTCTTGCAGCGGCTGGGCCGGATCGACAGGTGCGCCTTGCGCGAGAAATAGTCGGCCATCGCTTCATCCGCGAAGGCATTCGTCGATTGGTCGTTGCCGACCGTCGAGTACCACCACTGGTGTGCCGTCTCGTGCGAGACCAGGTAGGGCAGGTCTGCTGCCGGACGAGAGCGAGGGATCCAGATGAGTGCCGGGGATTCCATGGCCAAGCCCCCGCCGGTCTCGGCGATCCGGTACGTAGGATGCGGATACGGCACCCCGGACTTCAATTCGAAACGCGCCAACTCGGTGCGGGCCAGGTTCACGAGGCGGCGTGCGTTGCCGGAGCGAGAGTGGGCGAGGATGACCGTCTGGCCGTCCTTCGAAGTGCCCCGCGCGGTTCGAAAGCCGGGGCTGGCGGCGATGTTGAAGTCACGCACGTTCTTGGCCACGAAGGTGAAGGTCCGCGCATCGAGCTTCTTCACCTTGCGTCCTGTGGTGGCCCACACCAGGGGCCGGTCAGCGCTCACCTTGACGTCCACGCGGGGGCTCACCGCCGTCACGAAGGGCTCCCCGTGATCGCTGCTGCCGAAGGGGATCTTGCGGCTCAACCAGGGGACGAAGCGGTACAACTGGGCGACGCCGTCGAGCTTGGCGAAGTAGTAGCTGCGCCCGCCCGCGGTGGTCCGCAAGCGCGCCCGGTAGGCGACCCAAACCGTCGCTCGTTCGCCGACTTCGAGGGTGCGACCCAGCGGGACGGTGAGGGTCTGGCCGCTCCGAGTGGCACGCACGACGCTGCCGTCTACCTTGACCTTCAGGTTGGTCAGGCTTCCCAACTTGGCCGCGACCGTGTTGAGGTGGAGGCGGTTGATGGGACGGTCTCCGTCATTGAGCAGGTCGATGCTGGTCTTGACGTGGACCTTGCGGCTGGACCACTCGAGCTTCAGGTCCACCTCATAGCGGGCTTCCACGGTGTACGAGGACGCCGCTGCCAGCGGGGCCGCCGGAAGCAGGAGCGCGAGGAGGACCACCATCAGGCCGATGGCCGCCGCGGAGGCACTCCGGGGCAGCAGGGTCACGAGGCCAGTCACCCGCCCACGGTACCGCTCGAGGGCATTCTGCGTGCGCGACCCAGGCCATCAGCGCCTGCGACCGCGGAAGGAACCTCACAGTTCCTGCCCGGACGGTGCGCCAATGCACCGAACGAGCACAATTCTCATCCGGGGTCATCCGGGTGCACTCCGTGGTGCTACCTAGGCTCCACTCCGTATCCGATTCAGTAGCTGTACGGATGACCGGGGGAGGCACGAGCGCCATCATCGTTGGCACAACGTCGAATACAGCACTCGCCCCTTGACCCTTCACGGCGGGGTCGGAATGAGCGAGAAGAGAGTCGGACTGCGCTGGGGCGCGTCCGGCTCTCGCACTTTCTGCGGGGAATATCATCGGGTTCATGCAGACCCCTCGCACCAGCGGGCACCGACGACGGACCATCCGGCTCGACGTCGCGCTTCTTGCGACCGCGGGGATCCTCCTGGTCGCCACGCTCTTGCCGCAGGTCGATTCGGACCTGAACATCGTGATGCGGGACCGCACCCTCGATGTGGCGCTGTCCGCCCTGACGTTCGTGGCGGTGACCGGCCTCGCCCTGCTGGCGTTCATGCGCTATCGGGAGACGGGCCGCCTGGCTTCGTTCGTCCAGTCGTCGGCGTTCGCACTGTGGGCCATCTTCACCCTGGTGATGCTGCTGCTCATCGTGTTCCGCCTCGATGGCCGCGTGGGCATGACGCTGGGAGCGCCGGAGCAGCTGCCGGTATGGGTTTCGGGCGCGGTCCGCATGAGCGTCTCGGGCGTGCTGATGGTCAGCGGGATCGCCGCGATCATGGGTATCTACGGCGGGACGCGCCGCCGTTTCCGAATCGTCTTGCTGCCGGTCCTCGTCATCAGCCTCGCGACCCTGGTCGTGTACCCCTTCCGGGACGCCTTGCCGGAGCTCATCGAGCTTGAAGGCTTGGCGGCCCTGCTGGTAGAACCAGGTGAGTTCGCCCTGCTACCGGGGTTCACCGGCCTGGCCCTTGCCACGGTCGTGATCACCGTGACCGGACTCGTGGCCGGCGTGGTGCTGTACCGCGTGACGTGGGCCCGCGGTGGACCTGCGAGCGACGCGTTCACCGCGATGGGACTCGTGATCCTGGCCGTGGCCGAGGTCCAGTACGCCCTCTGGCCGAGCGTCTACACGAGCCTCGTGACCATCTCCGACATGATGCGCCTGGTCGCCTTCACGGTGCTGCTCGCCGGAGCCTTCGCCGACCAGCGCAGCGACTTGCGCGCCCTGCGCTCGGCATACACGGCCCTGGACCGGATGCGCGTCAACGAGGCCGAGCGAGCCACCCTCGAGGAGCGGTCGCGCCTTGCCCGCGAGATCCACGACGGCCTGGCCCAGCACCTCTGGTTCGCGAAGCTCAAGTTCGAACGGCTGAGCAGCACGCTGTCCGAGGCCGACAAGCCCCTCGCCGGCGAGGTCACCCAAGCGCTGGATGCGGCCATCGTCGAAGCGCGCGAGGCGCTGGTGACGATGCGGTCGAGCCTCGAGGAGGATGTCCCCTTCGCGGACATGCTGGAGCGCACCATCGACGACTTCGAGTCTCGATCGGGGCTGCGCGTCGAGTTCACGGCGACCACTGGGATCCCTTCGACGCTGCCCCCGCGCGTGCAGGTGGAGCTCCTGCGGGTGATCAGCGAAGCGCTCAACAACGTGCGCAAGCATGCCGACGCCACCACCGTGCGGGTGATGGCCGAGGTCAGCGGTGGTGAGATCCTCATCACGGTGACCGACAACGGCCGCGGCTTCGAGCAGGAAGGGGCGTTCGATCAGGGCATGGGGTTGCAGGGCATGCGAGAACGGGCACGCCTCATCGGCGGCAGCCTCGCGGTCCGCTCGGAGATCTCGGGTGGGACGACGGTCGAGGTGCGCGCTCCGGTGATGGCGCGCGGGGTCGGCAGCGTCTCCGAGACCAGCGAACGGACGGCCATGTCACCCGAGTCAGGCACGGCGGAGCCCGCGCAGCTGGAGCTGCCCGACCGACGGAAGGGGGACCAGCCGACGGGCGATCCGGTGACGGGATCGTTGCCCGGCACGACAGCTGCTCCAGACGTCAACGCCAAGGGTGTGCAAACCTAGCGGCGGCATGACGATCGAGGAGCCGCGGACCGCGGCTGGCAGCACCAACGTGAGCCCTGATGCGCGTGGGGCGGGGGTGGCAGGCAGCCGCATGCTTCGGGTGATGCTGGTAGATGACCACGCCCTGGTGCGATCTGCCGTCCGGCAGGCGATCGACGCTCCTGACGTGGAGTTGGTCGGGGAAGCCTCTACGGCCGAGGACGCCTTCACGCTGGCGCTCGCGGTGCGACCAGACGTGATGTTGCTCGACATCGACCTGCCGGGCATGAACGGGATCCAGATGCTCGAGGAGCTCGCCCCGCGCCTGCCGGACACCAAGATCGTGATGCTCACGGTGTCCGATTCGGAACGCGACATCTTCGAGGCGCTCGCCCGAGGTGCGGCCGGCTACCTGACCAAGGACCTCAGCCCCGAGGCACTGCTGCGCTCACTGCGCGGGACCCAACGGGGTGAGCTGGCGATGTCTCGTCGGTTCGCAGCACGGGCCATGCGGCACTTCGTGGAGGCCGCGCGCAAGGGCCGCTCTGGCCGGGCGGGGGCCGTCGAGGGCCTCAGCCCACGCGAGAACGACGTGTTGCGCATGCTCGCGGACGGCCTCACCGACAAGGAGATCGCCGGCGCCCTGATCATCTCGCCTCGCACGGTGGAGACGCACGTGAGCAACATCCTTCACAAGCTCAACGTACGCAAACGCGCCGAAGCCGCGCAGCGCTACCGCGAGTCGCTGTAGTCGGATGAAGATCGGGGTCGTCGTCCCGCAGGGCTGGTTCAGCGAATATCGCGGCTTCGATGCAGCCGCAGCTTGGCGTCAGACGGTCGCTGTGACGCAACAGGCGGAACGGTTGGGCTTCGAGTCGGTGTGGCTCTACGACCACTTCCACACGGTGCCAACACCAGCCGACGACATCGTCTTCGAGCCGTTCACGTCCCTCTCGGCCCTGGCCGCACTGACTCGACGGATCCGCCTTGGCCATATCGTCATCTGCACCGGTTTCCGCAACCCGGCACTGACCGCGAAGATGATCTCGATGCTCGACACCATCAGCGCGGGGCGAGCGGAGCTCGGGATCGGCGCCGGCTGGAAGCAAGAGGAGTGGGAGGCGTACGGGTACCCCTTTCCATCGACCTCGGAGCGTCTCAAGGTGCTCGCCGACCACCTTGAGATCATCACCCGCATGCTCGAAGGCGGCGATACCGACCGGGCCACGTACCAGGGTCGCTACGCCTCGGTGACAGGAGCGATCAACCGGCCGAAACCCATCCAGCACCCACGCGTTCCGGTGATGGTGGGCGGCAACGGGCCCAACGTCACCTGGCGGCTGGCCGCACGGCTCGCCGACGAGGTGAACCTCGATGGGCTCACGCCCGCCGAGGTCGCTGCCGCCCTACCGGTCATCCACGCCCGTTGCGAGGAGATCGGGCGTGACCCCGCCACGCTACGGGTCTCGGTCCACACCTGGTTCGAGTCGCCAGGTGTCAGCACGCCCGGTCAGGCCCGGGTCGATCTGTACGGGGCCTACGCGGAACTGGGCCTGTACCGCGTGCAGTCGTACGTGGATGGCCTCGCCGATGGCCCGAGTGCACTGGAGGCCTTCGCGCTCGATGTGCGCGCGGCCGGTGCCGAGCTGGAGCGGCCGCTCTAGCGAGTCCGCGCCGGGGCCATGCAGCCCGGGCAGGCGCTATGCAGCCCGGGCAGGGGTGGGTCGAGCAGCCCGTGTGCCCTACTCGCCAGCCTCGCGAACCGCGTGGTCGAGCAACAGCGCACCGAGTGCGGCACCGGGCCAGGCGAACCAATGTCTGACCACGGCGCCAGAGCCCTCAGGGTCATAGGCCTCCGGCAGCATGCCGTCATCGAACGCTGCCGCTACGAGCCGTCCCAGCGCCTTGTCCGCAGCTGCCTGATCCCCCATCGACCCGAAAGCGACCCAGCCCATGATGTCGCCCAGCGTCCAGGTCCCCGGCGTATGACGTGAGCCGAGACCGCCACTGGGACCCTCCACGAACGCAGGGTTCTCCCGATCGAAGGCGAACCTGACGGTGCCCAGCCAGGCTGGGTCCGTGGGCTTGCAGAAGCCCCAAAGCGGCGCCAGGGCGACCGGCAGGTCGTTGGCATCCATGTAGCGCTCGATGCCACCCCGAGCATTCACGGAATAGGCCCATTGATCGCCCAGGGGCCCCTCGACGGCGAACTGTTCGAGGGTCGCCGCGCGGACCGCCGCGGCAGTCCTTCCGAACCTGCTGGCGTCGATGTCGAGCGCGCCCGCGACGGCCTCGATGCGCTTGGCGACGTGCCACAGCAGGATCTGGTCGGAGACCAGGAATGGGTACGTCGGCACCTCGTCGGCCGCGTTCTCGTCGGTGCGGATGAGCCCGCTGTCAGGATCGATGGCCGCGCTGATGGCCTCCCAGGTGACTTCCACCAAGGCCGCCCACATGGAGCCGCTGGGCAGGCCCGGCAGGCGTCCCGTGGTGCTCACATAGTCGGCCAGCTCCAGGAGCGGGTAGAGCTGCTGGTCGGCCTGGAAAGGCAAGTCCTTGCGTCTGCCGTCGGGATAGTGACTCCGCGCCCAGGTACCGGCTGGTCGCTCACAGCGCAGGAAGAGCCAGCGCAGGTGATCGGCGACGATACGCTCGTCCTCGTCATGGCTGCCACGCTTCCAGGTCGCGAGCAGCAGGCGCGCCTGCCAGTACGCATCACGGGTCCACGACAGCGGCAGGATGCGATGGTCGGTCACGATGCAACGCTCCGAGCCGCTCACCTGGAGGGCCGTGCAGGTGCGCGTGTAGGAGGCGGCTCGCTGGTTCATGCGCCCCAGCGGCTTGACCATCCGAGCCGGAACGAGCAAGGGACGGGATTCGGCGGCCCTGGCGTCGACCGGAGGCGGGCTGAGTCGGTCGGTGTCGAGCCATTCCGGCGCCTCGGGCGATGGCTGGTCGAACGTACAGGCGATATCGACGTGGACCTCGTCTGCCTCGCCGGGCCACTCCACCCAGGCGATGGCAGTGGGCATCTGGCGGCGCAGGACCTTCCAGGCGATGCGCATGTCGGTGCGCCCCTCGGCCGATCCGAGGGATGCGTCGCCTCCCTTGCGCAACCATGCCTGGACGATGAGGGGGCCGCCTTCGCCGTTGACACGGAGCGTGCCCTCGCGAGCCTTGAAGCGAGAGGTCTGGCCCTCGTCAGCAGGCGGATCGACCTCGCTGATCTCGGGCAGGACCGGCCATTCGAGGCGTCCGTTGAGGCGGATGCGGATCCCCGCCGGACGGTCGCGGTGAGTGGCGCGCACGACGATGCGCTGGACGATGCCTCGGGTCCCACGCGGAGCATCCTGGCGAGCCGTGATCTGGGCCCGCCCGGCTTCGACATGCAGGAATGCGTGCTCCTCGCGTCGCATCCACGAGCGATAGCGCAGCACGGCCTCATCGTTGCCTCGCCATTCAGGGTCGAACCGCGGCAGGCCGGTGAGTTCGACGAAGCCGGACTCCGGGTGGACGGTCGCAAGGCTGAGCCACTCGCCGCCGCGTCCGAACGAGGCGCACACGAGGCCGTTGCCGAGATCGTGGGGCTTGTGTGGTGTGGTCACGACACGATGGTACGTTCCGGCCGCGTGCAACGCCACCGAGAAGCGCTGCCACTGCCCGGAGATGGCCCTGGCGCACGCGTCGAAGCGGATCAGGCGTATGAACGCGCCACTGCGATCACTCGATCGGCCTACGGGCCCACGATCGCTCGATCGGCCTACGGGTGGTGCTGAGCGAGACCAGTTCGTCCAACTCCAGCTTCAGCGTGAACCTGCCGGGCACCTACACGGCGATCCTGGTGGTCAACGATGGCCAGCTCAATTCGTTCAGGGGCGCGGTGCGCATCGAAGCGGGCGAATCAGGCGAGAAGGTGGCCGAACGAGGCAGGTGGGCCGCGGGCGCTAGTCGTCCTGTGCCAGCTCGGCGACGGCCTTCGCGACCGCATCGCGGAGCATCGGGATCGCCTCCTCGACCGATGCGCTCGGTGGCGCCCCGATCTCGACGGCCT